>NZ_RQVS01000009.1 GCF_003865375.1 Gulosibacter macacae | reverse complement strand
CCCGCGGACCCCAGCTACACCCTCAACTGCGAAGAGCCACCAAAGCTCAACCGCATCCTGTCGATCGTGTCGCATTACGTGCCCCGCTCGTACTATCCGTCGATTGAGGGCTGGTCGGGCGAATCCGCGCATGACCATTCGCGCATTCTCGCGGCCATGTCGGCCCACGATGTCGATGAGGCTCGCGCTGCGATGCAGGAGCACATCGTTAACGCTGGCGAACAACTCGCTCAGTCGTTCGATACGCCCAGCTCACGCTAGTCGGTCTGCCAAAACTCCCGGGCATTGTCACCGACGCCGTAGTCCTTCGGCAGGCTGCGTTGGAGTTCCCAATTCGGCAACCGGCCACCCTGGAGCTTTGGTTCTTCCAGGATGCGGCGACGCTTTCGCCGGAGCTCTCGCGGCTCGCCCTCGTGCACATACACGGCGGCCAGCGCGAGCGCTTTCAAGATCATCATGCTGTTCCCCGAAGGGGATTTCGGTCCGTTGTAGAGCAACCAATCCGCCACCGAACACACCCGAACCAGCTCTTCTTCGCTGCAATCAAGCACCCATTGCGCGGTCTCAGTTTCATCAAATGAGTGCAGGTCATGGGCAATACTCTCGGCCTCGGAAATAAGCATGCCCACAGCTTAGGTTCCGCAAGTTTGACCACAGGTGCGCGAATTTCGATTCATCCACAGACCCACGGTGAGCCCGGGCGGATTTCCGCTGTCAACGTCATTATTCGGGCATGACTTATCGCGACCTCCCCGAAAACTGGACCGAACTCCCGATCACTACCCCTGGCCTCGCGGCTGACGCCGTTGACCTGTTTCTTGGCTTGAATGAACGGCTGAGCGACTCCATCCTGTTCTTGCTCGTCGATGAGGAAAATCGCATCGTGCCGCCGCCGATCGTCATCAGTGACATGCCCTGGCACTGTGAGAAAGATCGCCGCAGTCACGTATTCCGCACCCTGCGGCAGGTTCCCATTCCGCGGGTGATCGTGGCGATCAGCTCCGCACGCCCGATTATCCGCTTGCTGGCTCAGGTGTGGCTCGAAGTCGCGCAACGCGAGCTTGCCAAGCACAACATCGAGCTTGTTGGCTTCTTCTCTGCCTCGCCGCGCGGGGTAACAGAGCTACCCCTGCGACTGGTTGAGGCGGCCTAGGACCCCTTAGCGCCGCTTCGACCCGGCCAGGCGCTCATTGCCACGCTTGTAGTTGCCGGTGGCACGGGCGAGGAGTTGCTGGTCTGACTCATCCCCATTGCCGAGCGCAGCCGCGAGCTTCGCGGCGGCGTTTCCTCGAACCATGACGACAAGTCGCCCTTCGCGGGAGATGTGCACATCGCCTGACTTCGCAATGCGGTAGGTGAACGGTTCGGCGTTGAACGTCATGCGTCGAGCCTAGCCAGCCGGTGTCGCCACGAGACCGTGCTGCCACCCGTCAACCTCGCGCTGATACTCAAGGCGCACATGCTGGCGGTCCTCGCGGGCCTGCATGAACTCAAACTCACTCGGGTCTAGCGCATAGACGCGCCAGTCCAGGTTCGGCGCCCCGTCATACGTCGGGCGCTGCTCCCAATCACGTTGCGACTCTTCGTCACTCAGCGGCGTGGCAAAGCCCGAGATACGCACCGTCCGTCCCGATTCGCGCCAGAAAAAGAGCATGGATGCACGATTCTCGTCCTCGAGTTGCCCACCCTTGCGTGAACTCGCGTGGGTAGAGAAGTGAATCCCGCGTTCGTCGATGGCCTTGATGATGAGCACCCGGCCCACCGGTGCACCCTCGGCGTTCAGCGTCAGCAAGTCAAACGCGTGCGGCTGACGCGCACCCGAGGCGATCGCCGCATCCAACCACTCGCGAAACAGCGCCATCGGGTCGTCTGGCACATCCGTCGGATCAAGCACCGGCAGCTCAGGAGGAAAACCGGGCAGAGCCCGAAGCAGTTCACGCAGATGGTCAGCCATGTTCGCACTCTAGGCGTGCCGCATCCGAGTTTCGTGGCACACCGGCTGCCCACTACGAGCTTCGCGGTGCGTACATGATCACGGAAACGCCGACGAGACAGATGATTGCGCCGATCACATCCCAGCGATCGGGCCGAAACCCATCGACCACCATGCCCCAGGCGAGCGATCCGGCGACGAATACTCCGCCGTACGCGGCAAGGATGCGGCCAAAGTTTGCTTCCGGCTGGAGCGTTGCAATCAAACCGTAGAGGCCGAGCGCAATGACGCCGCCACCGACCCAGACCAGGCCCCGCTCTTCGCGAATGCCTTGCCAAACCAGCCACGCCCCACCGATCTCCGCGATCGCAACGAGTACGAACAGCACGATTGAGCGCAGAGCATCCATGTAATTGATGATGGCATGCGCGGTCATGCCGCGATGTTTCAAGGTGGCACGTCAAGATAGGCGCATGATGTCACGCGACGAGTACATTGCCCGCGCAGAGGCCGAAGACGATTGGGCGCCCGGTTGGGATGCCATTGAAGCCGCGTTCGCAACGCAATATCCGGGTGTCGAACCGACTCATTTCGCCACAGATTTTGCCGATCGAGCAAGCCTTGGCGGCACCCAATTCATCGATGGCTATAGCTTCTACAAGGCCGCTGACGACGTCCAGCACCTCGTCACGTTTGGCATGTCTGACTTGTACGCGCACGAGGACTACTTCGGACTCGAACACAGTGGTTGGGGTTACGAGATGACGATGCAGATTCGCACCGACGATCCTTTCGCATCGCTCTGGGCCACAAATGTGCTCAGCTCAGCAGCCGAGTACACGAACAGTCGAGGTATTTGGTTCGCGCCGTTCGAAGTCGTGGGTGGCACCGGAAATCCGTTCGCCGAGGGGTCCCTCATCAACAGCGGCGTGTTCGTCGCCGATACGGTGATGAGCGGCATCGACACACTGCATGGCCGCCTTGAGTTCCTCCAATTCGTCGGCCTCATGCAAGACGAACTCAATTGGATTGCCGCTGAAGGCCGCGATGGGGCACCGCCCCGCGCCCAAGAGCTGCTCGCGCGGATGGCGGTCGACAATCCACGACTGATCACCGACCTCGCGCGCACGAAGTCGTATGTGCCGTAGCGGCTACTTGTTCTTCTCGATCACGACCGCATTGCCATTCGCGGTCACCGCGAACAGGAACGGCAGGTAGAGCGTGCCGCCCTGGTTATTGCGCGTTTCTGGGTCGAGGGTGATGTAGTCAAAGTCGACACCGATCACCGCGTTACAGCCGAGTGCATAGGCCGCTTCTTTGAGTTCGGCGAGGGCATTGCGGCGAATCTGCACGAGCGAGCGCATGAGCCCGGAGGCCACGTCACTGTCGACGCCGCCAAACCATCCATGGCGTGGACGGTCAAGCGACATCGCATCATCGCCCGAGATATAGCCCGAGTACCGCGTGATCGTGTAGCCGTCGAAGTTGAAGCCCGAGGTGATGAGCATGCTCGCCATGGTGCGACGCTTCTCATCCTCAGCAATGGCTGCCGCATGTCGGTCGCGCGCGGTTTGCTCGAGGTAGGTACGGAACTGCGCGACGACCGAGGGCACGTGCATGTCGTCGATTTCCATGTCACTACTGAAGAAGCCGACCTTATGCGGCACTCCGGCCTGCTTGATCCACAGCTCGAGCGTGTTGGTGTCGAACCCGTTGGCCACCGCAATGTCTTGTGTCTTCATCGTCTTCTCTCACTCAGCGCAGATACGACAGCGCTCGCACATTGGTCGGGTCGATATCGAGCACGAGGCTCGCATAGCGGGCACGATTCGCCGGGTCGGTCTCGCATTTGCGGAGCAGCGCTTCAACGTCACCACTGAGGTCGACAACGGATGCTGGCCTCGCGGCTTCCGGCGACTCCTTGAGGTATCGAGCCCGGCACCAGTGGCATTCCATTTCGGTGGCCGTCTCGTGAAATTGTGTGCCGCCGCAGCGCGTGCATCGAATGAGTCGCATGCCGCCTCCCATCCGTGTGCCCGACCAAACACCCGTCATCCTATCGAGCCGCGTACGGGCCTCGACCGTGCAGACTAGACGAACGCTTCCGCCGCAGGCAGCACGTAGTACGCGCCGGTGTTCGCGGTTGTGTACCGAGTGAGGTCGTCACGCGGCTCACCACCCTGCCCAGCCATGCGCTCGAGCATGGTGTGCAGGATGCGCTGGTCGGCACAGAGTCCGATGAAGAGCGTTCCTGGGTCGGAGACCCCGCCGATCGGGATGTTCTTGCGCAGGATCTTGCCGACGACATCCTGATCAGTGCGCGCGTTGTGTGCGCCAGCGGGCTTCGGATCGAGTTCGACGTTGTCGCGCTTGGTGCGGCCAATGGCTCGCTCCTGCGTCTCGACACCCGCCGCATCCCAGGCCGCGAGATTGTGCCGCCACTCCTGCAAGAGCAGCACCGACGAGCCGCGCCCTGGGCCTTCCGGCACGAGACAGGTGTGGGCGGCGTCGGCGATGGTTGGGTTCTCGGTGCCATCGATGAACCCGGTGAGGTCGATATTGCCGTGGTAGTTCCAGCCCTTGTTCTCGTGGGCAAGCCGGGCGACTTCGGCGAGCGCTACGACCGCGTGGTGCCCCTCGTCGAATACCGCATCGGGACGGCCCCCGGCGACCCACACCACCAAATCGTGCTGGGTGGCGGGCATGCTGAAACCGTCGTCGCCAGTCACCGGTTCGGCGAAGTCGTGCACGCCGGTGGGGCTCGCATCCGGGCGCTCGCGCGCCCACAGACTCGGGCGCACGCCAATAGACACGTTGCATCCTTGGCCGGTTTTGATGCCCGATACGAGCGAGTTGATCGAAGTGAGCAATTGCGCATCGGCCGCGGCAGGCTCAATCAGATCAAACTCAAGGAAGGTCTGCACCGGGGTGCCGAGCGCGAAGAGTCCGGGTTGCGGGAGCACGAAGTCAGCCATGTGCCCACGATATTCGCCAGAGTTGTGAGGCGATCCGGCGTCACCAGGGGGTGCCGTGACGCACAAAGAACATCACTGCGGAGATCACCGCGAACAGCAGCAGCGCGCCACCCATCACCGCGCCGGTCCAAGCACTCGTGGTGCGGGATTCCCTGCGAAGTCGCGGGTAAATGAGCGCGAGCAGCACCAATTGCACGAGCCCGAGCACCGCGTGCGAAGCATCCTCGAGCATGAACGCGAGCGGAATGAAGTGGAGCGCAACGACAATCGCCACCCACCACGCCATCCAGCGTCCCTGGCCACGGCGCGCGAGGAGCAAGCAGCCGATGCCTGCGGCCACCACCTCGGCCGCAACGAGCACGCCAAACCACTGATACTTCCCCTCGAGGGCACTGGCGGTCGCCCAATTTCGCACAACGCTGTAGCCAAACGCACCGGCGATAGCGAGGCCAATCACCGAGCCCGCACCGAGCCAGGGTCGCCAACGCTGTGGCGGATCTTCCTGGGCCCAGCCGAGCCAGACTCCGGTCATGAGCCCGAACCACGCAGCGGTGAAGGCGTGGTCTCGAATGAACTCGGTCAGCATTGCCACATCTCCTGCCTCGACACATCACCCTCGATGCGCCGCTTCTCGCCGAACCCTAGCGAGGTGTGCCTGTGCGGCGCCGTTCGATGAACGCGATGACCACCGCAATTGCGATCATCACGCCGAGTTGCGCGAACGTCGCGGGCGATAGCGCGTTGTCGACTTCGCCCGGTTTTGCCTCGCGGCCGGTGAGCATGCCGCCGACGATGACGAGCAGGTTGTTGACCGCATGCAATGCGATCGCGGCTTCGACGCCGGCGGTGAAGTACACGAGCGTCGCAAACACCACGCCGAACAGGGCAAACATGATGAGCCCGCCGATGCTTCCAGCCCCGTGGAGCGAAGCGAACACCACGCTCGAGATGACCGCGACGACGACGTATTTCACCGCGTTGACGCCCGTCTTAGCGAGGATGATTTGGGGCACGAACGCGCGAAAAAGCAGTTCTTCTGCGGCCGCCTGAATTGGCACCAGGATGAGCGCCACGAGTATTGCAAGCCAAATAGCGCCGGTGAGCGGCACGAGCGAGGAACCGTTGATCGCCGCGAGCGCAAGCGTGTAAGCACCGAGTCCCAGTACCGAGATAGCCGTCGAAATGCCAAGTAGCCGCCAGCGCACTCGGGAACGCCACGAGACCAGGTCGCCGAAGCGCATCCCAAAGAGTGTGCAGGCGACGAGCCAGACGATGGCGACCCAGAGGCCGATTACGCCGACCTGCAGGATGCCGACGACCGGCGGTGGCGAGCCGTCGGCGGTGCTCGCGAGCGCCAGCGCAGTGCCGACACCGCCAACGATGGCCGCGCAGCCAACCGTGAGCAATACGAGCGCGGCGACCACCCGGCCCCAGCCGTAGTCGCCGCGGCGGGTGCGCGGCAATTGCAGATACTCGGTGAGCCGTTCCCCTACTTCGCGGCTCATAATTCACGCACGCGTTCGGCGAGCGACACAATGAGGCTCTCCGGCCCGCGCACATAGGCCATGCGCCACGCATCCTCCTACTCACCGATGCCTCCGACGAGTCCGTAACCCTCCCCTGCGGCCCATGCGACAGCCGCGTCGAGATCATCAACTTCGAAGGCGACATTGCGTAGCCCGAGTTCGTTCGCCATGGCCGTCGGCGAGCCTGGCGTCGCATCCGGATGCACGAACTTCGCGAGCTCGAGACTCGTTCCACCGCCCGGTGGTTGCAGCATGACGATCTCGCAGTGTGCATCGGAGATGCCGCAGACCGTGTCGATGAATTCGCCTTGCACGGTCGCGCGGCCTTCGACCTCGCATCCGAGTGCGGTGAAGAACTCGGTCACGAGGTCGAGGTCGGCAACAGTGATGCCGATGTGGTCAAAGCGCAGGATGCGTGCCATGTCTTTCATCCTGGCACTCACGCTTGGGCATTAGGCGCGCTTGGCGCCGATGACCGGGTGATCGCTCGCGATCGAGATGCGGTTGAACGAGTTGATCAGCACAATCGACCATTCGAGTGCGCCGATCTGCTCGCTCGTGAAGTGCTCGCCGACCTCGGCCGCAATCGCGTCGCGGTCGGCCGTCTTGTCAATCACCGTGAGCGATTCTGCGAGGCGGAGTGCTGCACGCTCTTGCGCATCGAAAACCTCGGCTTCGTACCAAGCCGCGAGCACGTCGATCTTGACGGGGTCAACGCCCGCCTTGCGCGCGGCTGGGGCGTGGATGCCGAGGCAGGTGCGGCAGCCATTGATTTGCGAAACACGGGTGTTCACGAGTTCGATGAGTGCGTCGGTGAGGCCCGCCTCGTTGGCTGCTGCGCGCGAAGCTTGCGCCGTGCGCACCATCGCTCGGTAGACCTCGGGTTGCGACTTGTCGATGAAGGGTCGGTTGTCGTTCATGTGCGGCGTTAGCTCACAAGCCCGATGTCGGTGGTGGTTGCCTTGCGGTACTTGCCGCCCTCGGCGACGTAGTCGTCGCCAGTCTGCGCGAGCTTGCGCACAAAGAGCGGGCAGAGCGGCACGACGGTGACGCCGCGTTCGCGTGAGTCGGCGAGTGCCTCGGCGACGAGCACCTTCGACAGCCCGCGTCCACCGAATGCTGCATCGACTTCGGTGTGATAGAAAATGCGCTCGCCTTCGGTAGGCCCTGCCACGAAGTGCGCGCGGCCAGCGACTTCGCCGCCCTCGACCTTGATGACGTAGGCCTTGCCGGCCTCGTCGAGTTCGACGGTGACGGGCGCGCCGCCCGAATCCTGAAGTGCGTGGCTCATTGAGATTGCTCCTTCGAAGTTGGTGGCCGAATGCGGCCAACGCGACGTGGATGCGCGGGTGAACAATTGTTCATGGCGCACTGACGATAACAACGCAGGCCGGTATTGATTCCGTGAGTCTTCGTCGGCTGGTGGTCGACGCGCTACTGCTTCACCACCCGATAGTGCGCACACACGAATGCTCGGTTCTGGGCAAGTTCGATGAGTTCAAGGTCGAGTGCTCGCGGCAGCAGTGGTTGCCCTGCGCCGAGCGTGACCGGGGCGAATTGCACCCAGATTTCGTCAAGGAGACCCGCGTCGGCAAATTGTCCGGCAATGTCGCCACCGCCAACGATCCAGATGTCTTTGTCGCCGGCTGCGGCAACGAGGTCAGCGTGAATCTCGCGAACATCTCCCTGCCGAAACTTCACGTCAGCCTCTGCTGACGCCTCGAGATCTCGATGTGTCATGACGATCGTCGGCACTTCGTACGGCCACGTCGGTTCCGCATCCCGAAGCCATTGGTACGTGGATGCTCCCATCACGAGTGCGCCCATGTCCGCTAAGAACTCGGTGTAGTTCATCGGACCGGCCGGATCGAAATCTTGCTTGAAGAGCCAGTCGAGGGAGTGGTCGGTCGTCGCGATGAACCCGTCGAGGCTTGTTGCCGTGTAGAAGTGCACAGTCATGTCGCGAGCCTA
This sequence comes from Gulosibacter macacae, assembly GCF_003865375.1. Classification (GTDB taxonomy): domain Bacteria; phylum Actinomycetota; class Actinomycetes; order Actinomycetales; family Microbacteriaceae; genus Gulosibacter; species Gulosibacter macacae. The sequence continues at coordinate 115,612 of NZ_RQVS01000009.1, read as the reverse complement.
GGTGAGCCTGCCAGTTCGACGAGTGACTCGATAGCTGTCGTTGGATGTACCCCCTGGCTCAGACCGCGACAACTCGAACCAGATCATCAAGGCCTTGAAAGTCGTTTGGGTTTCGAGTGATCAGGGGCAGCTCTTCAGCCATGGCTGTCGCCGCAATGAGCAGGTCGGCGAAGCGGCTTCGAGGTTGGCGCCCAGTTGCAACTACGGCGGCATAGACCCTCGTGTAGGCGCGCGCAGCCTCGCTACCGAAAGGAATCGCTTCGAACGCTGCCTCGGCGCGCTGTAGGCGGTCTTGGCGCCGGGCACGCTCGGCTGGGTCGGTGGTAGCAGCTGGTCCGGCGCCAAGCTCAGCCATGGTGATCGCCGAAACACCGACAGTGAGTGGGAGTAGCTCGGCGTCGATGATGTCGAGATCAATGACTACCGATGTGTCGAGGAGTCCGGCCGCGAGTCGGTTAGGCACGAGGCTCGGTATTTTGGTCGACCGACACATCAAGATCATGCCGGAATCGTGCACCATCGACGCGAGGCGCAGCACGGAACATCTCAGCTACGAGCCTTGCATCGACAAGACGCGCACGGCGAAGTGGGAGCAGTTCACCGACCGGAACCGAATTACGAGTCACGATGAAGGAACGGCCCGCATCGAGTTCGCTCATGATGCGACCGCTCTCATTGCGCAACTCGCGTTGGCTCACGATTTCAGTCACAACTGAAGCGTAGCACCGCGTGCTACGCCAGTCACGAGAACGTCGAGTCAGGCTCGACATCGCGATGCTGCGAGGGCCCAGCCTTCAATCGCTCCTCGACGAGGATGAGCGTGATGACGACAACCGCACCGAGCACGGCCAGCCCGATCGGGCCCCAAACCGGATCGGTCGGTGCGAGGAGCGTTCCAGCTCCCTCAGCCTCGGTTGATTGCCAGGGCCAGAGTGCCCGCAGCGAGCCGATCATGAGCCCCGCCATGACGATGAGCGTTGACCGTCGGTGGTTGTGCAAGAGGTGGTGCAGCACCTTGACGAATGCGGCAAGGCCGGCGATCGCACCAAGGAGGAAGGTGCCGATGTACGGCAGGTTTCGCTCGTCGACCGCAGTGAGCGTGGGCGCGTAAAGCCCGACAGCAAGGAGGAAGAACGACCCCGAGATGCCCGGAATCACGAGCGCACAGATGGCGATCGCTGCGGCCAGAAACACCAGTGGTAGTGCCGGATCCTCAACCGACTGCCCGCCTGCGAAGCTCGTGAGCACGAACGCGGCAACGATGGCGCCGCCGAACATCAGCCACTCTACGAACGGTGCCCGGCCTTCCTTCCGAGCGGGCAGCATCCGAAGCGGCACGATCACGCTCGCGGCGACGAGCCCGAAGAACAGGCCCCGCGAGAGTTCGGGTTCGTCAGTGACGAATCCCTTCATCACGCCGGCGAGTGTGAGGACTGCCGTGGCCATGCCAATGAGCACCGGAACGATGAGCCACCAATCTGTGCGGCGCAGTTCCGCGAGCGCCGAACGCCACCGATCGGGGCCAAACAGTAGCTTGCGACCGGCTTGAACGACGTGGTCGGCCGAGTCGATGAGCTGGTCGTAGACGCCGGTGACGAGCGCAACTGTGCCACCCGAGACGCCGGGCACGAGCTCGGCGGTGCCGATGAGACCGCCGCGAACCAAGTCGAGCGGCACGAGGTACCGTGGCCGAGGGGCGCGCTCTGACTCAGATTTGGATGCGTACTGGCGGTCGGATGGCGTCATGCTTGGCTCTCGTGATGCGGTCTGAACTTGCGGTCAACGATCGAGCCTACGCGGCGCCTTCACGGACAGCCTTGTTGGCCTTCCACGCCTACGCAGGAATCATTCGGTAGTCGCCACCGAGTTCACGACATGCTTCGCGTAATTGAAGCCGGTCGACCGAGTGATCGACATTTCAAACAGCGAATCTATTAACGCCACGCTGAGGCCATCACGCCATCGTCACCGAGGTCTGCGAGTGTTTCTTTCAACCAGTCCCAGGCGGTGTCCGCGACAACTGTTCCTGTCTCCAAAGACGGCTCATCAGGCATCTCATGGATATCTGCAGTCATCGCGATTCCCCCTTCACGTAAGTGATACCGCGACATCACGCCGTAGTCGAGAGCCCCGTGACCTCGTAGCGACGCTCAATTCCCGCCGTGGCGCGGCCCCACTCGCTGGTTGCCACTCGTTCTTGGTGGGCGCGGAACGCATCCTCATTGACGAAGCGTTCAGTGACCAACCACTCGAGGGCGGAGGCACCGGGCACTACCGAGAACTCGAGACACCCGGCTTCGGCATGGGTGAGTTCGATGTGCCGAGGAAGATGAGCCCGCACGATTGCAGCTTCGGCCTCAGAGCGACACACGAGCACCCCGGCGAGCACGACTTCTGGCATCTGTTCGGCCTGCAAGTAGGCATAGGGCAAGAGGCTCGCGATTGGCACCGACTGGGGCCCCTGCGCGCCCGGCACGATGACGTGAATATCCGGATGCAGATCAAGCAGCACCTGACGACAGCGACCACACGGGGAAATCACACCACGACCGCCATTCCCCACCGCGACCATCGTCACCAGCGCATCTGCCTGTGCCGCAGCCGCCGCACCGAGCACAACGAGTTCTGCGCAGGGACCACCGGTGAAGTGGTAGACGTTCACGCCCGAATGGATGCGACCCTGCCGATCGACTGCGGCCGCTGCAACCGTGTGCGTATCGCCGTGACGCAAACGCGCAGCGAGCTCAGTGGCTACCGCAATCAGGTCGTCGTCATGTGCCAGGTTCACGGCGCCAACGTACTACGCGCGGTCGCTTCGCGACCAGTGATGCGACTCGTTACACCCACTCACGCTGTTCAAACGCGGCAAAGTCACTGTGGATGAACTCATCGACAGCCGCCTCCAGGTCGTCGAAGAGTCAACCGCTTCCACAGCGCCAGCACGACCCTGCTGAGTAGGGTGACCCCATGGCCGGAGACCCCATCGACCACCCGTTCGCCGCCGCCCCAGGAACCGTCTATGGGTTCCGCACTTCGCCGCTCTTTCCTGACTCGCATCCGATCACTGATCGATACGGCGCCATGGTCATCCTCGGCCACCGCGAAGAGATGGCGATGCTTGGAGTACTCGACGGGGTCTGCACGTCACTGCCGACGATTGAGGCCGCAAAGTCCTGCAACCTGCTGCGCTCCAACCGTTTCGCATTGAACAACCGACCAGCGGCGTTCGCGTGCATGGCGGACGAGAAACCGACTCTCGAAAAGTTCACCCATCTTGGTGAGATTGAACTCACCCCGGCCATGCAAAAGGCAGCCTCGAAATTTCTCCGGGGTCAAGTCATCGGGATGCACTTGAGCACATCAGTCATGGCAGCTCACGATGTCGAGGGCGAGTGGCGCTGGGCGAATGATCGGGATGCACTCATCACCGAGCAGGAACGCGACGCACGGCGCCGTGAGGCAGAACGCACGAAAGAGCGCGAATACCAAGAGAACAGGCTCAAGCACCTGACCTGGGAGCAGCTACTCACCGAGTCACCCCTTGACAATTGGCAGCCATCACCGCCCTATCCGCCCGCAGAAATCCGCGAGGCGATCGTCGGCCGCATCCACGCCGCCTGCCGCGACTTTCAAGCGCTTGGTACGGCACCGCGCATCTCGGTGGCCCGCGAGATCTTGCGCAATATGGTCCACGGCATTCGTGAGGACGACGAGCGCCATGGCTACGGGCTCGAAACCGAAGAGCGCGAAGACATCTTCCGGGTGATCTCCGAAATCGCATTTGTCGCGCGCCACCAAAAGCTCGCATCCGAAGCTGAAGACTGGTTCTACGAGTAGCGCGCCGTCATCGGTTGGGGCTGTATTTGCTGACATGACCTGTTTCGTGTCGCACACCACCGTTGACTGCCGGGATGCATTCCGTCTCGCGGAGTTCTGGAAGGCAGTACTTGGCTACGTCGACGGCTATATCGACACGGCCAACGAACAGAACCAGCCGGGCGACGAGGAGTGCCCGATTCACGATGCGGCCACAGGCCACACCATCCTGTTTCTCGAGGTTCCTGACCCGACGCCAGGAAAGAACAAGCTGCATTTCGATCTACGGCCACGAGCAGGACTCCACCGCGATGAAGAAGTGCAGCGCGTCCTCGGCCTCGGCGGAACGCTCGTCGCTGACCTCCGCGCCACCGACAGTTCCGGGACAGGTTGGGTCACCCTTGCCGACCCGGAAGGCAACCAGTTCTGCATCCTGCGATCTGATGCTGAACGCTCGGTTGCCACAAACTGAGCCTCCTCATCCGCGATTTCGGCGATGGGCAGCAGCCTGGCATGGGCTTCCGTTCCGGGCTCGAACCAGCCTTCAAATGAGAGCGAATCAGCAAAAACGGTTCCAAGCTGCTGCTCACCCGGTGCCGCCGACAAGAAATAGCCTGGGGGGCGAACTGCCACAGACTGCATCAATTGCCGGGCGTAGTGCCTTCTGCTGAGGCGTGCCCACTTGACTTAGCAACCGCAACCCCGAGCTCGTCCAAGAGCCCCAGAACCCGACGCTTGATGTCATCGCGAATCGGTCGCACCGAGTTGACTCCCTTGCCTGCCGGGTCGTCGAGCTCCCAGTCTTCGTAGCGTTTGCCAGGAAAGTAAGGACACGTGTCGCCGCATCCCATAGTGATGACCACGTCAGAAGCCTGCACTGCCTCGGTCGTCAGGATCTTGGGCGACTCGGCCGACATGTCAATGCCCTCTTCAGCCATGGCTTCGGTCGCTGCGGGGTTGATCTGGTCGGCTGGTGCCGACCCGGCAGAGCGAACTTCGACGGCGCCTCCCGAGAGGTGCTGCAAATAGGCGGCGGCCATCTGCGAACGACCAGCATTGTGGACGCAGACGAACAGAACGCTCGGCTTGGTGGTTTCGGTCATGCTGATGCACTCCTTCGCATTCGAGTCAGTTTCGTGGGCGAGTTAGTCAAGAATTTGGCGGAGCAAGTTGGTTACTCGGGCCTGAATGTCGTCACGAATGTCGCGCACGACCTCGATCGGTTGGCCTGCCGGGTCAGCCACGTCCCAGTCCTCGTAACGCTTGCCGGGCAGCACAGGGCAAGCGTCACCGCATCCCATAGTCACGATGACGTCGGCGGCGCGAATGACATTGTCAGTGAGGGGCTTCGGGTAGGCGGTCGTTAGGTCGATCCCGCGTTCCGCAAGCACTTCGACGACGGTTGAGTTGATTTCGCCGCTCGGAGCAGAGCCGGCGGTGCGCACGTGCACGCGGCGCGCAGACAGGTGCTCGGTGAGCGCTGCTGCCATTTGCGAGCGACCTGCGTTCTGCACACAAACAAAAACGATCTCAGGCACAGCCTTGGCTACGAGACCTTCCGCTTGTGCGGCGGCCATGAGCTGCTCACGAGCTTGCCGTGCCACAAACACCGGCAGATAGGTCTTGACCTTTGCTGTCGACTCAAGCACGTCACGCGCGGCTTGCACCGTCGCAGCAACGCGTTCGCGGGTGAACACACCCTCATAGGTGTAGGCGAGGTCATCGACAATTCCGGGATAGGGGTCGAACGTGGTCGGTGATTGAGACATTGCTAGTCACTTTCTGCGTGTTCAAGATTGATGGGGGTGGGCGCGGGGAGCTGGTTGGCGGTTGGCCACAGGGCGTGGATGAGGACGACACCAATCACGAGACCGACGAGTTGCGCCGCGACGAAGGCCAAGGATGAAGTTGGGTCAATGCCGGCAAACGTGTCGGAGAACACGCGGCCGATGGTGACGGCGGGATTAGCGAATGAAGTTGAGCTCGTGAACCAATAGGCGCAGCCGATATAGGCACCGACGGCCGGAGCGACGAGGTTTGCGCGTCCCGTCCTCACGAGTGCGAAAATGACGATGAGCAGGCCACTTGTCGCCACGACTTCCGCGAGGAGATGGGCCACGCTCATGCGATCTCGGGTTGAGAGCGCAATCGGGACTTCGAACATCAGGTTGGCAAGCACGGCGCCGGCGATACCGCCCGCTACTTGCACGATCGAATACACGGCGACCCCGCTGCCGGTCAGGCCACTTCTCGACCGACGACCAAAGTGCCAGTCTGCGATCGACACGACCGGGTTGAAATGGGCTCCCGAGACTGGGCCAAGCACCAGGATGAGGACGGCAAGACCGAACACCGTCGCGAGGCTGTTCTGCAGAAGTTGCAGCCCCACATCGTTTGGAGACAAACGCTGGGCCGCAATTCCTGACCCAACCACGATGGCCACGAGGACGCCGGATCCAAGAAACTCGGCCAGGAGGCGTCGCGCGAGTGGTGGCACATCTGAGTTGCTCATGGAGTCATATTGACTCGCGATGATCACTCAGTCAAGATTGACTCAATGAACATTGAGCGATTTGAAGCCTTGAGCATCCGGGCAGCGCGACACGCCGCGCTGTCTGATGTCACGCGCCTGCAGATCGTCGAGATGCTGACACTCAGTGACCGCTCCTCATCCGAGCTCGGCGAGATGTTGTCGATACCTTCGAATCTGCTCGCTCACCACCTGAAACAACTCGTGGATGCGGGCCTCGTGACGAAACGGCGCTCAGAAGGCGATCGTCGGCGCGTCTATTTCACGCTCAATGACATCCATGGTTTGGCGACCGGCCCACTGACCAGGGAACACATTGTTGCCGGCCGGGTGGTGTTCGTCTGCAGTGCCAACACGGCCAGGTCACATCTCGCCGCAGCCGCGTGGCGACAACACAGTAGCGTCCCGACCATTTCTGGTGGTACGGCGCCCGGCGAACGGATTAATCCGGCCGCAATTGCTGCCGCAAACCGCCACGGTCTTGCGATCCTGGATGTTTCGCCACGCAAGCTTGACGTCCATGCTCAGGCACACGACCTGATCGTCACCGTCTGCGACCGGGCCCACGAAGAACTTGCCGGTGCGGACTGGGCTCACTGGTCGGTTCCCGATCCTGTGACTGCCGACTCGGACAGAGCTTTCGATGCCGCGACCATTGAGCTAGTCGCTCGCGTAGAACGGCTCGCTGAGCACGTCGAAGCAGCATAGGACAATCCGGCAGCATCCCTTCCGCAAGTCGAGATCGGGATTCGCTGACTTAGTTGACACTAGGCGGAATGCTCAAACTTGCCGGCTCGGTTTCGCGGCCAGGTTCCGCTACGACGCGGTGAGCGGCCTTACCTCCCGTGCCAATGAGCACGAGCGCATCGACCAGAGTTCGGTCACGCAATGCGAGGTCGAGCGCGACGTCGCCAAATTCAGCGAAGGCATGAAACTACGCGATGGCTGCGTTGTCGGTGCCGCCACCGTGGATGAGCAAACCTGACTATGTGGGGTTTTCGTTGGGCTCGAGGCGGTCAGTTGCCTGCCCCAGTGTGGGTTTCGTGCTCCCAGCTCATCTTGACAAGCTCTCGCAATACCTCAATGTCGACATCGGCCAACTTGTTGACGTAAAGGCAAGCAACGCTCGTCCGGTGCTTGCCAAGGCGGTCCAAAAGCTCAGTTGCCCCCGGAGCATCTAACGAGAGGTAAAAGGTGTGCGCCACCGACCGTGGACTAAACCCCACTTTTGGCATGTCGCCTTCGCGGCCCGATTCGTAGACGTAGTGCAGTTCCCCGTAGCCGATGATTGACGGTCCCCACATGACACTTTCGGCACCCGTGACTTCGTTGAACAGCTCGATCAGTTGCGCGCCCTCGTCGCGCTGCCGCGGTTTTGGCAAACTCGCGACCCATTCAATCGGGTCGACGCTGGTGGGCTCGGTCTTAGAGTCATTGCGATCGGGTTGACGTCCTTCGGTAAGCGACACCCGGCCACCCTGCACCGCACCTACTGCCGGGTCATCATCGGCAAATGCCCAATTGTGTTCGGCCATCGCGCGACGAAGTGCACCGATCCCCTTTGGGCCCATGCCGTGCAAAGCAAATACATCGGCCATGGGCACGCCGTTGAGCTGACCGAGGTGGGTGTACCCGGCGCTTGCGAGTGCCCTGAGCGCGGGAGCGCCAGTGCGAGGCAAGGGAATCTCCGACATGACGACACGATACGATATTGGGTCGAGTGGCCAGCTTGCGGAGTGCGTCCGGCAGGCAACATTCACAGGATGCGCCCCTATTCCAACTCTCGACAGCGGAGCACATTGCAAGGTAACTTGGAGCTGTGGATGAACCGGTCATCGCGAGTTCTGCACTTAAGCACGGAATCACCGAAGATGAGATTCTGCACGCCTATCGCAACCCCATACGGGCCTGGGATCTTGGTGAAGGATTCACAATGATCATCGGAGCGAACCGAGCCGCACTCATCCTGGAAGTGGGTTATGTCCAGGGCACGACCGCCATCGTTGTCATCCATGCGATGCGGGCACGCGAGAAATTCTTAAGGTGATAAACATGCCACGCACAGTCGAAGAAATCCTTGCCCACGCAGATGAGCTTGTAGCGCGGTTTGAGAGCTACGAACCCGATCCTGCCAATGAAATAAACATCGATTCGGTGCATGCGCTACGCGATGCTGTCGTCGAGCAGTCAAATGCCGAGCGGCACCTGCTTGAAGCAATCAAGCGTGCCCGCGACTCCGGCATGACGTGGGCGAGCATCGGCACCTTTGTCGGCACTTCCGGCGAAGCAGTTCGACAGCGCTATGGCAGGCGGGTCGCCTAGTCTCGCCGCTGCTAGACGTTAAACCTAGACTTCACCATGTTTCGTCGCCAATCTCACGTGACGACTGGTGATGTCGGGTGATCGTTGCTTCACGGAGCAAGAGTGAGGCGCAGGCTAGTCGATCGGAGTCACTTGACCAGGCTCCGCTACCCGATGTGCATCGAAGGCCTTGACGCCCTCCAGGATGCAAAACAGGTTGCCGCCAGGGTCCCGAAGGACCGTCCATCCTTCAGCGCCCGACTGGCCGATGTCAGCCAAGCTTGCCCCCAGATCGAGGGCACGCCTGATCTCGACTGCGGGATCCTCCGGGCGCAAGTCAAGGTGAATCGCGGCATCCATCGGTTGCGCCTGGGAAGGCTGGATGAGCAGAGCGGGCCCAGAACCGACCAGCAGCACCGAATCACTGTGGTTCGGTGCCACTCGATATCCCAAGAAGTCACGCCAGAAGCGCGCCACAGTCCGGGCGTCGAGCGCCTTGATGGTGATCGTCTCGATCTTGATCATGCGTTCTGGATGGGCTGATTGCTGTGGTCGTCGACTATTCGACATCTTCGGCACCGCCTTCCGTCCACCTGATTACCTGAAGGGGTAATACCGAGGCGAGCAATTAACGCTAGACGTTGAAGCGGAACTCCACCGAGTTTCAATACGTATGACCATCACGGCAGCTCGTCACCCCAGCCCACGACCATCGACGGCATGGGGGTCCTAGAGGGAGATCTCACCGACCTTCGCGGCGAAACCGGCACTTCACACGTGAGCGTGCTCGAGGGGAATCCACTGGCATGTCCATCGCTGAACCGAACCACCATCTGAGGGGTCACCTTCGCCGGCGCTCCATTGCCCGCAGTGACTGTCGTCCAGGGGTTCGAGCTGGAAGAAGTATCGCTCGTGCACCTCAGCCTTGGACGGCCAGACGTCGTACCGTTCGACACCCAGAGCATCGATGATGCGAGCTGCGCCGCCAGTCTCTCCCAGAACTTCACGGACGACAGCGGTCGCTGGGGACTCCGACGACTCTATGGCCCCAGCGGGCACCTGGACACCGGCAGTCTCGAGCGGGACGTCGTCGTGCGTGAACACCAGGAGCCGCCCATCACGGACGACGTACCCGACAGCCTTTCGAACGAGCAGACGCTCCGGCCCCGCATTCACGCGACGCTCAGCGGAGTGATCGAAGCGATCTGCTCACCCGCCTGGTCTTCTGCACGGTCCAGCTCGTAGTGACTCTGCAGGTTGATCCAGAACTCCGCCGAGGTCCCGAAGTACTTCGCAAGGCGCAACGCGGTGTCCGCCGTGATGCCTCGCTTACCGTGCACGATCTCGTTGATCCGACGAGGCGGCACCCCGATCGAGACGGCAAGCTTGTTCTGCGTGATGCCGAAGCCCCCGATGAAGTCCTCCATGAGGACTTCATCGGGGTGGATCGGCTCGATCCTGTCAGTGGTAGTCAACGATCTGCACCTCCTCCGGTCCGGCGTCGGTCCACACCAGCGCTTCTGTTCGTGACGATGCTGGCGAGCAGAGCGCGCTCGGGTGAGAGGTGGCGTCTCCCCGAGAGACGACTCCGCCCCGACCGCCTCGGGATGAGGCGACCGGGGCACTGTGCAACTCGACGAAATCGGCGGATCACACGTTGAAGCGGAACTCCACCGAGTTGCGTCACGATTAGGCATCTCGCGGTGATCCCGACTCCACTACTGCCTGTTTGTTATCCCACTACTTATCGTCTACAGTGGGTAGCAACAGAAACGGAGATCACCATGAGTGAATGGATTCCCATCCTGGTACGGGCGGATTACGTCCAGAACGTGATGGACATGATTGTCGAATTGGAAGCAAGTTTTCCCGACGCCATCGATCCCAGAGAGCACATGACGGTCACGCCGGGAAGTCCAGCGGCAGCCGCCCTTCTTCCTTCGGACACAGACGCATCTGAGCCTGACCGGCTTGTCTGGTCTGTGGAGGATTTGAAGCGACTTGCCGCAGGATCCACCGTGACAACTCAAAGGTGGACACTCGCAATGGACGCCTGCTCAGAGCATCCAGGGGAATACTTTTCCACTTCAGAGATCGCAGAGATGACCGGAATGACTATCGCCGAATGGCGTGATGCCCCCCGGAAAATCACTCGCCATCTGAAGACGCACTATGACACAGTGCCCGTCAACGCGGACGGAAACCAAATGTGGCCGCTCCACGCAAAAACCCGCCCGGAGCATCCAGACGAAGTCTCCTGGATGATGACTCCCGCAACAGCCGACCGTTGGAAGCAAGCTCGCGCTTAAGAGCGCTCCCCCTTCACCGACCGCACCTTTGTCAACGAATAGGAAAACCCAATGCAATACGACTCGCTGGATCTCGCCCTGACTGCCAAACGCATTCCGAGGGAAAACTGGCCACTTATACGTCGCATCACGGAATACATCGGGGTTCGCGGCTATCAACTCGCTTCGAACTACGTTAAGGCGAGTCGCTCCAACGGCTGTCCAGACCTGCACATTTATTACGGCTACACGGGCGGGTTCATGTCTGAGCAGGAAGCAATTAATGCAGCGGGCGATGTCGAGCGGTGGCAGTTCGACGGTCGCAGTGGGCTGTGGTCCATCCTGCACCCTGAGAACAAAACCCGAGAGGGAGGTGGAGGGAACGGCCGTCAGACTCACCGTGAGTCAGCGGTGTGTCCAAACTGCCACCTGACCGTGCCGTCGAATAATATCTGCGACACATGCGGCTGGGAGCAATCAGGCCAGGGGTAGGCGACCCTGGTCTGCGGACGATCAGACGTTAAACCGGAATTCCACCGCGTTCCGGTGATTGCGGAACCTTTGGTGCTAAGGGTATCCCTTTGCCACCACATGACCTGGAACCAAGCTATCACCCGGCGTTCTGGCCGAGTCGCGAGGGGGCCAGCGGGCGCGCCACTGGTCGGCTTGGCATGGCTACACGACTCCCTCTACCGAGACGGGAGGTTTGGCCTACCGCCAACGCTGACCCAGTACGGACATTCGCCATCGTGGTTCCCCCAATCGCACGCGTGAGGACCCTCGTGGTGGTGCCAGCCGCCGAAGCGACCAAGATCCTCAGACCAGTGCTCACAGCGAATGACCGTCGGGGCACTCTCGGTGTCACCAGTAGCCATGAGTCCATGATCCCACTCATGCGTCGCCGGCACCGTCGGCACCAACGCGCCCGCACCACGCTCCACTGCTACACCTTCATCTGCGAAGAACCCTTTCGACGCGGTAGCGCTCAAGCACTCTTCCTGTAAGTCGCATTAAACACTGCGTTAGCGAGCCATTTCTTGAAGCTGCTGTTGTCCTGGAATTCCTTGAAGAGTTGGGTGTCATCGGAGATGAGTCGCAGCATGACCTGGCTGAGGGCACGGTCGCTCTCGACGCGGGCGTTTACTGGATCATCGTTGGCCTGCGCGTTCTTGTAGGCCTCGTCCTCGGACACCATCCGCGGGATCTCTTCGGTGATGAACCGCTGCACGCGATCAGCGTCATTCCACTCGATATTTCCAAAGTGATCGTTGAAGCTACGCACAATCGCGGAGAGCCTCTCGAGCTCTGGGTCTGAGCGGTGCCCACCGCCGGCGGCTGGCACCGGATCGAGAGTGCCATCCTCATCGTCAAGGACGATCTTCATGGCGCTGAGCTTCTCGGCCCGGTAAGACTCCAGATCGATATTCTCCAGGATGCCGGCCGAGAGGTCCTCCTCCTTCGGCGCGGGCAGCTTAGGCACCAGGTGGTCGAGGAAGATTGAGCGCTTCTCCCACTCGCTGCTCCCGTACGGCAGCACAGTCGAGAGAAAGTTGTACGTGCGAAGGAACGCCTTCGCACTGCCCTTGAACGCCACCTGATCGTCTTCGTCGGGCATCTCGATATACTCTGCGACACTCACATCGAGCAGCGGGTCGAGCTGGTCACGGCTCTCGCCAGCCAGGTAGCGACTCACGAACTCGTCGATCTGTTCGATCGTGTAGACCGCGAAGGTGTCGAGATCGTTGACCAGGTCATGCAGCTTGTTGGCGTCGGTCTCCTCGGCAAGCACGGTAGTGCGGTAGTACGGCTCAAACGCGCGCTGGATCTCATCAGCGTCGTTGGCGAAGTCGAGCACGAACGTATCGTGCTTGGCAGGATGGGCACGGTTGAGGCGCGACAGCGTCTGCACCGCCAGCACTCCGGAAAGTGCCTTGTCGACGTACATCGTGTGCAGCAGCGGTTCGTCGTATCCCGTCTGGAACTTATTGGCGACGACCAAGATCCGGTATGGATCGGTCTTCACTTGCTCAGCGATGGCGTTGGAGGGGAAGCCGTTCAGGCTGGCCTCAGTCACCTTCATGCCCTTGTATTCGTGCTCGCCGGAGAAGGCGACGACTGCTCGGTACGGGCTCTTGCGCGCAGCGAGTACCTCACGGATCGCGTGGAAGTACTCGATGCATCGCGCGATCGACGAAGTCACCACCATGGCTCTGGCTTGCCCGGCGATCTTGCGCTTCGCCACCACCTGGGCTAGGAAGTGCTCGACCATGATGTCGGACTTCTGCGCGATGGCGTGTGCGTTGCCCTCGACGTACGCCCGGAGCTTCTTCGATGCGCGCTTCGCGTCGAACTCGGGGTCGTCCTCGACGGTCTTCATCAGCTTGTAGTAGCTGCCGACGGGAGTGTAGTTCGCGAGGACATCGACGATGAAGCCCTCCTGGATCGCCTGCTTCATCGTGTACGAGTGAAAGGGTCGGAATCCAGTGCCACCCTCTGCGTTCGGTACGGGCTCGCCGAACATCTCGAGCGTCTTGTTCTTGGGAGTCGCCGTGAACGCGAAGTAGCTCGCGTTCGGTAGCAGCTTCTTGCCCTCGATGATCCGGTTGATCTGGTCCTCGACGGTGTCGTCGTCGATGTCGTCGACGCCGGCAAGAGCTCGGGAGACTGCTGCCGACGTCTTCGAGCCCTGCGACGAGTATGCCTCGTCGATCAAGATGGCAAACGTGCGGTCCCGGTGGTCCGCTCCGATGTCATCCAGGATGTATGGGAACTTCTGCACCGTCGTCACGATGATCTTCTTGCCGGCCGAGATCGCGCGGCGCAGGTCCCCCGACCGATCTGCGTGTACGACAGTCGAACCCACCTGCAGGAACGACTTGATGGTCTGGGTGAGCTGGTTGTCGAGGATGATGCGGTCGGTGACGACGATGATCGAGTCGAATGCGATGCGACCGTCATGGGTCGTCTCGGTCAGCTGATGGGTCAGCCAAGCGATCGAGTTTGACTTGCCACTACCTGCAGAGTGCTGGATCAGGTAGCGGCGACCGGCTCCGTTCGCCTCGACATCGGCGAGCAGCTTCCGGACGACGTCGAGCTGGTGGTAACGCGGGAAGATCGCCTTTGAGACCTTCTTGCCAGTCTTCTGGTTCTTTTCGACAACGGTCTGCGCGTAGTTCTCGATGATCCCCGCGAGGCTTCGCGGAGCGAGCACCTGCCGCCAAAGGTAGTCGGTCATCACGCCGTCGGGGTTCGGCGGGTTGCCGGCCCCGTCGTTGAAGCCCCGGTCGAATGGTAGGAACCAGGAGGAAGCGCCTTTGAGCTGGGTGCAGAATCGGGCTCGCTGGTCGTCGAGAGCGAAGTGCGCGATCGTCCGACCGAATGCGAACAGCGGTTCGCGGGGGTCTCGGTCGCGCTGATACTGCTGTACGGCGTCCTCGACCGTCTGGTTCGTGATGTTGTTCTTCAGCTCGAACGTGAACACCGGCAGTCCATTCACGAACGCGACGAGGTCGACCGCATCGCCAGTGTTGCTCACGCTGTGATGCACCTGCCGTGTGACCACAAAGCGGTTCGCCTCGAAGAGAGCCGCAGCCTTCGGGTTCGCCGCATCGGGCGTCGGATAGTAGAGATCAGCATGCAGACCGAGGTGGTCGATGCCGTTGCGCAGCATGTGCACAACGCCTCGGCGCGTGATCTCGCCCTGGAGCCGCGCAAGGAACTTGTGACGCGTAGGCGTTTCCGACGAAAGTCCAAGCGGCTCAACGAGGTCGGGCTGGGTCGCCTTGATGAACTCAGTGAACCTGCCAAGATCGAGCGCGTAGGAGGCGACGTAGTCGGCAGGCGCACCCTCGGCCCACCCGCCGTCGACCATCTGGTCGACGATGAGCGCTTCCAAGCTCTCTTCGTTGAGACGCCGCATGCTCACTCCTCGCCTTCGCCCAGTACATCCTCAAGGTCATCATCCAACATCGAGTTCAGATCGGTGTCTTGATCCGGGGCGTCAGTCAACGATGCTGCAATCATGCGAACATCGACCTGGCCAGTCACGACGTCAGCGACGAGGCGGGTGCGAAACTCTTCGAGAAGAAAGACTTCACGCCTCAACCTCGCCGCCACGCGAGCGACGTCCGCATCGATGGATTCAAGCTCTTGCACGATCCCCCGTTGGGCGTCCAAATTAGGTATGGGCACCCGGAGCCCACGAACATCAGCGCCACTAAGTTTGTACGTCCCCACCGCTGTGCGACTTGCAGCTTCTATCTGCTCCCTTACTGTCGGAGAGTTCAATGCTGCCACGATGAACCGGGAGTCTATTCCACTTCGCAAACGAATTCTCATAAGGAGGTCCGGATAGATTTGATCTGGCAAATCATCTACAACGCGGGCCGCGCGACCGACCAACTTGAGGTTTCCGTTACCGCGTACGAGGAGAATATCCCCGGCCCGCAACGCGTATTTTTTAACGTCTCGAACTTTAGCGCGCTCCACATACTTGATGTCGGACGCACGCACGTCAACTACGCCATCCCGGACCACTGAAATACTCAGAGATCTAAGACTTCCACTTTCAGATACTTCGGGCGAGATTCCATTCGTCGGGCCTTCCCAGATGACGTTCGCCAGTCGTTGCTCCTGACCGACACCTTCAAGCAGCGAAGCCCGCCGGAAGCCTGCTTGCTCATCCAGAAGCACCATAAGACGTCGCTTGGCGGCGATGGCCTTGTCGATGCGGGTGTTCGCGTGGGCGAGGTACTTCACGATCGCCGCCTGCTCCTCGGCCGGCGGGAGAGGGAATCGAATCATTTTGAAGTGCTCGGGTCTGAGGCTCCACTGATCGGACGTGATGCCGTACGACCAACGCTCAGCTTCTTTCGCGAACTGCGGAGTGCGCACAACGTGGTGCATATACTCAGCGAGGGCTTCTCTCGGAGACATCACGATGTAAGCAGGACTGACGATGCCGCGATAGTTTGATCCGCCTGCGGCTCCTTGCCATGCACGCATCTTGTTGTAGACAACATCGCCGGGACCAACGAGCTTATACTTCGACTTATCGACGTTCGATGAGTCCTTTTTTGACGTAGACGACAGTAGCTCAGCTTGAGGAATCACTCCCCGGCTGATGGTCACCGAGAGCATCTGTTCCTCAACGTGCCCAGAATCCTTACGCTCACTAAAAATAGTCCGTGCTGGCTCCCAGCCCCATGAGCGGGGCACCTCAACCACCCACTCGCCGGCGACTTTGTATGAGCCGTATCGCGGTAGATCCCGAAACATCAACGCTCACCCGCAATTTCAGTGATCAGGTCGTCGGTCTCGGCTTCGAGTGCGCGGATGTCAGCCTGGATCTCGGCGAGTGTGCGCATCGGCACGGGCTTGTAGAAGTGACGGGTGAAGGAAATCTCGTAGCCAATCTTCGTCTTCGAGTCGTCGATCCAGGCATCAGTGGCGTATGGCTCGACTTCGCGACGGAAGAACGCTTCGATGCCGTCGGTATAGTCACCCGCGGACTCGGTGAGCGGCACCTGTTCGGTGTCGCGCAGCTCGGTATCGGGCTCGTACTCGACGACGCGGGCACGACTGTCAATGACAGCTTCATACCTCCCGTGCAGCGGATCGGGTGTCGCCGCATACGGCAGAGCCTTGCGGATGAGAGGCGGCGCGCTCTCGTCGCGCACGCCGTCCTCCTTCAGCTGCTTGATTTCCTTCGCCGTGTAGACACGGTGCGGGTCGACCCCGGCGATGCGCAAGGGCCGTTCGACGGTGATCTTGTGGTACCCGAAGTCCACACCGTCGAATACCTTCGAGTGGTCGGTGTCTTGGTACTCGTCGAATGCCTTGAACGCTTCGAGGACCTTGTCGGCGTCGGTCGAGCTGACCTCGACGCCCTTCTCGCCGAGGTTCTTGCGCAGCGGCGTGAACCATTCGGTGGCGTCGATGAGCTGGACCTTGCCCTTGCGGCGATCTTCCTTGCGGTTGGAGAGCACCCACACGTACGTGGCGATACCGGTGTTGTAGAACATCTTCAGCGGCAGCGCGACGATCGCCTCGAGCCAGTCGTTCTCGATGATCCATCGTCGGATGTTGCTCTCGCCCTGGCCAGCGTCACCGGTGAACAGCGATGAACCGTTATGCACCGATGCGATCCGGGAGCCGAGCTCGGTGCCCTGTTTCATCTTCGAGATCAGGTTCGCGAGGAACATCAATTGCCCGTCGCTGCTCCGCGTCACCAGCGAGTACTCACTGTCATTGTCATGGTTGACGACGAATCGCGGGTCGATGATCTTCTTCGCGCCGCCGAGACGGTCCTGGTCTGTCTTCCAGCTCTTGCCATACGGCGGGTTGGAGAGCATGAAGTCGAACTCCTGCCCTGCGAAGGCGTCGTTCGACAGAGTGGAGTACTCCGGGCCGCCGACGATGTTGTCGGCCGCCTTGCCGTCGCCCTTGAGGATCAGGTCCGCCTTCGCAATCGCGTACGTCTCGGCGTTGATCTCCTGCCCGTAGAGGTGCGTGGAGACCTTCTTGCCGGACAGCTCCGTCAGATGCTTCAGGGTCTCTTCGGCGACGGTCAGCATGCCACCGGTGCCCATCGCACCGTCGTACAGGCGGTACGTGCCCGACGGGATCGCGTCCGCGATCGGTTCGAACATCAACCGAGTCATAAGTCGGACAGCATCGCGAGGTGTCCAGTGCTCGCCGGCCTCTTCGTTGTTCTCCTCGTTGAAGCGGCGCACCAGCTCTTCGAAGACGGTGCCCATCCCGTGGTTGTCCATACCCGCTGGGGAGAGATCGAGGTCTGGAGCGAGGAACTTCTCGATCAACGCACCGAGCGCGTCAGCCTTCGTAAGCCGAGGGAGCTGGTTGCGGAACTCGAAGTTGTCGATGATCTCCTGCACGTTGGGCGAGAAGCCATCGAGGTACGCCTCGAAGTTCTGCCGCATGCGCGTCGAGTTCGACACGTGCCGCAGGTCCTGCAGCGAGAAACCAGATGTGTTGTAGAAGTCCTGCTTGGCAGCATCGCGCAGCGGTGCATCCTGGTCAGCGACGCCCGCCTCGTCCAGCATCTTCTTCATCGCCATCACTGCATCGCGTGTCGGGCCAAGGACGCTGTCCAGGCGACGCAGGACCGTGAAGGGAAGGATCACGTCCCGGTACTTGCCTCGGACATAGAGGTCGCGGAGGACATCGTCAGCGATGTTCCAGATGAGCGCCACGATTCGAGAGTGGTTGATGGAGCTGTGTGGCACGGGGATCCTTCACTTGTGACTAGACAACCTGCCAAGCGGCGGGACGACGAGGCTGGTACTGGTGATGCCGCCCAACCAATACTGAAGGTAGACGGCACCACTGAAATTCTCTCAGCTCGCACGAAGTCTTGCCCGCCCGGGTCAGGCTTCCACGATGCTCATCCCGTCCGCCAGCCAGGACCAACTCACGCAGCGGACATCACCGGCGAACGATTAGAGCGTGCGCCTCGACGCCCAGTTGCTCGGCCAAGGCATCGACGGAGTCCAGAGTGAGGTTGCGCTCCCCACGCTCGATGCCCGCGAGGTACCGAGTCGACACTCCGAGCTCTTCGGCAAGGCCCTCCTGCGACAGTCGGCGCGCAAGGCGCAGATCGCGCACCTGAGCTCCGAGCACCCTTTTCAGCGGTTCTGTCACACCTCAAGCGTCATGTCTGGTAGTCATGACTTCCAGGAAGTTATCGCTTCCAGTTGCGGGCGAGGCCGGGTCGCGCAGGACTCGCACTTCGCCGCATCAGACCTCGAAGGAGAGCATGGCGATGCCCGATTCGCAGCAGATCCCCGACGCGAGCTCGACAGCTCTCCCCCGCGTCCTGCACACACCTCGCAGCAGGGCAATGCTCTCGGAATCGTGGGCTCAAGCAGAGGAGGCAAAGCGGAGGGAGCGGGCAGCCGACGACCTCCAGCTTCCGTATGAAGCCTTTGCAGCCGGCGAACCCTGCCGCGCATGTGGGCGCGCCCTTCTCGGCGAGCCGGCCCTGGGCACGGACGAAGAGTGCCTTGCGCGGATCGACGCCGACAATGCCGAGTTTCGAGCCGAGCACACGGCATGCAAGATGGGTGTTTGGCGTCTCGAGAACAACCGGGTGGAGCACTGTCATCTGTGCTGCCCGTTCCCGCCACTTTCGCCGGCTCAGCGCGATGAGCTCCGACAGCTCCTGTACCCGCACTCATTGCACGTCGACCGCAGCGCCACCTGGCGCGTAGAACTGACCTGCCAGCACGTCGAGACCTTGGTCGGGCATTCCCCTCGCTACGTTGAGCCAACCGTCCAATGCACCGAATGCGCTGTCATCCGCGGCGTGGTCAAAGCCGTGCGAATCGATGACCAGGCGAAGGCTGGTGACGGCGGCAGCGACATCGAGGGCCTCCAGCCCGACTATCAACGACTCACAGATGAGCAATGGAGCTGGATCAAGCACATCGTCCACACAGAAGAGGGCGCTCGCCGCGGGCGGCCACGCACTGACATACGCACGATCGTCGACGCGGCTCTCTACAAGACCCGCACCGGCATCTCGTGGCGCGAGCTCCCAGCTGAGTTCGGGTCATGGCAGACCGCCTTGCGCCGGCACAACCAACTGATCGCGAGCTCCCAGTGGGACGAAATCACGCGCACTCTGGAGGAACGTGACCTGCCCCAGTGAACCGGGGCGTCGTTGATGCGACTGACTTTTGAGTCAGGCTGCTTATTGAGTCAGCGCACCTGCCGAGAGATCGCGCGTCGAACGACTCGAACCCTCCGCAGCATTGGCCAGCCGAGGCTGCGTCCCAGAGGCGCTCCCGCACCGCAGAGAGCAGGATCGGCCCCTGCGGAAGCTCCGCAGGGGCCGATCAAAGTCCCAGGTCAGCGGACCAAACGCTTAGCAACTGATGGTAGATCGGAACTCGTCCGCCAAGCCAAATCGGAAGCTGCGAAGGTAAAATCCCTGGTCAGACGCGCTTTTTTAAACATTGAACCGGAATTCCACGACGTCTCCGTCTTGCATAACGTAGTCCTTGCCCTCCATGCGCACGCGTCCGGCAGCCTTGGCCTCGGCCATCGAACCCGCTGCATCCAGGTCGGCAAACGAGACTGTCTCGGCCTTGATGAAGCCGCGCTCGAAGTCGGTGTGAATCACGCCAGCAGCCTGCGGAGCCTTGTCACCCTTACGAATCGTCCAGGCGCGCGACTCCTTCGGACCTGCCGTCAAGTAAGTCTGGAGGCCCAGTGTGTCGAAGCCGATGCGTGCGAGCTGGTCGAGGCCCGACTCTTCCTGACCAAGCGAGGCGAGCAACTCCATCGCCTCATCCTTCGGCAGGTCGATGAGCTCTGACTCGGTCTTCGCATCCAAGAACACAGCCTTCGCGGGGGCAACCAAGGCGGCAAGCTCCTCGAGCTTCGCCGAGTCGCCCAACACCTCTTCATCGACATTGAACACGTAGATGAACGGCTTCGCGCTCAAGAGCCCGAGCTCACGAATCGGCTCAAGGTCGAGCTTCGTTGACGACAGCAGCTTGCCCTCATCCAACACTGCCTTCGCCTCAAGTGCCGTCGAATGCATCGCCGGGTCAAGCGTCTTGTGCTTCGCACCCTTCTCGTACCGCGGCAGCGCCTTCTCGATCGTCTGCAGGTCGGCGAGGATCAGCTCAGTGTTGATCGTCTCCATGTCGCTCGCGGGCGACACCGTGCCATCAACGTGCACCACATCAGGGTCGGCAAATCCGCGCACGACCTGGCAAATTGCATCCGCTTCGCGAATGTTCGCGAGGAACTGGTTACCGAGCCCCTCACCCTCACTCGCACCCTTCACGATGCCGGCAATGTCAACGAACGACACGGTCGCCGGCAGGATGCGTTCAGATCCGAAGATCTCCGCGAGACGCTCGAGGCGCGGGTCGGGCAGTTCGACGACGCCCACGTTCGGCTCGATGGTCGCGAACGGATAGTTCGCAGCGAGCACCGAGTTCTTGGTGAGTGCGTTAAAGAGCGTCGACTTGCCGACGTTGGGGAGACCGACGATTCCGAGAGTAAGAGCCACGAGGTTCAAGTCTACTCGGCATGTCGCGTTCAAGTTGGTGGCAGCGGCGTGGATGCAGTGCCACACTTCTCGTATGCAATCGCGCACCGCGAATAATCAGGTGCGACGACTTGGTCCAGATGGGCAACCTCGCCGCATGGGCCCGATCCCCGCACTCGTTCTCGGCGCCATCGGCGTTGTCTTCGGTGACATCGGCACCAGCCCGCTCTACTCCCTGCAAACCGTGTTCAGCATTGAGCACAACACGGTCGACCCCTCACGCCAAGACGTACTCGGCGTGATCTCCATGGTGTTTTGGTGCCTCGTCATCATCGTGACCGTCACCTATGCCGGCATCATCATGCGCGCCGATAATGACGGTGAGGGCGGCATTCTTGCGCTCGCTGCGCTGCTCGTGCGCAAGCTCAAGGGCCGGCCGACGCAAACCAAAGTCGCGGTGCTACTTGCCGTGCTTGGCGCCGCGCTCTTTTACGGAGACTCGCTGATCACCCCGGCGATTTCGGTACTCAGTGCGGTCGAAGGACTACAGATTGCGGCGCCCGCGCTTGACCACTATGTCGTGCCGATTGCCGTGGTGATTCTCTCTGCGTTGTTTGCCGTGCAGCGCTGGGGTACGGGCCTCATTGGCAAGGCATTCGGCCCAGTCATGGCCTGCTGGTTCGTCGTGATTGCGGCGCTCGGTTTGCCGCACCTCATCGCGAATCCCGAGATCCTCATCGCGCTCTCGCCGAGCTACGCCTTCGATTTCGTGCTGAGCCGCCCGTTCGTCGCGTTCATCGCGATGGGCGCGGTGGTACTCGCCGTCACCGGCGTCGAGGCGCTCTATGCCGATATGGGTCACTTCGGCCGCAAGCCGATCGTGATCGCCTGGGGTGCCCTCGTCTTCCCCGCGCTCGTGCTCAACTATCTCGGCCAAGGCGCGATGATTCTCGACGAGCCACGCACCACCGACAGCCCGTTCTTCCATCTCGCACCCGCCTGGGCGCAGCTGCCGCTCGTCGTGCTGGCGACCATGGCCACGGTGATCGCTTCCCAGGCGGTGATCTCGGGCGCTTTCTCAGTCTCGCGCCAAGCGACCCGCCTCGAGCTACTCCCCCGCCTCAAGGTGATTCAGACTTCGAAGCACCACGGCGGGCAGATCTTTGTGCCGGTCATCAACGGCGTGCTCTTTGTCGGCGTCCTCGTGCTAGTACTGAGCTTCCGCTCTTCTGAGGCGCTCGCATCCGCCTATGGCCTCTCGGTCACCGGCACGCTCCTGCTTGAACTTTCGCTCGTGCTCCTCATTGCCCACGCCGTCTGGGGTTGGCGGCTCTGGCAAGTGCTCTTGCTTGCGGTCGTGGTTGGTGGCCTCGAATTGATCCTGTTCGCGGCGAACGTCACGAAGATCGCCTCGGGTGGCTGGCTACCGCTCGCGGTCGCGGCAGTTGCGGTGACGATGATGCTCACCTGGCAGCGCGGTTCGCGCATCGCGTTCGGCAATCGCACCCAGCTCGAGGGATCGCTCGAAGCCTGGGTGCGCGATATTCGACTTGCTGGCGTGCAGCGCGTGCCCGGCACCGTTGTGTGTCCGCACGCGCATCCCGAAACGGTGCCGCTGGCGTTGCGTTCAAACGTCGATTTCAATCACGTCATTCATGAGCGCGTGGTGATTGTGTCGATGCGGGATGTGGGCGTACCGCACGTGCCGCTCGCTGAGCGCATTGAGGTCTCGGCGCTCGGCGACACCAGCGACGGCATCGTGCGGGTGATCTGCCGGGTCGGATTCAATGACCCGCGCGATGTTCCGGCGGCGCTGAAGCTCGCCATCGGCAAGTCGCCTGAGCTTGATTTCGACCCGGATGCGGCGGTCTATATGCTCTCGGTCTTCCGGATCGAGCTCGGCCACGAACGAACGATGCCGATCTGGCAGAAGCGCCTATTTGTCGTGCTTGAGAAGCTCTCGGCGAACCGCACGCAGTCGCTTCACCTGCCGCCCGATCGCACCGTGATTGTCGGCGCTGAATCGGTGCTGTAGCGGGCGTTTGCTACGTGAGGGATGCGGCCACCGGAAATGTCGGAGGCTCGTGATCAACTGAGTTCAGCGGCGGATTCGGGCAGTCGGCGGAAATGTCGGAGGCTCGTGGTCCACTGGATTTATCAAGCACGACACGGGCTCGACAGTTTGCGAAGGGGGCGTTGACATGGTGGCATTTCGCGACAGTTCGGAGGCATCACTCGCGCCCGATTCGCGTGACAATCTCGCAGAAGCTCGCAGGCATCTCATCACCGCTCTGCGAGCAAACCAGCGCGCGCAAGCTCACGCCGATGCGATCGAGTCGATGCTGCTGCGCACGGCCTACGAGATTTGCAAGGTTTCAGCCGAGGGCCGCTCGCAATTCGTGCTCGAACACGAACTCAAGTCAATTGCGCTCGAAATCGGCATCGAGACGCGCACGAATGACCGCACGGTCATGTCGCGCATTGATGACGCCTGGTTCTTGCACGAACGCTTTGACGCGACTGCCCTCGCATTTCGACAGGGCGATCTCACGCGTCGTCACGTTGCCGTGATCGTCGAGTGCGGCTCGGTTCTCGAAGATGAGGATGCACGCAGAGAGTACGAGCGTCAGGTGCTCGAGCGCGCGGCCGATACGGCGCCGGCACCGCTGGCACGATTCGCCCGACGTGTTGCCGCCGAACTCTCACCGAAGACCTTTGCGGAACGACACGAAGAGGCGGTCAAGGGTCGCAATGTGCGCGTTCGCGATCTTGATGACGGAATGAGCGAACTCATTGCCTATCTGCCGTCCACAATCGCGCATGCCATCCACGACCGGCTCACGCAACTGGCGAGCGCCAACGTTCGCGCGCGTGATGCCTTCGGGTTCGAAGTTGGCGATCGCCTTGCGGCGCAGGCCGAAGCGGGCGACCCGGCAGCAATGGCACTCTTGGCTGAGCTTGGCGACGAACCGGTTGACTCCCGACGCTACGACGAAATTCGCGCCGATAGCCTCACTGATCTGTTGCTGGCCGGGCAGCTTGATCCGAGCTCTCCGCACGCGGCGATCAACAGCATCCAGGCGCGCGTCGCCATTACGGTGCCCGCGCTGACGCTTGCTGGCGTGAGTGATGAGCCGGCGATGCTGGAGGGTGTATCGCCGATCCCGATTGATACGGCGATGCGCCTCTGTGGTGGGGCAAGTCAGTGGACCCGCGTGCTCACCGATCCGCTCACGGGTGAAGCGGTGGCCGCCGATACATATCGTCCTTCGGCAGCGTTGCGCCGCTTTATCGAAACGCGTGACCGCACCTGTCGCACGCCCGGCTGTCGACGTCCCGCTCGCGATTGCGACATTGATCACAATGTCGAGTGGGCCAACGGCGGCCGCACGGTTGCGGGCAATCTCGCCGCGCTCTGCCGCTATCACCACACACTGCGACACCGCGGGTGGGTGCTCGCGCAGGGAAGGCGCGGCGCGCTGACTTGGGTGAGTCCAGCGGGTCGGCGACACACGAACTATCCCGAGCGTGCGGCTCGACCACGGGGCTCGACCGATGATGATCCGTCAGCGAGATCGTGGAGTTGGACATCGGGATACAAGCCATACGATCCGAGCGATCCGGCGCCGTTTTGACACTGAGCCTCACGTAGTAATTGCGCCCGCGACACGCCAGGGATGCATTATTAGTTGCGCCTACAACTAATAACTGCGAAACTCTATGCATGTTCAAGCTTTTCGGACGCCGTGTCCGAGCAACCACGACAACGAAGGATTCAACCCCCATGGCACTTAAGATCGGCATCATCATCGGCAGCACCCGCCCGGGCCGTCTTGGCACGCAGGTCGCTGACTGGGTGAAGAACGAAGCCGCGAAGCGCGACGGCGTTGAGTACGAGCTCGTCGACATCGCTGACTACAACCTCCCCCTTCTCGACGAGTCGCTCCCGGCCGCCTACGGCCAGTACGAGCACGAGCACACCAAGAAGTGGGCGGCCAAGATCGCCGAGTTCGACGGCTACATCTTCGTCACCCCCGAGTACAACCACTCGACCTCAGGTGCACTCAAGAACGCCATCGACTTCGTCGGCGCCGAGTGGAACAACAAGGCCCTCGGCCTCGTCGGCTACGGTTCGCTCGGCGCTTCGCGTGCCATCGAGCACCTCCGTGGCATCGCCGCTGAGATCCAGCTTGCCGACGTGCGCCAGACCGTGCACTTCTCGCTCTTCACCGACTTCGAAGAGTTCACCACCTTCATCGGCAACGACCGCGCCGCTGGCGAGGCTGAGACCATGTTCGGCCAGGTTGAGGCCTGGGCGGGCGCCCTCAAGTCGCTCCGCGCGTAGTTCCCACTCACGCGACTGGCCCGCCACGGTGTTCGACTCGAACGCAGTGGCGGGCCATCCGCGTTTCCTGTCGGGTGCTCATGCCACCATGGAGTCAATGACCGTTGACTTCGTCGCGCTCGACTTCGAGACCGCAAACCGCTCCCCCGCATCCGCCTGCGCGGTCGGGCTCGTGCGCGTGCGCGGCGGCAAATTCGTCGACCAGGATGCGTGGCTCATCCGCCCGCCGAGCGGCCACGACGAATTCGCTCCCTTCAATGTGCAGCTCCACGGCGTCTCTGCCGAGCGCGTCTCACGCGCGCCCAATTGGCAATCATCACTCGACCGCATCCTCGAATTCACCGGCGACGATGTGCTCGTTGCCCACAACGCACCCTTCGACATTGGCGTGCTCGTAGCCGCCTCGAGAGCAACTCGGCTCCCCATCCCCGCCCTGAAGTACTTCTGCACCCTGCGTCTGGCGCGGCGAAGCTACCAACTGCCCTCGTACTCACTGCCGAGCGCGGCGAAAGCAGCCGGTTACCAGGCCTTCAAACACCACGACGCCCTCGCCGATGCCGAAGCCTGCGCCGCCATCGTCGTCGATGTCGCCCAACAGCTCGGCACCCTGTCAATCGAGGCGCTCAGCGTCAATACCGGTGTACACATCCGCCGCCTCCACGCCGACAACACCACTGCATTGGATGCGCTCGTCGCCGACGCGACGTTTTGACTCGCATCCACCGAACAACCCGCGACCATCGAACGAATTGGAGAGTCCTGTGGCCAAGCCGTACTGGGAGCAATTGCTCGAGCACCCCGACCGTATCGATCCGGCCAGTGGCGCGATGCAGGTGCTTGCCGACGCCGGCGATGCCGCCTATCGCGCGGCGTTGCAACGGTGGAACGTACTGCGTCACGGCGACGACCGCGATGCCCATGCCGGCATCGCACTCGTGCTCGCCGACGCCTTCGATGACTACCGCGCCGTCGACGAAATCGCAGCCACCTGGCCCGAAACCTTCCCCGAGCAATTCGCGTGGCGCACCTTCGTCGCTCCTCCCAGCGAGCCCGTGCGCGCGGCGTTTGGCCCGAAAGCAATTGCCGAACTGCGCACTTGGATGGAGTCAGGCACCGCCGCCGGCCTCCCCGACTCCGCCGCACGCGCTGCCCGCACCCTGCGTGCTGATGACGAGGGCGAGGTCTACCTGCCCGCCCGCCGTCTGCTCATTGAGCGCACCGCCGACAGCGACCCAAATGCTGGTGAACGCGTCGCTGACGAACTCCTCATTGCCGCAGCGGCCGCCACCCCCGAGCGCGATGAATTTCGCCGCGCTGTCCTCTCCTATTGGGGTCAAGAGCAACCCGTCGATGCGGTGCCGACCGCGGAACCCGGGCCCGGCGAATCGCCCGCGTCGTGGACGGCCACCTGCGAACTCATTGCCCGCTCCACCGATGCCGCGTTTGCCGACCGAGTGATCGCGATCGCCGCGACCCACGAGGACGCCTGGCGCGGAGCGGGTTTTGACGCCGAAACCTATGTGCGCGCACTCGAGCAGTCCGCAGGTGACACCGCCGATGAGACCCTGCTCGACGTTGCGAAAGCGCAAGTGCCGGCCTCAGGCCTCGCGGTGCGTTCCCTCGCCGCACGACGTCGCCGCCTTGCGGGCGCGGAACCGCCCCTCGCTGCCCGTCTCGATGCGATCGTTGCGGGGATGCGTGAGTCAGGCATCCTTGACGCCCCGCTTGGCAAGCGCACCCGACTCGCGCTCGCCGAGCGACGCACAGAAGACGAGAATCCCCAAGCGGTAGCCATCGAGGTTGCCGAAGCGCTCGGCCGCCCCACCGGCGACGAACTCGCGCTCGAATGGGCCTCATTCGCGAGCTGGCTCGAGACCGCCGAGTTGCCGGGCCCGACGCCGGTGCCTGCCGCGCCACCGAAGCGGGATGACCGTGGTGACGGCGGGCTGCTCGGCCGATTGTTTGGCCGCGGCTAGCGGGAACACGGAATGAGGTAATCCGCTTTCCCCGAGTCGCACCGTGCCAATGTCGGAGGCTCGTGCGAGCCTACGGGCATGGAACTTCTGCCCATCCTCCTGTCACTGCTCGTCGGCCTCGTGCTCGGCGGTGTGATCGGCACCCTGAGTTCACGTGCCCGGGCGTCCGCCGCCGAAGCGCGCGTCGACGAGCTGCGTGAGGCGCTCACCACACAACGCGAACGACAGGGCGCCGACGACCGGGTGCTGCGCGAACTCGCACCGGTGCGTCATGACCTCGAACGCCTGCATCGCACCATGCACGAACTCGAAGAAGAGCGGCTCGAGCAGGGCGGCCGGCTGAGCGAGCAATTGCGTACACAAGCACAGGCCGATGCCGAGCTGCGGGCCGCGACCGAGCATCTCGCCGCTGCCATGCGTTCGGGCACTGCCCGCGGCAATTGGGGCGAGGCGCAATTGCGCAATCTGCTCGAATCGGCCGGGATGCTCGAGCACGTTGATTTCGCCACCCAAGTCGAGTTGGTCGGCGATAACGGCAAGCTCCGGCCGGATGCAGTGGTGCAACTACCTGGTGAGCACGCGCTGATCATCGACGCGAAGGCACCAATGCATCGCTACCTTGAGGCACTGCGGCTTCCAAATCCAGGCACGGCCGACGATGAGAAGCTGCGAAAGCGCCTGCTTCGCGAACATGCCCAGGCGGTCCGCGGTCACGTCGACACCCTCCGCAACCGCGACTACCCCGCAGCCCTCGACGGATCGCCGCGACTCGTCATCGCCTATCTCCCGAGCGAGGCCGCCCTTGCCGCCGCGGTCAGCGCCGACCCTGCGCTGCTCGATGACGCCTATGCGCGCGACGTGGCACTTGCCTCGCCGACCACACTTTGGGCGATCCTTCGCGCTGTCGCCGCAGCCTGGCAGCAGGAACGAGTAAGCGACTCCGTCGCCGAAGTGTTGCGGCTCTCGAGCGAGCTCTACCGCAGGCTCGGCACCGCATCCACACATCTCGACAAGCTCGCGAAACAGCTCCGAGGATCGGTCGCCGCCTACGACCAACTTATCGGCTCGCTTGAGACGCGCGTCTTGCCGACGGCTCGCAAGCTCGCCGACTACGACGCGACGGCAACCCCCATCCCGCCGCTCAAACCCATTGGCACAACACCGCGCCCCCTCAGCGCCCCCGAATTGATCTCGGATGCGGCTGAAGAGGCGCGGCGGGTGAGCTAGGCGAGGTTTCTCGCTAGGGGACGTGCGATCTACTCGTCGTCACGCAGCCACTTGTCGGCACGGTGCACGGCGGTCACCCGACGGAACGTGCCCGAGCGGGCGCGCAACACCACCGAGTCGGTCGTGATGTGGTCACGCTCGCGGTTCACGCCCTTCACGAGTCCACCGTCGGTGACGCCGGTGCAGACGAAGAAGGTGTTGTCGGTCGTGACGAGGTCGTCCTGAGTCAGGATGCGGTCGAGGTCGTGACCGGCGTCAAGCGCGGCCTGGCGTTCCTGCTCGTTGCGCGGGTAGAGGCGAGTCTGCATCACGCCACCGAGACCCTTGATCGCGCAGGCGGTGATCACACCTTCCGGCGTACCACCAATGCCGACGCACATGTCGAGACGACCCGTCTGCAGCGCCGCGTTGATGCCACCGGCGACATCGCCGTCGAGCAGCAGCTCGGTACCAGCCCCCGAGGCACGAATGTCAGCGATGAGCTGCTCGTGACGCGGACGGTCAAGCACCGCAATCGTCATGTCTTCCACATCCTTGTCGAGCGCCTTCGCCAGGTCGCGGATGTTGTCGCCGATCGGGCGCGAGAGGTCGATGACGCCGCGGCCCGCGGGGCCAGCGACGATCTTCTCCATGTAGAAGACATCCTTCGGGTTGTACATCGAGCCGCGGTCGGCCACGGCGATCACCGAGAGTGCGTTCTGGCGGCCAGCGGCCGTCAGGCTCGTGCCGTCGATCGGGTCAACCGCGACATCGCAGAGCGGGCCCGTACCGTTACCGACGATCTCGCCGTTAAACAGCATCGGGGCTTCATCCTTCTCGCCCTCACCGATGACGACCTCGCCCTGAAACTCGACGGTCGCAAGGAACTTGCGCATCGCATCCACGGCGGCCTTATCGGCGGCATTCTTGTTGCCGCGACCAATGAACGGCACGGCACGGATGGCGGCGGCTTCGGTCGCGCGCACGAGCTCCATCGCGAGGTTTCGGTCGGGATGCGAGAGGAGCTCCGGCTCATTTCCGCTGGCAACATTGACTTCGGTCACGACGAGACCCTTTCGATGGGGAACGAACTGCTTTCAGCGTAGTGGTGAGCGTTCGGAATTCGGTGAACGTGGCTCGGTAGACTTCACCCGCCGATGCTCATCCGGCCGTGTTCATCCACGCCACCACCGGAACACCGGATCACCGCCAAGGAGTGCCATGCCCATCGCCACACCCGACCAGTACGCCGAGATGCTTGACCGCGCCAAGGAGCGTGGCTTCGCCTTCCCCGCGATCAACGTTTCGAGCTCGCAGACCATCAACTCGGTACTGCAGGGCCTCACCGAAGCCGGCTCCGACGGCATCCTTCAGGTCACCACCGGTGGTGCCGACTACTTCGCTGGCCAGACCCGCACGGCCCGTGCATCCGGTGCGCTCGCGATGGCCGCGTTCGCGCACGAGGTCGCCAAGAACTACCCGATCACCGTGGCGCTCCACACCGACCACTGCCCGAAGAACGCGCTCGACAACTTCGTTTACCCGCTGATTGAAGCCTCGACCGAGGCTGTCAAGGCCGGCCGCGAGCCGATCTTCCAGTCGCACATGTGGGACGGCTCGGCCGTGCCGCTCGAAGAGAACCTCGCCATCGCGAAGGACCTCCTCCCCCGTCTCAAGAACAACGGCCAGATCCTCGAGGTCGAAATTGGTGTCGTCGGCGGCGAAGAAGACGGCGTCATGGCCGAAATCAACGACAAGCTCTACACCGACCTCGAAGACGCCATCGCCACCGTCGAAGCCCTCGGCCTCGGCGAGCAGGGCCGCTACATGGCCGCCCTCACCTTCGGCAACGTGCACGGCGTCTACAAGCCCGGCAATGTGAAGCTCCGCCCCGAGCTCCTCGCCGAGATCCAAGCTGGCCTCGCCGAGAAGTACGGCACCGGCCCGAAGCCTCTCGACCTCGTCTTCCACGGTGGCTCGGGTTCGAGCGCCGAAGAGATCGCCGAGGCCGTGAGCAACGGTGTCATCAAGATGAACATCGACACCGACACCCAGTACGCCTTCTCGCGTTCGGTCGCCGACTCAGTGCTCACCAACTACGAGGGCTTCCTCAAGATCGACGGCGAAGTCGGCAACAAGAAGGTCTACGATCCCCGCTCGTGGGGCAAGAAGGCCGAGACTGCCATGGCAAAGCGCGTCATCGAGGCAACCGAGCAGCTCGGTTCGGTCGGTAACTCGCTCACCATCTAACGTGACGAAACCACCAAACAACGGGCCCCGGGGCGACGCTCCGGGGCCCTCCCCCATTCCCACGCCGCCGACGCCGGAAGAACGTCGCAAGGTCACCCGCCGCATCGACCTCATCTACGGCATCGCACTATTCGTCATGGGCATCGTCGCCACGATCAGCAGCATGACCGCGCTCACCGAGAACGCACTCGCCGCCCAAGCGGCCGCGATGTTTGAGCAGTATGAGGCCGGCGACTACGTGCGAGCCGACGGCCTCGCCTGGATTTCGCTCGCGGGCATCATCGTGCATCCGCTCAACTACGCGCTCTGGCTCTGGATCGCACTGGGGCGCTGGCGCGCCGAAAAGCTCGCCGCCTGGTGCGCGATCGTCGGTGCCATCGTGGGCTGGCTCATGTCAACGCTGCTCGTCACGGCCGCGCTCATGATGCATCCGCAATTGACGGATGCAGTGCTCAAGCAGGCAGGACTCGGCGGCTAGCCGAGCCCGGAGTCTTTGTCGCGCACGCCACCATTGCGGCCACCGCGGCCGCCGGTGTCGCAACTGCCGAGGTCGCGGCGTAGCTCCTTGGGGAGCGAGAACATGAGGTCCTCAACGGCCGTCTCCACCTCATCCACGTCGCGGTACCCGGCGGTCGACAGCGCGGCGATGACATCCTGCACGAGCACTTCCGGCACCGAGGCACCTGAAGTCACCCCAACTATTTTCACACCGTCGAGCCATGCCTGGTCGATCTCGTCGGCGTAATCGATGCGGTACGCAGCCTTCGCGCCGTACTCAAGCGCCACCTCAACGAGACGCACCGAGTTCGACGAGTTCGACGAACCCACCACGATCACGAGATCCGACTCAGCGGCGACTTTCTTGATCGCCACCTGGCGGTTCTGCGTCGCATAGCAAATATCGTCGCTCGGCGGGTTTTGCAGATTCGGGAAGCGCGAACGCAGGCGGTTCACCGTCTCCATCGTCTCGTCGACCGAGAGCGTCGTCTGCGAGAGCCACACGACGTTGTCCGGGT
The DNA here is from genome assembly GCF_003865375.1 of Gulosibacter macacae. Classification (GTDB taxonomy): domain Bacteria; phylum Actinomycetota; class Actinomycetes; order Actinomycetales; family Microbacteriaceae; genus Gulosibacter; species Gulosibacter macacae. The sequence continues at coordinate 83,860 of NZ_RQVS01000009.1, read as the reverse complement.
CGTCGACGACTACCGTGTCAGCCTCATCCGGGTTGTTCACGATGGTGACCTTGTCGCCACCGTGACCCGCCGTGCCCTCAACTTCTTCGTGGCCAGCGTGCCCAATGAGCAGAATCTGGCGGCCCTGCTTCGAGAAGCGCGTCGCTTCGCGGTGCACCTTCGTCACCAGCGGGCAGGTTGCGTCGATCGTGAGCAGGTTTCGTTCGGCGGCAGCATCCTTGACCATCGGCGAAACGCCGTGCGCCGAAAACACGAGGTGCGAGCCCTCGGGCACCTCGTCGACCTCGTCAACGAAGATCGCGCCGCGGTCCTCAAGCTCGGCCACCACATGCTTGTTATGCACAATCTGCTTGCGCACATAGACCGGCGCACCGTATTGCTCGAGCGCTTTATCCACAGCCACCACCGCGCGGTCAACACCGGCGCAGTATCCTCGAGGAGCGGCGAGCAGCACCCGCTTCGCGCCGTCTACTGGGTGGTCCTCAAGGACCACGGCGGGCCGCCGCACAAGCGGCGTGGGCAGAGCGATCACGGGTTCAGTCACGCCCTCCAGTCTACTGAGATCCCCGGAAATCGGGCGGAGAAGCCAAAAGGGAGGCCCATGGCCGCGAACGAGTCGACCCCCGAGCATCCCTTTCAGGTGCAGTACATCGCCCAAGCCATTCACGATTGGGTCGCCCGCCTTGGCTCCGTCTGGGTCGAGGGCGAACTCACGAGCTTCGATGTGCGCGGCGGCCACGCCTACGGCAAACTGCGCGACCTCGAAGCCGACGTCAACCTGTCGATCGTCGTGTGGCGATCGGTGCGCGAACGCCTTCAAGACAAGTTCGCGAAGGGTGACCGCGTCATCGTCTACGCGAAGCCCGACGTCTGGGTCAAGGGCGGCACGCTCTCGCTCCAGGTCACCGATATGCGGCATGCCGGCATCGGCAATCTGCTTGCCGAACTCGAAAAGCTTCGCCGCAAGCTCGCCGACGAGGGGCTGTTTGCGGATGCCCGCAAGGTTCCGCTCCCCTTCCTGCCGCAGTGCATCGGTCTCATCACCGGCAAAGACTCGGATGCAGAAAAGGACGTACGCCGCAACGCCGAGTTGCGCTGGCCCGCCGTTCGCTTCCGCACGATCCACACCCGCGTGCAGGGCGAAAACACGGTGCCCGAGGTGATCGCAGCGCTGCGCGAACTCGACGCTGACCCCGAAGTAGACGTCATCATCATTGCCCGAGGTGGCGGTGATTTCTTGCACCTGCTGCCCTTCTCAGACGAGCAACTCGTGCGTGCAGCCGCCGAGGTGGTGACGCCGCTCGTGAGCGCCATCGGCCACGAGGCTGACCGGCCGCTGCTCGATGAAGTTGCCGATTTACGCGCCTCGACGCCGACCGATGCCGCGAAGCGAGTCGTCCCCGATGTCGCCGAACAGCTCGATCTCGTGACGCAGTACCGGGCGCGCATCCGCCGTCGTGTTACCGACCAGGTGACGTTTGAGACCCGCCAGCTCGAAGCACTGCGCTCACGCCCTTCGCTCGCGCAACCGAGCTGGATCATCGACCGCCACGGCGAAGAGCTCATGCGCCTCGCCCTGCGCGGCGAAGAACTCGCTCGCCGCTCGATCGACCGCGCCGAGGATGCAACAAAGTCACTGCAACAGCGGCTCGTCGCGCTCTCGCCCGAGGGCACCCTGCGACGGGGCTACGCAATCGTCGAGCGCACTGACCTAGCCGAACCACAGGTCATCACCGAAACCGCCGCCGCACCCGCCGGCGCACACCTCCGCATCCGATTCACCGATGGCCGAATTGAGGCGACCGTAGAATGAACTCCATGCCCGCATCCAACTCCGCCGAGCAGGCGACCACGCCCGAACTGCGCCCGGTAGCCGAACTCAGCTTCGAGCAGGCGCGCGACGAGCTCGCCCTCGTCGTGCAGCAGCTCGAACAGGGCTCATTGCCGCTTGAAACGGCGCTGCGCCTCTGGGAACGCGGCGAAGAACTCGCGGCCCGCTGCGAAGAGTGGCTTAAGGGCGCACGCGAGCGCCTCGAGCGCGTGCGCGCGGAGCACCGCGCTGACAGCGAGGCCGACGCGTGACGCCCGAGCACACCTCGAACGAGCACCTGAGCGAACCCGGCCCCATCCGCGCCGATCTCGGACGCCCGGAGACTGCGCAAGAAGAGGCTGATCGCAAGGCCGAAAACACGCGCCTGCACCGCGCCCGGCAAAACCTGCGCAATCTCGCAGCCGCGCTCGGGGTGACCGTGCTGGTCGTGCTGGTGCTCGTGCTCATCGTGCCGCGCAACGACAACCCACGCAGCTACGACGTCGACTATGCGGCGGCGGCCAGCGAGGCACAGCCCGGCTACACCGAGCAGCTTGCTGCACCGAAGGTGCCCGAGAACTGGGCTGCGAACCGTGCTGAGATCCGTGAGGGCGCCGATGGCGTGACGGAGTGGTACATCGGCTACGTCGTCAACGACGGTGACACCCCCGTTGGCTTTGTCGGCATGAGCCAGGGCATCAATGCCAACGAGACCTGGGTCGTCGACAAGGTCGAGCGCCGTGCCAAGACCGGCGAAATCGCCCTCGGCGGCGTGACTTGGGCCGAGTACGACCACACCGACCTCACCGCCGAAGAGGCGGGCAACACTCGCTACAGCCTTGTTGGCAAGATCGGCGATTCGACGTTCGTGGTTTACGGCTCGCACTCGGCGCTCGACGTGCAGGCGCTCGCGACGCTCATTGCGGAGCAGCACCGCTAGGCTCGCGCTCGGGCCGAAGCGAGCTCAACACGGGCCACAACTAGCAGAACAAAAGGGCCGTCCCGGGAACTAGCTCCCGGGACGGCCCACTTCGACCGAGCTCGCGCGACTAGAGGTTCGGCGAGGTCATCTTGAGCACGTCCAGGCGTGCATCCAGATCTTCTTCGGTGATCTCACCGCACTCGACGAAGCCGAGGTCAATGACGGCCTCGCGCACGGTGATCTTGTTCGCAACCGCGTGCTTCGCAACCTTCGCCGCAGCCTCGTAGCCAATGACGCGGTTGAGCGGGGTGACGATCGACGGCGACGACTCGGCGAGCGCACGAGCGTGCTCCTCGTTCGCGACGAGACCCTTGATGGTCTTGTCGGCGAGCACCTTCGACGAGTTCGCGAGCAGGCGAATCGACTCGAGGAGCGCCGTGCCCATCACCGGGATCTGCACATTGAGTTCGAACGAACCCGACGCACCGGCAAACGCGATCGCCGCGTCGTTACCGATGATGCGCGAGCAGACCATGAGCACGGCCTCCGGCACCACCGGGTTGACCTTGCCAGGCATGATCGACGAACCGGGCTGCAGGTCGGGGATCTGCAGTTCACCAAGACCCGTGTTCGGGCCCGAACCCATCCAGCGCAGGTCGTTGTTGATCTTCACGAGCGACACCGCGATGGTGCGCAGTGCCCCCGAGGCCTCAACGAGCGCATCCCGCGCACCCTGCGCCTCGAAGTGGTCGGCAGCTTCGTGCAGCGGCAGGCCGGTGTTTGCCGCGAGCTCAGCGATGACCTGCTCCGAGAAGCCCTTCGGCGTGTTGATGCCGGTACCGGTCGCGGTGCCACCAAGCGGCACCTCGGCAACGCGCTCGATGGTCGCGTTGACTCGGTCAATGCCGAGGCGAATCTGGCGGGCGTAGCCCGCGAACTCCTGGCCGAGGGTGACCGGAGTGGCGTCCATGAGGTGCGTGCGGCCCGCCTTCACGGCGTCCTTCCACAGCTCTGCCTTCTCTTCAAGGTCGACGGCGAGGTACTCGAGCGCCGGGATGAGGTCCTCAAGCAGCGCGCCGGTGACGGCCACGTGCACCGAGGTCGGGAACACGTCGTTCGACGACTGCGAGGCGTTGACGTGGTCGTTCGGGTGCACCGTGTCGCCGAGCGAGTCGGTCGCGAGCTTCGAAAGCACCTCGTTCGTGTTCATGTTCGACGAGGTACCCGAACCGGTCTGGTACACGTCGATCGGGAACTGGTCGAGGTGCTTGCCACCAATGACCTCTTCAGCCGCGGCAACGATGGCGCCCGAGCGTGCGTCGTCGATGATGCCGAGCTTGGCGTTCACGATTGCTGCGGCGCGCTTGATCTGTGCGAGCGCAATGATCTGTCGAGCTTCGAGGCCCTGTCCCGAAATCGGGAAGTTCTCGACCGCACGCTGCGTCTGAGCGGCGTAGAGCGCGTCCTTCGGAACTCGCACCTCGCCCATCGTGTCGTGCTCGATGCGGTACTCGATGTCGTTCGACTCCACCACGTTGTGACCCTTTCAAGAAGAGAGTTGTTACTCGATCCAGCCTACGCGAGATACCCCGTCCAATAGCCGAGCAAGAGCCACGGCCCGAACGGGATGCGCTGGCTTACGTCGCGCCGACGAACGAGCGTCACGAGCGCGGCGACTCCCCCGGTCACGATCGCCGCGAGCGCACCTACAGCGGCATGCATCGGATGCACGAGCAAGAGTCCCACGGTGAGCGGCACGGCGAGCTTCGCATCCCCCATGCCGAAGCCACCCGCGAGCCCGAGGCCGATGAGCACGACCAGCGCGGCGACACTAGTGAGGAGTGTCACAAGCGGGAACTCGCCTGCCTCAAGCCAGGCGACGACGAGCGCAACGCCGGCGACGCCCCAGCCAGGCATGACCAGGTCGTTTGGCAGCCGGTGTTCGGCGAGGTCGGTCACCACGAGCTTCGGCGTCACGAGCGCCACCCAGAGGGCGACGCTGAGCGCAGCTGCGGTGTAGGTGAAGGTCGTGTCGAGGAGCACGGCGGCACCGTAGCTCGATCAAGCGAAGTGCGCCGTCACTTCTCCACAGGCGTAGCTTGCGATGCTGGTGACATGACGCCAGCTGCCGCCGTTGATCCGCTCGCCACCCCAAAGCTCCTCGCCATCGCCGGCGATTGGCACGCGAACACCGAGTACGCCGTGCGCTCGATAGCCGAGGCGCGACGGCGCGGGGCCGAAACGATCGTGCACGTGGGCGATTTCGGTTACTTGTTTGCGTCCGAATTTCTTGAGGCACTGGATGCAGCGCTCGGGCCGGTGCCGCTGCTGTTCGTCGAGGGCAACCACGAAGACTCCGATCTGCTCGAGTCGATTGCGCTGGATGAACGGGGGTTGCGACATCTTTCTGCTCGCGTGTGGCATCTGCCGCGCGGATTTCGGTGGGCGTGGGCCGGCCGCACCTGGCTCGCCTGCGGCGGCGCCACGTCAGTCGACAAGCAGGCGCGCGAGGCGGGCGTGAGCTGGTGGCCCCAAGAAGCGGTCACCGATGCCGATGTGGCGCGCATCGCCGCTGAGGGCGCGGTCGATGTGCTCGTGAGCCACGACTCCCCCGCCGGCGCCGACACCCCCTGCGATTGGGAGGGGCGGTTTCCCGCGGAAGAACTCGCGCTCGCCGCCGGCCACCGTGAGCGGATGCGACGCCTAGTCGATGCGGTACAGCCCAAGCGCATCTTTCACGGGCACTACCACACGCGCTATGACACGCAGTTCGCCGGGGCGCACATCACCGGGCTCGACCGGGATGGTGCACCGCTCGAGCAGAACCTGCTCGTAATCGATCCTGCGCGGGTGATCTGACCGCATCCACGTGCCAAGCGGAACCAGTGCCGTGCCAAGTGGAACCAGGGCCGGTGCGAAGTGCGTGACACACGCGCACTGACCAGGGGTTTCCCTCATCGCCACGTCCGTGCGGGTTCCGGAAGGCACGAATTCGGTTCCGGTTGGTACGCGCCGAGTTCCACTTGGCACGCACCCCGACACTGCCCGGCACACGTGAGGGCCCCAGCGCATCCACTGGGGCCCTCATGCGCAACTACGCGTCAAGCAGCTCCGTCACGAGTGCCGCGATCTCGCTACGCTCCGAGCGAGTGAGCGTGATGTGGCCAAAGAGTCGGTGACCCTTGAGCGTCTCAATCACCGAGGCGATGCCATCGTGGCGGCCCACCCGCAGATTGTCGCGTTGCGCGACATCGTGGGTGAGCACCACCCGAGAGTTCTGGCCAATACGCGAGAGCATCGTGAGCAGCACGTTCCGCTCAAGCGACTGCGCCTCATCCACGACCACAAACGCATCGTGCAGCGAGCGGCCACGGATGTGGGTGAGCGGCAGAATCTCGAGCATCCCCCGGTCAATCACCTCGTCGAGCACGTTCTCCGACACGATCGACGAGAGCGTGTCGTAGACGGCCTGACCCCAAGGGTTCATCTTTTCGTCTTGGTCGCCAGGCAGATAGCCGAGTTCCTGGCCACCGACCGCGTAGAGCGGCCGGAAGACCATAATCTTGCGCTGCAGACCACGCTCAAGCACCGACTCGAGGCCCGCCGCGAGCGCGAGCGCCGACTTGCCCGTACCCGCATTACCACCGAGCGAGACGATGCCAACCGAGGGGTCAAGCAAGAGGTCGATCGCCAGCCGCTGTTCTGCGGAGCGGCCGTGCACGCCGAACACATCGCGGTCGCCGCGCACGAGTCGCACCCGCTGGTCGCCGATCACGCGGCCGAGGGCCGAACCGCGCTCTGAGCTGATCACCACCGAAGTGTTCACCGGCAGCCCGTCAACGGCTTCGGTCGAGATCTCTTCCTCCTCGTAGAGCGCGTTCATTGCCTCGCCGCCGAGGTCGATCTGCGACAGGCCAGTGTAGCCGGTGTCACGGGCGAGCTCATGACGGTACTCATCGGCGGCGATACCGATCGACGAGGCCTTCACGCGCATCGGGAGGTCTTTCGACACCACCGTGACATCGCAACCCTCGGCCGCGAGATTCGCGGCAACCGCAAGGATGCGGGAGTCATTGTCGCCGAGCTGCATTCCGCTGGGGAGCACCTGCTGGTTCGAGTGGTTAAGTTCCACGCGCAGTGTGCCGCCCTCATCCCCTACTGGAATCGGGAAGTCGAGGCGGCCGTGGCTGATGCGGAATTGGTCGAGCAACCGCAGCGCCTGGCGGGCGAAATAGCCGATTTCGGGATCGTGACGCTTCTTTTCCAGCTCGGTGATCACGATGATCGGGATGACGACCTCGTGTTCGGCGAACCGGAGCAACGCGCGCGGGTCGCTGAGCAATACCGAAGTGTCGAGCACATAGGTGCGCACCTTCGTTGCGTTGCCCGCGTTGCCTTCCTCGTCGAGGATGCGGCCGGGTTCGTCGATTGCGTTCTGCTCGTGCAGTTCGCTGTCGGTCGGGTGGGTGTTCGTCGTGGTGGTCACGGCGGTCTCGCTCCTCGCCGAGCTGCGGTGCTCGTTGTGGTGTTGCAAGGCGGCCACGTGATCGCGGGTGTCGAAACGAACTTACGTGGCCGTCTCGATCAGGAACTCCCCCTGATGCCGCCAAACTAACCCGCGACACCCTGACAAGCCGTGAACCGGGGACCATTCCGGCGAATCGCTAGGGAGACGTCACGAGTTGTTACCTAGCGTTTCCCAAATTCACAACGGGTGTAGACCAGAGTGACCAGTGTGACGGATGTGACTTCTCATCCTCCAAGCTCGGCTTGAAGGTTGCGACACGCCGCGCGCTATTTGCCGTAGCGGCGCTCGCGGCTCGCGAAATCGCGCAGCGCACGCAAGAAATCGACCTCGCGAAGGTCGGGGCCGAGCGCCTCCACAAAATAGAACTCCGAGTGCGCCGATTGCCAGAGCATGAAGTCGCTCAGCCGCTGCTCGCCCGAGGTGCGAATCACGAGATCGGGGTCGGGCTGGCCACCCGTGTAGAGGTGTTCACCAATGAGATCCGGCGTCACAATATCGGCCAGCTCGGCAATGGTGCCGCCCCGGTCAGCGTGCCCGCGCACAATGGCGCGCATCGCATCCACGATTTCACTGCGCCCGCCGTACCCAACCGCGAGATTTACGTGCATCCCGGTGCGTCGGGCACTCACCGACTGTGCGTTCGAAAGGGCCGAAGCAAGCTCCTCATCGAGTCCCTCGACCGAACCCACATGCTGCACCTGCCAGCGCTCATTCTCGGCGATCTGGCCGGCGAGCTTCGCGATGATCCCCTGCAATTGCGCCAGTTCGGCACCGGCGCGGCTCGTGAGGTTGTCGCGCGAGAGCAGATACAGCGTCACCGTGCCAATACCCGCGCGGTCACACCAGCTGAGAAACTCGATCATCTTCGCGGCACCGGCCCGGTGTCCGTCGGCGGCATCGGCGAGACCGAGTTGCTTCGCCCAACGCCGATTACCGTCAATGATCATGGCAATGTGCCGAGGGCGGGCGGCCACGCGATCAAGCGCTCGCCACAGACGCCGCGCATAGAGGCGGTACAGCACCTCGGGCGGCCAGGCGGACGATCGCAAACTCACCCCTTCAATCTACCGGCATGTGGGTTGCCACCAATTCTGCGCCGCAGTGCATCCACAGGGCGTATCGTCGGCCACGTGAGTACACCGACGGCGACCCCGCAACACCATTCAAACGACAACGCCGCCAACCCGCTCGGTGTGCGCGAGCAGCTTCTCGCGGTCACGAGCCCCGCCTGGCGCGGCTGGATCCACACGGTCGCGACGCCGCTTGCGGCAGTGCTCGGCACCATGCTCTTCGCGTTCACCGATAGCGCGAAGGCGGTCTTCGCCGTCTCGGTCTACACGGCCTGCTCGATTCTGCTCTTCGGCATGTCGGCGCTATATCACCGCGGCAAGTGGGGTCCGCGCGCGAAGGCACTTCTGCGCCGCTTCGATCACGCGAACATCTTCCTGCTCATCGCCGGCACGTACACGCCGCTTGCACTTCTCGCACTGCCACCCGAAAAGGGCTGGTTGCTGTTCTGGCTCGTGTGGGCCGTCGCCTTCGTCGGCATCGTGCTCAATGTGCTCTGGATCAGCATGCCGCGCTGGCTCTCCGTGGGCCTCTACCTCGCCATGGGCTGGATCGCCGTCATGTACCTCGGCGACCTGCTGCAGGCATCCGTGGCGATGATGGTGCTCGTCGCGGTTGGCGGCCTCATCTACACCGTTGGTGCACTCATGTACGCGTTCAAGCGCCCGAACCCGTGGCCGAACAACTTCGGTTTCCACGAACTCTTCCACGCGGCAACGATCGCCGCCTGGGCATGCCACTGGGCGGCCATTCTGCTCATCGTGCTCAACCCGCTCGGCGCGAGCGGGGCGGCGTAGCTCGAGTTCCTACCAGCTGGCGCGCTTAGCGGGATGCGGTGTCGGGCTTCGGCTCGTCACCGGCCGCTTCTGCGGTCGGCACCTCATTGGCGGCCGCGCCAGCAGCCGCCTCAGCCTCAAGCTGCTCGCGCACCGCATAGCGGGCCTGCAGCCGCGACATACGATTCATCAGGCCCATTGCAATGAGGCCCACCGCTAGGAAGAGTCCGATCGTGACGAAGAACCCGACGGGCCCCGGCGTTACCTGCGCGGGATCAAAGGTCGGCGTCTCCACCGGTGTGCTCATGAGCCAGATCACCAGGCAACTCCCTCATCAATTACGCCGGCGAAGAGGTCAGCTTCAAGCTCACCGTTCTCGACCAGCGACACACGGCTCGCAATGAGCTCATAGTCCTCATATGGATAGGCAATCGCCTCGACGTCGCGCGGAAAGCCGAAGAAAAACTCATTGTCCGGGGCCACCTGGCTCGCGTGGGCGCGCAAAGCATCATCACGGCGCAGCAGGTAATCGCGCACCTCGATCTGCGTGGTGAGTCGCTGCTGCCGCTCGAGCACGCGACCGAGCGCTTCCTCCATCCGGTCAGCGAGGTGCACGTAATCGGTGTGCTCTTTCAGCTCGCTGATGAGTGACTTGAAGCGACCCGGGTTCATCGTGCGGTCGTAGTAGAGCTTCTGCACGCTCCACGGCTCACCGAGCTCGGGGTAGCGGTCATCAGCGGCCTCATCCCAGGCGCGCATCGAAATCTCGTGCGTGCGAATGTGATCGGGATGCGGGTAGCCACCGTTTTCGTCATAGGTCACGAGCACATGCGGCTTGAATTCGCGGATGAGGCGGATGAGCGGGCGGACGCTCGTCTCGATCGGAATCGCCGCGAACGTGCCGGGCTCTAGCGTGCCGTCTTCGCGCGCCATACCCGAGTCGCGGTAGCCGAGCCAGCGGTGCTCGATGCCGAGGATGCGCTGAGCTTCGGCCATCTCGACGCGGCGCAGACCCGTGAGGTCGCGCTCGGCGTGGGCACGCGATTGCAGGGCGGCGTTGAGCAGGTCACCGGCTTCACCACCGGTGCAGCTCACAATCATGACCTCGGCACCGCGGTCTTCATACATGGCGTAGGTGCCCGCACCCTTGCTCGACTCATCATCGGGATGGGCATGCACTGCCAGTAGCCGTAGCGTCACGTAGACCCGCTCCTGTTCGTGGTGTTCAAGTAGTTCGTGGTCGCCTGGCCGCCCAGCCAATCGGGGCAAGGTATCCTGGCAACGACTCACCAGCTTATCTCGCAGGGATGCACATTGACGGATTTGACCGAACGTTACGGCGCTCGCCCGGGCCGTTCGATCGATGATTCGACGTCGAATCGCTGGTGGTGGCTTGGGGTTGTCGGCCTCGTCATTGGTGTCATCGTGTTCTGGGCGTTGACCTCACTCACCCCTGACGCGACCATTGAGACGCAAACCGCGCGCTTTGGTGTGGAGTCCGACACCCACGTGACCGTCGAGTCGCGGGTATCGGTACAACCAGGCACTCCCCTCGCCTGTGCCGTTGAGGCGCAGAACGATCGCAATACCGTTGTCGGTTGGAAGGTCGTGGAACTCCCCGCGAGCGCCGAGGCGCACCAGGTCGTGCGCGTTGATCTCGAGACCACCCAGCGCGCGACGCTCGTGCAGATGCGCGAGTGCTGGGTGATCGAGTAGCTGCGCCCCTCCCTACAGCTACCTACTCGCCATTTGCTAGGATCTTGCGGAGCCTCGACAACCGGTCGGGGCTTCCGTGGTATTTCCGAGGAGTTGCACATGTCCACCCAGCCCGAGTCGACCTGGTTGACGCAGGAGACGTTTGACCGTCTCAGTGACGAGCTGGCGCACCTCTCCACCACGCGTCGCCAAGAGATCGCCCGCGAGATCCAGGAAGCCCGCGAAGACGGCGACCTCAAGGAGAACGCCGGCTACCACGCAGCCAAGGATGAGCAGGGCAAGATCGAGGCGCGCATCCGCGAACTCGAGGGCATGCTCAAGACCGCGGTTGTCGGCGAGGCGCCCGAAGCATCCGGCGTCGTTGAACTCGGCACCGTCGTGACCGCGACCATTGCCGGTCGCGAACAGAAGTTCCTCTTCGCCGACCCCGAACTCGAATCGCAGACTGAACTGCGCGTCTTCTCCCCCGACAGCCCGCTCGGCCAGGCCATCGAGGGCCTCAAGATCGGCGCAACCACGAGCTACGCCGCCCCGAACGGCAACGACATCGACGTGAAGATCGTCGATGTCGAAACCTTCCGCGGCTAGATCGTGGCGTCTCGGTCTACGCGGGGCTCGTACCCGGCTGCGCGCAGCGAGTCGAGCACGAGCCGCGCATGATCGGTGCCGCGGGTCTCAACCGAGATTTCGAGCTCTACCTGCGTGATCTGCAGACCCTTGTTGTGTCGGGTGTGCAGCACCTCGATGACGTTCGCGTTGATGTCGGCGAGGATCGTCGCGATGCGTGCGAGGTGACCCGGCACATCGTGCAGGCCAATGATGATGCGCATGTAGCGGTCTGAGGCAGTCAGACCCTGCGAGATCACCTTTTCGAGCATCATCGGGTCGATATTGCCGCCCGACAGCACCGCGACGGTATTGCCGGTGCCCTGAATCTTGCCGGCAAGCATGGCCGCCACCGGCGTTGCGCCAGCGGGTTCGACGACGAGCTTCGCCCGCTCGAGCAAGAGCAAAATTGCGCGCGAGATGTCTTCGTCGCTCACGGTGACGATTTCATCCACGTGCTTACGCACGAGCTCGAACGTAAGCGAGCCCGGTTCATCCACGGCGATACCGTCGGCGATCGTCGCCTTCGCATCGATCTTTACCGGCTGCCCGGCTTCAATCGACACCGGGAACGGCGCCGAGTTCGCGGCCTGCACCCCGATAACGCGGATCTTGCGACCGAGCTCCCGAGCTTTGAGGTCAACGAGCGAGGCGACACCGGCGATGAGCCCACCGCCACCGATCGGCACGATGATGGTGTCGACCTCGGGCAATTGGTCGAGAATATCGAGCCCGAGGGTCGCCTGGCCGGTGATGACATCCGGGTGGTTATAGGGATGAATGAACGTCGCGCCGGTCTCGCGGGCGTACTCCTGGGCCCCGGCGAGTGCCTCGGCGACGTTGTAGCCGTGGAGCACGACATCGGCGCCGTAGTTGCGCGTCGCCTCGAGCTTCGGAATCGGCACGCCGACCGGCATGTAGATCGTTGCCGGGATGCCGAGTTCACGGGCCGCGTAGGCGACGCCCTGGGCGTGGTTACCGGCCGAGGCGGCAACGACACCACGCTCGCGCTCTTCGGCGGTGAGGAGGGCGAGGCGGTTCGTGGCACCACGAATCTTGTACGAACCGGTGCGCTGCATGTTCTCGCACTTGAGGAAGACCGGCGAGCCGACGTACTTCTGCAAGAACTTCGCGGAATCGAGCAGCGTCACGCGGGTGATGCGACCAACTATGTCCTGCGCGGCCTCGATGGCTTCGAGAGTGGGTTCGAATGTGGTGTCGAGGTCGGTCATGTGGAGCTGGTCTTCTTCCTGCGAAGGTGCGAAAGCGGGATGCGTTTAGGCACTAGTCTGCCGTGTTCGTCGGCGTCTGATGACAACCCCTCGGTTGGATCAGGCTCATCTCGCCATTTTCCGGCGCGAATATATCGCACCATCGCCTTGATCGCGGCCACGACCGGCACGGCAAAGACGGCGCCGGCGATGCCCGCGAAAAGGGACCCCGCACTGACGGAGAGCAGTACGGCAAGCGGATGCAATTGCACCGCCTGGCCCATGATGAGCGGCTGGAGCACATTGGCTTCGATGGCCATGACACCAACGACGATGACGAGCATGATCACGGCATTCCAGAAGCCGTTCGCGAGGAGCGCGATGATCACCGCGACGGCTCCCGAGGCGAAGGCACCGACGAGTGGCACGAACGCGCCGAGGAACACGAGGATGCCGATGGCGAGCGAATAGGGCACGCCGAGAATGACCGCGCCGATGAAGATGCCGACCGCGTCGATAAGGGCGACGACGACCTGCACACGCACGTAGTGGCCGGTCGAGATCCACGCGCGCTCGCCGGCCCCATCCACTGCTGCCCGCGCGGCGCGTGGGAAGAGCGACACAACGAAGAGCCAGATGCGGCGGCCATCAAGCAAATAGAAGATGATCGCAAAGAGTGCCACAAGCGAGCCCGCGCCGATGGAGGCGACGGTGGTGCCGGCGGTGAGCGTGCCTTGGATGAGCGTGCCGACGTTCTGGCGAATCCATTCGGTGGCCTCGGCAAGCCACTGGTTGACCTGCTCTTCAGAGATGTGCAGCGGGCTCGCCTCAACCCACTGCAAGAGCTCGCGATAGCGGCGCTCGAGCTGCGCGACATCGAATTGGTCGCCGCTGCGGAAGGCGAGCACGACAAGCAGAATGAGGAGAGCCACGCCAGCGAAGAGGGCAATGAGCGCTGCGATCATGGCGAGCCACTTGGGCCAGTGCCAGCGCCGGGTCAGGGTGTTGGTGAGCGGCACGAGGAGCGCCGTGATGAGCACCGCCACGAGCAGCGGCACCACGATGATGCTGGCCTGCCCGAGCAGCCAGACGAGGGGAATGGCCCCGAGCACGATGGCGATCCATCGCCACGACCAGGCAGCGGCGATACGCACCGGCTTCGAGACGAAATGCGCATCGGTGTCGCGCGGGCGAGGTTCGGGTGCGTTCGCGGGCTCGTCGATCATCAGAATTGCACGCGCGGCGGCTCCGCGATGGCGGCCCGATCGGCGACTTCAAAGAACTCGCGCGCCCGTACTCCGGCGGCACCGGCGACGAGCTTGCCGGGGCAGCCCTGCACGCGCGCGTTCAAGCCACGCACGCTGCCGTTGTAGGCGCGACGAGCCGATTGAATCTTGTCTTCGGTTTGGCCGAGGTCGGCCTTGAGGTGCACGAACTCTGGCGATGCCGTGAGCTTCGGGAAGGCGTCGGCAATGCCGTAGAGCGCCCGCAACGCCCCCTGAAAGTGGTTCTCGGCGGTCGAGGCCTCACTCGGCGTCGTAGCTTCGAGCGTTTCGGTGCGCGCTTGTTCCATTGCTGCGAAGGCCGACTGTTCGTGGTCGGCATAGCCGCGCACCGCCTGAACGATACTCGGGACGAGGTCGCCTCGACGCTTGAGCTGGACGGCAATGTCATGCCACGCCTCATCCACCTGCACCTGCTGCTTGAGCAGATTTGAGCGAGTTGCAAAGAACCAAATGACGAGGATGAGCAGAAGCACGACGAGCGCGCCCGCGACGATAAGCCAGCCGAGGTTGTCCATATTTCGCAGTCTAACGAGGCGAGGTTGAGGCGGCGGTGACGAGTTCGCAGACTACTGCGCGAAGCGAGTGAGTTCGGCCTTCCAGAACGCCCGCCAGTGCTCGACGTCATCGGCCGAGCCAAGCTTGTCGTGGTTCACCGCGAGCGCCGTCTTCTCCCCCGTTGGCTTTGTCTGCATATTGACGCTGAGCGTCGAGCCATCCTCGAGCCCACAGCGCCAATAGCGCCATTTCTCGGTGCTGGATGCGGCGGGCTTGCGGCTGAGGAGCACGCCATTGAACTCGACCACCGAGTCGAACCGCGCCTGCCAGCGTTCGAGCACTGCATCCATGTCGCCGGGAAGCGTCTTTGAGACCGTGACGCTGAAGCTGCCATCGCAGGTTTGGCCGACCTGCCGGCGACCGATGTGGCGTTCGTAGGCAACGGTCACGCCCTGGGCCCACCACTCCGGGCTCGTCGACTTGCCAACTTCGAGGATGCGGGCGAGCGCGAGGCGGGCCATATCGGTGTGGTCGAGCTTCGCTGCATCCTGTGCTTCGAGGTAGTCGACCCAGTCGTGCCAAGCGATGCCCGAGCCGGTCTCGAGGGCCTTGGCGTTGGCTGGTGCGGTGGGGCGCAGGACTGGCTCGCTCATGGCGCCAGCCTAATGGTGCTTGTGGTCCCCCGGGCGGGACTCGAACCCGCAGCTCAGCGATTTTAAGTCGCTTGCCTCTGCCAATTGGGCTACCGGGGGTGTTGTGGGGGTGGATGCTGTGGCCAGTTACAGTGCGACGCCGCCGCATCCGGGATGCGGCGGCGTCGCACGTACGTCACTGGCCAGCAGACCTGGGGCTACTTGGCCTCAGCCTTGGGCGCCTCAGCCTTGGGCGCCTCAGCCTTGGGCGCAGCCGACTCGTCAACCTTGGGAGCCGCGGGCTTCGGGCCGGGCTTTGCCGCCTCAGCCGGCTTCGCGTCAGCGGCCGGGCGCGGCTTCGCGGCGAAGCGCTCGAAGAACGCCTTCGGCTGCGAGACCTCGCTCAGCGACACGAAGTCGCGGCCGAGGATGAGCTGCAGCGCCCAGTTCGCGAACACACGCACCTTGCGCTCGTAGGTCGGGATCGCCATGCCGTGGTAGCCACGGTGCATCGCCCAGGCCGGAAGGCCCGTGATGCCGGTCTTGCCCGACTGGAACGCGCCGACGCCCATACCGAGACCTGCAACCGCCCCGATGTTCTCGTGGTAGTAGTCGGTCGGAGCGTCGCCACGCAGCGTCGCCACGATGTTGTCGGCGAGCACGCGCGCCTGGCGCACCGCGTGCTGGGCGTTCGGAACGCAGAAGCCGTTCACGCCACCGCCCGAGAGGTCGGGCACGGCCGACACGTCGCCAGCGGTCCAGGCGTCCTTCACGATGCCCTCGTCGCCCTCGACGCGCAGGTCGGCGCGCGCACGCAGGTTGCCGCGCTCGTTGACCGGCAGGTCGGTGAAGCCCTTGACGAGGGGGTTCGCCATCATGCCGGCGGTCCAGACGATGACGTCGGTCGGGAACTTGTCGCCCGCCGAGGTCTCGACCACGCCGTCCACAGCCGAGGTGCACTGGGTATTGAGGTGCACGGTGGCGCCGCGCTCGGCGAGGTTCTTGATGACCCAGAGCGCCGTCTGCTCCGAAACCTCGGGCATGATGCGCGGTGCGGCCTCAATGAGGTGGAACTGCACATCGTCGAACTGCAGCGAGGGGTAGTCGGCGAGCAGGGCCGTCGCGAGCGAACGCATCTCGGCGAACGCCTCGATACCAGCGAAGCCGCCACCGACAACCACGAAGGTGAGCAGGCGAGAGCGCTCAGGGCCGGGGGCCATGGTCGATGCGCGGTTGAAGTTGTCGATCATGGTGTCGCGCACCCAGATCGCCTCTTCGATGTGCTTGAGGCCGACGGCGTTCTCGGCAATGCCAGCGATCGGGAAGGTGCGGCTCACGGCACCAGCGGTGACCACGACGATGTCGTAGCCGAGCTGGTAAGCGTCGCCGTCTTCCGGCTTGATCGTCGCGGTCTTAGTGGCGTGGTCGATGTTCGTGACTTCAGCCGTGATGACTCGCGTGCGCTTGAGGTGGCGGCGCAGCGAAACAACAGCGTGACGGGGCTCAATCGAACCACCCGCAACCTCGGGTAGGAACGGCTGGTACGTCATGTACGGCAGCGGGTCGACCAGCGTTACCTGGGCCTCTCCCGGGTTGAGCTTCTTCTCGAGCTGGCGGGCCGCGGTGAAGCCAGCGTAGCCACCACCCACAATCAGGATCTTCGTCACGCGTATACCCCTTTCAAGGGTCGTCATCTTCGAAAAACGCTACCGATCAAGTGTAGTCACCTTCGGCAAACCAATCCGGCGAGAAGCTGGGCAGAGCGTGTGCTGAGGCTCTCGAAGCACTATTCCGCACGCAGTGCCGCACCCGGGTCGTCGCACTGACAACGCTCCGGGCTCCAGGCCGACTCGCGCAGCGCCCAGTCCCCCATCGGGTTGACGCCGGGGCCAGCCGCGAGGGCGTGACCGGCGAGCGCGTGCAGGCACTTGACCCGTGTCGGCATCCCACCTGCGGTGACGTTCGCAATCTCGGCGACGTGCTCGACCGCTTCGCGCTGGGCGAGATACTGCTCGTGCGCGCGCTGGTAGGCGGCCTGGAGTTCCGGGTCGGTCGCGAGCGCATCCTGCATTTCGACCATGAGGTGCGCAACTTCGAGCCGCGACATTTCGGCCGTGGCTTCGGGATGCGTGAGGTAGTAGAGGGTCGGGAACGGCGTGCCGTCATCGAGACGGGGAGCGGTGATCACGACGACCGGATTGCCGCAGACACAGCGTGCTCCGACGCCGAGCACACCGCGAGCCGGTCGACCCAATTGCGCGGTAACGACGGCAATATCGCGTTCGGTGGCGGGCGGGAACGGGGATTGCGCATCCTGGGTCATGGAGTCTCCTGCGATGTGGGCGCGGAATCGGCATTCGCCGCGCGGATGAGCGACTCGAGGTAGAGCGCTGCCGGGTCAGATTTGGTTTCGTGCATGTCAACCGAGACATCCACCGGGGCAAGCGGCGCACGCTGACCGCCGCTGTCGACGACGAAGTAGCTGGTGTCCCCGGGTTCGACGAACAAGAGTCGCCCGCGAGCCTGTGCGCGCACATAGGCAGGATCATCCCAACGAGCTTTCTCGGTGGTGAGCTGGTCAAGATCGGCACTTGCCGTGGCGATATCGGCCTCAAGATCGCGGATGCGCTGCTGCTGCGAAATGAGCTGGTTGACCGTCGGCGTGAGCATGCCGACGCCGATGATGAGCACGCCGATGAGCAGGAGCGATCCGCCGGTCGGGCGTCGGCCCGCGCGGCGAGAGTTGCCCGGCTGCTTCGTGGAGGTCATCTGATCCATTGTGCCGGACAGCGCCCACTGCGCCTGAACACGACTGCGGCCGGTCCCGAATCGAGACCGGCCGCAGTGCTGTGAATCTAGCGAATGACGAGTGCGCGGTGATTACTTGGCGTTGAAGCGCGGGAACGCCGAGGCGCCGGCGTAGCGGGCCTGCTCACCGAGTTCCTCTTCGATGCGCAGCAGCTCGTTGTACTTCGCGACACGGTCGGTGCGGGCCGGGGCGCCGGTCTTGATCTGACCGCAGTTGGTGGCCACCGCGAGGTGCGCAATGGTGGTGTCTTCGGTCTCACCAGAACGGTGCGAGAGCACTGCGGTGTAGAGGTGGCTCTGCGCGAGGGCGACAGCGTCGAGGGTCTCGGTGAGGGTACCGATCTGGTTCACCTTGACGAGGATCGAGTTCGCGACCTTCTGGTCGAGACCGCGCTGCAGACGCTCGGGGTTCGTGACGAACAGGTCGTCGCCGACGAGCTGCACCTTGTCGCCGATGCGCTTGGTGAGCTCGACATAGCCGTCCCAGTCTTCCTCAGCGAGCGGGTCCTCGATCGAGACGATCGGGTACTCGGCAATGAGCTCCTCATAGAAGTCAACCATTTCGGCGGCCGAGAGTTCCTTGCCCTCGAACTTGTAGACCCCATCCGAGTAGAACTCGGTCGAGGCCACGTCGAGACCGAGCGCAATGTCGCTGCCGAGCTCGAAGCGGGTCTGGCCGAGCGCCTCAACAATGAGGTCGAGCGCCGCACGGGTCGACGGCACATCGGGAGCGAAGCCACCCTCGTCACCGAGGCCGGTCGACAGGCCCTTCGACTGGATGGTCTTCTTGAGCTGGTGGTAGACCTCGGCACCCCACTGCAGGGCTTCCTTGAAGGTCGCGGCACCGATCGGGAAGATCATGAACTCCTGCACGTCAACGCCCGTGTCAGCGTGGGCACCACCGTTGATGATGTTCATCATTGGCACCGGAAGCACGTGCGCGTTCGCGCCACCGACGTAGCGGTAGAGCGGCAGGTTCGCCGAGTCGGCTGCGGCCTTCGCGGTCGCGAGGCTGACACCGAGGATGGCGTTCGCACCGAGGCGCGACTTGTTCTCGGTGCCGTCGAGCTCGATCAGCTCAGCGTCGATGGCGCGCTGGTCGTTCGCGTCAAAGAACTCAATGGCCGGGTTGATCTCGTCGGCCACGCCCTGGACTGCCTTTTCGACACCCTTGCCGAGGTAGCGGTCGGCATCGCCGTCGCGCAGCTCGTAGGCCTCGAAGGCGCCCGTCGAGGCACCCGAGGGAACGGCGGCGCGACCCTGCGCACCGTCTTCCAGAGTGACCTCAACTTCGACGGTCGGGTTGCCGCGGGAGTCGAGAATTTCACGGGCGAAGACGTCAACAATGAACGACACGGGATGCTCCTCATGGTTGGGATGGTGCGCAGTGTTCGCGGCGCCAGTCTAGTGGGCCGAGGTTGCCGCTTCCGTGGAATCTGAACCCGGCACCGCGAAGGTGCGCAGGGGCGCATCGCCGAGCGGAATTCCAGCCTTGATCGAGAAGGTTTGCTCGACGGGTCGGGTGATCATCGTGGCGAGAGTGTGCCAGCGACGGCCTATGGGCTCTGACAGCGCTGGCAGGCAGGTCAGCTGGCCAAACTGGTTTGGTTCGGAGTCGAGCAATTGCAGAAGGTCGTCGACGCCATTGATCTCAGGCTCTCGTGCCGTGCGCTCGCGCAACACCGCTTGGCGCGCCCAGGCGTCAGCGTCTGAATCCGTCTCCTCCGGGTTGCGGTACTCACCTTGCCGCAGGCGCGGGGTCTGGAAGCGGTTGGTGTGGACGAGCCAGTCGTGGAGCGGCTCAACGAGCTCCGCGCCAGCCGGTGAGAGTTCGACCGTGACGGCCCGGGCACCATCGTGGATCGAGATTGCCGAGGACGCGCTCACCGGCGCATTGCGGGCGATCTCGACGGCTTCGTCGAACGAACCAGCTTCGGCGAGGATGCGACCAGCAACCAGATGCACCGGCACTCCCCCAGCGTGGTCCTCTTGGTGGAAGAGGATGTCGAGATGAACGCCAATTCCGGCGCTGTTCACGCCGATCTTCGAAATGATGCCGGACTCGGTCATGCCGACGTAGGACTGCTTACCGCCCGAAATCGCGACCGGGTGCCAGCAATCCACCATGTGGTCGTGCCAGTCCCAGGTTTGGATACCAACGGTGCTCGCCGCCGACGCATCAATCTGCACGGCAACCGAACACTCACGCGCGCCCGCCCCGGCACCAAGACGCCGCGCCTCGGCGAGGAGCTCCGTTCGCGTGTTGAGGAACCAGACGTGCTCGGCCGGGAGGCCCGCACCCTGTGCCATGCCGTTGATCTCGTCGGCGCCTTCCGGCCACCAGCGTCGCACCGCATCGATGGTGCGGGCGATCAGGTCGCCACGCTCGAGCGGCTCACCGCCTACGGTGCGGAAGAGTTCGTCGTAAGTGTCGTGCAGGGCCGCGATGCGCGCGCAGAGGGCACGCCCGCGCAGCTCACCGCGACGGATCGGGTCGGAGGCGCTTGCCTCAATGAGTTCCGGAAGCTGTGCCGCGACGGCGGCATCTTGCGCGCGGATCACAGGTGTCGTCCTGTCCGAGACCGAAGCGTCAGCCCAACGGCTCGAGCGTGATCGAGTGCGGGTCGTCGAGGTGTTCTTCGCGTAGGTGCGCCACGTGAGTGAAGCCTTCGGCTGCCGCTCGTTCGAGCAGGTTGCGGGCGTTCTTTGGTCGCGCCTCCAGGCGCACCCGCTCTCCTCGAGCCATGAGCGACGCCTTGAGAGTCACGAGCGCATCCACGGGCATCCGCTTGTCATAGAGCCCGATGATCGCAACCTCGGCTGCCGACTCGCGCTCTTCGACCAAGTCAACGATGCGCTCGAACCCGATCGAGAAACCGCAGGCCGGCACATCCTGGCCAAGGAAGCGCCCAATCATGCCGTCATACCGGCCACCGCCACCAACCGACGAGCCCGAACTCGGATGCGCGACCTCGAAGATCGTGCCGGTGTAGTACCCCATCCCCCGCACGAGCGTCGGGTCATACACGAGCGCACCGCCGCCGCCAGCCGCGACCGCGTCGGCAATGCCGCCGAGCGACTCGGCCGCGGCAATCGCATCCGGCCGTGCCCGCAACTCTTCCGGCAGCGAAGCGAGCACCGACTCGGTCGACAGCGGGATGCCCTCAGCAAGCACCGGCGCCCATCCCTCAAGCGCGAGGCGCAGTTTCGCGGCCGCAGCTGCATCCACCTGCTCGAGCTCAGCAGTCACGCCCTCGACACCGATCTTGTCGAGTTTGTCGACCGAAATGAGCGCACCGGACTGCTGCTCGGCAGCAAACCCGCTCCAGTCAAGCAGCGCCGTGAGCAGGCGCCGGTCGTTCACCCGGAACGTGCAATCGTGCAGGCCAAGGGCACCGAGAGCGTCGGCACCCGCAATGAGCAATTCCGCCTCAGCAAGCGACGAAGCCTCACCCAAAATGTCAATATCGCACTGCACGAACTGGCGATAGCGGCCCTTCTGCGGCCGTTCCGCCCGCCACACCGGGCCAATCTGCAGCGCCCGGAAGACATTCGGCAGCGTGCCACGGTGCGTAGCGACATAGCGCGCGAGCGGCACGGTGAGGTCAAACCGCAAGCCCAAATCACTCAACGCGAGCGCATCATCAGCATCGGCCGCCCGCTGCAAATCAGCCTGCTCGAGCCCGCGGCGCATCACCGCGAACGACAGCTTCTCGTTATCGCCGCCCATGCCCGAGTGCAGACGCTCCGAGTCCTCCACCACCGGCGTCTCGATCTCATCGAACCCATGGGATGCATACACCTTGCGAATGGTGGCGAGCACGCGCTCACGACGACGCTTGTCTGCGGGGAGGAAATCGCGCATCCCGCGCGGTGGGTTGATCTGAGTGGCCATTGCTCCATTATCGCCCGGAGTCGGATGCGCACCTCGTCGACAACTCGCTAGCCTGCCGTCATGGCCGCGAAATCCACACCACAAGCGCTCCCCGGCGAGATCTGGGTCAAGATTCCCAACAAGATGGGCACGATCTTTGCCGGCGGCGCCATTCTGCTGGTAATCGGCGGGCTCGGGCTTTGGGGCGTCTATTTTGATCAGAACGCCACGCTCGAGGGCGCAGAGACCGTCTTCATTCCGCTCATCAGCTGGGGCTGTTTTCTCGCGGGCCTCGCGGTATTCCTGTTCAGCTTCAACATTCTGCGTGCGCGTTGGATCGCCGTGTCACCGATCGGGGTTCGCTATATCGACCCGAAGATGCCGGCCGAACAGTGGCAACTCGAGTGGCACGAAATTGACTCGCTCGACCTGCAGGTCGCACACGTGCGCCGCTCAAACTCGAGTTCCTCGGCACTCATGGGGCGACCCCAGTCGGTGCGGGTTCGCCTGGTCATCCGCGCCATCGGGTGGGATGTGTACGAGCGCTACCGCAGCCTGCGTGCAGGCCGAAATATTGACGGGCCCGACTCGACATCAATGGTGTTTGGTGATCAGCCGAAGCTCATCCAGCCCCTCGACGCCGCCCTGCGCCAATACGGCGGTCACCGCTATCGCGGCGTCATCGACGAGGGCCAGACAAGCTCACCGCTCTAAATCTGGGCGGAACGCCGACCTCATGGGAAACTAACTCCCATGACCCGCCGAATCCTGTGGTTCGCGCTGCCGTTCCTGGCCGTCGCGCTCGTACACCTCATCGCCGCGGCCGTGCAGGCACAGACGCTTGCCGCCGTGACCCAGGCTCTGCTCATGCCGACGCTCGCGCTCGTGCTACTCGCCCCGCATCCCGATGCCGCGGGCAATGGCTGGTGGCCGCGCACTCGCCTGTTCGCGCTCGTCGCCCTGTTCTTCTCGTTTCTCGGCGACCTCCTCCCCCGCTTCTTCGATGGCGACCTCAGCTTCGCGGTGCTCATCGGATGCTTCTTCTTCGCCCAGCTCGCCTGGATCGCCGCGCTCTACCCGCGCCTGCGCCACTCGATCGTGGTCGTGCAACGCTGGCGGCTCGTGCTCTACGCGGTGCTCGCGATCATCGTCCTCGTGCTGTGCCTGCCCGCCGCGGGTGCGCTCGCACCACTCGTCATTGTCTACGCGGTCGCGCTCACGGCAATGGCAATTCTTGCGACCGGATGGGGCAGCTTCGGCACCGTCGGTGGCCTGCTCTTCCTCGTCTCGGATGCGCTCATCGCGATCTTCACGTTCCGTCCCGAATTCGACCCGGGCCAGCCGGCGCGTTCGCTCCTCATCATGACGACCTACATTGCGGCGCAGTTCCTGCTCGTGCTTGCCGTGCGTCAGTTCAGCGAGAAAGCCCGCCAGCCGGTCGTCGGTCGCGGCATCGCGGGCGTTTAGGCGCAGATACCCATGATCGCCCTCGTCACCTACCGCTCTCGCTACGGCCACTCGCGTCGCTACGCGCAGTGGCTTGCCGAATCCCTCAGCGCGCAATGCGTTGACCTCGATGAGTCGCCACCCGCGTCGTTCGACGGCGTGGACGTCGCTGTCGTTATCGCGCCGATCTACGCGGGTAGCTTGCTTGATCTCGATGCGTTCATGAAGCCGGCCATTGCCGCTCCGGCAACGAAGCTCATTGGCGTGACGGTCTGCGGTGGTAACCCCGAGAGCGCCGACACCAAGAAAATTCTTGACGGAGCTACAGCGGCAGCGACACCAACCGAACTCAGCAACCGGATGCGCTGGTTCCACCTGCGCGGTGGCATCGACTACCCAAACCTGCACTTCGCCGATCGCACGATCATGAAGTTCGCGAACCAACGGATTAAGCAGCAGGCGCGGGGCGGCGATGCGGATGCTGCTGAGCAGGTCGCTGGCATTGGGAAACACCTCGACCACAGCAACCCGGATGCGCTGGCCCCGGTCATCGCGTACGCGCGCAGCTAGCTATTCCGCCGCACGGATGCGGTCAGCAAGTCGACGCACCGCGCCCCGCAGCGCCCGCTCCGCATCAAAACCGGCCTCGCGCCCGGCAGCTACCGTCGCGAGGAGCGCGTCACCAAACGCATCCTCGGCCTGGGCCTCCCCACTCACCTCAGCCGCGAGCGCCTCTGGAGCCGTGTCGACCAGCCCCGCGCCCTTGCCGAGCACTTTGTCGGCGAGCGCCAATGCCGGCATGCCAAAGGCGACCCCGTCGAGCACCGAGTTGCGCTGCGCTTTCTCGATCGCCTTCGCGTCATTCCACATGCGGATGATCTCGTCGATATCGCGAGTCGGCGTCGCGCCAAACACATGCGGATTGCGCCGCTCGAGCTTGTCGATCTGGTCACGGGCAACTGCCTCAAGATCAAAGCCGGCGCCGAGTGCCCCACCGATTTCGGTGTGAAAGAGCACCTGAAAGAGCACGTCGCCGAGTTCTTCGCGGATATCGTCTGGCGTGCCCGCCTCGATCGCTTCGACGAGTTCGGCAGTCTCCTCTTGCAGATAGGGCACGAGCGAGGAGTTCGTCTGCGCTTCGTACCAGGCGCATCCGCCTTTGCCGCGAAAGCGGTCGACGAGGGCAATCAATCGCAGTAACTGCTCGTGCTCGGATGCGGGGGCCGGGTCGATCGTCATGCTTGCTATTCTCGCGGGTCGGTGCTCAGCGAAACCGTCAGGTCCGTTTTCCGCCAGCGCCGCCGCGCATCCCGTGCTGAAATCTCTGTATGACCAGTGCCACCAACCCGCGTTGTGCGCTCGGCGACCCCGGGTTCGCTGAGCGTTATCGGGCAATCGATGCGCGGGATGCGCGCTTCGACGGGCAGTTCTTCACGGGCGTCCTCTCGACCGGCATCTACTGCCGCCCTTCCTGCCCAGCGCGCACGCCGAAGCCCGAGAACGTCGTGTTTTTCCGCACCTCAGCGGCCGCGCACGAATCCGGCCTGCGGGCCTGCAAACGTTGCCTGCCCGAGGCCACGCCCGGCTCCCCCGAATGGCGCTTGCGCCAGGATGCAGCGGGTCGCGCCATGCGCCTCATCGACGATGGCCTCGTCGATCGCGAGGGCGTGGATGGACTCGCGCGGCGCTTGTCGGTGACCCCGCGGCATCTGCGACGCCTGCTCATTGCTGAACTCGGGGCCACCCCGCTTGCGCTCGCACGTGCTCGCCGCGCCCAGGCGGCCCGGGCACTCCTCGTCGGCACCGAGCTGCCGATCGCTCAGCTTGCCTTTGCGTCCGGCTTCGGGTCGGTGCGGCAGTGCAACGACACCGTGCGAGAAGTGTTTGGGCTGACGCCGAGCGAGCTTCGTGCGCGCCGTGCCTCGAGCAACACGCCTCAGGCGTTGGCGGATGCGATTGCTCCATCACCAGCACAACGCATCCGCCTCGACATTGAGCTCCCAGTGCGAGCTCCCTTCGACGCCCGCGGCGCCTTTTCTTGGCTCGCCGATCGCGCCATCGCCGGGCTCGAAGTCGTCGACCTCGAGGGGCCAGTGCTGCGCTACGCGCGCATCTTCGAACTGCCAGCCGGGCCCGCGGTGGCTGAAGTGCGCGCGCATCCTCGCGGCGACCACGAGTGGCAGCTCACCGCGACGCTCGAACTCACCGAACTCACCGAACTCACCGAACTCGCCGATGTCGCACCGGCGGTGGCGCGCCTGCGCCGCCTGCTTGATCTCGATGCCGATCCGCTCGCCATCGATCAGGCGCTGCGCGATGACCCCGCGCTTGCGCCGCTCGTCGCCCGCGTCCCAGGTATTCGGATGCCCGGAGCCGTCGATCCCGCCGAGTATGTCGTGCGCGCGATCGTCGGCCAGCAGATTTCGGTTGCCGCGGCACGGAAGCATCTGGGTCGGCTCGTTGAGCTTGTCGGCGAACCGTTCACCACCGACATTCCCGGACTCAATCGACGATTTCCGAGCACCGCCACCATCGCCGCCCTCCCCGACCCGCCTGCGATCGGCGACCTCGATCCCGAGCGACCGCTACGCCTCCCGCGCCGACAGATCGCCACGGTGCTCGCGGCGGCACGGGCGCTGAGCACTGGTGAACTCAGCCTGCATCCTGGGATCACGCCGAGTGAATTGCGCGGCAGGCTGCTGGAGTTGCCCGGCATCGGCCAGTGGACTGCCGAATATCTCGCGATGCGACTCACCGGCGATCCCGATGCCTGGCCGATTGGCGATGTCGCGCTCCTCGCCGGGGCGCGACGGGTGGGGTTGCTCGGGCCCGAACCCGCCGCATCCGACCACCGAATGCTCGCCCGCCGCGCGACCGACTGGTCGCCCTGGCGCTCCTACGCCGCCCTCCATCTCTGGCGAGCCGCCAGCGAACCGAAAGATCACACATGACCACCATTGCCACACCCCACGGTCCATTCTCAGTACTTGTCGATTCGCAAGGCACGGTGCTCGCGAGCGGCTGGACTACCGATCTTGATTCCTTGCTGGCCCTCGTGCATCCCACCCTGCGCGACGACGTCGGTGGCGATGCGGCCGTCGCGCTCGCGGCCGTCGACGCCTACTACGCGGGTGACTCCAGTGCGCCCGCCCGGGTGCCCGTGCGCCAGCACTCCGGCGAATTTCGGATGCATGCCTGGGACGTGCTGCGTAGGGTCGCGCCGGGTGCGCCGGTCACCTACACCGAATTCGCTGCGCTCGCCGACCGGCCGGCGGCCACTCGGGCGGCCGCCGGAGCCTGCGCAATGAATGCCGCGGCCCTCTTCGTGCCCTGCCACCGAGTCGTGCGCAGCGACGGCACGCTCGGCGGGTTCCGCTACGGACTCGATATCAAACAGGCCCTGCTCGAAATCGAGCGAACCCGGGCTGCCTAGCGGCGCATCCGGCATACTGCCAGGGTGCTGATTTCTCGAGGTCCCCTCATCGCCCTACTCGTGCTCGTCGCCGTCGGCGTCGCAGTGGCGAGTTGGGCCCTCACCTTCAGCGCCGATTTTGTGTATGAGGTCGAGCAGGGCAACGCTGGCATGACCATGGCGCCCGGACTCGCCGAAGTGTTCGGCCTCGCGTTCGTGCCGCTCGTGCTCGCAATCATCGCCGGAGGTGTGACCGGCACCGCCCTCGGCCGCGGCATCGCCAGCCGCCAGGCCACCGGGCGCGGCAAGCTCGGCCTGTGGCCACGGATGGGGCTTGCCGTGCTCCTCACCCTCGCGACGCTCTTCGGCTTACTCGTACTCAGCCTCGCGCTCGTCTACGCGGTGGTCGCCCTGCTTGCCCCGACGCATCCCGGTATCGAACTCATGAGCGGCTGGGATGCGGTGCGCTCGGCACTCTCGGTCGGCGCGCTCGTCATCGGCGTGGGGCTGCTGGTGGGTACGCCCGCGGCGATCATCTCGAGTCTTGTCAGCCCTGTGGCTAATGAGTCGACGCGGCTCAGCCCGAAGGGGCCGACTGCAGACTGACGCGCGGATGCGCGCAACCCCGTAGGGTGCGAAGGTGACTGATTCCACGAAACCTGCCCTGCCCGGAGCCACACCCTGGCTTGCCTGGGCACTGCCCATTCTTGCGACGGTCCTCGGAGCCGTGAGCGTCTACGTCGGCCACCAATTGCTCTTCGAGCAGATCATGAGCAACCGCAACAACACCAGTGTTGGCGTGGCGGTACCGTTCACGTTCCTCATCCCGATCGTGCTCTTGCTTGTTGCCGCGCCGACCGCTGCGGTGTTGCTTGCGCGCCGCTCGCACGCACGGTTCCTCGCCGGCGCTCCGGGCGGACCTAAGTTCGCGAAGCCGAAGCCAGGCCCGATGCTCATTGCCATCATTGCGGTGGTGAGCCTCGTCGGTGCGATCACGCTGCACGTGCTCATGACGATGCTCGACTTGCAGCTCCCGGCCGGAGCACGCCTCGAGCCCGGCCCCGGCGTTCTTGCAGTGCAGAACTTCCTCCGCGCGTTGGCCGTCATGGCGATCGCTGGCTACATCGCCCTCGCGATCGCGTCGGGTCGCATCAAGCCTGCCGCCGCCGCGCAGCCGTGGCAGCCAGCGGGGCAGCCCAATCCGGGCGAGCAGACCCTACCTGACGAGGGCCAGCGCCCAACTCAGGCCTAGTTTCGGTGAGCCCGCGCTATTCTTTCGCGGGCACCTCAGCGGCGTCGGCAGCTTCGGCTGTCGGCGCCGCATCCGGTTTCGCGTCAAAGAGCGCAAGGAAGAGCCCGCGCACCCACTCGAGGAACTCCGCATCTCCAATCGTCTGACCCACGCGCCCGGCCGGCAGCGGCACCGTCAGCACTGATTGCGCATCCTGGTACTTCGCTTCGGGATACATGCGACGCAACCGAATCTGTTTCGAATCGGGCAAGTGTGCCGGCGCGATGCGAAGCACACGCCCCATCGCCACGAGATCGGTGAGGCCAATCTGCCCGGCCATGCGGCGGATGCGGGACACCTCGATGAGCGTCGCCGTCTGCGGCGGCAACTCGCCATAGCGGTCGTGCAGTTCCTCGACGACGGCATCGATCTGACCGGGCTTCGCCGCTGGCGACGCAGCGGCCGAGAGCTTCTGATAGGCCTCGAGGCGCAGTCGCTCCGAGCCAATGTACTCATCGGGGATGCGCGCATCCACCGGCAATTCCAGGCGCAGTTCGCGACGATCCTCGGGCGCCTCGCCGCGGAACGCATCCACGGCCTCGCCGATCATGCGCAGGTAGAGATCGAAACCAACCCCGGCAATGTGGCCCGATTGTTCGCCGCCGAGCATATTGCCGGCACCGCGAATCTCGAGGTCCTTCATCGCGACCTGCATACCCGAACCGAGCTCGTTGTTCGCCGCAATCGTCTCAAGTCGGTCGTGCGCCGTCTCGGTAAGCGGGCGCAGGCCGTCGTAGAGGAAGTACGCGTAGGCACGCTCGCGGCCACGCCCCACGCGGCCACGCAGCTGGTGCAGCTGCGAGAGTCCGTAGCGTTCGGCGTCATCGATGATGAGCGTGTTCGCGTTGGGAATATCGAGACCGGTTTCGACGATCGTCGTCGTGACGAGCACATCGAACTTCCGCTCCCAGAAGTCGACGATCACCTGCTCAAGGGTCGACTCGCTGAGCTTGCCGTGCGCGACGGCAATGCGCGCTTCGGGCACGAGTTCGGCGATATGAGCTGCCACCTTATTGATTGAGGCGGTGCGGTTGTGCACATAAAACACCTGGCCCTCGCGGAGCAGTTCGCGGCGAATCGCGGCAGCAATCTGCTTGTCCGACTTCGGCCCGACGAAGGTGAGAATCGGGTGCCGGTCTTCGGGCGGCGTCGCGAGGGTCGACATTTCGCGGATGCCGGTGACCGCCATCTCAAGCGTGCGCGGAATCGGCGTCGCGCTCATCGCGAGCACATCGACGTTGGTCTTGAGCTCTTTGAGCTTCTCCTTGTGCTCGACCCCGAAGCGCTGCTCCTCGTCGATGATCACGAGGCCGAGATCGTGATACTGAAACTCGTCAGAGAGGATGCGGTGGGTACCGATGACAATGTCGACCGAACCATCTGCGAGCCCCGCCTTCGTCTCGGCGATCTCCTTCGGCTTTTGGAAGCGGCTGACGCCGCGCACCTTGACCGGGAATCCGGCCATCCGCTCGGTAAACGTCTCGAGGTGCTGGCGCACGAGGAGCGTCGTCGGTACGAGCATCACGACCTGCTTGCCGTCTTGCACTGCCTTGAACGCGGCGCGCACGGCCACCTCGGTTTTGCCGAAGCCGACGTCGCCCGACACGAGCCGATCCATCGGCACGTTTGACTCCATATCGCGCTTGATCTCGTCGACGGTCTGCAACTGATCGGGAGTTTCGACGTAGGGGAACGCTTCTTCAAACTCGTGCTGCCAGGGCGTATCGCTGCTGAAGGCGTGCCCGCGGGAAGCCATGCGCGAGGAGTAGAGCTTCACGAGGCCGACGGCGATATCACGCGTGGCCTTGCGCGCCTTCGACTTGGTGGCAGCCCAATCACTGCCGCCCATCTTCGACAGCGAAGGCGCCTCGCCACCGACGTAGCGGCTGAGCTGGTCGAGCTGATCGGTCGGCACGAGCAGCTTGTCGCCTGGATGGCCGCGCTTCGACGGCGCGTACTCGATGACGAGGTATTCGCGCGTCGACTTCTGCCCGGGTCGCCCCGCGACCGGAATCTCGCGCTGTTCGAGCCGCAGGAACTGGCCGATGCCGTGGCTATCGTGCACGACGTAATCGCCAGCCTTGAGCTGTAGCGGGTCGACGACCGCGTTCGCGCGGCGGCGCGCGAGTTTGCGCGGCGCGGCGGCGTTGTAGCCGACCGAGCGGCCGTAGAAGTCTGACTCGGTGACGAGCGCGAGTTGCTCGCCCGTGAGTTCGGTGCCCGCGGTGAGTGGGGCTTGGATGAGGTAGCAGACCCCCGGCTCAAGCTCGCTCGGGTCTTCCGGCAGGTTCGCGATGGGGCGACCCGCGGCGTTGTGCTCGGCAAGCACCTGCACGGCGCGCTCGATCAAGCCCGGACCGTTCGCGGCCATGATCACCACCCAGCCTGAGCGCATCCGCTCAAGCACGTGGTCGATCGCGGCCTCGGAGTTGCCCGCGAAACTCGGCACCGCTTCGCCTGCGACGCGCTGAGTCTCGCCCTCATCGCCACCGAAGGGTGAGAACGTCCACCAGGAACGCTCGCCGCGCAGCTCGTGGAGTTCGCGCACTGAGAGGTAGTCGCCACCCGAGAGGTCGATCGGGGCTTCGGCACCGGCGGTCGCAGCACTCCAGGCGGCATCGAGGAACTCGCGGTTCGTTTCGCGCAGGTCTTTCGCGCGACTCGCGACCCGCTCGGGCGCGAGCACGGCGACCGCCGCATCCTCGGGCAGATAGTCAACGATCGGCACGAGATTGCCGACGAGCGCGGGGGCAAGCGACTCCATGCCCTCGGTCGGGATGCCTTCGGCCAGCTTCGAGAGGAGTCCCTGGATGTTCGGGAACTCGTGCTCCATCTCACGGGCCCGAGCGCGCACGGCCTCGGTGAGGAGGAGTTCGCGGCTCGGAGTGAGCAGAATCTCGTCGAGTGTCTCGTCGAACGAGCGCTGATCGGCAACCGAGAACGGGCGGATCTCATCCACTTCATCGCCGAAGAAATCAACGCGCACGGCGTGCTGGGCGTCGGCCGGAAAGACGTCGAGGATGCCACCGCGCACCGCGAATTCGCCGCGGCGCGTGACCATGTCGACGCGGGCGTAGGCGAGTTCCACGAGGCGGGTCGCGAGGTCGCCCAGGTCGTGCCCACGGCTTCCGGTCGCAAGCGCGATCGTGAGTGGTTCATCCAGCCCTGGCATGAGTGGTTGCAGGGCCGCGCGCACTGACGCGAAGAGTACGAACGGGCCGGATGCATCCCGATTGCGTCGCCATTCGCCGAGCGCCCGCATCGCGGCGAGGCGTCGGCCGGTGGTGTCGGCGCTCGGACTCAAGCGCTCGTGCGGCAGCGTCTCCCAGGCCGGGAAGTCAACGAGTTGTGCTTCGGGGAGGAACGCGCCGAGGTCGTTCGCGTATTGCTCGGCCTCGCGGCTCGTGGCGGTAATGGCGAGGATGAGCGGGGCGCGGCCGGTGAGGCTCGCGCGCTCTTCGATGAGCCCGGCGAGCAGTGGGGCGCGCAGGCCGTCGACCAGGGTGAACTCAGCATCCTTGTTCGCTCGCTTGAGGGCCCGCGAGAATGAGTCGGAGCGGCGGGCAGCGGCAATAAATCCGTGAAGTCGCACCCAGGAAGTCTAGTCGCCGGTGCGCGCGGGCCGCTGGCCCACAAGTGGCCCACTCGTGGCGAACTACCCCACCCATGCGTGGGGTAGAACGCCATGACGCCCACCCTTGCAGTCGGTCTGCGCACCGAGCAGCCGACCACGGTCGCAAGTTGCCCACCTGTGGCGAAGCGTCCCACCCCTGGGCCACAGCTGCACCCCCAACCAAGAACACCTGCGGCGAGCACCACTCAGTAGCCGCCCAACCCGCAAATGGCCCTCTCGTGGTCAACTACCCCACCCATGCGTGGGGTAGAACGCCACGACGCCCACCCTTGCGTTTGGCCAGCGCACCTACCGGCATCCCTGTGGAAACTCATTCATCCACAGACCTAGCACTCCGCGGAGCAAGATCCAAACCGATGCGCTGAACTACCCGCGTGCAAATCATCTTCTCCACAGACACTCGCTCTGCCACCGAGTGGTCAAGGCGCATCCGGGGCAATCGCGACGAGCTCGTTCGACTCCACGTCGGGGCCTACCTCGACCCCGCGGGCACCTCCCTCGACAAGATCACCGCCGAAGTGAGACATGCCGCCCGCACGTTCGCCGCTGCCCAAGTGGGCGATTCGGTCATTAGCGGGGTGAGCGCGGCAAATCTCTACCGCCTGCCGCTCTTGCGATCTCGGCTCGCGGAACGCGTTACGGTTACCCGCACCGGTGGTGGCAAGGCGTCGAGGTGGGTGAAAGTGCGCAAGTCACGGCTCGAATCATCCGAGGTGACCCAGCTCTATGGGATGCCTGTCACTTCGCTTGCACGCACCGTCACTGATCTCGCTGAAACGCTGCAACCGTTTGAACTCCTTGCCCTCACCGACGGCGCGATGCGTCAGGGCTTCGACCCGGGCCAACTCCCGAGCGAAGGGCGTAATGCGCGCAAGCTGCGCTGGGTGAAGGAACATGCCTCCCCTCGGTCTGAGAGCTTCGGCGAGTCGTGGAGTCGGGCGATCTTGCTCGGGTCAACGCTGCCACCACCCAAACTTCAAGTGACGGTGCTGGATGCGCAGGGCAAGTTCGTCGCGCGAGCCGACTTTGCTTGGCCTGAGCTCGGTGTCATTGGTGAGTTTGACGGGATGATCAAATACGGCACGGGTCTTGCACCGGGCAAGACGCTCGAAGACGTCATCAAAGAAGAACGTCGGCGCGAAGAACGCCTGCAGCGGCTCGGCTGGCTCGTTGTGCGGTGGTTATGGAGTGTGCTGCACCAGCCGGACGACCTGCTCGGGATGCTCGAGCGCGCGCATCAGTTCGGCCAATCGGTCGATGCGCCGCGCGGAAGCGTTCATACACGCGCACTCACCATTCCGAAGCCGGGCGATTGGAGCGAGCTCTTTGGCACATCCAAGTTCGGCTGATCACCAAAGGCAAGTGGCCCTCTGGTGGCGTACTCCCCCACCCATAGGTGGGCCACTTGTCCACGAGAGGGGTACTTGTGGGCTAGGCGAGGCCTAGGCGAGTTCGGCGGAGTCGAGCAGCACAGTGAAGGGGCCTTCGTTGACCGAGGCGACGCCCATCATGGCACCGAACTCGCCCGTTTCAACGTGCAGTCCCGCCTCGCGCAGTAGCTCGCAGAAGCGCGAAATGAGCGGTTCCGAGTGATCGCGGCCAGACGCCGCCGACCACGAAGGTCGCCGCCCCTTCCGGGCATCGCCGTAGAGCGTGAACTGGCTCACCACCAGCAGCGGCGCACCTGCATCCTGCGCCGAAACCTCACCATCGAGGATGCGCAGACCCGCGAGCTTGCGGGCGAGCTTGCCGGCATCGGCTTCGGTGTCGTCATGCGTGACGCCGACGAGCACGAGCAGACCCGGCGCTGGCAGCGAGCCGACGATCCGGCCCGCCACCTCAACCGAGGCAGACGAACAGCGAGTAACAACCGCGCGCATGACTAGGCCTTCGCGTGAAAACGCTGCTGCGCCGCGAGCAGGCCCTCGGCAACCACCGATTCCACCGCATCCGCAGCATCTTCAAGCAGCACCGCGAGGTTGTCGCGCTCGGCGCTCGCAAAGGGCTTGAGCACGTAGTCGGCTGCATCCTGGCGACCCGGCGGGCGGCCAATGCCGACGCGCACGCGCACATAGTCACCGCCGCCGAGCGCCGAAGAGATATCGCGAAGTCCGTTGTGGCCGCCGTGGCCACCACCCGACTTCAGCTTGAGTGTGTCGAACGGCAGATCGAGCTCATCGTGCACGACGATGACCTGCTCGTTCGGCACCCCGTAGTACTGGGCGAGCTGCGAAACCGGCCCACCCGAGGTGTTCATATAGCCCGTTGACTTGGCCAACACGAGCTTCGGACCACCCGGCACCGGGCGTCCTTCGGCGACGACGGCACCCGCGCGCGAATGGCGGCGAAACTGCTCCCCCATCCGCGTCGCGAGCACGTCGACAACCATTTGGCCGACATTGTGGCGGGTCGTCGAATACCGGTCACCGGGGTTCCCGAGACCGACGACCAGCCACACGTCGTTTGCCATGAGTGCCTACTCAGCGTCCTCTTCGGCAGGAGCGTCAGCGGTAGCCTCGGCGTCTTCCTCCGGCTCCGGCGCTTCCTGCGGCTCGGTGACGGTGAGGATGACGATCTCGGCCTCTTCGTCGACGAGCTTGGTGCCCTTGGGCAGCTCAAGGTCGGTGGCGAGGATGGTGGTGCCGTCCTGGAGGCCTTCGACGTTGACCTCGATGTTCTCGGGGATGTGGGTCGCCTCGGCCGAGACGAGCACGGTCGATGCGTCTTGGAGCACGATGGTGCCCGAGAACGACTCGCCGACCACGTGCACCGGAACCTCAACCTCAACGCGCTCGCCCTTGCGAACGAGGATGAGGTCAACGTGCTCGATGATCTGGCGAACCGGGTCGCGCTGCACGTCCTTCACGAGTGCGAGCTGCTCGTCGCCCTCAATGTTGAGCTCGAGCAGGGCATTCGCCTTGCGCAGGAGCAGCATGGTCTGGTGACCCGGCAGGTTGATGTGCTTGGGGTCGGTGCCGTGACCGTAGATCACGGCGGGGATCTCGCCAGCAGCACGGATCTTGCGAGCCGCACCCTTACCGAACGAGGTGCGGACAGTTGCGTCGAGCTTGTTGTCGAGCTCAGCCATAGTGGGGTTCCTTTCGTGGCACGGCGTCGAGCGCGCGCGAGAACCCGAAAGGGATCATCCCGACCGCGTCGATCACGGGCTCTGGAGGCCCCTCGCCGAAGTACAGTCCCCTAGTTTACATGGATGCGGCGCTGGGGACTAGCGCTGAAAACTCTCGGCAATGCGCTGGGCTGACTTGAAGCCGCCGCGACGGGTGAAGTGCGCACCGATGCCGACAGCGAGCAAGAGCGCGCCGAGGAGCGCGAGGCTCAACCAACCGACTGTGGCGCCGAGTTGGCTGAGGTTACTCAGCAACGAGTCGCTGTCACGGAATGCCGTGATCGCCACCATGATTCCGCCACCAATGAGGGCGAGAAGCCCGACGACGCCGACGCCGAGTCCCGACCAACCAACGGTGAGGCCGAGGAAGAACAGCAGGAGCGCGCACACCCCGACCACACCGAAGAAGGTGGCGGTGGGGTTGTCGGTCACGGTTGCGATACCGGGCATGATGATCGCTTCGCTCCCGCGTGAAATGTCCCAGGCGAGGATGCCGAACAGGGCCGCGATGCAGAGGCTCACGATGAGCGCACCTGCCCGCGCACCGCCGCTCGGGCCGCGCGGGGTCTGCTGCAGCACGCCGACGAGCGAGGCGGATTCGCCGGCGAGCCCGAGTCGGTCGACCTGCATTTGCTCCTGGCCGTAGCCTGTGGGCAGCGGTGCTGGGGTGGATGCGTAGCTCGCGGTCGCTACGTCGCGGTGCGATGCTTCGCGGTGCGTTTCCTCGCGCTGCGGCTCCGGGACTGGTGCTGCGAGCCGCTGCGTCGGTTCTTCAGCGCTACGGTCAAAGCCGCGGTCGTAACTACGCCGTTCGGCCGGGAGATCAGAGAGCGGCCGCGTGAACTCGAGTTCGTCGGTCGCGTGTTGCTCGGCGCCCGAACGCGACAGCTGCGCCTGCGTGAATTGGTGCTGGTCGTATGCCTGCGTGGCAGCTGGTTCCGAAGCGTACGGATCGCGCTGGTCGTTCATGGGGCATCCCTTCTCGGCGGTGCTTCGAGCGTAACGACACTGCGGCAACCGAAGCCGGGAATAATGAAGTGCAAGTCGTCGCCGTCGAAAGGGCAAGGCATGTCCGAAACTTCTCCCGCAAGCGCCACCGCAAACATTGGGGTGGTGGGCCTGGCTGTGATGGGCTCCAACCTGGCCCGCAATCTCGCCTCGCGCGAGGGCAACACCGTTGCCGTCTACAACCGCTCGCCCGAGCGCACGACGCAACTCGTCGAAGCGCATCCCGAGGCAGGCTTTGTGCCCGCAGCCACGATCGAAGACTTTGCCGCGTCGCTCCAGCGTCCGCGCACCGCGATCATCATGGTGCAGGCCGGCGCCGGTACCGACGCGGTCATCGACCAGCTCTGCGAGGCGTTCGAGCCCGGCGACATCATCGTTGACGGCGGCAATGCGCTCTACACCGACACCATCCGCCGTGAGGCTGCCGTGCGTGAGCGCGGACTCCACTTCGTCGGTGCGGGTATTTCCGGCGGGGAAGAGGGCGCGCTCAATGGCCCCTCGATCATGCCTGGCGGGCCGGCCGAGTCGTATGAAACCCTTGGCCCCATCCTCGAGTCGATTGCCGCCCGCGCACCCGAAGACGGCAGCCCCTGCGTCACCCACGTCGGCACCGACGGCGCGGGCCACTTCGTGAAGATGGTGCACAACGGCATTGAATACGCCGATATGCAGCTCATCGCCGAGGCCTACGACCTGTTGCGCCGCCTCGGCGGCCTCGAGCCGGCCCAGATCGCCGATGTTTTTGCCGAGTGGAACAAGGGCGACCTCGAGTCGTACCTCATCGAAATCACCGCAGAGGTGCTCCGCCACATCGACGCCGAAACCGAGAAGCCGATCGTCGACCTCATCGTCGACGAGGCTGGCATGAAGGGCACCGGCACCTGGACTGTGCAGACCGCGCTCTCGCTCGGGGTGCCGGTGTCGGGCATCGCCGAGGCTGTCTTCGCCCGTGGTGTTTCGGGCCGCACCTCGCAGCGCCAGGCCGTGCGCGAGACGATCACCGCGAAGCCCGAGGCCGCCCCGGTGTCAGCGTCGTTCGTTGAAGACGTGCGCCAGGCGCTCTACGCCTCGAAGGTGATCGCCTACGCGCAGGGCTTCGACCTCATCCTCGCTGGCGCCGAGGAGTACAACTGGGCAATCAACCCGGGCGCCGTTGCGAAGATCTGGCGTGCTGGCTGCATCATTCGTGCCCGCTTCCTCAACCGCATTGCCGAGGCGTATGACCGTGCGCCCGAGCTCGACTCGCTCATTGCCGACCCGTACTTCGCGGCTGAGGTCGCGAAGGGCGTGGATGCGTGGCGCCGCATTGTTGCCACCGCAGCGCTTTCGGGCGTGCCCGCGCCGGTGTTCGGTGCCTCGCTCGCCTACTACGACTCGCTCGCGAGCGACCGACTGCCGGCCGCCCTCGTGCAGGGCCAGCGTGACTTTTTTGGCGCGCACACCTATGGCCGTGTTGACCGCGCGGGTAAGTTCCACACGGATTGGTCGGGTGACCGCCGCGAACAGCAGGTGAGCTCGTGAGCGAGGATGCGGTCGGGCAAGCTCCGGGACCCTCTGAGGAGACCATTGAACTTGCGAATCGGCTGTTCGACTACGCCAGGCAGGGGAAGGTCGCGGAACTTACCGCCTACCTCGATGCCGGGGCACCAATCGATATGCGCAATGCCAACGGCGACACTTTCCTGATTCTCGCTGCCTACAACATGGCGCCGGCGGCGGTGCGGCTCCTCGTTGACCGCGGTGCCGACGTTGAGGCGGAGAACGATCGCGGTCAGCGTGCACTCACTTGCGCGGTGTTCAAGCAGGATGCGGAATCCGTACGCATCCTGCTCGCCGCCGGTGCCGACCCCGATGCGGGCCAGCCCACCGCCCGCGCCACCGCCGCCATGTTCGGCTGGACCGAGTTTGAGGGCATGCTCGCCTAGCTCAGGCCCTAGTTGAGCCACAAGTGGCCCTCTCGTGACTTACTCCCCCACCAATGGGTGGGCCAGTTCGTCATGAGTGGGCCACTTGCCAGTTGCGCTTGACCTACTGTTTGGCGCTCAGCGCCTCGCGCGCCTGGGTCGCGGCGGCAACCATGTGGCGCAGCGACGCCACGGTCTCGTCGTAGCCGCGGGTCTTGAGGCCACAGTCGGGGTTGATCCAGAGGTGGCGAGCCGGAATCGAACGCTCGGCGATCTCCACGAGCTCCACAACCTCAGCCTCCGAGGGCACGCGCGGCGAGTGGATGTCCCAGACGCCCGGGCCAATACCGCGCGGGTAGCCGTGCGCCTCGAGGTCGCCGACGACCTCCATGCGCGAGCGAGCCGCCTCGATCGAGGTGACATCTGCATCCAGGCCATCAATGGCCTCGATGATTTCGCCGAACTCCGAGTAGCACAGGTGCGTGTGGATCTGCGTTTCAGGCTTCGCCACCGCGGTCGAAAGACGGAACGAATCGACCGACCACTTGAGGTAGTCAGCGTGACGC
The DNA here is from genome assembly GCF_003865375.1 of Gulosibacter macacae. GTDB lineage: Bacteria > Actinomycetota > Actinomycetes > Actinomycetales > Microbacteriaceae > Gulosibacter > Gulosibacter macacae. Next base: position 45,740 of record NZ_RQVS01000009.1, on the reverse strand, counting down.
GCACGCTCGAGGGGCAAGAGCTCCCGCAGCGCCGGCTCGTCGACCTGAATGATCTGGATGCCCGCAGCCTCGAGGTCGGCAACCTCATCGCGCAGCGCGAGGCCCACCTGGAAGGCGGTGTCGCCAAGCGGCTGGTCATCGCGCACGAACGACCACGCGAGGATGGTCACGGGACCAGTGAGCATGCCCTTGACCGGCTGCGAAGCGAGCGACTGGGCGTACTCAGCCCAGCGCACCGTGATGGGTGCCGGGCGCGACACGTCGCCCCAGAGGATCGACGGGCGCGTACAGCGTGAACCGTACGACTGCACCCAGCCGTTCGCGGTCGTCGCAAACCCGTCGAGGTTCTCGGCGAAGTACTGCACCATGTCGTTGCGCTCGGGCTCACCGTGCACGAGCACGTCGAGGCCGAGTTCGAGCTGCAGGTCAACGACTCGCTTGATCTCGTCACGCAGGAAGCCCTCGTAGGCGGCCTCGTCAATCTCGCCCTTGTTGAAGGCCTGGCGCGCACGGCGAATCTCGCCGGTCTGCGGGAACGACCCGATGGTCGTCGTCGGCAGGGCGGGGAGGCCGAGGGCCTGTTCTTGTGCCACCTCGCGCTCGGCAAAGGGCGCGCGGGCGAGGTCGGCGGCGGTGAGGGATGCGACACGCTCGCGCACTGCGGGCACGCGCACGCCGGTTGCCTCGGCACGCTGGGCGAGCGCGGCGCTCGCGGCCTCGAGTTCGGCGGCCACTTCATCCCGGCCCTCGTTCAGTGCGCGAGCGAGCACGACGACCTGACCGGCCTTCTCATTCGCGAATGCGAGCCACGAGCGCAGACCCGCGTCGAGCGCGCCTTCATCGTCGAGGGTGTGGGGCAGGTGGAAGAGCGAGGTCGAGGTCGAGGCGCTCACCTTGGCGCCAGTGGCGCGCAGTTCCTCGAGCTTCGCGAGGGCGGCTTCGAGGTCGCCGCGCCAAATGTTGTGACCGTTGATCACACCGGCAACGTGCTGCACGGCCGGGAACTCGGCGATCGCGGCGGGCGCGACACCGTTGACGAGGTCGAAGCCGATTGCCTCAACACCGGCACCAGCGAGCGCACGGTAGGCGGCATCGGGGAGGGCGGCGTAGCTGGTTGCCACGAACAGCTGCGGGCGCTCGGATGCACCGGCAAGCGCAGCGTAGGCACGCGCGGCCGCCTCGGCGAGTTCGGCTGGCGAGGCGTCGAGCGTCTCGGCGACGAGGGCCGACTCGTCAAGCTGCACCCACTCGGCACCGGCGGCGCGCAGGTCGGCGAGCACCTCGAGGTAGACGGGGAGGAGGTCGTCGAGGCGCTGCAGCGGCGAGAAGCCGGCTTCGGCGTCATCGGCGGCCTTGGCGAGGGCGAGGAAGGTGACCGGGCCCACGATGGTCGGGCGGGTGGTAAACCCGGCGGCGGCCGCTTCGCGCGCCTCGTCGGCGCGCGAACGGTTCGCGTAGCGGAAGGTCGTCGTCGCCGAGATCTCGGGCACGAGGTAGTGGTAGTTCGTGTCGAACCACTTCGTCATCTCGAGCGCGGTGTGGCTGGCGTCGCCGCGGGCGAGCACGAAGGCGGCGTCGAGGTCGACATCGCTTTCACCATCGGTGAGGTCGGCGAAGCGGGCGGGCAGTGCGCCAACGGTGACGAGGGTGTCGAGCACGTGGTCATAGGTCGAAGCAGCCTCGGGAATCGACGAGTCGGTGCGACCGAGTCCGGCCTCAGCAAGCGCCTCGCGAGCGGCAGCCCGCACCTCGCCGCGCACCGCGTCGAGACCTGCACGGTCGAGGTCGCCACGCCAGTAGCGCTCGAGTGCGCGCTTGAGTTCGCGATTGCGGCCAATGCGCGGGTAGCCGAGCACGGTACCGAGGGGGAAGTTCGTCATTTCTTGGGGCTCCTTTGGTAAGAAATCTGGGTCAAATCTGGAGTGGTTCAGGCGGCAACGAGGGTGCGGTCGACCGCGCCAACGCGGCAGAGCAGTTCGATGGGTTCGTCGACGCGGTTGTGGGTGTAGACGTGCAGGCCAGGGGCTCCGCCGTCGAGGAGGTCGTGGCACATGGCCGTGGCTTGCGCGATACCGAGCTCGCGCCTGGCACCGTCGGAGCGGCACCCTTCAAGCGCCCGCCGCCATTTCTCGGGCACGGCCTCGCCAGCGAGCGCGGCCATGCGCTCGAGTCGGGCGATCGAGGTGATCGACATGATGCCCGGCAAGATCGGCATGGTGACGCCATAGGCGCGGGCGCCCTCAACGAAGCTGAGGTAGTCGTCGGCTTCGAAGAAGAGCTGGGTGATGGCGAGATTCGCACCGGCCGCTTCCTTGGCGAGCAGCGTGTCATAGTCCTGCTCGATCGACTTCGCCTGCGGGTGGCCGTTCGGGTAGGCGGCGACGGCGAGCAGTCCATCTGACGGGCGGCGCACCTGCCAGCGATCGAGGCGCGGGCCAACGGTTTGCAATTCACACGGTGTGCGGGCAATTCGTACGCCGCGGATGAGCTGCGCGAGCTCCGCAGCCGAGCGCAGGTCACCGAGAAAGTCGTCGGCCTCATCCATCCCCTGCGGCGGGTCACCGCGCAATGCGAGGAAGTCGACGATGCCGTGGTCAACGAACTCGGCGATCACCTCGGCCGCTTCGGCGAACGACGAGCCGACACAGGTGAGGTGCGCGAGCGGGCGCGCGCCACCGAGGTCGCGCACCATTTCGAGCACGCCGAGGGATGCATCCCGTGACGAGCCGCCAGCGCCGAACGTCACCGAGATGAACTCGGGCCCGAGCGCTCCAAGCGCACGCGCGACGTCGGGCATGCGCTCCGCCACCTGCGCGGTGCGCGGCGGGAACAGCTCGAACGAAAAGGGAATGGACATGGCGACGACACTATGAGCGAGGCCCGGATGCGCGAAGTCGCGCCGTCACAACATGACGTCATGTGACAGTTTGTGAAGCCGAGGCCCGCATCACAATGAATTCACATGCACATTGGCTGGTGTTAGTGGCCTTTGAAGGCTTCGGCGAGCCACCAGGCGCCGCCGTCGGAGGCGATCTTCGCGTCGATCACCAAGGGCACACCGGGTTCCCCCGGCGCGCGCTGCGCGATGGCCGCGCGCACCGCCGCGAAGTCACCGGCCGTGCGCACGGTCAACCCCTCGGCACCAAAGCCACGCGCGATCGCCGCGATATCGGTGTCGGGGAAGACGACCGAATCCACCGCGACCTCGGCGTCACCGTCGCGGAAGTGATGCACTTCAGCCCCGTAGGCGGCGTCGTTGTAGACGAGCACGATGAGCGGGATGCGCTGGCGCACCGCAGTCTCCAGCTCACTGATTCCCATGAGGAAGCCACCATCACCTGTGCCGAGCACCGGAAGTCGGTGCGGCTGCGCAATCGCCGCCCCAATCGCGGTGCCGAGCCCCAGCCCAATTGCCTGAAACGCCTGGGTGAAACAGAAGCCGTCGGCATCCGGCACATCGAGGTATTGGCTCGGGTAGCCCATGAAGTTGCCCGAGTCGATGCTCACCACGCGTTCGGCCGGGAGCGCCGCGTTGACGAGCTTTGAAATCTCGCGCGGATCAATGGCCGAGTCGGTTGAGAGATCGGGCGTTGCGACATCCGCCCAGCGGCTCGAAACTCGGATGCGGTCAAGCACCTCGTCACTGCGGTACCCCACCCGAGGTTCGGCCTGCCGCTCGCGCACCACACCGAGCACCTCGGCAGCAGTGAGCGCGGTGTCGCCGAGCACCCCGAGATCGATGGGGCGAGTGGCACCGAGTGCAGCATCCTCGTGGTCAATCTGCACGACGCGGGCGTCGGCACTGACGAGCATGCCGTGGCGCATCGTCCACGTGTTCATCGCGCAACCCCAGCCAACGATGAGGTCAGCGCCCGCGATGAGCTCGGCCGTCGTCGGCGACGAGAACCCGCCCGAGATGCCGAGATTTGCCGGGTCGTCGGTAAACAAGCCCTTCACGACTGCCCCCTCGGCGACGAGGGCGCCGACCTGCTGGGCAAGCATCCGCAGCTCCGGGCCCGCGTGTTTCGCCCCGCGACCGGCAACAAATACCGGTCGCTTTGCCGCAAGCAATTCGTCGGCAAGCTGTGCCGTCGCCTCGGCAGTCGGGCGCACGGGTGCGGCCTCGCTGATCGGCGCCACACTCGCGAGCGCCGCATCCCACACATCTGCCGTGACCTGCGCCGCCTGCACATCGAGCGGCAGGCTGAACACCACCGTGCGTCGCTCACGCATCGCGGTGCGCCAGGCGCGCACGGTGTCAGCCACCGCAGAGCCCGGCGAGTGCAAGCGTTCGGCCACGGCGCCCACGGAGCGCGCCGCAGCATCCTGATCAATGCGGAAGTTCGACCGAATGGCCGCCGCTTGCGTGTCGGCCGTGAGCACGAGCATCGGCGTGCGACTCTTCGCCGCCTCCCCGATGCCGGTGAGCGCGTTCGTGAAGCCGCAGCCCTGGTGGGTCGTGACCACTCCGAGCCGGCCCGATTGCCGCGCATACGCATCGGCCATCGTCGCCGCGCCGCCCTCGTGGCGTGCCGCGGTGAACGGCACGCCAGCGGCAATCAGGGCATTCGTGACGTGAAAGTTGCCACTGCCGACGACACCAAACACATGGCCCACGCCAAGTCGAGCGAGCACCTCGGCAACGAGGTCACTGACTCGGCGGGTGCCTTCAGCGGCCGACACTGCTAGCGCTCGACGTAGGCGAACACGCGCGCGGGCGCGCCGGTGCCGCCAACGACGTTGAGCGGACTCACTGAAATCATCGCGCCAGTGACCGGCAGACGGTCGAGGCCAACGAGCGAGGTGAGACCGTACTTGTCGGCGCCAAGCAAAAAGTAGTGCACCGGGTAGACCGGGTCGAAGGTGCCCGCCTGGCCCGAGTCAATGCCGACGGTCTCGACGCCAAAACCCGATACCTTCGGGTTCGACGCGAGCCACTGCGCGCCTGCCACCGAAACACCGGGCGTGTGCGGACCCTCGGCGTCGGCGTTGAGGAAGGTGTCACGCGAGTGCGCGTACTGCGACCAGCCGGTGCGGAAAAGCACCCAGCAATTGTCGGGCAGCGGGCCGTGCTCGGCGATCCACGCCTCGAAGTGCTCGGGTTCGAGATCGAAGTCGGGGTTCTCAGCCACTTCGGCGGTCTTGTCGATGACGACAATCGGACCGACGAGGCGACCGGGCTCGATCTGATCCACCGACTTACCGTCACGGCCGCTAATCCAGTGCACCGGCGCATCCAGGTGCGTACCGGCGTGCTCACCGACCTGCAGATCGTTCCAGGCCCAGGCCGGACCCCGGTCGTCGTAGCGCGACACCTCGGTGACCGAAAGCCCGCGCGTGTTGGCAAACTGGGCCGGCAGTTCGAGAATCACCGTGTCATCGGCGAGGGGCGTCGTGAGGTCGATGACTTCAATGTCACCGTCCGCAAGGGCCTGCTGCAGCGAGGCAAGGATGCTCATGACAGTCTCCTAGAAGGTCAGCGGGTGGTGCGGCGCGGCTTAGGCTGCGCCGTCAAACATCGAGGTGACCGAACCGTCCTCGAAGACTTCGTGAATCGCGCGGGCAATGAGCGGCGCGATGGGCAGCACGGTAAGCGTCGGGAAACGCTTGTCGTCCGGCAGCGGCAGCGTGTCGGTGACAACGACCTCGTCAATGCACTCGTGCGAGAGCCGCTCGGTCGCGGGGCCCGAGAACACCGCGTGCGTGGCGGCAACGATGACGCTCTTGGCGCCGTTCTCCTTGAGGGCCTGCGCCGCCTTGAGAATCGTGCCGCCGGTGTCGATGAGGTCATCGACCATGAGGCAGGTGCGGCCTTCGACGTGACCGACGATGTCGTGCACGGTTACCTCGTTCGCGACCTTCGGGTCACGGCGCTTGTGGATGATCGCGAGCGGCGCACCGAGTTCATCCGACCAGCGGTCAGCGACGCGCACGCGCCCCATGTCGGGCGAGACGACGGTGAGGTTGGGGTCGTCGCCGAGCTTGTCCTTGAAGTACTTCATGAGCACCGGCATGGCGAACAGGTGGTCGACGGGACCGTCGAAGAAGCCCTGAATCTGGGAGGCGTGCAGGTCGACCGACATGATGCGGTCAGCGCCGGCGGTCTTGAAGAGATCGGCAACCAGGCGTGCCGAGATCGGCTCGCGACCGCGGCCCTTCTTGTCCTGGCGGGCGTAGGGGTAGCACGGAGCAACCACGGTGATGCGCTTGGCCGAGGCGCGCTTGAGCGCGTCGACCATGATGAGCTGCTCCATGATCCACTCGTTGATCGGCTCGGTGTGCGACTGGATGACGAAGGCATCCGCGCCACGAACCGACTCACCAAAGCGAGCGTAGATCTCACCGTTCGCGAAGGTGCGCGACTCGGTGTCGAGGAGCTCCGTCCCGAGCTCGTCGGCGATTTCTGCGGCGAGCTGGGGATGCGCCCGCCCGGAGATGAGTACGAGTCGCTTTTCACCGGGGTGAAGAATGCCGGACACTGAATACCGCCTTTGTGCTGATCGGCTCGGAGTGGTGCGAGACCAGGTTACTCCGATTCGGGAGCCGCCTCTGTCGCCTGGTCTGCCGCCTGCTTCGCCGCCTGGGTGGCACCTTCCGCGGCAATCGCCGCTGCGGTGCCCGGACGGTTCTTCACCACCCAGCCCTCGAGGTTGCGCTGCGGCGAGGCATTCACGGCGAGTGCACCGGCCGGCACATCCTTACGGATGGTCGTACCTGCGCCAGAGTAGGCGCCGTCGCCGACGGTGACCGGCGCCACGAACACGTTGTCCGAGCCAATCTTCACATCGCGACCGACAGTGGTGCGGTGCTTGTGCTGGCCGTCGTAGTTCGCGGTGATCGCGCCCGCGCCGATGTTTGAACCGGCGCCAATCTCGGCATCGCCGATGTACGAGAGGTGCGGTACCTTGGCGCCCTCGCCGAGGGTCGAGTTCTTCGTCTCAACAAAGGTGCCGACCTTCGCGCCAACACCAATGACCGAGTTCGGGCGCAGATAGCTCCAGGGGCCAACCGTTGCCTTCGCGCCGATGACCGAGAGGGTGGCGTCAGTGCGCTTGATGACCGCATCCTCGCCGACCTCGCAGTCGACGAGCGTCGTGTCGGGCCCGATGATCGCACCCGAGGCGACCGTGGTCGCGCCGCGTAGCTGCGTGCCCGGCTGAATCTCGACATCTTGGCCGAGCGTGACATCGCGTTCGATGATCGTGGTGTCGGGATCGATGATCGTGACGCCCTCGCGCATCCAGTAGTCGAGGATGCGGCGGTTGTACTCGCGCGCCGTCGCACCGAGCTGGGCGCGGTCGTTGATGCCCTGCACGAGCCACGGGTCAGTGATCGCAACGGCAGCAATGCGCCCACCGTCGGCCTTGATCACCGCGGCGGTGTCGGTGAGGTATTTCTCGCCCTGGGCATTCGCCATCTTCACCTTGGCGAGCGAGGCGCGCGCCGACTTCACCGTGAAGGCGTACACACCAGCATTGATTTCGCTCACGCGACGCTGCTCATCGCTCGCATCCTTGTGCTCGACAATCGCCTCAAAGGTGCCGTCGTGGGCACGGATGATGCGCCCAAAGCCGGTCGGGTCGTCGTAGAACGCGCTGAGCAGCGTGAGGTCATCGCGGTCGTCGCGGTGGGTCTCGATGAGACGGCCCACGGTCACCGAATCAAGAAGCGGCACATCGCCCGAGAGCACGACAACATCTCCGTCAAAGTCGGCGGGCAGCGCGTCAAGACCGGCCTCAAGCGCGCGGCCAGTGCCGGGCACCTCATCCTGGTCGGCAATGATCGTCGTCGGCGCGAACTCCAAGATTGCCTCGACGACGCGGTCGCGGTCGTGACGCACGACGGCGACCACATGCGCAGGGCCGAGCTCAGCGGCGGTGTGGAGCACGTGGCCGATCAGCGGCACACCACCGAGTCGGTGCAGCACCTTCGGCGTGGCCGACTTCATGCGCGTGCCCTGGCCTGCGGCCAAGATGACGACGGCGAGATTCGATTCAGTCACGGTTCCTCCAGATGCGGATGCGGGCGAAATTCGGATGCCGTTCGTCGGCGCGCGAGACCGCACACCTTCGTTCCTCCCCCAGGATTCGAACCTGGACCTCACAGCTCCAAAGGCTGTCGTGCTGCCGTTACACCAAGGAGGACCACGCATTCGCGCCCGACTAGTCTGCCACGCCTCGGCGCCACGCACGCACCAGCGACACTGCCTCGCGCTGAATCCACCGCATCCGACCAGCCATAATGGCAGGTATGGCCGAGACTTCGAATGAGGATGCTGTCGACGCGATCGTGCGCGATTGGACGATGGTGCGTGCCGACCTCGATGTCGCCCCGCTCAAGGTGTTTTCGCGCGTCGAGCGCATTGCGCGTCAGCTCGACGGCTTGCGCAAGCGTGCGTTCGCGGAGGCCGGGCTTGAGCTTTGGGAGTTCGATGTGCTCTCGGCCTTGCGTCGCGCTGGCGCCCCACACGCCCTCACGCCAAAGCAATTGGTGGAGTCGAACCTGGTGTCGTCGGGCACGATGACCAATCGCATCGATCGGCTCGCCGAGCGCGGGCTCGTCGTGCGCGAAGACGATCCCGCCGATGGTCGCAGTGTGCTCGTGCGCATGACGGCCGAGGGTGTCGAGCGGGTCGACCGAGCACTCACGGGCCTCCTTGGCGACGAATCGACGCTCCTCGAAAGCGTGGATGCTGCTGAGATCGCCGCGCTCGAACGGGGCCTGCGAGCCCTGTCACTGCGCATGGGCACCACGAAATAGTCGCCGCTCGCCACCGCTAGTCTCCGCTAGTCGGTTCGCTCGGCACTCACATTCCACGCCGGAAATGGGTCGTCGAACGTAGCCCAGGCTTCACGCCCCGCGAGGAGTTCTGCATCGGTGAGTGCGGCCTCATCGAGGGCGACGCCGAGGGCCTCGAGATCAAGATCGAGGCCAATGATCGCGATTTCCTGGCCGATGGCGAGGAGGCTCGCATCCTCGTCATCGCCTGCTGCGCTCACGAGCGGATCAAACGAGATCATCGAACCAATGTGATCCCATTGCGCGCTGACATCGGGACGAGTGGCGAGGCGGCAGAATCCCGCCGAGCGAATCACGGTACCGAACTCCCGCGGCTCAAGCCGTTCATCCAGAAACTGCTGCAGACGACCAGGATGCAGTGGGCGCAGCTGCTCGTACCGCCCCGCACTCACACGCTCGTCGGTAAATTGCGGGGCAAACTCGTGGTTGAGGATCGTCACCCAGCCGGGCCGCTCCTGCCCCACGCTGTAGGCGACCCCATCGGTCGCAATCGCACGCCTCTCGTCATCGAGGTCGACTCGTGCCTGCGGGCTGAGATGCGAGATGAGCGCCATGACGGTGGCGAGTTCGTCGGTCTCGAGCGCATCCCAGTTCACGAGCACGATCGTCGAGGCGAATTCGAGCTGCTGCACGGTGAGCATGGCGCGGGCCGTGTAGCGCACGCTCGCACCCTCCCGCCACACGCGTGGTCGGCGCACAATGTAGTCATCGCGGCCGAGATCGCGCAGGAGGTGCGCCGCGTCGACCACGCAGATCACTCCGCTCAGCTCCGTTGGCGCGTCCTGTTGGGCGAGCGTGCCCACGAGCTCGGTGGCGAGGATGCTGCCGGGTATCTCGATGACCGCGCCGGCTTCCTGCGCCCAGGGTGCGAGCGCGAGCGCTTCGTCTAGCGGGTCTGGCGAGGCCGACAAGCGGCCCGCGGCAATGAATATCCGGCCGGTTGCGATGGCCAAGCGGCGAGCAAACGCCATCCGCTCGGGCGCGCAACTGCCCACTACCGCCAACACGTCTACCTGTTCCACGCGATCCCCTACTCATTCGCTCTGCTCAGCGCTGGCTGAAACCTCGCCAGCACTTCGGCTAGTCTAATGATAACTATTCTCATTTAGTTTTGATAAGCCTGGAGGCACGTATGAAGGTTCGCGCATCGATCAAGTCACTCAAGAAGCAGCCCGGCGCCCAGGTGGTGCGGCGGCGCGGTCGCGTCCACGTGATCAACAAGCTCAATCCCCGCTTCAAGGGTCGCCAGGGCTAAGGAGCGCGCGGCAGGGCAGAATAGAGCGCTATGGCTCATCTTCTCGGCGCAGAACACCTTCACCTCGAATTCCCAACGAAGGTGGTCTTCGACGACGTCACGATCGGCATCGCCGAGGGTGACCGCATTGGCATCGTCGGCCGCAATGGCGATGGCAAATCGACGCTCATGAAGCTCATTGCCGGGCGGATGCAACCCGACGATGGACAGGTGACCGTGCGCCGCGGCACCACCATCGGCATGCTCGACCAGGCCGACACGCTCGATCCCGACCTCACGGTGGGCGCGGCGATTGTCGGCGACCGGCCCGAGCATGAATGGGCGGGAGATCCGCGCATCCGCGATGTCATTGGCGGCCTCGTCGCTGACCTCCCCTGGGATGCGCGAGTCGGCGACCTCTCGGGTGGGCAGCAGCGACGAGTGGCCCTCGCGGCACTTCTCATCGACGATTGGGACATTGTGCTCCTCGATGAGCCAACGAACCACCTCGACATTGAGGGGGTGCACTGGCTCGCCGATCACCTCAATGCCCGCTGGGGCAAGAATGACGGCGCGCTCGTCGTCGTCACCCACGATCGCTGGTTCCTCGACGCCGTCTGCACGGCAACCTGGGAGGTGCACGACCGCATCCTCGAGCCCTTTGAGGGCGGCTACGCGGCCTACGTGTTGCAGCGCGTGGAACGCGACCGTCAGGCCGCTGTGGTCGAGCAGAAGCGGCAGAACCTCATGCGCAAGGAACTTGCCTGGTTGCGCCGCGGCGCCCCGGCGCGCACGGCGAAACCGAAGTTCCGCATCGAAGCGGCAAACCAGCTCATCGCGAATGAGCCGCCGGTGCGCAATGCCATCGAGCTGCAACGGATGGCCGTGGCTCGGCTCGGCAAAGACGTCGTCGATCTCGAGGGCGCTGGCGTCTCCTATGGCGAGCGCGAGGTGCTCAGCGGCGTCACCTGGCGGATCGCGCCGGGTGAGCGCACCGGCATTCTCGGCGTCAATGGTGCTGGCAAGTCGACCCTGCTGCGGCTCATCGCCGGTGAACAGGAACCGACCGCTGGTCGCGTGAAGCATGGCAAGACCGTGCGCATCGCCCAGCTCACCCAGCAGCTCGACGAACTTGCCGAGCACCTCGACGAGAAGGTGTTCGAGGTGTTCGCGCGTATCAAGCGCACCTATGTTGCCGACGGTAGCGAGATGACACCCTCGCAGCTGCTCGAACAGCTCGGCTTCACGAGCGCCCAGCTGCAGACTCCCGTTAAGGATCTCTCGGGCGGCCAGAAACGCCGCCTGCAGCTCCTGCTCATCCTGCTTGATGAGCCGAATGTGCTCATCCTTGATGAGCCGACAAACGATCTCGACACCGACATGCTCGCCGCGATGGAAGATCTGCTCGATTCGTGGCCGGGCACCCTGCTCGTCGTCTCCCACGACCGCTATCTACTCGAGCGCATCACCGATCAGCAATACGCCGTGCTCGACGGCAAGCTGCGGCACCTGCCGGGCGGCGTCGACGAGTACCTGGCGTTGCGGCGACAGCAACCGGATGCGCAGCGCGGCTCCTCCCCCATGGCCGCGGTCGCTGCCGCAACCACGGGCACTGCGGCACCAGCGGCACCAGCGGCAACCACCACAATTTCGGGCGCCGAGCGGCGCAATCTCGAAAAAGAGATGCAGTCAATTGAGCGACGGCTCGGGCGCCTGCGTAACGAGCTCGCCGCGGCGGATGCGAAGCTCGCCGCGGCAGATCAGAGCGATTTCGCGGCACTTGCGGCGCTTGGGGAGGCTCGACAAGCGCATGCCGATGAGGCGGATGAGCTCGAGTTGCGCTGGCTGGAAATTGGCGAGGTGCTTGAGGGCTAGGGAAATTGATCTAGGGAGGCCCGACTATCCCCGGCAGGCGGGTGCGCTCCAGACGTTCCTCGGCGGCAAGCGTGCCCCGCAAGGCACCAACGCGAACTTCGGTTAGGCGATTTCCTGCGCCTCGAGCGCAGCCTTGAGCTGTGTGCGGGCGCGGCTGAGCCGTGAGCGCACGGTCTGCACCGGCACCTGCTGGTACTCGGCAATCTGCTCATAGGTGTAGTCAGCGAACTCACGCAGCACGATCGCCACGCGGAAGTCATCGCCGAGGGTCGACAGCGCCCGTTGCACGCGGTCGCGAACGGCGCTGTCCTCGGCCAGATCGGTACCGTCGGGCTGGTCAAGCACATAGTCCGCGGCTTCGTCGTCAATGGTGACGTCACGGCGCTTACGAATGACCGCGAGCGCTGAGTTCGAAGCAATGCGGAATGCCCAGGTCGAGATCGAGGCCTCGCCGCGGAACTTCGGCAGGTTCTGCCAAATGGCGATCAGCGCATCCTGGAGCGCATCTTCGGCGTCAGCCTTGTGACCGGTGGTACGCAGACAAACGGCCCAGAGCCGGTCGCGATACGGAGTCATCAGCGCATCGAATGCGCGGCGATCGCCCTCTTTCGCCCGTGCCAACAGCGCTGGCTCATTGAGCTTCGAGGTCACGCTGCCCTCCATCCGGGTCATCACTTGGCACATTCGCGGGCGACAATGCGCCCTAATCTCCCCGGATGCTAGCGCGATTTGGTGACGCCGCACCCGTGAATCCGGCTGAATCAACCGCTAGGTGGATGCTCGGGTGGACTGATTCAGATTCGGTAACAGCGTGCGGGAACTTTCCGGCTACCCGACGCATCTAACTCTCGAATCGCACCTGCCGAAAGGAATAGCCATGAGCACCAACGAGAACCCGCTGCAGCCGACTCAGCCGCCGACGCTCGGCAGCGACACCAACTTCGAAAGCTCGATCGCCCACGACCTCAACGGTTCGGGCACGGCCGACGTCACCGAATACGACGTCGACGGCGACGGCATCGCCGACGAGTTCCACTACGACACTGACAGCGACGGTCGGGTCGACGACATCTACGCCGACACCGACGGTGACGGCCAGCTCGACACTCGCTTCATTGACACCGATGGCGATGGCGTCATCGACTACGCCGATGTTGACCTCGACGGCGACGGCATCATCGAGACGACGATGTACGACACCGACGGCGATGGCGTGCTCGACACCGCTTGGGTCGACACCGACGGCGACGGTATGGCTGACGAGTTCTACACGCTCGACTCCGGCGCCACCCCGGTGCCCGCTCCCACCGACACCGGCTACGAGCCAGTCCCCCAGGACAGCACCGACCCGATCGCTGACACGACCGACTCCCCCGACTTCTACTCGGGCGAGGCGACTGTCGACACCGACGGCGATGGTGTCTTCGACTCGGCACTCATCGACACCGACGGCGATGGTGCCGCGGATGCACTCCTCACCGACCTCGACGGCGACGGTATTGGCGAGTCGGTCTGGCTCGACACCGACGGCGACGGCCAGTTCGACTCCTATGGTGTCGACAGCGATGGCGATGGCGTCATCGACAGCTTCGAAGACGGTCTCGACGGCGGCAACGTCGCCGACTTCCTCTGATTTTTGACCGCTCGGGAACTTTCCTCGCGCCCCGAGCATCCAACTACTGACTCCACACAGCAAGAACTTCCCGAAAGGACCCAGATCATGTCGCAGAACCTCAGCTTCAACAACGAGAACCTCAGCAGTGCCAGCGCTGCCAGCGCCGCCGACTCGGTTCCCGCCGACGGCGTGACCAACAACGAACCTGTCGAGTCGCAGCCGGTGCCGGCGCCAGAAGGTTCGGACGACAGCAACATCGTTGACTCGAACACCTACGGCGACAGCGTCGTCAACGACCTCGACCTCGATGGCGACGGCGTGGCCGACGCCACCCAGTACGACTTCGACGGCGACGGCAAGATCGACATGGTGGCAATCGACACCGATGGCGATGGCCAGGCCGACCTCTTCCAGATGGACCTCGACGGCGACGGCGTCAACGACGCCACCTCGGTCGACCTCGACGGCGACGGTGTCATCGATGAGTCGTACTTCGACAACGACGGCGACGGCCTTGCCGATGGTGACCTCTCCGAGAGCACGGCCGAGCCGATCAACGACGAGGGTGCGCCAGCGCCGACGCCGGAGCCCTCGGGACAGCCCGAGGCGGTCACGGTCGACGACATCACGCCCGAGGGCTACTCCTCCTCGGCGGCCTACGACCTCGATGGCGACGGCGTAGTTGACGTGACCGACTATGACCTCGACGGCGACGGCGTAGTCGACCAGTCAAACATTGACCAGAACAACGATGGCCTCGTCGACGAGGTGCAGATCGACATCGACGGCGACGGCGACATCGACGGCCGCCTCGTTGACACGAGCTTCGACGGCACCTTCGACTACGCCGAAGTTGACACGGATGGCGACGGTTACGTCGACACCCAGCTGCACGACACCGACGGTGACGGTCGCTTCGACACCATGCTCACCGACACCGATGGTGACGGCATCATGGACGAGACCACCGACCTCACCGACACCGGCATCGACAGCCCGTCGACCGGCCCGCAGTTCGACCTCGACGGTGATGGCATCAACGAGTCGACCTACGTCGACATCGACGGCGACGGCGTCGTTGACGCACTCGGCAGCGACTTCGACGGCGACGGCCTGGCCGAAGTGGTCTTCGTGGACACCGACGGCGATGGTCTCTACGACTCGGCCATGGTCGACACCGAAGGCGACGGCGTGCTCGACTCGGTCGTCGTCGACACCGACGGCGACGGCCAGTTCGACTCGACCTACGACCTCTAAGAAACTCCGGATGCGCGGGGCGGGAACTTTCCTCTCGCCCCGCGCATCTAACTACTGACTAACTTCCCAACGACTTCTCCACACACCGAAAGGCCGGGACCATGACCACGAACCACACCCCCAGCAGCTCGAACCAGAACAACCTCGACCTCGACTACGACGGCGTCAACGAAGCCACCACCATCGACCTCGATGGCGACGGCAAGCACGACGCAGTGCTCATTGACACCGACGGCGACGGCGACGGCGACACCGACCTCGCCCAGGCTGACATGGATGGCGACGGCCGCGCCGAGACCACCATCGTCGACACTGACGGTGACGGCCAGCCCGACATGGCCTACATCGACACCGACGGCGACGGCTTCGCAGACAAGGCCGAGGCCTTCGGTGAGGGCTCGAACGCGCCTGAGTCGAACTCGCCCAACCCCTCGCCGGTGCCGGCTCCGACCCCAAACCTGACTGAGCCCGACACCACGCAGCCCGAGCCCTCGCAGCCGAACAACCCGGCCCCGACTCCGGCGCCCGAGTCGAACTCGCCGGCTCCCGCGCCCGAGTCGAACACCGACTCGAACACCGACCCGATTGGCAACACCGCACCGGCTCCGACTGGCGAGCACACCGCTGAGGCCTTCGACTCCGACGGCGACGGCGTCGCCGACTCGGGCTACTTCGATCTCGACGGCGACGGCGTTGCTGAGTCGCTCGGCACCGACGTGGACGGCGACGGCTACGTCGACGTGCTCCAGACCGACACTGACGGCGACGGCGTGTACGACACCGTGACCGCCGATCTTGACGGCGACGGCTACCACGAGACCCTCGGCGTCGACACCGACGGCGACGGCAGCTACGACACCTTCGCGACCGACACCGACGGCGACGGCACCTACGAGACCGCCGGCCTCGACACCGATGGCGACGGCGTCGTCGACAGCGGCACCGGCGGCACCGGCGGCACCGGCGGCAACCAGGGTGGCGGCGCGGCACCGGTTGGTGACCCGACCACCGATCCGAGCACCGACCCGACGACCGACCCGACGGCACCCCCGGCCGGTGGCGACTCGGGCTACATCGACCTCGACGGCGACGGCTACAGCGAGACCTACGCATCCGACATCGACGGTGACGGCACCATCGACGTCTACGAAATCGACACCGATGGCGACGGCTACGTCGACACGGTGGGCGTCGACACCGACGGCGACGGCTACATCGACACCATCGGCGTCGACACCGACGGCGACGGCCAGATCGACACCGTCATGGCTGACACGGATGGCGATGGCACGATCGACAGCTACGCCTACGACACCGATGGTGACGGCGAGCTCGACACCTTCGACGACGGCAGCGTCTCGTCCACGAGCCCCGTTGCAGAGCCCACCCCCGAGGCCCCGACTGCGGAAGAGCCGACCACCGAGCCCACCCCCGAAGAGCCGACCACTGAGCCGGTGGCCGACCCGACCGGTGCCGGCACCGACTCCTCGGGCGGCGACTCGTACAGCGGCTACTCCGAAGACACCTTCGACAGTGATGGCGATGGCGTCCACGACTCGGCCTACTTCGACACCGACGGCGACGGCGTGACCGACGCCTTCGGCACCGACCTCGACGGTGACGGCGTGGTCGACGTGATCGGTATCGACACTGACGGCGACGGCGTCTACGACACCGTTGGCTACGACACCGACGGCGACGGCGTCATCGACAGCTACGACGTCGATGGCGACGGGGTCATCGACTACTAGGCCGGCTGCAAGTCTCGGTGTGCCGGGCGGTGAATACACCGCCCGGCACACCGGCACCTCCCCCACACTTCTCCCGCTTCTGCACCGCGAAGGAACGCTCATGTTGACGCCAGACGAGTCCACGATGAATGAGGAACCGCTGCTCGGTGACGCCCCGACCCTGAGCAGTGAGGCCTGGGACGGCATGCTCGATGACACCTTCATCGCACCGCCCGGCATCGTCGACCACCTCGTCGACAGCTACGACCCGATCTCCCCCACGACCGATGTCGCCGAAGACGGCAATTTGATTGACGAGGCCGGCGAGGGCTACGACGAGTCGGAGTTCCTGATTGACACCTCCGCCTTCGGTGGCGCCGCGCAATCGGCCGACGGTGAGTTGGCCGATGACAGCGACAGTGACGGCGAGACCGACGAACTTGATGGGCAAGATGGGCAAGATGGCGCGGCCTCGCACACCGAGTCTGACTACCTGCTTGACGAAGCCGAGTCATTCGAGGGCAACTCCGGTGCCTTTGACGAGTTCACCACCTTCGCGTTCGGTAACGACGGTGAGCTCGACGCCACGGATGCGCTGAGCCACGACCACGCGCTCGACGCCGACGACCCCTTCACCGCTCCCGACCATGATGTGTTGGACGGCACAGATGCGATGGACGGCACAGATGTGATCGACGGCACCGGCGGCGACCTCGACGGCGGCGTCTTCGACGATCTGTTTAACTAGCGCGCGTTCCTGCGCAGCAGCACACTCAGCAGTAGGCAGTTGGCGCTGCGGTTTGGCCTAGCGGCCGAGCCGCAGCGCCAAATTCGTGAACGAGCGGTCAAGCACCTGGTAAGCGTTCTGACGCACCGGGTAGGGCTCCACAACCGCCGCGCGCCGGGCTTCCACCGACCACTGCAGCGCTCGCTCGCGCAATTGCATAGGCGACGACGACGGCGGCATCGCGAGCTTCTCCGCATCATTGCGAGCCGCGAGCTGTCGATCGAGCATGGCGACAAGCGGGTGCGTCGGTTCAAGCGCAGCCAACCGTTCCAGCGCATCCAGTTCTTGCAACGGATGCAGTTCAGAACGCAGGTGCGCCTCGGCAACCATGGCCCGCAGCGGCGGTGGCGCGCCATTGCTC
The DNA here is from genome assembly GCF_003865375.1 of Gulosibacter macacae. Lineage (GTDB taxonomy): Bacteria > Actinomycetota > Actinomycetes > Actinomycetales > Microbacteriaceae > Gulosibacter > Gulosibacter macacae. Next base: position 28,082 of record NZ_RQVS01000009.1, on the reverse strand, counting down.
CACGCGAGTCGGTCGAGCTGTTCGAGGGCGCGGCGGGTTTTCACATAGGCGTAGCGGCCGACATAGCGCACGGCGAGGGCGCGACGGAGTTCATCCACGCCTGAGGCGCCGACCAGCCAATCGCTCAGCGCCCGGGCGCCCTGGCGCGCCGGAGTGCGACCGTGGCGGAGGCCATACTCACCGATCAACTCCACCAAGCGCGACACTTCGATATTCGCGACGCCGGGCGCGATCTCTGCGTAATCCTCGCTACCACGCAACTCGAGGTCGAGATCGGGCATGCGCGAGAGCTCCGCGAGGATGCTCGCATCCGATTCGCGGACGAGTCCCGCGCGTGCCGCCTGGGCCATATTGCCGGCGACGGCCACGACGCTGCCGATATGTGCGCCGTGCTGGGCGGCAAAGGTGGCCGCCCGTTCGCGGGCGAGGGTAATCGGGTCATCAGCACCCCAGGGCGTGCCACCGAAGGTGTCGGCGTGGCTGAGCACGCCGATGGCCCGCGCTGCGGCCTCGCCGGGCGTGGCAGTGACGCTGCCCCATTCGCGCAAGAACTCCATGTCGTCGCGCAGTGGCATGTCGTGAAAAACGTAGACGAGGGCATCAGCGGCGCGCACACCCTCGTGTCCGAGCACAGTGCGCCGCGTGGCTTCTTCGTAGCTCGTTGTGGTCGTGGCAAGACCGGGCGTATCAATGAGCGTCATATCGCGCAGTACTTCTGACTGCAGATAGACCACCGCATTGGCGATGTGTTCCAGCGGCACCGGCAGGTGTTCTGGCAGCGCGCCACCGACGAGATCGAACGGCACCCGGCGGCCATCGCGCAACACCACTTCGCCGCGCTCGGGCCCGCCGAACACGTAGTGCGTCGTGATCTTCGTGCATTCGACGGCGCTCGTGGGCGCCACGACCCGGCCGACGAGCGCGTTGACGAGCGTTGACTTACCAGCCTTCACGCGGCCAACGACGGCAAGCCGGATGGTGTCATCGAGTGAACGCCGCACCTGGTCGGTAACTCGCGCGGTGCCGCGACGGTCGACGGAGTCGAATGCGTCGCAGAGGTCGAGCACCGCACGACGCATCTGGTCACTCGCCTGCCGACTGTTCATACGCGCTCAGTCGTGGCGAGCGCGTAGCGCAGATCGGCGAGCGACTTCGGCTTGAATCGGTTACTGAACTGGCTCAGCGTGTCGTGGCCGCCGCTCGCACCGTTGTCCATGCGGGCGAAGATGGCATAGGGCTGACCGTCGTAGACGTAGTAGTGCGAGTAGCCGCCCGGTGACTGGTCGAAGGGACCTTCCCAGGTGAGGCCGGTGCGCTCTTCGCCAAGGTTCCAATCGGAGCCATTGCTGCCGTAGGCCGTCTCGCCGTACGACACCGCCGACTCGTGCGAGTCGAACTTCATGATGAACAGGTGCGTGTTCGGGCGGTCGTACCAGGTGCATTCGTTCGCGGTTGCACCCTCGATTTCGGTCGGCGTGCAGAACGCGCCATCAACCTTCACCACCCAATTGAGTGCCGCCTCGCTATCGAGGGCCGGGCAGTTCGCGCCGCTTGCCGCGGTCGACCCATCCCAGCAATCAATGTTGCCGGTCGGCACATCAATGGTCTCTACTGCAGTGGTCTCTTCGGTGTTGCCGCCGCCTCCGCCGAGGAGTGCCGTGGCACCCCAAATACCGCCACCAACGACGACGAGTGCGGCAACAATGATGCCGATGAGCGCACCGGTGCCGAGCTTCTTCTTCTTGGGACGTTCACGGTTGGCCATTGCGGCGCTATTGGCAGGGGCACCAGGGCCGGCGATGCCAAAGGGCCGTTGCGAGTTCGATGGGGTCGGCTGCGGTGCGCCTGCGGGACGGGCGGCATTGCCCGGGAATGAGGGCGCGGGCCCCGACGGGAACTGCGTGCGATTTGCGCCGGTCGGTGCCGGGGCAGGCCTGGCGGGCGCGCCCGTGGTTGGACGCGGCACGACGCCGGTGTTGTTCCAGTTGCCGCCAGGACCTGTCGGCCCGTTCGTACCACTGGGGCCACCGGGGCGGTTCGGACCAGCCGGACCAACCGGGCTCGCAGGACCGGCCGGTCCCACCGGGCTTGCTGGACGCTGCTGGTTCGCAGCACCGGAAGGCGCACCAGGCGCGGCCGGACCACCAGCGGGCCGCACCGGCGGTTGAGCGGGTCGAGCCGGCGTGCTGCCGGTAGCGCGACCCGGGTTCGCACCGCGGGCCGAGGTGTTCCCCACGAAGAGCGCGCCCTCAGGCACCACGAGCTTCGGGTCGTCAAGCGTCGCAATTGTGATCTGTGTGCGTTCCTTGATCATCTGGCTGATCGCCGGAGTGCGGGAAGAACCACCCGTGAGGTAGAGCACCTCGGGGGCCGGCCCCGATACGCGCTCAAAGACATCGGTGAGCAGCTTTGCCGCGCGAGCCATGTCATCGGCAATGAGCTTCTCGTACTCGGCGCGGGTGATCGTCACCACCGCGTCGTCATCGCCGAGACTCACCGAGACATCCGCATCCGGGCGCGTCGACAGCTCAGTCTTCGCGGCCGTGACGGCGCGGCTCAGCGAGGTCTGCGCCCGCAGTTCCGCCATTGTCTTCGGGCGGTGCAGGCGTTCGGCGAGCTCTTCGTGTCCGCGACGGGCGAGTGTCTCGAGGGTCCAGTCGAGCAGACGAGCGTCGAAGGTGCGGCCACCGAGCACCGGGTCGCCGCCGTAGGCGAGCACCTTGTAGCCGACCGGCAGCTGCGGGGCGCGCTCGAGCACCGCGATGTCGAGCGTGCCGCCGCCAAAGTCGAAAACCGCGACGCGGGAACCCGGCGCGGCACTGTGGTTGCGGGCGTAGTGGGCGGCGGCCGCGATCGGCTCGGGCACAGTGCGAATCGTCTCGGGCACGAAGCCCGCCTTAATCGCGCCGGTGCGCAACGCCTCAACCTGCGAGGGCGCCCAGGCAACCGGATGCGTGAGCCACACTTCCGAGGGCTGCTCGCCATTCTGCCGGCGGAGCGCCGCTTCGCGCACATACGAGTAGACCTCGGTGATGAGCGATTCGGGGCTCACAATCTGCCCCGCAAGCACCACTTCACCGCGGCCGATGAGCGCCTTCGGCGTGCGCTCGAAGCCATCGGGGTGACGCAATTGCGCGTTGATGGCTTCTTCACCGACGCGGAATCCGGTGGGTGTGAGCACGACTGCGGAGGGCATGGTGATGCCGCCATCGCTCAACGCGATGGGTCGCACGACACCCTGAACTTCGATCGCCGCCGCTGTATTCGACGTACCGAAATCGATCGCAAGCCGCCAGGCCATCAGCACCGAATCCTTTCATCGTGCGGCATCACCGCGAACCGTCTAAAACATGCCTCCCCTGAGGATACGAGGTCAGGGGGCCGCTTACGATTCAGCTTCAACTAACCGGCGCACTTCGGCATCAGCTTGCGCGATGACTTTTTCAAGATCGGCGATGCGTGGCTCCAATTGTTTGATGCGTTTTGCCCGTTCGCTTTCACTCGCGCGTCGAGCCGATTCGAGACGGTCGAGCTCGGCTTTCGCCTCGTTCGCTGAGGCGCGCAGATCGCGGTCGAACACCTTTTTCGCATCCGTTGACACGACCTGGAGCACGCCACGCACGGCGCGATCGAGAATCTCGCGCAACTCGATCGTTGCGTCGCCCACGGTCTGCAAGAACGACTGGCGTTTCGCCTGACGCCGCGCAAGCAGCGTGCCGAGCGACCCCATCACCGACATACCGATGAGGGCCGCACCAACCGGGCCGAGGAGGGCACCGAGGGCGAGACCGCCAATACCCGAGCCCATGATGAAGCCCGAAAAGAGCGTGCGCGGGTCAAGCGAGGCAGCCTGCTGTTCGATGGGTCCACGCGGGGCCTGGCCTGCCTCATTCGCCCGCCGTTCGACCTCACCGAAGAGCGTGCGATGCGGATCCATACCGGCCGCCGAATAGAGCTCGTTGAGCAATTGGCCGGAGCGCTCGGCAATACCGCGCATCGCCATATTGACATTGACTTCGAGGTCGGCGGCAAGTTCGTTCTGCAACACAAGCACCTGCTTCGCGCCGAGGCCAGTGCCCTTCGACTGCACCTTTTGCCGCCATGCCGCACCGAATTCACGCACGAGTCGGGAGTTCGCTGCGGTGAGGTCAACGCGCACGCGGTCAACCTGCGCGTTCCAGTCGTAGCGCGAGTCTTCGAAGGTGCGCATGAGCTCTTCGCGGTGCTTGCGCAATTCGACGAGTTCCTTGTGTTTCGCCTCGTGCTCAGCATCGTCGCCGCTGAGCGCCACTCGCTCCGCCTGCAGTTTCTCGAGGGGCCGAGACAGCAGGCCAATCCCCTGCCGCAGTGCATTGAGCGTCGGCAGCTGGTTCGCGCGTTCGAGCGGTGCACGCAGGGCTGCGGCGAGTTCGGGGATGCGGCTGGCTTCGAACAAGCGCTGCCGCCGGGCCGGGTCGTGCTCGGCCGACGCCCGCTCGCCCCAGGCGCCTGAGACACCGATCACCGGCGCATTGGCGAGGCGTGGGAGTCGTTGCGCGATCACCTCTCGGTTTTCATCGACGATCTGCTGCCAATTGTTTTGGTAGAGGTCGATCTTGGTGACGGCGATGACGACCGATTCGACCTGGGTGCTGCATCGCTCAAGAAAATCGAGCGCCGGCACGGTGATGCGGCCGGTGGCATCGGTCACCACAAGGAGCACACTCGCATCGCGCGCCCGCGTGAGGGCCCGCAGGGCATAGGCCTCGCTGAGCCCACCGGCGCCCGGGGTGTCGACAATGACGCAGTTCTGCACGAATCCGGGGCGCACCGCGAGCGAGGCTTGCAACGGTGCCTCTTCGGCATTGAGGAGCGTTGGCGAATCGAGACGAATCCACTGGTCGAGGTGGGTTGCCGGGATGCGTCGCAGCTTCGGTTCGCTCGCATACTCGAGTTCGGCCTGCCCGAGCGGAAACGCCTCGCTTGCCGGGGTGTAGTTCACCGCGAGCGCGGTCATTTCCGCGGGCCCGGCCGGAGCGAGCCGGGCTTGAGCGAGCAGGGCATTCACGAGCGTCGACTTGCCGCGGTTCATTTCGCCGACGACCACGATGCTTGGTAGCTTGCCGCGCGAGTCCTTCACCATCCGAGCGATGGCCGCGAACTGTTGCTGTAGCCCATACGACTTCGCCGCGGTTCCGAGCGAACGAAATGCAACGGTGGCCGGGTTCGGCGGTTTCGCCGCAGCCGGCGGCGTTGCACCGGGTGCGGAGGCGGCGTCGGTGGTCATGTGGCCAAACTAGTTGCCAGGTGGTGGCTCTCGCCACCTGCGCGAGGTGGCACACAGATCAATCGCCACGATGATGTTGCCGCAGTCAGCGCTGCGGGTGCTGGCCGAGTCACGCCGCCTCAATCACGCGCGCACCGGGCACCGGCCCACTCGCCCGCACCACTCGATGCCCCTCACGCCGGAACGTGGCCGCAAGCGCGTCGGCACCGGCTGCATCCGCCGCCAAGAACCCGAGTGTTGGCCCCGAGCCCGAGACAATGCCCGCGAGCGCCCCGTGCGTCTCACCAAATTCAAGTGCCTCAGCGAGGTCTGGACGCAATTGCAGCGCGGGGGCCTGCAGATCGTTCGACAGCGCATCCGCGAGTGCGACCGGGTCGCCCGCGCGCAGGGCGTGCAAGACCCGCGCTTCGATTTCAGGATCGACCACCGGGCCGAGGGCTGCGCCGTGCTTTGCGCGATGCTCGTCGAGCGCGCGGAAGGTGAGCGGGGTCGACATCCCCTCGTCGCTGAGGCGCAACACCCACTCGAACGTGCCTTCGGTGAGTACGGGCGAGAGCACATCGCCGCGACCGGTACCGAGTGCGACGCCGCCAGCGACCGCGAACGGCACATCGGCGCCGAGCTTCGCGGCGAGGGCGACGAGATCTTCGCGGGTGAGGTTAGTGCCCCAGAGCGCATCGCAGGCGACCAGTGCCGCTGCCGCATCGGCCGAACCGCCGCCCATGCCACCGGCGATCGGTACCCGCTTCGTGATCGTGAGCGCCGCATCCGCCGGATGCCCCGTCGTGTCAGCAAGCAGGCGCGCCGCTCGAATCGCGAGGTTCGACTCATCGGTGGCGAGGTCACTCGTATCGATGGGCCCTGGCGCGTACTCGAGGCTCAACCCTTCGGCGCGGTGGGCGGTGACATCTTCGGTGAGATTGAGCGCAAGAAAGACCGTGGCGAGCGGGTGATAGCCGTCGTCGGCAAGATCGCCCACCGCGAGCGCGACGTTGATCTTGCCGGGCGCGCGGGCGGTGACGAAATTCTGCATGCGTCCAGGCTAGCGAGGCTTGGCTCTACGGCGCCGGGATGCGCGCGAGCCGCACGAACGCATCCGGTTCGAGTGCCTCGCCGCGCGCGGTCGGATCGATGCCGGCGGCTTCGAGCGCCTCCGTGGCAAGCTGCGAGGAACCGTCGAAGCAGGCCGCGAGTGATTGCCGCAGCATCTTGCGGCGCTGACCGAAGGCCGCATCGACGAGCGCGAACATGCGTCGGCGCAGGGCCTCGTCACCCGGATGCGCCTCGTGTGCTTCGAATGACACGAGCACCGAATCGACATTCGGCACCGGCCAAAACACCTTGCGGCCGACGAGCCCGGCCGTGCGCCAGGTGCCGTACCAGGCAGCCTTGACGCTTGGCGAGCCGTACACCTTCGAGCCGGGACTTGCGGCGAGCCGCTCCCCCACCTCGCGCTGCACCATGACGACGCCGCGGCGCAGCGACGGCACCCGCTCGAGCAGGTGCAGGAGCACGGGCACCGATACGTTGTACGGCAGATTGGCGACGATGGCGACCGGTTCACCCGGCACCTCGTCGACGCGCAGCGCATCCTGGGTGATCACCTCGAGGCGATCAGCGACCGTGGGCGCCATGACTTCGGTGGTGCGCGGCAGCTGCGCGGCGAGCCGCTCATCGATCTCGATGGCGGTCACCGCGGCGCCGGCCTCAAGGAGCGCGAGGGTGAGCGAGCCGAGTCCCGGACCCACTTCGAGCACCCGCTCGCCCGGCGACACGGATGCGGTGGTCACGATGCGACGCACCGTGCCGTGATCGTGCACGAAGTTCTGGCCGAGCTTCTTCGTCGGCTGCACATCGAGGAGTGCCGCCAAGTCACGGATCTCGGCCGGGCCGAGGAGCTTCACCTCGCTCATGCGGCACGCTCCGCGCGCCACGCAGCCCGTGCTTCGGGGTCGAAGGGCCCGTAGAGACCAAGCGTGTTCTCAGCCACCTGCCCGGCGAACTCGTCCGCATCCGTGCCGAGGTGCTCGGCCATGAAGCGCAGCGTGACCGGCAAGAGGTAGGGCGCGTTTGGGCGGCCGCGGAAGGGGATCGGTGTGAGGAAGGGCGCGTCGGTTTCGACGAGGATGAGTTCCCGCGGAATCACTTCGAGCGCCTCGCGGAGATTCGGGGCGTTCTTGAACGTCACATTCCCCGCGAACGAGAGGAACCAGCCTTCCTCGGCCGCGATGCGGGCGAGGGCGGCATCACCCGAGAAACAGTGGAACACAGTGCCGGCAGGCGCCCCCACGCGACGCAGGGTCTCAACGACGGCGTCATGCGCCTCCCGGTCGTGAATCTGCATCGGCAGACCCAGGCGCTTCGCCATGTCGATATGCGCTTCAAACGAGGCGAATTGCGCAGCGATTGGCTCGTCGCCCGAGGTGCGGAAGAAATCGAGGCCGGTCTCGCCGATCGCGGCCACGCGCGGGTCGTGCGCGAGTTGCTCGATCTGCGCCCACGCATCCTCGAGTTCGCCGCGGGCGGCAAGCTCAGGCGCCTCATTTGGATGCACGGCCACGGCCGCGAGCAACCGCGCGTCTTCGTTCGCGGCCTCGACCTGCCAGCGGCTCGAGCGCAAATCGCCCCCGACCGTGATCGCACCGAGGATGTTCGCGTCGGCCGCGAGATCCATATGCTCGCGCACCGAGAGCCCGACCTCCCCATCCTCAATTTCGAGGTGGGTGTGATTGTCATAGCAGGCGACCGCGAGCGGTGCCGGCACCTCGGGGTACTTCAGTTCGCGACGTTGCCCGGTTTCGGCGACGGTATCGCGACGCTGCGGATACGGCATGCGGGCGACCTAGTCGGCCTGCTCGACGCGCGGGAAGAGCGCGGGCAGTTCGCCGACGCGGCCGCTTGAGCGCCAGTCGAGGGCGTCGGCGATGCGCTGCTCGTCGAGCGCGCCTTCGGCACCGAGCGCCGCCCAGAGCTTGTCGGTCGCCTGCGGCAAAATCGGGTGCAGGAGCACGGCAAGCACGCCAAGGCCGCGCACGGCGGTGTCGAGCACGGCGGCAAGGCGGTCGCGAGTGTCCTCGCTCTTTGCGAGCACCCACGGCTGCTGCTCGGTGATGTAGAGATTGAGCGCATCAACGAGCTGCCACACCTCGGCAATCGCCTGGTCGATGGCAAAGCGGTCGATGGCAGCATCGGCGGTGGCGGTGATGCTGTTTGCGAGCGTGAGGATGCGTTCATCCGCCTCGTCGCGCGCGGCCACCTCAGGGAGTTCGCCGTCGAAGTACTTGTGCACCATCGCGATGACGCGCGAGGCGAGGTTGCCGAAGCCGTTCGCGAGTTCGGCGTGGTAGCGGGCGTGGAGGTCTTCCCACGAGAACGAGCCGTCCTGGCCGAAGTGGATGGCGCGCATGAAGTAGTAGCGGAAGGCGTCGGTGCCGAACACGTCGGTGATCTCGTGCGGCGGGATGCCGGTGAGCTTCGACTTCGACATCTTCTCGCCGCCGACGAGCAGCCAGCCGGTCGCGAACACGCGCTGCGGCGGTTCGATGCCGGCGGCCATGAGCATCGCGGGCCAGATCACCGCGTGGAAGCGGAGGATGTCTTTACCAACGACGTGGTGGGCGGGCCAGCGGCGCTCGAACTCGCCGTCGTCGTCGCCGAAGCCAATCGCCGTGACGTAGTTGAGCAGCGCGTCGAACCACACGTAGATGACGTGCGCGTCGTCCCACGGCACCTTGATGCCCCAGTCGAAGCTCGTGCGCGAGATCGACAGGTCGTGGAGGCCCGAGCGCACGAAGCTCACGACCTCGTTGCGGGCCGACTGCGGCTGGATGAAGTCGGGGTTCGCCTCGTAGTAGTCGAGCAGCGGCTGCTCGAAGTCGCTGAGGCGGAAGAAGTAGTTGCGCTCGCTGAGCAGCTCCATCGGCTTCGAGTGGATCGCGCACACCTGCTGGCCCTCGTACTGGCCCTCGCCCGCGACGATCTCCGACTCGGGCTTGAACTCCTCGCAGCCGACGCAGTAGAGCGCCTCGAACTCGTCCTCGTAGATGAAGCCGGCGTCGTTGAGCTGCGAGAGGAACTTCTGCACGCGCACCTCGTGGCGCTCGTCGGTCGTGCGGATGAAGTCGTCGTTCGAGAGGTTGAGCGTCTTGAGCAGCGGCTTCCACGCCTCTTCGACGAGCTTGTCGGCCCACTCCTTCGGGGTGACGTCGTTCGCGGCGGCCGAGCGGAGGATCTTCTGCCCGTGCTCGTCGGTGCCGGTGAGGAACCAGGTGTCGTCGCCGCGCTGGCGGTGCCAGCGGGCGAGCACGTCTGCCGCCACTTCGGCGTAGGCGTGCCCGATGTGGGGCACGTCGTTGACGTAGAAGATGGGGGTAGTGAGGTAGAACGAGTCACCGGAAGCCATGCCGGCCAGTCTACCGAGGCACGGGGCGGCGATTGCGCACTGTGACAGCTCGCACGGCGACGAGCGCCTAGAAGTCCCACCCGTCATCGTCCAAGCGGTTCCACTCGGCTGCCGTGAAGAGATGCACGGTACGGAATCGCTGTTCCAGGGTCGCTTTGAGCGTCGCATCCACGAAGAGGCACGACTCGTAGCCGTCCTCGTCGGAGAGCAGGACCCGCTTCTCGGAGCGGGTGATCGCCTGTTCGCCGTCGCCGTCGCTGTCGCCGTCGACCCACTCCACCTCGTCTCCGATGCGCAGGTCGTCCCTCCGAAGCAGGAAGAACGTCTCGTCGGTGAGCGGCTGCCCCTTCGTGTTCACGATCGACGCCCGACTCCGGTCGAACGCGTAGTCGAAGCGGTGGTCCTCGAGGAACACGAGCAGGCGCTCCGACAGGATGAAGAAGTCGCCGTAGGGGATGAAGTCGAAGTGCACCGCGTTCACTCGCTTGAGGCAGATCGTGACGTGCTCCGGCATCGGCGGCAACGGTTCCGGTGAGTAGGTCGCCGCCCAGGGGAAGTCGAAGTCGGGGTGCGTCCGCTTCGTGTCGAATCGCTCGGAGATGCCGATCATCCCCGACGCCTCGGGCGGCACTCCTTCCGCTTCGAGCGCGGCGATCGACTGGATGGGATAGCCCCAGAGCAGCAGCGGCGTCGGCAACGTTTCCTCCCCGAATATCCGGAGTCAGTGGGCCGCGAGCGCGGCCTCGTAGAGGTCTCGACGGCGCAGGCCGGTCGCTTCGGCGACCTGCGCCGTCGCGTCTTTCAGGCGCATCCCGTCGGCGACGAGCCGCCGCACCTCGGCGAGCGCGTCGGCCGGGTCGGTCTCGACCGCCGCCGCGCCGCCGAGCACGATGACGATCTCGCCGCGCACGCCGTCGGCCGCCCACTCGGCGAGCTCGGCGAGCGTGCCGCGGCGGGTCTCCTCGTGGAGCTTCGTGAGCTCGCGGCACACGGCGGCCCGGCGCTCCGGCCAGGCGGCGGCGAACTCGGCGAGGGTCGCGGCGAGCCGATGCGGCGACTCGTAGAGCACGGCGGTGCGCGGCTCGGCGGCGAGTTGCGCGATGAGCTTCGCCCGCTCCCCCGCCTTCCGCGGCGCGAAGCCCTCGAACGTGAACCGGTCGGTCGGCAGGCCCGACACCGCGAGCGCGGTGATCACGGCGCTCGGGCCGGGCACGCTCGTCACGGTGACGCCGGTGTCGGCGCACGCGACGACGACCGGGTAGCCGGGGTCGGAGATGCCGGGCATGCCCGCATCCGAGACGAGCACGACGTCGCCCTCGGCGGCCCGCTCGGCGAGCTCGGCGGCGAGCTCCCGCTCGTTGTGCTCGTTGAGCGCGAGGAGCTTCGGCCGTTCCTCGATGCCGAGGAGCTGGAGCAGCTTCGCGGTGGTGCGGGTGTCTTCGCAGGCGACGAGGTCGGCGTTCCGGAGCGTCTCGACGAGTCGCGCGGAGGCGTCGCCGAGGTTGCCGATCGGGGTGCCGGCGAGGATGAGCATGAGGCCTACTTCCAGCCGGGGAGCCAGTGGGTGGAGTTCCAGTACCAGGTGGGCACCTGGATGCCGACCCACGTCGGCAGGAACCAGAGCGAGACTAGCACGACTGCGACGAGGAAGCCGCAGCAGACGTTCACCGCGACGGTGCGCTGGCGGCGATCATCCTTGGCGGAGCCGGCGATCGTCTGGAGCGCGAAGGCGGCCGCGAGGAAGGCGAACGGCAGCCAGGCGATGACGTAGAAGTGGTAGACCGACGTGCGCCCGGTGAGGAGCCACGGCAGCCAGCCCGCGAACCAGCCGGTGAGGATCGCGCCGTAGCGCCAGCTCGGGTTGACGAAGACGTACATCGCGAGGAAGACGATGCCGATCGTGCCGAGCCAGAAAATGAGCGGGTTCGAGAGCGAGGTGATTGCGGTGACGCACTCGTTGAACATGCATCCGGGTTCGCCGGCCTTCGAATATTCGTAGCTGAAGGCCGTCGGACGCAGGAGGAATGGCCACTCGAGCGGGCCGGAGTTATAGGGGTGGTCGCTGGCGAGGCCCGAGTGAAAGCGGAACGCCTCGGAGTGGTAGTGCCAGAGGTTTTGGATGCTGTAGGGAACCCATTCGAGCGCGCCGGTCCAGGCGCGGGTGGCCGGTTCGCCCTCGACCCAATCGCGGTAGAAGCCGCCGGAGGTGGCGAGCCAGCCGGTCCAGCTCGCCAGGTAGACCGCGATGGCGGCGGGCACCGAAATGAGGAACGAAGCCCAGCCCTGCTTCAGAGTCGCGGCTGAGAACCAGAGCCGGATGCCCGCCTCGCGTCGCGCGAACAGGTCAATGACGATCGTCGCGAGACAGAAGGCGGCGAGGAAGTACGCGCCCGACCATTTGATGCTGCTCGCGAGACCGAGCGCGATGGCCATGGCGAGCAGCCACGGCCGGTTCCAGAGGATCGGTCCCCAGCCCGGCTGCTCGGGCGGCGCATCCTCGGTTGATGCGGGCTGGCGGGCGCGCCACTTCGCGACCCAATCGAGCAGCTGCCGTCGCTGGTGCTCGCGGTCGTAGAGCAGGAAGAGGAAGCCGAGCAGCACGAAGAACATGAGCAGGCCGTCGAGAATCGAGATGCGACTCGTGACGATGGCGTGCCCGTCAATGGCGAGGAAAAGTGCGGCGATGGCAGCAAGCGGCACATTGCTCAGGAGCTTGCGGGCGACGAGATAGAGGAGCGGCACGGCGAGCGTGCCGAAGAACGCGACGGCGGCGCGCCAGGCGAAGGCGTTTTCGGGACCGATGAGGTGCATCCCCCAGCCGATGAGGTACTTGCCAAGCGGCGGATGCACGACGTAGCTCGGCTCGTCGGGGTTGTAGGCGTAGACGGTGCCTGCGGCGAAGAGGTCGCGGCCGTCTTCGGGGTATTTTGCTTCGTAGCCCTCGTTCGACAGCGACCAGCCGTCGAGCACGTAGTAGACCTCGTCGAAGACGAGGCGGTGCGGATGCCCGAGCGCGACAAAGCGCAGGAGTGCGGCGATGAGGGTGATGATGCCGACGATGACCCACTCGGTGCGCCGTCTGAGTTCGGGCGTGGCGGTGAGCTTCGCCCAGAGATCATCGGCCCAGGAGCCGGCGGGCGGGGTGAGCCGGTGCGAACCCGAGCGTGCGCCAGACGGCGCGCTCGATACTGCGGGGCTTGCGTGGCTCATCCAGCCCATCGTAGGTGCTCGGATGCGCGCCCCCATCCGGCTAGCGGTTGACGCGCGGGCCACTGTACCGAATTGTCACGCCTGAGCCGAGTTACCGCCTATACAGCAGAATGAGAGCTGAGGCGTGACTTTTCGGCACAGCACTACGCTGCCGCCGGCTCGTGACGATGCTCGCCGCGACGAATCACGGCCAGGATGTGTCGGGAAACCTCGCCCCATCGATACATCACATCCGCATAGGTCACTCGAATCACCAGGTAGCCCCGCCCGATGAGCACTTGATCACGACTGCGGTCCCCCTGATGATTCTCGACGCCCGTGTGGTGCTTGATGCTGTCAACCTCAATGATCAACCGCTGCCCGATCAGAAAATCGACCCGACCCACCCGCCTGATTCTCGCCTGCGCTCGATGTCGGATGCGGTTCGACTCGAGCCAGAGCCGTACTTTGGTCTCGGTGCCCGACTCGCACACGCCTTGGATCCGGGACACAGCATCTAGCGTGATTTTCGGTAGGCCCTCAGCAATCACCCGGAGTTCTGACCGTGTGAGAAAACCCCGCTGCACAATTGAGTCGCCGACGATGATGATCTCTTCCGGAGTCAACGTCATGAGCGCCACCCTGAAGGCGAGCCGAGGCGGGTCAACGGCACCGTCGCACGGTCGCGCCGAATCTTCTCGAAGCGCCACCGCTTGAATCCCTGCTTGCGGACGAATGCGGTCAATTCGCGCCGCGCGCACGACGATCGGGTAGTGAAGGTTCCACGCGCCGTGAATCGCGAGGGCGCTTGCCCCGGAGAGAACACCGCCCGCTGCCACTGCGGTGAGCACCTCGGGAGGAACCGCAACTCCCAAGTGCCGGTACCAGCCCCGACGGATCACGACTACTTCACCCGTCGCCTGCATGGCTCGAAGCGACCGTCGAGTGACGCCGTTGGCAACGAGTTGAGCGGTTGTCATGCATCCGTGGTGGCGACGGAACAGCGCAGGGATGTTCGGCATGGCCGACAGGGTGACGGCAGACCCTTGCTGATACCGGTCTCAAACCCTGGGTCTGTGGACGCATTGATTTCCACAGGGGGTGCGGTAGACGTACCCAATTGTCACGCCCGAGCCGATTTGATGCCTATATGCGCCTATTGCGGCCCAGGCGTGACAATTCGGTACACGTTGCTAGTCGCGCGGGGCGCCGAAGGTGAGCGAACTCGGGCCGACGCGGCCCTCATCCCCGAGGTCAAGCGCCGAAATCGCGGCCATTTCATCGGCGGCGAGCTCAAAGCCGAACAGGTCGAGGTTCTCGCGCATCCGGTCGACCGAGTTGGTCTTCGGGAAGATCACATTCCCGAGCTGCAGGTGCCAGCGCAGCACCACCTGCGCGATAGTGCGACCGTGCTTCGCGGCAATCTCCGCCAACACCGGCTGATCAAACAGTGCCGCCGCGGCCCGGGCAATCGGGCTCCACGCCTCGACCACGATGCCCCGCTCGGCACAGAACGCGCGCAATTCCTCGCGCACATACAGCGGATGCACTTCAATCTGGTTCACGGCCGGCACCTCGCCGGTCTCGCTGATGAGCCGCTCGAGGTGGTCCTCGTGGAAGTTGCAGACGCCAATCGAGCGGGTGCGGCCCGATTCCCGCAGCGCCGGGAAGTCGGCCCAGGTCGCGACGTACTGATCGACCGTCGGCACCGGCCAGTGGATGAGGTAGAGGTCGACATAGTCGAGACCCAGCCGCTCGAGTGAGGCATCCAATACCTCGGATGCGCGCCCGGCACCCTGGTCGTCGTTCCAGAGCTTCGTCGTCACGTAGAGCTCATCGCGGGGAATACCGCTCGCCGCGAGCGCCCGGCCCACGCCCTCTTCATTGCCGTAGATGCGGGCCGTGTCGATGTGCCGATAGCCGAGTTCGGGTGCCTCGAGCACGGCGCGCTCGGCGTCATCGGCCTCGATTTGATAGGTGCCGAAGCCAAGTTGCGGAATCGAAGTGCCATAAAGCAGCGGGATGTTGGGAATCGTCTCGTCGGTCATGCCCAAATTCTCGCGCGGCAAGGTTGCACGCGGGCTGACTAGGCTGATCAGGTCATGCTCGAAGCTCAACCCAACCTTCCCGAGATCGTTTACCCCGACCTTCCGGTCTCGGCCCGGCGCGATGAGATCGCGGCGGCCATCCGCGACCACCAGGTCGTGATCGTCGCGGGTGAAACCGGTTCGGGTAAGACGACGCAGCTGCCCAAAATCTGCCTCGAGCTTGGCCGCACCGCCATTGGCCACACCCAGCCGCGCCGCATCGCGGCACGCACGATCGCCGAGCGCATTGCCGAAGAGCTCGGCACTGAGATTGGCGATCTCGTCGGCTACCAGGTGCGCTTCACCGATCAATCGAGCAAGAACACGCGCATCAAGTTGATGACCGACGGCATCCTGCTCGCCGAGCTTCGCCGCGACCGGCTGCTGGGGCGCTACGACACGATCATCATCGATGAGGCCCACGAGCGCAGCCTCAACGTCGACTTCCTCCTCGGCTATCTCAAACAGCTCCTGCCGAAGCGCCCCGATCTCAAGGTGATCATCACCTCGGCGACGATCGACCCCGAGTCGTTCGCGGCGCACTTTGCCGATGCCAAGGGCATCCCGGCACCGATCATTGAGGTCTCGGGTCGTACCTACCCAGTCGAGATTCGCTACCGACCGCTCGTGGGCGACCGCACGGCGACTGACGATGACGATTTTGACGACGAGGATGCGTCGCCACCGAAACAGCCGAGCGTCCAGTCAAGCGTTCAACCACAGCGTCAGCGGCACGCCCGGGGACTGCGCCACCAGGCCCGTGCGGCCGCCGCCGAGCAACAGGCCGATCGCGATCTCTTCGAGGGCATCACCCAGGCGCTGCAAGAACTCGAGGCTGAAGCGCCCGGCGATGTGCTCGTCTTCCTCCCCGGTGAGCGTGAGATTCGCGATGCCGAAGAGGCGATTCGTGGCAGCCTCACCGGCCGCAGACGCGATGACACCGAGGTCCTCCCCCTCTATGGCCGCCTCAGCGCCCGCGACCAGCATCGGGTGTTTGAGCGCGGACGTGCCGCGGGCATCCGTCGTCGTGTCGTCCTCGCCACGAACGTTGCCGAGACCTCGCTCACGGTGCCGGGCATCGCCTATGTCATCGACGCTGGCCTCGCCCGCATCTCACGCTATTCCACTCGTGCGAAGGTGCAGCGGCTGCCAATTGAGGCGATCAGCCAGGCCTCGGCAAACCAGCGCTCGGGCCGAAGCGGCCGCACCCGCGATGGCATCGCCATCCGCCTCTACAGCGAAGAAGACTTCGAGCGCCGTCCCGAATTCACCGACCCCGAGATTCTGCGCACGAACCTCGCGAGCGTGCTCCTGCAGATGGTGTCGCTCGGCCTCGGCGCCATCGACCGCTTCCCCTTCCTCACGCCGCCCGATCCGCGCGGAGTGAAAGACGGCGTTGAACTCCTGCGTGAACTTGGCGCCATTCGCGCGAAGCCGGCCCGCGATGGTAGCCCCCAGCTCACGCAGATTGGTCGGCAGCTCGCGCAACTGCCGATCGAGCCGCGGTTTGCGAGGATGCTGCTTGCTGCGCAAGAGCTCGGGGTCGGCCGCGAGGTGCTCATCATTGTCGCCGGGCTCACGGTGCAAGACCTGCGCGAGCGACCGCTTGACCACCGCCAGCACGCGGATGAGTTGCACTCGCGTTTCCGCGACCCGTCGAGCGATTTTCTCTCGCTCGTGAAGCTCTGGGACTACCTCGATGAGATCGGCGACGAACTCTCGTCGAGCGCTTTCCGCCGCCGTATGAAGGCCGAGTACCTCAACTTCGTGCGCTATCGCGAGTGGCAAGATCTCGTGCGCCAGTTGCGCGAGGTCGCGCGTCCGCTCGGCATCGAAACCGGCAAGCGCACCGGTGGTGCCGCCGACCCGGATGCGGTGCACAAGGCCCTGCTCACGGGCCTGCTCAGCCACATCGGCATTCGTGATGAGCTCAAGCGCGACTACCAGGGTGCCCGCAACACGCGCTTCCGCATCTTCCCAGGCTCGGGGCTCGCGAAGGCGCAACCGGATGGGGTGATGGCCGCCGAACTCGTCGAAACCTCGGCGCTGTTCGCCCGCACCGTCGCGAAGATCGACCCGGCTTGGGCCGAGCAGCTTGCGGGTGATCTTGCGAAGCGTCGGCATGCCGAGCCCCATTGGGAACGCAAGCAGGGCCAGGCCGTCGCGAGCGAAACCGTCACGCTCTACGGTGTGCCGATCGTGCGCAATCGCCGCGTTGGTTTCGCGACAATCGACCCGGCCTGGAGCCGCGATCTGTTCATCCGCCATGCCCTCATCGAGGGCGACTGGACCGCGAACTACCCCTTTGACCGCCGCAATAAGCAATTGCGCCGCCAGGTCGAAGAGCTCGAAGAGCGTACTCGTCAGCGCGGTCGCATTGCCGATAGTGAGGAGCTCTTCGAATTCTTCGACGAGCGCCTCCCCGACGAGGTCGTCTCGCAGCCGAGCTTCGATCGCTGGTGGCGCGAGGCGTCGAAGCATCAGCCCGACCTCCTCACACTCACTCGCGCCGATCTCCTTGGCGAAGATAATGACAGCGGCGATGAGGCTGAGTTCCCGCGCGAGTGGCGCCAGGGCGATCAGCGACTGAAGCTGCGCTACAAGTTCGATCCGCACGCTCACGATGATGGAGTGACGGCGCTCGTGCCGCTGCCGCTCCTCGCGCGCCTCGACCCGGTGGGCTTCGATTGGGGCGTGCCGGGGATGCGCGCGGAGCTCGTGACGGCGCTCCTCAAGTCGCTACCGAAATCGACCCGGCGTAACTTCGTGCCGGCGGCGGATTGGGCGCGGAAGCTCCTCGCCGAGGTTGGCGAAGTGCGGCCCGATCGCGGTGAGTCGGTGCCGGGCCCGCTCACCGAGACCCTGCACGGACACATGCAGCGTGCTGCGGGCATCCGCTTTGACGCGGCCGAGTTCGATCTCGACCGGGTGCCGGCGCATCTGCGGATGCGCTTCCGCGTCGTCGGCGACGACGGTCGCGAACTCGGAGCGGGCGAAGATCTCGAAGCGCTGCAGTTGAAGCTCAAGCGGGCAAGCGAGGCCTCACTCGCCCGGGCGACGGCCGTGGGGCTTGCCGTTGAAGAAGCCGCGGCACCGAAGCGTGGCCGCGCGACTGCGGAACCGGAAGCAGAGGCCGCAGGCCCGGTCACCGAGCAGCGCGATCTCCAGGGTTGGCCTGAAGTTCCGACCGACGAGATCCCCGCATCCTTCGACCTTCGACGCAAGCACGGCGTGATTCGCGCCTACCCGTCGTTGCGTCTTGCCGACCCGGCACATCCGGGCACCTCAAAGGTCGATCTCGTGCTCGCGACGACCGCAGACGACCAGACCCGCGAGCATCCGCGTGCCGTCGCCACCCTGCTCGCGCGCGCCGTGCCCTCCCCCGCGAGCTATGTGCAGGCGCACCTCACGGCTGCCGAGAAGCTCTCACTTGCCGCGAGTCCCTACCGCTCAACCGATGCGCTCCTCGCCGATGTGCTCGTGGCGCTCGCGGTCGAGGCGTTGCCAGACGAGCCCGTGCGCACCCGCGCCGAGTTCGAAGCCCTGCGGGACCGCTTCAATGCCGGGCTCGTGGATGCGATGTTCGACACCGTGAAGCTCGTCGCCCAGGTGCTCGCGGCGCATCGCGGGGCGGCCGTCGCGCTCAAGGGCGGCAATGCGCTCGCGCATCTCGGTTCGCTCTCGGATGCGCGGGCACAGCTCGATGCCCTCGTATTCGATGGCTTCGTGTCACGCACCGGCATTGAACGGTTGGGCCATCTGCCTCGCTATCTGCGCGCGGTGACGCACCGTCTCGAGCGGCTCGGCCAGAGCGCTGCGCTTGAGCGGGCGGGGATGCTCGAGCTGACCACGGCGTTGCAGCTCTACGCGGATGCGGGCGGCACCTTCCCGACGGCACCGAACGATGCTGAGGCGCTCGTGCGGGCACGGTGGTTGCTCGAAGAATTGCGCGTGAGCCTGTTTGCGCAGCAGCTCGGCACGGCCGAGTCGGTGTCGCTCAAACGCATCCGCACGGCGCTCGCGCAGTAGTGCACTGGTGTCCTGAGTAGTGCACTCTCATCTCCTATTCAATTCAAACGAATACATTTAAGGGCGTTCACCGAAACGAGAGATCGGAGCGCCCACAGATGAAGGCATGGCAGTTCAACGGCACCCACAAGCCCTTTACTCGCGTTGAGATTGATGAGCCGACCGCTGGCCCCGGCAAGGTCGTCGTCGACGTCAAGGCCGCGGGTCTTTGCCACTCGGATGTGGGCATCCTCGAAGACGAGAAGTGGCTCGCCTTCACGAAGGTGCCGATTGTTCCCGGCCACGAAACCGCCGGTGTGATCTCGGAAGTTGGCGAGGGCGTGACCGAGTGGCAGGTCGGTGATCGCGTCGCCGTCTGGCCCATGCTCGGCCCCTTTGGCTACGGCGTCAACGGCGGTTGGGAAGCCCGCGCCGAGGCTGAAACCGAGCAGCTTGTGCGCATCCCCGAGGGCCTGAGTTTCGAGAAGGCTGCGGCCGCGACTGACGCGGGGATGACCTCGGCCGGTGCCGTGTTCGGCAAGGGCGAGGTCAAGGCGGGCATGAAGGTCGGCATCATCGGCTTCGGTGGCCTCGGCCAGATCGGCGCCCGCCTCGCGCACCTCGAGGGCGCTGAGGTCTACGTCGCTGAGGTAAAGGAAGACGTGTGGGAGACCGCGAAGGCGCAGGGCGCCGTCAAGGTCGCCAAGTCGATCACCGAGTTCAAAGACGACAACCTCGACGTCATCATCGACTTTGCGGGCTTCGGCACCACCACGAACGAAGCGATTCAGACCGTGAAGTTCCAGGGCAAGGTGGTGCTTGTCGGCATGGGCCGCCTCGAGGCGACCATCGACACTAACCCGATGATCCTTGGCCAGGTCACCCTCGTGGGTTCGAACGGTGGCTCGAAGGACGACATCGCCATGGTCATGAAGTGGATGGCCTCGGGCGAGCTTGAACCCACCATCACCATGATCGACTTCGAAGAGATTGCCGATGGCGTGAAGATGCTCGAAGAGGGCAAGGTCACCGGTCGTCTCGTCGCCAAGGTTGCTGACTAGAAATTCCTGGTTGGTCGAGTAGGCCGCAGGCCATGTCGAGACCACCGCATCACACAACAAGAAGGAGTTTTCACATGAAGGCATGGATGTTCCACACGACCCACCAGCCGTTCGAGCGGGTGGAAATTGACGAACCGACCGCCGGTCCCGGCAAGGTCGTCGTCGACGTCAAGGCGGCGGGTCTCTGCCACTCTGACGTCGGCATCCTCGAAGACGAGAAGTGGCTCGCGAACATGACCCCGCCCGTGGTGCCCGGCCACGAGACCGCCGGCGTCATCTCTGAGGTTGGCGAAGGCGTGACCGAGTGGCAGGTCGGCGACCGCGTCGCCGTTTGGCCGATGATCGGTCCGTTCGGTTACAACGTCAACGGCGGCTGGGAAGCCCGCGCCGAGGCTGACGCCGAGCAGCTCGTGCGCATTCCCGAGGGTGTCAGCTACGAGCAGGCGGCGGCCGCGACCGACGCTGGGATGACCTCGTCGGGCGCCGTGTTCGGCACCGGTGGTGCGAAGGCTGGCGACAAGGTCGGCATCATCGGCTTCGGTGGCCTCGGCCAGATCGGCGCCCGTCTTGCTGCCCTCGAGGGCTGCGAGGTCTACGTCGCCGAAGTGAAGGAAGACGTCTGGGATGCGGCGAAGGAAGCTGGCGCCGTCAAGGTCGCCAAGTCGATCGACGAATTCAAGGACGACCAGCTCGATGTGATCATCGACTTCGCCGGCTTTGGCACCACGACCGCCGCTGCGGTTGAGACGGTGAAGTTCGGCGGCAAGGTCGTGCAGGTGGGGATGGGCCGCCTTGAGGCGACCATCAACACCTATGCGCTGATCCTCGGCAAGGTGCAGCTGCTCGGTTCGATGGGTGGCGAGAAGAGCGATATCGAACGCGTCCTCAAGTGGATGGCGACCGGCGACCTCACCCCGCAGATCACCATGATCGACTTCGAAGAGATTGCCGACGGCATCAAGATGCTCGAAGAGGGCAAGGTGTCGGGCCGTCTCGTCGCGAAGGTCGCTGACTAGCACCTGATCCCGATATGGCCTGCGGCCTACTCGATCAACCAGTCTTGGCTGGCCGAGTAGGCCGTAGGCGCGTATCGAGGTCACCGCGCCCGGTTCCGCCTAAACTCTCCTGCGTGAATGAACGCATTGAAATCGTGCCGGTTGCCTGGGATGACCCGCGAGCTGAGGCCCTCCGGGCCGAGTTCATGGCCGATATGGATGCGATCTACGGGGACACTCCGCCTAAATACCACGGCTTCTTCTCGACCGAGAATGTCGAGGTGTTCGGTAGTTGGCTTGCGCTCGTCGACGGCGAACCCGCCGGTCACGTCGCGCTCATGAGCCTCGGCATCCCTCAGCCGGATGCATTGGAGTTGCGCCGCTTGCACGTCCGGCCCGAGTTTCGCCGCCGGGGCCTCGCGCGGAAGCTCATCGACGCCGTCGTCGAAGGTGCCCGTGAACAGGGTGCCGCCCGGCTCCTCCTCGAGTGCGGTGTGCGTCAGCCCGAGGCCGCCGCGCTCTACCCCGCCTACGGTTTTGAACGCATCCCGAACTTCCCGCCGTTCGATCGCAAGCCGGAACAGCTCTGTTTCGGGCTCGTGCTCTAGCTGCGTCTCCTAGGCTGAACCGCATGACGCTGACCATCGAGTCGATCCGCCGCTACCCCGTGAAGTCGATGGGCGGCGAGGCGCTCGAGCGGGTGCCCATCACCTCCCGCGGACTCGAGGGTGACCGCGGTTGGGCGGTCGTTGATGCTGACGGCAAGTTTGCTTCGGGCAAGAATTCGACTCGGATGCGACGCTATGACGCGGTCTTTGACTTCACGGCGCGCACCGGCAGCGATGGCGAGGTGCTCGTCGCACCGCACGCAGATGCATCCGCGGAACGCGCTGCCGGAGACCCAGCACTCAACGCGACGCTGAGCGATGCGTTCGGCACCGCAGTGTCGCTCGAGCAAGAGTCGTATGTCACCCTCCCCGGCAACTTTTTTGATGAGGGTGCCATCTCGCTCGTCGGCACCGCGACACTCGAGTGGGCCGAACGCGAACTCGGCGCAACCACCGCGGCACGGCGCTTGCGTGCGAATCTCGTCGTGAGCACATCCGAGCCGTTCGAAGAAGAAACCTGGCTGGGACGGCGAGTGCGCATCGGTGAGGTCGAGGTAGTCGTCGAGAAGCCGATCCCCCGCTGCCGCATGGTCGATCTCGCGCAAGATGGCGTCGCCGAGCCGGCAAAGTTTCTCAAGGGGCTCGCCGCGACGCGCGAGATGCGGCTCGCGATGTACTGCCGACCGAAGTTGCTGGGCAGCATCCGGGTGGGCGACCGGGTGGAAGTGCGCTGAAGGGTAAGGGTCTCGATACGCGCTTCGCGCTACTCGACCAACCAAAAGGCTGCGCGCTACTCGACCAATGAAAACACTTCGCTCCTACTCGACCAACCAGTTGTGGCTGGTCGAGTAGGAGCGAAGCGACGTATCGAGACCCGCCTCGTCTACAGCACCTTCGAGAGGAAGTCCTTCGTGCGCTGGTGCTGCGGGGCGTCGAAGAGCACCTTCGGGTCACCCTGCTCCACCACAACGCCCTCGGCCATGAACACCACGCGGTCGGCAACCTCGCGCGCGAAGCCCATCTCGTGGGTGACGAGCACCATGGTCATCCCCGAGGCCGCGAGGTCGCGAATCACCTGGAGCACTTCGCCGACCATTTCGGGGTCGAGCGCCGAGGTGGCCTCATCGAAGAGCATGATGTCGGGTGACATGGCGAGCGCACGAGCGATCGCCACACGCTGCTTCTGACCGCCCGAGAGCTGCGCGGGGCGAGCATCCGCCTTTTCACCGAGTCCAACGCGATCGAGGAGTTCCTGCGCGCGGGTGCGTGCATCCGCTTTCGAGAGTTTGCGCAGTTCGGTGGGTGCGAGCGCGACGTTTTCGAGCACGGTCATGTTCGGGAACAGGTTGAAGTGCTGGAAGACCATGCCGATCTTCTGGCGCACCTTATCGAGGTTGGTGCCGGTCGCCGGTGCGATGTTCACGCCGTCGATGAGCACCTCGCCGCTCGTGACCTCTTCGAGGCGGTTGAGGCAACGCAGCAGCGTTGACTTACCCGAACCCGAAGGGCCAATCACAGCGACAACTTCGCCGTTCGCGACCTCGAGGTCGATGCCCTTGAGCACCTCGTTCTTGCCGAACGATTTGTGGAGGTCTTTGACCTGGATGGGGGCGCCACTGCGCGTCGCAACGGGCGCGGTGAAGACGGGGTCAGTGGAGGGTTTGTTCGTCATCTTCTTGTCCCTACTTGTTGAACTTGCGGTCGAACCAGTTCGACAGGAGCGTGAGCAGCCAGATCACGATGAAGTAGATCACGCCGACGACGATCCAGATTTCGAACGAGCGGAAGGTCGAGGCGATGATGATGCGGCCCTGGTAGGTGAGTTCGGCGAAGCCGAGCACCGAGAGCAGCGACGTGTCCTTCAGCGTGATGATGAACTGGTTGATGAGGTTCGGCGTCATGATCTTGAACGCCTGCGGCAGAATCACCTTCTGCATCGACTTGCCCCAGCCAAGGCCGAGCGAGCGTGCGGCTTCCATTTGACCGGTGTCGACCGATTGCACACCACCGCGCACGATCTCGGTGATGTACGCACCCGCGTTGAGCGAGAGCGTGATCACACCGGCGGTAAGTGCATCGAGGGTGACGCCGGTGACGGCGGGCACACCGAAGTAGAAGAAGAACGCCTGCACCAGCACCGGGGTGCCGCGGAAGATGTTCACGTAGGCCGAAGCGAGTCCGCGCACGAGCCAGTTGTTCGACAGCTTGAGGATGCCGAAGAACAGACCCAGGATCATCGCGAAGAAGATCGAGAGCGCGGTGGCGATGAGCGTGAAGCCAAGACCCTGCATGAGCGCGGGCATGGATGCAGCGAGCAGGCCAAAGAAGCCTGTGTTCGACTCGGCCTGCTCGGCCTTGAGGTAGCGGTCGACGATGGTCTGGTAGACGCCGGTGTCCTTGGCGTTCTGCAGACCCTCGTTGAACATCGTCAGCAGGTCTTGGTTCTGGCCCTTGAGTACGGCGAAACCGTAGGATGCGCCGGGCTCGGGATCGGTGACCGTCTTGAGCGGCACATTGCCGCTGGCGATACCGAACTGGAGCACCGGGTAGTCCTCGAAGGCGGCGACCGAGTTGCCGGTGGCGACATCGTTGTACATATCGGCCGAGTCGCTGAACGAGTTGACGGTGAAGCCGTGTTCGGCGGCGAGCTCGTTCGCAAACGCGGCACCCTCGGTACCGGTCTTGACCGCGACGGTCTTGCCGGCGAGGTCGGCGTAGCTGGCGATATCGGTGTTCTCGACCGAAACGGCCATCTGAATACCCGAGTCGAAGTACGGCTCCGAGAAGTCGAAGACCTGCTTGCGTTCATCCGTGATCGACATACCGGCAATGACACCGGCGGCCTGACCCGATTGCACGGCCTGGAGCGCAGCGTCGAAGCCGAGCGGCTGGATCTGCACCTCAAAGCCCTGGTTCGCGGCAATCGCGTTGATGAGGTCCATATCGATGCCGACGAGCTGGCCGTCCTTCTGGTATTCGAAGGGGGCGAAGGTGGTGTCGGTGGCGATGATGAAGGTGCCGTTGGTCTTCGGGGTGTCGACCGCGAAGTTCGGGTTCGTGGGCAGGGTGCCCGGGCCGTCGTCGCTGAGCTTCTCGTTGCCGAGGGCGGCCTGGCCGTAGCCGATCGACTGCGCGTCGGGGGCGTTCTCGCCGAGGTAGTCGTCGAGGATCGCCTGGTAGGTGCCGTCGGCGATGAGGTTCTTGAGGCCCTCGTTGAACTGCGTGAGCAGCTCGTCGTTCGCGCCCTTCTTCACGCCCATGCCGTAGCTCGAGGCCTGGGTCTGCGGGGTGACTGTCTTGAGCTTCACATTGCCGGTGGCAATGCCGTAGGCGAGGATCGGGTAGTCGTCGAACACGGCCACCGAGTTGCCGGTGGTAACGTCGGTGTAGGCGTCAGCAGCATCCTGGAAACCGGTGACGGTGAAGCCGTGCTGTTCGGCGAGCTTCTGCGCGAAGTCGTAGCCTTCGGTGCCGTTCTTGGCCGAGACCTTCTGGCCGGCGAGGTCTTCGTAGCTCTTGATCGTCTCGTTGTTCTCGGCGATCGCCATCTGGATGCCCGAGTCGAAATACGGGTTCGAGAAGTCGAAGATCTGCTTGCGTTCGTCGGTGATCGACATGCCTGCCATGACGGCGTCGGCCTGGCCGGCCTGGACGGCCGCGAGGGCGCCGTCGAAGCCGAGGACCTTGATGTCGACGCTGAAGCCCTGGTTTTCGGCGATGGCGTTGATGAGGTCGATGTCGATACCGCGCAGCTCGCCGTCGCGTTCGAATTCGAACGGCGCCCACGTGGTGTCGGTGGCGATCGTGTAGGTCTTGCCCTGGGCTTGGTTCGTGCCGGTGATCGCGTGGGCGGCGCTGACGGCGCCACCGATGGTCATCAGCAGGATGAGGAGCACGGCAAACATCGACAGGATTGTCGAGCGACTCGCGCGCCATCGTTCAAGCCGGTGTTGGAAAGCGGACATGAAGGGTCCCTTTCGGTCGTCGGAAAACATTGTTCGCGCGGCTATGCGCGAACAAAGGTGCGACGCAAGGGTACTCCGATGCTGGGGTTTGGACGTTAGCCAACTGGGAATACGGTGCGAGTTGTTATCGCAACGTACTCCCAGTGGCCATTTGTCCGGGCCTGCGCGCGTTACTTCGCGACGGGCATCCCGGCTGCGGCCCAGCCTCCGAAGCTGCCCTCGACTTCGGCGACCTCATAGCCGAGTGAGCGCAGGGCGTTGCTCGCGACGGCGGCGCGGGCGCCCGATTGGCAGTAGATGAGGATAGTGCCGTCGTTCGGCAGCTGCTCACGGCTCCAGAGCAGGCGGCCCGCGTGGAGTTGGGTTGAGCCCGGGATGTGACCGGCGTTGTGCTCGCTGCGGGCGCGAACATCGAGGAACGCGGCGCGTTCGAAGGTGCTGACGTCGTCGTGCGCCACGATCGTGGGGACGAAGGTCTCGAGACCTTCAATGCTCGGGATGAACCCCACGACGTTGTCGATACCGACGCGCACGAGGTGATCCCAGATGCGGGTGGCGTCGTCAACGTTCTCAGCGAGGAGGACGAGACCCCGGGCATCCATTTCTGGATCGAGTGCCCACGAACCCTGCGTTGCAATCGGGCCGCGGCCGGGGATGACGATCGAGCCGCGCACGGTTTGCTCGCGGATTTCGGGCGCCGGGCGCGTGTCAACGAAGACGAGCTCGTCGGCGTCGATGCCCCGCTGCACCTGGGCGGCGGTGAGTTCTTGCGGGGTTTCGCGCGGGCCCATGACGGCCGGGCCCTGGCGGTTTTGGCGCTTCATGCGGCCGAAGTAATAGGGGGCGTCGGGTTGGCCGTCGAGGAGTTCGTCGATGAAGCCCTGCTCGTCGTTGCTCTCGAGGTACTTGCCCCACCAGGCGAAGCGGCGCTCGTAGCCGACCGTGGTCGAGGGCAGCGCACCGAGGGCCTTGCCGCAGGCCGATCCTGCGCCGTGGCCTGGGAAAACCTGCACGTGGTCGGGCAGGGTGAGGAACTTGTCGCGGAGACTCTCAAATTGCTGCTTGGCGCCGAGGAAGCGGGTGTCGACGCCACCGGCGGCCTCGTCGAGGAGGTCGGGTCGGCCGAGGTCGCCCGAGAACACGAAGTCGCCGGTGAGGAAGTAGCCGGGTTCGTCGGCGAAGGCACCGTCAGTGACGAGATAACTGAGGTGCTCAGGCGTGTGGCCGGGGGTGTGCACCGCGGTGATGGTGATGTTGCCGAGGGTGATGGTGTCGCCATCGTGGAGTCGCACGGCGTCGAAGTCGTACTGCCAATCGGTGCCGCCCTCCCCCGAGACGTACGGGGTTGCGCCCGTGGCGTCGGCGATCTCGCGGGTGCCCGAGAGGTAGTCGGCGTGGATATGCGTCTCGGCGGCGGCGACGATGCGCATCCCGTTTTTCGCGGCGAGATCAAGGAACGGCTGGATGTCGCGGCGGCCGTCGATGACGATCGCCTCGTTCTTGGCCTGGCAGCCGATGAAATAGGCCGCCTGCGCGAGGTCTTCGTCGTAGATGCGCTCGATGAGCATGAATGGCTCCGATTCTTCGTGCGGGGCGTGGAGGGTGCGATTGAGCATACCCCTAGGGGTATCTGGATGCAAGGGATGCGGTGAGGGCGCCGAGCTGTTGTTGGGCGCCGCGGAAGTGTCGGAGGCTCGTGGTCTGATGATTCTGACGCCGACGACTGAGAGCTTGATCGATCTGGCTTTTCCACAGGCGTCGCCGGAAATGTCGGAGGCTCATGTTCGAATGATTTCGTCGCGGAGATGCGCAGGAATGCTCGTGAATCGGAGGTGATGTGGCGTGAGTAATGCAGTGGTTCAGCGGCCGAGCGTGAGCTCCCCCGCGTCGCGGGAGCGCCGTGCCCACTTCATCGAGCGCATCAAGTACGCGCGGCGGATGCAGGCCCACTTCGCCGCGAATGAGTCGGCCTTGTTGCGGCTCGCGTTCGACCAGTGCGTTGAGGAGACTGGCGGTCCCGGCTCTGATTTCTTTGATCTTGAGTACCGCTCGATGCTGTTCGAGATCGGCATCGAGACAAATACGAGCGACCGGTCGGTGAATCGCGATGTCGACCAGGCCTGGAACCTCTTCGAGCACTACCGCAAGACGGCACGCGCCTGGCGTTCGGGTGACCTCGCGCGGCGTCACGTCGAGGTGATCATCAAGTGCGGTGACCCGATTGTTGATGACGAGGTACGTGCCGAGTACGAGCGACTCGTGCTCGAGTACGCGCGCGAGAACACACCGGCGCGAACCGAGTCGTATGCGCGTCGTGTGGCCGCCGAACTTGACCCTGAGGTGATTGCCGCCCGTCAACAGCGAGCACGTCGCGAGCGTAGCGTGCGGGTTCGCGATCTCGACGATGGGATGTCGCAGCTCGTTGCCGAGATTGATTCGGCCTGCGCGCATGCGATTTTTGAGGCTCTTCGCAGTTGAGGGTGTAGTCGAGGGTCGGCGGC
>NZ_RQVS01000008.1 GCF_003865375.1 Gulosibacter macacae | reverse complement strand
CCCTCGAATGCGATGAGCCTCTTATGGCTCGGGAGCCGTTCACTACTCAGGGAGCGAGGGCCGCTTCTAGGTCCAAATTCCTTGCTTCTTCAAACGGGTCAGACCTCGCGAGAGCGCTACCCACTGGTTCTCGTTAATGGGATTCGAATTCGCGAGTAACGTGACGATGCCACGTTCCGTATCAGTAAGGACATGGGCCGTTTCGTCGTGCTGTAGCAACTGCCGCCAGCGCGTAACCGGCAACCTTGTCGCCGCAACGTAGTCAAGTAGCTCGTTCTCAACCTGTTGCTCTTTCGCGGCGGACTTGCGCCGACGTTTGTTGGTACCGGCGGACACCACAACATTGTTCAGCGAATCGGGGTACGTGAGCCGCTGATCTCTGAACTGCTTCCAACTTTGCTCCTGCTTTGCCCATTGCGTCACGTTTGACTGTGGTCGATTCTCATCTGTCAAGTGACGCAACGCCGCCTCGCATGCCACATCGAGCGCTGCGAGTAGCTCAGCTGGTGTCTTCTGGTCTCGCCATACCCGATCAAAATCCAGTCCACCTGCACCAGGTGTATTCGCCACATCGTGCACCAGCTTTGAAACACCATAAGCAACGATGTTGGCCAGGTAACCAGTGCTGTACCAAGGAGCATCAAGCACAACTCTCCGCGCGTCCCGACTAATGATGAGTTGCGCAACTAGTTGCTTGAAATACTCACTATTCACATCACTTGTGGAGTTATCATACTTTGTTCCCACTTCTTTAGAGAAATGGACAAAGCTAGATTGTGCCCCCTTGCTAACGATATGAGGCGCACCACTCCAAATATTTGCCACTCGGGCTACGTCAAGTTTCTCGAATCGCTGGTCCTTCGGATGCTCAAGGTCGAATTGGCGCAACTTCCGTCCCGCCAGTCGCGCACGCTGGTTGTCGTATGCGCCACGCGCACGCTCATAGAACCAATGAGTTTCGTACTGCGAGCCGTCTACAGCAGGCGCCAGCACGCGCTTACTAACGTCGTCTAACGCCTGATGGAATGGGCTATTAGAGAACAAGTCCGACACGCTAACTTTATTCTGACTGTTGGCATATTTCGCAATGAGCGGCACGAGATGCAGAGCGGATTGCTTGGAAACAACAACAAGCTTTACCTGAATGAACACCCTGTCTAGATTTTTCGCCAACTCTGGATTTCTCTTCTTGATTCGATTCAAGAAGTACCACATCGAAGCAGTCGTTTGGCCGCCATTGACGATTTGCCAACCATCAAGTGATCTAAGAACTAGCTTCCCCCCGACGCGGCGAATCGAGACGCCAGTTGCGGTAGTGGTCAACCCATTGTTGAATGCAAGGAATAAATCAGGGTCCGTTTCAAGCGTCCACTGTATTCCCCTATTGACTGCCCCTCGAACACTAAGGAAACCGCGAACGTTTGATTCGAGGACACGAGATCCAAATTCGTCATAAATACTCGCTAGCGTCTGCCCAGGTAATGTGAAGAGATAGGTCGTCGTCCCAGATTCATCTGCAACGCCACCTTCAACAAAAGCCACACCACCACCCGGCAGCCCCGAGAGGTCAATTACGACCGGCTCCATTCCATCCGGTGAACTAATCGCCTTGTGGAGGCGTGCCAAGTCCCAAACTTGAAAGGAAACCGGGATTTCATTGAGCTTCCCACTTGGAATTGACTTCACGCCACTCGAAAGTCGACCATTAGTCACCACGAAAACACGAATCTTCTCAAAGTTCTCGCGAGAGAGCCGATCGGCGAAGTAAGCAGCCAAATCATATTCTGTTGAGCTTTCGTCCAGCCGACCCTGGAGCCATCCGTCGAGCGACAACTGCACGTAATCAAGCGCACCGGAAGTGATCCGATTTATCTCAGTACGCGTCAAACTTGTGTCGAATTCGGGCATGACCTTGGCAATAACAATCGACAAGCTGGCGTCGGCGTCATCCTCACCCACAGCCACAATGTCTAGAGACTTATTGTGCGGACCGCGAGCATGTGCATGGAAGTACTGGAGGTCCGTGACGACCTCAAACTCTTCAAGGTAGCGCGCTAGGACAGTGCCCATCGCATCAGGTGTCGTTAGATTTGCGTCGGCTGCTTCGAGTCGTGACTTTTGCCCCAACTCGGAGAATAGTTCTCGAATTCCAGTCTCGCTCATAATCCCTCCAAGATATCTAATGGCCGACGGCCATGACGAGCCAATTGTTCGATGCTTATTTCGTACCGAACATTCCTCACGCCGGGTGGCAACTCGCCAGAAGTGATTCTTGGGACCCCAGGCTCAATTGCATACCAATCGACACCCGACGAAATGAAGTAGAAATCAAGCAGTTCCGGGCTCTGCTCGTCAATATTGATTGCATGCAATTGCGCTTCAAATTCGGCAAGTCCGGCGGCATCGAACTTTGTTGATAAGCGACGTATTTCGCCCGAAAGCTGCTTCGCATTCGACGCGCTTGGCCTCGCTTCTTGAATTCCCACGTGAAGCAGATAGAGCGGTAGCGCACCTGCTTCGAGCTGAAACTCGTTTGAAATTTGGAGCCTCGCCGATGTTGGGTTAGTCGCTTTTACTTCGAGATCAAAATAACCAGGGATGCTAAAGTCATGGTCAGCTCCCGCAGGTCCTCTCCACCAAGAAACGACTTCAGCAGGACCGTTCCGTTTCACTGTGTCGACCAAATACTCGAGCACGGTCAGTTCACCAGCAAGTCCGATCAATTCCGCCTTCGAAAGTGTCGGCGGCTTCTCCGCAAACGCACGCCGCCACGATTCAAGCGTGTTTCTAACTGCGCGGGCCGCCGCGCGCTCATCTCTAGCGTCACCTAAATTCCGCACTAACGCCGTGAAGAATGGAAGCAGTTTCTCGTCGTCCCGTGAGTGCTCGCTCAAGCGGATGTGGGTGTCATCAGGTCCCGATTGATAACTAATGTCGATCGCGCCGCGACCTTGATTCGCGGGCTTCGGCTGGTCCGCAAGGTCCACGGCCACAGTGAGTCGTTCACCATCGAACAGTTGAATAGCCAGTGACAGGGTCGGATGTGGAATCCTCATGCCCTCCCAATCACGACCGTCTCGAATGAAAGCGGCGATCCTCGCCGTCTCCGCTACGTTCCACTCGCCAGGCACGCGAATCGGCGGGTCGATTGACCGATGCTCGTTGATCACTCCTCATCCTCCGAGGTCCTGTCTCGTTCGGCGAGCCACACCTTGTTGACAACGAACTCTGCGTGCGAGTTTCGTGAGTATTCCGCATCAGGTCCGTCTGGATGTTCTGGAAACGCGACTGCAGCACCAACCAACCCTGCATCGAGATCGGCCGCCTTGCCGACGCCCCGCTTGCTTTCTGGCTTGGTAACAACACGCAATACCATCAGCACCGGCCGGTCGATGTAAGACGGTACCGACCCTTGCCCAAGCCGGGTCTGCCTCGACGCATCAGCTTCTTGCGTAGCTCGCCACCTTGATTCGTCGAAGTTGTCAGTCATTCTTGCCACTTGTTCCAGCGTTGTCGCAGACAGGAGCCGCCTATTGGCGAGTCGATATGATTCCGGCGGTCCTGCGAACCGCTCCATCTTGTTGCGAACAGTGGCCCTCACATTCGCATCGACACACTGCTCAATCATGCGATCTGATTCACCCGAAACGAACGCGACGTCCCATCGTGGGAACTCGTTTCGTTTCCGGCGGATAAAACCAATACCGGCGGGCCCGTCCGTCCCCATATCCACTCCGAAAGATTGGTCCTCCGCGCCAGCACGAAATGTTTCAAAGAACTTTAGAATCGTTTCAACTGGCACATCAGCAAACACTGTCGTTCCCCCTTGAGGCGCCCCGTTAAAACGCTGAACACTCGATACATGCTCAAGTTTGCGACAGTCGTCAAACAATTCACCGTACGCGACAACATTTCGACGTGCACCGACTTCCTCTGCGAGCAGGGTCGTCGACTCGAGCAAAGTGCGATAGAAAGCTACATCTATTGTTGTAGTTTCCGAGTGCCGCATCTTGTTTGCTGCAGTGATCTTCAGCCCTTCGGGGTGCCGCCGCACTCGAAGACCGTATTGTGCAGGAGTCTGCCCGAGCGCCTTCATGGTCACGACTTCACGACGCAAGTCGGCAACAACTCGCCCCGTGTATGCAAACCACGATCGCACCTCTTCGTCAAGCCATACCCGAACCAGCTGATCATAGCCATCCCGATACCCAAACCAGCGACCCATCTGCAGCAAGGTGTCAGATAGTTGGGTTCGTTGATGAAAATATGAAACTAGAAGTCGTTCTAGCGTTACACCGCGGGACAATATAGTTCCGCCAACTGCGATTAGCCGTCGCCGATCGAGACTTCCCCATTTCCGATGACGGAGCGCTGCTTCTTCACGTTCCTTCACCGTATCGCCATTAACTAGCTCAACTTCAAGTTCTTCCACCGCTGCGGGAAGCGACGCTCGGACTTGATCCCAACTAAAAGGCAGGTGCTTGTACTCCTCCTCCCATGCACGCTTCAGGCGAACGAGATCTGAGGTGTCACTGCCAAGGGGTGCGTGCGACTCGATTACCTTTCGAGTCACTTCAACATGAGCAACGACACGATCGTAAACCTGCTTCTGAACCGACTTGTATCGACTCACGTTTACCAACATTGATTTCGGGGCTCTGCTGTGGCCGCTGAGGTCATCGATGGCAGTCGCCACAATAAACGTGTCAATCGCCCTCTCAAGCGAGGCCGGCAACAGCGGGCTTGGGGGCGAGGCTGGCAAACGCCACCCTGAGCGATGCTTGAATGGAAACGATTCTTCAGCACCGGCCATTTTCGTGTGGATTCGCAGACCACTCCTATGTTGGTCGTCTGTTTCTTGCACCACTCCATCGTCCTCATCAAAGAAGCGCGTGGCCCCGTAGTAATTGGAGGGAGTCTCGAGCGCATAGATGAAGTCGCTCGGAAACAGCCCTTGGTCTACATCTGGGTCCATGAGTACATTCGCGAACGGTGTGGCGGTGAAGCCAACATATGAATTCCGCTCACTACTTTCGAGAAGCTCGACGATTGCTTTATTTACGGCAGTGGGATTCTCATCTTCTATCTTGCTTGTGTCCACCGACGCATAATCCGACTCGTCATCAATGACAAGCATTTGCATGGAAGTTCGCTCGTCACCCTTGGTCTGTTGCTTAATCCACTGCCTCAGTGTTCTAAGCACCGTGGCGTTCTTCTTTACAACAAGCACGATCCCACCGGTAAGCGCAGTTTCAAGATCGACATTCAAAGTTCTCGCACTAAACCGAGAGAAGTCCTCATCAACGGTCGTAAAGGAATTCGGAAGCTGCAACGAGGGATCGACCTTTCCAACGCCAATGCGGGTACGCGTAATGTTTCCGAGCGTACCGTCGAGACGCCCTCGACTATCTTGACCCAATAGGCCTTCGTCAGCCCGAATTTGAGTCTGTCGTCGGAGGTCTTCAGTGTGCCCCCCAATAATGACCAACATCTTGTATCCGGCGTCGATGGCCATATTGAGAAGTGCCAAGTAGGTGCCCGTCTTGCCAGATTGCACATCTCCAATAATCAGGCCCCGGCGACGCCAAGCACCTTCTACGGTTGGGTCCCCGACAAGGTCCATGATCTGCTTAACGTCACGTTCTAGTGTGCGGATGACCGCAGGAGGACGGCCGCCACTAATGAGCATTGATCGATAGGCCGCATAATGTGGCCACTTCTGACTATCCCAACGCTCATCCAACCAGGGCTTGAAATCAGCAACGACAGCGTTGCCTTGATCGAGGGTGATGCGGAACCTTTCGAGGAGGCGAGCCGTCATTTCTCGAACTAAGTCATTCTGATCTGCGCTTCCGTCCGGCGGCACCTTGATACCAGGACTCACGCTCTTGACCAGGTCAAAAAATTTCGGGACTTTCTCCCGCAACTCTGCCTCACTCACGGCTTCTTGCTGCAGGTAAGTTGAAACTAGTGCATCAACCTTATCGACATATTCACTATATTCGTCATACATAGTCATCATTAGCCCTTCTCACTATTGATCAAGTCAAGTGCAGTTTGGATAATCTTCTCAAGATCCCGACGCCTATGTAGCTGTTCATAATTGGCGACTTGGACTCGAATCGATTCGACATCTTCAGCAGCAATGTCGAGTGCTCGAATTAGAGCAGCAGTAAACTGTGTAATCTTTTCGTCATTATCACTGGTATCAAATGCCTTGCTGTCGAGAGCCATTCGCTTGTAAATATCTTCAGCAGGTAGGAAATCAGCAATTTTCTCGAGAAGGCTTCGTACCGCCCGTTGCTCACTGCCACTCAATCGAGTCAGCACATCAGCAATGATAGGATGTTTATCATTGATCTCATATCGGAACTTGCCGCGATCTTCAAAGTACTCCCACAGAAAATGAATTCGCTCATCTGATTTCCGACGACCGCGGTAGGTTATGATTTTCTCACCCTTGGCACGTCCAATATCGTGCATTCGCTCCAATACTTTTTTTAGTACCGGTGGCGGTTCGACCTTGCGTTTTTGAACATCCAGCTTCCAGTGTTTGTCAAGCTGGTTCGGCACGTCAATGCGCACTCGGGTGTGCTTGGCCGAGTCAGTTGAACGCTTTCGTATCGCGCCCCACCCTCCCCCGGAGATGAGCCGCCCGTTGCGATAGAAGTAGAACCCCTGCGCATGCCACATACCTTCACCGAGATCCTCGCGTTTTCGTTCCTTTTCACGAAATTTGTCTGCGTGAGGAAGAACGAACCCTTGAATCTTCATGATGTGACCATCGAGTTCAACAGTCTCAACTGGAGTCACCTGTGTTGCGGGGTTTGATTCCAAAAATGGGTCTTCCCCGGTCAGTTGGACACCATTAACGATGAGATTGATCTGATTCGACTGGTCTCCACCTTTTAGAAACCGATGGAATGTGCGCGAGAGGTGGGATTTTGTGGTGGCGACGACTTCGGCGATCCGGCGGCTTGGAATTTCACTACCGTGGAGCAAATCATCCAAGTTCTCCCAAACTACAAGGGTCCCTCGCGCTTGGGTCTTGACCCGTTCATATCCAGGCACCCGCTTCAGGCGAGCTGGTGTGAGGTTCTCAACTTCCCATTCACCGCGATCGAGGTCCCATCGGTAGGCCGATGTTCGGCGCATGTGCCTGCTCACCACCGTGAGAATTCGGGCTTGTGAGAACGACGCGGTCTTCAACCCGAGCCCGAATCGTCCAAGATCGGATTCTGATCGGAAAGTGTCGCTGGACTTGGCTCCAAGGGTCAAGGCAGACAACAATTCTTCGCTTGTCATTCCAGTGCCATCATCGAGGATACTGACGTACTTGGGGTCGTCGGAGGGATCGAATAGGATCTCGATCTCACTGGCACCGGCGCTTATCGAATTGTCCACGACGTCTGCGATTGCAACCTCAGGGTCGTACCCCAATGATCGAAGAGATTCCAGTAGTGCCGCCTGGGGTACTACTGGGACAAAATTCCTAGTCACGTGTCTGCTTCTTTCTCCTGTTGCAACGCTGCATTCGTCAATCCACCAGACATTCTCGAGCGTACCTACGAGCTGGCTAACTTCAGAATTACATCGACCTACGACACTCTTGAGTTGGCAAGCCCGTTGGACACGTCATCGTCATCGCAGTGCGGTAGCGGCCACTAGTCTCCAGGATGCACACCGACTACGCTGTCGGGGTGCGTCTCGTCATTGCTCGTTGTTCGGTTGATTACACCGGTCGCCTCACGGCCCACCTGCCCGAGGCGACGCGGTTGCTCATCCACAAGGCCGATGGATCACTGCTCGTGCACTCTGACGGTGGCTCGTACAAACCGCTCAACTGGATGAGCCCGCCCGCGATCTTCGATCTCGCCGAGCTCACCGAAGAGCAGCAGCTCGCCGGCGTCATCGAGTGCTGGACCGTCACGCACAAGAAGACCGGCGACGAACTCCGCGTCAACATCTTCGAGTGGCTCAGCGATGAGCGCTTCGAGCTCGGCACCGACCCCGGGCTCGAAAAGGATGGCGTCGAGGCGCACCTGCAGGAGCTCCTCGCCGCGCAAATCGAGCGGCTCGGTGACGGCCACACGCTCGTGCGCCGCGAGCATATGACCGCGATCGGCCCAGTTGACATCCTCGCCCGCGATGCCGAGGGCGCGGCAATCGCGGTCGAAATCAAGCGTCGCGGCGAAATCGACGGCGTCGAGCAGCTCACCCGCTACCTCGAACTGATGAACCGCGATCCGCTGCTCGCACCGGTGCGGGGCGTGTTTGCCGCACAAGAGATCAAGCCGCAGGCGCGCACACTCGCCGAAGACCGCGGCATCCGCTGCGTCGTGCTCGACTACAACGACATGCGCGGCGCCGAATCGGGCGAACTCACCCTCTTCTAGCCGCTACCGGCGCCGCCCGCCGGGGCGTGCATCCGGGTCGTCGGTGCCTTCGAGCACGCTGCCGAGCCAATCAACCGCATCGCGCAACTCGTTCCAATCAGCACTTACGCGATCGTAGATCTCGGGCGTCGCGGCGATCTCGTCGTGAATCGGCCGCGAGAAGGTGATCGTCTTGTGCCGCAAGATCTCAATGCGCGGATGCTCCGGGTCAATTCCGCGCGGATGCGTTTTGAGTTTGTCGCCCCCGAGGTTCCAGCCGCGCGACTGTAGCTCGGCGGCATCGGTAACAAATGCATCCCCGGGCAGGTCTTGTAGGCGCGCGCGCAGCTTCGCGAGCCCCTTCGACGAGGCCGCGTAGAAGCCGCCACCGACGAAGACGCCGGTTGCCGACACCTCGATGTACCAGCCAGCCGCAGGGCCCGTCGCGACATAGGCACCCTGGTGCGTCTTGTACGGCGACTTGTCGGCGGCAAAGCGCACATCGCGGTTCGGCCGAAACACCTTTGCGGGGCCGAACTCCGGCTCGAGCTCGATCATGAGCGCTTCGAGCGGGCCGCGCACATGGCGCTCGTAGTCATCCTTGTGTGCCTGCCAGAACTCGCGCGTGTTGTCGGCTTCGAGCGCGCGGTAAAACGCCTGCGCTTCCGGTCCGAAACCGAGTTCACTCGCCGTGCTTGCCATGAGCACGAGGGTACGGGTTCACCTCGTCGATCTACCGTGAAAGCACAAGAGCAGATTGGCGGCGATTCCCGTGTGGCGCATCATCCTAATCATCCTCAACCTCTTCAATGTGCTCAGTTGCGTGGGCGGCTTCACCTACATCGTGCTCGCCGGGGCACCCGAGATGCCGGTGGCCGAAATGACGCGGCCGGGCACCTTCGAGAACCTGACAATTCCGGGCTGGATTCTGCTCGTTGTCGTCGGCGGCACGCACCTCATCGCGGCGATCGCGCTCCTTCGCCGCACCCCGCACGCGGCGCTCTGGAGCGCCATCTCAGGCTTCACCATGGTGATCTGGATCTACGTCGAGGTCGTGCTCATGACCGGCACGAACTGGATGCACCACCTCTGGGGCGTGCTCGGCCTCGCCGAGATCGGTTGCACGCTCGCGCTCCTCGGCGTCTTCAAGGCGGCACCGAAGCCCGCCGGGTAGCCTGGCGAGGATGCGATTTTTCTTCGACGCGCGCTATATCCGCACCGACTTCCACGATGGAATTAGCCGATTCTCGGCCCAACTCGGGGCGGCCGTGCACGCGCTCGCACCCGGCGAGGTGACCTTCCTCATCCACGATGAGCGCCAGCTTGAGCACCTGCCAGCCGACGCGAAGTGGCTCATGTTCCACTCGAACGAGTCGATGCTCGAGCCGATCGCCGCACTGCGCCTGAACAAGTACCGGCCCGATGTCGTGTTCTCGCCGCTGCAAACCATCGGCACCTTGGGCCGCAAGTTCAAGGCGATCGTCTCGCTACACGACCTCATCTATTACCGCCACCGCCAGCCGCCGACGAACCTCGCCTGGCCGGTGCGGCTCGGCTGGCGCGCATATCACCTCACCTACTGGCCGCAGCGCGCGGCGCTCAATGGTGCGGATGCCGTGGCCACCGTCTCTGAGACAAGCAGGCGCGAGATTCTCGCGCACCGGCTGACGAAACGTCCGGTCGTGGTGGTGCCGAATGCGCCGAATGACCTGCGGGCGCTCCTCGATGGCGGCGAAGCGACCGGCACCACCGGTCGCAACCTCATCTACATGGGCTCGTTCATGCCCTACAAGAACGTCGAAACCCTGATCGCGGGCATGGCGCACCTGCCGGAGCACACGCTGCACCTACTCAGCCGCATCCGCCCCGGGCGTCGCCGCGAACTTGAGGCGCTCGTGCCTGCGGGGGCGCGAGTGGTCTTCCACGAGGGCGTCTCGGATGCGGAGTACGCGCAGTTGCTCGCCGACGACGCCACGCTCGTCACCGCTTCGCTCGATGAGGGCTACGGGCTGCCGATTGCCGAGGCGCTCGCGCTCGGCGTGCCGGCGGTCGTGAGCGACCTTGAGATCTTCCACGAGGTCGCCGGTGACGGCGCGCGCTACTTCCCGGCCGAGGATGCGGCCGCGTTCGCTCGCGAGGTGGCGGCGCTGAGTGACCCGGCAGTGCGCGCGGCGACGGCGGCAGCCGGGCGAGCGCATATGGCGCAGTTCAATTGGGATCGTTCAGCGCGCATCCTGCTTGAGACCGCACGCGAGCTTGTTGCACCCAAACAAAGCCGTTAGATCGGCCGCGTTACGCTGTCAGGCGTGACCCAAGCCAACGACCGAGACGCAGAGTTCGACGCCGAGTACGACGACGAGTCGGCACCCGACGCGCCACTGCTTGAAGAGATTGATCCCGCCGCCGAGCAGCGTGACGCTGCCCGCGAAGCCGCCGGTGCTGTTGCCCATGCCGAACCGGACTATGACGAGTCGCGCGGCGCGGTGCGCGAGCGCCACGGTGGCGACGTCGCGATTCCGAAGGATTTGCCTGGGCGATCGGGGCCGAAGGATGCGTCGGGGAGCTTCTCTCCCGCATCCATCAGGGTCGCGCCGCCAGAACCCGTAGCTCCGACGACGGTGTCGGTGAACCCGCAGCCGGGCTTCCGTGCGATCACGCCGACTTCGATGCCGCACGGTACCGGGGTGCCGCCGTACACCGCAGTGCTTTGGGATCTCGACGGCACGATTTCGGACTCGGCCGCGGGTATCGTCACGGCGCTGCGTCAGACCTTTGATGTGTTCCGCATGCCGATTCCCGATGATGCTACGCTCCTCAGCTATGTCGGCCCGCCGATCATCGACTCGTTCAAGGATCAGCACCTCGACGACGCGATCGAAATCAACCACGCGCTCGAGACCTACCGCGAGATTCACGAGGAGTCAGGGCTCATCGACTCCCCCGCCTTCGCCGGGGTACCCGAGATCATTCGCGAGCTGCACGCCGCGGGTATTCCGCAGTCGACGGCAACGAGTAAGCCCGAGTCGGCCGCGCGCATCGTGCTCGGCCACTATGAGTTGCTCGACCAGTTCGAGACGATCACCGGCGCCACCGATGATGAGTCGCGTTCGAAAAAGGAAGACGTCGTCGCCGAAGCGCTGCGTCGGCTCGATGAGATGGGCGTCGACCTCTCAAACGTGATCATGATCGGCGACCGTTTCTACGATGTGCAGGGCTCGGGCGTGCACGGGGTGCCGGCGATCTACGTCACCTGGGGCTATGGCCGCGTTGGTGAAGACGATGGTGCGGTCGCGGTGGCGACGAGCTCGGCCGAATTGCGAAAGCTGCTCGGTCTGTGACTGGCACTCAGTCGTTGACGGGCGCTTGGGCCGGGCGGCAGCAGCGCATCCTCGTTGCCGCGGCGCTGGTGGCTGTGACGGGCTTGCTCGTCGGTTGCCAAC
This sequence comes from Gulosibacter macacae, assembly GCF_003865375.1. Taxonomy (GTDB): domain Bacteria; phylum Actinomycetota; class Actinomycetes; order Actinomycetales; family Microbacteriaceae; genus Gulosibacter; species Gulosibacter macacae. The sequence goes on along the minus strand of NZ_RQVS01000008.1, from coordinate 160,359 downwards.
CGACGCCGGGCGGTGGGGTGAACGCGCCCGGTTCGAGCGCCGAGGCCTATCCGCTACTCACGAGTGACATTGCCGAGGTCGAGGCTGAGCCGACACCCCAGGCACAGGCTTCGCTTGCCGACAATGCCCTCGCGGTGCTCGACACCATCCCGGTGCAGCGGAAGACCGAATGGGACGGACCCTTTGACCGGGTAGCGAGTTTCGGTGAGGGTTGGGCCGATCTCGACGGCGATGGCTGCAACACCCGCCAGGAGATGCTCGCCGAGGGACTCGGCGACACGAAGCTCAATCGCGACCAGTGCCGCGTTGACACGGGCGTCTTGCACGACCCGTACACGGGCGAAACGGTGCCGTTTACCCGGGGCGAAAACACGAGCGACCGGGTGCAGATCGACCACGTCGTCGCGCTCTACAACGCTTGGCGCACGGGTGCCCAAGACCTCAGCTTCGAGGAAAGGGTCGCGCTCGCGAACGATCCGCTCAATCTGCAGCCGACGGTCGACTGGGCGAACGACGAAAAAGAGTCGAAGGATGCATCGCAGTGGCTGCCGCCGAACGAGGCCTACCACTGCACCTACGTGGCGCGCCAAATCGCCGTAAAGGCGACATACCAACTCTGGGTCACCCCAGCGGAGGACGACGCGATGCGTGAAGTCCTGGCAACCTGCCAGTAAGTTCAGATGAGAACGAAGGAGTGGCAGGATGCGCGGCAGGTTGCACGAACGGCTGGTGGCGATCGCGATCGCTGCCGGAGTCGTGGTGGGAACGCCGGCCGTGCTCGGCGCATCCGTGGCACCCGAGCACACCATGCCGACGACGCGGCCGACGCTGCCAAGCGAAACGCAGCCCGTCGAGTCAAATGCCGGGCCAAGTCTGCCGGATGGTGCGGTACCCGAACCAAATGACCCGAACGCGCAGCCCCCGCAGCTGACACCGTTCAGCGACCCGAGCCTCGTGATCGAGTCGTGGCACACCGATGCGACCTTCTATCTTGACAACGATTTGCCGATGCTCACCGCCACCGAGACGCTTCAGCTCACCTCTTCAGAAGGAAAGGCTGGCCAGGGGTTTGTGCACACGATTGCGCTGGTGCCGAGCCTCGACCCGGCCCAGGAGCTGAATCGCATCGTGAGTTTCAGTGCGGTGGTGCCGGAGACCGGTGAGCAGCTGCCCGTCACGGTGACGCTCGGCGAACCGCGCAACGACGATCTCGTGAGCATCGCGTTCGAAGTGCAAGACGACCGGCCCGGCCTCGATGTGTCGACATACGCCCTCAGCTACACGGTGCTCGATCCATTCATTGAGGTCGCCGAAGATGGACCCGCCGAGCTCGCGTTCTCGCTCGGACCAACCGTGCACGGCGCGACGATCGTGACGTACGACGCGCAGGTGCGGATCACCGATCAGCTCGTGCAGATGATCACGAACGCGCCGAAGTGCATCGTTATCTTCGCTTCGGGCACGGTTGAATGCGGCACCATTGGGCCGATCAACGACGTGGTCTACACCTCAGATGGCGCACCGCTCGGGGCAAACGAGCACTTGCTGCTCACCTTTGCGGTCGACCTCTGGGCGCATGAGCACACGCCCGCACCGACGACCGAGGCGACTGAGATGCCCGAGCGTCAGCCGGAGGACACCGTCATTTCGGAGCCGGCAACGCCGTCGCTCGATGCCCCGGAGTGGACGCGCTATGCCGCGGGCGCCGGGCTCGTCGCGATCGGCGCTGCGGGGCTCTGGCTTTCACGCCGCAAGCCGAGCGTTGGCTAGCGACTTTGGCGTAGCGGCGCCGACTTACGGCGTTGTCGACGCGGCGACGAATTCTTCGTAGGTTGTCGCGCCCGAGGCGGCGTAGGCGGCTGCCGCATCCACGCCGATGAAGCGGAAGTGCCAGGGCTCGTATTCGTAGCCGGTGGTACCCGCGAGACCCTCGGGGTAGCGAAGGATGAAGCCATACTCCCCCGCGTGCGCGGCGAGCCACTGGCCCGCCTGGGTCTGCCCAAAGCAGGTGTCGAGGATGCAATCGGGTTCTTGGTCGGGTGCCGAGATGTCGGCAGCCAGGCCCGTTTGGTGCTCGCTGTGGCCAGCCGGGGCAACGTACTGCTTGGCGTAGTCGGGGCCATCGGTTTCAACGGCGCGGTCATAAAGCTGCTGCTGGAGTCCGGCGTCGCGGTAGCCGCTCGTCATGTCAAGGATGATGCCCTGGGCCTCGGCCGCGGCAAACATTGCGACGATAGCGTCGGCGGCCTCGGCTCGCAGCGAGTGTTCGTTCATCGACGAGATGCCAATGTCGGTCATGGCGACCAGGTTTGCGGGAGCGTAGTCGACCGGATCGAGGCCACGGTCGCGATTGACAAGCACCGTGAGGCTGCTACTCGAAGTGAAGTCGAATTGCGAGGTCGTGGTGGGGGTCGGCGTCGGAGTCGGGCTCGGAGTCGCCGTGGGCGTCGCGGTGGTGGTCGGGGTCGGCGTTGACGTCGAGGTGGGGGTGAGTGCCTCGGGAGTGGTCGCGTCGACGACGGTGAGCGGCGCATCCTTGTTCACGAGACCGTTTGACACTGCGGCGGCAACGAGCCCGGCGGTGCCGAGGAGGAGCACGGCGCTTGCCGCGAGCACGAGGCGATTGGCGGCAGAACCACGTTTCTTCGACGGTGCGGGGTTGATGCCGGCGGATTCATCCAGCTCGGCAGGCTCGGTCGGGCTCGGCCCATCGCTTTCACGCATCAGGCAAGCTTCCCACCGGCGCTCGACGTTCTGCGACTAGCCAGTGGGCGAGTCGTCGGGATCCCCCTGAGTGAGGGCCGGACGGTAAAGCATGACCTCGTTGCGGCGCGTAGCGCGGACGCCGTGGCGAATCGCGACGACTTCGCCGCGACCGGCCGCGAAGACGCGCGGCTTGCCCTGGTGGGCGAGCCGTTCATCCGCGAGCGCCGTTTCGAGCTCGCGCACGCGACGTCGCAACTCACGCACCTCGCGTCGAAGTTCTACGACGCGGGCGATGCCTTCGAGGCCGACACCCGCGTTTGAGAGTTCGCCGATCTCACGCAGGCGCGCGACATCGGCGAGCGAATAGCGCCGAACTCGGCCCGCCGTGCGTTCGGGCACGACGAGGCCGAGTCGGTCATACTGCCGCAAAGTCTGCGGATGCATTTCTGCGAGTTCTGCGGCCACGGCAATCGGGAAGACGGGCGCGTCTTCGTCGAGTTCGCGGCGGTGCTGGCTAGCCATGCTCTACGCCTTCGCCGCTCGAAGGAGGTCGTCGCGCGGGTTCTCGTTGGGGCTCGCAGCAATGAACGCATCGAGTGCCTCTTGCTGCTCCTTTGTGAGCCGGTTCGGGACGACAATCTGCAGGTGGGCGAGCAGGTCACCCTTCTGCGTCTTCGTTTCGACACCGCGCCCCTTGACGCGGAGGGTGCGACCGGTCTGCGAGTGCGGCGGCACCTTCACCTTGACGGTCTTGCCGTCAAGGGTCGGCACCTCAATGGTTGCGCCATTGACCGCCTCAGCGAAAGTGATCGGCACGTCGACGGCGATGTTGTTGCCGTCGCGCTTGAACACCGGGTGCGGGTTGACCGTGACTTCGAGGATGAGGTCACCAGCTTCGCCGCCGTCGGTACCCTTGCCGCCCTTGCCGCGCAGCTTGATCTTCTGGCCGTCTTTCACACCCGCGGGGATGCGCACCGTGATCACGCGGCCGTCGCCAGCCTGCAGATCGATGGTGTCACCGCGGATGGCGGTCATGAAGTTCAATGTGGTCGAGGCGCGCTGGTCGGCGCCGCGACGCGGACCGCCAAAGCCTGCGCCGCCGAAGCCCTGGCCGAAGCCCTGGGTGCCACCGCCGCCGAAGAGGTTGCTGAACATCTCTTCGTAACCGGCGCTGCCACCGCGACCGCCGGTGGTGTAGGTGTAGCCACCGCCACCGCCGCCCTGGTTGAACAGGCCGCCGAAGAGATCTTCAAAGTTGTTCGCGCCGCCGGGGCCACCGGGGCCCGCCGAGAAGCGGGCACCCGCACCCATGGCACGAATTTGGTCGTACTCTTTGCGCTTTTCGGCGTCACTGAGCACGTCATAGGCTTCCGAGATTTCTTTGAACTTCTCTTCTGCCGTCGTATTACCGGGGTTGGAGTCGGGGTGGTACTGGCGCGCCAGCTTGCGGTACGCCTTCTTCAGCTCGGCCTCAGAGATGTTCTTGTCAACTCCGAGCACCTTGTAGAAGTCCTTCTCAAACCAGTCCTGGCTCGCCATACGTTCTTTCACCTACTCCCGATGAGTGTTGTTGTTGGTCTGTTTGGGTCTTAGTTGGCAGGGACGAACACCGCCACCTTGGCCGGTCGAAGTTCGACGTCACCAATGCGGTAGCCGAGTTCGACGACATCAGCGATGGTCTCGCTTTCGACGGCAGGGTTCGGCAGCTGCGCAATAGCTTCGTGGATGCGCGGATCAAACGCTTCGCCCGCGGCACCGTAGGCTTCGACGCCGAGCTTCTCGATTGCGGCGAGGAGCTTCGAGGCGATCACCTGCATGGCGGTGCCATCGCCGAGATCGCCGGCAGCTTCCGCGCGAGCGAGGTCATCGACGACGGGGAGGAGCTGCTTCACCACGCGCGCGGTGACCTGATCGCTGAGTTCTTCCTTCTCGCGATCGGTGCGGCGGCGGTAGTTGGCGTACTCGGCCTGCACGCGCAGGAGGTCGTCGAGGTACTCGTTCGGCGCCTCGGCGCTTTCGGTTGCGGGCGAGTCCGAAGCGGTGGATGCATCCATCGCGTCGGCGAGCAGGTTCTGCAGTTCTTCGTCAGAGATGACAGGCAGGTCGCCCGACTCGTCAGCTGCGTCAGCTGCATCCGATTCGCCACGGCCGGTGGCCGGCGCGGAATCCGCACCGGCCACCTGGTTGTCGTCGCGAACCTTCTCGTCCTCAGGGCCGTTCAGGTTCTCGTCGTTCATGGTTTTTGCCTACTTCTTGTCTTCGTCTTCGTCTTCGACCACTTCAGCGTCGACGATGTCATCATCGTCGTTGCTGCCTGCATCCTCGGTCGGAGCCTGCGGAGCGGCGGCGTCACCTTCAGCCTGCGAGGCTGCGTAGATCGCCTGACCGAGCTGCTGCTGCGACTCGTTGAGCTTGTCGAGGGCGGTCTTCACGGCCGCGTCGTCGTCGCCGGCGAGGGCGGTCTTGAGCGCGTCGATATCTTCCTGCACGGCGTTCTTCACGTCGGCGGGGAGCTTGTCTTCGTTCTCGCTGATGACCTTCTCGACCTGGTAGACGGCCGACTCGGCAACGTTGCGCTGCTCGGCAGCCTCGCGACGAGCCTTGTCTTCGGCCTCGTGCTCAGCGGCCTCGCGGACCATGCGGTCGATGTCTTCCTGCGGGAGGCTCGAGCCACCCGTGATCGTCATCGACTGCTCCTTGCCAGTGCCCTTGTCCTTCGCCGAGACGTGCACGATGCCGTTCGCGTCGATGTCGAAGGTGACCTCAATCTGAGGCATGCCACGGGGTGCCGGAGCGATACCGGTGAGTTCGAAGGTGCCGAGGTTCTTGTTGTCGCGGGTGAACTCACGCTCGCCCTGGAACACCTGGATCTGCACCGAAGGCTGGTTGTCGTCAGCCGTGGTGAAGGTCTCGGAACGCTTCGTCGGGATGGCGGTGTTGCGCTCGATGAGCTTCGTCATGATGCCACCCTTGGTCTCGATACCGAGGCTCAGCGGGGTGACGTCGATGAGGAGCACGTCCTTACGCTCACCCTTGAGGACGCCGGCCTGGAGGGCAGCACCCACGGCGACAACCTCATCCGGGTTGACCGACTTGTTCGGCTCCTTGCCGCCGGTGAGCGTCTTGACGAGCTCGGTGACGGCGGGCATGCGGGTCGAGCCACCCACCATGACGATGTGGTCGATGTCGCTGACCTTGACGCCTGCTTCTGCGATGACGTCGTTGAACGGCTTCTTCGTGCGCTCGAGGAGATCCTTGGTGAGCTCTTCGAACTTCGCGCGAGTGAGGGTCGCGTCGAGGTTGGCGGGGCCGTTCTCGGTGAGCGAGAGGTAGGGCAGCTGGATGGTCGTCTTGGTCGCGCTCGACAGTTCCTTCTTCGCCTGCTCAGCGGCTTCCTTGAGGCGCTGGAGGGCGATCTTGTCGTTCGAGACGTCGACGCCGGTGGTCTTCTTGAACTCGTCCTTCAGGTAGTCAACGATGCGCTGGTCCCAGTCGTCACCACCGAGGCGGTTGTCACCGGCGGTGGCGCGCACCTGAATGGTCGAGAAGTCGTCGTCCTTGCCCACTTCGAGCAGCGACACGTCGAAGGTACCGCCACCGAGGTCAAAGACCAGGATGAGCTCGTCTTCCTTGCCCTTGTCGAGGCCGTACGCGAGGGCCGCGGCGGTGGGCTCGTTGATGATGCGCAGGACGTTGAGACCAGCGATCTCACCGGCATCCTTCGTAGCCTGACGCTCCGAGTCGTTGAAGTAGGCCGGCACGGTGATGACCGCGTCGGTCACCTTCTCGCCGAGGTACTCTTCGGCGTCGCGCTTGAGCTTGCCGAGGATGCGGGCCGAGACTTCCTGGGGGGTGTACTTCTTCCCGTCGATGTCGACGTTCCAGTCAGTGCCCATGTGGCGCTTGACCGAAGCGATCGTGCGGTCGACGTTGGTGACGGCCTGGCGCTTGGCGGTTTCACCGACGAGCACCTCGCCGTCCTTGGTAAATGCGACGACCGAGGGGGTCGTCGGGAAGCCCTCGACGTTGGCAATGACCTTCGGCTTGCCACCCTCGAGGACGGACACAACAGAGTTCGTGGTACCGAGGTCGATTCCAACGGCACGAGACATGTGATGGCTCCTTGTTTGTTAGGGATTGATATGAGTCTTGATCTGGGACTTCAGGTGTTCGGAAGATGATTCGCAAAACCTGAGTCGATCTGGCTCAAGACTACTCTTGAGTCATCGCATGTCAAGTTCACAAAGCTGAGAGTTGAGTGAGAGCGACTCAACTCTTTCAGTCACGTCGTTCGGAATAGATTTAGACAACAGGTGTTGGATAGATCAGAGAGTCGTCCTGCCGGATGCGGGCGACGGGAGAAGGGACGTGAACATGTCTGCAGATGTAACCATGGTCATTGGTAATGGTGGGATGGGTCGCGCGATTGCGCGTCGCCTCGGCGCTGGTGTGAAGTTGCTCATCGCTGATTACAACGCTGACGCGCTCGAGCCGGTTGCCGAGAAGATGCGCGATGACGGCTTCGAGGTCGAGACTGCGGTCGTCGATGTGACGTCGCGAGAGTCGGTTGCCGCACTGGCGAAGCGAGCGTCTGAGCTTGGCCGCGTGACGCGCGTGGCACACACCGCGGGCGTCTCGCCCGAGCAGGCGCCCATTCCGGCGATTCTCGCCGTGGATGTGCTTGGCGTCGCGTACGTGCTCGAGGAGTTCGCTTCGGTGATTGCCGAGGGTGGTGCAGGTGTTGTGATCGCTTCGAACGCAGGTCACATGTATCCCGGCGTTATTTCGTCAGAGGATGCACGCCAGCTCGGCCAGCTTCCGGGAGATGAGCTGGCTGCTTCGCCGCTGGTGTCACCCGATCGCTTTGATGACCGCGCCGTGGCCTATCAGTTTGCCAAGCGAGCAGCGCAATTGCGCGTGCAGGCGGCGGCTGGCGCGTGGGGCGAGCGCGGCGCCCGGATTAACTCGATCAGCCCCGGTGTTATCTCAACGCCAATGGGCCGGGCCGAGCTTGTCGGCGCGAACGAGGGCCTTGTGCGCGGCCTCATTGCATCAACTGCCGTGGGACGCCTGGGCTCGACGGAAGAGATCGCCTCGGCGGTGGACTTCTTGCTCGGTGGCGGATCGAGCTTCATTACTGGTACTGATCTCGTGGTCGATGGCGGTGCGGTCGCGGCGATCATGACCGGTGCTTTCAACCCGTTGGCACCGTAGCGCGCTATTGACGGGTAGCGAGACCCCGGACTCCTTCGAGGAGTTCGGGGTCGATCGCTTCACCAACGCGGAGCACCGAGATGCGACCGTGGGGCTCGAAGACGGCGAGCTGTACTTCGGTGAGGTGCCGGATTCCGGCCACACGTAGGGCGCTCATGAGTTCGTCACGTGAGAGGTGCACAGAGGCGAGTGCGGCATCCTGTGGTTTGCCGTCGATCATGACGGCCGTGGGCGCTTGATTGAGGATGCGATTGCCGAGCGCGCGGGCGCGGAGCTGGCCGAACGTGGCCTCCAGGGTGAAGAGGGTGCCGAGGCCGAGGACGCCGGCCGCGAGCGTCGGCACGTCCATGAGGATGACGCGCGCCGCGAGGCCACCGAGCATGATGACGATGACGCCGTCAAAGGTCGCGAGTGGGGCGAGGACGCGGGCTCCGAACAGCCGCACGTAGACAAGGAACACGAGGTAGATCGCGACGGCACTGACGACGACGGCGAGTGCTTCCCAGGGGGTGATCGCAAAGAGTGCCCAGAACTCATCCATGTTCGCGCACGCTAGCAGTTCGTTGCACATCAGCGCGCGCGGCTATTGCCGATCGACGTATCGCGCTGGCAGCCGGGTCGTGCGCACGGCAATCTTGGTGCGGGACCGGGCAGCAGCGGGTCGCATTTGACGCGGCTTCCGGATGAGTGCGGCATAGGAAATCCGCTTCACGGGGATCGTCCCGATGGGAAGCAATTCTTCGGGACACTCGTCGAGCAAGCGTTCGATCCGTTGCCCCCAGCGCCGATCAACATTGGGAGTTGATCGCTTCGTAGTGAGTTGTCGAGTCAACTTTGGTTCGCGAGCATTGCTGACGACGTACGGAGCTTCGTTGCTCGCCGCTCGTCGCTGTGCTTCGCGCGGCCAGCCCCATGGCACCACCCGCGACTGACTCTCGACTGCTCGTCGGTCGCCAACAGGCATCGCGTCCTGGGTAGCACCCGCCGATCCGCGTGCAATTGCCCCCGGTTCTTCATGCCTTTCCCTATTCGGCATCCACGGATTATCACTTGGTTCGGGAGCTACCACCGAGCTTGATTGCACGACCCGTGGCGGAAGCTTTGCTGGCGAAGGCAACGGAGTCGGTGGGTTCGCCTGCCGATACGCCGGATCGAAGCGCTTCCGGCCACCCAATCGCGGGGTGCGGGCGCCATCGATCAAGCTTTCCGGCACAAACCACACGGTGCCACCCGAGCCGGACTGACCATCAGGGTCGGGCACGATGTGCACATCCCAGCCCTCATGTATCCGGTGGTGGCAAGTCGTGCACAGCAGAATGCCATTGCTCAGATCGGTCGGTCCGTGGTCACGGGTCCACCACTTGATGTGGTGTGCTTCGGCCATGCCCGGCGGGAGTCCGCAGAACGCGCAGCCACCGTCACGCTCGACGAGCGCAAGTCGCTGAGCCGGCGTGAAGAGGCGGCGGGTGCGTCCGAGATCGAGCACGGCACTATCGCCGCCGAGCACCAGCGGAATAATGCCCGCTGCCGCGGCCATCTTGCGGGCAGTCCCTACGTCGATCGGACCTTGCCCGTCGATCTCGCAGTTCGCCGGCCCACCGACGGCACCAATGTCACCCGCAGCTTCGTCACTGAGCGCTTCAATCGGCATCCGCACCACGACAGTCGTCGATGCAGTACCGGCGAGTTCCTTCGCGTCACAGCCGAGTGTGTGGCGGCAAAGTGTCGCAAGTGCGTCGGCTTGGAGCTGCACGATTGAGCGGTGCTCAGCGCCGAGATTTGCTCCCTGAAGATTGTCGTCGACGTCTGGCACGGTCGGCGCGAAATGCACACTCGAGGTGGAGGACTCGCGCTGTGTCGAGGCCTCCGCGGCAGCATCTGCAGCCTCGCTCGCTTCGGCATCCGCGAATCGATGCGGGCCGCGCAGATAGTCACCGGTCGAAAGCTTCACATTGTGCCCCCGCGCGGCGCGAAGCTGGTGCGTCACCATCGCCTCAATCGCAGTCTTGATCGGCGCCGCAGTCTCAGGATCAAGCTTCGCCGTCATGGTGACCATGCCGGTCGCGTCGGTGCCAAACCGCAATCCCCGAGCTTTCCGCTGCTTATCGATCTTCGGCTCAAGCCCGTCCGGATCAATCCATGCCTCGGTGTGCAGGATTGCCTTTCGCAACTCTGGCAAGGTGACCTCAGCCGCAAGGTCGACGAGTACCTCCTCAGCCGTTTCAACGTCGTCGGGATTTGCCACGAACCTAGCTCGGTCATAGAACGACACGATCTCCGAGGCTGCAGCGAGGCCGATTTCTCCGTTACCAATCGCCTCGGCGACGTGGGGCGTTGCCGCCTGCGCCCGCTCCCCAGTGAAGAGCCGCCTACCGCTTGAGGCAGCACCAACCTGAATGAACCGCCGACCCTCAGCGGTGGAGACGCGCACCGTATGCGCTATATACTCCGCGCTCGACCGAAAGCCCTGTGTGCGCGCAATTCCCGTTTCATTCGAGCTGAGTCGCCGTGCTTCAACGTCGGCCGCAAGGGCGGCAATCACCCCATCGAGCTGACGACGCAATCGGCCCGCGGCCTCGAGCACGCGCATGAGTTGCGCATCGGTGAGGAGTTCGACGTCGTCGACGAGCGAGCCAGAAAGCCCGAGCGGCGACCCTGCCTGCCAAGCAGCGTCGTAGTCGTGGATGCGGTCGCCAAGGAAGCGGCCCTGCTGATCGATTGCTGTCGTCACGGTTGTCACCCCGCTCTCGAGTTGTCGATGCTACGTTACAGGTCTAGCATACGCTAAATCTCGAACAAATGTTCTGTTTTGGCTGAATGTTTGCTGAATTTGGTGATAGGCGCGGGTCTCGATACGCCGCTACGCGGCTACTCGACCAACCAGAGAGGCACCCCGCGACGGCCGACTTGGGACCTGCGAGCAGGGTACGACCAGCCTCCGACATCGAGAGGCTCAGGGCAGCGTTCGGAAGCCCACACTCGGCGACCAAGACGACATGCACCCCTGGCACAATGAGCCCACCGCTCGACCTCTTCATCTACCGCTGCCAAGGAGAAAAAGATGCCAACCCCGTCAGTCCTCTTTGTGTGCGTCAAGAACGGCGGAAAGTCGCAGATGGCCGCGGCCCTCATGCGCAAGATCTCCGGCGACGCCATCACCGTGCACTCCGCTGGAACCCAGCCCGGTTCATCCCTCAATGAAGCCTCGCGCGCGAGCGTTGCCGAACTCGGCGCGACCTTCGATGGCGAATACACCAAGCCCATCGACCCGGCCCTGCTCGACAGTGTCGACCGCGTTGTGATCATTGGCACCGAGGCGCAGATCGAGCATCCCGGCGCCGCACCGATCGAGGTCTGGGACACCGACGAGCCATCGCTTCGCGGAATCGAGGGTGATGAACGGATGCGGCTCATTCGTGACGACATCCTCGCGCGCGCGAAGCAGTTGCGCGCGGAGCTGCTTGACGGCGCGCGAGGCGAGTAGGGTCTCGATTCGACCTTCGGCCTGCACCTCGAGAGCCTCAGCGCACCGCTCGACCAGCCAAGAGGGCCTCAGGGCTCGCCTCGACCCACGAAGCAGGTCACTGGCTCAATAGACTGAGCACGTGACCGAAACAGTGAGCACCCGCCTGCGCCGGGCCGTACTCACGGTCGCACTCCTCAACCTCACGTATTTCTTCGTCGAGTTCGCCGTCGCGCTCGGCATTGGGTCGGTCTCACTGTTCGCCGACTCCGTCGATTTCCTCGAGGATGCAGCGGTCAACCTGCTCATCTTCCTCGCGCTCGGCTGGTCGTTACGCACCCGCGCGATCACCGGCAAGGTACTCGCGGTCATCATCCTCATCCCGGCCATCGCCGCAGCCTGGCAACTCATCGCCAAGGCCGCGAATCCCGAAGCTCCCGACCCGCTCTCGCTCGTGATCACTGCGGGCGGCGCCGCAATCATCAACCTCATCTGCTCGCTCATCCTCGCAAGGTTCAGCAAGCAGGGCGGCTCGCTCGTGCGCGCAGCCTTCCTCACCGCCCGCAATGACGTCATCATCAATGTGCTCATCATTCTGCTCGGCCTCGTCACCGCGCTCACTATGTCGGGCTGGCCCGACATCGTCCTCGGCGTCGTCATCATCGCGCTCAACTTCTTCGCCGCCCGCGAAGTGTGGGAAAAGGCGACCGAAGAGCACCTCGAGTCGAAGGCACTTCAAGGCGAGGTCGGTTGCAGCTGCGGGGATGAGTGAATCACTTCCGGCACCATTTGGTGGCCTGCGCGGCTTAGACTCCGGGCGTGAGCGCATCTGATTCCTCGGTCGACCTGCTCGACGGCACCGCTGTCCCCGTCCGTGAACAGCGCCGCCGCGCGTTCGCTTGGCAGCTCTATGACGTCGGCAACTCGGCGTTCCAATCGGTCGTCGTGACGTTCGTGTTTGCGACCTATCTCGCATCCGATCTCTTCCTCGATCCCGCCGTCGTCGCGATCGGCGCCACGAACCCCGATGACCCCGCCTACCTCGCCGCCCAGGCCGGTTCGCAGCAGGTGATGAGCGGCCTCGACATGGTCGCCGCCATCATCGTTGCCCTCCTCGCCCCGGCGCTCGGCCGCACCACCGACGGTTCCGGTCGCCGCAAGTTCTACGTTGCGATCTTCTCGGGCATCACCATCGCCTGCATGCTCGGCATGTTCTTCGTGTTCCCAGATGCACAGTTCCTCTTCCTCGGCGCACTCCTCCTCGCCGTCGGCGTCGTCTTCTCCGAACTCGCCGGCGTCAACTACAACGCGATGCTCTCGCAAGTCTCGAGCGAAAAGAACGTCGGCCGCGTCTCGGGCACCGGTTGGGGTCTCGGCTACATCGCCTCGATTGTGCTGCTGCTGCTCGTCCTCATCCTCTTTATTCAAGATTTCAATGGGGATGCACCGGGCGCGGGAATTCTCGCGATTCCGAGCGGCGCCGACGGGGATGCGTTGAATATCCGCCTCACGATCGTCGTCGCGGCGATCTGGTTCCTCGGCTTCCTCATCCCGCTACTGCGACGGGTGCCCGAATCACGCAAGCATGCGGATGTGCCGCCGATCACCATCTGGCAGGCCTATGTCGAACTCGGCCGCACCATCGGGCACCTCTGGCGCACCGACCGTAAGCTCCTGCAGTTCTTGCTCTCAAGCGCGGTGTTCCGCGATGGCCTCAACGCCGTGTTCGCCTGGGGCGCCGTGCTCGCGGCGCAGGTCTACGGCTTTTCGTCGAGCGAGGTCATGTACTTCGCTGTTGCCGCAAACCTCGTCGCTGGTCTCGGCACCCTCGCCGCCGGCTGGCTCGACGACAAGCTCGGCCCAAAGGTCGTCATCATCGGCTCGCTCGTCTGCCTCATCATCGCCGGCACCGCGATGATGTTCACCCCGAACACGAAGCTCGCATTCTGGGTAATCGCGCTCATCCTCTGCCTCTTCGTCGGCCCCGTGCAGACGGCCTCGCGCACCTACCTCACCCGGTCAATTCCCGAGGGACGCGAAGGCGAACTCTTCGGCCTGTACGCGACTACCGGACGCGCGGCTGGCTGGCTCTCGAACGTGCTGTACTTCGCATTCATCACGTGGCTCGCCGTGCCGAAGGCGGGCGTGTGGGGCATCCTCGTCGTCTTCGTGATCGGCTTGGCGCTGTTCCTCATGGTGCCGGCGAAGCCGCGCGTCGCGCAGCTGCTCCCGCCGAGCAGCGCGCGACGCTAACGCCTAACTCCGCTCGCGCACGGTCGTCACCGCGACCGTGCGCGTCGGCGTTTCCGGGTACTTTCGGCGCACGATGCCACACGCAATCGTGAGTACGACCATCACAATGGCAACCGCAATCGGCGGGTAGTACCAGGTCGGGTTCGTGAAGTTGAACAGCATCCAGAGCGCCATGGCACCGAGGAGTGCGAGGCAAATGTAGTCAACGACCCGACCGCCAGCGCGGAACGTGGGCGCGGGCACGAGCCCCTGATCGACCTGTCGCAGGAAGCCGAGGTGCGAGAGGAAGATGGTGATCCAGCCGAACAGGATGAGCACCGACACCGAGCCGAGAATGAGTTCGAACGCGCCCATCGCACCGAAGAACAAGATGAGCACCACCCCGATCACGAGCACCCCACAGATCACGGTGAGTGCGCCAACGGGCGTGCCGCGGTGGCTCATCTTGCCGGTGAACTCCGGCGCGCGCTTGTTCGCCGAGAGGTTGCGCAGCGGGCGCGCAGTCGCATAGATCGTGGCGTTGAGGCCGGAAAGCGCCGCCGTGAGCACGACGAAGTTCATCACGCCGCTGAGGCCGGTGATGCCAATGCTGCCGAGCGCGGTCACGAACGGCGACTCGTCGCCGCTGTAGTCGCTGAAGGGCAACATCATCGCGAGAATGAGCACCGAGCCGATGTAGAAGAGCAGGATGCGCGTCATCACGCTGCGGATCGCCTTCGGCATGGTGCGCTGCGGGTCCTTGGCCTCACCGGCCGAGTTCGCGACGATCTCCACGCCCGAGAACGAGAACACCACGCCCTGCATGACGAGCACGATGGCAAGCCCGCCGTTCGGCATGAAGCCGCCGTGCTCCCAGAGGTTCGTCACCGAGGCGATCGACTCACCGAGCGGGCGCCCGAACGCGGCCATCAGGATGGCGATGACGCCGATGATGATGAAGACGATGACCGAGATGATCTTGATGCCGGCTGCTCCGAGCTCCATGACGCCGAATGCGCGCACCGAGAGCAGATTCACGCCGATGACGAAGACGATGGCGAGCAGTGCCGGAATCCAGCCCGGCACATCAGGGAACCAGAAGTTGACGTAGACACCGACGGCGGCAATCTCGACGCAGCCAATCATCGCCGCGAGCGTGACGTAGATCCAGCCGGTGAAGAACGAAAGTCGGTCTGAGACGAACTCGCGCGCATACGAGACAAACGCACCGGTCGTCGGGCGATAGAGCACCATTTGGCCGAGAGCACGCATCATGGCGTACACGACCAGCCCGGCGAGGATGTAGCTGATCGCGAGCGCGGGCCCCGCCTGCGCAATGCGTGAGCCGACGCCGAGGAAGAGACCGGTACCCACTGCGCCGCCGAGCGCGATCATCTGAATCTGCAGGTTCGACAGGCCCGGCTTAAAACCGGCATCGCCAGCGTCAACGTACGCGGGTGGTGCGGTTGAAGCGACGGTGGGTGATGAATCGATCGATTGATCCGTGGACATTGGTGACTCCCTTGGCAACTGTCCGTGTGTACGGCAAGTCCAAGCATGTGACTCGTAAGGGATGCAGTCCAATGCCAAATAGTGCGTCAACGTATGCTTCTAGGTTATGAGAGACCTGCAGCGCTTGAGCTACTTCGTTGCCATCGTGGATGCGGGCACGGTTTCACTCGCGGCATCGCGATTGCGGGTGTCGCAGCCAGCCTTGAGCCGACAGCTCGCCACCCTCGAACGCCAAGTTGGCACGGCGCTATTTGAGCGTGAAGGTCGCGGCCTTAGCCTCACCGCGGCCGGAGCAGTGTTTGCCGAAGAAGCCCGGGCGCTCCTGAAACACGCTGAGCGGGTGGAGTCCGCGGCTCGCGATCTGCAATCTGGCCGCCCCTCGGCACTCGTGATTGCCGCGCCGCATTCGACCATCACTGAAGTGGTGGCACCGTTTCTGGCGACGCTTACCGCCGATAATCCGCTGCTCACGGCCCGCGTCGCCTCGTCGCTCACACCCGCCGCCGAGAGTCTCAAGGCGGCCGACCTTGTCTTGAGCGCAGGCCCGCCGACGCGCGGGTTGCGCACAGTGACCCTTGGTCGCGCGCCCGTGTGCGCGCAAGTTCGCGGCGATCACCCCTGGGCACTCGACCAGCGCACCACGGTCGATGTCGCTGAACTCAGCGGCCAAGACCTCGTGATTCAAACCGGTGACAATAGCTCGCGCCAGGTGCTCGATACGGTGCTCGCGCAGCGCGGCATTGCCACGAGTACGGTCACGAGCAGCGAACTCGAACTTGTCGTGCAAGCGCTCGCGGCCGCCGGGCGAGGCATTGGCGTGCTCACCGAGCATCCCCGCTTCGGCCTGCACACGATCCAGCTCACCGATCACGACCGACCCCTCGAGGTCGTGATGCACGCATCCTGGCTCCCCGACCACTACGCCTCAGGCGAGATTGGGCGAATCGTGGGTCTTCTCACCGAGCACATGGATGCGGTGGTGAGGCGTTACTACTGAGTCGCTGCTGCAGAATCGCGCGGCCCTGGCTAGTCGCCGCCACCGCCACCGTCGCCGCCATCGCCGCCATCGAGATCGGTGCGATCAGCCTTGGAGTCGGCGCCGGTACCACTCGCGGCTGTCGCACCGCCCGCATCCGAACCACCGGACTGCGAGCGATCGGCACTGCGCCGACGCAGCAGGAGCACGATGGCACCGAGGGCGAGCAGGCCGGCGCCAATGCCAACGATGAGGCCGAAGTTATTCGCGCCAGTGGTGGCGAGCTCGGCAGCGAGCGAATCTGCGAGTACTGCGATTGCGTGTTCCACGAGAACCTCCGGGCCTCATCAATTCAGTCTCAGGTATCGCTTTCAGTCTGCCGCCGCGCCAAGGCAATGTCCATGCGACGAGCGGCGGACGCTAGCGCACGAGCCGCAAATCGAACGGCGGCGCCGGTCGCGGAGTCCGCAGCACCCGCGGCGTTTCTTCCACGAATCCGAGTTTTCGATAGAACGCAATCGCCCACGCATTCGACTCGAGCACCCAGACGAACGCCGGCCGGTCGCCGAGTGCCGTCTCAACGAGCCCTTGCCCGAGCCCGGTGCCGTGCGTCGACGTCAGTGTGTAGAGCATGAGCAGTTCCAGCTCGCGCGGTTCATCAGCAGCCCGATGCGTTCGAGTCGCAACGAACCCCACGACCACTTCGAGACCAGCTTCGTCAGGCACCGTGCCTACCCAGGCAGGCTCCGGCGCATCCCCTTCGAACCACGCGCGCCACTGCCCCTCACGAATCAAAAGCTCGCCGCGCTCAGCGATCTCCGCATCCGAGAGCTGACCGGTATACGTCGCGTGCCACATCGTGTTGTGCACGTGCGCGATCGCCTCGGCGTCAGCCGCGGTGGCGCGGCGAATCGTCCACGGATGCATGCGCTGAGATTACTGCGCGTGCTTAGTAGACCTTGAGCCCGCGGTCGCGACTAGAACACATTGAGTCCGCGGTCGCGGAACTGCCCCCGCACCCGCTCGAGCAATTCCGGCGTCGGCGGGCGGGCATCCCCGAGCTGATATTCGCGACCGAGGGCGGCCCACTTGTCGGCGCCCATCTGGTGGAACGGCAGCACCTCAACGCGCGAGAGCGACGACCACCGCGCCATGATGTCGGCAACCTGCTCGACGTTCTCGACGTCGTCGGTGAGCCCCGGCACGAGCACGAAGCGGCCCCAGATTTCGGTGCCACGCGCGGCGAGGCGGTCACCAAACTCGATCGTCGGCTGCAATTGGCGCCCGGTGACCTTTTCGTAGGTCTCCTCATTGCCCGACTTCACGTCAAGCAACACGAGGTCGATGTCGTCGAGCATCTCGTCGGTGACATTGCGACCGAGAAAGCCCGAGGTGTCAATGGTCGTGTGCACGCCCAGCTTCTTCGCCTCGTGCAAGAGGCGCGCCGCAAACTGCGGTTGCTGCAACACTTCACCGCCCGAAAGCGTGATGCCGCCGCCCGACACCTTGAACACGGTGCGATAGCGCTTGATGCGCCCGACGAGCTCGTCGAGGGTGACGTCTTGGCCGTCCTTCGCGAGCATCGTGTCGGGGTTGTGGCAGTAGAGGCAGCGCAGCGGGCATCCCGAGAAGAAGATCGTCATGCGGGTGCCGGGGCCGTCAACGGCGGTGACGAGCTCCCACGAGTGCACGGTGGCGAGCTCGCCGGCCCGAATCGCCGCGAGGCGGTCGGGCCGGTCGAGCTCCTGCTCTTCGAGCCCCGCAATGCCAGCGCCTGCGCGCCGGGTCATCGAGCGGGGTTCGCCGAGATTGACCGAAACCAACGTGAACTACGCGCTTTCGTGGAACGTGCGGTCAAGCACGTCGCGCTGCTGCTCGGGGGTGAGCTTCACGAAGTTCACCGCGTAGCCCGACACGCGCACCGTGAGGTTCGGGTAGTTCTCGGGGTTTTCCATCGCATCGACCAGGGTGTCCTTGTTCAACACGTTGATGTTCGCGTGGTAGAGCCCCTGCTCCATGTTGTTCTCGGCGCGGTTCGCCTTCATCGAGGCGAGGCGCTCGTCAAAGCTCTTCGTCGTCATTGCTGCGCTCCTAGGTTCTCTTAAAGCTGGGTTCTCTTAAAGCTGGCTGTCGTCCATGATGAAACCCGCGTCGAGGATGCCGACGAGGTTCTTGACCCGCTCTTCCTTGGTGCGACCAAGGCCCTGCGGGGTGATGGTGTTGGTCAGCGAGATGCCATCGAGCGCGTCGTTGTAGTCGAGCTTGCCGACGCTGAGCATCGAGGCGACCATGCCGTGGGTGTCCATGCCGTTGCCGGGGTTGGCACCGGGCGAGAACGGCGTGCCGCGCTCGTGACCCGAGGGGAACGAGCCGGTGTTCTTGCCGTAGACCACGTTTGAGGTGATCGTGAGGACCGATTGTGTGGGGATGGCGTCGCGGTAGAGCGGGATCTCTTTGATCTTCGCCATGACCGTGTGCACCACCGTCGCCGCGATGTCGTCGGCGCGGTCATCGTCGTTGCCGTACACCGGGAAGTCACCCTCGGTGATGTAGTCGACCACGAGACCGGTCTCGTCACGCACCGGTGTCACCTTCGCGTACTTAATCGCCGCGAGCGAGTCGGCGACGATCGAGAGGCCGGCGATACCGCATCCCATCGTGCGAATGATGTCGCTGTCGTGCAGCGCCATCTCAATCGCTTCGTAGGCGTACTTATCGTGGGCGTAGTGGATGATGTTGAGCGCCTCGACATAGGTGCCAATCACCCAGTCGAGCATCTCTTCGTAGCGGCGCCAGATGTCGTCGAAGTCGAGCGGACCATCGCCCTGCACTGGCTCAAAGCCCTCGACAACCTGCTTGCCGGTCATTTCATCGCGGCCGCCGTTGATGGCGTAAAGCAACGCCTTCGCGGCGTTCACGCGCGCGCCAAAGAACTGCATCTGCTGGCCGACCTTCATCGGCGAGACACAGCAGGCAATCGCCGCGTCGTCACCCCAGCGCTCGCGGATCTGCGCATCCGATTCGTACTGCAGCGACGAAGTCTCGATTGAGATCGCCGAGCAGAACTCCTTGTAACCCTCGGGCAGTGCCGGGTCCCAGAAAATAGTGATGTTCGGCTCGGGTGCGGGGCCGAGGTTGCGCAGCGTCTGTAGTAGGCGGAACGAGGTCTTCGTCACCATCTGGCGGCCGTCGACGCCAAAACCGGCGTCTGACCAGGTGGCCCAATAGGGGTCGCCCGAGAAGATCTGGTCGTAGTCAATGGTACGCAAGAAGCGCACGATGCGTAGCTTGATCACGAGCGCATCGATCATCTCTTGCGCCTCAGACTCGGTGATCACACCATCGGCGAGGTCACGCTCGAAGTAGATGTCGAGGAACGCCGAGAGGCGCCCGATCGACATGGCGGCGCCGTCCTGGCTCTTCACCGCGGCGAGATAGGCCATATAGGTCCATTGCACGGCTTCGCGCGCGTTGGCCGCCGGGCGGTTCAGCTCGAGGCCGTAAATCTCGCCGAGCTTGTTGAGCTTCTTGAGCGACTTGATCTGCTCGGAGTGCTCTTCGCGGTAGCGCGCCCAGTGCTCGCTGAAGCCCTGGCTACCGACCGCGTGCTTCGCGGCTTCTTTGTCGGAGATGAGGGCATCGACGCCATAGAGCGCCACGCGACGGTAGTCACCGATGATGCGGCCGCGGCCGTAAGCGTCGGGGAGGCCCGTGATGATGTGCGAAGAACGAGCCGCACGGATACGCGGGGTGTAGATGTCGAAGACCGCGTCATTGTGGGTCTTGCGGTAGCGGGTGAAGATGCGCTCGACCGCCGGGTCGACCTCTTTACCTGCCTCGCGGATGGCCGTGGCGACCATGCGCCAACCGCCCTGCGGCATCATGGCGCGCTTGAGCGGCACATCGGTCTGCAGGCCCACGATCACATCGTCTTCGGCGCAGATGTAACCGGCCGGGAAGGCATCGATATCGGCAGGAGTGTGCGTGTCGACGTCATAGACCCGACGTTCGCGCTCGACCGAAAGGTAGTCGCGCTCGAGCGTCTCCCAAACCTTGAGCGTCTTGTCGGTAGGACCAGCGAGGAACCCAGCGTCACCGTCGTAGGGGGTGTAGTTGCGCTGAATAAAGTCGCGCACATCGATGCGCTGGCGCCACGCCTCCCCGTCGAATCCGCGCCAGGGGTCCTGGTCTTCACGTTGTTGCACGGCTTCGTTGAGCATGGTCATGCGCTGGTTCACGCCTCCTGATTGAGTCGAAACATGGTGCCAATGCCCTTGTGAGGCGCACCATGGTTTATTCTACGCTCCCGACTGTGAACTGACCCGGGTGATTCTCACTCAGCGGTCATGTCCAGGCGGGCACGAGAAAACCGAGCGCAACCAGGTCGCGAACGTCGCGCAAGAGCGACGCGCCGAGCACCGCATCCTCAATTTCGAGCAGCCCCGAAAGCGCCGCGATGATCTGACCGGCCGTAAGTTCACCGTCGCACACCGACACAAAGGCCGCGAGTTCGGTCGACTCTGGGAAGGTGCGACGGAAACCACCGCCCTGGCGCAGCAGCATGGCGGTCGGATGCTCGTCACCGGGCCGCAGGTGCCGCTCTTCGGTGACATCACCGGCGACCACGAACGTTTCGTCGCTGAGATCGGCGTCGCGATGCGCGCGCAGCCAGTCATCGGCCGAGAACGCGTCGCGGATACGCGCCCCGAGCGGCTGCTCGAGCTGGTGTTCGAGGGTTTCAAAGCGGCGGATGGGGCGACGCAGTTCGTTCGCAGCGGGCTCGCTACCGGGGCGGTGGAGCAGCAGCATGCCCATCCCGACCGAGTCGACCTGGCGGTCAGTGAAGTCGTCGAGGTAGCGAGCGAATTGCTCGCGCCACGAGGTGAGCTCGCGGTTCTCCTGAGCATCGCGCAGCCACATATCGGCGTACTCGATTGGCCTGGCGCGCTCGCGCTGAATCACCCAGAGATCAACCTCGTCGCCGGGCCATGATTCGAGGCGCGAGTGCCAGGATGCATCCTGCTCGTGAATCTCCCAATTGCCGAGCATCACCGCGATGCCGTCGGGTGCGAGCACCTCGCCGAGCCCGCGGATGAGGTCTTCGACAAGACGGTCGCCTGGGCGGCCCCCGTCGCGATAGGTGTACTGATCGGCAGCGCCCTCGTCATCGCGTCGCGGGGTGATGACGAACGGCGGGTTCGAGACGATGAGGTCGAACGTTTCGCCGCGCACGGGTTCGAGGAGGTCGCCCCGGCGCAGTTCCACCCGGGCCTCAAGATTTGCCGGGTCAAGGCCAAGTGCCGCAGCGTTGATGAGCAGATTGAAGCGAGCAAACGCGAGCGCGCGCTCCGAGATATCGGTGGCGACAACGTGGTCGACATGCGCGAGCAGGTGCATCGTCTGCACGCCCATGCCGACGCCGAGATCGAGGGCGCGGCCGACGCGATCGCGCGGGGTGAGTTGTGCAAGGTTCGTCGTCGCCGGGCCAATGCCGACGACGTGGTCGCGACGCAGCGGCCGGTCTGCGGCGATCTGCACGCCGCCGAGATCGCTCGCGACGAAGAGGTCGACGGTACCGGATGCATCCATCACCGCATAGGGACGCAGGTCGACTCGGGCGCGCAACAGGGCGTAACCGTCGTGCCCGGTCATTTTGCCGGGCACAGGCTCGAGGAGGCCCGCGGCGAGGTGGTCTTCGGCGGCGCCGATCGGTAGCTGCCCGGCACTGACTGGCTGAGCCAGCAGGTACACGCGGATGAGGCCAGCGAGGCCATCCGGTGCCGCGCTTTCGAGCGCAAACTCCGCCGGTGCGAGCAGGTCTCGGTGGAGTGCGGCTGCGGCTTCGGCACCGACCACCTCTTCGACACCGTCGACGGTGAAGTTGGCACCGATGAGGGTGGCTCGGATGCGGTCAAGCAACGCCTGGTCAGACGAGATCGGGGCGTCGGCGGGGTCATCAAAGACGAAAGTCACGGGGATATTGTCTCGCATACGTCGCGCCAACTACGGCGCGAGCGCTTCGAGCGTCGCGATGCGGTCGGCGACATCGTGCGCGCTCACCGAGAGCATGAGTTCATCCGCGCCCGTGCGCTCCACGAGTCGCTCGAGCCCCGTGCGCACGACCTCGGCCGTGCCCACAAATTCGTGGCCGCGCGCTCGCCGCCAGATATCCGACTCCCCCACTTGCTGCGCAAACGCCGCCGCCTCAGCCGGCGATTTCACCGGACCGATCTTCCCGGCGACCAACTCGTAACGCCACACGCGCTGCGGCAGGTCGAGCCGCAGCGCATCCTCATGGGTCTCACCGACGAGCGCACCCGCCGACACCATCGCGTACGGCGCATCCAGCGTCGGCGACGGCTCGAAACTGCGGCGATAGTGCTCAAACACCGCCACCGGGTCGGTGCCCATCGCGAAGTGGTTTGCAAACGCGTACCGCATGCCGAGGGCGCCCGCGAGCTCGGCCGAGTACATGCTCGAGCCGAGCAGCCACACCTCGGGCAGGTGGGCAATATCGGCCGCAGCGCGGATGCGGCGCAGATACTCGGGATCGTGCTGGTCGCGCACATCGCCGAGGTAGCCAAGGATCTCAAGCACATTGCGCGGATAGTCGTGCACTGCCTGATGCGTCGGGTCGCGACGCAGCGCCTGCGCGGTGATCGGGTCGGTGCCGGGCGCGCGCCCAAGCCCCAGATCAACACGCCCCGGAAACATCCCCTCCAGCAGCGCAAACTGCTCGGCGACCACATAGGGCGCGTGGTTCGGCAGCATCACACCACCAGAACCGAGCCGGATGCGTTCGGTCGCGGCTCCGAGCCACGCGAGCGCCACCGGCGGTGAGGTTGAGGCGATCGCTTCAGTGTTGTGGTGTTCCGCGAGCCAGAGTCGGTGGTAGCCGAGGCGGTCAGCCGCCTGTGCGAGTTCACGTGACGCACCGAGCGCATCGTGTGTGGACTGGCCTGATGCGAGCGGAATGAGATCGAGCACCGAAAGCAAGGTCATGACGTCTGCAACCCACGAGCGCCGCCACCCATTCCAAAAACTGCAGATTTCACACCTTTGCGACTTCCGCACGACGCAAACGTCACCCGGATGCGCGAAACTGAACCGATGACCGTCACTGAAGCGACCACACCGGCACGGAGGTTCCGTCGATGACCGCAGGCCGCATCCGCCGCCGCCTCACCGCACTCGTCGCCGTTATTGCGACCGGAGTGCTGCTCGCGGGTTGCGCGGTGACCGACCTCGATGTGCAGGCCTCGGAGGCGGGCTACGACCCGTTCCTCCCCGAAGTGCACCTGCCTGATTCGGGCTTGCGCGAAGAGTTCGCCTCGACGCCGCAGGAATCGCACGACTTCTGGAGCGATCCCGACAAGCTCGAAAACGCCGAGGGTATGGAGTTCCAGACACCCGAGAACGGCCTGCCCCCGGGCCCCGGCGACCCCGCCACCGGTGCCTACAAGCCCGCGACCACGGCGATGCCGTCGAACGCACAGGGCTACGGCGTCATCAGCGACGCAGCCGTATACGACCGAGCCGGCCTTGGCGCATCCACCTTCGGCCGCCTCTACTTCACCTTCGACAACGTCTACCTCAACGTCTGCTCGGCGACCGTGATCAATTCGAACTCTGGCGACATCATCGTCACCGCGGCGCACTGCGTCGTCTCGACCGATGGCAAGGGCACGCTCGCGCAATCGGTGGTGTTCGTGCCGGGTGACCGCAATGATGCGCAAGAGCAGCCCTATGGCATGTGGGCTGCGGTGAGCGTGGCGGTGCCGCAGGAGTTCGTCGACAACGCGATCACTGACGAACAGGGGATGCTGCAGTCTGAGAAGGGCTGGAACTACGACTTCGCGTTCATCAAGCTCGAAGAGCGCGGCGGCCAGTCGATTCAGGATGTCACCGGCGCGCAGGGAGTTGCCTTCGGCATCCCAGTGTCGACGCTGACGCAGGTCGGCTACCCCTCGGCGCCGCCCTATGACGGCCGCGAGGAGTATGTCTGCGCCTCGACCTCGTTCTCGTCGAACTGGCAGGGCGGCTACACCCACAAATGCACGATGACGCAGGGTTCTTCGGGCGGTGGCTGGCTCACGAGTTTCGACCGAACCGCCGGTAACGGCTTCGTCGTCGGCGTCACCTCAACCGTGTCAATGGGCACGAACCAAGCAAATTCACCCGTGCTTGGCCAAACGGCGCTTGATCTCTACAACGGAATCGATCAGTAGGAGCGATGATGCGGAAACCTCTCGCCCTATTGACTGCCGCCGCGGCGGCGATCGCCCTTTCAGGATGCGCCACCCAGCTTCCCTTTGAGAACAAGGTCAACCCGTGGGTCGTCGCGAACCACGATGAGAAGGTCGCGTACCACGCGGGTGCGGTATCGTTGCTCGTCAACTTGGATGCGCTTGCCGGTATCGCGGCGCTTCCCGCGTTCCAGGCGGTCGGCTACATGCACATTGAGACCGAGCGCAATGGCAAGCTCAACCTCGAGTACGTCACCTCGGTCGACGGCGAGAGCTACGTCTCGCGGCGCGTGTCGAACGAGCCCGATGACGCCTATGACCAATCGCATGAAGCCGGTTCGTCGGTGACCTATTACCTGCTCGGCGACAACATCAAATCGCAGCTTTCGGGCGGCAAGCGCTGGGTCGAAGTGACCTTCTTGGGCGACCTCAACCGCAGCGTGGATGCCTCGCGTATTTGCGGCCTCTACTCGGTGACGTTCATGTGCGCGCTCACGAACGCGTGGAACATCAGCGTCGACTCGGGCATGAACATCCCGGTGCAGCTCTCGCAGGGCGAGGCTGGCGACCAGCACTTTGCCACCGCGGTGACCTACGAGGCGCTCACCGACGTCTACCTCATTCCGAAGGATGGCGAGTTCGACGGCTTCCTCGACGATGCCGCGCGGAAGACGCTCATTCCGCTGCACTTCTGGGTGTCGGAAGATGGCGTCGTGACCAAGGCCGAGGTGAACGGTGTGCTCACCGGCGCCGACGGACAGCAGCTCAAATTGCAGGTGGGCTTCGAGATCACGAGCCGCGAGCCGTCAACCGAGATGGTGCCGGTGGCATCGTCGAATGTGCCGAACAATGATGTGTACCGCATCACCACGCAAGAGCAGCTTGATAGCTTCCTGAGCCGCTTGGCCGCGCTCTGAACCGCGAAGGATCGGATATGAACAGCAACGAAAGCGGCGGCGGCGAGACCCCGCGCACCCCCGGTACGCACTCGTGGAACGGTTCGCTCCGCCCGGATGCGGCTGGGCAGACTGGGCAGGCTAGGCAGACCAGCTCGGCTAGTTCGGCTAGCTCGGCTGGACAGTCCAAGCAGCCTGGTCAATCAGCACAGCCCGAACAAGCGCCCGGCGCCTCGCCCTATCGGCCGGCGACCCCGAGCCAGTCAAGCGCGCCGCGTCACTCCGCGACCCCGTCCCACCAGGGCAGCTGGCAGTCGATGCCGACGTCCCCCGCGGCGCCCGGCCAGCCGCAGGCCCCGCGCCCACAACAATCGCCACTCGGCGGCTCAAGCGCCCCGAGCATCCCGGCAACTCCGCAATACGGACGGCCGCAAGCACCCGGTGCGGGTAGCTACTCACCCCAGCGCCCCACAGCATCCCCGCTCGGCGGCACCTCGACGACGCAATATGGGCAGCCGCCGGTCGCGAGCTACCAACCCACCTCCTCGAGCAAAAAGAAGAAGTCAGGCCGCGGCGCCATCGTCATGCTTTCGCTGTTGCTCCCCATCGGCATCGCACTCGGCGGTGTCGCCGGGTACTTCCTTGCCCACCAGATCAACAGCCTCGATGAGGCGAAGGTTGAATCTAAGGTCGCGCAGGTGCTCCGCGAAGACTTCGGCATGAGCGACCTCGCGACGGTGAATTGCCCGGCCTGGGTCAAGGTCGAACAGGGTGCGTCATTCCAGTGCGAGTTTGAGTACGCCGGCACCATGCAGACCGTGACCGTGACCCAGGGCGCCCAATCCGGCCAGCTCGTGGTGGGCGCCCCCTCCGCAAACTGACTTCTCGCGGCGCAGGCCGCCTTAGCGCGGGCGAACCACGTCGACGCTCACTGTGTCACGGCGCAACCACAGGGATCACGTCGTCACCATCGCGCAATTCGCAAAGCGGGTCGTTGCCGAGCGCCGCGCGAATCGCATCCCGGTGCACCTCGCGCATCGGCGGCAGGCTCGAGGCCGGCCACCAGCGGGCATCCGTCGACTCATCGTCACCAACACCTGCCTCACCAGCGAGGTAGCGGCAGCGGAACACCAGGCCCGTGTACTGCGCGATATCGCCATTGGGATGCGTTACCTCATCGGTGACGTGCACCTGCACGAGCCGCTCGACCACCGCCTCGATGCGCGCCTCTTCGAGCGTTTCGCGCACGGCCGCAACGGCCGGATGCTCACCAGGGTCGACGACGCCCGTCACCGGTGCCCAGAGGCCGTCATCGCTACGACGCACGAGCAGGATGTCTTCGGGAGCGGCACCGTCAGCCGACCACACCTCTGGAGCGATGGCCCGGGTGCCGACGCGCGGAGCCCGCGCGGCAGTCGCGCTACTGATCGTTGCCACCGCGGCCAATGCATCCTCGCGGCTTGCCGCATCAGCCGCATGCGGACGCACCACTATCGCCGTGCAACCAATCAGCCACAGCGGATCGTGGCCGATCTTGGCGCGCAATAGCAGAACAAACTCGGGTACCGGCATGCCGCCGAGCGTAGTCCGCGCATCCTGCGGGCGAGTTAGGCGACGACCCCGCCAAAGAGCAGGCCGAGCACATAGGTGACCGCCGCCGCCCCGTAGCCGATAAGCAACTGTCGCAGCGCCCGCTTCCACGGGGTCGCGCCCGAGAGCACGCCCACGACGCCACCGGTGAGGATGAGCGCGATGCCGACAATGACTGCCGCCAACACGATCGCGGCGAAGCCGCTCATGCCGAACAGCCACGGCAACACCGGGATGATCGCGCCACCGGCGAAGAAGAGGAAGCTCGAAATCGCCGCACCCCAGGGCGTGCCGAGCTCTTCGTGGTCGGGGTCGACGTGGTCGTCGTGCAGGTGCATCGGGCCCGAGACTGGGTGCGCGCCGATGCGCGCCCACACTTCTGCGGCACATGCGGCGGCTTCTTCGCGGCTCATGCCGCGAGCGCGGTAGACGAGTTCGAGCTCGTTGGCGTCGACGTCGAGTGCGGGGATGCGGCGCGGCGTATCGGGGTCAGGGGTTGAGGCGGCGAGCAATTCGCGCTGTGAGCTCACCGAAACAAATTCACCGGCACCCATCGACAGCGCGCCCGCGAGCAGACCCGCGATACCCGTCGCAAGCACGACGCCGGGCGAAACACCGGTCGCCCCAACCCCGAGCACGAGTGCGAGGTTCGAGACGAGACCGTCGTTCGCACCGAAGACCGCGGCGCGGAAGGTGCCGCTCATCCGGGCACGTGAACGCGTCGCGAGTGAGCGCACGACCTCTTCGTGGATGCGCTCATCGACTTCCATTTGCTCGGTCGCATCCGGGTCGTCGGCGTAGGGCGTGCGTGCCTCGGCGTTCTGCATGAGCGCGAGCGTGAACACCGAGCCAAACTGTCGCGAGAACGCCGCGAACATCCGGGTCGAGAGGTCAGCGCGAGCGCGCCCCTCACCGTGTTCACCGAGGAGTTCGAGCCAGTGCGCCTCGTGACGGCCCTCGGCGTCGGCAAGCGCGAGCAGAATCTCACGCTCCTCACCCTCGCGCTTCGCGGCGATCGCGCGATAGGTCGCGGCTTCTGCCCGCTCATTCGCGAGGTGACGACGCCAGCGACGAATCTGCTGCTTCGTGGGTTCCGCTTGGTGCGGGGAGGCAGCTGGCGCGGTCATTTCGGTGCCTTTCGTGGCGAATCGGATGCGTTCAAGATTACGCGAGAGGGCCCCAGCATCCGCATGCTGAGGCCCTTGAGGTGCGGGGACTACGCCTTGAGAATCACCTTGAGTGCCTTCTCACGAGCCGAGTTCGCGAAGACTTCCCACGCCTGCTCGATGTCGTCGAGCTTGAAGGTGTGGGTGCCCATCTTGTCGCTCGGGAGCTTGCCCGAGGCGACCATCTTGAGCAGGGTCGCGGTCGAGGTGCCGTCAACGAGACCCATGGTGAGGGTGTAGTTGCCGATCCACATGGTGTCGAGGGGCAGTTCGACCGGCTTGCCGTGCACGCCGAGGTTCGCGATGTGGCCGCGCGTGCGCACGAGCGAGGCGGTGAGCTGCAACGTTTCGGGGTAACCAACGCACTCCATCGCGACGTCGACGCCGAGGCCGTCGGTCATGGCGAGCACTTCTTCGCGGGCGTTCGGGCCCGAGACGACCGTGTCGGTCGCACCGAATTCAAGCGCCTTCTCGAGTCGGAACTCGTTGGTGTCGATGGCGATGACCTTCGAGGCACCCCAGAGCGAGGTGGTTAGGATCGCCGCGAGACCAACCGCACCGGCACCGACCACGGCGACCGTGTCGCCAGGGCGCACCTGGCCGGCGAGCACGCCGACCTCGTAGCCGGTCGGCAGCGAGTCGCTGAGGAAGACGGCCTGCTCATCGGTGACGTGCTCGGGCAGGTGGTGAAGCGAACCATCGGCGAACGGCACGCGCACCTGCTCGGCGAGGGTGCCATCGATCATGTGACCGAGAATCCAACCGACGCCCGCTTCGTTCGACTGGCAGTGGTCCGGGAAACCCTTCTGTCAGTATTCGCAGACGCCACACTTCGTGATGCACGACACGATGACGCGGTCGCCAACCTTGAAGTTCTGCACGCTGTCGCCGACGGCGATGACGTGGCCGACGCCCTCGTGTCCGAGGATGCGACCGTCGGTGACGGCAGCAACGTCGCCGCCAAGGATGTGGAGGTCAGTACCGCAGATGGTGGTGGTGTCAATCTTCACGATCGCGTCGGTGGGCGCCAGAATCTGCGGGTCTGGCACCTCCTCCCACGCCTTCTTGCCGGGGCCGTGGTAAACGAGTGCCTTCATGATGTGCTCCAATATTTGAGATTTTTGAGGCACATTCATTTTCGCATCCTGTTATGGCCGGATGCTGAACAAATTGTTACTGCCCGGGCGCTCCGGCATCGGTAATTGATACATCAACGGTCGAAAAGTTCAAGTACGAGCGCGAAGCAGTTGGCCCACGCTGGCCCAGGTAGCGCGATTGATATTGCGCCGAACCGTAGGGGTGCTCGGCCGCCGACGAGAGCCGGAAGAAACAGAGCTGGCCGATCTTCATCCCGGGCCAGAGCTTGATCGGCAGCGTTGCCATGTTCGAGAGTTCGAGGGTGACGTGGCCCTGGAAACCGGGGTCAATGAATCCGGCCGTCGAGTGCGTGAGCAACCCCAGGCGCCCGAGCGACGACTTGCCCTCGAGTCGTGCCGCCACATTGTCGCCAAGCGTGACCTGCTCATAGGTCGACGCGAGCACAAACTCACCCGGGTGCAGGATGAACGCCTGGTCGGGTTCAACCTCAACAAGCCGGGTGAGTTCGGGCTGATCCTCGCGCGGATCAATCGACGGGTAACGGTGGTTATCAAAGAGCCGGAAGTAGCGGTCGATGCGCACATCAACACTCGCCGGCTGCACCGCCTTTGGGTCCCAGGGATGCAGAGCAATATTGCCGGCGTCGATGTCGGCTCGGATGTCACGGTCGCTGAGCAGCATGCATCCAGCCTAGGGCCGTTTGTGGATCAAGCCCTTGATGCTTGCCAAGGCGGCAAGATCCCTGTCGCCGCGCGAACGCGATTGCGTTGCGTTCCGAGCCCGGTAATCGAAGCCGTCATTTCATCGCCATCTTGCAAGAAGCGACCCCAATGCGAGCCGTTTCCAGCCGGAGAGCCGGTGATGAGCAAGTCTCCGGGCTCGAGTCGGGCAATTGAAGACGCGTAGGCAATCAGGCTGGGAATATCGAAAAGAAGGTCGTCGGTCGTGGCGTCCTGCATCATTTGCCCGTTGAGTTGCAATTGAATCCGAAGCGCCTTCGGGTCCGGAATGAACCGAGCCGGAACGAGGACGGGACCGGTTGGGAAAAACGTGGGCTGATTCTTCGCCCGAAACCAATCGGTCCCAATCATTGCCATGTCAGGGCGAGGTACGAGTGTGCGCGCGGTGAGGTCATTCACAATCGTGTAGCCCGCAATCACTTTGCCTGCATCTTGCGCCTCGATCCGGTAGGCGCTGCGCCCGATGACAACACCAAGTTCGAGTTCCCAATCCAGGTCATCGCCGACATCAGGAAGTTGCACGTCATCAAACGCGCCGCAGATAGCCGACGGTAGCCCCGTCCAAATGTATGGATCGCCTGATCGTCGCCGAGCATCATTCTCGGCTGCCGCTTCATCCCAGAGCTCTTCCTCAGTGGCATCAGCACGGCCGAGTTTGTGCGCGACACTCATCTGCAGGATGTGCTCACGATAGTTCGCACCGGCAGCAAGGATCGGACCTACTGGCTGCATTGGCGGCAGCGCGTGGAGGTCACCAATTGCTCGCCACTCGAGACGATCTCGGGATGCTGAATCCGGTTGGGCTATGACCTCAGCGATGGCGTCAAGGTTGCCATCCCAGTCGGAGAGCAGGTCACGCGTGCGTTCGATTCGAGGCAACAAGCTTCGGAGGTCCGCGGCACGGTCATCGACCACGACAGCAGGGAAGGCACCCGATCCCGCATCGAACGTTCCGATTCCAAAGGCTCCCGACTCGAGCCCAAGACCGATTGCTCCCGGCATCAGACACTCCGCTTCGAGCGTTCGGTGACGTAAAGCTGAAGTAGCCGACCGTCGCGTGATTGAGCGTCGCCGTCAGTCTGGCGAAATCGTCGCGCAGGACAACCCTCCTTGGCAACGCACGAACTGGCGCATGCCTGCAAATTTGCGTCCACTTCAGTTCTTGCCGGTGGTGGAGATTGTGGCGGTGCGTACATGTTCAGCTCCTCGCTCGTGCGCAAGACCTCTTTGTCTTGCTGACTCCACAGTCTCGGAACCTCCGCCATTGGGAAAGACGGGATTGGCTATGGCGGTCATCACCTCCAGCAATGGTCAGCGTCGAAGAGCGCCCTGCATCGCAAGATCGAATCCAGAAAGGATCTGTTCCGTATCGAACGTGCCCTCTTGAAAGAGCAGCCGAAAATAGAGCGGCGAGTAGATCCTCTCGGCAATCAATTCGGCAGAAACTTCGCTGCGAAGTGATCCTTCGGCCTGCGCACGTTCAATCAATCGCGTAACCGCTTCTCGCCGGGGACGCCAAAAGTGTCGCTTGAACTCTTCTAGCGTGTCCGCATCGTACTGAGCTTCAGCCAGAAGCTGGGCCATCAAGCGACCCTCAAACCCCGAGTAGACGTTCGCGAGTGCGACGACGTGCTCTCGCATTGCCTCGATCGCTGGCAGATCTTCACGTACCGGTGTCGCCAAGATGTGGTTCTCAAGGAAGGTGTCAATGATCACGGATGCCTTGTTCGGCCACCAGCGATAGATCGTCGTCTTACTTACGCCAGCTTCACGCGCAATCCGCTCAATCGAGAGCTGTTGCACTGAGATCGAGTCGGGTTCGCGTTCATCAATAAGCTTGAGCGTCGCCGAAAGGATGGATTGCCGACTCTGCTCGCTACGAAGTGCCATGGGGTCACCCTAGACCCTATTTATGCGAAACGACCCGCACCGTATGGCGCGGGTCGTTTCGCAGTCACACGGTCACCAGGGCAGCCTTTCAGCCTTCACCTTCGAGGTATGCAGTCGCATAGCGAGCGAATTCGCGAAGCAGCTCCGGGTCGTCGACGGCACCGAGGTCAACCACGTCGCTGAGGCTTTTCCCCTGTATCAATCGCTTCACCGGAACTTCGAGCTTTTTGCCAGTTTTCGTGTGGGGTATTCCGCGCATTGGCACGATTGCGTCAGGGAGGTATCTCGCGGACAGGTCTCGGCGAATCGCTGCGCTGACAGCTTCGATTGCAACGTCCTCCTCAACGCCGACTGCGAGCTTCACGAAAAGTGGCATGAAGTAGCCTTCAGCATCAATTTCTGCGCCCACAACCAGGGCTTCCACGATCTCCGGCAGGGCCTCAACCACCGAATACAAGTCGGCAGAACCTAATCGAATGCCTTGTCGGTTCAGCGTCGAGTCGGAACGCCCAAGAATCTGGATGCCGAGGTCGGAGATCTCGATGAAGTCGCCATGTCGCCAGACGCCTGGATAGGTGTCGAAATAGCTCGAGAAGTACCGCGATCCGCTCGAATCATCCCAGAAGCGAAGCGGCATCGATGGCATGGGCTTGGTGACAACAAGTTCGCCCTTCCCCTTAGCAGGTTCGCCCTTGTCATCCCATGCCTCGACACTCACCCCAAGCGCCGGCGCCTGGATGTACCCAACACGAACCGGTTCAGTTGCCGCGCCACCGACGAAGCAACCAATAATGTCGGTGCCGCCACTCATCGACGCCAGCCAAACATCGCCAACGTGTCGATATACCCAGCGGAAGCCGTCTACCGAGAGCGGCGACCCCGTGACCTGCACTGTGCGTAACGCCGAGAGATCATGGTTGATCTGAGGCTCTAGCCCTGCCTTCGCGCAGGCATGGATGAACCCTGCACCCACTCCGACAACCGTTGCTCTCGTGCGTGCCGCGGTCTCCCAGACACGGTCGAGCGATGGATGCGTCGGATTCCCGTCGAGCAGAACCGGGATAGCCCCGACCGCGAGTGCGCTGATCAGCGAGTTCCAAACCACCCAACTCGTCGATGCCACGAAGAAGAAGCGGTCACCGGGTCGCAGGTCGCCACCGAAGAGCAATAGATTGAGCATCTCCAGGAGTGCACCACCGTGGCCGTGAACGATCCCTTTCGGGACTCCAGTGGTTCCCGAGGAAAAGAGCACCCACAGCGGATGGCTAAATTCGACCCGCTCGAACTCGAGTTCGGCCCACGTCGCGACGGCTTGCTCCCAGGTGATCGTTTCAACGTCAGCGTCGGGACTCGCGATCGTCGGCGTATGCCGCGTTACCCAAATGACCTCGCGCACGCTCGCTATCTCTCCGAGCACCTCCGCAATCTCGTCCCCTCGGTCACGATCGCGCCCGCCGAGCCGGTAGCCAGGGGCGGCGATGAGCACCGTCGGCTCGAGCTGTCGGAACCTCGACACGATCGCGCCGGGACCGAATTCCGGTGAGCACACCGACCACACCGCACCGACGGCCGCCACCGCCAGAAAACTGACGATCGCTTCGGACACATTCGGAAGGATGGCAACCACCCGATCCCCAGGATGCACACCCACTTCACGCAAATGCGCGGCGAGTGCTGCCACTTGGCCGCGCAGTTCCGCTTGCGTCAGCGACTCAACGACGCCATCCTCGCTAACGGCGACGAGCGCCTCACCCTCACTCTGCGTCAGCAGGTGTTCGGCGAAGTTCAGCTCTCGCCCTGGGAACCAGCGCACATCGGGCATAGAGTCGCCCACGCGTGCCACCCCTGTATCGCCATCCATCCGCACATTCGCGAAGTCAGCCAAGGCTGCCCAGAACTCATCGGTGTGGTCGATTGACCACTGCCACAGGGATGCATAGTCGTTGCCGATCTTTGCACCCCGATCGCGGAGGAAGTGCGCAAAACGAATAACCTGCGGCGGGTCACCCTTAGAGAACTCAGGTTCCCAAATGACTTCGCCCTCCGCAGCCGCCACGTTGATGATCACTCGGCTAAACCCCCGTCGCGTGGTGCGCGCAGGGTGGCAATCTCTTCGGGGCTGATCGGCTCCGTGCCAATAAGAACGAACATCATCCGGCAGACGGCGTCAGTTCGATTCGACCATGCGTGCGCGGTCGCGCGCTGAATTGCGACGTCACCGGGCCCCATTGTCACTTCCCCCTCATCGACAAGCAGGGTGATCTCACCTTCAAGCACGACTGCGTAGTCAAGTGAATCTGTGCGATGGAACCAAAAGTGCTTCCCTGCCGAGTGCTCAGTTCCGGCACCCCGTTCATCGTGACCATCAATCTCGTCAAATACCGCATCACCCGCATTCTGCGGATAGACCGCGTCCGGCGGGAAGTCAGCGATCCGCACCACCGTTTCGCCCGGTGCAGGAAAATCGATCTTTGCATCGGCCGGCGCCGCGTCGACGTCACCGACATGATCGATAGTGCCACCGAGCGTGCTCCACAACACAGTTGCGCCGAATCCGGGAATAGTTGCCGACGTGAATGCATTAGGAGCGTCTGCCTCATCGCGCAGGATGATGGCGCGGCCCTTGTCATCATGCCCGGTGACGATCCGGCGAACCGGCTTCCGCGGTGTCATGCCTGGCCCTCCTCGAAAGGGTAGGGCTGAGGCGTCGGCCACCAGGCCGGTGACTCCTTTTCAGCAGCGATCTGATTACGAAGCGTTCCGACTCCCTCGAGCTCGAGTTCGACCACATCGCCCGGAGCGACAAAGCGACCAAGCTCTACGCCCGCACCGAATGCCATGGTGCCCGACCCAATCACGTCTCCTGCTTGGAGACCATTGAGCTCCGATGCGTAGGCAACTGTTTCTCCCGGAGTCCAGATGAAGTCATCCACTTTCGTATCTGACCAAACTTCCCCGTTGACTCGAACCTGCCCCTTGAGGCCAATCACTGACTCAATCTCGTCAATGGTGGTGATCCAAGGCCCGATGCCGTAGGCGAAATCCTTGGAGTGCTGAGCACCCATGCCGATTGGCGACTCAAGCTTCTGCACGTCGCGCAGGCTCCAGTCGTTGAAGATTGTGATCCCGAAAACCTTGCCCCAAGCCTGGTCCGGGGTGAGATTGCGTCCCGGTTTACCGATCACATAACCGATCTCAAGCTCGTAATCGAGCTGCGCTGAAAACGCTGGGTAGGGAATGGTCTCGCCGTGACCGTAGATCGTCGACGTGGTGCCCTTGAAGTATCCGGGTCGTTCGTACACCGCCCGCGTGGGCTTGCTCTTCATGACATTGCCAAAGAAATTCTTAATGTGCCCATTGAAGGTGAGCGCGTCTCGAATCACCGGAGGCTTGATTGCCGCACGCCACGAGACCTCGTCAATGTCGAAGGATGCATCATCGGCCGCAACGAGTGCGTCGTGCGCCGCGTCAAGAAAGAAGTCCCCCGTCGCGATTCCTTGGGTCATGTCGCCGAAAAGCGCGTGCGCAACGTGACGTGAGCCGTCAACGGTGGCACCTCGACGTTGCAGTGACAGCGCGAATGCCTTCTTCAGGTCAATGACCCGCCCGGCATCGGGCTCAACTGCGACAACTCGGATCTGTTCACCGTCCGGGCTTGTAACAGCGATTCGTCCCAGCTTCATTGCTGGCCTCCTTCGTGGGATGATTCTTTTGTAGATACGCTACGCACCGTATCGGAAGGTGTCAATGAGAATGCCCGGGCGGCGATCGAACGACGCGCGGGCATTCCCGATTTGAGTTGCTACATGTAGGCAGCGGCTCCGCCGTCGACAACGATGTTGGCACCAGTCACCCAGGCAGCTTCATCCGATGCGAGATAGACACCGGCCCAGGCAACCGCCTGGGGATCGCCAGGGTGACCACCGAGCACACGCTCCACAATCGGCACCACCGGGGCCTTGTCCCCTAGCTCTTCGTACAATCGCACAATCGGAGGCGTGGACATCACACCCGGACAGATTGAGTTGACTCGAACACCCCGCGCGACTCCTTCGGCAGCTAGCTGCCGGGTAAGCGCAAGCACTCCACCTTTCGCCGCGGCGTGCGCAGCCTGAGTCAATGCTCGCGCGCCCTGGAGACCCGCGACGGAGGCAATGTTTACAATTGCGCCCTTCGATTCAACGAGGTGGGGCCAGGCAAGCTGACAAGCGTGCCAGACCAGGTCTAGTTCGTTCTTGATGGTGAACTCATAATCCTCAACCGGCTGCTCATGGAAGGGACCGAACTTCGGCATGCTCGCATTGTTGTAGAGCACGTCGATGCGACCGTGTCGCTGTTTGGCACCTTCTATCCACGCTGCGACCTGGTTCCGATCTGCCAGGTCGACCGGTGCGGTCACATCAATGCTGCCGCCAGCTGCTTCAATCTGCCGCGCGGTCTCGGCAGAACGCTCAACACTCAGCCCACATCCGACAACAGTTGCTCCCTGGGCTGCGAACAATACTGCAGTTACTCGTCCCATCCCGCTACCGATACCAGTGAGTAGCACCACTTTGCCTTCGAGTCGACCTTTCGACATTAGGACCCTCCTTCACGCTTCGTTGCGATCCATGCATTTCAGTGTGGGTCGCGCACGAGAGGCACCCACGCATCCGTGCCGAAACTGCACGGAACAGTGCCGGGAATGCACTGGATCGAAGTCGCACGCTCGGGCAGGGATAGAACCGGAGAAGTCGTCCGCAACGACCGTTCGCTCAACGAAGAGAAGAGGACATGATGACCACCGAACGACCGACCCCTCCTGGCGTAACCGAGGAACAACTCGATCTGGCGCTTCAAGCCTTCGCCGATGCCATTGGCGCCGAAAAGGTAACCACTGACCCTGAAGTCCTGGCCGAATTCAAAGACCCGTATCAGGTACCCGGCACAGCGACGAACCTCGCCTCGGCAGTCGTCAGCCCGCGTAGCACCGAAGATGTTCAAGTCATCGTGAAGCTCGCAAATAAGCACCGCATTCCACTCTGGCCAATTGGCCGCGGCAAGAACAACGGCTACGGTGGCGCCGCTCCACAACTGCGCGGAACTGTAATGATCTCGTTCAAGGCAATGAACAAGGTCCTCGAGATCAACGAAGAACTTGGCTACGCGATGCTTGAGCCTGGAGTCAATTGGATCGACCTGCACGCCGCTATCAAGGAAGGCGGTCACGACCTAGTCGCCTCGATCGTTGACGTGGGCTGGGGCGGCGTCGTCTCCAACACCCTCGACCACGGCCTCACCTACATGCCGTACTCCATCGACCAAGCCTCCCACTGCGGCTTTGAGGTTGTCCTCCCGAATGGCGATCTCATTCGTACCGGCAGCGGCGCGATGGACAACAACCCCACCTGGCCACTGTACAAGCGCGGCCTTGGCCCCACGTCAACCGAGATGTTTATGCAGTCGAACTTCGGCATTGTCACCAAGATGGGCTACTGGTTGATGCCCAAACCCGAGGTGTACATGCCCCTTTGGCTGAAGCTGTGGGACGACTCACAATTGCCGAGCGTCATCGACGCCCTCCGCGAACTGATGCTGGCTCGCGTCATCGACATGCGACCTCAGTTGTCAAACACGCTCATCATGGCGTCCATGCTCACCACTCGCGCGGAATGGTATGACGGCCCCGGGCAGATGCCAGATGAGATTATTCAGAAGATCGCCGAAGAGATGGGCCTCGGCCGCTGGATGATGCGTTTCGCACTCTACGGGGACGAAACAGTTGTTGACCACAACTACGCTCGCTTGCGCGCGCGCTTCCTTGAAATCCCCACAGTTGAAATCATTGGCGCAAAGTACGGTGCTGATGAATGGGAAACGTTGCCAAACCCTCACGAGCAGATCATGATTGGCGTGCCTAACCTCGATCTTTACAAGATGGCGGCCTGGTCAGGTGGTGATGAGGGCGGCCACGTGGACTTCTCACCGGTCATTCCGCTGACGTCGCGCCACGCTGCCGAAGCACAGAAACTGATGGAAGACATGTGCGCCGAGGCAGGTATCGATTACCTCGGTGGACTGCTGCCCATTAACGCCCGCTCGACGACATTCATCAACGTCATTCCATTCGACACGAAGAATCCAGAACAGGTCGATCGCGCATACGCGGCCGCCAAGAAGATGGTCGCAAGGGCCGGCAAAATGGGATACGGCGAGTATCGCGCCCACCTGTCGTTCATGGACCTTGCTGCCGAGCAGTTCGGCTTCAACGATCACGCTCAGCGCCGCTTCAATGAACAGATCAAGGACTCACTCGACCCAAACGGCATCATTGCTCCTGGTAAGTCTGGTATCTGGGGCTCACGATTCCGCGCAGAGGGATACCCGAAACAGCTCTAGGTCTAGCCGCGAAGAGTGGCCCCCGCCTCCGATTGGGTGCGGGGGCCACTCTTCGCGTCAAGGGCACGAAGCCACGGCTGGGTTGCGGAGAGGCTCCCACAACTGTGCGGCTCGCAGCTCCCGCGGAGAGACCCCGTAGACGCGACGAAACGCGCGACTGAAGCTTGCCGCATCAACATAACCCCAGCGCTCCGCGATCTGCGAAATGGAAACCTGCCCCGCACGTAGCTCGCGCGCGGCCCCTTCAAGGCGTTGCATCCGAATCCAGGACGAGACTCCGCCCTCCGCCGCAAAGAGCTTCTGCACGTACCGCACCGACACAAAGTGCTCTCGGGCGATGCGCTCCGGCCCCAGATTCGGGTCATGAAGGTGATCGAGAGCAAAGCGACACATCTGCATTCGAAGGTCATCGCCACGTGCGAACTGTTGGTCTGAGTCTGAGTAGATGGCTCCGAGCATGGGCAGGAGCATCCGCACTGCAGCGTCCGCTTCTTTGTCGGCCAGTCCGTACGCACCTGCGGTGCGCTCGAGACCCGCAATGAGTGGCGCGGCAAGCCGCAACAGGGGCGAATGGGCGGTCGCGACTCGTTCCGCCGTGCGTCTTCCAGCCGCCAATGCCACATTGCCAAGAAACCACTTCGGCATCGCCAGCATGACCATGTTGAACTCCGTCGATGCCTCGAACTTAGAGGGCCGCGAAGTGTCTTGCGCCGCGAAGTCGCCGCCACGCAGACTGCACCCCCGTCCGTCCTGCTCGATAAAGCATTCGCCGCGACGCACGAAGTAAAACAGAAGGAATTCGGGGTCAGCACTTCGAATCATGCGCGCACTCCGACCTACCCGGTGCGGCCCGCTGCTCAATGCGCATACCAGGACCGGCCCCTGTTCACCGCCAGTCAAACGCGCCTCAAACGCCGACTTCTCGCCTGCTTCAACCTGCATCGGAAATAGACGCTGAGAAATCCCCGCGGCCCAATAGCGTGCGCGCTCGGTGGGCACGACTGTGCGCGTGTCTAGTACCAACGTCATGGCAACATCCTTGTTATGCGAACGACTCGAGGACGGCCGGGCATGGTGCCGGTCCGCCCTCGAGTCAGATTCACTCAGCCGACTGCGGGCCAAGCTCCGGGTTCTTGAAGAACTCGGCCGTCTGCTCGTCGGTGAAGTACACGCTGTCCGAAGTGAGATCCGTGCCATCTTCGGTGCTCCACGACGGGTCAACGAACTCGCCAACAGTGCTCGCGTCAATGATGTGCGGAGACCAGACCACCTGGTTCACCTTCGGCCCCGCACCCTGCAGGATTTTGAGGCCAATCTGCGCAGCACCCTGAGCCATAGCAACCGGCGGAGTGATTGATCCGTAGTAGATGAAGTCAGGATGCTCGGCCGCATAGGCAGCCATACCCTGCGACGCGCCGAGGTCCTGGATCGGCGGCACTTCGTGACCCGATTGGACAAACGCATCGCGGATCGCCCAGCCCATGGTGCCGGCTTGGATAACGCCATCGACGCCAGCCGGATTCGTCGACAAGTACTGCACTACCGCCTGTTGTGCCAGCGGCGGCTGGAACATGCCTTGCACCGAACCTACGACATTGATGTCGGGGCAGAGCGCGAGCGCGTGGTCACGACCCGCATCCCAGAAGATCTGATTTGGGATGCCAGCAACGCCCGAAACTTCGAGCACATCTCCTGAACCACCCATGGCGCCAAACATCGCCGAGGCAGTCGACATTGACTGAAGCACCGCGTTGTACACCACGGAAACGGCGTTGGGGCTGTCAATTGGCACCACGAGCGAGACCACGGGAATGCCAGCGTCGTGGGCTTCGTTCACAAGATCGATGGCAGGCTCCGGGGCGACCGGGTTGAAGAAGATGATGTCGGGCTTTAGCGCCAGCGCCTGACTGAATTGCTGGAGCTGACCCGGGACATCAGAAGGGTCATTTGGTGCCACGTTGAGAACGATGTCGACACCCGCCTTCTCAAGCGACTCGGCAAGCGCGTTCTGATACGCAGCGATGAACGGCGCCGCGGGCGCGGTGCCCACAATTGCAGCGGTGAACCCTTCGGTCTTCTCCGACTTAAAGTCAGCCCACGCCGACTCCTGAATCTCAAAGGGGTAACCGTTGTAGCCGGCTTGAACTTCTGCCGACATATCGGCAAGCAGACCGTTGGGATCGTTTGCGCCGACCTCAGGGACCGCGCCACAGGTACCAGCGGCAGCGGTGGCATCGCCAGAAGGCGCTGGCGAGTCGGTGTTTGCCGGTGTCCCGGACTGCGCGCAACCGGCAAGTACGAGTGCACCGATTGCAGCCATTGTGGCTGCGGTCACTCGGAACCGGCTAGAGCGGGGGTGGTTGGGCATGAGTGAACTCCTCGTTGAGTGTGCGCAACGTTGCGCACACCTAGAGTAGACACATTCGATACGGTGCGTCTAGTTTTGAATGTAGCGCGCGAGGATGCGCGCCCGAAATCAGGAGAGAGACACCCATGTCTAATGCCACCAGAGGCCTCCATCTCGCTGAGATCAGCAAGCAGTTCGGGGCGACCCGGGCACTCGTCGGCGCAAATCTCGATGTTGCGCCAGGCGAAATTCACACGCTGCTCGGCGAAAACGGCTCCGGTAAATCAACGCTGGTGAAGATCATCGGCGGTGTGCACCGAGCTGACGAAGGCGAATTCACCCTCGATGGCAAGTCCATCGATTTTCGCAATCCCCGACAGGCCGGAGAGCACGGAATTGCCGTCGTTTTCCAGGAAGTGCTCACAGCCGCCAATCAGTCCGTACTCGACAACATCTGGCTCGGTTCGGACGGAGTTTTTGCCCGCCGTCGAAGCCGAGCCGAACAGCGGCAGATTGCCGCTGAGACGCTGGGAAGGCTCGTGGACGGCATCGATCTTGACCGATCAGTTGGTTCCCTGTCGTTGTCGGAGCGACAGGCGATCTGCATCGCACGAGCGCTTGTTCGCGAGCCTCGAGTCCTCGTGCTCGATGAATCGACAGCGGCCCTGGACGTCCTCACCCGAGACCGACTGTTCACTGAAATGCGTCGTCTCACCGCGGCTGGCACCAGCATCCTGTTCATTTCACATCGCATGGACGAAGTCGCCGAAGTATCGGATGCCGTGACCGTGCTCCGTAGCGGTCGCACGGTCTCGCAGGTGACGCGTGACGAGATTTCTATTGAGCGACTCGTCGGTGACATGACCGGCACTTCGGGGCGCTTCGAGCGTGAAGATCACCACCGCGAGCTCGGCACCGTGACGCTTCGAGCCGAGTCCGTCAGACTCCACCCCGATGCCGAAGCGATTGACTTCGACCTGCGCAGCGGCGAATTGGTTGGTCTTGCTGGCCTCGAAGGACACGGACAAGACCAATTCCTCAAGAGATTAGGGGGCATTGCCAATGGCGAGGGTTCCGTCGTGCGCATCCTTACACCCGACATCGAGGTGCACCAGGACAACGGAGCAAAGATCGGCGTTGCCTATTTGCCACGTGAGCGTCGCGGAGAATCACTGTTCGAATCGATGTCCATTCGCGAGAACTTCGCACTACCTACGATGCGCCTTGACGCCAATGGGGCATTTCTGAGCAAGAGGCGCATGGCGGAGCGTTTTGCCGATGTCGTCGATGCTTTGAGCATCCGTCTCGGATCGCAGGACGATCCCATATCGAGCCTTTCCGGCGGTAGCCAGCAAAAAGTTCTGCTCGCAAGATGGCTGGCCACCGACCCCAAAGTGCTGCTTCTCAACGACCCCACCCGCGGCGTCGACATCATGACCAAACGCGAGATCTACGCGACGCTCGAGCGACTTTGCGCCAGCGGCATGAGTGTGGTGATGCTTTCGAGCGAAGTTGACGAACTCGTCGAGCTTGTCGATCGAGTGCTCGTGTTCCGCGACCAGACGGTCTTTTCGGAGATTCCCCGCGCGCGGCTCACCACTGAGGCCGTCGTTTCTGCCTACTTCGGCCACGAGAGCGGAGCTGCCGCATGAAACACGTCATCAACTTTCTGCAAACCCGATCGTGGGCGTT
Organism: Gulosibacter macacae; assembly: GCF_003865375.1. Taxonomy (GTDB): domain Bacteria; phylum Actinomycetota; class Actinomycetes; order Actinomycetales; family Microbacteriaceae; genus Gulosibacter; species Gulosibacter macacae. Next base: position 118,213 of record NZ_RQVS01000008.1, on the reverse strand, counting down.
CGCCGGCCTCTTGGCCGCAATTCTGCTCATTATCAATTTGATCGTGAGCCCGTCGTTCTTGTCACCGGAGCGACTGCCCGCAACGCTCGCAACGCTCGCCCCGTTTGTGCTCGTCGGGTTCGCCGCCACTCCGCCGATTCTTTCCGGCGGAATCGATGTATCGGTGGGCCCGCTCGCCACCTTCATCAATTGCTTCTTCGTGGCGGTACTACTCCCCCAAGGCTTGGGCGAGTGGTACATCGCCATCCCACTGGTCCTCCTCGTTGCCGCGGCAATCGGAACCGTGACCGGACTGCTCGTGACCGTGGTGCGACTCCACCCGGTTGTCGCGTCGACGGGGATGCTGTTTATCCTCGTCGGCCTTTCCATCACGATCTCAAAGTCGCCCGTTGGCGCGCCCGAGAACTGGTCAATCGGTCTCGCGCAACGATTCGGTTTCTTGCCGGGCGCACTCGTTTCAATCGGCGTAGTTGCGCTCATCTGGTTTGCTCTTCGTCGCACCACCTATGTGCGAAACCTGCTGGCGACGGGCGAGAGCGATAGTTCGGCATTTGGCTCCGGAGTCAACATCAGCTTGGTTCGCACGCTGGCTTACACCGTCGGCGGTTTGTTCGCAGGGGTGGCCGGAATCGCACTCAGCGCGCTCCTGCAGTCGTCGCAATCTTCACTTGCCACAACCTACGCACTGCTTGGACTCGCTGCTGCAGTGCTCGGCGGCACGGCGCTCGGAGGTGGACGCGGCGGACTCCTGGGGACATTCCTCGGCGCACTCGTGCTGTACCTCTTACAGCAGTTGCTCACCGCCTTCGGCGTCGACCCGGCAATGGTGCAGTTCGCGTACGGCGCAGTACTTGTTGTTGGCGTGCTCGTCGGCGCCACCCTCCTCAATCCTCGTCGCGCTAGGAGCCGATCATGAATAAGTTCACGCACGTTACACGTTCACTGACGCTTCCTCGGGAAGAACTTCCACGCGGACAACGCATCCAGCGTTGGGTGCTCGAGACCCCCGTCATTCAGTTCATGATTCTTGTCGTCATGGTGGTCGTGCTCGTGTCCCTCGTGCCGGCGTTCCTGGACCGCCCCATAGCTGCGGTGTCGATTCTCACGATCGCCTCGCTGCTCGCACTTGCCGCGATGGGCCAAACACTTGTGGTTATCCTTGGTGGCCTCGATATGGCAATCGCCGGCTATGTGACATTCGGTGCGATGGTTGCCTCGCAAGCAACCAGCCGCCTCGGCTGGCAAGCACCCCTGGCCATGGTCGTTGTGCTTGCCGTGTGCGGTGGCATCGGCGGGCTAGTCGGGTGGGTGTGCCACCGCTATCGAATCGAGCCTCTCGTGATCACGCTCGGGCTCGGTGTCGCCCTCACAGGCGGATCTCTTTTCCTCGCCGGCGGCGACTACAACGGCCAACCACCTCAGGAGCTCAAGTCATTGGCGCAGCTCACAGGCACGACATTTGGCATTCCCGTGCCGCCGGTCGTCATCATCGTTGCAGTACTCGGAGTCTTGCTTTGGCTCTTTCTCACGAAGACTGTCGCCGGTCGACGCCTCTACGCAACTGGCGTGAATCCGCGTGCCGCGGGCCTTTCACGCATTCGCACCGGAGCAGTATGGGCCGGTGTCTTCGCCGCCTCAGGTGCATTCGCCGGCCTAGCGGGCATGTTCATTGCAGCGTTTGGCTCCGGATGGACCATGTCTATTGGCGAGCCATATCTATTCTCTGGGCTTGCCGCCGTACTTGTCGGTGGCACGACCTTCGGCTCTATCCGAGGCGGCTTCACGAGGACGGCTCTTGGTGCGCTTATCCTCACCGTGCTTTCGACCATCATCATCAGTCAAGGCATGAGCGAGGCACAGACGAGAATTGTCTACGGCATCATCATCCTCGCAGTGGTTGCGCTCTTTGGTCGTGAGCGCCACGTCCGCGATCGCTTTTAGCGCAGTCAGGGAAAACGATGTGGGGGGGGTGGGCGCCGATGCCCACCCCCCCCAACATCGTTATTTCCTACGTAGGTCCAACGAAGGTCGGAGAACCTACAAGGATGTGAGAGTAGCCGATGTCACTGAAACGCGCCGCATCCGGCACAACGACATCACGGTAGTACGCTTTGGCGACCTCATCGGCCAGGGCGGACTCCGCGGCGAACACGATAGTGCCGACGCCGTCGTAGCGATCGACGCTGAAACGCGAGGGTGCGGCGAGCGGTGCTGGCACGAACTCCAGGCGGGTGATCCGCGCGCCCGATTCAAGGCCGCTCGACGCGAGTTCGGCGTGGCGGACGTAGGCTGCAGCGAACTCGTCCTTCCGCCGCGATCGCATCGACGTGGTCAGTGCGATGAGTTGCACCGCGCCCTGTGGGTAGTCTTCGCCGTTCGGCCTAGGCGCCGCCGGCTCCCCGGCAATCGCGTGGGGTCGGCAGGCGAGTAGCGGGAGGCGAGGTGCGAGCCAGTCGTTTTCGAACGTTTGCGAGACGACCCAATCGGCGGCGTCGTTCTTCCGAGTCCACCAGGTCTCGATGGCAGCGTCGAACGGCGACTCCGACTCGGGATCAACAGTGGCGAGCCCCGTCGTGACAACGCGTCTCTGGAGTCCGCCCTTCGATACTGGAGCGGTCGACTCGAGGTCGACGATTCGCCGTGCGAACTCTTCTCGCGTGATCTCCGGGGAACGGGTGAGCAGAATAACTAGTTTGTACGCAGGGTCCTGACTCATGCTTTCACCTTCTTGCTCTTTGCTGATGCGAGCTTGTCGGCGATCCCCATCAGCACGGGACTACCAGTCGCACCCACGACCAAGTTTTGTGGCAGCGTGGCCTTTCGTGCCCCAGCGCCAGACTCCCTGCCGGTCTCCCGGTTCTTCGAGCACGTGACCGGCACGTTGAAAATAAGTCGACGCAGGCAGGAGTTGTTGTGATCGCACCAGGTGATGTCGCTCTCCCTACCCGCGAGAATCTTGTTCGGGAAGTCGGGATCAGCAAGCAACTGTCGCGCCAGCATTAAGCCATCAATGATCCCCTCCTCAACAGCCGTGGCCGCCTGCTCTGGGTCATACGTGCTGCTGATGAGCAACGGCATTCCTGGAAGTGCGTCGCGAAAAATCTGAGCTTCACCGTGAGCAAGGATCGCTCCCGATTCACGCGGGAGGTTCGCATCCATCGACTCGTAGTTTCCGTCGGTGAGCGCGATGCAATCGACGCCAGCTGCTGCAATGTGCTTTGCAACCTCGGCATAGCCCTCCGGACCTTGCCCATCAGGCAGGTGATCGTTGACACTCATTCGCACGCCGATCGGATAATTGTCACCGACTTCCTCACGAATTGCGCGAATCGTCTCAACCAGGATGCGAGCTCGGTTTTCAGCTGAGCCACCGTACTCGTCCGTACGCCAATTTGTGCGCGGCGACAGGAATGATGAGTACAGGTACCGCATGTGAGCGCCAAGCTCGATGCCGTCGAACCCCGCTTCCTTGCAGCGCCGCACTGCGTCGACAGTGGCCCCCTGTACCTCAAGGATTTCTTCCTTGGTGATCTCCTCTGGCGTCGGGTTGGTCCGCCCCCCGGGGATGAAGAAGCCGTTTGGAAGTCGAGGCGCACCCATATGTACGGGCTTCGGGCTCGCGGCTCGGGTCGGACGCCCCTCACCAGGAATGCCCATCGCACCGAAGCTCGGGAAAATCTGGTGAATCACCGGGACTTCATGCTCGTGCACAGCGTCAACGAGCCGCTTGAGATCTGGGATGTATCGATCGTCGTCGGAGCGCATGAGAGGCTGAAACGGCGCCTCGGAAACACCTCTGGATGTGGCTGCACCGCCACCGACCATGAGCAGCCCGGCACCTCCCTGGGCACGCCGGACGAGGAAGGCAATCGACTGATCGCTAGGCCGCCCGTCCTCGGTTGGCTGAAGAACTGCCATCGGGCTGAGCACGAAGCGATTCTTGATTGTCAACCCATTGATCTTCCAAGGGGTGGAGAGCACGGTAGCGGGGCTAGTCATCATTGACCTTCCGATTCGAATTAAGGAGAGGGATCCTTGCGCTTTCGCTGAGCAAGTCGAGGTCACGTCGAATGCGAACTAAGACCTCAAGTCCTTCCGGAACTACGCCGCAAAGGCCGCTTCGTTCCAGTACAGCCAGCACGGTTTGGACGTCGTCATCGTCGAGGCGATCAGCACGCACGATGAGCACTTGACCGGGGTAGGCGGGATAGATCTCCTGCACATTGGCAAGTTGCGTGCATCCGGCATCTCGTGCTCGCTCATCGAAGGGCGGCCCGAGCAAGGTCGCGTCGGTTTCACCAGCGCGCAACGCCTCGTACCGGGCTTGCACGCCGCCAACCTCGTGCCATCTCGGTTTGACGCCTCGCTCGCCGAGCAGATGGCGTGCGATTAGGGCAAAACCGTTGTCAAACGCATCAACTGCAAAACGGTGACCCTCAAGGTCGGCCAGGCTCTGGATGCCCGGTCCAGCAACGATAGTCAGCGGTGTTGTCGGCTCAACTTGGCCAACAAGCACGAATGCTGCGCCCGCATCGGCCCAGTTGAACAAGTTGTCGAGTGCCGTGACGACCAAGTCGAGGCTACCGTCAAGCAGTCCCCTTAGTTGTTCCGGACTACCACTGGTCCGGCATTCGTTGAGTTCGATGCCCTTCAACGCGGTGGTATTCCGCGCCGCGACTATCGGCGCGGGAGCCACGAAATATGAGACGTTGACGCCCAACGCAGCCTCAAACAGGCGGCGCAACGAAGAGGTGCGCATTGTCGGAGTCGTTGAACATCTCTTTCGTGATGAACTCATCCATGTCGCCTCCGGTGCCCCATTGATCTGAAGTTTCGGGTTCTTGTGCATCGTAGATCGTGGGGTGCCAGGTGTCCTCGTCGATCATTTCGAGTTCGGTCGTCATCTCCATCGTGTTTCCATTCGGGTCGACGAAGTATGTGAAGGTGTTGTCCCCTGCCGCGTGCCGACCAGGTCCCCAGATCTTGCGATACCCGGCGCGGATCATGCGACCACTGCCGCGCATGTACTCGTCGAGCCCACGTAGTTCGAAGGATGCGTGTTGCAACGAAGCGTGGGGACCGCGCGCAATTGCCATCGAGTGGTGTTGTGAATTGCAGCGCAAGAAGTAAAACAGGTCGCCAACGTGTGGGTGATTGAGCGTATCGGATAGACGGAATCCGAGGTGTCGTTCATACCAAGCAAGCATCTTTTCCGGCTGTGCCGAGTTGAGCACGACATGTGACAGGCGCACCGGAATTGATTCGCGCTCTTCGATCTTGCGGTGTTGGCGAGTCTCCACTTCCGCTGAGACCTCGATGGTTCGGCCTTCCAAGTCGAAGAACCGGAAACCATAGCCGCCGCCAAGTGTCTGCAACTGGTCGGGCTCCGAGACGAGCTGGATGCCCTTGGAACCAAGTTCTTGGGCCAATTGGTCGACCGAACTGCGGTCGGCTGCGCCGAACGCGACGAGGTCAAGACGCTTGTCTTGAGAGCGCCGCACTCGAGTGACGTACTGCTCTGGCGACCCTTCGGCAGCAAAGTAGACAACGTCTCCGTCGTCGTGTTGCACCGTAAGACCCCAGTGGTTCTTATAGAACTCAACCTGCCTATCGAAGTCAGGTACGGCTAGGTCGAAGTGTCGGATGTGGGTAATTGGGCTAAACGACATGATTTTGCTCCCGTCGAACTAGTGGGCCGGTGCTACAGCATCGGCAAGGGTGGGGATGCTTCGTAGGATTCGTTCGAGATCAGTCGCGGAGTCCGCGACGCCGAGGACATAGTGATCAGGACGGTGCACAACTGCCGCCGCGCCTGCAGCTTCGAGAAGCTGTGAGGTCTTCGCGGGATCGAGGAGGACAACAACGTCGCCATCACGCTCGAGTGCATTGCTCAATTCCTTCGGAAGGGATTCAAAGAGGTTGCGCGTGGTAGCAACGAGGAACTTTCGACGCACAATGTCGTCAAGTCGAACTCCGTCAGCCAGGATCGGTTGTATTCCGAGGCGGCCGGCCCGCTCATCGTGCTCACCATCGTGAAGGCCCGGACCAAGCGATGGACTGGAGGGTTCAGCCGAGGATTCCGGGTGTGCCTTGATGAACTCGTCACGTTGGGCGGCGACCTCTGGATCTGTGGTTTGAATAATGACAGCTTGGTTCGCGGCGGTTTCGACCCAATAAGTTGCGTGAGCCTTCCGCTCACTTTCATAGGTGTCCAGCAAGGATTCATCCGCGCGCCCCCGGTGCACGAGCGACATTTTCCACACAAGATTCTCGATATCCCGCATCCCCGCACACAGTCCTTGACCGAACAGTGGCGGTGCGGTGTGAGCAGCATCGCCGGCGAGAAAGATACGACCGTCTCGCCATCGATCTGCGATCCGCCCCCGGAAGGTATAGATCGCTCGCCGGTCAGCACTGAACTTGTCCGCAGGTAGCACGCCTCGGCTCAGGCGCTCGATTGCCTCGGACGAGACGATCTCCTCGGGATCATCACCGGGCATGAGCATGAACTCCATCCGAACTCGTGTTCCCGGGAGTCGCAGCCAAAGGGCAGGCCGCTTGAAAGTACCGAGTTGCACCATGTCGGCCGAATATCCCGGGGCATCGATGAGATGTCCATCAACAACGAGCCACTGTGCGTCCTCACCGAACTTGCTTCCGGTAATCCCCAACCTTGCGCGAGTCTCCGAGCGGGCTCCGTCCGCGGCAATAACCCAGCGGGCGGTCGTTTCGTGCTCCTGCCCGTCAACGCCAACGGTGCGAACGACAACGGCACCGTCAACTTCGCGCACATCGACGACACGTTGTCCCGATCGCAGTTCGACCCCATCCGAGTTCTTGACTACTTCCCGAAGCAGTCGCTCGATGTCGGGCTGGTGGAAGCTAATGTGATCCATCCAGCCCTGCGAACCGAGCCTCTCGGTGTTCGCATGTACGAGCACTTCGCCAGTCTCATTGATGATTTCAACACTGCGCATGGGCACCGTGATTTCCTGGAACTGCTCGGCAACCCCCAGTCGCTGTAGTGCGCGCATGGTTTCGCCATCGAAGTGAACGGCGCGCGCAGTGGGCCACATGTCGGTTTCCTGTTCGAAGCCGATTGCCGTGAGCCCGGCGCCGGCCAGCTGCGCAAGAGCAACCGTGCCTACCGGGCCGCCGCCAATTACGACGACATCGACATCAATTGCTTCCATCTTCAGACACTCCTTTGTGTTCTGGACGTACCGTTTCGAACGATACTCATGAATCGTTGTGAACCGGTTCCTCGTGCCCCCGGATCAGCAGCATTCACCCTGGTTTCAGAATGACACGGTGCGCGCCATTAGCGAATATCAACCACGCGATAGTCGCCATCAGCGTCACCAATAAGCTCGTCGCGGACTCGTGTGAGCGCAGCTCGCAGCCATCGGTGCCCCTCATCACGTTCATGGTCACCGTGCCACCAGAACGCATCACGAATCGGTTCCAGTTCCACTGGCGGCTCGATAAGACGAAGACGTGAGACATTTGCGATTACTCGCCGACCAAGATCCCGAGGTACAAGCGCAACCCGGTTCGTGCCCGCCAGCAGTGATGGTAGGACAAAGAAGTGCGGCGTAGCCGCCACAGTGTTGAGCTGAACACCACGCAGGCGAAGCTGCAATGTGGCCGGCGTCATCCCCTCACTAGCCGGGAGGGTCTCTACCCATGGACGCTCCAGCAATCGCTCACCACCCGCTTCTCGGTCAACAAGACATACCCAGGGCTCTGGTAAGAGGTCGAGGTGTCCCAAATCGGCGGCATAGCCATGAGGCAAAAACGCACCGTCAATCGTCCGCAGCGAATCGGGCACAGCATTCACGAGCCGACTATCCGCGGAAGGAAACTCGAATCGGACACCAGGCGCCTCTGCTGTTCCAATCTGCAAGAGCGGCGGAGCGATACGCGCGATAACCGCGTCCACTCCCGCCAGAATAAACGTGCGCGTACTGGTGGCCGGATCAAACCCAGACTGCAAGCGGAACGTATGCTCAATCTCGTTGACTGTGGTGGGCAACACCGCCAAGAGCCGCTCGGCTAAGGGCGTAAGGTCATGGCGGTTGCCACGACGCACCAAGAGCTCATCGCCATAGTGCGCACGCAACTTCGCTAACGCTCCCGACATCGACGGCTGCGATAGGTGAAGACGTTCGGCTGCGCGCGTCACGCTGCGCTCTTCGAGTAGGGCACGAAGCGGCCGCAACAGGTTGTAATCGATCGTGATCACCTCACTGACACCTTGCGACCTGAGCACCCACGCCAGGCTTCGCTCAAGCTTTCCAGATTGTTTTGAGGTTGCAGAACTCTCGCTGACCCACTTCGGCGAGCTCGCGACCAAAGCCTGAACGCTTGATGCCTCCGAACGGAAGCTCCTGGTAGGAAACAGTCATGCCATTCACGAATACTGCACCGGCATCAAGCTCGCGCACAAACAGCGCTTCCTGTTCAGGGTCATTCGTCCAGACCGCGCTCGCCAGGCCGAACGAGGTCTGGTTGGCGATTCTCAGGGCGTCATCGTCGTCGACAGCTCGATACAACGAGGCGACCGGGCCAAATGCTTCCTCCTGGACGAGTCGGGCATCGTCCGGAAGGTCGGCGATGACTGTGGGCAAGTAGAACCAACCCGGGCCCTCTGGCTGAGATCCACCGAGGAGGATCGAGGCACCCTTCTTGCGGGCGTCCTCGACAAGTTGAATGAGGTCGTTCCTCCCCTGTTCAGTTGCCACAGGCCCAACTTGCGTCTCGGGAAGAAGAGGATCACCGACCACAAGCTCCGACATCAGCCGAACGAACTCTTGAGCAAATTCGTCGTAGACGTCTGTATGAACGATGAAGCGCTTGCCCGCGATGCAAGCCTGACCGTTGTTGTTGATGCGCGCCGCTACCGCGGTGGCCGCGGCCGCTCGAATATCACCCGAGGGCAAGACGATAAAAGGATCAGACCCTCCGAGTTCGAGCACTGCCTTCTTGAGGTGTTCGCCAGCCGTCGCAGCCACGGAACGACCAGCCGGCTCGGAGCCAGTGAGCGTTACCGCCGCCACTCGCTCATCCGAGATTACCCGCGCGACTTCGGCACCTCCAATGAGCAAGGTGCGAAACGACCCCTTCGGGAACCCTCCCCGCTCGAAGAGGTCATCAAGCAGCATTGCCGCCTGCGGCACATTGGACGCATGCTTGAGTAGCCCAGAGTTGCCAGCCATGAGTGCGGGAGCGGCGAATCGAATGACTTGCCAGATCGGGTAATTCCACGGCATGACCGCGAGCACCACACCGAGCGGCTCGTACCGAGACATGGCGACCGAGGCACCAACTTTCGCAGGATCCTCGAGCGGAGAATCGGCAAGGAAGTGCGCGGAATGCTCCGCATAGAAGCGCATGGCCTTGACCGCTTTGTGCACCTCGGCAACTGACTGCGCAATGGGCTTGCCCATCTCGATGGTGATCAACTCGCCCACACCGGCAGCCTGGTCCTCGAGGAAATCGGCCGCTGCTCGCATCCAGCTACTACGTTCTTCGAACGTGGACTCACGCAGCTTGGCGACTGCCGCGTGAGCCTGGCCGATTCGATCATCTACCTCAGCCGCAGAGTGCGGCTCGATAATCATTTCGGTCTTGCCAGTGGTCGGATTCACGGTTGCGATGGCCATCTCGAGCTCCTCATTGACTTGATACCTTGCGCAAGCCTATCGCAAAGCGATACGCTACGTATCGTGTTTGAAGATCGTCTTCGAATTCCACCTGCACAAAGGAGTGAGGCGTGAGCACATCGACACAGCCACCCCAGGCACCCACACTGTTCCTGACTGACAGTGACGTTGCCAAGTTGACGGATCTTCCGGGTGCGATTGAGGCGATTCGTGCCGCCTACACCTCCGAGGTGGATGAGCGTCGCAACCCAGGCCGGATCTTCGCCGATAGCGGACGTGAGTGGCAACGAACGATGCCTTCAGTCCCGACCAGCGGCCGCCTCTTCGGGTCGAAGTCGATCAACGGTTCGTTCGCGAACGGGCTACGAGTGAGCTATCTCATCTCGCTGTTCGACAAGGAATCTGCTGACCTCGTTGCCCTCATCGATGGCAATCGCGTTACCGGCCTGCGAACTGCAGCAACGAGCGCAGTCGGCGCCGAATCGCTACTCCCCGACCGGCCAGTAACTCTCGCCGTGATCGGCTCAGGTTTCGAGGCACAATCACATACTTTTGCACTTGCCGAAGTAGCGGAACTCGCCGAAATTCGAGTCTTCAGCCCAACTCAGGCCAACCGCGACGCCTTTGCTGAACGTTTTAGCCAAGAGCTGGGAGTCGCGGTGCAGGCGGTCGGCTCAGCTAAAGAGGCAGTGCAGGGCGCCGATGTCGTGCTCTGCGCAGCCAGGTCGCGCGACGAATCACCAACCCTCGAGTCCACGTGGGTTGGTCAGGATGCCACTGTCATCTCAATAGGATCAACGACACCAACACAACGCGAACTCCCAGTGGAACTCATTGGCCGGGCATCGATCGTCGTTGCCGATGGCGTTGATGAAGTCGTCCACGGTAGCGGTGACATGATCGCCGCTCGCGACTCCGGTGTCGACGTTGATTCCCTCACCGTGGCGCTAAACGACGTGCTCCTCAAGTCACGCGCCATCGACCGCGACCGCGGCATCCGCATCTACAAATCCACCGGTTCGGGCCTGCAGGACATTGTGGTGGCCGAGGCCCTTGTCGACCGGGCGCGTGAGCTCGGTCTTGGCATCGAACTACCTGTCGGCATTGTCACCACCGCAAAGTAAAAGAAGCAAGTCACGTAAGGACAATCATGGTTGATTACACCAAGGATGAAGCCCGCGCCTGGGCTCGAGAAAATTGGAAGGGCGCGATCGCCGTCACGATGCCTTCCTATACACCTGACTTCGAGGGCCTCAACGAAAATGCAATTCGGCACGACATTCTTATGCTCAAGGCGCTCGGCTTTGCCGGAACGCTATTGGTCACTGAACTGGCGATCACTCCCGAGGAAAATGCACGTTTCACCGAAGTAGCCCGCGAGGCCGCAGGTCCCGATTTCCAGCTCTTCTTTCATGCGGCTTTCGACACGCTGGACAAGAACATCTCCGCCCTCAAGCTTGCCGAGAAGGCGGGCGTTGACAGCGTTCTCATGTCGTATCCAACAACGTTCTGGCCGACGACTCACCAAGAGGTTTTTGACTACACAAAGGCGCTTGCCGACTCGACTGACCTTGGCTGCATGCTTTTCGGACTTCCTGCATGGGGGTTCGAACGCATCGACAACGCTGGAATGCCAGTTCCCTTTGTTCGGAGCTTGCTTGACGCGGTACCCAATATCGTCGCAATCAAGTCGGAACAGGGCTACCCGACGATCGGCGGCATCATGGAAATGCAGCACCACTTCAGCGATGAGGTGATTATCTCGTGCCCCATCGAGAGCGAAACGATCCCACTCATGTCGGTTATTGATTTCCAGTTCTCCGGAACGTCGAACACGAATTGGATGAGCGACTACTTCCCGCGCGCCTTCGCACACGCACAAGACGGCCAATGGGAAGAAGCCATGAAGCTCTGGTGGCAGGTTGCGCCTGCACGCGCCGCCAATACCGCTATTCTCACCGGCTCTGCCGTTGGCACCACGGTCATCAACCGCACCGGCTGGAAGTACCAGGAGTGGCTTGCCGGATTCAACGGGGGCGCGCTGCGGTCGTCAGCGCCACGCATCCCAGATCGACTCATGAAGCAGGCGCGAGCGGCCCTTGAAGCTTCGGGTCTTCCGGTCACTGACCTCCCGGACAGTGAATTCGTCAAGGGGCGGATTCAGGCCTAACGGCTTCGACCGAACGCCGATAATGACTCCAGCACCTGCACCTATCCCGACTCCCGAAACCCGGGAGTTCTGGGCTGGTACTGCGCAACGCGAGCTACGAATTCAGCGCTGCAGAACATGCGAGCGACCTTATTTTCACCCGCGGCCATTCTGCCCGAACCCAGACTGCTCTTCCGACGATGTTGAATGGTTCGTAACCGCAGGACGAGCCAATCTCGTGTCGTACGTGATCAACTACCGACCACTTTCGGTGTTCGATACGAACGAACCGCAAATCATCGCAATTGTTCAACTCGAAGAGGGTCCCCGGATGCTCACCAACATTCTTGGGGTTGCTCCACATCCCGATCAATTGCCGCTCGGGATGAAGCTCAAGGTTGACTATGTCGCACGCGGTGACCAATGGCTCCCGGTGTTTCGACCCTTGCAGCAGGGGGTTGCACAATGACCATGCACCGCGGTGCCGTAGCGATTGTCGGCGCATCCGAAACAACGACGATTGGCATCCGTGACGACCTTTCGTACGTCGGCCTGCACTGCGAGGCCGCGAGAAACGCTCTCGCGGACGCAGGGATCAGGCCCAGCGAGGTCGATGGCATCGCAACTGCGGGGCCCGTGTTCGCTTGGGAGGTGTCGGACGCTCTCGGGATTCGCCCCAGATGGGTCGACAGCACTCACATTGGCGGAACGAGTTTTATCGCGCATGTTCGCCATGCCGCGGCTGCTATCGACTCGGGAGCTGCCGATGTCATTCTGATCACTCACGGTGAATCGGGGCGTTCGCGAATCGCTGCACCGCCACTGCCATTTGGCGCCGACTTCTCGACGATAACTGGACAGTTTCAGGAGGTTTACGGTGCGATCCCCCCGTACGCCACATTCACCGTGCCGGTGCTCGCGTTCCTTGAAGCTCGAGGAATGACGCGCCGTCACCTTGCAGAAGTCGTCGTGGCCCAACGCGAGTGGTCCACGCCAAATAGACGTGCTGCTCGACGCGAGCCAACTTCAATCGACGAGGTACTTGCTCAGCGCGACGTCGCCTTTCCATTTACCAAAGACATGGTGTGCGTCGTCACGGACGGGGGCGGTGCGCTCGTGCTCACGAGCGCCGAGCGCGCAAAGGCGATGAAGAATGCGGATCGGCTCGTGTATGTGCTCGGCTCTGGAGAGTCGATTGAATCGACCCTCATCGCCGAAATGGACGACCTCGGAAGTTTCGGAGCGTTCCGGCGTTCGGCTTCCGAGGCATTTCGTGTCGCTGGTCTTGGGCCGAAGGACATCGACCACCTCATGGTCTACGACGCATTCGCGCACCTGCCCTTATATGGGCTCGAAGATCTGGGCTTTGTCGGGTTTGGCGAGTCTGGCCAGTTCATCGCAGATGGTCACACCCGACCCGGCGGACAGTTGCCAATGAACACCAATGGTGGCGGCTTGTCCTACACGCATTCCGGCATGTACGGCATGTTCGCGTTGCAAGAGTCGGTTCGACAGTTGCGAGGTGAAGCGTGTGTGCAGGTTGACGGCGTCACAACCAGCCTCGTGCAGGGAGTCGGTGCCATGTTCTCAGCAGCGGCGACCGTGATCCTCTCGAACGAGGTGCTCTAGGCCAACAGCGGTTCAGGGCGCGACAGCAGATTCCTCCGCTGTCGCGCCCTAACCATGTATTGGTCCTGCGCTACGCGTTACTCCGTGCCAGCGCTCGGTGCCTCGCCGCCGGGACGCGAGCCGAGTTCCTGGTCGAGCTTGAGCAGGCCCGAGCCATCGTCGCCGATGAGCTTCACGCGGCCGATGATTTCGCTCACGGTCGACTCTTCTTCGACCTGCTCGCTGATGAACCAGTGCAGCAGCGGCAGCGAATCGATGTCGGCTTCATCCTGGGCAATGCGGTAGAGGTCGCGAATGGCTTCCGAGACCTTCTGTTCCTGCGCGAGCGAGGCTTCGAACGCTTCGAGCACAGTGGTTGCGGGTGCGGCCATTGCTTCGATTGCTTCAAGACGCGGATGCGCATCCCGGTCGAGCATGTGCTGGGTGAACTTGTCGGCGTGCACGCGCTCTTCGGCGGCCTGGGCGCGGAACCAGCTCGCGATGCCGGGGAGGTCGATCGCCTCCATGTCGATGGCGAGCTGCTCGTAGGCAAGTGCCGAATGGTGCTCAAGCGTGACCTGGGCGTTGATTGCGGTTTCGAGGTTTCCGGTGAGCTTCATGACTGCGAGATTAGCCACCGAAGTTGCGAGCTAGCCGCGTTCATGACGGTGCTAGGCTCGTGGATGCTTCATCTGGGGATGTAGTTCAATGGCAGAACTCCTGCTTCCCAAGCAGGTAGCGCGGGTTCGATTCCCGTCATCCCCTCGGATTTTGACGAACTCGCGTCGGCGCAGGGGCGCGCGAAGCAGTGCTTCGCGGGGTTCGATTCCCGTCATCCCCTCCAGATTTGCTGGATGCTGTGGCCTCGATACGCTTCGCTACTCGACCAACCACCTATTTGGGTGGTCGAGTGCCGGAGCGAAGCGCAGGTGATCGAGACCACTGACAAACAGCGAGTGGCCTCGTTACGCTTCGCTACTCGACCAACCAAGATTGGTTGATCGAGTAGCCGGAGCGTAGCGGAGGCGTACCGAGATCAGTGCTGCGGCAGCGTGAAGTTGTGGGCTTGCTTGATGGGGGCCGCGGCGTCGGAGGCGAAGAACGCCAAGACTTCGGCGGCTACAGCATCCTGGGATGCTGCAGCCACGGCACCCGAGAACACCGTGTCGATCGCACAATCGTCGGGCATCACGCCGAGGATGCGCACGCCCTCCTGCCCGACAAGCTCACTGAGCTGCTGGAAGCCGAGATCGACCTCACCGTCGGCGAGGAGCTTCGCCACCGGCACCCCTGCGCGCGCCTGCACAAGTCGATCGCCGACCTCCTCGGTCAACCCCCACTCCGCAATCATGCGCACGAGCGCATCTCCTGAGGGCCCGGTCGAATAGCCAATCGCACGAGCCGCACGCAGCGCCGCACGCACGCCAGCTGCATCTTCGAACGCGGCGCCAACAGGCTTCTCAGCCGTAGCATCCGAGCCCGAAGGCACCGCCACAGCAACCTGCGAGAGCACGAGCGGCACCACTGAGTCCGCCAGCACGTGACCTGCCGCGGCAAGCTTTGCCAGCGCGCCCGAGGCGAGCAACACGAGGTCAAAGGCCTCACCCTCAGCCACGCGGTTCGCCGCGGTCACGCCGCCAACCGACTCGATCTCAACGCGGGGGAAACCAGCGGCCACCGCCGCATCGGCAAGCTCAGCGAGCACCTGCCGCGTCGCCATCGACGAGATTCCGCGCATCACGCGGCCTCAAACGTCTCAGCATCAACCTCGGCGGTCTGCGCCGGGTTGTAGCGCGGGCCCGAGACGGTTGATTGCGAGATGAGCTTGCCCGCTCGCTCAAGCAGCCCCGCATCCACGTCAATCGTTGCGGCAGCCAGGTTCTCGCGCAGGTGCGAGATCTTCGTCGTGCCGGGAATCGACACGACGTGCTCGCCACGCGAGCGCAACCAGACGAGCGCGAGCTGTGCCGGCGTGCATCCTGCCTCTGCCGCAAGCGCCCGCCAATCGGGCAGCAGCGCCGCATTCGCCGCCCAGTGTTCAGGCTGGAAGCGCGGCATATTGCGGCGGATGTCCTTCGGCGCGAGCGCCTCGGGGTCGCCCACCGAGTCACCGAGGAAGCCTCGGCCCACCGGCGAAAACGCGACGAGGGTGACGCCCGCCTCGCGAGTGGCCTCAAGCATCCCCAATTCAGGGTTTCGGCTCCAAAGCGAGTATTCGTTCTGCACCGCAGCAATCGGTGCCTCGGCCTGCGCCTCGCGCAGACGCTCGACCGACACTTCCGAAAGCCCAATTGCGCCGATCTTGCCGGCGGACACCGCCTCGGCCAGTGCCCCAACGCTCTCGCGAATCGGCACGGTCTTGTCCCAGCGGTGCAGGTAGTAGAGGTCGATGTGGTCAACACCCAAGCGCGAAAGTGAGGCATCAACCTGCGCGCGCAGGGTCTCGGGCCGCCCATCGATCGTTTTCACCCCATCGACCGCGGCCATGCCACCCTTGCTCGCAAGCACGACCTCGTCGCGGCGGCCCTTGAGCGCCTGCCCGACGAGTTCTTCGTTGCGGCCGCCACCGTACAGCGTGGCGGTGTCGATCATGCCGACGCCCTCATCGAGCGCAACGCTCAGGAGCGCCAGACCCTCCTCAACGGAGAGCGGCGCTCCATACGCGTGGCTCAGGTTCATGGCGCCGAGCCCAATGCGCGGCAGCATCACGCGAGCTGTTCCTCAAGCTCGCCGAGCACGCGGTAGCAGTCGAAGACCTTGCGGATCGACGAGTTCGGTTCGCGACCCTCGCGGATCGCGGCCACGAACTCGCGGTCCTGCAGCTCGATGCCGTTCATGCTCACCGCGACATCCGACACATCGATCTGCTCATCGCGACCGTTGTAGAGATCGTCGTAGCGGGCGATGTAGGTGTCAGTGTCACCGATGTAGCGGAAGAACGCGCCAAACGGGCCCTCGTTGTTGAACGAGAGCGAGAGCGTGCAGATCGCACCGGTTTCGCTCTTGAGCTGAATCGACATGTCCATGGCGATACCAAGCTCGGGGTGAATCGGGCCCTGAATGGCGTTCGCCTCGACGATCTTGCCCGCCTGGTAGGCGAACAGATCGACCGTGTGCGCGGCGTGGTGCCAGAGCAGGTGGTCAGTCCACGAGCGCGCTTCACCCTTCGCATTCGTGTTCGTGCGGCGGAAGAAGTACGTCTGCACGTCCATCTGCTGCACGTTGAACTCGCCTGCGGCGATGCGGTTGTGCACGAACTGGTGCGAGGGGTTGAAGCGGCGGGTGTGGCCGACCATCGCGACCTTGTCCGACGCCTCGGCGGCGGCGAGCGTCGCCTCAGCATCGGCAATCGAGTCAGCCAGGGGAATCTCAACCTGCACGTGCTTGCCAGCGGCGAGCACGGCCTGGGTCTGGGATGCGTGCAGCTGCGTCGGCGTCGCGAGGATCACCGCGTCGACGTCGTCACGTTCGAGCACTGCATCCAGCCCCACCACTGCGTTCGCGATGCCGTACTCGTCGGCAACTGCCTGCGCCTTTTCGGGGCTGGTGGCGCTGACGACCGTCACGACGGCGTCTTCGATGTTCGCCAGCCCATCCAGGTGCTTCTTGCCGAATGCGCCGCTGGCGCCGACTACTGCGATACGAACTTTGTCCGAGGTCATTGAGATCTCCTTACCCAAACGGGTCGAATGGTCGGATGAACGAAAAGGTTACGTTTCCGCGCTGATGGCGCGGTGGGACTACTTCTCGGGGTTCGAGATAACCAGGTGGCCGACCGCGGTGTTCGAGGCGGGCACGTGGTAGAAGCGGTGGTTGACCTCGGGGGCGTCGCCGCCGAACTGGTCGTCCATGGCGCCGCGGGCGATGAGCCAGTCAACGAGTTCGATGCCTTCCGAGCCCGCCTCGTCGACGTACTCGAGGTGGTCCCACTCGGTGAGTCCCAGCGGGTCGGCGATGAGGTGGTCGAGGAACGCGTTGTCCCACTCTTCGTTGATGAGGCCGGCGCGCGGACCCTGAAGCTGGTGGCTCATGCCGCCGGTGCCCCAGATCTGCACGTTGAGCTCGGGGCCGTCCCACTTGTCGAGCGCGCGGCGCAGTGCCTTGCCGAGTTCGTAGCAGCGGCGGCCCGAGGGCACCGGGTACTGCACGACGTTGACGGCGAGCGGAATGACGCGCACAGGCCACTGCTCTTCGGGGCTGAGCTCACCGAACACGAGCGAGAGCGGCACGGTGAGGCCGTGGTCGACGACCATTTCGTTCACGAGCGTGAGGTCGAAGTCGTCCTGAATGACCGACTGCGCAATGTGGCTCGCGAGCTCGGGGTAACCCTGCACATCCGGCACCGGGCGGGGGCCGTAGCCCTCGTCAGCGACGGGGTACTCAGCGCCGGTACCGAGCACGAAGGTCGGGATGAGCGAGGAGTCGAAGGCGGTGGCGTGGTCGTTGTAGACGAGGATGACGACGTCGGGCTTCGATTCCTTGACCCACTCGCGCGTCCACTCGTAGCCAGCGAACACCTTCTGCCAGTAGGGCTCTTCGGTCTTGCCGAGGTCCATCGCGGCACCGATCGCCGGCACGTGCGAGGTGAACAGCGCCGAGGTGTACTTGGCCGGAGCATCGGGACGCATCGTCTCCGACTTCTCGCCCTTGGCCGGCGGCACCCAGCCGTCGAGGTCCTTGAGGCGGTTGCCCTCGGGGCGGCGGCCGCCCGAGATCATCATGTCGCGGTAGGCGGCTTCCGACATGCCGGTCATCGAACCGGCCATCTGCTGGAAGCTGAGACCGTGGGTCGCGCCGATCTTCGAGAGGAAGTAGATGTTGCCACCCTCGGCCATCATGGCGTTGAGGTCCATGTCGAGCACGGCCTGGCGCTGCTTCTCGCTGAGCGGCCATTCGTCGAGGTAGGCCTCGCGGTCGGCGAGGTAGCGCTCACGGTTCTCGGGCTTCATCAGCGACATCGAGAACTGGTTGAGGTGGTAGCCCTTACGCGCCATCTCCGCGTCGAAGATGATCGTTCCGGGAACGTCCTTGTACGGCTTGTCGAGTGCCATGTCATGCTCCTTCGGGCCAGTAGAGTCGGCCGGGGTTGGTCACGAGCAGCTTCTCTTGCAGCTCGGGAGTCGTTGCAATCTGAGGGATGAAGTCGACCAGCAGCCCGTCGTCGGGCATGTGGTCTTTGAGGTTCGGATGCGGCCAGTCGGTTCCCCAGAGCACGCGGTCGGGGAACTCCTCGACCACGCGCTTCGCGAAAGGCACGACATCCTGGTAGGCGTGCTGCTCGCCATCAAGCGCACGGGGACCGGCGACGCTGAGGCGCTCGGGGCACGTCACCTTGGTCCAGACATTGGGGTTTTCGCGCATGAAGCGCAGGAACAGCTCGAACTCGGGGCCGTCCGGGCTCTTGGTGACATCGGGGCGACCCATGTGGTCGACCACAACATCGGTGGGAATCGACGAGAAGAACTCGTAGAGGTCGGGCAGGTCGTCGGCCTCGAAATAGATGACGACGTGCCAGCCGAGCGGGGCGATCTTCTCGACGATGGTTGCGAGCGATTCGGTCGGCACCGCATCCACGAGTCGCTTTACGAAGTTGAAGCGCACGCCGCGCACGCCGGATTCGTGGAGTTCGTTGAGTTCGTCCTCAGTGACGTCGGCGCGCACGGTCGCGACGCCGCGAGCGCGGCCCTCGCTTCGACGCAGCGCGTCGACCATGGCCGAGTTGTCGGCACCGTGGCAGGTGGCCTGCACGATGACGTTGCGCTCAAAGCCGAGGTGGTCGCGCAGGGCAAAGAGCTGCTCGGCGGATGCATCGCAGGGCGTGTACTTGCGCTGCGGCGCGTAGGGGAACTCGGCTCCGGGGCCGAAGACGTGGCAGTGCGCGTCAACTGCGCCCGCGGGGAGCTGGAACTGGGGCTTACTCGGACCGTCGTACCAGTCGAGCCAGCCCGGGGTCTTTTCGAAGGGGCCGGTGGTGTCGCCGTGTGCCATGTGCTTAGTCCTCCACGTATTCGAGGCCGGCGGCAGCGAGCGGCTCGCGCATCTTGTAGATGTCAAGGCCCAGCACACCGTCGCGGAACTGGTCGCGCTTTGCTGCTTCGTTGTCTTCGCGCTTCTGGGCAGCGTCGGCGACGGCACCTACGAGCTCGCGGGGAACGACGACCACGCCGTCAACATCAGCGACGACCACATCACCCGGGTTGACGAGGGCGTTCGCCGCCACGACCGGGATGTTCACCGAGCCGAGCGTCGCCTTCACGGTGCCCTTCGCATTGATCGCGCGCGAGAACACTGGGAAGCCCATCGCTTCGAGGTCTTCGACGTCACGCACGCCGCCGTCGATGACGAGGCCCTTGCATCCGCGCGACATGAGCGAGGTGGCGAGCAGGTCACCGAAGAAGCCGTCTTCGCTTTCGGTGGTGCAGCCGGCGACGATGACGTCGCCCTCCTGCACCTGCTCGGCGGCGACGTGGAACATCCAGTTGTCGCCGGGCTGCAGCAGCACAGTGACGGCCGGACCGCAGAGCTTCGCGCCCTTCCAGACCGGGCGAATGTAGGGGCGCATGAGACCAACACGGCCCATCGCTTCGTGGATGGTGGCGACGCCGAACTTCGCGAGATGGTCGACGTCGGCCGGGTCGGGACGGTCGATCTTCGTGTGGACGATGCCGAGATTGTTGAGGCGCATCCTGATTCTTCTTTCGCTAGCTACGTGGGTGAGCGCGGTCTAGAGGCCGCGAGCCTTGAGGGCGGCGTCGAGGCGCGGGTAGACGCGGCGGGCGTTGTCCTCGTAGACGGCCTGGCGCTGTGCGTCGTCGAGGTTCGGGGTGACGTCGACGTAGCGCTTCGTGTCGTCGAAGTAGTGGCCCGAGCGCGGGTCGATATCGCGCACGGCGCCGATCATTTCGCTCGCGAACAGGATGTTGTCGACGGGCACGACCTTGGTGAGCAGGTCAATGCCGGGCTGGTGGTAGACGCAGGTGTCGAAGTAGACGTTCTGCAGCAGGTGCTCTTCGAGTTCGGGCTTGCCGAGGGCCATCGCGAGACCGCGGAAGCGACCCCAGTGATAGGGCACTGCGCCACCGCCGTGCGGGATGACGAGCTTGAGGCCCGGGAAGTCGCGGAAGAGGTCACCCTGGAGAAGCTGCATGAACGCAGTCGTGTCGCCGTTGAGGTAGTGCGCGCCGGTGGTGTGGAAGGCGGGGTTGCACGAGGTGCTCACGTGCACCATCGCCGGCACCTGATACTCCTCGAGCTTCTCGTAGATCGGGTACCAGGAGCGGTCGGTGAGCGGCGGGGCCGTCCACTTGCCACCCGAGGGGTCGGGGTTGAGGTTGACGGTGACGGCGCCGAGTTCTTCGACGACGCGCACGAGTTCGGGCACGCTCGTCGCAGGGTCGGCGCCGGGCGACTGCGGCAGCATCGCGCCCATGATGAAGCGGTCGGGGTAGAGCTCGCTCACGCGGGCACAGAGGTCGTTGCACAGGCGCGCCCAGGTCTTGCTCACCTCGAGGTCACCAATGTGGTGGGCCATGAACGAGGCGCGGGGGCTGAAGACCGTGACATCCGAGCCACGTTCGTTCATGAGGCGAAGCTGGTTAGCTTCGAGCGTCTCGCGAATGTCGTCATCGCTGATGTGCAGATCGGCGGGATTCGGGGCCTCGCCATTGCCCTCGGTGAACGCAATCTGCAGGTCACGCCAGGCGCCCAGCTGCTTCGGGGCGGTGGTGTAGTGGCCGTGAATATCAATGATCAACGGGTGTCGTCCTTGTCACTCGAAAGCATGCATCCGGCGCGTGCAAGCGTCGCCGATTGCTCCTGCCAACGACTGTAGGTCGCACAAGTGACCAAATCCAATAGATTCAATTCGGATGCACTATCGATACGATCTATAGATGCCGCTCGCTGATCTCAATCAATTGCAGACCTTTGTGGTGCTCTACGAACTGCGGAGCGTGACGGCCACCGCCGAGCGCCTGCACGTAACGCAGCCCACGGTGAGTCACACCTTGAAGCGCCTGCGGGAGCGCTTCGACGACGAGCTCTTTCGCCGAGAAGGCAACAGCATGGTGCCGACGCCCCGGGCGGCACAGTTGTTTGGCCCGCTGCACGAAGCCATGCTGCAAATCGATGCGGCAGTAAACGGGTCAAGCGCGTTCGAACCCTCAGGATTCACCGGCGAGCTGGTGCTCGGGCTCACCTCGATCGGTGAGCAAACCTTCTTGCCGCCGATCATGGCGGCATTGGCGCGCGAGGCCGCCGATCCGCATCTGCAGGTCGAGCGATTGGATGCAGACCAGGTCGAAGACGGACTCATTCGCGGGTCAATTGACCTTGCGATCACGGTGTCGTCAATGAGTTCGGCGCGGCTGTGGCGCACTCGCGTGCGCAGTGTCGAGTACGTAGCCCTTGCATCCAGTGCTCACCCGCTGCCAAAAACTGGACCGGAAATGTTTGCGGGTCGTCGCTTCATGCGGGTGTCGGCACGAGGCGGTCACGTGTTTCCCTTGCAAACGCTCGCGGAGCATGGCTTGCTCGCACAGGTGGCACTCACGATCGAGGAGTACGCAACCGTGCCCGCCGTGCTTGCTGAGACTGACCTCGTGGTGCTCTTGCCGCGACACGTCGCCGAAGTGTTTCGCGGTTGGTTCCCGAACCTCGCGATCTTTGAGCTGCCCTGGCCCGGTCACTCGACACCGGTCGCGCTCTACACGCGGCCCGAGGCACGGCTTTCACCGGTGCAACGCTGGTTCCGCGAAGTCGTGTTCGACGCGGTGTCGTCGGGCGAACGCTGGCCCGACGAGGAGTCTTAGCGGCGCTTGTTCCAGCTTGCCTTGGCGGGCGCGAAGGGGCTGCGCACGTGGATGGCCCAGGTCGAGTGCGGGTGAATCGAGAGCACCGCGCGCTCCCACCAGGCTCGGGCGGGCTCGTCGAGTTCGGGGAGCACCGCATCCTTGTCGAGCTCGTCTTCGGGGCGCGGTCGCAGCGTCTTCCACACGAGCTGCATTTGCGGGGCGCCAGTTGGCACGCCATCAAGGTCGAGCACGGCCTGATCCCACGGCAACTGCAGTCGCGGGTCGCGGCGGTAGAGCCAAGCGCGGTCGATGCCGTCTTCAACGTTGATACGTAGCACCCACGCATCCTGTTCGGCGTCGTAGATGCGCACGGGCTGCAGATCAGCGTTCTCTGCGGCCTCGGTGAGCGCAATGACCTCGTCAGTGTCGTCACCGGCCGGAGCCCAGGCGCTGTAGTGCGCGGGGAGGGCGGAAACGACGGCGTTGAGATCGCGCGGCAACACGCTGATATCGGTGTTCGGCCGGTCACGAATTTCACGGCCGAGCCAGCGATCAAGCGCCTTGCCTCCCGACAGCCACCAGCGCGCGTCAAGTCCGGCGAGAAGACCAGCCACCTGTTCGGGGCTCAGCGGCACTTCGGGGGTAGCGGCAGTGGGAGTGGTCATGCGCCGAGATTACCGCGTTCGCGTGCTGGAGCACTTCGAGAACCTCAGTGCACCATCAAGCGGCGTGCCAAACTTTCCCAATGGATGCTGCTGCACTGCTCGCGCACTACGACACCGAGCTCCGAGGTGAGACCGAAGTCGCCGACGCCGACGAGATCACGCGAATCGGCCCGCTTTGGCTCGGTACGTTCGTGCAGCGCCACCGCGGCTTCGTCTCGTACCCGCCGCTGCCGCATCCTGATGAAGCTGATGCGCTCATTGCTGCGGCCATTGCCCACTATGAAGCCGACGCGCGCATCGATCACTTTGAGTGGAAAACGCGAGGGCACGACGAGCCCGCCGACCTGCTTGATCGGCTCGAAGCCCAGGGGTTCTCGTTGGGCGAGAACGAAACCGTGATGTGTGGCGATGTTACGGCCGTGATTACCGCTGCCGATCCGATCGCGACCGGCTACCGCATCGAGCGGGTCACCGACGAGGCCGGGATGCGTGCCGCCGAAGCACTGGCGGGTCGCGTCTTCGACGACGACGAGGGGTCGGAGGGTCTCGCCGATGAGCTGGTGGCGCGATTCTTCGCCGAGCCGGATGCGTTTTCAATGTGGGTCGTGCGTGCCCCGAGCGGCGAGGTGGTGTGTTCGGGACGGGTGGAGTTCATCCCTGGCACCGAGTTCGCGGGCCTCTTCGGCGGCGCCTGCGATGCGGCGCACCGCGGCCGGGGACTCTATCGCGCGCTCGCGGCGGCGCGGGCGCGCGAGGCGGCAGAGCGTGGGAAGCGCTTCTTGCAGGTTGACTGCACTGAGTATTCGCGGCCAATTCTGGAACGGGCAGGCCTCGTGCCGATCACGACGACTGTGCCGGCGGTGTGGCGGCGCGGGTCTGCCTAGGGCTGAGCCTTCCTGCCAAACCTGACCCTTGCTCTGAGCCTTCCTGCCAAACCTGACCCGTGTATGGCCCAGGTTTGGCGGGAAGGCTCAGGTTTGCCATACGTAGGCCACTAGGTGAGGTGGTCCATCCGGCCCGACACCCAGTCGATGTGCCGCGCGGCCGAACGCGCGACTGCGCCCGCTGCATCCTCGTCGACGCGCGCCCCGAAGTTGCCATAGAGCCGCTCGAAGTCGTAGCGCGCCACATGCTCGGCGATGCGGGCGACCACGGCGGCCGAGAGCGGCAGGTAATTCGGGAACGACCGCATGAACGTCACCCATCCCGGTGCCCTCGCCGTGCCGATCGTGTCACCAGCGAAGAGCACCCCCGAGCCATCGGGCGCGCGCCAATGCACAACGGTGCTCCCGGGAAAATGCCCGCCCGGCTGCGATGCGTGCAGGTCATCTGCGAGCGCCAACTCGCCCTCCCACACAACCGTGTGATCCGGCCGCGCGCCGAGCCAGTGCGCATCCGCCTTCGCAATGTAGACCGGACAGTCGAACTCGCGCGCCCAGAGCGATTGCAGTCCATACATATGCGGATGCGTGGCAATCAGACCCGCGAGCCCGCCGCGTTCGCGCACAGCGGCGATTGAGTCGACGTCGATGTGCGCCGGCGCTTCGATCATGATGTTGCCCGCCGCGCTCGCCACGAGCAGTGGATGCTGGCCGATGCCCGGCACGTTCGTCGGCGCGAGTGCGTGCACGCCGGACTCTGCCTCGGTGAATTGCAGGGCTGCATCCGGTTGCGAACCCGGCTCAAGCCAGCGCTGGCCCGACGCTGGCACGTATTGACGCTCGTCGGCGCAGATCGGGCAGAGTTCGGGCAACTCGCCGGCGCGTTCGACGCCGCAGGTGGCACATTGCATGAGGCGGCTCATGTGGCGACTCTGTCAGGTGCAGGTGGGAATGGGCGGGGCGCGGGAAACCTGACCCTGTCGGCCAAACCTGACCCGTGTTCTGAGCCTTCCCGCCAAACCTGGGCCGTACATGGGTCGGGTATGGCGGCAAGGGTCGGGTTTGTGCATCGCGAACCTCAGCACGAGCACTTCGAGAACCTCAGCACGTGCACTTCGAAAACCTCAGCACGAGGGTGACGCGCCCGGGCTACCATCGGCCGGAATGCCGCGCCCGCGGCGCACGACTGCAATGAAGGAGTCCGTGATGTCGCTTGCTCTGTCGAACCCCGTGCCCGGCAATTGGGACACTGTGGCCACCGACGCCGGAGTAGCCGCGCAACTAGCCCGCATCCCCGAAGGCACAGAACCGTTCGCACTCGCAGTCAAAGCCAACATCGCCGTCGCCGGGTTTCCGTTCTCGGCATCGAACCGCGCGCTCGCGGCGCGCATTGCCGACGCGGATGCGGGAGTCGTCTCGGCCCTGCGGCATCGCGGCACCGTCGTGGTCGGCACGACGAATATGCACGAACTTGCCTTTGGCATTACCTCGAACAATGCCGCCTACGGCCCGGTGCGGCATCCGCAAGAACCGGCGCGTTCAGCCGGCGGCTCAAGCGGTGGCAGCGCGGCGGCGGTCGCGCTCGGCGAGGTCGAGGTCGCCCTTGGCACTGACACCGGCGGCTCGGTCTCGATTCCGGCGAGCATCTGCGGTGTCTACGGTTACCGCCCCTCGGTCGGTCGCTGGCCACTCGACGGCAAGGTCGGGCTGTCAACCACCCGCGACACCGCGGGCGTCTTTGCGCGCTCCCTCGACCGGGTGATCGAAGTCGCCGGCTGGCTCGGCAATACGGCGCCCGAATCCGTCGCGCGCCCAGTGATCGGCGTGACGTCGGTCTACACGGCGGCACTGCATCCGCACACTGCCGCCGCCTGGGATGCCGCACTCGAGCGATTGCGTCAGGTCGCCGAGGCCGTCGAGGTCGATTTCGCTGAAGTTCACGACCTCGCGCATCCTGCCGAAATGCCGGTCGTGCTCTTCGAGGCGCGGCGGCTCCTCACCGCCCACGCCGCAGAAGCCTTCGGGTGCCCGCCAAACGAGGCACTCGCACGGTTGCGCGACGAGGTGACGAGTGAAGACGTGCGTGCAGTCGTGACGGTGATGGTCGAGCATCCGGTTTCGAGTGCCGACTACGCGGCGGCCATGGCCGATGTCGCGCTCGCCCGCGAACGCTACGAACGGATGCTGCGCGAACGCCGCCTCGACGCGCTCGTGTTCCCGAGCACCCCGGCGCCGGCGCACCTCATCGAAGATGACATCACGGTCGAGCATCTCGGCGAACGGGTGCCCACCTTCCCGCTCTACACCCGCAACACCGGCCCGGGCACCATGCTCGGCACGCCGATGGTGACACTGCCGGTGCCGGTGGATGGGTTGCCGGTTGGCATCACTCTCATGGGCGCGCGGTTTGGGGATGCGCGGGTGCTCGGGGTGGCGGCCGTGGCGGATGCGGCGTTGTCGCGCTCCGTAAGCTGAGCACGAACTCTCTCCAACGACCGGAAGTATCGATGAGCACACCGTTCCCCACCACCGATGACTTTCGACCACTCGTGCTGGTCGTGCTCAGCGATGGGCAGCAGAAACACGTGCGCTCGATTATCACTGAAGTCGCTGAGCTTGGCGGTGTGACGAGTGAACAGGCTGCCGAGCGATTGCCTTCCGGCCAATCGCGTGCAGAAAATCGCATCACCTGGGCCATCTCTTCGCTCGTGAACGCGGGAGCCATTGATCGCCCAATTCGCGCGCACTACGCGATCAATGACACGGGTCGCGAACTTGCTCGGCGATTTCCGGGTCCGTTCCGCGACCGCGATCTTGCCGGATTGCCGAAATGGGATGCGTACCAAGCGGAACTCGCAGAACGGAAGCGCTCGTCAACAAGGAGTGCGGACTCGACCCTCAACAGTGACATTGCAGCGGGCCGCTCGCCGGAAGAGACCGCGGCAAGTGCCGTCGAGCAGGTGAATGATGAGGTCGCATCCGACCTACTCACCAGAATTCGAGAAGAATCGTGGCAATTCTTCGAGGTTGCCGTACTCAAGCTCTTGACCGCAATGGGATACGGGGGTGCCGACGGTGCGGCCGCAACGACCTCGTCGAGCAACGACGGCGGCATTGACGGCATCATCAAGCAGGATGCCCTCGGCATTCAAAACATCTACGTACAGGCGAAGCGCTACAGCTCGACAAACACCGTCCAACGACCAGAACTGCAGGGCTTTGTCGGTGCATTTCAAGTGCTTCCAGGCGTGAATAGTGGCGTATTTATCACGACATCGACGTTCTCCGAGGGCGCCAGACAGTATGCCAAGGGTGTGCCCGGCAAGATCGTGCTCATCGATGGCACTCGCCTAACGAGCCTGATGTTGAAGTACCGCGTCGGAGTTCAAGTCAAGAACGCCCTCGAGATTCTCGAGATCGACGAGGACTTTTTCGAGCATTAACCGGGTCGTGCTTCGAGTGCCTCAGCACAGGTACTTCGAGAACCTCAGCACTCGGAAGCCGCTACGGCGACAGGATGCGCGGCCAGGGCACGCGGCGCTGCAGCTGCCGCACGATCCAGCCGACGAGGATGGCCGCAATCACTGTGCCCTCGCGCACACCGCGCAGCTCGCCGAGCAGGATGAACGACAGCACGATCGCGATCACCACAAGCAGCGAGTCCATGAGGATCTTCACCCCACCGAACTCGCGACCGGTCACCCGCGAAATCACCACTGAAATACCATCGCCGGGCAGCATGAGCACCTTTGGCGTGACCTGCAGCCACACTCCGATGCCCAAGACGACCGACCCGAGGAGCGAAAGTCCGAGTTGCTCGGGATAAGTCGTCGGCGCATACCCCGAGGTAAGCCACAGCGCCAAGTCACAGGCCGCACCGAATGCGATCGCCGCCGGCAATTGCAGGAGCTGGATCGGTTCGAACTTACGTCGCAAGATCAGAATCTGCGCCGTAAGCAAGACTGCGTTGATGCCGATCACATAGGTACCCACCGACACTGTCGTCGCAAATGCGAGCACGAGCGGAATCGCCGAGATCGGCGTCGTGCCAATGATCGCGTGCACCGAAAGCGCCACCCCGAACGACATGATGAACACACCCAAGAAGAAGGTGAGATAGCGCAGGGTGAGCGACCGCACCCGATTCGGCGCGCGCGGCGCGTCGTCGGCAGCGGCGTCGGCGTCGGTCATTCGCTCAGCCTATTGGCTTCGCCGCCGTAGCCTCGCCGCGATGATCAAGAAGAGCACCAGCGACGCCACGAAACCGGCGGCCATCACCGCTCCCATCACCACAGCATCCACGCCCCCGAGCGAGACGAGCGGCGGCACGATCGCGCCGATCCCCATCTGAATGGCCCCGAGTACGGCGGATGCGGTGCCCACGCCGCGACTCATCGCATCCATTGCCAGCGCGGTGACGTTCGCAAGGATGAGCCCGTGCACGAACAGCATGGTCGTGAGCGCGACGATGAGAGCGGGCAGTGGAGCCTGCATCCAGGCCAGCACTGCAAACGAGACCGCAGCCACGGTGCCGATGAGGATGCCCAACCCTGCCAATCGATCCGGGCCGATTCGCCGTACGACTGCGCGGCCGAGCCAAGTGCCGATGAGCATGCCGGCGGCGTTCACCGCAAAGAGCAGTGCGTAGTTCTGGGCGGTAAAGCCGAATCCCGATTGAAACACCATCGACGACATCGAGATGTAGCTGAATAGGCCGAGGCTCGCGAGGGCTAGCACCGCGGTGAACATCATGAAGCGGCCGTTGCGCACGACGGCGCCGATCTCGGAGAGTTGCTCGCGCATCCCGGCGGCCGAGCGATCGCGGGGCGCGAGTGTTTCGGGCACCGCGAACCAGGCGAGCGCGAACAGCAATGCGCCGATGATCGCGAGCGCGATGAACAACCCGCGCCAGTCGGTAATGAGGAGCAGCGCCCCACCGATGAGGGGCGCGATCACTGGCGCGATGCCGAGGAGCGCCGCGAGCAGCGCAAAGGCGCGGGATGCTTCGGCGCCCTGGTAGAGATCGCGTACGATCGCGCGACTCACGACGATGCCGGCTGAGCCGCCGAGTCCCTGCAGGAGACGGGCGAGCAGCAAGAGTTCGATCGACGGCGCGAACGCGCAAGCGATTGAAAGTAACGCGAACACCGCGACACCGATGATGAGCGGAACGCGGCGGCCAATGCGGTCGCTGATCGGCCCGAAGATGAGTTGCCCGAAGGCGAGGCCGATCATCGAGGCGCCCATAGTCGCCTGGCCCATCGCCTCGGTGGTGCCCAGGTCGGCGATGAGTGTCGGCAGTGAGGGCAGGTAGAGGTCCATCGAAAGCGGACCGAAGGCGCTGAGGAGTCCCAGCGCGAGGATGAGGCCGCGCGATGCGGCAGGTGCGCTCAGCGCGGTCTTAGCCATTCGCCACCGGATGCTGCGCCGCGAGCGCCGCGAGCGCCTCACCTTCGAGACGGCGAATGTGCCAGCCGGTCATGGGCTCAGCGCCAAGTCGCTCGTAGAAGTCGATGGCGAGCTGGTTCCAGTCGAGCACCGCCCACTCGAAGCGCGCGTAGCCGCGTTCGGTGCAGATGGCGGCGAGCTGGCGCATGAGCGCGAGCGCGTGGCCCCTGCCGCGGTGCGCATCCTTGACGTATAGGTCTTCGAGGTGGATGCCGTGCTCGCCTTCCCAGGTCGAGTAGGTGAGGTACCAGATCGCGATGCCAACGACCTCGCCCGCGTCTTTGGCGACGTGTGCGAACACTGCCGGATTCGGGCCGAAGAACAATTCGCGGATGCGGTCAATCGTGTTGACGACGACATCGGGCTCGCGCTCGTACTCAGCGAGCAATTGGATGCACTCAAGGAGCGCAGGTGCGTCGGCGGAAGTGGCTTCGCGGATGACAGGCATTGCTGAAGGCTAACAAGTGGGGTGGTCGGGCAGGCGCATGCCTCGTGCGCTGGGGCTTTCGGGGTGCCGACACTCACGAGTGCGAGCGAAACGCGCGAGTGGGAGCCCCTAGGGACTCCCACTCGCGCGTTTCGCTCACAGTTGTGGTGGCGCTTCGAGGACCTCAGCGCGCGGGGCGATCGCCCTCAGCGCGCGGGGCGCCGACCTACGCGAGCATCCCGCCGTCGACGCGCAGCTGCATCCCGGTGATGAACGCCGAGTCGTCCGAGGCGAGGAAGAGCACCGCGTTCGTCACGTCCGAGGGCTCGGCGTAGCGGCCAAGCGGAATCGCCGAGGCGATCTGATCCTGCGACGCCCCCGCGCCACCCTCGAGCGATCGCATCATCGCCGTGTTCGCGGGCGAGGGGTGCACCGAGTTGATGCGCACCTGGTACGGCGCCGACTCAATCGCGGCAATACGAGTAAGCCCCGTGATCGCAAACTTCGAGGTCGCGTACGGCGATACCGGCAGCGGGCCGCCAACGAGCCCACCAATCGACGAGGTGTTGATCACGCTGCCCGACTTCTGCGCGTACATGATCGGCAGCACATAGTGCAGGCCAAGCCACGAGCCACGCACATTGATCGCGATGACGCGGTCAAAGTCTTCGACCTTCTGGTCGACGAGCGGCGCGACCTTCCCCTCGATGCCAGCGTTGTTGTAGAACACGTCGATCGTGCCGAACGCTTCGACGGTGGTGTCGACGTAACGCTTCACATCGTCGGCGTTACTCACATCGGCCTGAATGGTGATGAGGTTGTCGCCCGCACCGATCTCGGCTGCCGTCTTGTCGAGACCCTCCTGCGCGATGTCGACGATGGCGACCTTCGCGCCGCGCTTCACGAACGCGCGGGCGGCGTCAGCGCCGAGGCCCGCGGCACCACCGGTGATGAGAACGACCTTGCCGGCGAACTCCTGCGATTCATCAGTCATGCGTGCAACTCCTAGTTGTTGAGGTGTCGCCTCGAAGAGGCGCTCCCCTCACGCTAAGAAAACAGGCGCGCAAAACTGGGGATGCAGGCGCAGAGTTCCTAGCATCCTGGCGCAGACCTCGCTGCTGCAACAGCCAGCTAGCCGAGTACCGTCGCGAGCCCCGAGCGATCGCGCTCACCAAAGTCACGATCGAGCGCGAAGGCGGGCAGCCCCGGCAATCCATCGGCGAGATCAGCGCCAAGCCGGCCGATCGACGGCACGAACTTGAACCCCTCCCCCGCAAAGCCGGCAAGCACGACCAGCGGCCCCACCCGATCGCAGACAAAGAGCGAGTCGGGCGCAGTCGTGTAGGTGCATGAGATCGGCTCGATCTCATCCGCGTTCACTCCCGGCAACCACTCGCGCGCATACTCACGAAGGGAAGCGAGCGAGGATGCATCGGGCAAGAACGTGCGCTTGTCCGGGTCGGTCTCGGGGCCGACCCGATGCCAACCGGCCTTGATGCCTTCGCCCGGGGTGTGCATCCCGTAGACCGTCGCCTTCCAGTAGTCGCCGTAGCGACTATCACCGGGCTCGGGGCGGTGGTTGAAGCTCGGCCAGGTGGCGTCGACATCAAAGTCGGGGAAGTGCACGGGCGATTCTTGCGTCACCCGCAGTGGTGGCAACGCAACGAGGCCGCTGATGAGCTTGGTGGTCCAGGCACCAGCGGCCGAGACGACGACCGCAGCGCGCACGACTTCCTGCTCGCCGGTGCGCACGTTTTCGAGCGTGACCGTGCCGCCATCGTCATCGAGCTCGATCGATTCAGCCCGAGTGCCGAAGCGCAGATCCGCGCCAAACCCCACGGCCGCTTCCATGAGCGCGTGCAGCGTCTCTTCGCTGCGCACTCGCCCGGCGCTCGGGGTGTAGAGCACCTGGGTATCGAAACGCATCCCGGTGAATCGCCGCTCGGCCTCGGCAAGCGAGAGCCATTCGCGCTCGAGGCCTGCTTCCCCCATCCGGTCGTAGACATCGCGGAAGGTTTGCCCGGGGCCGTGACTCACGAGGCCGCAACGATCGAGCAGGATGCGGCCGGTTGCCTCGGCGAGTTCGTCGAACGCATCCGCTGCCTCGCGCACGAGATCGAGATGCGGCTGGGTGGCGTAGTGGGGGTTGAAGTTGCGGCAGGCACCGTGACTGGCGCCATTCGGGGTGGCGATGTCGAATTGTTCGGCAAGAAGTACCGTGCGGCCGCGGCCGGCCGCACGCCAGGCGGTGGCGAGCCCCATCGCTCCGCCGCCGATGACCACGATGTCAACTTTGCGCATGCGTCCACGCTACGCCGAGTGGCGTTGCGGAATCTGCACTTTTTGCGCTGTTGACGCTGCCACGCACCACGTACACGCCAAAAGTGCAGATCGCGCAACAGCCGGAAACGCAACGAGTGCCGCTCTCCGGAGAGCCGCACTCGTCTTTTCGCGACGGGCAGGCACTACTGCCTGCGAAGGAGCTACGCCTGGTAGGTCGCCTGGCCGTCGATCTTGATGGTGACGTCGTCACCGAGCGTGAGGCCACCGGCCTCGGTCGGAGCGTTCCACGCAACACCGAAGTCGTGACGGTTGATCTTGGTCTCGGCCTCGAAGCCGGCCTTCTTCTGGCCGTAGCCGTCGGTGGTGGTGCCGCCGAGCTCGACCTTGAAGTCGATCGACTTGGTCACGCCGCGCATGGTGAAGTCGCCGGTGACGATGAGGTCGCCGCCGTCAACGCGAACGCCGGTCGAGACGAAAGTGATCTGCGGGAACTCGTCGGCCTTGAAGAAGTCCGAGGTGCGCAGGTGCTCGTCGCGCTGCTCCATGTTGGTGTTCACCGAAGCAACCTCAACGGTGGCGTTGACCTTGGTGTCTTCGATCTGCTCGCCGGTGACGATGGTGCCTTCGAACTGCTCGAACTTGCCGCGCACCTTCGAGATGGCGAGGTGGCGAACCGAGAACTGCACCTCGGTGTGTGCGGGGTCGATGACCCAAGTGCCGGGGGTGAGACCTTCGATGATGGTCATAATGCTTGCTCCTTGAAGTATTTTTACTTGCAGATACAACTTATTCGTTCGGATGCAAAAGCGCAACCCCGGATATGTTTCCCAATCAAGTTCACCGTTCACCGAGATACTGGTGTGCATGTTCCGACCACGCGCGCCCCGTTCCGAGCGCCGTGGCGACGCCACCACACCCAGAAAGAAGCAACTGCAGCGTTTCTTCAATCGCTGGGGTCCGAACTGGTGGGGCGTAGTCGCGAGCCAGCTCACCACGCTGATTGCCCTCGGCCCGAGCCTCCTCCCCCGCACCTGGTGGACCACCGCCGCGAGCATCAGCCTCTCGCAGCTCTACGGCTACGCGGTCGGTTCCGGCGCACGCACGACGCGCAATGGCATCCTCGCGCTCGTGCGTCGCGCCAGAGGCGTGGATGCGCAACCCACCCCGTCGCTGCGGATGGCGACCGTCGAGCGCACCTGGCAGACGGCCCTCCTCTCGACGATGGCGATAGGTACGGCCGCGACGCTCCTGTCGTCGCTCGAACGCCAACGCGAGATCGCGCAACTCGTCGACGAAACGCCGCAGACCCTGCGCCAGCAATTCACTGGGATGGCCGTCGGCACCGTCGCGACGACCGGCATCCTCGGTCTCGTGCAACTCTTTCGCATGTCGTCGGCCGGCACTCGCCGCCTGATCGGCCGCTTCGCGCCCGCACTTGCGGCGCCGCTTTCCGGCACGGCAGTCATGTTTGGCCTCACCTACTACCTGAATCGCTCGGTGCTTTGGGAACAGCTCATGCGCCGCATCAACGCGTCAGCGCACCGCAATAACCTGCGGCCCTTGCCCGGCCGCGTCGCACCGAAGCAGGCTGAGCGCTCTGGCTCCCCCGCATCCTTCGAATCGTTTAATTCGCTGGGCCGCCACGGCAAGTCGGTCGTCGCCGACGGCCCGCGAGCTCGCGATATTGCCGCGTTCTGGGGCGAGGATGCAATGGAGCCGGTACGTGCGTACGTCGGCCTCTCGCCCTCGCAGAGTATTGAGACGGCGGCGAGGCACGCCGTGCGCGATCTGCGCCGTGCGGGTGGCTTCACGCGCGAGCACCTGGTGATCATGGTTGGCACCGGTACCGGCTGGCTCAACGACTGGGCGATGTCGGCACTGGAATTTCTTACGCGCGGTAATTGCGCGGTGGTGTCGTTGCAGTACACCGTGCTACCGAGCGCCTTCGCATTCTTGTTTGACCGCAAGTCGCCGAAGCAGACCGCGCGAGCGCTGTACCACGAAGTGCGTGAGGTGCTCGACACGATGCCCGCGAATGAGCGGCCGAAGCTCTACATGTCGGGCGAATCGCTCGGGGCGTTCGGCGGTGTTTCGGTGTTTTCGTCGGCGAGCGATATGGCACGGAAGCTTGATGGCGCGATCTGGGCGGGCACCCCGCAGATTTCGCCGATGTGGCGCGAGCTCACCGCGCGTCGCCGGGCTGGTTCGCCCGAGATTCGCCCCGATATTGACGACGGCTCGGTGATCCGCTTCTCGAACCGGGCCGAAGATCTCGGCCACGATCACGAGGGGATGCCCTATGCATCCTGGGGTGAGAAGAGGTTCGTGTTCTTGCAGCATCCGAGCGACCCGATTGTGTGGTGGGATCCGTCGCTCATTTGGCAGCAACCGACGTGGATGACCGAGCCCCGCGGTCACGATGTCACCGCGCGAATGCGCTGGTGGCCGTGGGTGACCTTCTGGCAGATCGCCGCCGATATGCCCCTGTCGATCGCGAACAAGGGCGGCCACGCCCACCGCTATTTCGAGGAGTACGTCGGCGCCTGGTCGCAGGTGCTTGGCATCGACGTGGATGCGGACAATCTCGCCGAGGCGATCCGCCCGCTGATTCGACCGCACTAGCGAGCCGTGGGCTGGGGTCTTGCCGTGTTGCGCGCTGACGCGCGACCAATCCGCGTGCTGAGGCTCTCGAAGCACGCGAATGCCCTATCCATCAACACCGTGTGGTCCCCTCAACTTCAGGGGAGCACACGGCGGGTGATGAGGGGATCACATCCACCAATTCCCCCGGCGAGCGCTAGGGCGCGAGCAGCTTCGCGGCGCGCTGGGCCTCGGCGACCTCGGTCATGAAGCGCATGACGTCGTCGTCGACGAAGATGTCGTTCGGTCGCAGCGGTCGGGTCAAATACAGCCCTTCGAGCGAGCGGATGCGCGAGAGCGCCACATAGGCCTGTCCCGGCGAGAACGCCCGGGCCCCGAGGTCAACGACCGCGCGGTCATAGGTCTTGCCCTGCGACTTGTGAATCGTCACCGCCCAGGCCAGCCGAAGCGGGAACTGATGGAACTCGCCGATGACATCCCGCGAGAGTTCCTTGGTATCGGGGTCATAGGAGTACTTGAGCTTCTCCCAAGCGATCGGCTCGACCTCGTGCTCTTCGCCATCGATCTCGACGTAGACCGTGCGGTCGATGCGCGAGACCACACCGACCGAGCCGTTCACCCAGCGCTGGTCGGCGTCATTGCGCAGGAACATCACCTGCGCGCCCTCCTTGAGCTCCAACCGCTCATCGGCCGGGAAGGTACGGGCGCCGCCGAAGTCACCAATGACCTCCGCATCCGCCGTCATTGAGCGGCCCGGCAGCCGCTCGAGCTCGCGCGCGTTGATGCGAGAGACTGTCGCGTTCTTCGAGGCGAGCGTGATGATGCCGTCGTGGGGCGCCGGGCGTGCGCCGACGGTATTGAGCCGACCCGCTTCATCCGCGGTCACCCGGCCGTAGCGCACCGAGGTGAGGAGCGAGCGAAACTCTTCATCGTGCTGGCGATGGATTTCGCGCAGGGTATGGATGCGCATCTCGGCCTCGCGCCACACGTGCGCGTCGAAGAACCACATGGAGCGATAGGTGTCGCGCAGCCAGGCGCGCTCGCTCGGATCAGACGGCGGCACGGGTGCAAGCTGGAACGGATCGCCGAACATGACGATCTGCACGCCGCCGAACGGCTCGGAACGTCGATTTCGCGCTTGCCGCAGCGAACGGTCCATCGCGTCGAGGAGGTCGGCCGACACCATCGAGATCTCGTCGATCACGAGCGTGTCGATCGTGGTGAGGAGCTTTTTCACCTCGCGCGATTGCTCAATCGGCTGGTTGCCGATGATGCCGATCGGCAGCTTGAACAGCGAGTGGATCGTCTGCCCGCCGACATTGAGCGCGGCAACGCCAGTCGGCGCGCAGATCACGAGCTGCTTCTCGGTGTGCCACGAGAGGTGATTGAGGAGCGTCGATTTGCCGGTGCCGGCGCGGCCGGTGACAAAGAGATGCTCGGTGGTGCCCTCGATCGCATCGAAGACGCCCTGCTGTTCGGCGGTAAGTTGCAGCGTCACGCGCCGTCTCCGTCGCGCTCGGCGAGCGCCCGCAGGCGTGCGTTGTACGCCTCGAGCTCGGCATCGTGGTCGCGCTCGGCGCGCTTGTCTTCGCGCTTGGCGAGTCGTTCATCCGATCTCGCCCACTGCAGGGTGACGATCGCGGCGAGGATGACCGTGGGGAACTCCCCGAGACCCCACGCGACCGCGCCGCCAAGTTGCTGGTCTTCGAGGGCGGTTGCCGGGCCCCAATCGCGACCGGTGGCGCCGTACCACTCGGCGACGAGCAAGCCCGTGCCGGTCATGACCGCGAGGCCGAAGAAGGCGTGGAAGGTCATCACCAGGATGAGCGAAATGAGTCGCATCGGGAACGGCGCGCGCACGCGCGTCGGATCGTCGCCGATGAGCGACTCGACGAAGAGGTACCCGACGATGAGGAAGTGGGCGATCATCCACATGTGCCCGACGTGGTCGTACGTGGCCCAGCGGAAAAGCGGGGTGAAGTAGAAGGTGAGCAGGGCCACCGCGAAGTTCACCCCCGCGACGATCGGATGCGAGAAGAACTTCGCCCACTTCGAGTGGACGAGCAAGAGCACCCACTCGCGCATGCCCATTGAGCCGTCATCGCGCGGCTTCACCGCACGCAGGAGCAGCGTCATCGGGGCGCCGAGCACGAGGAAAATCGGGATGATCATCGAGAGGATCATGTGCTCGGTCATGTGGAACGAGAACAGGAACCGGCCGTAGACGTAGAGCGCGCCGTTGACGTTGTAGAGCAGGATCGCGCAACCGATGAGCACGGCGACCAGGCGCCAGATCGGCCACTTGTCACCGCGGCGACGCAGGCGGATGAACCCGGCAATGTAGAAGACGATGCCGATGATCACGAGCGTCGTCCAGATCGGGTCGAGTCGCCACTCGGTGAACAGGCGCGAGGTCTCGAAGGGTGGCGGCAGGGTTTCGCCTGAGAGGAGCTGTGCCGGGGTCGGGTCGGCGAGCTGATCGGCGGTGATCTGCGCTTGCGGGGCGGCGGTGCGTCCGAGCGCGGCAGCGGCACCGGCCACGGCACCCATGAGCGCGAGTTCAGCGGCGAGGAGCCAGGCGAGGGGCTTGGTGGTCGACTCCCCCGCGGCAATATTGCGACGCATCCGGTCAATGAGGAAGCGTCGATTCATGGCACCGAAGATGCCGAGCGCGACCAAGATGACCGTCTTCGCGATGACAATCGCGCCGTAGGGGGTGTCGAACAGGCGCGCGAGGTCGCCGACGTTGACGATCGTGGCAACGACGCCGCTTGCGGCGGTGACGAAGAAGGCGACGAAGGCAAGCTGCGAATAGCGTTCGACAAGCGGGAGACGGCGGCGGGGCGCTGAGGTTGCGGCGAGCACGGCAAGCACGACGAGGCCACCGAGCCACACGGCGGCGCCGGTGTAGTGCAGCGTGATCCCGCCGACGGCGGTGTTGTGGTTCTCAGCACCGGCAGCATGACCCTGCGAGGCGAGCGGCCACAGGCACAGCAGCGACACGAGCGTGAGCAGGATCGTGCCCCAGCGGCTGCGGCTCGCGAATACGAAGGTGCTCAGCAGTGCCACCATCACGAGGTTGATGAGCCAGAGCTGGCCGACCTCAAGTTGCGCGAGGAAGAACCACAGCCCCTGGCCGAAGTCGGCCGACATCGAGAACGGCACGGCCGAGACCGAGAGGTAGGTGAACAGGGCCGCGGCCGCCGTGGTGATGGTCCAGGCCGCGGCGCCGCCCTGCGCGAGCTGCATCGCCCGCTCGTACTCGGGCTCATCGCGGCTTGCAGCCCAGGCGGCCATGACGAGCGCCCCGATCGTGAGCGAGGCGGTGAGGTTGTAGGCCAGGCGCACGGTCGGCAGACCCCAGCGCACCACCGGACCCGGGTCGCCGAGGGCAAGCGGAGCGGCCGCGCCGCCGATGACGAGCGCAATGAGCATCCCGATCACCGCGGTGATGATGAGCGCGGCCGGACCCCACTGCACCGCAAGGACGGTGCCTCGGCTCCAGCCGGTGCGGGTGATGCGGTCGAGCTCGGCGTTGGTGCGGCGGCCTTCGCGGCCCTTGACTCGCGTGTGGCCGAGTCGCTGATCGGATGCAGACATGTTGCCTCCCAGCCTACTCGGGGCCTTCGGGCCGCGGGTCGGGCGTGGTGGCCGAAGTGTCATCAGGATGGGCCCTTGATCTGCCGCCGAGCCCTAACTGTCATCAGGATGGGCCTATCCGGTTATACTGCGGGATGGGCCCATCCTGATGACAGTTGCGGCGCGCGCAAAGAAGCGGGGCCGAGCCACATGGCCCAGCCCCGCTGCACGCAGTCGCGGAAGACTACTTGACGGCGTTCTTGAGCTTCGAACCGGCCGAGATCTTGACACCCTTCGAAGCGGGGATCTGGATCTCTTCCTTGGTGCGCGGGTTGCGGCCAACGCGAGCGGCGCGCTGCGTCTGCTCAACCGAGAACCAGCCGGGGATGGTGACCTTGACATCCTTGGCTGCGTTCGACGCGAGCTGCTGGAAGAGCGATTCGAGCACGCCGTTGACGGTCGCCTGGCTCTGGCCGGTCTCGGCAGCGATCGCTGCGACGAGCTCGGTCTTGTTCACGGTCTGCTTCTTGTCTGCCATGTGTCCTCCTGTGGACTTCGCTACCGCCGGGGCGGCTGCATTTTGATGGTTCGGTCGCGTCGCGCGAACGAATCGGCACGGTGCAACGTCGCCAAACTAACACCAACTCGCCTGGATCCCTGCAAATAGGCCGGTTTCGGCGCGAATTTCCTCCGAATTCACCCGGAAAACGAACTTCGGCGGGCATCCCAGTGCTGGGATGCCCGCCGAAGCGAGAAATTAGCCGTTACGGCCCGGGGTTACCAGGACGACTTACGGATGCCGGGCAGCTCGCCACGGTGCGCCATCTCGCGGAAACGCACACGCGAGATGCCGTACTGCGAGAGCACGCCACGGGGACGGCCATCGATCGAGTCGCGGTTGCGCACTCGTACCGGCGAAGCGTCGCGGGGAAGCTTCTGCAGGGCGACGCGTGCCTCTTCGCGCGATTCGTCGGTGCCGTTGGGGTCGATGAGTGCCTTCTTGAGCTCGAGACGGCGCTCCGCGTAGCGGGCGACGATCTCCTTGCGCTGCTCGTTCTTTGCGATCTTGCTCTTCTTCGCCATGAGTTAGCGCTCCTCTCGGAATTCGACGTGCTTGCGGATCACCGGGTCGTACTTCTTGAGCACGAGACGGTCGGGGGTGTTACGACGGTTCTTCTTCGTGACGTAGGTGAACCCGGTGCCCGCGGTCGAGCGGAGCTTGATGATCGGGCGAACGTCCTGCGACTTCTTAGCCATTAGAGCTTCACACCCTTCTTCTTGAGCTCAGCGACGACCGACTCGATGCCACGAGCGTCAATAACCTTGATGCCCTTGGCCGAGAGGTTGAGCGTCACGTTGCGCTTGAGCGAAGGCACGTAGTACGTCTTCTTCTGGATGTTCGGGTCGAACCGACGCTTGGTGCGACGGTGCGAGTGGGAAATCGTGTGACCGAAACCAGGGGTGGTTCCCGTCACCTGGCACACTGCTGCCATAGTGGTGTCTCCTTCAATACCGTGACGCCAGACGGCGTCACCCAAGATCTCTTGTCTGCGTTTGCGCGACGGGACTGTTGTCACGCTCACACGGTCACGCCGGAGTGGAGCCCGGCGAGCCAAGGGTCTACGTTACTCGACGTCGAGCGGTGAGCACAAGGGTCAGTTCACGCGGTCGAGGTGCGTCGGTGCGAAGAGATCGAGGTGCGTGCGCACGACCACCACGCGCGGCTCGCCGCTCGCGAGCGCTTCGGCGATCGCATCCCCGGCGTCTTCGACAGCCACCTGCACCCCGGCCACTCCGAAGGATGCGGCAAGCTGCACGTAGTCGGGACGGGCGAGTTCGGTGGCGGTTGCCGCACCAAACGCGCCCTCCATGTATTCGCGCAGCACCCCATAGCCACCGTCATCAACGATGCACCAGGTTACCGGCAGCTTTTCCTGCGCGAGCGTCGCGAGTTCGGCGATGCCGTAGAGCGCCCCGCCGTCACCCGACACTGCGAGCACCGGCGCCGCATCCCCGCTCACTCGATGGCCGAAGGCCATGCCGATGGCGGCCGGCAAACCGTAGCCGAGTCCGCCCGAGCCCTGGGCCGAAGCGAAGCGACCCTCGCGCGCATCCCAGCACGACCATGCCCAATAGGCGGCAATGGTCATATCCCAGCAACTGTCGACCGCATCCGGCACCGCGTCGCGCAGGGCGGCGAGGAAGCCGCGCTCGTGCTCGAGCGATTGCGCATCGAGGCGCGCGACCACGGTCGACTTGAGGTCGCTGGCGTGGGCGATGGCAGCATCCAGCGGCTTTGGTTGTTCGGCATTGGCTGCGCTGAGTTCCTCCGCGAGCGCCGCGAGCGCGAGGGCGGCGTCGGCGTGAATGCCGAGCCCGGCGTGATTTGAGGCGATCTTGCCGAGGTCGGCTTCGATCTGGATGACCGTGCCCTGCGGTGCGAAGGTGTGATAGTTGCTCGACAGCTCACCGAGTCCGGAACCGATGATGAGGAGCACGTCGGCCCCCTCAAGCAGTTCGGTCGTGGCGATGTCTTCGATCCAGCCCGCCGCCGAAAGTGGATGCGCTGGCGGGAACGCGCCCTTGCCGCCGACGGTCGTGACGACGGGGGCGGCCGCGAGTTCGGCCACGCGCACGAGTGCCGTCTGCGCCGCCTCACCTGCGCGCATGACGCCACCACCGGCGAGGATCGCCGGGCGCTCGGCCGCAGCGAGTAGCTCGGCCGCGCGCTCAATGAGTTCGGCCTGCGGCGCAAGTGCCGTCACGCTCGTCGACAGTTCGCGCGGGGCGGGGATGCGGTCAGCTGCTTCGAGCAACACATCCTGCGGAATCTCGACGAGCACGGGGCCGGTGGGCGCGGATGCTGCCGCCACCCAGGCCTCGCGCATGGCCGGCACGATCTGTTCGAGCGTGCGCACCGTGCGGACGTGCTTGACGACGCCGCGGAATGAGGCGGACTGGTCGGGCAGTTCGTGGAGGTACCCGTGGCGGCCACCGCCGAGGCCCGCCACCGGCACCTGCGCGCTGATCGCGAGCACCGGAATCGACGAGGCGGCTGCCTCTTGCAGCGCCGCGAGCGAGGTGAGCGCGCCGGGCCCGGTCGAGAGCAGGAGCGGCGCGACCGTGCCACTCACCCGAGCGAGGCCATCTGCCATGAACCCCGCATTGTTCTCAACGCGGGCGCCGAGG
Organism: Gulosibacter macacae; assembly: GCF_003865375.1. Lineage (GTDB taxonomy): Bacteria > Actinomycetota > Actinomycetes > Actinomycetales > Microbacteriaceae > Gulosibacter > Gulosibacter macacae. Next base: position 76,926 of record NZ_RQVS01000008.1, on the reverse strand, counting down.
TAGGGCAGGTCGACCCGACGGAACGCGTCGAAGAGTCCGAGCGCGTGCTGGCCCGGGAGTCCGACGGCGCCGGTTGCGCCGAGCGCCACGAGCGACTCGAGCACGAGGTCGCCGCCAATACGCTCCCCGCGATCCTGTGTGCCGGTCATGCGAGGCCACCGATCTTTCGGGCCATGAGGGTGGTGAATTCATAGGCGACGTGTGCCGCAGCCACACCGGTGATTTCGGCGTGGTCGTAGGCGGGCGCCACCTCGACGACATCGGCGCCGACGAGGTTGAGGCCGTCGAGGCCGCGCAGGAGCTCAAGGATCACGAGCGACGAGAGACCGCCAGCTTCGGGGGTGCCGGTGCCGGGCGCATAGGCCGGGTCCATGACATCGATATCGAGCGAAACATAGAGGGGTCGGTCGCCAATGCGCTCGCGCAGGCGCGCGACGGTTTCGTCAATGCCCATGCGGTGAATATCGCGCGAGGTGTGGATGCCGAAGCCCATGCGTCGGTCGTCTTCGAGATCGCGCACGCCGTAGAGCGGGCCGCGGGTGCCCACGTGGCAGAGCGCTTCGGTATCGACGATGCCCTCTTCGAACGCGCGGCGGAAGGGGGTGCCGTGCGTGTACTCGGCACCCTGGTAGGTGTCCCAGGTGTCAAGGTGCGCATCGAAGTGCAGGAGTGCCACCGGGCCGTGTTCTTTCGCCACCGCGCGCAGCAGTGGCAGCGCAATCGTGTGGTCGCCACCGAGGGTCACGAGCTTCGTGCCCTGCGCTGAGAACTCGGTCGCCGCATCCTCGAGCGCCTCAACAGCCTCGTGAATATTGAACGGATTGAGCGCGAGGTCGCCGCCATCGACGACCTGACACTGCGCGAACGGCGAGGTGTCGAGGGCCGGGTTGTAGGGGCGCAGGAGCCGCGACGATTGGCGGATGTGGTTAGGGCCAAAGCGCGCACCCGAGCGATAGGACACCCCGGCATCCCACGGCACACCGACGACCGCGATATCGGCGTGCGGCACCTCGGTGATCTGCGGCAGCAACGCGAAGGTGCTGAGGCCCGCGTACCGCGGCATGAGTGCGGCGTTGACCGGCCCGAGGTGGCCGCCTTCGACGACCCGCTCGGCTCGTGCTGAACTGTTCTTCGGCAGTGCCGAGGCGGGCGAATTGTTGTGGTTACACATGGATGCGGTGCTCCTTCTCGTCAGCGCTTCGGCACGGTTTCGGTCGCGAGGTGCTCGAACTGGCCGGCAGCAACGGTGGCCGTGTCGAGGCTGAGGTCGTCGTGGTCGCCGCGGGCGAGACGCTGACGCCACTCGGTCATGACGGCTTCGGGCGTCGGCTTCGAGACGAGGCTGGCAATCACGAAGGCGATGGCGCTCGCCCCAAGGCCCACATAGATCGGTTCGTTGGCGAGGTCGCCCCAGATGAGCATGCCGACGATGACCGCCACGGCGCCCGCGATGATCGCGGCATAGGCCCCGATGCGCGTGGCGCGCTTCCAGACAATGCCGCCGATGATCGGCACGAGCAGGCCACCGACAAGGATGTTGTAGGCAATCGTGAGGGCGCCGACGACGGAGTCGAGACTCATCGCCGTGACGACGACGGCCGCACCAATCACCATCATTGAGCCGCGGAAGCCGCGCAGACCGAACTCGTCACCGTGTCCGGCGTCTTCGGCGCTCGTGCCAGCGGCCGCATCCACGGCGTTGCCGCGGAAGCGACGGAACATGAGCGGGAGGAGGTCGGCAGTGAACACGGTCGAGGCGGCGATGAGCGCACCCGAGGCAGTCGACATCATCGCGGCAAGACCTGCAGCGAGCACGAGGCCGCGGATGCCGTGGGGCAGGGTTGCCTCGACGATCGCGGCGAACGCCTGGTCGGGCTTTTCGAGGTCGGGCAAGAGCGCGTGCGCAGCCATACCGATGATCGCGCCGACGATGCCGAACACGAGGCAGTAGACGCCGGCACCGATGCCGCCGCGCTGAGCGATGGCGGGGGTGCGAGCGGTGAACACGCGCTGCCAGATGTCCTGGCCGATGAGGAGGCTGAGCGTGTAGATGACGATGTAGGTGACGATCGTCGAGCCGCCGATCGCGAAGGGCGAGGCAAACGAGTCACCGAGGCGGGTGACGATGGCGTCATAGCCGCCGGCGTTGATGAGCGCCATCGGCAGCAGCACGGCGAACACGCCCACGGTGGTGACGATGAACTGCGCCATATCGGTGATCGTGATCGACCACATGCCTCCGAGCGATGAGTAGAGCACGACGACCACGCCGCCGACGAGGATGCCCACCCAGGTTTCCCAGCCGAAAAGCACGTGGAACACGGTCGCGTAGGCGAGGGTCGAGGTGACCGCGAGCATGAAGGTGTAGAGGAACATCACGGTGCCCGAGAAGCCTGCGGAGCGTCCGCCGTAGCGCAGGTCGAGCATCTGGCTCACGGTGTAGATGCGCAGCTTCGTGAGGCGCTTTGCGAGGAGCGCCGAGAGTAGGAGCACGCCGAGCGCAATCGCGGTGACGAGCCAGGCACCCGAGATGCCCCACTTGTAGCCGAGGCCAATGCCGCCGACGAGGGAGGCGCCGCCGAGCACGAGCGCCGAGAGCGTCGAGGCGTACATGAAGGTGCCGAGGCGGCGACCGGCGACGAGGTAGTCACTGTGTGACTTCGTGCGCCGGTACCCCCAATAGCCCACGCCGAGCATGAGCAGGATGTAGAGGACGATTACGACGATATCGAGGACCACGCTGTCCCTTTCGCTGTAATCAGGCAGGGAGCCTGAAGCGGATGAATGCGGCCAGCCTAGAAATTTCCGAACAACGAACCCAAGCACAATTCATCCTGGTTTGCGAAAACTTGAGATGATTTATCTCGTGACCCAGTTCATCCGGCCCTATCCGCCCGCAGCCCCGCCCTCATCGTTCGTGGCTGGGCTGCGCGAGGTGACCGCCTCGGGTCAGCGCGCTTCGGTGCCGCTCGGCGAACTGCTCGACATTAGCGAACTCGAAGCCGAACTTCTCGTGCCGGTCGATGCGCCCTCGTCGCTCCTGCGCGCGCCGATCGTGTCGGTGCCGGTGGTCGACCTCGCCGATCCGCGGCCGCATCTCACCGGCTCAGAACTCCTCCTCACCACCGGGCTCGGTTTCGTCGATGACGACGCCTGGTATCGCGACTACGTTGAGGCGCTGCAGGATGCGGGCACGGTTGCCCTCGGCTTCGGCATCGAGCCAGTCTTCGATGCGGTCCCCGCGGGTCTCGTCGGTGCGTGCACTCGCGCGGGGATGCCGCTCGTTGCCTTCCCTCCCCACATCCCGTTCGTGCACATTACGACGGCCTTCTATGCGGCCCTCGAAGAAGCGCGGATGCGGCGGCTGGAGCGACTCAATGCGCTCGCCCTCGCGATGATGCACGCCGCGCTCGGCCACTCCCCGACCGTGCGCGTGGTCAATGCGCTCGCTCGCTATCTCGGCGGCATCGCGATCGTGGAGCAGGGCGATGATCGCGCGGTGGCCGGCACGATCGACGGCCTCGCGGTGCAAACCGTCATCGACGCCCTGCCCTCCATGGACGAGTACCCGGATGCGCCCGATGAGGTGCCGGCGCACCGCACCGTGCGCGTCACCATCGAAAGCGCCGGGGTGGATGTGCTCAGTGGCACCGTGCGCTCGAGTCGCGCCCGCGTGCCCGCCCGCAGTCGGCTCAGTATTGCCGCGCCGCGCCAGCTCAATGGCACTGATCTCACCGCCTTCCGTCTCGCCATCGACACGTTGCGCCTCGTGCATTCGAGTGGGGCCGCGGCATCGACGAGCGTTGACACGCTTCTCATGGGGCTCGTTGTGGATGCGCTCATGCGTCCCGATCCGGTCGTGCGCGAACGCACGGCGCGCCTGCTGCGCTCGGCCCTCGCGGTATCGCGCAGCGGTGGCGTCTTCGCAGTGGCGGGTCGGCGGATCGATGGCGAAGCCGCGCACGCCGCCGATCTCGCCTGGTGGCGCACTGATCTCGCGACCCCCTTCGTCGATGTGCACGACCGGGCGTTGCGCGCGATCACGGCAACCGCACCGCGCACCGCCACGCGCGAGACCCTTGCCGCGGCCGGGTGGAACATCCACGTCATCGGCCCGCTCACGCCAACTGAGCTGCCGCTCAAGCTCGCCGATGCGGTGTTGCTTGCAGCATCTGGCGCGGATGAGCAGGCGCGCTGGCAGGGGTTAGCCGCTCTTCCCGAGCAGCGGGCCGCCGCACGTCGGTTGCTTGCGCCGTTCGAGCCGGCGCCGCAGGGCGCGGAGCTACGTGCCACCCTGCACACGTGGTTGCAGCATCACGGCGCCTGGGATGCTACCGCGCGGGCGCTCAGCGTGCACCGCAATGTGGTGCGGCGGCAGATTGCCGAATGCGCCTCACTCTTGCGGGCAGATCTTGATGATGCGCGCCTGCGCGCCGAGCTCCTGCTCGCGCTCGATGCGCTCGCGGAGTCACCCCTCGACGACTAGGTGTACTGACCGGAGACGTTGATCGAAGCGGCGGTTAAGCTGCTGGATGGGCAATTTGAGTCTTGGCCTGAGAGCGCATTGACCAGTTTCGTCATCGCGGATTGGGCTGGTTCGCTCACTGTCGGCCCGACTGCGGCCAAGCTGCTGATCAGTGCTGCGATTTCAGCGAAGTCCAGTTGAACCGGTGCTGGCTCAGTGGTGGCTTCGAGTAGTGCGCCACCGGCGCGTCCTGGTGTGACGCTGATCGGGACACCGGAGTGGCGTAGCCGCTGGATGTCGCGCGCGATGGTCCGTGGGGTGACGCCCACTTCGTCAGCGAGCTCCTGGAAAGTGTGACGGGGGCCCTTACGAGACAGGATCGTTATGAGGTGCTGCTGTCGCTCGACCCGTCGGAGCGTCAAGTGGGCGTCCCGTGAGGCGGCCGCTGCTGTGGTCATCACCTGCATAACGCAAATCCTAACCATGACATGGCGTGTCCTGATTGGTGGTTAGTGTCAGAGGCATGACTGAACACTTCAACGCCGAGCAGGTGGCGGGAGCCTTCTTCGCCACCTACGCAGAAGCACTGTTGCGGCGAGACGCGGACGCCATCGCGGAGCACTATGCGACCCCCGCCCTGATCGAGTTCCCCCAAGCCGCGATCCCCGTCAGCGAGCGGGCTCAGACACGCGACTTCTTCGAGACGGCCTTTGCCCAGTATCGAGACGTCACCCAAACAGACCACACCATCAAAGTGGCCGCCTGCGGCCCCCACAGCATCTGGGCCGACGTGAGCTGGAATCACCACGGTGGAGCACCCGACGAACGCCTCATGTACCAGCTGACCCACCACGAGGGAACCTGGCGGATCGCCGTGCTCACGCCCCTGTCCAACTGAACTACGAGTAGAGAACGTTCGATGACCGATCGCACGAACAAGATGATCAGCGACTTCACCGCGAAGCCCCAGACTCAATCCCACTACGAATCCATCGACGCCTTCGTCCAGGGACTCGGCCCTGTCACCAAGGCCGCCAAGGCCCAGGTCAGCTATGCCGTGAACCGCAAGTTCCTCTGGCTGTGGGCTTACGAGAAGACGGCGGACGGGACGCTGTATCTGAACGTGACCCTCGATCACCCAGAACACCACACCGGAGTGCACAACCTGACTCAGGTCAGCCGCAATCGGTGGAACCACCATGTCGAGGTGAAATCAGCCCGAACCGCGCAGAGCGAATGGCTGCGGGCGCTCATCGCCACCGGGTTCGAGTTTGCGGCGCGATAACGCCTCTGAATCCATCACCGGGCCAGCACTCCACAAAGTGCTGGCCCGTCTTCATCTCCAAGGACACCTATGTCACACGCCAATGCGGCACTCACTCCCCGGCATCGCCAGATCGTCGGCCCGCTCGTGGTCGACCAGGGCTGGCCCGTCAGCGAGGTCGCCGCCCGCTTCCAGGTCTCCTGGCCCACCGTCAAGCGCTGGGCCGACCGCTACCGCGCCGGCCAGTCCATGCAGGACCGCTCCTCACGCCCCCACCACTCGCCGAACAAGACCAGCCAGGCCACGACCAGGCGCTGCATCCAGCTCCGCCTGCGCCTGCGCGAAGGGCCAGTCCAGTTGGCCTGCCGGCTCGGCATCGCCCCGTCGACGGTCCACCGGATCTTGGCCGACGCACACCTGAACCGCCTCTCGCACGTCGACCGCGCCACCGGGGAGCCCGTCCGTCGCTACGAGCACGACCATCCCGGGGCGATGCTTCACGTCGACGTGAAGAAGCTCGGCAACATCCCCGACGGCGGAGGCTGGCGCTACGTCGGCCGAAAACAAGGCGGCCGCAACCGTGCCGCCACCCCGGACAAGCCGCGCAACAAGTACCGGGCTCCGCTCATGGGCAAGGCCTACGTCCACACCGTCATCGACGACCACTCCCGCGTCGCATACGCCGAGATCCACGACGACGAAACCGCCCTCACCGCCACCGCCGTCCTCGTCCGGGCAGTCGAGTGGTTCAACCAGCGGGGCATCACGGTCGAGCGGGTCCTGTCCGACAACGGCGGCGCCTACAAATCACACCTGTGGCGAGACACCTGCGCCGAGCTCGGTATCCGGCACAAGCGAACCAGGCCGTACCGTCCGCAGACCAACGGCAAGATCGAGAGATTCCACCGCACCCTGGCCGACGGCTGGGCCTACGCCCGCTGCTACACCTCCGAGACCGAGCGCCGTGGCGAGCTCGACGGCTGGCTGCACTACTACAACCACCACAGACCCCACACGGCATGCGGCAACCAACCGCCGTTCTCACGATTGACCAACGTCCCCGGTCGGTACAACTAGGCGCTTGAGCAGGTGGAACAGCCGCGCCCCTAGGCGCTTGCGCAAGTAGAGCAGACGCCAAACGCATCAAACACGTGCGTCATCTCGGTGAAGCCGTGCTCGCGGCCAACTTCCGCGGCCCAGCGCTCCACCGCATCCCCAGAAATCTCAACGGTGCGGCCGCATCGGCGGCACATGAGGTGATGGTGGTGCTGGTCGGTCTCGCAGGAGCGGTAGCGGTCGCCGTCCTCAGCGCGAATGGTGTCGGCAAAGTCTTCTTCGACGAGCACCGCAAGGGCGCGATAGACCGTCGCCAAGCCAATGCGCTGGCCGGCATCTTCGAGGATGCGGTGCAGCTCTTGGGCGGTGACAAACCCATCTTGCGCCTCGAGCGCTTCGCGCACAGCCTCGCGCTGCCACGTATTGCGGCGCTGAGGGGCGGTGTCGGTCTCGCTCATGACCGCCACATTACCGGGCAACAGCCGTTGCCAGCGAGGATTCCGCTCGCGGCGTCACGCGTCGACGCAGGCGCGAGATTGCGAGCGCGACCATGAAGATGGCCGTGGCCGCGAGCGCCATTGAACCACCGGCCGCGAGATTGAACCAGCGGGATGCATAGAGTCCGGCAATCGCGGCCGTCGCGCCAAGTGCGCAGGCAAGCGGCACAAGCACTGTGATGCGCTCGGTGATCAGGCGCGCGGCGGCGGCCGGGGCGGCAATCATCGCGATCGCGAGAATCGACCCGATGGCGGGCATGGTTGCGACGACGGCGGCAGTGATGAGGAGGAGCGTCAAGATCTCAGCGCGCCACTCTCGGTGCCCGGCGGCTTCGAAGCCAGCGCGGTCAAAGGTTGAGAATAGCAATTGCTTCCAGAACAGGAGGAGTACGAGCACGGTGACCGCGAGCGTCACCGCGATGATCGTGATGTTCGTGGGCGACATCGCAAGGATCGTGCCGGTGAGGTACGACTCGACCTTGACCGGCAATTGCGGGTTGAGCGAGTGCAGGAAGATGCCGAGCGCATAGCCAAACGAGAGCACGATGCCGGCGGCCACCTGCTGCCCCTGGCGGCGGATGCGGCCGAGCACGAGCATGAGCCCAACGAGCGCGAGCCCCATGACCCCGGCCCCGATGACGACGTTGAGCCCGAGGAGCGCCGCCGCGACGCCACCCGGGAAGGTGGCGTGGGTGAGCGCCACGGTGAAAAAGGCGCGCTCGCGCAGCACCACGATGGTGCCGACCAGACCCGAGAGGAGGCCCACGAGCAGCCCTGCGAGGAGGGCCGTGGTGAAGACGGTCATACGCTCTGCCCTGACTGGCTTGTCACTGCCACGCGAGCAAGCAGCCGCTGCCGACGACGGAGGCGTCCGGGAAGCGTCGTCATTGCGGCCACGACGAGATACGCGAGGACGAGCACGAGCACGAGCACCGCCGAGGGCGAGACATTGAGGCGTGCATCCACCGAGAGCCAGTATCCGGTGACCAGCCCCGCAAGCGATGCCCCGAGCGAGGAGATGAGTGCGACCGTCACGATGGTGCCGAGGCGTCGCGACATGAGCCGCCCGATTGCGGGCGGCACTATGAGGAGGGCGAGAACGAGCAGATTGCCGACCGCCCGCGCGGCGGCGACCACGACGAGTGCGATCGCGAAGTTGAGTGCGAGCTCGTACGCGAGCACCCGCATCCCCGTGGCTTTTGCGCCCGCAGGGTCGAACGAAATGTAGAGCTGCTCTTTCCAGGTGAACCCGACGAGGAGAAGCGCAATGCCACCGAGCACCGAAATCGCAATGAGGTCGGCGGCGTCAATCGTGAGCAGCTGGCCAAAGAGTAGATGTTCAAGCCCCGTCGCGAAGTTCGACGAGCGCGAGATGATCACAATGCCGAGCGCGAAAGTGCCGGCCAAGAGCACCGCGGTCGTCGCATCCGAGCCGATTCCGCGGTGCGCGGCGATGGTGAGGAGCGCTGTGGCAATGAGCGCGGCAATCACCGCGCCAATGTAGACGCCGTCGACACCCGCGGTCACGAAGCCAATGACGACGCCCGGGAAGACGGCATGCACGAGCCCGTCACTCACAAATTCGAGGTTGCGGAGGTTCAGCGCCACTCCAACAACGGCGGCGACCACGGCGAGCAGGGTGAGGGCGATTGCCGCCTGCTGCATGAAGTTCGCGCCAAACATGGTCGCGAGATCGGTCACCGAAGCGACTCCTCGGGCAGGGGGTGGGGATGCGCGAGGTGGTCGCAGTGCGTGTCGTGGTGATCGTCGCTCTCGCCGAAGGTTTCGGACACCCACTCGGACGTGAGCACCTCGGCGACCTTGCCATACGCAACCTGTTCGCGGTTCATGAGCAGGGCGTGCGAGCACACCTGCGTGGCAAGTTCGAGGTCGTGCGTGCTCACAATGATGCCGATGCCATCGGCGCGCAGCTCCCGCAGGGTGCGCATGAGTGCCTGCCGGTTCTGGGTGTCAAGGCCGTTGAACGGCTCATCAAGCAACAGGAGCTTCGGTTCGCTCACGAGCGCGCGGGCAAGCAGACCGCGCTGTTGCTGACCGCCCGAGAGATCACCGAAACGCACATTGGCGCGATCGGCGAGCCCCACGCGCTCAAGCGCGCGGTCGACCGCCGCGCGATCGCCGCGCCCCGGCCAGCGCAGCACGCCGAGGCGCCGGAACCGGCCCATGAGCACGACCTGCCGCAGCGTGATCGGAAACTCGGGGTCGGTGTCGGAGTGCTGCGGCATGTACCCAATGCCGGCTGCCGCGCGGCGCGGTACGGTGCCGAGCACCTCGATGGTGCCGCTGAGCTTCGTCACGAGCCCGAGCAGGCCCTTGAGAATCGTCGACTTGCCGGCACCGTTAGGGCCGATGAGCGCGAGCGCGTCACCTGCGGCGAGCTCGAAATTGAGTTGCCAGGATGCGGGGTTCGTACCGTCATAGCTCAGGGCCACATCGTCGAAGTTGACGATGCGGCCCGTTGCCTGGACCGGCGGGGAGGCCGGGTCCATTGGTAAGTCGTGTGTCATTCAGTCCTATGCGCCTGCGAGTTCAGAAGGGAGCGGAGTGACGGTAGCACCCCAGGAGTCCATGAGCTGCGTCACATTGTGTACCTGCGACGAAATATAGGTGGCTCCAGACGATCCTGCCGCGCCAAGTGCATCCGTGTACAGACCCTCTTCACCCGAGTACACCTTGGCGCCGGTCTCCGAGGCAATGGCGTTCGCGGTTTCGGGAGCGAGCTGCTGCTCGGTGAAGATGGCGGTCACGCCCGACGACTTGATGTTCGCGATGAGCTCGTCGATCTGCGCGGCGCTCGGTTCAGCGTTGTCGTCCCAGCTCGGCATGATCGAGCCGACGAAGGTGACGTGGTACTCGTCATTAAAGTAGGTGAGGGCGTCGTGGTTCGTGACGAGCAGGCGCTTCTCGGCCGGGATCGTCTTGATGTTCTCGGCGGTCCAGTCGTCGAGGGCCTGGAGCTTGTCGTTGTAGCTGCTCGCATTGGCCGTGTAGGTGGCGGCGTTCGCGGCGTCGGCCTCGCCGAGACCGGCGGCGACGTTATTCACCATGAGCTGCGCGACATCGGGTGAGGTCCAGATGTGCGGGTTGATGCCGCCGTGGTCGTGGCCATCGTGGCTGTGGCCGTGGTCATCGTGCGCATGGTCGTCATGTGCGTCGGTTTCTGCCGGGTCCTCGGATGCTGCGGGAGCTTCCTCGGTGCCGTGGTCGTGACCTTCGTGGTCGTGGCCCTCGTGGTCGTGACCCTCGTGCGATTCCTCGGCGCCGTGGTCATGACCCTCGTGCGCATCCTCGGTGGCCGCACCATCGGTGGCCTCGGGAGCAGCGTGACCGTGGTCATCGTGCATCGAGTCGGGGTCGAAGCCGACCGAGGCGTCAATACGCGTGCCGGTGAATTCAGCCGAGGTGAGCGTCGCATCGAGCCACGGCTCGAGGCCCACCCCATTGAAGATCACCACATCGGCTTTGCGCAGCGCCTCAAGGTCAGCGGGGGTCGGCTCGTAGCCGTGCACTGAGGTGCCGGGCTGCAGCAGGCTCGTCACTTCGGCGCCGGTGTCGCCGACGACCTGCTTGGTGAAATCATCGAGCTGGGTGGTCGTCGTGACCACGCGGAAGGTGCCATCATCGGCAACCGGGGTACCCGCGCCAGCGCAACCAGCGAGGGTAAGCGCGGCGGCCCCGAGGGCGCCAATGGCAGTGAGCATGCGTGGGAATTTGCGCATGAAATGGAGTCCTTAGCTACTCGGCAAATGTGATCGCAGCCGAGGCACGATCGTCAAGCTGACGACTAACGATAACGACTATCGATAACGGATGTCAAAAGAGTGCGGGCGGATCTCGATACACCTCCGCTGCGCTCCGGCTACTCGATCAACCAGAAGAGTGGGTGGTCGAGGAGCGAAGCAGACCGAGACCACCCACCTCGCCCAAGCCCAACGAGCGGGCAAGGCCCGGCAGACTCGCCTCTAGGCGCGCGGTCGGCACCCGCCCACCATGCGGCACCCAACCGACCACCTCAAGCACCCCCGCGCGCCGATCGGCGCGCAGGTCAATCTGGCCGACCATCCGATCGCCGACGAGCGCCACGAGCGCATAGGGCCCGTGCACGCGCAACGCCTTCGGCACATACGCCTCCAGCCGATACTCCAGACCGAAGATGCGGTGAATGCGATCGCGATCCCACATGAGGTTGTCGAACGGCCCGAGCCAGCGCAGCGACTTCACCGGCGCCTCGGCAACCGCGAGCGTCTCGGGTGCGACCCACGCCGCATCCCAGCCCTCGACCGCAACCGGCACGGCAGCACCTGCCGCCACCAGCCGACCGAGCGCCGCCTCGGCACGCATTCGCGGCACCTGAAACAGCCGAGCGAGTTCACGCAGTGTGCCGATGCCAAGCACGCGCAGCGCCTTCGTTACGAGCAAATCGTCGATCTCATCAGGCGACAGTTCCGCCTCGAGCAACGATCTCGGGATGCGTCGCTCGGGCAGATCGAACACCCGCACGCCCGCGCGCCGCTCGCTCACGATGAGCCAGCCGGCACTCACTGCACGTTCCACGGCGACCTTGGTGCGCGAGTAGTTCCAGCCGGTCGTGCGGGACTCTGCCAATTCGAGTTCGCCGAGCGTGAGACCAGCGTCGCTCGCGGCCACGAGATCGCGCACGCGTGCCCACTCCTCGAGAAGTTCTGCATCCTGTTCAAACCGGTGCGCCCGCACTGCGTGACGTTCACGCCAGAGTGGCCAATAGTCGATCGGCAGCAGGCACAGCGCGTGCACAAAGCCCTCGAAGAGCTGCGCTTCGCCGGGCCGCCAGAGCATGTCGTCGAGCGTTGCGGGCGTCGCGACGCTGCCAGCACGCGGCGTTGGCATGCGGGTGAGCGTCGTGAGTCGGTGCGCGCGCTCGACGCGCGACATCGGGTCGAGTTGCAGGGCGCCGAGCGCATGCAGGGCCTCGCGCGCATCGTCGACCGGGGTAAACGGCACGGCTGCGGCGATGCGACGCGCCTGGTCTGCGGTGAGGGTGAGTGGCGACATCCGCGGCTAGTCGAGCAGCAGCGCCGGTTCCTCAACGATCTTCGCCACATCGGCGAGGAAGCGTGAGGCGACGTCGCCGTCGACGAGGCGGTGGTCAAACGAGGCGGTGAGCGTCGTCACGCGGCGCACCTGCACCTCGTCGTTGACGACCCACGGCTTCGGCCGCACGGTACCAAACGCGAGGATGCCTACCTCACCCGGGTTCAAGATCGGCGTACCCGAGTCCATCCCGAACACACCGATGTTCGTGATGGTGAACGTACCGCCCTGCTGGTCAGCCACCGGCGTCTTTCCGTCACGTGCGGTGATGGTGAGGTGCTCGAGCGCCTCGGCAAGCTGCCGCATTGTCATGCGGTGCGCATCCTTCACGTTCGGCACAATGAGGCCGCGTGGTGTGGCCGCGGCGATACCGAGGTTGACGAAGTGCTTGATGACGTATTCCTCATCGGTCCACGTCGCGTTAGTCGTCGGGTTGCGACGGATCGCCCACATCACGGCCTTCGCCACGATGAGGAGCGGCGACACCTTCACCCCAGCGAAGTCGGGCGATTCTTTGAGCCGCTTCACGTAGTCCATGGTGCGCGTTGCGTCGACATCAACAAAGAGCGTCACGTGCGGGGCCGTGAACATGGAGTTCACCATGTTCTGGGCGATCATCTTGCGCACGCCCTTCACCGGGTGGCGCTCCTCGCGCACCGAGCCCCAGCCGGGGGTTTCGAGGTTGGTGAAGAGCTTCGCCTGTTCGGCGTGGCGAATCACATCGTCGCGGGTGATTTCACCCGCTAGGCCGGTGGCCTGCACCGCCTCGAGGTCGACCTCGAGATCTTTCGCGAGTTTACGAATCGGCGGCTTCGCCACAATCGGATGCGCGCTCGCCGCCGGCACCGAGGCAGGCTTTGCCTGGCGGGCGGCGGTCGCCGCGGCGGCAACCTCGGCCTCAGTAGCCGCAGCGGTGCGCTGCACCGGCGCATGCGAGCGGCGACCGCGGCGTGAGCGGGCGGCAGGCGCACTGCCGTAGCCGACGAGGTTCGCGCCACCACCGTCGCCACTCGGGTCGCCGGTCATGGTCGATTCGGCGTCGCGCTCGGCCTCGGCGAACTCCTCCGAAGTGCGGCCGGGGTGACCATCCGCATCCGGGTCGGCAGCCGTGCCGCCGGGCGCGATACCGCTATCGGCATCGCCACCTGAGGCGCGCAGAATCACCGCACCAACTTCGAGCGTCTCTCCCTCGGCGGCAAGCAGTTCGCTGATCTCGCCAGCGAAGGGACTCGGCAGCTCAACAAGCGACTTTGCCGTTTCGATCTCGACGAGCACGTCATTCACCGCGACCGTGTCGCCAACCTTCACGCGCCAGTCAACGATGGTCGCCTCGGTGAGGCCTTCGCCCACATCTGGCAGTCGATACTCGATGGTCATCGCAGTCTCCTCGGCGTCAGTAGTCAAGCGTGCGGTCAACGGCATCGAGGATGCGGTCAACATCGGGCAAGTAGGTACCTTCAAGCCGTGCAGGCGGGAAGGGCACATCGTAGGCGGCCACGCGAAGCACCGGGGCTTCGAGGCTGTAGAAGCAGCGTTCGGCGACGGTCGCGGCAATCTCACTGCCAAGCGACACATTGCCGGGTGCTTCTTGGGCGACGACCGCGCGACCCGTACGACGCACCGAGTCGATGATCGGATCCCAGTCAACCGGCGAAAGCCCGCGCAGGTCGAGCACCTCGACTTCGGCACCCTCTTCTGAGGCGAGCTGGGCGGCCTGCAGGTTCATCGTCGTCTGCGCGCCCCAACCGATAAGCGTCACATCACTCCCGGCGCGGGCGATGCGGGTCTCCCCCATTGCGGCGGCGGGCGCCTCAAAGTCGACCTCACCCTTCGGCCAGTAGCGGCCCTTCGGCTCCATGAAGATAACCGGGTCGTCTGACTCGATCGCTTGGCGCAGCATCCAGTAGGCGTCGTTCGGGTTCGAGGGCGCGATCACGCGCAGTCCGCCCGTGTGCGCGAAGTACGCTTCGGGGCTTTCTTGATGGTGCTCGACCGCGCCAATGTGGCCGCCGTAGGGGATGCGCACGACGACCGGCAGCTTCACGGCGCCAGCCGTGCGGGCGTGCATCTTCGCGAGTTGCGAGGTGATCTGGTCGAAGCCGGGCCACACGAAGCCGTCGAACTGAATCTCACAGACCGGGCGGTAACCGCGCATCGCGAGGCCGATTGCCGAGCCAATGATGCCCGATTCAGCAAGCGGCGTGTCGATGACGCGGTTCTTCCCGAAATCGCGCTGCAGGTGCTCGGTGATGCGGAAAACGCCGCCGAGGGTGCCGATGTCTTCACCCATGAGCAGCACCTTGTCATCGGCCGCGAGCGCATCGCGCATCGCCCGGTTGAGGGCGCGTGCCAGTGGCATCGTTTCGGTCATGCCGTGGCCTCCTCATCGAATGATGCCTCGAAGTCGAGATAGGCCTCGCGCTGTGCTTCCACGACGGCGTGCGGTTCGGCATAGGGATGCGCGAACACCTGCAACGGGTCGGGGTTGGGCAACTCGAGGGTGCGCTTGCGCACATCGGCGGCGAAGTCGCGGGCTTCTTCGGCGAGACTGTCGAAGAAGGAGGCGTCCTCGCCCTGTGCGCGCAGATAGGCGTCGAGGCGGGCGATCGGGTCGCGATCGCGCCAGTACTGCTCTTCTTCGCGGGTGCGGTATTTCGTGGGGTCATCGCTCGTGGTGTGCGCGCCCATGCGATAGGTGAGGGCCTCGATAAACGCGGGTCCCTCCCCTGAGCGAGCAGCGTCGAGGTGGTGGCCGGTGACCGCCCAGCTCGCCATAACGTCGTTACCGTCGATGCGGATGCCCGGCATACCGAATCCGGCACCGCGGCGGTGCAGCGGGGTCGGCGATTGCACCTCAACCGGTACCGAGATGGCCCAGTGGTTGTTTTGCAGGAAGAACACGAGCGGCGATTCGAATGAGCGTGCGAACACGAGCGCTTCGCTCACGTCACCCTGGCTCGTCGCGCCATCGCCGAAGTAGACGATGGAGGCTTCATCCTGCTCGAGATTGCCGGTGCCGGTGGCACCGTCGAACTTCTGCCCCATGGCGTAGCCGGTGGCGTGCAGGGTCTGCGAACCGATCACGAGCACGTAGTTGCGGAAGTTCTGGGCGTCGGCGGGGTCCCAGCCGGCATTCGTCACACCACGCAGCAGCGCGAGCACATTGACGAGGTCGAGGCCGCGGGTGAAGCCCACGGCGTGCTCGCGGTACGAGGGGAAGATCGCATCCTGGGGGCGGGTCGCGAGACCCGAGCCGATCTGCGCGGCTTCCTGTCCTTCAAGCGGCACATAGAGTGCGAGCTCGCCCTGACGCTGCAGGTTGGTTGCTTCGCGGTCGAAGGCGCGCACGAGCGTCATCTGCCGGAATGCCTGGCGCCACAGCTCATCGTCGGCGGTCGCGAGACGCTCGAGATACGGCTCAGCCGCCGGGGACGGCTCGATGCGGCCCTCTGGCGTGAGGATGACGACGGTGTCGTCGGGTGCGAGTTCGCCAGTCGTCACGTGCGCGGCACCTTCCTTGGGAGTTGGAGTCGAGAAATTACTCTCGATCCGGTCAGTCTACGAGTGACCGCCCGGGATGCGCTGGTGCAAGCCTCCAATGAATCCCGAGATTTGGCGGCTCGGGTCAACAACACGAATGGATGACTCGAGCCGCCAGGAGCGGCAACTAGCCTTCGCTCGACTCGTCGCTGCGCAGATAGGGATAGCGCTCGATGATGCGCCAGCAGGCCGCAAGGAGCGGCGTCACCGACGCCTCTTCACCGATGGTGATGCGGATGCCGTCGCCCGGGTAGGCGCGGGCGATGATGCCGCCCTCGCGGAGCATTTCGGCGACACGTTCGGTGAGTTCGCCGCAGGGCAGGTAGACGAAGTTGGCCTGCGTTTCGGGTACCGGCCAGCCCTGGTCGAGGAGGGCTCGGCGCACCTCGTCGCGGCGCACGGTGATCTCGTTGACGCGGCGACGAACCGCATCGGCTTCCTGCATGACCGCGAGCGCCGCGGCCTGCCCCTGCGCCGAAATGAGGAACGGGATGGCCGTGGTGTGGAAGGCGCTGAGCACGCGCGGGTCACCCATCATGTAGCCGACGCGCAATCCCGCAAGCCCGTAGGCCTTTGAGAACGTGCGGGCGACGACGAGGTTGGCGTGGTCAGCGAGTAGGCGCGTCGCGTTGAGGGCGGCCTGGTCGGTGACGAATTCAATGTAGGCCTCGTCGGCGATGACGAGCACATCGTTCGGCACCTTGGCCAAGAAGCGTTCGAACTCATCCTGGCGAACGGCAGGGCCGGTGGGGTTGTTCGGTGAGCAGACGATCACCAGGCGCGTGCGGTCGGTGATCGCCTCGAGCATCCCGTCGAGGTCGTGGCGGCCGTCGGCGAGAAGCGGCACCCGCACGCTCTTCGCCCCAGCAACGGTGACCATACCGGGATACGCCTCGAAGGAGCGCCAGGCGTAGAGCACTTCGTCGCCGGGGCCGGCGGCAGCCTGTACGGCCTGGTAGAGGAGCGAGACCGAACCGGCACCGACGATCACCTGATCGACGGTGAGTCCGTAATGCTCGGCGAGCGCCTCACGCACCGAGGTGGCGCCGGCGTCGGGGTAACGATTGAATTGGGCGCTTTCGCGGACTGCGTTGACGACCCGCTCGAGCGGTTCAAACGGCAACTCGTTGGATGAGAGCTTGAATGAATCGGCGGGGGCAGGCTTTCCCTGCTTGTAGGGTCGCTGGGCAAGAATCTCGGCGCGAAGCTTCACTGGTACGTCGTCGGACATGCTCCGCAGTCTACGCATTCGGTGGCTGGCCCGGTGGTTGCTCGGAGGTGGGCTTGCAAGAATCAAGCTATGCGATTCGTCCTCACCGTAGTCCTGAACGCCGTTGCACTCTGGCTCACGACGCTCATCCTGCCCGGATTGCACGTGACCGCGTACGCGAGCGATAACCCGCAACTCGCCATCATCGTCACCTACCTCTTGCTCGCCCTGGTGTGGGGTGTGGTCAATTCGATCATCGGTGGCGTGGTGCGCTTCGTCTCGTTCCCGCTCTACTGCTTGACGCTGGGCCTGTTCGCGCTCATCGTGAACGGCTTCCTGTTCTGGCTCGTCGCCTGGATTAGCGGCATTCTTGGCTTCGGTCTCACCGTCGATAACTTCTGGTGGGCCGTGGGTGGCGCGGTACTCATGGGTATCTTCTCAGCCATCCTCAATGGCATCTTCAACCGCCGGAAGGCCGATCGCGAGAAGGATCACGACTGACCGACCGTTACGGCTGCGCCGCGACACCCGGCGGCGGCACGAAAGTGCCGGGATCGTTGAAGTCGATCGGATGCCAGGGCGCAGCTTGGTCGGGGTCGCTTCCCGGGAACGTGATGTTCGGCGTCAGCACCCGTGGCGGCTCCACGGGCGTCACGAACTGCGGCGCGCTTGGCGGAGTTGCCGCCTCACGAATCGCTTCATAGATCGCTTCACCGGCCGCAATGCTCGCGGGGTCGTGGCGGGTGATGTGATACTCAGTCGCCACCACCGCGGTTGCCCCGGCAAGCGGCGCGAGCACCTGCTCGCGGTGAGCGGTGTGCTGGCTTTCTGAGCGGGCGTCATATTCCAGGGCTGTGCGCTCGTACTCGGTGAACGCATGCGGCGCGAGTGGATCAGCGAGACTCGGCGGCGTATCCGGCGTGCGTTCGACCACGGTGACATCACCGTGCGGATTGCGCGGAAGACCATCGAAGGTCGTGACGAAGTCGTTGGGGTGCTCGAGTTGCACGATTGGTACCTTCCCGCCCACTTCATTGCCGTGCACTGGAGTACCTGCCAGGATCATGCTCTGGGTATCCCACTTGCCACTCTTCGCAAGTTCCACAGCGACGAGCGCCCCCTGCGAATATCCGGCAAAGACCACCTCATCGCCAAATTCGATGCCCGCCCGCTCCATCGCGAGCATCGTGGCCTGGGCCGACTCGGCGTTCTCGAGGGATGAGAACGAGCCGACGTTTCCACGATTGTCGAAAGCGTTGATCCCACCGCGCACCGCCATCGACGATGTGCCAGCGATGCCCACGAGGTAGACCGTTGAGCCGTCTTCCCGCAGGTACTCAATGATCGAGACCTGCGGTTCGCCGTCGCGAGTTGGCGGGATACTCGTGAGCAGTTCGTGCATTGAGTTCGGTGGTGTGGACCGGTCAATCTCCGAGCTTTCAATGTCGAACTTAGAGGCCCCATCCTTGGCATCGATCCCCGCCGCGATGACGGCCGCCACATCTTCGGGAGAACGCGGCGGCAAATTCCCCGCAATGATGCCACCGAGCGGCCCACCAAGAATGAGCCCCGCTCGGGTCGCGAACGTATTCACCATCTCGTCGGTGCCACTCACGAGCATCCGCAAAATGAGCGGTGTGACCGGATGTGCCAGCACCGAGTCGAGTTGGCCATTCGCCCACGCACTGATCTCGCCGTTCGAAGGCAACAACCCCATCCCCTGCAGCGCCGCTCCGCTTGCAACAAAGCCAAGCGCGGCGAGCATCCCGTGCGGTGTGGCGAGCACAGCGATCGAACCGGCCACTCCAAGCACTGCCAGATCAGCGAGCGCCACGGTAACTGCGGCCACCACCGTGTCACTCACCGATTCAATCGCCCCCAGGGCTACCGACTCGGCGCCCTCATAGAGGTCTTGCGCCTGCGCCAGTTTTTCACCGAGGGTGAAGGCCGTTCCACTGGCGAGTTGCACAGTGAATCGGAATGCCTCGGCCTGGAAACCGGCAGCACCAATCCCAACAGCGTTCAGTGTGTCTGCGGAACCGGCAGGCACCCAGGCAACAGCACCGAGATCACGATCGAGCCGATCAAGCCCCTCGCTAATCGCAACCAGCCGGTCGCGCGCGACCGTGAAGTTGTCTCCCGAGTAGATGATCATGATTAGAGGTAAGCAAGTGGGAACTGGGCGACTCGTTCCAGCGCAAGTGCGCCGTTGAGCCCCTCATAGGTGGCCGAGGACGTTCCGGCGCCGAGGCCCGCAGCTTCGAGTTCGATGCGCAGCGTGCCCAGAATGAGTTCGTAGGCGAGCTTTGGTACGACGCCCCATTCCTCAATTCGCGCGGCCTCGATTGCCGGAATATGGGTCTCGTAGAGCTCATTCCCGGCCAAGCGCGTCACCTCTGCCAAATCTCGAATACTCTCCCGAAGCCGGTCGAACGTCCCCACATCAATTCCAGTAACTAGGCCCGTTGTCTCGCCATCGCCCACGATCAAATCCCTTCTGCATCCGTGTGTTCGCGGGAAGTGTGCCGTACTCGACCATCACAGCGGTGAGCGCAGGGCTGGGTCTGTGGATGAATCGAATTCCACAGGCCTCCCGGTAGCCGTGTTGCGCGCTACCCGGATGCGGGACAATACCCCTCATGCCCTCGAAACGATCTCAACCGGTCTTCCGAATCTGTTTCGTCTGCACGGGCAATATCTGCCGCTCCCCCATGGCCGAAGTCATCCTCACCGACCTCGCAAAGAAGCGGGGGTTGCAGGATGCGCTGAAGATCACCTCGGCCGGCACCGGCGAGTGGCATGTGGGCGAAAAGGCTGACCCGCGCACCCGCGCCGCGCTCGAACGGGCTGGCTACTCGGGCGAATTGCACCGTGCCAAGCAGTTCGACCCGGACTGGTTTGCCAAGGTCGACCTCATCGTCACCTTCGACCGCGGTCAACGGCGCATCCTGCGAGCCTGGGCCGAGGGCGAAGACCAGCGGGCGCTCGTGCAACCGTTGCTCTCATTTGATCCCTCGCCGGAATCGGGCACCGAGGTGCCGGATCCCTACTATGGGAACGACGAACTATTCGACAAGGTGCGCGATGTCATCGAACGTGCATGCCGCCACCTGCTCGATCAGATCGAACCCGCCGTGCGCGCTGCCCGCGACGCTACGGACCACCGCTAGATCCACCACCAGCATCGGAGTGCCATGAGCCCCCTGCCGCCGCAGTACATCAGCCCGCTCGACAACCGCTACTTCCGCGCCGTTGCCCCGATCGGTGAGCACCTCAGCGAAGCAGCGCTCAATCGGGCCCGCGTGCTGGTCGAAATCGAGTGGCTCATCCAGCTCACCGACCGCGGCCTATTCGGCACCGAAGCGCTCCCGGCTGACACGCAGGCTGCCCTGCGCCGCATTGTCGACGACTTCGGCCAGGAAGCCATCGACGAACTCGCCGAGATCGAGGCCACCACCCGCCACGATGTCAAAGCCGTGGAGTACTACGTGCGCGCCCGCCTGCGCGACCTTGGCCTTGAGGCCATCGAAGAGCTCACCCACTTCGGCTGCACCTCAGAAGACGTGAACAACACCTCGTACGCACTCACCATTCGGGATGCGGTGAACGAGGTTTGGCTGCCCGCCGCGAGCGCGCTCGTTGACGAGATCGAAACCCTCGCTGTCGCCCAGCGTGACCAGCCGCTCCTCTCGCTCACCCACGGTCAGCCGGCCACCCCGACGACGCTCGGCAAGGAACTTGCCGTGGTCGCCTACCGCCTGCGTCGCCAGCTGCGCCGCATCGAGAGTCAGGACTACCTCGGCAAGTGGGCCGGCGCCACCGGCAACTTTGCCGCCCACGTTGCCGTTGACCCCGAACTCGATTGGGAAGGTCTCGCTGACGAGTTCACTGGCCGCCTCGGACTCACCTGGAACCCGCTCACCACGCAGATCGAGTCGCACGATTGGCAGGCCGAGTTGTACGGTGCGATCAGCCACTTCAACCGCATCCTGCACAACCTCTGCTCGGATGTCTGGCTCTACATCATGCGCGGCGTCTTCAAGCAGATTCCGCAGCCCGGTGCCACCGGCTCGTCGACGATGCCGCACAAGATCAACCCCATCCGCTTCGAGAACGCCGAGTCGAACCTTGAGCTCTCAAGCGCCATGCTCGACTCGTTGGCGGCAACGCTCGTCACCTCGCGGATGCAGCGCGACCTCACCGACTCGTCGTCGCAGCGCAATATCGGCGTCGGCTTCGGCCACTCGCTGCTCGCAATTGACAATGTGCGCCGCGGCCTGCGTGAACTCGATGTCAACCCCGATGCCCTTGCCGCCGAGCTCGATGGCAATTGGGAAGTGCTCGCCGAGGCGATTCAGACGGTGATTCGCGCTGAGAAGGTGGCCGGTCGTTCGTCGATCGAAGACCCCTACGCGGTGCTTAAGGAACTCACCCGCGGTCACTCGGTGGGTCGCGATGAACTCGTCGCCTTCGTCGATGGCCTCGACATTGGGGATGCAGCCAAGGAGCGCCTGCGCGCGCTCACGCCCGCCAGCTACACCGGCCGTTCCTCGGCGCTGGTTGACCGCCTGAATTAGCCCGCGCGCTCGATCGCGCACACACGACTACGAGCGAAAACGCTGTGTGGGAGCCCCTAGAGACTCCCACACAGCGTTTTCGCTCACAGATGTGCGGGCAAGACACGCAGCTTGGCTCGCACTCAGCGTTTTGGCTCACCTTTGCGGGTCAGCTACTCGGCGTTGCGCGCATCCTGATCGCGAGCATCCTCGTCACGGGCATCCTCTTCGCGCGGAAGCTGCTGACCGTGCGCCGACGGGTCCGGCCGCAGCGCCGCATCCTTGGCGCCAGGCTCTGCCGACTCGTAGAGGTGACGATCGAGGTACACCGGCACATCGGGGTTCGGCTTGTAGCTCAGTAGCAGTAGCGCCAACACGAGCAACACGATCACCATGGCCACGCCCCCGAGGATGAGCGCGAGCGTCCAGTTCTTGATCGTGTAGACGACGATGAAGAACACGAACAGACCAAAGACCGCCGAAATGCCAACCACCTCGAACGGCTTCATCAGCGTGCGGCGGGGCGACTCCTGCTTGCGTTCGCGATTCACTGGGCGGTCTCCTGAAGGGTCGGGGTCTCGTGTGCGCGGCGGAGCAGCTGTCGCAGGGTGATCGCTTCGATCACGAGGAGCACGCCGAGCACGGCGAAATAGGCTCCCACAAAGCCGACGGCTTGCACCGACGCGGTGAGCGATCCGGTGATCTGCTCCACGCCGCCGTAGGCCTCGTCGAGGTCCGGCGGCACAAACGCGACGATGACACCGAGCAGCAGCGTCAACGCACCCGAGATGATGATCTCGTTCGTGTAGAAGCGGTGCTTGCGGGCGAAGGGCACGCCGACGAGTTCGAGCAGACCCGTCACGATGCCCCAGATGGCGATGGTGAGGATGAACGCCCCGGGGGTTGCCCAATCGTGCCCGCCAGTTGCCATGAAGAGGGCAAAGCCACCGGCAACCGCCGTGATGATCGACCGCGCGAACACCACCGGACGCAGCGGGTGGTTCTTGATGCCCACCGCTTCGAAGCCGACGATGATGCCAGACCACAGCGCCACGGCGCCAAATACGGCGAAACCGAAGCGCGGCGAGTGGTCGGGGGTGAAGGCGATGACGAGCGCACCGGCAATCACCGGCAGTGCTCGGAAGAGCATCGACAGCCACAGCGATTCGGGCAGCTCACGAAGGTGAGCGTCGGCTACCGAGTTGTTGGCGGATGCGGTCATGAAAGAAACCTCCGAGGGTCAGCGCATCCGCCAGTCTACCCGCGTGGAGAAGTGGTGGCCGCTAGATGCCGCTCGACACCACAGTGAGGCGGAGGTTCTCGGTGAGGAAGGCGACGAACGCGTCTTCGCCTTGATCTTCTGCGCCGCAGGATTCGGAAATAATGAGCACCGAGTCGCTGTCGGGGAAGGGATGCACGGCGTAGTACGAATACTGCTCCTCACCGTCGACCTCGTGGGTGCGCATCATGAGCAACACTTCGACGCTCACGCCGTTGGTGTCGGTGAGCACGATCGTGTCGAGTGCGTCGTAGCGGGCGCTCGGCCCGACGGCCTCCTCACCTCGCATCGAGAACCGCTCAACGATAACCGCTGCCGGCTCGTCGCCAAGATCGGCGTAGTCGCCGTCGGCGTTCCCAAGGAAACCCGACCGAGTGCATCCTTCGCTCGAAACTTCAAAACTCACCTCGTCGCCAAGGCTCGTATTGCCGTCGTCGTAGGCAAACAGGATGCTCGCCACACCGTTCGGGGCACCGAGCGGATAGTTCGTGGCCGGTTCAATCGGTGGATCAGTTTCGTCAGGGGCGGTCGTGGGATCAACCGGCGACACAATCGTCGGCGCATCGGCGGTCGATGGCGTCGAGGGCGAGTCGGCGGCAGGTGCACCGAAGAGCGAAATGCCGCCCCAGACGGCACCACCCGCGAGCGCGAGCGCGGCGATCGCCGCCGCGATCCAGACCCATGCCGACGGGCGACGGTTGCCTTGCACTTCCGGCACCTGCGCGGCGGGAGGTACGTGGGGCGGCACCGGGGCTGGTTGCTGCCACCCAGCTTCGGGTAGCGTGCCTTCGGCATCAGGATGCGGAAGCGGCGGCAGCGGTGGTAGCGCGCTGGCAGGATGCGGGTTCAGCGCCGGTTCGTGGCTCGGGGTCTTCGCCTCACGTTCCCAAGGCAGGAGCTCGCTTTCGGGAATCGGCTCGGGTGGCGACTGCCCATCGTGTCGTTCGCTCATCTTCGATTCACTCCTGGCTAGGGCGACGGAGTGACGGTGAACGAGAGTGCGTTGCCACCGAAGTAGCCACCCACAACGAGACCCACCGCAACGAGGGCCGCGATCAACCACAGCAATGGGTTTTCGCGTGATTTCGGCGGCGCCACTGCCGCCTGCGGGTCGGGAGCGCGGTACTCACGGCGCTCGGGCGTCCCGTACTGCTGTTCGTTCGACATGACCCCATCCTGGTGAGATTCGTCCGCAAACGCGTCGGTCGCAAGAGTGAGTCGCTATCAGCACAGTGGGCGGCCAGTGCTTTCGCACTGACCGCCCACTGTGCCTTGCCGCGAGCGACTACTTCAGCGGCGTGATCGTGAAGTCGATGGCACCGATCTCATCGAGGAAATCGTCCTTCGAGACGGTCTTGTCGGAGCAACCGTAGAGGTAGACGAGTGCCGAGTCCGATTCAGTGAAGCCGTGGAAGGCAACGAACATGGTCGTTTCCTCGGCAGTGATCGGGTTCGACATGGCGACGCTCACCACCGCAAACTCGACGGACTCACCATTCGTGTCCTTGATGGTGATGGTGCCGTGCTCCTGCATCGACGCATTGCTGTTCGAGTCTTGCTCCGCAACGTAGTCGCGGAATGCCTGCATGAGGTCACCGTCGTACCCCTCGAGGTCGCCCATGTCAGTGGAGTACGTCGAGCCGAGCTGGCAGCTATAGGTCGAGGGCGTCGTGAGGAAGACCGAAGTGTCGCTACCGAACCCCGGGTCTTCCCATTCGCCTTCGCCGTTCCACGCCACCGTAACGTTCTCGACACCGGTCTTCGAGTTGAAGCCGTACTTGTTGCCGCCACCACCGAAGAGCGCCATAGCGCCGAAGATGCCACCCACGACAAGGGCGACCGCAGCCACCGCAGCGACAATCCAGATCCAGGGCGCGACGCCCTTCTTCGGCGGCTGGCCACCACCCTGCTGTTGGCCATAGCCGGGAGCGCCGTAACCCTGGCCGCCCTGCTGGTAGCCACCCTGACCGGGCTGCTGGTAGCCGCCCTGGCTGGGGTTAGCGCCATAGCCCTGCTGACCGCTCTGCTGACCGTGCTGACCGTGCTGACCCTGCTGACCGTAGGCACCGTAGCCGGGCTGTGCGGGCTGCTGGCCCTGCTGGCCGCCACCCTGCTGACCCTGACCGGCGCCGTACGAGCCGTAGCCCTGCTGGGCGCCGCCCTGGCCATCCTGGCCATAGCCCTGATAGTTCGACTGCGGCTGGTAGCCCTGATAGCCGGGCGTCGACGCACCGTAGCCGCTCGACGAGGCAGCGCCATCGCCACCAAAGTTTGCGCCTGGCTGGTTCTGGCCGTTCTGGCCGTTACCCGCGGGCGGGAACTGGTTCGACATGCTGCCTCCTGTAGTCATTGACGCCGAAAACCCTGCGCTGAGAATATCGCGCCCGGTAAACCGTCCGTGTCGTTCCATCGTTGCGTAGCTCAGCGGCATCCGCATTACCCGACCGATGGATTAGTCGAGCGGCCTCGCCACGACGAGCGCATCCTCGAGCACCGTATACATGCGCTCGGGCGAGAGATCCCCGCCAGCCTCACACACGAGCGTGAATACAAGGTAGTGCTCAGAGCCGACAAAGGCGCGCGCCGCCGAGGCCGAATCGAGTCCATCTGCGCGCACCTGCGGCACATAGAGCATTTCGAGCGTCTCGCCCGCCTCGGTCATGACGCGCACCCGCTCCGTGCCCTCCGACTGCATCCCGGCGGCGTCGAGCACTGCTTGCGTGCCTTCGAGGTCAGTCGCAAGTCCCGTGAGATTCACCGAGTTGGCTCCGAGCGAGCCCGATTGCCAGGAAATGACACACACGGGCTCGTCGGCGCGCACGGCCTGCGCGTACTGTGGCCCGAATCCTGTGGTGGGGTCGGCGCCCGCGACAGGTTCCCAACCTGCCGCCTCAGCGTCAAACTCAACTTCGGGCGACGCCGCGAGCGAGACGATCGAATCAAGCCCGAGGTCGGGGCGCAGCCGCTCAAATCCCACCCAAAATGAGAGCCAGACAAGCAGCGCGAAAATCGCCGCGCCAACGCCGAGGGTGATGCCGGTAGCAACCGGCATCGGTTGCTCGGTTCGCGCCACTAGACCGAGAGCACCGTGGCGAGGGTGCGCGGAGTTTCGTCGAGGCCGGCAACCGCGTCCAGGCGCAGGTGCTGGTCGCTGAGGTCGCCAACAACTCGGCGCAATTGCAGCGCAAGCGCATCGGTGCGAATCGTCGTCACGGTGTCTTCGGTATCGAGATCGACGAGCGTCACATGCGGCGGCCGCGTGGCTTCGCCCGAGCCGCGCACCTCAATCGTCGGCGCAAGCGGTGCCGACTCTCCGGCAAGGAATTGCTCTACCTGCCGACCCCCGGTGAGGATTGCCGTCGCCAATTGCGGCGCGTAGACGGGATCGGCGGCGGCGTCATAGACCCAGCGGTGGCCGAGCTGCGAGTGTTCCATTTCGGTGACGAGGTAGCTAGCCGCATCCGGGAGCGGGGCACCGCGATAGCTCAGCGGCACCTGGTAGATATTTCCGGATGCACCGCGTACGAGGTGCGTTTCGAGCCCAACTTCGCCGTGCGGGTCGTCGAAGCGGTAGGCGCCGAGCACCTCGAACTCGCCAGTGCGGTCGCCCTCGACCACCCAGCTCTGCTTTGGCAACCAGGCCGCGAGGAGCTCGGGCTTGGTGGGAGAAAGTTCTGCGTCATAGAGGATCGCCATGGCATGAGTATGCCAGTTGGCGTTGGGCGCTTAGCTAGTTCCCTTTGCGCGGCCGCGGCGACCGATCGTGCGCGCCTCTTCGGCGTCGGGAATGCCGTTGCCGTCGTCGTCACCGTCACCAACATCGGGTCGGGCATCAAGGATGAAACCAAGCCAGCGATTGTTCGGGTCGGCGTCGATGAGGATCGCCTTGACGAAGAGCGTTGCGGGCAGGGCGAGCAGCGCACCGACCGGTCCGAGCACGAATGCCCAGACAAGCAGTGAAAGGAACGAGACCGTCGGCGTCACGCCCACCGCATCCCCCGCGACCTTCGGCTGAATGAGCGACTGGATAACGAAGTTAATCACCGACCAGAGCACGAGCACGACGAGCGCATTCACCCAGCCGTTGGCGAGGAGCGCCATGAGCACCGGCGGCACCATGCCGATGACAAAGCCGATATTGGGGATGTAGTTGGTGAGGAACGAGAACACACCCCACACGAGGGCGAGCGGCACATGCAAGATCTCGAGCATGATCACGTCAAGGATCGCGACGATGATGCCGAACGCGGTGGTGACAATCCAATAGCGACCAACACCGGCCGAGAAGGTGTCGAAGGCCCGGCCCACGTTTGGGCGCACCTGGCGCACGCGACGCATCCTCGGTTCGAAGGTAACCGCGTCAAAGAAGAGAAAGAAGATGACGACGAGGAGCGTCGCGAGCAGCGACATCACGCCGCCGATATTCGAGAGAAGACTCTGCGCGAAGCCCGCGATGGCGCTCGGCGAGAGCGCGCCCGATACCTGACTCAGCAACTCGTCTTGCGAGATACCGAGGCTGGCGAGCCAGTCGAGCACCGAGCGATAGAGCGCGGTGAACTCGGGGCCATACTTCGGCAACTCCTGCACGAGCATGGTCACCGACCACACGAGTGCCCAGACGAACAACAAGAGCAGCGAGTAGATCGTGATGAGCGCGATGATCGCGGCCGGGACCCGGTGCATCCCCTTGCGGATGAGCCAGTGCATGAGCGGCGCGATGGCGAGCACGAGGTTGAGTCCGAGGAACACCGGCGTGATGAACGACGAGAGATAGCTCGCCGACACGAGCGCGATGATGCCGAGCACGATGACCGCGAGGATCGACAGCATGCGTCCGTAGGCGAACACTGGGCGTGCCTCGGGTGCCATCGGTTGCGACGGTGTGGCCGGCGTCGTCGGCTCCGTCATCAGCCGGGGAATCCGTTCGCTGCTGGCTGCTGGCCCGGGGCATAGTCGGCAAAGCGCGAGAGGTGGCCTTGGAAGAGCACGGTGACGGTATCGGTCGGGCCATTTCGGTGCTTCGCCACGATGATGTCGGCTTCGAAGGCCCGCGGGTGGTCTTTCTCGTAGGCACCTTCGCGGTGGAGCAGGATCACCATGTCGGCGTCCTGCTCGAGCGAACCCGATTCACGCAGGTCGCTCACCGCGGGCTTTTTATCGGCGCGCTGTTCGGAGTTTCGGTTGAGCTGCGAGAGCGCGATGACCGGCACTTCGAGCTCTTTCGCAAGGAGCTTGAGCGCACGCGAGAACTCCGACACCTCTTGCTGTCGCGACTCGACGCGCTTGCCCGAGGTCATGAGCTGCAGATAGTCGATGATGACCAGTTTGAGGCCAACCTTCTGCTTGAGTCGGCGGCACTTCGCGCGAATTTCGACCAGCGTCATGTTTGGCGAGTCGTCGATGTAGAGCGGTGCTTCGGCGATGGTGCCCTGGGTGCGCGCGATCTTCTGCCAATCGTCGTCGGTGACGCTACCGGTGCGCATCGACTGCAGCTTCACGCTCGCCTCAGCCGAGAGCAGACGCATCGCGATTTCGGAGCGGCTCATTTCGAGCGAGAAGAAGATGGCCGGCTGGTTCGCCTGGATCGCTGCGCTGCGTGCGAGGTCGAGCGCGAAGGTCGACTTACCTAGACCAGGTCGCGCCGCGATGATGATGAGCTGACCCGGATGCAGACCATTCGTGAGTGCGTCAAGGTCGCGGAAGCCCGTGGGCACGCCCGTGAGATCACCGTCGCGGTTCTGCGCAGCGTCAATGTCGTTTTGCGCTTCGACGAGGGCCTCGCTCAGCGGCACATAGTCTTCGGTTTCGACGCCGCCGGTGACGCCGTAAATTTCGGCCTGAGCCTGGTTGACGAGTTCGACGACCTCGCCCTCCGCGTTGTAGCCCATCTGCACGATGCGCGTGCCGGCTTCAACCAGCCGGCGCAGCACCGCGCGCTCGGCGACGATGCTCGCGTAGTAACCCGCGTTCGCGGCCGTCGGCACAATGCCGGCCAGGGTGTGCAGGTATTCGGCGCCGCCAGCACGCTGCAAATCACCGGTCTTGGTGAGCCGATCGGTGACGGCAATGACATCGGTAGGCTCGCCCGCCGAGTACAGCGTTTGGATGGCGTCGAAGATGATCTCGTGCTTCGGCACGTAGAAATCAACCCCGCGCACCGACTCGACAACGTCAGCAACCGCATCCTTCGACAGCAACATGCCGCCCACTGCCGATTGCTCAGCGAGCAAATCGTGGGGCGGTGTGCGTAGGTTTTCGTGGCTGTCGCGGTCGCTCTCGCGGCTCGTGGTGTCGAGGTGCGTGATCGTCATGCTGGGGTGGTCTCCTGTTGCCGGCGGGCGTGCAGTGGTACGTATCTATCACGTGCCTCCGACGTCCTGAACTTGCACCCTACGCGCTCACCGGGTGCGCGTCGCCCTCGTCAAATCGAGCCTGTGGATAACTTGTGCACAACTTCACTCACGTCGTGGATGACCCTGTGGAAGATTCGTGGATAACTGTGGAAACACACCCACAAACGCTTCAACAATCTGATGTTGATCTGGGCTTTTATATTTCCCACACGCGAGCGGGAAACTGTGTAAACCCCGCCTTGAAGGTTTACCCACGCCATTGGTGAATGTGGATAGCTTTCCACTCAGCGTGCAAGTTCTAGTAAAAAAGCCTCATCGCCCCCGGGCACCGAAGTGCACGGGGGCGATGAGGATGAACGCGCTAGCGAGCTGCGATGACCTGCAGCTTGAGCGTGGCGACGACGTCGGCGTTGAGGCGCACAGTGGCCTCGTGGTTGCCAACCGACTTCACCGGAGCCGAGAACTCGACCTTGCGCTTGTCGATTTCGCCGATGCCCTGCGCCTTGACGGCGTCAGCGATGTCGGCCGCACGAACCGAGCCGAACAGGCGGCCGTCGGCGCCAGCCTTGACGGCAACCTTGATGAGGGCGTTCTCAAGCTGCTGCTTGAGCGCCGCGACCTCTTCAGCGGTCTTGAGTTCACGAGCTTCGCGAGCCGAGCGAATCTGCTCAACCTGCTTCTCGCCACCCTTGGTCCAGTGCACGGCGTAGCCCTGCGGGACGAGGTAGTTGCGAGCGAAGCCGTTCTTGACCTCGATGACGTCACCGGCGGAACCGAGGCCGGAGACCTCGTGGGTGAGAATGACCTTTGCCATGTGAGTGCCTCCTAGCGGCCCGAGCCGGCGTAAGGGAGCAGGGCCATTTCGCGAGCGTTCTTCACCGCGCGGGCGATGAGACGCTGCTCCTGGACCGAGACGCCGGTGATGCGGCGCGCGCGGATCTTTCCGCGCTCCGAGATGAACTTGCGGAGGGTGGCGACGTCCTTGTAGTCAATGACGCCAACCTTGATGCTCTTCGCGGGGGCTACCGGCTTACCCTTGCCCCGGCTTGACTTGCGGCGGTCGCCGCTCGACTTTCCAGCCATGGATGTTGTTCCTTACAGAATCAGAGAATTTGTTCGAGGAGCGCTGTTCGTTAGAACGGCGGCTCGTCATCGAATCCGCCCTGCGCGCCGGGCGTTGCCCAGCCGCCAGAGCCATAGTCGTTTGCGGGCTGCGAGTTGCGGTTACCGCCGCCACCCCAGGGCTCGTCGGCCTGCGGACGCGAGGGCTGAGCCTCGCGACGCTGCTGCTGGCCGCCGCCACCGAAGTTGCCGCCGCCGCCAGCGCCACCCGAGGTGCGGGTGACCTGTGCGGTTGCATACCGCAGCGAGGGACCGATCTCTTCGACGTCGAGCTCAAAGGTCGTACGCTTCTCGCCCTCGCGAGTCTCGTACGAACGCTGCTTGAGCTTGCCCTGCGCGATCACGCGCTGGCCCTTCGTCATCGACGAAGCAACGTGCTCGGCGAACTCACGCCACACCGAAGCGCGGAGGAACAGCGCTTCGCCGTCCTTCCACTCGTTCGATTGACGGTCGAAGATGCGCGGAGTCGAGGCGATCGTGAAGTTCGCGACCGCAAGACCGTTCGGGGTGTATCGAAGTTCGGGGTCAGCCGTGAGGTTGCCCACCACAGTGATGATCGTGTCGCCTGCCATGTCGCTCCCTGTTCGCTACTAACTATCTAAATTCGACGGGTACCGGATGCGGACTATTCAGCCGCGGCGTCAGCCGCAGGCTCGTCCGTGGTCTCGGCAGCGCCAGCCTTGCCCACGCGGGCAACAGCTTCTTCGGCGCGGAGCACCTTGGTGCGCATGACTGCTTCCGACAGCTTGAGCTGGCGGTCGAGTTCCTGCGCGGTGGCCGGAGTCGACGTGAAGTTGACGACGGCGTAGATGCCCTCGTTCTTCTTGTTGATCTCGTACGCGAGCTTGCGTCGGCCCCAGATGTCCGTGTTCTCGATCGTGCCGCCATCCGTGCGGATAACGTTGAGGAACTTGTCGAGGCTCGGAGCGACAGTGCGCTCGTCGATCTCGGGGTCGAGGATCACCATGAGCTCATACTGATGCACGATTAACCCACCTCCTTTGGTCTAGAACGGCTGCAGACGGTCTGCAGCAGGAGGGTTGTTGCATCGTTGCCCGCGCGCAGGGTGCGCACCGGCAACCTGCCAAGGGTACCAGCCGCATCCGCGCCCGACCAGCCCCAGATTGCCGTGGGGGTCTGCTCGAGACCATCCGGGGGATAGCCCCACATCCACCCATCGAGCCATTGTCTTGCCAAGCCAGGGTGTGAGGATGGAAGTGAAGGGAGCACAACATGTCTACCAACTCCACGCAGTCCACCCCCGAGCCCACCACCTCTTCGTTCAACGGTTTCGGCCTTGCCGCCCTCCTCGTCGGTATTGCCGGCCTGGCGGTCTCTTGGTTGCCATTCATTGGTCTGATCGGTCTCTTGTTCGCAGTCGTCGGTATCGGCCTCGGCATCGTGGGCCTGGCATTGCAGAAGTACCGCGGTCGCCGCGTCCTCGCCATCGTTGGTACGGCCGTCAGCGGCCTCGCGCTCGCCGTTGCGGCGATTCTTCCCTGGATCACCGGCGCATTCTTCTTCTTCGGCTGGGCGCAGGACAACGAGGTCTTCGAACGCATTGACCAGCGCATCGAAGAGAACATGACCCAATGGGAATCCGACTGGGAGACCGAATTCGGTCCTGACGCCACCGATCCCGACGAGATGTCCACCCCGACGCTCGCGCCTGAGTACACCCCTGGCCCGACGTCGAGCACCGAGCCAATGCCGACCGAGTCGGTGCAGAACTAGCTTCACCAGATTTCAATCGAAAGGAACGACGCCGTGTCCAATCGCAATGACGACGCTTCGCTCGAGGGAATGGTTGGCAAGCCGTTCCGCTCGCATGTCGACACGCACCCCACCACCCCGCTCGCCGATGTGCAACAGACTGTTGAGCTCGGTGACCTGACGGCTACTTCGGCGCAGGATGCACAGGTCTCGCCCTTTGCCGATGTCCCACCCCTCGAGGCTGCCGCCGTCGCCCCCGAAGCGACACCGGCGGACGAACCCGCTCCAGCGTTTGAACCGCTCGCTGCCAGTGAGCCGGCACCGCAGGCTACCCTCCCCTATGACTCCGCGGCATTCGCTGAGGTGGCCGGGCCGAATGCACAACCGGCACCTGCACCGCAGCAAGCTCCCTTCGCTCCCTATGCCCCGTCGACTGGTGCGCAGACCTTCGGCACCCCTGCCTATACCGACCCTGCCTACGGCGCCCCACAGCCGGGTGCCCTGGTGCCCGCGCCCAGTGGCGGCCAGGGCGGCTACGTGCCGCCGCAGGCGCCGCCCTACCAGGGTGGTTACGCAGCTTCGGCGCCGGCCCAGAGCTCAGGCATGAACCAGATGGGCCTGTGGTCGCTCATCATGGCCGGGATCGCAGTGTTCGGCAGCATGATTCCGGTGCTCAACTGGTTCAGTTGGCTCGCACCCTTCGCCGGTGTCGTGCTCGGCATCATCGGCGTCACGGGTCAGCAGTACCGCAACAACCGCGGCCTCGCGATCGCTGGCTTGATCGCCAATGGCGTGCTCATCGTGATCGTGCCGATCGTCCTCTTCCTGATGATGTTCGCGGGCCTTGCCTTCTTCGGCATGTTCATCCCGTTCTTGGCACTGGGTAGCTGACGCCCGGTCGCATCTGCACGAAAGGGGTTGGCCCCGGGAACTCGTTCCCGGGGCCAACCCCTTTCGTGCAGATGCTGTGGCGCCTTAGCCGACCTTGGCGGCCGCATCCTCGGCCGACTTGAGGCCGGTGGCGACATCGACCTTGCCGAGGAAGACCTCGTTGAGCGACGGCGTGAACGCTTCAAACTGTGCGCCGAAGTTCGTGCCGGTCACCGGCGGCAGCTGCTCGTTGCCCTCGAGCACCGTGAAGAATGCCGCGGTGTC
This sequence comes from Gulosibacter macacae, assembly GCF_003865375.1. GTDB lineage: Bacteria > Actinomycetota > Actinomycetes > Actinomycetales > Microbacteriaceae > Gulosibacter > Gulosibacter macacae. Next base: position 43,625 of record NZ_RQVS01000008.1, on the reverse strand, counting down.
GACGCTTTCGCCCTGCCAGTAGGTGTCGTACGCGTCGCGCGCTTCGGTCACGGCGGGGACCGCCGAGCCGGTGGCACCGATGAACTGGTTGCCCTCAGTCGAGCCAAGCCACTCGAGGAGCGCCTTGACTGCCTCGGGGTTCTTGGTGTTCGCGTTGCCGGCAACGATGACGCCGGGGGCGGTGGTCACCTTGCCTGCCGGACCGGCTGCGATCTCGGTGATGCTCCACGGGAACGCGGCACCCTCGTGCACGTTCGCGAGGTTGTAGGTGCCCGACTCAAAGACGGCGATGTTGCCCTTGATGAACTCGTCGCGCGTGTAGTCGCCGTTCTCGTTGCTCGCCTCGGCGGGCGGGGCGACGTGATACTTGTTGATGAGGTCAACCATGTACTGGTAGGCCTCAACGGTCTTCGGCTCGGTGAAGGTCATAGCGCCTTCGGCGGTCTGGTAGGTGCCACCGTTTGAGCCAATGAAGTTGAGCTGGATGTTCTGAATCTCGTTCGCGACATTGATGCCGTAACTCGCGACCTTGGTGGAGTCGAACTCAGGCGAGGCGGCGTTGTTGCCGTTCTGGTCGACGGTGAGCTTCTGCAGGAGCGGCAGCAGCGTGTCCTGCGCCGGGTCGATGCTCCACGTGGCGTTCGAGAGCTCGTCTGCGGTCACGCCGGCCGCGGCAAGCAGGTCTTCATTGACGTAGAACGCCGAGCCACCGTCGGTGATCTGCGGTACGCCATAGAGCACACCGTCGACGGTGTATTGCGAGACCACAGCGGGGGTCCAAGCGTTCTTCGCCTGCGCACCGAGGGTCTCGTCAATGTTGAGGAGCGAACCGGCCTCGACGTAGTCGTTGAGGTTGGCGCCATTGAGCCAGAACAGGTCGTCACCGGCGCCGGTGCCAACTTCCTGGCGCAGGGTGGTGAAGTAGTCGGCCCAGGGCACGACGTTGAGCTCAACATTGACGCCCGGGTTGGCCTCTTCGAAGGCAGCAATCGAGGTTTCGTACGAGTCGGCCACCTTCTCATCCCACAGACGCAGGGTGATGTCACCTGAAACGGCACCGTCGCCGGTCGCGTCCGGGGTGTTCGAAGTGCCGCATCCGGCAAGCGCGGCAACGGCGATCAGGCCGGCCGCGGTGGCAGTAGCGAGGCGGCGAAGTTGCATGAGGGTCCTGCTTCCTTGAGGGAACGATCAATTCACGTGCACCCGCAACTTATTACGGCGCATGAATGTGCCTCTATTGTTCCACGTCAGCCAAGTTTCCGCCGGGTGCATCCGTATTCATGCACGTGCATGCGTGCTTCGAGCGCCTGAGCACAAGTGCTTCGAGAGCCTCAGCACAAGTGCTAGCGGAAGCCGGTGATGCGAATCGAGCGCACAATCTGGCGCTGGAAGATCACGAACAGCACGATGAGCGGCAACATCGCGAGCACCGCCGCGGCCATCACCAGCGTCGTGTTGTTCGAGTACTGCTCCTGCAGCGAAGCGGCCGCGGTCGTGAGCACGTGGATGCGGTTACGACCGATCATGAGCGGCCACATGAAGTTGTTCCAGTGCGTTACCACGGTGATGAGCAGCAGCGTCACTAGCGTCGGCCGCGACAGCGGCACGACCAGGCGAGTGAGGATGCCGAGCGTGCCCTGGCCATCAATGCGCATCGCGTCGATGAGCTCTTCGGAAATCTGGCGGAATTGTTCCCGCAAGAGGAACACCGCGTACGACGAGCCGAAGAGGTAGGGCAACACGAGTCCCTCGAACGTACCGGGAAGCCCCATCCCGGCAAACATGACGTAGAGCGGAATCACCGTCACCGCCTGCGGCACCATCAGGGTCGCAAGCACGACCCAGAACAGTGCCTCACGGCCCGGGAAGCGCATCCGCGCAAAGGCGTAGGCCGCCGTGATCGAAAAGACAATCTGGCCGATCGACACCACGATCACCACGGCGACGGTCACCCAGAACGCCTGCGTGAAATCGAGGCGCAGATTGCCGAGCGCGGCAAAGTTGTCGAGCGTTGGCGGTGAGGGAATCGTGAGCCCTTCGCGCGCGAATTGCAGCTTCGGGGTGAACGCGGTGATCACTGCGAGCACAAACGGAACGAGCGTCACGAGCGCTGCGAGCAGCAGCGCGGCGTAGGTGGCCACCACCCCCGCCGCACTTTGCCGCTGCCCGGGAGCGACGCGCTGCGCACGCATGTTCTTAGCGGTCATAGGTCGTGCTCCTGGAGAAATACGCGTTCTGCACGAGCGTCACGATGATGAGCGTGGCGAACAGGATGAGGGCAAGCACAGCCGCCTCGCCCACGTTCGCGTTCGGAATGGCCTGCGAATAGATGCGCGCGGCAATGAGATCGGTGGTGCCACCTGGCCCACCGTTCGGCGAGAGGCGATAGACGAGATCGAAGGATTGGAACGCCGCGATGATGCCGGTGACGGTCACAAAGAACATCGTCGGTTTGAGCAGCGGCAGCTTGATGCGCCAGAAGATCTGGCGCTCGCTGGCACCGTCGATGCGCGCGGCTTCGACCACCGCATCCGGGATGTTCGAAAGCCCGGCCATAAAGAAGAGTGACACGTACCCGACCTGGCTCCACGCCTGTACGAACGCAACGATCGGCAGCGCCGTCGCTTCGCTCGTGAGCCACGGGATGCGCGCATCCGCAAGGGTATTGATGACGCCCTGGTAGCTGAAGATCCATTGCCAAACAATGCCGAGCACAACCGGGGCGCAGACCCAGGGCAGCACCAGGATGGTGCGAACTGCGGCCGAACCCGGAAGGTTGCGCACGAGCATGGTCGCGAGCCAGAGCCCGACGGCGACCTGCACGGGCACCACGAGGACGACGAAGAGCGCCGTCACGCCGAGCGAACGCCAGACGGCAGGATCAGTTGCCGACTTGACCCAATTGTCGAAGCCGACCCACTGCATGGGCCGCAGGATGTCCCACTCCGCGAATGAAAGGCCGATGAGCACGACAATCGGCACGAGCAGGAAGGCGGCCACACCGAAGAGCATGGGGGTGAGCAGGCCATAGGCCATGAGCGTCTCGCGGCGACGCAGACCCGCGTGCTTGGTGTTGGCGGTCGCCACCGCAGCGCGCAAACTAGGCGCGCTCACGGGCATCCCACCACTCGCGCAAGCGCGCCTTTGCGGTTTCGGGGCCAAGCGGCCCCTCGTCGAGGCGCAATTCGAGCAGGAATGCGCGCGCCTCACCAACGGCGCGTGATGGGCCAATTTCTAGGATGCGCATAATCTCCTCGCCGTCGAGGTCGGGGCGAATCGCATCAATCTCTTCGCGTTCGCGCAATTCTGCGATGCGCGCTTCGAGGTCGTCAATGGCGAATTGCAGGCGATCCGACTTCCGGCGGTTGCGCGTGGTGATATCGGCGCGAATGAGCAGCAGCAATTGCTCAAGCTGCGCGCCGGCGTCGCGGGTGAAACGGCGCACGGCCGAGTCGGTCCAGCCCGCTTCGGCGTAGTTGTAGAGGCGCATGTGCAATTCGACCAGGCGCGCGACATGCTTCACGGTGTCGTTGTCGAAGCGCAGGCCGGTAAGACGCTTGCGCGTCATCTTCGCGCCGACCCAATCGTGGCCGTGGAAGGTGACGGCACCGCCCGGCGCAAAGGCGCGCGTGCGGGGCTTGCCAATGTCGTGCAGGAGCGCACCGAGCCGCAACTCAAGGTCGGGCGCATGCTCGGGGCGTCGCTCAGTTTCGAGCGCGATCGCGTTCTCGAGCACCTTGATCGAGTGTTCATAGACGTCTTTGTGCTGGTGCGCCGCATCGGTTTCAAGCTGCAATGCGGGGAGCTCTGGCAAAACAAGTTCGGCGAGGCCCGTCTCGACGAACAGTTCGAGACCCGCGCGCGGCTTGTCGGTGAGCAGCAGCTTCGTGAGTTCATCCCGGATGCGTTCGGCCGAGATATCTGCGAGCCGCCCGCCGAGCGCGACGATCGCGTCGAACGAAGCGAGATCGAGGTGAAAGCCAAGCTGCGAGGTGAAGCGCACGGCCCGGAGCATGCGCAGAGGGTCATCTCCAAACGAGACTTCGGGTTCGATCGGCGTGCGGAGCGTGCCTTCGAGGAGGTCATCGAAGCCACCGGTCGGGTCGACGAGTTCAAGCTCGGGCAGCGAGAGCGCGAGGGCGTTCACGGTGAAATCGCGGCGGTTGAGGTCACCCTCGATGGAATCGCCGAACTCCACGACGGGCTTGCGGCTCACGCCGTCGTAGCTATCGGCGCGATAGGTCGTGATCTCGACCTGCTCGCCGTGGATACGGGCACCAATCGTGCCGAACTCGCGGCCGATGTCCCAGTGCGTGTCGGCGATCGGCGCAATGATTTCAAGGATGCGGTCGGGGCGGGCATTCGTCGTGAAATCGAGGTCGGTCACGGGCCTACCGAGGAATGCGTCGCGAACGGGACCACCGACGAGCGCGAGCTCAGCTCCAGCGTCGCGGAAGGCCGCGGCGAGCGTCGCCACGGGTTCGGAGGCCGCGAGTTCGGTCAGGCGGTTCATCGCCGTCTGCACGTGTTGCATCCGGCCATTCTACGAGGGCGCTCTAGACTGAACCGCATGTTCGACGCGTCGCGCCCGCGCGCGCCGCGGTTCATCCTGAGCCTGCGGCGCCGTGCGACCAGGGCGGGCGCGCTCGCCGTGCTCGCCGCGCTGGCGACCGTCGGAGGGATGCATTCGGCCGCGCCAGCGTCGGCCACAGCCTCGCCGATCACACTGGCGAATGGCATTCCGACCGGCCCTTCTGTGCTGGGTTTTGGGGATGCGCTGGCAAACGAAACTGCGGTCGATCTCGTTGCGGATGACGGCGGTCTACTCACGAGCAATGCCGCGCTCAAGGGCACGCTCGTCATCGCGAATCGAACCAGTCAAGAAGTTGCCGCTGGCGCGGTTGCAATCACCGTCGAGCAGGCGCCCTACGCCAATCGTCAGGCCCTCACTCAGGCCGATCAGAGCGCGGCCGCGTCCGGCACCGAGTTGATTCGAGTCACCACTCCCGCGGTTCCGGCCGGTGGCCGCGTCGAGATCCCCTTCGAGGTCGCGGCAACGAGCTTGCCGTTCACCCCGACGAGCGCAGTGGGCGCGTACGGGTTGCACGCATCCTGGCTCGTCGACGACGAAACCACCGCGCGCGGCCAGACGACCGTCGTGTGGACGAGCGACACGGCGGCTGCCCCGAAGATCTCGACGATCGTGCCGGTGGTCGCCCCACTCGGCAGCGACACCCTGCTCACCGCGAGCGAACTCGAAGCTCTCACGCAAGACGGCGGCGCACTCGATCAATTGCTTGATGCGGTTGAGGGTCACCTGGTGACCCTCGCGATCGATCCGCGTCTCATCGCCTCAATTCGAGCGCTCGGTACCGATGCGCCAGCCTCAGCGCGCAACTGGCTCGTGCGACTCACTGAATCGGAGCACGATTCGTTTCCCCTCGCCTTCGCCGATGCGAACCCGACGTTGTTTACCCAGAGTGAGTTGAGTGAGCCACTCGTGCCCACCGGGTTCCACTTCGTGAGCGATGCGCACGCCTTTACCTCCGACCCAACCGAGAGCGCCTCCGCCGAGCCGTCCGCGAGCGCCGACCCCGGCGCCACGGCTACGACCGCGCCTCCGACGCCCACAGGCACTGCGCCGGGTGAGACGACCGGCGCACCCTCGGTAAACGACCTCACCGAGTTTGACTACACCCGCGATGGTCTCGCCTGGCCACTGCGCGGCACGATCGCCGCCGCCGACCTCCCGACCCTGGCGAGCTGGTCACCATCAGGCATCGTCGTGGCGAGTTCGCAGCTCAGCGGTTCGCCGAGTTGCGCGCCGGTGGCTCAGGTCGGCGGCACCTCTGCCCTCGTGACTGATTCGACGCTCACTGACCTCGCCGCCGATGCGGTATTTGCCGAGGATGCGCTGGGGCGCAGTGACGCCGTCTCCACGCTCACCTCGATGGTTGCGGCCACGACGACGGGTAACACCGCCACTGACTGCCACCTCGTGGTCGCGCTGCCGCGCATTGCCCTCGATGACCCGGCCAATGTGGCCCCACTCCTCGACGCCCTCGACCAGGTCGGCCTTTCGACACTGAGCGAACTTCCTGCCGTCGAGGGCGGCCCTCCCGCCGAACTCCTTCCCGGCGCGGTGGCCGCATCGCAGCTCGAGCGCTACCGGGCACTGCTTGACGCCGAGCCCGTAGGTGTCACCTACGCACACCTCTTCGACAACGCGACCGGCGCCGTCGATCAATTGCGCGTCGAGCTCATCCGTCTCGCGAGCGCATCCTGGGCGCTGTCGACCCAAAACTGGCAGTCGGCGGCGGCGAGCTACCTCGATCGCACAACCGGTACGCCCACCAAGATCACGGTGGCCAACGGCAGCGAAGTGCAGCTCATCGGTCACCAGATCTCACTCCCGGTGTTCATCGAGAACGAATCGGACTACCGCGTGACCGTGGTGGTGACGCTGCATCCCACCACCGGACACCTCGACATTCTCGAACCCACGACGATCACCCTCGAGCCGCACACGAATGCTCGGGCGCAGGTGCCCGTTGAGGCGATCGCCAACGGCATCACGCAGGTGGTGGTGACGCTCACCACCACTGATGGTGTCGATCTCCCATCCAGTGGCCGCATCGCAGTGAACATCAATGCCGAGATCGAAACGGTGATCATGTGGCTGCTCGTCGGCTCGGTCGTTTTGCTCTTCGGATTCGGTGTCTTCCGCACCATTCGACGACGCAATCGCACCGCGGGACGTGCACGCATCCGCGCCGAAGTGACACAATCGACCACTTCAACCGATGAGCCGTCGCTCGAGTCGGCAACCGACACGGCGTCCACCACAACCAAGAGCTGAGACATGGCAAATTCGCTGGGCCGCACAAGCCTCATCCTCGCTTCGGGGACGATGGTGTCTCGTGCACTCGGGTTCGTCAAGGCGATCGTGTTGGCGCAGACCATTGGTCTGGTCGGATCAGTCTCGGCGGATGGTTTTGCGAACGCGAACTCGCTGCCGGCAAGCATCTATGCGCTCATTGCTGGCGGCCTGCTTAACGCGGTGCTCGTACCGCAAATCGTGCGCGCGACGAAGCAGGAGGATGGCGGACAACGCTATGTGAACCGGCTCATCACGCTTGCCATCATCGTGCTCGGCTCGATCACGATCATCATCACCGTTGGGGCACCGTTTATCGCCTGGCTTTACGGCATGACGCTGTCGGGAGAACAGCTCGCCCTCGTCGTTGCCTTTGCCTATTGGTGTCTGCCGCAGGTGTTTTTCTACGGGCTGTATGCCGTGGTCTCAGAGGTGCTCAACGCTCGCAAGGTCTTCGCACCGTTCGCTTGGGCGCCGGTGCTCAACAACGTGATCGCGATTGTGGGCTTGATGATGTTCGGCTGGATGTTCGGAGCCGACCCCACCGGCGAACGCACGATCGCCGAATGGTCGCCGGTGATGATCGCGGTGCTCGGCGGCATGACCACCCTCGGCGTGGTGATTCAGGCGGGCGTGCTCTTCCTCTTCCTCCCGAAGGCGGGCTTCCCCTACCGGCCCGACTTCCACTTCCGCGGTACGGGCCTGAGCAAGGTCGGCACACTGGCAAGTTGGTCGCTCGGTGTGCTCGTCGTCGTGCAGATCACCGGTTGGGTTGAGACGCTTGCCACCAACCTCGCGTTCGGTCAGGCCGCATCGCTTGCAGCACTGCAGAACGCCTGGATGATCTTCATGCTGCCGCACTCGATCATCACGGTGTCACTCACCACCACCATGTTCACCTCGTTGAGCGAGCGCGTAGCCGATGGCGACCGCACCTCGGTCGTGCGGCAGTTCTCGGAGGGCGCGCGCACGATCACCATGTTCATGGTCTTTTCGACCGTGGCGCTCATGGTGATCTCACCCGCATTCGCGCGAATTTTCGACAGCACCGATCGAGGCCTCGAGGCGCTCGCCCTGCTCCTTTGCGGCGCGATGCTGAGCCTGTTGCCCTATTCGCTGCTCTACTTCCTGCAGCGCGTGTTCTACGCGTTTGAAGACACCCGTTCGGCGTTCTTCCTCTATCTCGGCACGACGCCATTGCAACTGCTCGGTATTTGGCTCGCCACGATGCTGCTGCCGGTCGAGACGCTCGTGCTCGGGCTCGTGCTCACCCAATCGCTCGCGACGCTCATCAGGTTCTTCATTCTGTTTGCCGTGCTACGCAAGCGTCTAGGCGGCATTGATGGCCGGGAGCTTGTGCGCGCGGGGCTCCGCTTTGCCATCGCGGCCGTTCCTACCGCACTCATCGGGTTGCTCATTGTCTGGATGCTCGGAGCGTACGGTTCCGGGGGCTGGGCCCGCAGCAGCATCCTCGCCGCCCTCATCACCTGCGCCGCAGCCGGTGTAGCGATGCTCATCGCCTATTTCGGCCTCTCGGCAGCGCTGCGCTCACCCGAGCTCGAAACCTTCGCCCGCCCGCTCGTGAGCCGCTTCGACAAGCCCCGCGGCCGCCACTCCACCGTGACGAACCGCCACGATGCCCGCACCGCGAACGCCGAAGACTTTGCCGAAGAGTTCGGCTCGCTCGTCGAAGAAACCGAGGTCGATATGTCCTCGAGTGTCGGCGCGACCATGTCGGGAACGCCGATGAGCGAACTCGCGACCGCCGCATCCCAACACACGAGCGAGCTGCCAAGCCGACGCGAGCTGCGGCAGCAGGTGGCCGAGCGCCGCCGCGAGGAATATCTCGCCCGCCACCGGGCCGACGACGAGCCACTCATCTAAGCGGTGTTCGTTGACCTCCGAACTCTCCGCCTTCAGCTGGCGCCCCGACGGCCCGAATCTGGTGATTCACGGCGACAACCTCGAGGTGGTGCGACGACTGCCCGATGCCTCGTTTCAGCTCATCTACCTCGACCCGCCATTCAATACCGGCCGCATCCAGACTCGACAGTCGACGAAATCAGTGCGCTCCGAGCACGGCTCACGCGTCGGATTTCACGGCCTGAACTACGAGACCGTGAAGGGCCGGGTGCTCGGCTACAACGACGAGTTCGTCGACTATTGGGCGTTCCTGGAGCCGCGGCTCGAAGAAGCCTGGCGGCTACTTGCCCCGAGCGGCACGCTCTATCTGCACCTCGACTATCGCGAGTCGCACTACGCGAAAGTGCTACTGGATGCGCTCTTTGGCCGCGAGAACTTTCTCAACGAGATCATCTGGGCGTACGACTACGGTGCCCGCGCCAAGTCGCGCTGGCCATCGAAGCACGACAACATCCTCGTCTATGTCAAAGACGCCAAGCGCTACTACTTCAATAGCGAAGAGGTCGACCGCGAGCCCTATATGGCCCCGGGACTCGTCACCCCAGAGAAGGCCGCGCGCGGCAAACTACCGACCGATGTCTGGTGGCACACCATCGTCTCGCCCACCGGCCACGAAGCCACCGGCTATCCCACGCAGAAACCCGCGGGCGTGCTCCGCCGCATCCTGCAGGCGAGCAGTAGACCCGGCGATTGGGTGCTCGATTTCTTTGCAGGCAGTGGCACGACCGGAGCGGTCGCTCAGGCACTCGGCCGTCGCTTCGTGCTCGTCGACGAAAGCCCGACCGCGATTGAAGTGATCACCGAACGCGTGCAACGCCCCGATGACGACTCCGTCATATTCGGAACGTCAGCGGGATTCGTTCGGGAACCCGTGGAATAGTCGCGAGCAGCGTTCGGTTGCCACCGGTAGCGAACTCGCGGGCTTGCCCCGCCCACTCAGACCTCAACTGTCTATCGAAAACTCAACTTCAGGAGATGAAATGCGCAACGTCGCGATCATCGGATCCGGCCCGGCCGGCTACACCGCTGCGATTTACGTCGCCCGTGCCGGCCTCAAGCCCGTCATGTTTACCTCGGCGGTCACCGTGGGCGGCGAACTCATGAACACCACCGACGTCGAGAACTTCCCCGGCTTCCCCGACGGCGTCATGGGTCCCGACCTCATGCAGAAAATGCAGGAACAGGCTGAACGCTTCGGCACCGAACTTGTCTACGACGATGTCGAATCGGTTGACCTCTCGGGCGAGATCAAGCGCATCCGCACCTCGTACTCAGGCGAATACGAAGCGCTCGCCGTCATCATCGCCACCGGCTCGGCTTACCGCCGCCTCGGCCTCGAAAGTGAAGACCGACTCGCCGGTCGCGGTATCTCGTGGTGTGCCACCTGTGACGGCGCATTCTTCAAGGAACAGCACATCGCCGTCGTCGGTGGTGGCGACTCGGCAATGGAAGAAGCGACCTTCCTCACCCGCTTTGCCGACCGGGTCACGGTGATTCACCGCTCCGACAACTTCCGCGCCTCAAAGATCATGCTCGAGCGTGCTCGTGCGAACCCGAAGATCGACTGGGTCACGAACGTCACCGTCGAAGAGATCCTCGGTGACCAGCAGGTCTCGGGCGTACGTCTGCGCGACACGGTGACCGGCGACGAACGCAAACTCGACCTCACCGGCATCTTCGTCGCGATCGGCAATGTGCCGCGCACCGAACTCGTTGCCGGCCAAATCGACCTCACCGAATCGGGCGTCATTGCCGTTGAGGGGCGCTCGTCACGCACGTCGCTCCCCGGTGTGTTTGCCTGCGGTGACGTCGTCGACGACCACTACCGCCAGGCGATCACCGCCGCGGGCTCTGGATGCACCGCCGCACTTGACGCTGAGGCCTACCTTGCCGGGTTGCCAGCGGAGCTGCTCGCGAAGGTTGACGAAGAGTCGGCACCGAGCGAGACCCCGGCTGAATCCCCGATCGAGGTGGCTGCGGCACCCGAGCTCGGTGGGATCACGCTCAACCCGATCGATTTCGGCAACCTGGGGCTTGCCGGTCTCAAGAAGGAGAACTGAGATGAACGACGTCATTAACGCCACCACCGAGAACTTTGCGGCCGAGGTGCTCGAGGCCGAAGGTTCGGTCATTGTCGACTTCTGGGCGCCCTGGTGCGGTCCCTGCCGCCAGCTGTCGCCGATCCTCGACCAAATTGCGGCGGAGCATCCGAATGTCAAGGTCGTCAAGGTCAACGTTGACGACGAATTCGACCTCGCGACCGAATACCGCGTGACGAGCATCCCCGCGATCAAGCTCTTCCGCGACGGCGAAGTGAAGAAGGAAGTCGTCGGTGCTCGCCCGAAGGGTGCGCTCGAAAAGGACTTTGAGGGTCTTCTCGACTAACTCGGGTTGCCGCGAGGCAATCAGAAACTCTTGAGGGCCCGGGCCGATGTCTCACGCATCGCCTGGGCCCTCAGGCGTAGACTGGCCTTTCGTCTTCAGCCAAAAGGACACAAGTGTCAGCGCAGGATCCCTCAATGCCGAGCCAGGGTCACACTTTCGACCCCTGGTACTCGAGCTACGCCACCCGAACTCTTGGACTCACGGTGAGCGAGGTGCGCGCCCTGTTTGCCGTCGCCTCCCGCCCCGAAGTGGTCTCGCTCGCCGGCGGCTCGCCGTTCGTTGAAGCCCTTCCCGAAGACCTCATCCGCCAGGCGTTTGAGCGGATGATGCGCGACCACGGTCCCGAGGCGCTGCAATACGGCGGTGGTCAGGGCATCCCCCAGCTGCGCGAGAAGATTCTCGAGCTTGTCGCCATCGAGGGCATCACCGATGTCTCGCCCGACGACATCGTCACGACGACCGGCTCGCAGCACGCGCTCGACCTCGTCACGAAGCTCTTTATTAATCCGGGCGATGTGGTGCTCGCTGAGTCGCCGAGCTACGTCGGCGCGCTCGGTACCTTCAAGTCGTACGAGGCCGACATCGTGCACCTCGAGATGGACGACGAGGGGCTTGATCCGCGCGCGCTCGAGCAGAGCATCCGCGAGCTTCGTGCCGCAGGCAAGACGATCAAGTTCCTCTACACGATTCCGAACTTCAATAACCCGACCGGCGTCACCATGAGCGCTGAGCGCCGCCGCGAGATCCTCGAGATCTGCGTGCGTGAGCGCGTGCTCGTGCTCGAAGACAACCCCTATGGGCTCCTCTACTTCGATAAGCCCGCTCCCGATGCGATTCGCTCGATGGATGCGGACAACGTCATCTACCTGGGATCGTTCTCGAAGATTCTCTCGCCCGGCGTGCGCGTGGGCTTTGTGATTGCCCCGCACGCAGTGCGCGAGAAACTCATCCTCGCCGTCGAGTCGTCGATTCTGTCGCCGTCGACGTTCAACCAGTGGTTGGTGACCGAGTACCTCAACCAGGCTGATTGGCGCGCCCAGATTGATACCTACCGGGGTATTTATGCTGAGCGTCGTGACACTATGCTCGCCGCGCTCAGCGAACACCTGCCGCAGCTGAGCTGGACCGTACCGAACGGCGGATTCTTCACCTGGGTGTCGCTACCTGAATCACTCGATTCGAAGCAGATGTTGCCGCGCGCGACGAAGGAGCTTGTGGCGTATACCCCGGGCACCGGGTTCTACGCAGATGGCCGTGGCCACCAGGAGCTTCGTCTCTCGTTCTGTCTGCCGACGCCCGACCGAATCAAGCTCGGGGTGCGCCGCCTCGCGAATGTGATCAACGACGAGATGGAGTTGATCGAGACGTTCGGTGGCATGGGATCGCGAACGAGCGACCGCAAGCACTACGAACAAGCCCCGGCCGATCTCGCGTGACCGACCCGAACATTCCCGCATCCGCCCCTGCACCCGCCCCCGCACAAGGAGTTCGCATGACCATCGAAGGCCGTCACGTCGTCATCCTCTCGGGTGGCATCTCGCACGAGCGAGACGTGTCGTTGCGCTCGGGCCGACGGGTTGCGGATGCGCTGCTGCGCGCCGGTGCCCACGTCACCATCCGAGAGCCCGACGAAACGCTGTTGCCATGGCTCGCTGAGCACGAATACGACGTCGTGTGGCCGCTGCTGCACGGCGCCTCGGGCGAGAACGGTGCGCTCTATTCGCTCTTGCGCGCCTCTGGCATCCCGTATGTGGGGTCGCGGCCGACGGCGGCGAAACTGGCGTGGAATAAGGGGACCGCGAAGGCGCTCGTGAAGCGCGCTGGTCACTCGACGCCGCAGTCGATCGCGTTGCCGAACGAGACGTTCCGTGAACTCGGAGCAACGAGCGTCATCAAGGCGATCGCACAGGGGATCGACTACCCGGCGGTCGTGAAGCCCGTTGAGGGTGGTTCAGCGCAGGGCGTGAGTTTCGTGAACACGCTGAGCGAGTTTTCGCGCGCGTTGGTGACTGCCTTCACCTACGGCGACAGTGTGCTCATCGAGAAGCAGATCGCGGGCACCGAAGTCATGGTGGGCGTGATCGATCTCGGCGATGGCCCGGTGGCGATGCCTGCGGTCGAGGCAGTGCCGAAGTCGGGCACCTTTGACTATGAGGCGCGCTACAACGCTGGCGAGACCATCTATTACTCGCCGGCGCGATTGTCGCCTGAGGTTGCAGAGCGCGTTGCCGCCATTGCGCTCGATGCCTACGAAACGATCGGCCTCGCCGATATTGCCCGCATCGACTTCATCGTCGATGAGGAGGGCGAGCCGTGGTTCATCGAGGCTGACCCGATTCCGGGCATGACCGAGACTTCACTCGTGCCGCTGGGCATTGAGGCGGCGGGTCTTGAGCTTTCGGATGTGTATGCGCAGCTGGCCGCGAAGGCGGCCGACCGGGGTGCGCGGAACTAGGTGCGTTGAAGAGAATGCGGGCTCCACACGTGAAGTGTGGGGCCCGCATTCTCTATGGCGTGTGCTGAGGTTGTCTGCGTTTTGGTGTGCTGAGGTTCTCGAAGCACTAGCTAGTGGCTCGGCGCGCTCTCGTCGCCAAGTTCGGCAAGGATGCGGTGAAGATCAGCCACTGATGCGAAGTCGACGGTGATCTGTCCCTTGGTCTTGCGCAGGGTGACTTTGACTCGGGTGTTCAGGCGGTCGCCAAGACGCTCGCCCACTTCGTCGAGGTAGGCCGAGAGCGAGGAACCCGACTCGCGCGGTTCGCCGCTCGGACGACCTGCGCGAGAAGCCGACCGGGATGCGGCAGCCTCAGCGTCGCGTACCGACAAGTCTTCGTTGATGATCTTATCGGCGAGCTGCATCATGGCCGCGGGTTCACCGACCGAGAGGATCGCGCGAGCGTGCCCGGCACTAAGGACGCCGGCTGCCACCTTGCGTTGCACGTCGACCGGAAGGTTGAGCAGGCGCAGGGTGTTTGAGATACGTGGACGCGATCGACCGATGCGGCTTGCGAGCACTTCTTGCGTGCATCCGAAGTCGTCGAGGAGCTGTCGGTAGGCCGACGCCTCTTCGAGTGGGTTGAGGTCGGCGCGGTGCAGGTTCTCGAGCAGCGCATCGCGCAACATGTCGTCGTCATCGGTGTCGCGGATGATCGCGGGGATTTCGGTGCGGCCCGATGCCTTGGTGGCGCGGAGGCGGCGCTCACCCATGATGAGCTCGAAGTCGCCGACCTCGAGCCGCGGGTCACCATCGCGCAGGCGCCGAACCACGATCGGCTGGAGCACACCGAACTCGCGCACCGAATGGATGAGTTCGTCGAGGGCTTCCTGGTCGAACTCGCTTCGCGGCTGTCGGGTGTTCGGAACGATGCGCTGCGGGTCGAGGGTCTGGAGCGTCGCGCCGGGCACGGGGAGGAGACCTTCAATGGGGTCGTCGGTGTTCTGAGTCTCGTCGGTGTTCTGAGTGTCCGCGGTGCGCTGAGTCTCGGCTGTGCGATCACTGGTGTCTACGTCGGCCGCATCGTGCGCGGGCATTTCATCCGCTGTCTCGGCACGGGGGTCGACGTCAGCGGCTGGTTCAGGCGCTTCTGCGGCAGATTTATCATCGATCTGCGTCGATTCTTCTACTCTGGTCTTGGTGGCCCGTGTGCGCTTAGGGGAGGCCTTCTCGGGGGTTACTTCTGGTGGTTGAACAGCGATTTCTTCCACGTCAGCTACATCGATCTGAGTCGATTCAATGCGTCGACCTGATGGTGCAGATCCATCGAAGAACACATCAATTGCACGATCGTTTTCAACCGGCGCTTGTGGGATGAGGGCACTCAGACCCCGGCCGAGACCGGCACGCTTCTTAGTGGCCATTACTCGTTCGCTCCTCGCTGTGCGATCTCCATTGCGGCTTCCTTGTAGGCGATAGCCCCGATGCCCTCGGGGTCGTACGACATAACGGTCTGCCCGTAGCTCGGTGCCTCGGAAATACGCACTGATCTGGGAATTACTGAGTCGAGAGTCTGCTCGGGGAAGTGCTTCATGACCTCTTCCCGTACCTCGCGAGAGAGATTCGTGCGCTTGTCGTACATGGTGAGCACGATGGTTGAGAGCGCGAGGCTCGGGTTGAGGTGCTGCTTGAATTCCTCGACCGTACCGAGCAGCTGGCTGAGTCCCTCGAGTGCGTAGTACTCGCACTGAATCGGGATGAGTAGCTCACGCGCAGCGACGAACGCATTGACAGTAAGGAGCCCAAGCGAGGGAGGGCAGTCAATGAACACGTAATCGAAGCGCTCACCGGTGGCGCTGGATTCATCGAGGAAGTTGGTGAGTGCGGTGTTGAGGCGGTGCTCACGGTTCTCCATGTTCACGAGTTCAATCTCGGCACCTGCCAGGTCTAGCGTGGCCGGGCAGCAGAACAGAGTCGGGAAGTCCGGGCTCTGCTGCACCAGTTCTGTCATTGGGACACCCTCGATGAGTGCCTCATAGGTGCCGGGGGTTTCGCCGCGGTGCTCGATGTTGAGGGCAGTTGAAGCATTGCCCTGTGGATCAAGGTCGATGACGAGTACCCGCATGCCGAGGATCGCCATTGCTGCCGATAGGTTGACCGAGGTGGTGGTCTTGCCGACCCCGCCCTTTTGGTTGGACACGGTGATGATGCGAGTTTCCGCCGGCTTTGGGGCGCTCTTGCCCTTGAGTTTGCGCTTCTTGGCATTGAGTTCGGTGAGCTGGCGCGCTATCGGCGAGTCGAAGATGTCGCTCATGAAGCAATCTTCCCTTCTTCGGAGTTCATCGTCGACGACTGCGTAGCCGACGCGGGATTCGGGTGAAGCGTGTGGACCGGTTGTTGGTCCGGTGAGCTATTGGCCCGACGAGAGAGTTCCGTTTCACGTGAAACAGTCATCGGACTGTGGCTCGAATGACGCGTGTCGGCTCGGTATCGAGATCTTCGCCAACCTCTTCGACGCGAACGTTCTCAAGGTGGAACTTTCTGATCGCTTTGGCCGCCTTCTCGATCTCCGCCTCGGCACTGCGTCCCTTGAGGAGAACGAGTTCCCCGTCGAATCGCACGAGTGGAGCTGTCCAGGGGATGAGCTTGCTCAACGCAGCCACGGCTCGGGCTGTGACTTGATCAAATGCGGCCTGATCAGCGATTTCTTCTGCGCGAGCGCGGGTGACCGTGACGTTCTTGAGCCCAAGTTGCTGGATAGTTTCGGTGAGCCACGTGGAACGACGCTCCATCGGCTCGATAAGTGTAAAGTCGACGTCCGGACGAGCGATCGCGAGGGGGATGCCGGGGAGCCCCGCCCCTGAGCCGACGTCGCCCACTCGTCCATGAAGCAGCGGTGCGATTAGTGCTGAGTTGATGACATGGCGAGTCCAGAGTCGTGGGTACTCCTGTGGTCCAAGCAGACCAAGCAGCTCACCATCACGGACAAGCAGATCCGCGAACTCTTGAGCTTTCTCTACGTGCTCACCGAAGATTTCGGTAGCAACAAGCGGACGTTGTTCCACGTGAAACGGCTCCGTTTGAACGTCATTCGGCCCCGCGGGCTGTGCGTCAGATTCAGTCATGCCTCACTCCGAAATGCGATCAAGAACATCCATTGTTCCACGTGAAACGCGATTCTGCCGGTTGTTCACAGTTTTCGAGTTGTGTCCGAGTTATCCACAGCACTGCGGATGGCTACGTGTGCAGGATGCACAAGTTCGGCCTGATTGCAGGGCTCTTCGTGCGTAGTTCCCGCACCTGCGAGCGCTCGTCTCCTGTGCATAACCGCCTCAAGGTGTGAATAGAAGTGCGTCATGTGTGTTTCACGTGAAACTTCGAGATTGCCGAACCGGAAGGGCATGACGAACAAGTACCTTGCTGGCGGAACAGCAATGGAGCTCCCACCGCAGTTCGGTCTCAGTGAGGTTGCGGTGTTTCACGTGAAACGAGAATCAGATCGACGCTCGCCGCTCGGCGACGCGCGTGTCTCGGACTTTCAACGACCAACCAGCATTGTCATTCAAACGAGCTCGCCAAGCCTCACCGTACGTTTCACGTGAAACAAGAAGCTCCGTTGAGTGCGTCCACCGGATTCCACGCGCCGCCCGAACTTCACCACCCACGGTGTTCCACCGGTCGCCGGGGCCCACCTTTCACCGGAGTCCCGCCGAATCCTGTGTCACACTGAGTCCTGTGTCCCACTGAGTCCTGTGTCCCACTGAGTCCTGTGTCCTACAGCGCGTCTTCGATCAGGTGCACGCGTTCATTCAGCCGCGCGCCCTCAATTGCTTGTGCGAGCGAGCCTCATGTAAGGGTTTGGCTCACCCTGCTGTCAGAGTTGCTGACCTCGTCATGCTGGTCAACACCGCAGTCTGGATCCGTCCGAGTCAATAGTCGCGTTCCGACGCGTTCGACTCGTTCGAGATGGCTGGCTCGTCCGAAATGTTTATCCACCTACTTAGGCAGTGCTCGTAGTACTCGTAGGAGAGAGAAGACTTCGCGCACATAATGGTCTTGTTTCACGTGAAACGCACGATCGAATAGTGCTGCGGCTTGCCTTACCGCACTCGTTGACGCCTCAACTTAAGGTCAGGCCCAAGTTCCACCTCGACCGACCTCGTCCGCACCAGTCGTCTTGGCTGTGCCGTTTCACGTGAAACCAATAGGTATGCTGCCACCGCATCAGGTCGATCGACCCCGGGCGGCAGCATGTGCCCGTCACTAACACCCGCGCACACCGAACGTCTGCCCAACCCTCGATCGTCCGGTTCGCTAACCGGAGGCGATCTCCCTTTCACCGCATGAGACGAGCATTACGCACTTGTGCCCACGTTCCTCATCGTGGAAGAGCGCAATACGACTTTGATTGCCAGCCGCTTAGCCGTGGGCGCGAGGGGGTGTTGCCAGAGGGGGGGAAGGAAGTTGACCAAGTAGCTCAACGACAGAGACTCCCGTTTCACGTGAAACAGGGAGCAGTTGGGATATCGCGAGCCGCCGCCATCATCCCGAAGCCATACCGTCTCGAGAGCATGTACCACCGACTGCTGGAGGCGAATCCTGACTATCGGCGAGATTCGCGGAGCGCAAGTTCTCGTGAATGTACGGCAGCCGATCTCATTCACTCTCTAGCGACATGGAAGCTCGCGACTTCATCGAAACACACCAGATTGTGTAGCCGGCCAATCCGGAGCGAGCACCGATGCATGTGGCCGTGCACTTTCTCTTGTCCGGCCGCGAACCGGACAACTCGGAACCTCAGCTAGGTCCATCTCGCCTGCGATTGACCACTTCGTGGATCCACACCGTCATACCGCTTCGTGGAACATTACTGCGCTGTTTCACGTGAACCTTCGCGCCAGTGCAACGCTCCGACGCAGAGCAGGCGAGCGAAGGCGTGTGAAACTGGTGGTGTTCTCCCGGGGCTGGACCGCGTGGGCTGCGCACTGAGCCAAGCCAGCCACATTGGATGCCACACAATTTTTCACCCGCACCCGACACATGATTCGGAGCTCGAGAAGGTTCCGTGTACGTCGACCGAGGTGGGTCGCCAGCAATAGCCAACGCGCACGATTCCGGCGGCTCGGTGCGATTCTGGGTTCACACGTTCGTGTCGCGAGTACGCGCCGCAGACATATGTGCTCTGGGCCAGCCGTAAGTCGCAAGGATGTTGCCCGTGTTTCACGTGAAGGTTGCGTCCAATAGCGTGGTGTACGGATCGGCCGGTGGCCGCGTCGCTGTGAACGTGGCGACGGTCACCGTGTGATCCTTCGAGAGAACTCTTCACATCCGTCTCGAAAGGACCAACGACGATGACCGTCGCACCCCACGATATCGACCCTGCCCGCTTCCTCGAAGACCATCTCGCGCAAGCGTCTCCCGACCTTCTGCGGGAGATGCTCGGAACATTCATCAATCAGCTGCTCTCCGCCGATGCCGACCAGGTCTGTGGCGCCGCTTACGGCACGATCAGTGATGACCGGATCAACCGGCGCAATGGTTACCGGCACCGCGATTTCGACACCCGTGCCGGCACGATCGACGTGAGGATCCCCAAGCTGCGGCAAGGCACCTACTTCCCGGAGTGGCTGCTGGAACGCCGCCGCCGCGCCGAAGCAGCGCTGACCACGGTCGTGGCGACCAGCTACCTCCTGGGCGTGTCGACGCGGCGGATGGATGACCTGGTCAAGACAATCGGGATCACCGGGTTGTCCAAGTCGCAGGTCTCGGAGATGGCGAAAGATCTCGACGAGCAGGTCGCCGCATTCCGCACCCGCCCGCTCGACGCGGGTCCGTACTCGTTCGTCGCCGCCGATGCGCTGACGATGAAGGTCCGCGAGGGCGGCCGGGTGGTGAAGGTCGCAGTGCTCATCGCGACCGGTGTGAACGCTGAGGGCTACCGCGAGATCCTCGGCCTCCAGGTGAGTAGCACCGAGGATGGCGCCGGCTGGCTCACGTTCTGGCGCGACCTCGTCGCCCGCGGCCTGTCCGGCGTCAAGCTCGTCACCAGCGACGCGCACGCGGGCCTTGTCGCCGCGATCGGCGCGACCGTCGGCGGCAGTTGGCAACGATGCAGAACCCATTACGCGGCCAACCTCATGTCGGTGACGCCGAAGTCGTCGTGGCCGTGGGTGAAGACGCTGCTCGGGACCGTCTTCGATCAGCCCGACGCCGAGTCCGTGCACGCCCAGTTCGACCGGGTCCTCGACGCCCTCGAGCACAAGCTGCCCCGCTCGTTCGAACACCTCGAGGCCGCCCGGGACGAGATCCTCGCCTTCACCGCGTTCCCAAAGAGCATCTGGCGGCAGATCTGGTCCAACAATCCGAACGAGCGCCTCAACCGGGAGATCCGTCGCCGCACCGACGTGGTGGGCATATTCCCCAACCGGGACGCGATCATCCGCCTCGTCGGCGCGGTCCTGGCCGAGCAGCACGACGAGTGGGCCGAGCAGCGCCGCTACCTCGGCCTCGACGCCCTCGACGCCGCACGACGCGTCGGCGAAACCGACACCGAGGAAGTGATCGAACCCGACCTCCGCGCCCTCACCGCATAACCCCGAACACGAAGGATCACACGATCACCGATACACCACATCCAAGGACTTGACCCACGTGAAACGACGAATTGCCGTGAGTGGAGCCAAGGGCGCTGGGGATGCCAGAGGATCCTAGGGGATCTCGATACGGCCTACGGCCTACTCGATCAACCAGGGAGTCGACTGCGGCCCACTCGATCAACCAGAGGGGCACCTGTGATCAACTCGGTCGGCCATAGGGTGCGGCTACTCGGTCGACCAGGGGCACAGAGGAAAACCCCTGGTCACGCCACAAATCATGAGGAATTATGGCGTGACCAGGGGTTTTACGAAACCTAGTCGCGGGGCTTGAGCACCGTGTGGCGCGTGCGGCCCTCGCCTTCACTCTCCGAGTCGTAGCCGCGGTCGGCTGCAAGGTCATGCACAAGCTTTCGCTCATACGACGACATCGGTGGCAGGGCAGCACTCGCAGCGCCATCTTCGATCCGCTCGATTGCACGAATGACAAGCGATTCAAGTTCACGCTTGCGTGCATCCCGCGAACCGCCGAGGTCGAGAATGAGACGCGAGAACTCACCCGTTTCAGCTTGCACGGCCAACCGAGTGAGTTGCTGAAGCGCATCCACAACCTCGGGATTCGAGAGTCGATCGAGGTTCGACTCGCCCTCCGCGGTCACCGAAACATAGGTGCGACCGTTGCGAACATCGATCTCGAGATCTCCATCGACATCGGCAATGTCGAGCAGCTCTTCGATGTAGTCCGCGGCGATATCGCCCTCGTCGCGACCGTCCTCATCTTCGGCCGCATCCTCGACACCCTCGACCTCAGCGTGTTCAGGCGCCTCGTTCGTCACTTCAAGATCTTCGAGGTCGTGCTCGACCGACCCATCAGCCGGCTGCGTTGCTTCGCTCATGATTCTTCCTCTACCACCGTGCGAGCAGCTGCCCGCGAGATACCGACGCCGACGCGCCGAAACTACTTCTTCTTCGGGTCCTGCTTGTTGGCACCGCCGCCAGCATTACCAGAACCACCCGTTTGGCCGCCCTTGCCCTTTTGCTGTGCCTTCTTGGCACGCGCCTTCGACATGGGCTGTTCACGTTGCACGACGGGGGCAGGGGCAACCGGGTTGCCGTCCTTGTCCTTCTTGTTCGCCGGGTTGTCCGGGTGGTCGTCCCAGCGGCCCTGCTTCTTGAGGCGCTCTTCACGCTTGCGCGCGGCATCCGAGCCCGGCGTCGGCATGTTCTTGATGGTCCACCACTGCTGACCCATGGTCCAGAGGTTCGACATCATCCAGTAGCTCATGACACCAATCGGGAACATGATGCCCGAGACCGCCATGACCAACGGCAGGATGTACATCATCATCTGTTGTTGGCGGTAGTACTGCGATTCCTTCGCCGCCTGCGAAACGTTCTGCGAGGTGATCTGGAACTGCGTGAAGAACTGCGTGACGACCATGAGCACGATGATCGTGATTGCTAGCAGGATCACCGACACGTTGCCATCAGCGTTGACGAGCACATCACTGAGGCGAGCACCAAAGATCTCTGAACTCGAGAACGACTTCGCGAGCTCAATGTTCATCATGCCAACACCCGCTTCATTGCGGTTGGCGGCGTTGAGCACCTGGAAGAGTGCGAAGAAGATCGGCATCTGGATGAGCATTGGCCAACATCCAGACAGCGGGCTCGAGCCGTGGCGCTTGTACAGCGCCATCGTCTCTTGCTGCATCGCCTGCTGCGAGAACTGGTCGCGCTTGCCCTTGTACTTCTCTTGGATCTTCTTGAGCTCGGGCTGCAGCTCCATCATGTTCCGCATGGACTTGATCTGCTTGACCATGAGCGGAATCATCGCCGAACGCACGACAAGCACGAGCGCGAGAATCGAGAGGATCCAGGTCCAACCACTGTGGAAGTCGAGACCAATCGCGGTGAGGCCGGTGTGTGCGGCGACGAGGATGACCTCGATGACCCATCGAAGCGGCCAGAGGATGATGCCGAAGATATCCATGTCGCGGCTCAGCCTACTTTCAAGTCAAGGGTCGACACGACGAATCCGTGTCGAGTCAATCGGTGGTGATGGGGCCGCTTCGGCTCCGGGACGTAGTCAAAATCAGGCTTTGCCCACGGGTGGCAGCGGGAGATCCGACGAATCGCGAGCCAGCCACCACGAACGAGTCCGAACTCCTGGACCGCACCTAAACCATACGCGGAACAGGTGGGGTAGTACCGGCACACATCTCCATAAAGCGGCGAGATGATCTTGCGATAGGCGATGAGTAGCGCCACGCCGAGGTTGCGGGGCGCGAGCGCGATGTTGTGGAGTGTGCGACGCATCAATCGCTCACATCCGAACACGAGCACTGTTCGGGGATCGCGTTGGGCGCGACACGCTGGACAACCTCAAGCAACTGACGCCGCGTTTGTCGCCGCAATTCCTCGTAGCTCAAGGCCACGGCTTCAGGATGCACTCGGATCACGAAATCGAGTCCGCTCGGTACCAGCGTGAGTAGCTCGCGCGTGATTGCCTTGAGTCGGCGGCGCAGTGTGTTCCGGACAACAGCAACACCCACTCGCTTCGTAATGATGAACCCGAAGCGAGTGGGTGCCAAAGCATCGTCGCGGATCGCACCGTGGACGATCAGACCACGGCCGCCAACTCGAGGCGCGCGAGTGAGGCGACGATAGTCGCTCCCCTGCGTGATTCGATTGGCGCGCGCGAGCACGGCCGACTTAGGCCGAGAGTTCCTTGCGGCCCTTGGCGCGGCGGGTCGCGAGGATCGCGCGGCCGGCGCGGGTGCGCATGCGGGCGCGGAAGCCGTGCTTCTTGGCACGCTTGCGGTTGTTCGGCTGGAAAGTACGCTTCGACATAAGATAATCTCCGGTATCGGGGACCCGCAATGGCGGGGATCAACGAAACACGCCCGGGATGAGGGCAACTGCAACAGGGTACGCCGGTTTTACTACTCGGGTCAAGATCACCAGTGAATTGCGTACGAGATACCACTGGAATCTCAAGTCGCGCGCGCGACTCGCCGGAAACGCACAATCCGGTTGCGCGAGCCCGCTGCATCCGTCGTATGCTTACCGTCTTGTCGCTCGAAGTTCGCTGTCCCATAAAGTTATCCACATCGTCTGTGGAAAACTAGCCACACCCTATTTGGGCAAGGCACCATCAGTACAGCAGAACGATCACCCGAGTCGCTCCCGCGAATTGGGTGCCGAGAGTGCGCCCCCACCACCCCCACCGCCGCCAAAGTAAAGGAGAAGAGATGAGCCGCGACGCCGAAGTGATCTGGCAAGAGCTCCTCGAACTCCTTCGCCACCACGAACAGGTGCCCGCTTCACTCCGCGGATTTCTAGGGCTTGTCACACCAAAAGGCGTGATGGGAGGCACAATCTATCTCGAAGTGGCGAATGATTTTACGCGTTCGATGATTGAACAGCGTGCCCGACAGCCGCTCCTCGAGGCCATCGCCGGCGTCGGTGCTGCCGATGGCATCACGAGCTTCGCCGTCATCGTGAACCCCGATGTCGAACCGGTCGCCGCACCCGACGAAACCGCATACGACCAGGTGGTAACGCATCCGACCGTCGTCGACGAGGTCGAGCAGGCGCACTCTAGCGCCGAGGTAACAGAGTTTTCCACAGATTATCCACAGGCTCAGGGTCAAGGTGGCCTCGCGCGATTGGGCGAAGCGCCGACACAGAGTTCAACGCGCCTTAACTCGAAGTACACCTTCGATAACTTCATCATTGGAGGCTCGAACCGCTTTGCGCACGCAGCGGCCGTCGCCGTCGCCGAAGCACCTGCACGCAGTTACAACCCACTCTTTATTTATGGAGAGTCGGGACTCGGCAAGACGCACCTGCTCCACGCCATTGGCAACTACGCCGAGAACATCTACCCCGGCATCCAGGTGCGGTACGTCTCGAGTGAAGAGTTCACCAACGACTTCATCAACTCGATCGCGAACAACAAGGGTCAAGAGTTCCACGCGCGTTACCGCAGCAACGACATCTTGATGATCGATGACATCCAGTTCTTGCAAGGCAAGGACTCGACGATGGAAGCGTTCTTCCACACCTTTAATACGTTGCACGAACACGACAAGCAGGTCGTGATTACCTCTGATGTGCAACCGAAGCAGCTCACCGGCTTTGAAGACCGGATGCGCTCCCGCTTCGAGTGGGGTCTCATCACCGACGTGCAATCGCCAGATCTCGAAACGCGTATCGCAATCTTGCGGAAGAAGGCTCAGGCCGACAATATTTCGCTCCCCGACGATGCAATCGAGTTCATTGCCGTGCATGTGACGAGTTCGATTCGCGAGCTTGAAGGCACGCTCATCCGCGTGACCGCGTTCGCGAACCTCAACGATCAGCCAATCGACCTGCAGCTCGTCACGACCGTGCTCAAAGACCTCATTACCGATGACGAGCCTGCGATTATCACGCCGGAAGACATCATCGTTGAGACCGCCGACTACTTCCGCATGTCGGTTGACGACCTCTATGGGTCGAGCCGCTCGCACGCGATTGCGATGGTGCGACAGATTGCGATGTATCTCTGTCGCGAAATGACGAGCCTCTCGCTCCCGAAGATCGGGCAGCTCTTCGGCGGTCGCGATCACACGACGGTGATCTATGCGCACCGGAAGATCACGAAGACGCTCACCGAAGACCGGACCGTCTACAACCAGATCACCGAGCTTACGGGTCGACTGCGCCAGCGACGTACGCACTAGACCGTCCCCGCATCCCAATTGAGACCGCCTGCAACGCACGCGGTCTGAATTTCGTCCCGCAAACTCCACTAGTTATCCACAGGCCTTGTGGATAGATCTGTGACTCTTTGGCGGAAGCTCAGGCCACACGATCCAACACAGACTGTGGATAGATTGTGAGTGGATGCGATGACATGCCGACAAACTTTGTGAGGAGTTGCGCTTCAGCTGTGAATCACACTGATTCGTCCACATCCGGGTCACGACTACGACACTTTCCGTGCACCTCGGCTTCACAACTTCCACGAATGTAGTTCCCTAGGGAGATTCGCGTGTCCCCAAGTTATCCACAGCATCCACAACTGTTAACACTGTGATTGAGAGAAAAATTCTTGTAAGACCCGCGAGTGACATTGAGGTCGGGCTCGCATCTTCACGCGCTTCAACAATCCCTACACTTCAAGACGACTAGCATGGGTGATCCACCCGGAACGAGAGGACCCACCGTGAAGTTCGAGGTCAATCGCGACATCTTCAGCGACGCCGTGTCGTTCATCGTGAAGTTGTTGCCGCAGCGCCCCACCCAGCCGATTCTGAGCGGTGTACTGCTTGAAGCTCGAAACGGTGAGCTCTCACTCTCGTCATTCGACTACGACGTCTCGAGTCGCACCGCCATCGAAGCGAGCATTGACAACGATGGCGCCGTGCTCGTGCAGGGTCGTCTGCTCGCCGAGATCGCCAACCGACTTCCGGCGGCTCCCGTGACGATCGAACAAGAAGATCGTGGTGTGCTCGTTCGCTGTGGTCGCACTTCGTTCACGCTGCCGACGATGCCGATCGAAGAGTTCCCTTCGCTGCCCATCGTCGAGGGCACCAAGGGTGTCGTTTCTGGCGCCGAGTTCTCCGAGGCGGTCTCGCAGGTCGCAATTGCCGCATCCCGCGAAGATGTCGCGCCGATGATCACCGGTGTGCACCTCACCCTCGGTGCAAGCGAGCTCGGGCTCGTCGCCACCGACCGCTACCGCGTGGCCGTGCGCTCGCTCGAATGGAACTCGAACTTTGCCGAGGGCGACGATGCGCTCGTCCCCTCGCGCACCCTCGCCGAAATCGGCAAGTCGTTCTCGCACGCCGACGAGGTTGTGGTCACGCTCATTGCCGAGGGTGAAAAGCGACTCATTGCATTCAGTGCCGACGGCCGCACCGTCACCTCGAACCTCCTCAAGGGCAACTTCCCGGCAGTTCGTCGACTCTTCCCGGCCGAGACGCCCCATTTCGCAGTCATGCAAGCAAGCGATGTCGTTGATGCCGTGCGTCGTATGCAGCTTGTGCTCGAACGTGAGCAGGCGCTGCGCTTCTCGTTCACGCAGGATGGACTCAAGCTCGAAGCGATTGGCGCCGAGCAGGCAGCTGGTTCGGAAGAACTCGGCGTGCAGCTCACCGGCAACGACATTGTCGTGTCGCTTAAGCCGCAGTTCTTGCTCGATGGCCTGAGTTCAATTCACTCGGCTTTCGTGCGCATCGCGTTCACACCGACCGACAACCCGAACAAGCCCGGCCCGGTGCTCCTCACCGGCCAGACTTCACTCGACCAGCCGGCCGACGACGACAGCTTCCGCTACCTGCTGCAGCCGAACCTCCTCATGCGGTAGTCCGTGCACGTCACGCGGCTTACCCTTCGCGATTTTCGGAATTATCCCGAGGCCGCGCTCGACCTCGACGCTGGAGTGCACGTATTCGAGGGTGCAAACGGCCAGGGGAAGACGAACCTCATCGAGGCAATCGGCTATCTGTCGACGCTAAGTTCACATCGGGTGTCATCGGATGCGGCGCTCGTGCGTTTCGGCGAAAGCTCGGCAATCGTGCGGGCCGAGCTCGCGCACGGTGAGCGACAGCTCGCCATCGACGTTGAGATTCAAAAGTCAGGTGCCAACCGCGCGCGAGTGAGTGGCCGAGCCGTCAAAGCTCGCGAACTCCCGCGCTATTTCACGACCGTGCTCTTCGCACCAGAAGACCTCAGCCTCGTGCGGGGCGACCCGGGACAACGGCGTGCGTTTCTTGATTCGCTACTCGTCACGCATTCGCCGCGGCTCGGCGACACGATGCAGCAGTATGAGCGGGTGCTGCGTCAGCGCAACTCACTGTTGAAATCTGCCCGTGCGGGGCAGCTTGGTGAGGCGGCGCGCAGCACCCTCGAAATTTGGGATGAACAGCTCGTCTCGCTCGGCAGCGTCATCGTTGCCGAGCGGCTTGCGTTGATCGAACGCCTGGTGCCGCATCTCGAGCGTGCCTACGCAGCGCTCGTCGGAGCTGATCACCGGCCTGGCATTTCGATGCGCGTCTCGTGTCTCAGCGATTCGGGCAAACCCATGGATGATGACGAGGCAGCGAACGACACGACGGGTGTCGTCACACTCGACGAGATCCGAGAACGATTCACTGCACGATTGCGGGATGCGCGTCCGCGAGAGCTTGACCGTGGCATTTCACTCGTTGGTCCGCACCGCGATGACGCAACGTTTTGGCTCAATGGGCTGCCCGCTCGCATCACCGCAAGTCACGGTGAATCGTGGTCATTTGCGCTCTCACTCAAACTGGCCGCCGCGCAGCTGGTTCGGGCCGAGTCACGCACCGGCGATCCGGTGCTCATCCTTGATGATGTGTTCGCCGAGCTCGATGGTGACCGTCGCCGGAGGCTGGCCGATGCGATCGCGGGGTTCGAGCAGGTGCTCATCACCTGCGCAGTGGTGGCTGATATCCCGGAACCGCTGCGCGAACACACCATTCGCATCCGAGCTGGCAAGATCATCGGCAATGAAACCGAGCCGGAGGAGGATGCATGAGTGCCCCACCTCCGTTTGCCCACGAAGCCGCGCCGCTGAGCGAATCGAGCGAAGTGTGGTTGCGGCTGAAATCAGTGTTCGGCGGACGCACCACCTCATTTCAGCGACGGCGCGAGCGAGAGAACGCGAGCGAAGAACCGCGTGGTGAAGAACAGTTTGCGTTTGGTCCGCATCGTGATCCGGTGACCACCGGCGCCCTGCTCAGCCAACTCTTCCGACGCAACGAGTGGCTCGCACCCGTGAAACAGGCTGAAGTCATCGATCGCTGGGCCGAACTTGCCGGGGCGCAGGTCGCCCAGCACGCGCAACCACTTCACGTCGACCAGGGTGTGCTCGTCGTGCAATGTGACTCGACCGCCTGGGCGACACAACTGCGGGCAATTCGCTCGACATTGCTCGGTGTGATTGCCGATCGAGTGCCGGGGGCCGAGATCGACGACCTGCGCGTCCTCAACCCGGGAGCCCCATCCTGGCGCCATGGCCGACGAGCAGTTCCCGGTCGCGGGCCTCGAGACACTTATGGATAGTGTCCGCGTAGGGAACCACACATCCGGGGGTTAAACGGCTCAGCGGGGCGTCTACGGCGTTGCCAGCCGATTCTTGGTAGGATGGAGCGTTGCGTGAACCCTGTGTTTGCGCAGGTCACCGCGCATCCGTCGATGCACGTCACCACAATGTCCCGAACGAGGCAGGAGCCCGAGCCCTATGAGCGAGACCACTGCGCAGCCCCAAGATTCGGTGCAGCCCGAGAACGCCGCACCACTCGACGCACCCGCGAACCACCAGGTACCGGGGACGCACAAGGTCGAGAACGACTACGGGGCTAACCAGATTCAGGTGCTCGAGGGCCTCGAGGCCGTGCGCAAGCGCCCGGGTATGTACATCGGTTCGACCGGTCCCGAGGGTCTGCACCACCTGGTCTACGAGATCGTCGACAACTCCGTAGATGAGTCGCTCGCGGGTTATTGCGATGACATTGTCATCAACCTTCGCGCCGACGGCGGCGTCACTGTCGTCGACAACGGCCGCGGTATTCCGGTGTCGGAGCACCCGGTTGAGGGCATCTCGACTCTTGAGGTCGTGCTCACGAAGCTGCACGCCGGCGGCAAGTTCGGTGGTGGCGGTTACGCCGTCTCGGGCGGTCTGCACGGTGTTGGTTCCTCGGTCGTTAACGCGCTTTCGCACCACTTCATTGCCGAGGTGAAGCGCGATGGCTTCGAATGGCGGATGGAATTCCGCGACGGTGTGCCGCAGGGTCCGATCGAAAAGGGCGCGGCGACCGACGAAACCGGCACTCGCATCACGTTCTACGCGAACGACGACATTTTCGAGACCGTCGAGTACGACTACGAGACGCTCCGCACGCGCTTCCAGCAGATGGCCTTCCTCAACCGCGGTCTGCGCATCACGCTGATCGACGAGCGCGACCCGTCGACACTCTCGCACGAACTCACGATGGTCGCTGAGGTGCTCAAGGGCTCGGATGAAGATGCCACCGATGTCGAAGAAACCGACGTGGCGCAGCCGGTCACCGCAGCCATCCCGGTCATTACCGAGCAGGCGGAGTGGAAGCCGCGCAAGCAGGTCTTCAAGTACGACCGGGGCCTCGTTGACTACGTCGAGCACCTCGTAAAGCGCAAGAAGGTCGACGTCGTGCACGCCGAGGTCATCGAGATGATCGAGGAAGACACCGACGCCCACATTTCGGTAGAGATTGCGATGCAGTGGACCGAGGCGTACTCGGAGTCGCTGCACTCGTTCGCGAACACGATCAACACCAAGGAGGGCGGCACGCACCTCGAAGGGTTCCGTGCCGCACTCACCACGGTGATGAACCGCTACGCTCGCGAGAAGGGCATGCTCAAGGAGAAGGACGAAAACCTCTCTGGTGAGGATGTGCGCGAGGGTATCGCCGCGATCATCTCGGTCAAGCTCGGCGAACCGCAGTTCGAGGGCCAGACGAAGATGAAGCTCGGGAACACCGAGGCGAAGACCTACGTGCAGCGCATCGTCACCCAGGCCATGCAGGACTGGCTTGACCGCAACCCGACGCAGGCGCGCGAAGTGATTCGCAAGGCGAGCCAAGCATCCGCTGCCCGTCTCGCCGCGCGACGTGCGCGCGAACAGACGCGACGCAAGGGCCTGCTCGAATCGAGCGGTATGCCTGGTAAGTTGCGTGACTGCACTTCGAAGGATCCCTCGATCTCCGAGATCTTCCTTGTCGAGGGTGACTCGGCCGGTGGCTCGGCGGTGCAGGGTCGCAACCCGATGACGCAGGCGATTCTGCCGCTGCGCGGCAAGGTGCTCAACGTCGAGAAGGCACGCATCGACCGCGCGCTACAGAACCTTGAAATTCAGTCGATGATCACCGCGTTCGGCACCGGAGTTGGCGACGACTTCGATGTCTCGAAGGCGCGCTATCACAAGGTGATTCTTATGGCCGACGCCGATGTCGACGGCCAGCACATCACGACACTGCTGCTCACGATGCTCTTCCGCTTCATGCGTCCGCTCATCGAGGCCGGCTACGTCTACCTCGCGCAGCCGCCGCTCTACCGCATCAAGTGGACGAACGCCGATCACGAGTACGCCTACTCCGACGCCGAGCGTGATGCCCTACTCGAGCGGGGCCTCGCCTCGGGCAAGCGCATCCCGAAGGACAACTCGATTCAGCGTTACAAGGGTCTCGGCGAGATGAACTACCACGAGCTGTGGGACACGACGATGAACCCCGACACCCGCACGCTCCGCCAGGTGCAGATGACTGACGCCGAGGCCGCGGATGAGGTCTTCGCCACGCTCATGGGTGAAGACGTTGAATCGCGACGTGCGTTCATCCAGCGCAATGCGCACGATGTGCGCTTCCTCGACATCTAAGCCGGGCAACTAAGCAGCCCCGAGCATCCAATTTCGCCGCTTGATCGGCACGAGACTTACCGACACGAACCAGGGTTGAACATGGCAGACGAGATCGACCAGACCACCGAACCGCACGAAACCGACCACATCACCAAGGTCGACCTGCAGCTCGAGATGCAGCGCTCCTACCTCGACTACGCGATGAGCGTGATCGTGGGCCGAGCGCTTCCCGAGGTGCGCGACGGCCTGAAGCCCGTGCATCGCCGCGTGATCTACGGCATGTACGACGGCGGTTACCGCCCCGACAAGTCGTTCTCGAAGTGCGCGCGCGTTGTCGGCGACGTGATGGGTCAGTTCCACCCGCACGGTGACTTGGCGATTTACGACGCGCTCGTGCGCCTCGTGCAGCCGTGGTCGATGCGCTACCCGCTGGCGCTCGGTCAGGGCAATTTCGGCTCAGCCGGTAACGACGGCGCCGCAGCCCCGCGATACACCGAAACGAAGATGGCGCCGCTCGCGCTCGAGATGGTGCGCGATATCGACGAAGACACCGTCGATTTTATGGACAACTACGACGGCCAGACGCAGGAACCGACCATCCTGCCAGCCCGTTACCCGAACCTACTCGTCAACGGGTCGGAGGGTATTGCCGTCGGTATGGCGACGAAGATCCCGCCGCACAACCTGCGCGAGGTCGCGGAAGGTGCGCTCTGGGCGCTTGAACACCCAGATGCCACCCGCGAAGAACTCCTCGAAGCGCTCATTCAGCGCATCCCCGGCCCTGACTTCCCGACCGGTGCGCAGATTCTCGGCACCAAGGGCATCCAAGAGGCCTATCGCACGGGCCGCGGCTCGATCACGATGCGTGCGGTCGTCAACGTCGAAGAGATTGGCAACCGCACCTGCCTCGTGGTGACGGAGCTGCCCTACCAGGTCAACCCCGACAACCTCGCGAACAAGATCGCCGAGCTCGTCAAGGATGCAAAGCTGCAGGGCATCGCTGACATTCGCGATGAGACCAGTGGTCACACCGGTCAGCGGCTCGTGCTCGTGCTCAAGCGGGATGCCGTCGCGAAGGTCGTGCTCAACAATCTCTACAAGCACACCCAGCTGCAGGAGACGTTCGGCGCGAACATGCTCGCGATCGTTGACGGCGCCCCGCGCACGCTTGCGCTTGATGGCTTTATCTCGGCGTGGACCGCGCACCAGATCGAGGTCATCGTGCGTCGCACGGCCTACCGTCTGCGCAAGGCCGAGGAAGAAGTGCATGTGTTGCGCGGCTACCTCAAGGCACTCGACATGCTCGATGAGGTCATCGCGCTCATTCGTCGTTCTGAAACGGTCGAGATTGCGCGCCAGGGCTTGATGGACCTGCTTGATGTCGATGAGGTTCAGGCGTCGGCCATTCTCAACCTGCAGTTGCGTCGTCTCGCCGCGCTCGAGCGTCAGAAGATCATGGATGAGGCTGAGCGACTTGAAAAGCTCATCGCCGAGTACCAGGGCATCCTCGCTTCGCCCGAGCAGCAGCGCGCAATCATTGCGGAAGAGCTCACCGAGATCGTGCGTCGCTTTGGCGACGACCGTCGCACCGAAATCCTCCGTGGGTTTGAGGGCGGCGTAAGCGACGAAGACCTCATCCCGGTCGAAGAGATGGTCGTCACCGTGACCCGGGGTGGTTACATCAAGCGCACCCGCTCCGACAACTATCGCTCGCAGCACCGCGGCGGCAAGGGCGTCAAGGGTGCGCAGCTGCGCGCCGACGATGTCGTCGAGCACTTCTTTGTCACCACCACGCACCACTGGCTGCTGTTCTTCACAAACCTCGGCCGGGTGTATCGCACGAAGGCGTACGAGCTGCTTGAGGCCGGGCGTGACTCGAAGGGTCAGCACATCGCGAACCTGCTGCCGCTACAGCCCGACGAAGAAGTGGCGCAGATTCTCGACCTCGAAAACTACGAAGACCACGACTACCTCGTGCTTGCGACCCGCAATGGCCTCGTGAAGAAGACGCGCCTGTCGCTCTATGACACGAACCGCCAGGCCGGTGTCATTGCGATCAACCTGCGCGACGGTGACGAGCTCGTCTCGGCGATGGCGGTGAACGAGGGCGACCACATCTTCCTGTTCTCGCACTTCGGCCAA
Organism: Gulosibacter macacae; assembly: GCF_003865375.1. Lineage (GTDB taxonomy): Bacteria > Actinomycetota > Actinomycetes > Actinomycetales > Microbacteriaceae > Gulosibacter > Gulosibacter macacae. The sequence continues at coordinate 10,863 of NZ_RQVS01000008.1, read as the reverse complement.
TCGCTGCACTTTGTTGCTGACGACGAGCAGCTGCGACCCATGGGTCGTGACACCTCGGGCGTCAAGGGCATGTCGTTCCGCGAGGGCGATGAACTCATCAACGCGGCCGTTGGCACCGACGAGAACCTCTTCGTGTTTACGGTCACTGAGGGCGGCTATGCCAAGCGCACCTCGGTGCAGGACTACCGCATCCAGGGTCGCGGCGGCCTCGGTATCAAGGTGATGAAGCAATCGGATGAGCGCGGCGCGATTGCCGGCGCGATCCTCGTGCACGAAGACGACGAGGTGCTCGTCATTCTCGAATCGGGCAAGGTCGTGCGCTCTGATGTCGCTGAGGTGCCGGCGAAGGGTCGCGACACGATGGGCGTCGTGTTCGCCCGGCCCGATGAGGGCGACATCGTGCTCGGCATTGCGCGCAACACCGAACGTGAGCTCGGTGACGAGGATGCTGAGGGCGAAGACGCCGAGGATGCATCGGCCGAGGTCGTGGCTGAGGCTACCGCTGAGATTGCAGACGAAGTTGTTGTCGAGGGCGAATCTGCTGATGCGGATGACGCCGAGGGCGACGACAACGGCGCTGAGCGTTAGGATCGGTAGTCATGACCTCAGTCGCAGACAAGCTCGCTAAGAAGTCGGAGCGCCGCACAGCCACCAAGCAGGTGCGCTTGCGCCTCGTGCACATTGACTTCTGGTCGGTCGTCAAGCTCGCCCTCGTGGCGTCGCTGGTGATCGCCATCGTCATGGTCGTTGCGGCGATCCTCGTTTGGGTGGTCGTGGAACAGACCGGCGTGATCTCCTCGGTTGACGGCCTGCTCAACGATGTCACCGGCTCGACCGGTGTGACAGTGTCGACGTTCGTGAGCTTCCCGGGCATCCTCGCGTTCGCTGGCATTTGCGCTGTGCTGCAGATCATCGTGACCACGGCGCTCGCTGCCATCGGCGCGTTCCTCTACAACCTGTCGGTGCGCCTCACCGGCGGCCTCATCTTCGGCTTCACCAACTCGTAAGCCGCGACCCGGTCTCGGCCCTGCCTACGGCCTACTCGATTCACCCATTGGTTGATCGAGTAGGCCGTAGGCACTTCTGGTTGGTCGAGTAGCGCGAAGCGCGTATCGAGACCACCACCCCCTCAACTTGCACCCACCCCCAACCCCGGTGTAGAGTCACTCCTTGTGCCGAACACATCCGCACAGGGTGTACATGGGTCACGGGGCTATAGCTCAGGCGGTTAGAGCGCTTCGCTGATAACGAAGAGGTCCAAGGTTCAAGTCCTTGTAGCCCCACCATCCCACCTGTTCGGGGCCTTAGCTCAATTGGTAGAGCGCCTGCTTTGCAAGCAGGAGGTCGGGGGTTCGATTCCCCCAGGCTCCACAAATTTTTCCCTTCGGGCATTGCGTTTTCTATAAGGCCCTATTTCGCGATAGAAGTCGCAGGTACTATTACGACTAGGTTTGACGACCTGGGAGGAGACCTCGATGAAGCGAAACGAGATTACTCGCGAAGCAATTCGGCGCTCTTCTAAGCGCGCCGCCGTAGCTTCCGTGGCAATCGAAAACCGTGCGGTGCCAGCAGGTTATGTGCGCACTGAGCGGGTGGAGCGACTCCTTGCTACCCGCAAGAAGATCGCAAGATGACTGCAACTCCGGACTACGGCGAAACGCCGGTCGACCCGGATGAACTTGATTCGCTGACCACGTTTGCGCGTTCTGAACTCGGAGCTGAGCCAACGAAGGCCGAGGTCTATGACTTTGAACAGGCGATCCTCATCGAGGTGCGCCAGGCACACATCGAGCAAATCATCGACGGTGCCCTCAGGCTTGACGAGCTCCTTACAGATCACTTCCTCCGCGATCTCCACGGCAGGCTCTACGGCGACATCTGGACCTGGGCTGGTCGCTTTCGTATCAGGGAACTGAACCTTGGCGTAGCTCCTGAGCAGATCGCTGTCGATTTGCGCTCCAGCCTCGAAAACCTCCGTTGGCGGTGGAAAAATACGACAGACTGGACTGCGCAGGACTTGGGAATAGCGGTCCACGCCGAGACTGTCCGCATCCACCCATTCGTTGATGGGAATGGGCGCAGCACCCGATTACTAGCCGACCTAGTGTTCTTCGCGGCACAACCAGACGATGCCCCGATCGAGGAGTACGACTGGGCGATCGACAAGACTGAGTACATCAAAATGCTTCGCGAGTTCGAAGTGACCCGTGACCCCAAGGCACTGGCAGCGTTCATTCCTGTGCGATTCTTCGGCTGAAGCTGACAACATCTTTGCTCCACTATCCGCACGATCGGGGCCTTAGCTCAATTGGTAGAGCGCTTGCTTTGCAAGCAGGAGTTCGGGGGTTCGATTCCCCCAGGCTCCACAAATATTTCCTCCGCAGCAGGGTGTCTCTATGACTTCTGGAGCACTGCCCATGAGCACTGAGCGCCTCGAGTTGCGAGTTCATCAGGCTGGCGACGTTGCATGGATGCATGCCCTCTATTCCCAGCCCGAGGTCGCGCGCTACCTGCTGGAAGAGCCGTGGACTCAGGAGGTCGCGGAGACTCGGGTCGAAGAGCGGCTTGCGAAGAATGACCTCGACGGTGAGGCCAAGGTGCTCGTGCTCGCCATCGAGCATGCCGGCGAGCCGATTGGCGAGGCGCTCCTCTGGTTCACCGACGCGGAACGCCGAGTCGCCGAGATCGGCTGGGTACTCGATCCGCGCTTCGGTGGCAGGGGCTTCGCCGCCGAAGCCGTGACCGCCGTGCTCGATCTCGCCTTTGATCACTACCGCGTGCATCGGGTCGCAGCACAAATGGATGCACGAAACACCGGTTCGGCGCGCCTCGCCGAACGTGTCGGGATGACCCGCGAAGCGCATTTGCGCCAAGACTGGTGGTCTAAGGGTGAGTGGACCGACACGGTAATCTACGGGATGCTCGCAGCGGATCGCTAGTCCGTGAAGTCTCGGTAGCTTGCGCGCTTCGACCTCAAGGCAAGTCTTCCCATGCTGGGTAACGCTTCGTCAGCCCTTACCCCACTCGAGCAACCGGGCAAGCATCTTGGGTACTCGCACCGTCACGGCGGCCCAAAACAAGTCATCGTTCATTCCTCGATACCCGGCATGGGCAACGATATTTCTCGTGGTCTTGATCGCAGCAATTTCGTCCAGAGTCAGTTGCTGCGTTGCGTCGTGGAACTCGGTCCGCTCGAGTAGCGCGGCAAGTCGGATGATGATCATGCTCGCGACGTCGTAGCTCGGATGTCCTTCGGCGAAGTCCTTGCGGTCGGTCGCCGTCACCGCGTCAATTCGTCGTTGGATTCGCTGCAACTCGGCCCGAAAATTGGCACGGTCGAAGCTTGTGGCGGACACAGTCTCACGACGTGGTCGTGGTTCGAAACCAGGGTCATCGCTCATAGACATCACAGGGGCACTGCCTCACGCGCGATTGCCGCCAGGAACACCTCATCGCCACCGTCTGACACGATGTCTGTTCGGAACCCGGTGAGTCGCTGCACGTCGTCACTGAACAAAGCCAAGTCGAAGAGGTCGGTGGTGTGACCGGGAGTTACCAGGAGATCAATGTCACTCTCAAAGCCATCTGTCCCCTGAGCGGTCGAACCGAACACTCGAATGTTGGAGAGTCCTCGGCGGGCGGCTGCTGCAACAATCTCGGCCGCGTGAGCGGCGAGCGGCAATGAAGGTCGGTAGTCGGCGGCTCGCAGTACGCGTTCGAGCATCTCAGCGGATACGTTTCTCGCGCCTGACTCCATCTGGGCGAGGCTCGGCTGTCGTAAGTCCGCACGGCGAGCGAGTTCGGCCTGCGTGAGGCCAGCATCCAAACGGGCGCGCCGAATCAACTCCGGTGCCTGGGCGGGGTCGAAACGAGCCATGCGCGCAATATAGCAACGTGCTATGAAATGCGGTCGAGTGCTGCCATTTCCAGGCGGTACAGGTCAGTTACCTGTCGATGGCCGGCCAACCCGCGCAGATCAATTCATGGGGTCGCGAAACGCCGAGCTAGAATTCGAGCAGAGAACCCCACGGGTTCTGCGGACGAGGGAGCAGTACCCGCCAAGCGACAAGACTGACTCGGAAGGCTAGTCATGGCTTGGCTCATCCTCATTCTTTCGGGCGTACTCGAAGCGGTCTGGGCGTCGGCGCTCGGCGCATCCAAGGGCTTCAAGAAACTCTGGCCGACGGTCATCTTCTTCGTCGCCATGACGGTGAGCATGATTGGGCTCGCCTACGCGATGAGCGAACTCCCCACCGGCACCTCCTACGCCGTCTGGGTCGGCATCGGCGCGACGCTTACGGTGACTGTCTCGATCATCCGCGGCGAAGAGCGGGCGACGATTGTGCGCATCCTGTTGTTACTCCTGCTGGTGGGCTCGATCGTCGGCCTCAAGGTGGTGAGCTAGATGCCGTGGCTCGTGCTCGTTATTAGTGCGGTGTTTGAGGCGGTGTGGGCCACGGCGCTGGGCCTGTCGAACGGACTTAGCGAACCGGGCCCAACCATCGTGTTCGGTATCGCGATCGTGCTGAGCATGCTTGGCCTCGGCTGGGCGGCGAAACACATCCCAATCGGCACGGCCTACGCCGTATGGGTTGGTATCGGCGCGGCGCTCACGGTGATCTACGCGATGGCGACCGGAGCCGAGGTGTTCTCGTGGGCGAAGGCGGTCTTCATTGCGGGCATCGTTGGTGCCGTTGTCGGGCTCAAGCTCGCGCCGAGTGGCGGTGCTTCGAGAGCCTCAGCACGCGAGGAGGGCGCCTCTGCACGCGAGGATGTCGCAGCACGCTAACCTTGACCCAATAACCGAACACGCCAATGAATCTTGGCGGGAGAGTCCGGCCCCCAAACCGGCGCCGTAGGAGCAATTCCTCCCCACGAATCTCTCAGGCCCCCGTACCGCCAAGATTGGGCACATCTGCAAAGCAGCTCGGCCGCAACCGAGCTCACCGAAGGTGCAAGAGCGCACACCCCGCGCTCGAATCTCTCAGGTCTCATCACAGATGGGGAGGACCACAATGGAAGTCGCGCAAGGTTGCGCGGCAGAGCCCGGAGGTCCTCGTGAACACCCATCCTGTGCCTGGCACGTTCCCCTCGCGTCACATTGGCGTGACCACGCCCGAAGATCAGCGCACCATGCTCGACGCGCTCGGCTACGACTCGGTCGACGCGCTCGTTGATGCGGCAGTCCCCGCCGACATCCGCGAACACGAGCCGCTCAACCTCCCCGAGGGCCGCAGCGAACAGCAGATCCTCGCCGATCTCCACGCGCTCGCCAACAAGAACGTGGTCAAGACGCAACTCATCGGCCAGGGCTTCTACGGCACCTTCACCCCGCCGATCATCCTGCGCAAGGTGCTCGAGAACCCCGCCTGGTACACCGCCTACACGCCTTACCAGGCCGAAATCTCACAGGGCCGCCTCGAAGCGCTCCTCAACTTCCAGACCATGGTGGCCGACCTCACCGGTCTGCCGATTGCCAATGCATCCATGCTTGATGAGAGCTCGGCCACAGCCGAAGCGGTGCTGCTCATGCGCCGCGCAAACAAGGCGAAGGCGAGCGCAAAGATCGTGCTCGACGCGAACATCTTCCCGCAGACCATTGCGGTGGTGCGGGGTCGGGCCGAAGCGCTCGACTTCGAGGTCGAGGTCACCGATTTGAGCGAAAGCCTTCCCGAAGGCGAGATCGCCGGCATCGTATTGCAGCAGCCCGGCGACAACGGCGCCGTCGTCGATCAGCACGAAATCATCGCGGCCGCGAAAGAACGTGGCGCGATGGTCACGATCATTGCTGACCTCCTCGCCCTCACCCTCATCACCCCGCCCGGTGAACAGGATGCGGACATCGCCGTTGGCAACACCCAGCGCCTGGGCGTGCCGCTCTTCTTCGGCGGCCCGCACGCCGCCTACCTTGCCGTGCGCGAGGGTCTCGAGCGTAATCTGCCGGGTCGGCTCGTCGGCGTCTCGAAGGACCAGCAGGGTCGCCCGGCCTATCGCCTCGCCCTCCAGACTCGCGAGCAACACATCCGCCGCGAAAAGGCGACGAGCAATATCTGTACCGCGCAGGCACTCCTTGCGATCACCGCATCCATGTATGTCGTCTATCACGGGCCCGGTGGCCTCAAGGCGATCGCCGAGCGCACCCACGCCCATGCGCGCGACTTTGCTGACGCACTCCGGGCCGCAGGTTTCGAGCTCGCAAGCGACTCCTTCTTCGACACCGTGCGCGTGCGCGTCCCCGGCCAGGCTGCGGGATTCGCCGAAGCGGCGGTCGAAGCGGGCTACAACCTGCGCCGCATCGACGCCGACACGCTGAGTGCCTCGTTCGACGAAACGACCGACGCAGCCACCGTCGCGGGCGTCGCGGCCGTCTTTGATGCAGCCATCAATGAGGATGCTCGCCACGAGCCCGGCGACTTCGGTTTCGACCCAGCCCTCGTGCGCACGAGCGAGTACCTCACGCATCCGATTTTCAATTCGGTGCGCTCGGAAACGCAGATGCTCCGTTACCTGCGGAAGCTCTCGGACCGCGACCTCGCGCTTGACCGCTCGATGATTCCGCTCGGCTCGTGCACCATGAAGCTCAATTCGACCGCCGAGATGGAGTCGATTTCGTGGCCCGAGTTCGCGAAAATTCACCCCTATGTGCCGGCCGAGCAATCGACCGGTTGGCGCGAACTCATCGCCGATCTCGAAGGTCGCCTCATCGAAATCACCGGCTACGCGGGTATCTCGCTGCAGCCGAACGCTGGCTCGCAGGGCGAGTACGCGGGCCTGCTCGCCATTCGCCGCTACCACCTCGCCAACGGGGATGCGCAGCGTGACATCTGCCTCATCCCCGCCTCGGCGCACGGCACGAACGCGGCCTCGGCGGTGCTCGCTGGGATGCGCGTCGTCGTCGTGAAGAACACCGACACCGGAACGATCGACCTCGCCGACCTCGACGCGAAGATCGAACAGCACCGCGATGCGCTCGCAGCGATCATGATCACCTACCCCTCAACCTATGGGGTCTACGACGCCGATGTGCGCGATGTGTGCGAGCGCGTGCATGCCGCCGGGGGCCAGGTCTACATCGACGGCGCGAATATGAACGCACTCGTCGGCCTCGCGAAGCCCGGCAAGTTCGGTGGCGATGTGTCGCACCTCAATCTGCACAAGACCTTTGCGATTCCGCACGGTGGCGGTGGCCCGGGTGTTGGTCCGGTTGCGGTTGCCGAGCACCTGGTGCCGTTCCTGCCGGGCGACCCGACGGGAGAGTTCCACGTCGCCGAGGGTGTGCCGGTAGTCGCGACCCTCTTCGGATCGGCCGGCGTTTTGCCGATCTCCTACGCCTACATCGCCATGATGGGCGGCGAAGGGCTCACGGTCGCGACGAAGATCGCGCTCCTCAGCGCGAACTACATTGCCGCACGCCTTACCGAACACTTCCCGGTGCTCTACACCGGCGAAACCGGCCTCGTGGCCCACGAGTGCATCCTTGATCTGCGCGCCCTCACGGCCGCCTCGGGCGTGACCGCCGAGGATGTGGCGAAGCGGCTCATCGACTTCGGTTTCCACGCGCCGACCCTCGCGTTCCCGGTCGCCGGCACGCTCATGGTCGAGCCGACCGAGTCGGAAGACCTCGGCGAGATCGATCGCTTCATCGAGGCGATGATCGTCATTCGCGCCGAGATCCAGGCGATCATCGACGGCGAAGTTGAACTCGAGCAGTCGGTGCTGCGCAACGCACCGCATCCGGCCATCGTCGTCACCGGCGATGAGTGGCCCTACCCCTACAGCCGCGAGCAGGCCGCATTCCCGGTTGCGAGCCTGCGCGAGCAGAAGTACTTCTCGCCGGTCTCGCGCATCGAAGGTGCCTATGGCGACCGCAATCTGGTGTGCTCCTGCCCGCCGCCCGAAGCGTTCGAAACCGCCGAGTAGCCGCCACGCACGAGAGAAGGACTGCACGATGACTGAACCGAAGCGCACTGCCCTCTACGACGAGCACGCGCAGCTCGGCGCCAACTTCACCGAGTTTGGCGGCTGGGAAATGCCGCTGCGCTATTCGCGCGAACTCGCCGAACACCAGGCCGTGCGTGAGGCGGCCGGGCTATTCGACCTTTCGCACATGGGCGAAATTCGCGTCACCGGCCCCGATGCCGCGCGCTTCCTCAATAGCGCGCTCGCCGGCAACCTCGCTGCGATCGCCGTGGGCCGCGCGAAGTATTCGCTCCTCACGAATGAAACCGGCGGCATCATCGACGACCTCATTACCTACCGCCTCGGTGACGAAGAGTTCGTCGTCGTGCCGAACGCTGGCAACGCCGAAGTTGTGTCGGCAACGCTTGCCGAGCGGGCACCGGGCTTCAACGTCGTGCTCGAAGATGAATCGCTCACGACCGGGCTCATCGCAGTGCAGGGGCCGAAGTCGGTGGAGATCCTGCGCGGCCTCATGCCTGAGGCGCAGCAGGCGCTCGTCGACGAGTTGAAGTTCTATTCGGCCGCCGACGCGACGGTCGCCGGCGTTGAGGTGCTGCTTGCCCGCACTGGCTACACGGGCGAAGACGGCTTCGAGCTCTACGCCGCGAACGACGACCTGCCGGCCCTGTGGCGAGCACTGCTCGAGGCTGGCGAGCCGCACGGCCTGATTCCGGCCGGCCTCGCCTGCCGCGACTCGCTGCGCATGGAAGCTGGCATGCCGCTTTACGGCAACGAACTTGGCCTCGACATCTCGCCGTTCGAGGCGGGACTTGGAGGCGTCGTCTCGTTCAAGAAGGAAGAATCGTTCGTCGGCCGCGAGGCGCTCGAAACGGCCAAGGATGCACCGCGCACGCGCGTACTCGTGGGCCTGCGCGGGCAGGGTCGTCGCGCGGGTCGTGCCGGCTATACCGTGCACGTTCCCGGGGGCGCGGAGATTGGCCGCATCACGAGCGGACAGCCGAGCCCCACCCTCGGGTACCCGATTGCGATGGCGCAGATCGACCCGGCCTACGCCGAGATCGGCACGACCGTCGAGGTGGATCTGCGTGGCAAACGCGAGCCGTTCGACGTGGTCGAGCTGCCGTTCTATCAGCGCGCGAAGTAACCGCATCCGCATTATTCAAACCCCAGCACAGCAAAGGAGCAGCACCATGAGCACTGTGAAGACCGGCCTGCGATACACGAGCGAACACGAGTGGATCACCGACGAAAGCCCCGCCGCCATCGGCATCACCCAGGTCGCCGCCGACGAACTCGGTGAGATGGTCTACATCGAGCTTCCCGCCGTCGGCGACACGATCACGGTCGGTGAGACCTTCGGTGAGGTTGAGTCGACGAAGGCAGTCTCAGAACTCTTCGCTCCGGTGAGCGGCGAGGTCGTCGAGGTCAACGACGCGGTCGTTGACGACCCCGCGCTCGTAAACACCGACGCGTATGGCGCTTGGTTCATCAAGGTTGAGGTCAGCGAAGAGGGCACCCTGCTCAGCGCTGAAGAGTACGCCGCCGAAAACGACGTCACGCTCTAGCGAGCACCCGCACATCGCACTGTGGTGATCAGCGTTTTCGACCTGTTCAAGGTCGGCATCGGTCCGTCGAGTTCGCACACGGTCGGGCCAATGCGCGCCGCGCGCGAATTTGTCGCGGGCTTGATTGAGGCAGGTGATCTCGCGCGCATAGCCGAACTGCGCGTCGATATCTATGGTTCCCTCGCGGCGACCGGACGCGGCCACGGCACCTTCCCAGCGGCGCTCCTCGGGCTCGAGGGTTACGACCCCGAGACGGTGCAACAGGACGAGGTTGAGGCGGCAATGGCGCGCATCACTTCAACCGGTGAGTTGCAACTTGGTGCACAACTCAGCGAACCGACGGTGCTTCGGTACGGGCTCGACGATCTTATTCAGCATCCGCTCACCGTGCTCGAACGGCACTCGAACGGGATGCGCTTCGCCGCGCTCGCCGGTGACGGCACCAGCCTGCGTGACGAGACCTACTTCTCAATCGGCGGCGGGTTTGTCGAGCGTGAGGGAGCGGAACCCGCGGCCACCGAACTGACTCCGGATGTACTGCCGTACCCCTTCGAGACCGCCGAGCAGCTCCTCGCGCACACCGAGGCGAGTGGCCTGTCGATTCCCGAAGTCATGTTCGCGAACGAGCTCGTCCAGCGCAGCGAGGCTGAAGTGCGGGCCGGTCTGGCGAACATCTGGCAGGTTATGGAGCAGTGCAAGGATGCGGCGATCTTGCGCACCGGCAACCTGCCGGGTGGCCTCAATGTGCCCCGCCGCGCCCCCGAGTGGCACCGGCGCCTGCGCGAACAGGATGCTGACCGGCATCCGCGTTTCTGGCAGGAGTGGCTCAACCTCGTCGCGATTGCCGTGAATGAGGAGAACGCCTCGGGTGGTCGCGTGGTGACGGCACCGACGAACGGTGCGGCGGGCATCATTCCGGCGGCGCTCTTTTATGCGACGCACTATGCGCCGGATGTGGCCGAGTGGTCGGCCGAGCGCAAGCAGCAGGTCATCGATGACTTCTTGCTCACCGCAGCGGCCATCGGGGTGCTCTATAAGAAGCAGGCTTCAATCTCGGGCGCCGAGGTGGGTTGCCAGGGTGAGGTCGGTTCGGCGGCGTCGATGGCTGCGGGTGCGCTCGCGCAGGTGCTCGGCGGTACGCCCGCGCAGGTTGAGAATGCGGCCGAGATTGCGATGGAGCATCACCTCGGGTTGACCTGTGATCCGATCGGTGGGCTCGTACAGATTCCGTGCATCGAGCGGAATGCGGTCGCGGCATGCACGGCCGTGAACGCCGCGAAGATTGCGCTCATGGGTGACGGTTCGCACTATGTGACGTTGGATGAGGTCATCGTTACGAGGCTCTTCGGAATCAAGGGTGTAGGTGGGGTCTGAATCC
>NZ_RQVS01000007.1 GCF_003865375.1 Gulosibacter macacae | reverse complement strand
GGATTCAGACCCCACCTACACCCTTGATTCCGAAGAGCCCCAAAACCTTAGTCCTGAACATACGGTCAGGGCTAGAACATGTTCACAGTTGCCTCGGCAACTAACTTGGAACAGTGCACAATTGCCGGTGGCAATTTGTGCATTTCGCTAGTGAGGTGGCGACAATTGCACAGTGCCTCCAGATTGCACGGTGCCCCTAGATTGCACAGTGGCCGGAGTGACGACGCCAGCAGCTAGCGCCCACCCACCCGGCGATTAATCAATCGCAAGAAGGCATCGGGCGAGACCTGGGCGAGCGCCCGCATCCACGTTGCCTGAAACCCAACGGAGTGATGCACGCCACCGCGTTGCGGCCGCCGCACGATACCGATGATGGTGCGTGCCACATCATCAGGCACGAGCTTTACGCCGAGTCCGCGGGTCGACGCAATATCGACGCCATTGAGTAGCCCCGTGCCAACATAGAGCGGCCACACCGCGCGCACCGCGATGCCCTGCGGCGCCCATTCCAAGTCGAGCGCTTCGGTGAGCCCGCGCACCGCGAACTTCGAGGCCGAATAGCTCGCGAGATCGGCCTGGCCGTAGATCGCCGACGCCGAACAGAGATTGATCACGGTGCCCTGCGCCGCCGCGAGCGCATCGTGACAGGTGAAGCATCCGAGCATGGTGCCGGTCGCGTTGATCTCGAGCGTGCGACGCTGGCGCGCGAAGTCGATCTCTTCAAATGCTCCGGCGGCGAGGATGCCCGCATTATTGATGAGCACATCGAGCTTCCCGTGCTCGCCCACCACCGCCGAGAGCGCCTCGCGCCACTGCGACTCATCGGTGACATCGAGGATGCCCGTGATGAGCTGGTCAGCGTTCGGTACCTCGGTGCGCAGTCGCTCGAGCCCCGACGCATCCACGTCGAAGGCCCCGACGCGAAACCCGGCGCGCAACAATCGTGCGACGGTGGCGGAGCCGATGCCGCCCGCGGCGCCGGTGACAATCGCGGTGCGCTTGCGGCGCCCGCTCCGACTCGTCGGGGTCGTGTTGGCGCCTGCGTGTTCGCTCATGTCGCGAGCGTATCGGCGCGAAGTTTCGGGTCGCCTGCATCTGCCGCGGCGTAACCTGACGGAGTGCGCAACGACGACACTGCTCCCGATGTTTACGTCATCGGCGCAGGCCCAGCTGGCCTCGCCGCCGCGGCCGAACTTGATCACGCGGGCTTGCGGGCGCGCATCCTCGATCACGGCCCCGAGCCCGGTCACGTGTGGCGCGGACACTACGATCGCCTGCACCTGCACACCCCGCGCGAGCTGTCGCACTTGCCGCGACTGCCGATCCCGCGTCGCTTCGGCCGCTGGGTCACCCGTGACGATGTCGCGCGCTATCTGCGCGGCTATGCGCGCATCCTCGGGCTCGACATTGAGCAGGGTGTCACGGTCGAACGCCTGAGCCGCGAGGATGCGGTCTGGGCGCTCGACTGCGCCGACGGCGTGACCCGACGCGCACCGTTCGTCGTCGTTGCGACCGGCTACAACCGCACGCTCGTGCCGCCACACGTGCCGGGCCTCGAGAGCTTCACCGGCCGCATCCTGATCTCGAGCGACTATCGCAATGGCGCCGAGTTCGCAGGCACCCGAGTGCTCGTCGTCGGCACCGGCAACTCGGGGATGGAGATTGCGGTCGACCTCGTCGAGCACGGCGCCAAGGTGCAGCTCGCCGTGCGCACGCCGCCGCATATCGTGCGCCGGGCGACCGGCTGGTGGACCGCCGCGCACAATGGCATCCTCATCCGCCACGTGCCGACAGCGATTGCGAACCGCATCGCGGCCGGGATGCAGCGGCTCACGATCCCCGACCTGCGACCGCACGGCCTAGCCCGGCCGGAAGAGGGCCTCCTCACCCGCGTACGCCGAGATCGCGCGATCCCGGTGCAAGATGTCGGCATTGTCGACGCGATTCGCGACGGCCGGGTGACGCCGGTCGCAGCGCTCGCCGGTTTCGATGGCGCTGAGGCCGTGCTTGCCGATGGCACGCGCCTCACCCCCGATGCGGTCGTGCTCGCCACCGGTTATCGGGCCGACCTCGAGCCGCTCGTGGGGCACCTGGCGTTGCTGGATGCATCCGGCTTGCCGATTGTGCGCGGCGGCCACACCGCGCCGCACGCGCCGGGCCTGTGGTTTACCGGCTTCACCAATCCCATTAGCGGAATGTTCCGTGAGTTCCGCTTGGACGCCCGGAAAATCGCCCGAATGGCTCGGAAGGAGGCCGCCGCCAAGGGGTAACCGCGGTGCTAGCCTCGCCAGGATGAGCGAAACGCAAAGAAGCGTTGCCGGCGCACCCCGCGGCGGAACGTCGTGGTTGATGTCGATGCAGGGGGCACTCGCCCTCGCCGCGACCATGGGGATCGGTCGCTTCGTCTTCACCCCGGCGCTCGGCGCGATGACCGCGCAAGACGCGATCACCCGCGAGGCCGGTGCCGCGCTCGCCTCCGCGAACTACGGCGGGTACCTCCTTGGCGCACTCATCATGCTCGTGGGGCGGCCGCTGCAGCGGCCCTGGCCATTCCGTATTGCGCTGCTCGCGCTCGCGGCAACGATGGTGCTCATGACCCTGCCCTCGCAGGAGGTCTGGTTTGTCGCCCGCTTCATCGCCGGACTCGCGAGCGCCATTGCCTTTGTCGCGGTGGCGCAGGCGGTGGCGACTCGTCGCGCTGAGGGGTTTGATCCGGGTGTCGTCTACGCGGGCCTCGGTGCCGGCGTCGCGCTCACCGGCGTCGTTGGCGGCCTCACGGCGTCGCTGCCGTGGGAATCTCAGTGATCTGGCGGTTCGACCCGACCCCGGGAGAATTGCCGCGCCCACAATCGATGGGCCAGCCGGTCGTACCGCGCCTGCGCACCTCGTGGTGGCTCCTCTTTATTCAGTACGGGCTTCAGGGCGCTGGCTACATCATCCTCGGCACCTTCCTCGTCGTGCTCGTCAACGATGAGGTCTCGGATGTGCTTGGTCCCTGGTTCTGGGTCGTCGCGGGCCTTGTCGCAGTGCCGTCGACGTCGATTTGGCGCCGCATTGCCGATCGCTTCAGCCCCGCCATCGCGCTCGCGATGGTGCTCGGGCTGCAGACGATCGCCGCGCTCCTGCCCGTCGTCATCGGCGGCATGGTCGCAGCCCTGCTGTCAGCGGCGCTCTTCGGCGGCACCTTCATCGCCGCAGTCATGCTCGCGACCGGCATGATCAACCTCGGCGTCAAGGGCGCCGCCGCGCGCCTCACCGCGCTCTACAGCGTCGGCCAATTGCTCGGGCCGCTCGCAGTACTGCCGCTCGTCGGCAGCGGCTACACCGGGGCATTCGCGGTTGCCGCGGGTATCAATGGTGCGGCCTTCCTCCTCGCCATCGGCCTCGTGCTCTCGCTCCGTCCGCGCCGCGCAACCGACTGAGGTGTCGCTGGCCCCGGCTACTATTGCCGCTGGCAGTATCGGGGCAGATAGAGGATGCGGATGAGCAGGCAGCGACGGCCGCGACGTCTCGGCGTGGTGGCGCTCGCGGGGATGCTTGTTGGTGCGCTCGCGCTCGGCATCGCTGGCGGTGGTGGCGTGGCCGCAGCCCTGCGTAAGCCCGAGCCTCCCGCGCCATTGGAGCCGGCAGTGCTCATCGAACCGCAAGCCGCTCCGGCCCTAGCGCTCCCAGCGACCGAGGCGCGCATGTGCTCGGTCGACTGGGCAATCAACGCCCCGGCGGCACTCAACTTCCGCGGTGTCATCGTGAACGCTGAGACCGACGAAGTGCTCTTCGAGCGCGAGCCGCACACGGCGGTGACCACCGCATCCACGATGAAACTCATCACCGCCGTCACCGCAATGACGGTGCTCGGGCCAGACACCCGCTTCCCAACTCGGGTGGTGCCGGGAGACGTGCCCGGGAGCGTCGTGCTCGTCGGTGGTGGGGATCCGACCCTGCGCTCGGGGGCCACGAGCTATTACCAGGATGCGGCGGGCATGAGCGATCTCGCAGCCCAAGTGCAGGGCGCGGGCGGCGCGAGCATCGTCGGCACAGACGATTCGCTCTTCTCGGGGGCCGCGTGGCAACCGACCTGGGATGACATCGACCGCGTCGACGGCTACATCGCGCCGATCTCTGCGCTCATGGTCGATGCAGGCCGCCGCAATCCGAACGACCAATACTCCACGCGCACCACCACCTCTGAACGCGATGCTGGTGCAGCGCTCGCGGGCGCGCTCCGGGCCACGCTGAGCGAGAGCGTCGCACCGATGCCGGGGGCCGCACCGATCGCCGAAGTGTGGTCACCGCCGGTTTCGGAACTCGTCGGCGTCATGCTGCTCGACAGCGACAATGTCATCGCCGAAACCCTCGCTCGGCTCGTCGCAATCGAGCTTGGTGTCGGCAACGACTTCGGTGCGGTCAACGCGGCCCAGCAACAGGCATTGGCCGCGGTCGGCCTCGATGTGAGCGCGTTCTTTGGGGCCGACGGCTCGGGGCTCTCACCCGACAACCAAGCCAATGCGACACTCCTCCTCGAGGTGCTCGACCTCATCCAAACCTCACCTGAACTTTCGGGGCTGCGCGAACTGCTCCCGCAGAACCAGCTCTCGGGCACGCTCAAAGACCGGATGTTCGGCATCCCCGCCGGTGCCATTGCAGCGAAGACCGGGTTCATCAACGCGATCTACGCGCTTGCCGGCTGGGCGGAGCTGCCCGATGGCACAACGTTGCGCTTTGCCCTCTTTGTCGAGCGTGACGCCGGGTCGACGACACCGGTGAACCTCGGCAACCGCGCAGCCCTCGATGAGATCGTCACCGCCGTGTATGCCTGCGGCACGTCGCTCTCGAACAACTAGGGCCGGTGCGGATTCGCGAGTGATCTGCATCCGATTCGGAGGCGCGTGCGCAACACTGCCCGTATGACTCGAGCCCTACTCATTGTCGACGTGCAAAACGACTTCACCGAGGGTGGTGCGCTCGGTTGCAATGGCGGCGCGCAGGTCGCCCGCAGCGTGACCGAACTCATCCACACCGGAAGCTACGACCTCGTCGCCGCCTCGCGCGATTGGCACGACCCCAATAGCGACAACGGTGGCCACATCTCCGAACATCCCGATTTCGTCGATACCTGGCCACCGCACTGCATTGCCGACACCC
Organism: Gulosibacter macacae; assembly: GCF_003865375.1. Taxonomy (GTDB): domain Bacteria; phylum Actinomycetota; class Actinomycetes; order Actinomycetales; family Microbacteriaceae; genus Gulosibacter; species Gulosibacter macacae. Next base: position 177,199 of record NZ_RQVS01000007.1, on the reverse strand, counting down.
ACGGCGCGAAATATCATCCCGGGCTTGAGGCCGACCACATCGATCTCCACGTGCGCAAAGGCATGGGGGTGCCCGCCTACTCGGCATTTGAGGGCGAACTCGACGACGGCAGCAAGCTCGCCGACGCCCTGCGCGCTCGCGATGTGGATGCGCTCGATATCGTCGGCATCGCGACCGACCACTGCGTGCGGGCTTCGGCGCTGGACGCGCTCGCGGCCGGATTCTCGGTGCGGGTGCTCGCCGATCTCACGGCACCGGTGTCGGCGGCCGCGGGGGAGGCCGCGCTCGAGGAAGTACGCGCGGCGGGCGGCGAAGTTGCCGACAGCGATGCGGTGCGCTCCGAGGTGCCCGAGCCCTAAGCCACATGCGGGCCCCGTGCGCGGGACGCGTCGGCCGAGTACGATTCCGAGGCGGCCCGCATCCGGGTTGCGAGAGATTTCCTTGGAGTGCTGACGTGACCGACCTCGCCCACCTGCGCGATCTTGCCGCCACTGAGCGGCGCACGATCGTTGAGCGGCGCGTGCGGCGCGGCGAGGACCCGGCCGAGGTGTTCGCTGAGCTCCCCGAGATCGACGACTATGTGGTGCGTTCGTTGCGCGATGATGCGCTCGCGGCCGAGGGGCTGACTGCCGAGTATGCGCTCGCACGGTTGCTGCAAGACGATGTGCGTGACGATGCCGCTGAGCATCGTCGCAACGCCGATGCCGTGGACGCCCGCATCTTCCGCACGATCGGGCTCGAGCATCCCGAACTCACGAGGGCCGTGTGGCGCGCCCTCGGCGATGTGGTGGAGGATCCCCTGTGACGGTTGAGATCGCGGTCATTGCCGAGCAGCCGCTTGATCTTGCCGCGCACCTCGCCGCTGTCGAGCACACTGGCGCCGGTGCGGTGGCGAGTTTTCTGGGCATCGTGCGAGATCACGACCCGGGGGCGACCGGGGAGGTGACGCGGCTGGAGTACTCGGCGCATCCCTCTGCCCCCGAGGTGCTCGCTCGCATCGCGGGGGATCTTGACCGCCCCGAGCTGCGCATCGCGGTGAGCCATCGCATTGGTTCGCTCGTCGTGGGCGATGCGGCGATTGTGGCCTGCGTGTCGAGTGCGCATCGGGCTGAGGCGTTCGACGTGTGCCGCGAGCTGGTCGAGCGCGTAAAGCACGAGCTCCCCGTGTGGAAGCGGCAGCACGCCGCCGACGGCACCACGAATTGGGTGGGGATCAGCTAGGACGGGCGGGGTCTCGATGTCTTGATACGCTTCGCTACTCGACCAACCAAGAGGCCTACCCACCCGCAAACGGCGGCAACACATCCACTTGCGCGCCTTCGGCGAGCGCCCCCGAGTCGGTCCGTACCCCGTCAACGAGCAGCGAACACTGCGCGAGCACCCCGGCAAACTCCCTCCCGAAGCGCGTGGAAAGCTCCTCGCGCAACTCGGCGATGCTCGCTGCCGCACTCGAAGTCTCTTCGGTACCGGCAGCTGCCGCCGCCGCCGCAAACAATCGGATGCGGTGGGTCACTTGCCGCGCTCCTGCCACGCGGCGACGAGTTCGCGCAGGCGCGCATCCCCGGCTGCGGCCGAGTCAATCGTGCCGCGGCCGAGCGCGAGACCGAGCAGGAACGAGGTGACCGGCGCGGCCGGGCGCACCACCCCGTGGGCGACGACGCCGGTGAGGCTGAGGAGTTCAGCGATTGGTACCTCCTCGGCCTCGAGTCCAAGCGCGGGGGCCGCGATCTCGACCCACTCGGCGAGGTGTTCGGGAAGTTCAGGCATCTCGGTTCATCCCTTCACGGTGCGGTGCTGGCAGCTGCGCGCCAGCCGCCTCAATGTCGGCCAGCGTATCGAAATCGGCCGTCACCTCCGCTGGCACCGACACTTCCTGCAGTCGCAGCGCGGCGAACACCTGTCGGAGCGAGTCTCCGGGCTGTACCTCAGCGAGTGCGGCACGCAGGGGCGCGACCCGGATGCGCGAGGCGAGCCACTGCATCCGGCCCTCGGCGACGAGCACGAGTCCGTCGCCGTTGAAATCGGTGCCTGCGTTATCGAGCGCGGCGACGACGAGCTCGGGATGCACGAAATCGCAGGAGAGCACGTCGACGAGCTCGGCGTCGGTGCCGAGCGCCCCGAGCCCCGCGGCGACGGCGAGCGCTGGTCCGCCGAAACGCGGTGATTCAGCGATGACTCGCGCGGTCGGTACCTCGGTGACCTCGCCGACGACGATACGTTCGAGCGCCGCGACTTCGGCGGCGAGCACGCGGTCAATGAGGCGCTCGCCGCCGAGTCGCACGCTCGCCTTGTCAACGCCGCCGAGCCTCGAGCCGCGACCGCCGGCGAGGATGATCGCCGCGCGTTGCATCACTAGCCCTCGGCTGAAACGTCGTTGCGGTGCCAATCACCGGAGCGGCCGCCGGTTTTCGCGATGAGTTCGATGCGCTCGATCGCGACCGACTTGTCGATGCCCTTGACCATATCGACGACCGAGAGCGCGGCGATTGAGACCGCGGTGAGCGCTTCCATTTCAACACCGGTGCGGTCGGCGGTGCGCACCGTCGCGCGTAGTTCGACGCCGCCCTCGACGAGCTCAACATCGACGACCGCGCCGTGCACACCAATGACGTGCGCGAGTGGCAGCAGTTCGGCGCACTTCTTCGCACCGGCGATGCCGGCGATGCGCGCGAGCGCGAACACATCACCCTTGGGCACAGCGCCGTCGGCGAGTGCGGCGACGACCTCACGGCCGCAGCGTACGAAGCCCCGAGCCGTGGCTGAGCGCACTGTCGGCTGCTTTTCGGTGACATCGACCATGCGCACGCGGCCGGCGTCGTCGAGGTGGGTGAACTGGGTCATCGTGATGGCTCCTGGGTCGTGATGTGTGGGGCAAGTGCCGGGATGCCGCCGTCGAGCACGCGTGCATCGGCGCCTGCCGCGCGGAGAAGTTCGGCGGCGTGGCGGGCGCGCGGGCCGAGGGCGCAGGCGACGACGAGCGGACGGTCGAGGGGGATGAGTTCGTCAAGGGTGCCGTCGGCGTTGGCGGCGGCGAGGTGCTCGAGTGAGGCACGCTGATAGTCGATGGCGTTGTCGACATCGAGCGCGGGTTGTGCGGCGGGGCGCACGTCAAGGATGAGTGTGCCGGGTGCGAGGTCAGCGAGGGTGGTGCGAGGGATAGAGGTTGTGGTCTCGATACGCCTTCGGCTACCGTTCGAGGGCCTCACGGCATCGCTCGACCAACCAGGGGAGGGGGCGTCGCTCGACCCACGAGGTGCGGGGGTGTCGCTCGATCGACCAGGTGCGGGGGAGTCGGCGGGGCTGAGGGGGAGGTCGCGCACGGTACCGCGGCGGGCATCCCAGATGCGTACGCGTCCGGCCATGACCGCATCGAGCCCGGCAGCAAGGCGCAACGCTTCGCCAGCCATCGCCGCACCGATCTCGGCACAGAGCGGTGCAAACACCCCCGCACTCGCACAATCACGCGCGGGCGCCGCGAGCTGCGCACTTCGCTCAGCCAAATCATCCAGCACGGCGCCGCCCGGCAAGAGTGTCGTGAGCATGCCGTCCCAGGCGAGCACCGACCCCCACACGAGCGGCACCCCCAGCTCACTGCACGCATCCGCGATGGCGTAGCGCGTCGGCCAATCATCGGTGGTGTCGAGCACGAGATCGGCGTGAGCAAGCGCATCCACGGCCGTCGCAGCATCGATGCGCATCGATTTACCAACCAGGTCAACGCCAGCAGCTGCCGCCCTGAGCGCGCCGATCGCCGCGTCGACCTTGGGCGTCCCAATGTCTGCCTCGGTGTAGAGCGTCTGCCGCGCGAGATTCGAGCGCTCGACGACATCGTCATCAATGATGGTGAGCTCGCCGACACCAGCCGAGGCGAGTACGCGCAACGCCGGGCAGCCGAGTCCACCGGCGCCGACGACCGCGATGCGCGCGCCTGTGGCCCGTGCTACCGCCGGCGCGCCATAGCCGAGCAGGCGCGCGTGGCGCAACTGGGCGCCGGGTACGGCGGAGTCGTCAACAGGCATGCGCTAACGCTACCTGGCGTGGGCGCGGGGCCCGGCGAGTCGCTCAGTCGCTGAGTTCGTGACGGGCGGCCGTGAGTAGGCGCAGCATCCCCTGCAATCGATGCTGGGCGGGGATGCGGGCAAGCATGTCCTGCTCGGGCGCCGACACGGCGAGTGCGGAACTGGAGAGGAACAGCTCGATCGAGCGCAGATCGACGGCACGGAAGTGCATCCGCGACAACGCCCGCGGGAACTTCGCTCGCAGCCAGGGTAGATCCTTCGACAACCGCAACGAGGCGACATGGCACGGACCCTGCTCGTTGACACTGTCGAGCCAGCAATTGAACGATTCGCGCACATCGTCGAGGGTGTGCATCCGCGCGGGCATTGGCTCGTAGTCGAGCGCGGCCAGGCGGTCGAGCAATTGCTGCGCGTTGAGCCGGTCGCGCGCCTCAGCGGTCATCTTGTCGGCCCAGTCAATTGACTCGGGCACGATGAGCGAGTTGAACGGCTCGCCAATCCGGTTCCAGTTCACATCGGTGGCCACTGCGGCGATCTCAACAAGGTCGTGTACCTGCGGATCTGGCCCGGTCTTCTCAAGCTCAAACCACACGATCGTGCGCACATCATCGAGCCGAATCATGACTTCACCAGCCCCTGCACGATCGCCTCGCGAGCCGTGGCATAGCGCGAAATGAGCTGCGTGACGCGGCCGAGCGATGGCTGTTCCGCGCTTGACACCGCGATCTCGAGACTTGCGCTGTGGTGCGGCATGGCGCGAAAGAGGAACCGGCGCACCGACTCAAATTCGATCCAATCGGGATGCAGGCGACGGGTCGCCTTGGGCAACTCGATCGCCAACCAATCCGAGACGAATCCCGCGCGCGCGGCCGCATAGCCGTCGACGCTGAGCTGGGACGGGTTACTCACCGTCTCGGCGATGTTCCAGCAGCGATCGAGATCGGCCGCATCCCAAATGAGCATGGGCATGCGTTCGTCGCAGTGCTCGTCGATGAGGGCGGCGATGCGTCGGTCGGCTTCGGCGACCGTCACTGCCTTGGCGGTGTCGCACTCGCGGTCGAGGCCGAGGCGGCGCAAGCGGTCAAACGCCGGTGTGCTCGCCCGCTCGCGCCAGCCCGGCGGCGGGGCAATCGCAAACTCGGTCGCGGGGGCCAGGGGCATCAGGTTGCCGTCAAGAATGGCGAACGCGATGGCAACGAGGTCGTCGTGCTTCGCATCGAGCCCGGTGGCGTCGATCACGACGAAGAGCAGTCGCTCAGCTGCGAGCGCAGTCATCACCACCACCTCCATCCGAGTGCCGGCATCAACGAGTTGATACTCGCACCGTACGCCCCGGCCCTTGAGGCTGGATGTGTGCAGGCTTAGCCAGCGTCAATTCTTTCGGGATGCGTGTAGATCGTGACGCGGTCGCCGCGGCTGAATCCCGCGAGGGTGATGCCGACCTCCTCGGCGAGATCAGCGGCGAGTGAGGAAGGCGCGCTCACCGCCGACATGATCGGAATGCCCGCGAGATGGCTCTTTTGCACGAGTTCGAACGAGGCTCGCCCCGAGACCTGCAGGATGGTGCGGCGCAGCGGGAGGCGGCCTTCGCGCAGGGCCCAGCCAATCACCTTGTCGACGGCATTGTGGCGGCCGACGTCTTCGCGGATGCAGAGGAGTTCTCCCTGCTCATCAAACAGGCCAGCGGCGTGGAGGCCGCCGGTGCGTTCGAAGAGGTCCTGCGATTCGCGCAGGCGGTCAGGCAGTGCGAGGAGTGTCGCGGCCGGGATGCGGAAATCCTCGTCGGCGGGCGGGAAATGTGATTGGCGGCGCACTTCATCGATGCTCGTGGTGCCGCAGACGCCGCAGGCCGAGGTGGTGACGACGCGGCGCTCGCTGATGGCGTCGGGTGCGAGGCCGAGGATGGCGGCGTCAATGACGTTGTAGGTGTTGGTGCCATCGACGATGGCGCCGCCGCAGTAGCGCATATTGGCGAGCAGCTCGGGGAGGGTGACGAATCCCTCGCTCACGAGGTTCCCGGCGACGAGGTCGAAATCGTCGCCCGGAGTGCGCATCGTGACCGCCAGGGGTTTGCCATTGACACGGATCTCGAGCGGCTCCTCGCCCGCGAGGGTTTCGCGACGACGCGTGACTGAGCCATCGGCGCGAATGACGCTTGCGGGGCGGCGCTGGGTGACTCGGTTCATGAAGGGAAGTCTAGGTGGGGTGGTTCAGCGGGGTGATTTCGCTACGCGCTACGCGCTACTCAACCAACCAACAACTCGGCCAGCCAAGCGCTTGGGCCGTCGAATAGCGAAGCGTATCGAGACGCCCGCCGCGCCTACCGCACCGTCACACCCGCAAGCCGCGCACGCAGCTCATCCGCCGCCAGCAGGCCACCAAAGATCGGCCCGCTTGGTTCGAACGCTCGACCCGCAGCCAGCGAATCAAACGGTACAGCCGCGAAGCCAAGACGCTCGACGAACTCGGTAACTGCCGCCACCGCATCCGCGTCATCACCAGCAACACCGAGCCCGACCGGCGTCTCGCGGCGCGCAATCACGGCCGGGTCGAGGTCGCGGTAGCCCACGTGGTTGAAGGTTTTCACGACGTGTGCGCCGGCAAAGTGCTCGGCGACGACCTCACTTGATGAGAGTTCAGTGTCGTCGAAGTCGGCGAGGTTGCCGTCGGTGCCGCTCCAATAGTTCATGGCATCCACGACGACCTTGCCGCGCAGGAGTTCGGGCGACACCGCCCGGAACTTCGGCAGTGGCACCGCCACGACGATGAGGTCAGCGGCCGCCACCTCTTCAGGTGAGGCGGCAATCGCGCCGGGCGCGACGAAGTCGAGCAGCATCTGCTGGGTCACCGGGTCTTGGGTGCCGGTGATGAATACCGTGTCGCCCTTTGCCATTGCGGCGCGCGCGATGGCGGTGCCGACGCGGCCGGGGCCGAAGATCCCGATGGTGCGTGGTTGCTGCTCAGTCATGTCTATGTCAACGCATAGACAGTCAAGTTATTCCAGGGTCGCGTTTCGTCTCGCTCACGTATACGGGCGCTCGAGGTGGATATACCTCGAGCGCCCGTATACGTGACGAAAAAGTCAACGCGGCGCGAGCAACTGGTGCTGAGCCAGCTCTCGATAGAGCGGCGTCGTCTCCAACAACTCAGCGTGCGTGCCGCGGCCAATCACCCGACCGTGTTCCATCACCACAATTTCGTCGGCATCAATCACCGTCGACAGGCGGTGCGCGATCATCACCATCGACCGGCCCTGCGCCACCCGCTCAATCGACTCGCGCATGAGCGCCTCATTGCGGCCATCGAGCGCCGAGGTCGATTCATCAAGCAAGAGCACCGGGGGTGCGGCCAAGAGCGTCCGAGCAATCGCAAGACGCTGCTGCTCACCACCCGAGAGCCGCACACCCGCTTCGCCAACTTCAGCGTCGAGCCCCTGGGTCGAGCGATCGAGCACGCTCCCGAGGTTGACGGCGCGGAGTACCTCCACGCACTCGTCATCTGATGCATCCGGGCGGCCGAGCTGCAGATTGTCACGAATGGTGCCGGCGAGCGTCGGCGCATTCTGCTGCACATAGCCGAGTTGCGCCCGCAGTTGCGCGCGCGAGATTGACCGCAGGTCGACACCACCGAGCGAAATCGACCCCGAAGTCGGGTCGTAGAACCGCTCGATGAGCGCAAGGGTAGTCGACTTACCAGCCCCCGAGGGCCCAACGAGCGCGACCTTTGCGCCGCGCGGCACGGTAAACGACACCCTGTCGAGCACGAGCGGTGACTCAATCGGCTCGCTCTCGTCGATGCGCAGCAGCACATCGGCGGCAGATTTCGCGCGCCGCCCGGTGGTCGCGACGTAGCGATCAAAGCGACCGGATGCATCCTGCTTCGCACGAGCGGCACGCACGACCTGCTCGGGGTAGCGGAACGACACCTCACGGAATTCGAGGGCCGGAGCGTCGGGCATGGCGTCGACGTTTGCCGGGCCGACGAGCGTGACCCGCGGGCGGAACTCGTCATCGCGCGCCTCTTCGTCGGGGAGCGCCGCGATTTCTTCGATGCGTCCGAGCGCACCGAGGGCAGAGGCGATCGCCGAGATGGCACCGAACATGAGTGCGAGCGGCGCGATCATCATGAACAGGAACATGATGAACGACACGAGCGAGGCAATCGTGAGGTCGCCCGCGGCGACGCGCACGCCGCCGATGCCGAGGACGAGCACCATTGACAGCTGCATCGCGAGCGTCGAGACCGGCACCATGACCGCCGAGATGGCGGCGATGTCGAGGCCGCGGCGATAGGCGCCCACCGCGTCGTCGACGACCCGTTCTTGTTCGCGTTCGACCGCGCCGGTTGCGCGCAGTGTGCGCATTGACGAGATCGCGCGCTCGGTGGCGGCGGTGAGTTCGCCAACCTTCTGTTGTGCTGCCGCCGATGCGGCCATGACCTTGCGCGAAAGCAACAACACCACTGCGAGCGAGACCGAGATGCAGGCGAAGGTGATGAGGAAGAGCACCCAGTCGAGCCAGAGCATTGCGATGACCGCGCCGATAAAGGTGAGCGCGCCACCAATCGCTTCGATGAGTCCCTGCGTGAGCACGGCGCGCAGGAGGGTGGTGTCGCTTCCGACGCGGCTGACGAGGTCGCCGGTGCGGCGGGCATCAAACTCGCTGATCGGCAGGTGGAAGAGCTTGCGGATGAGGTTGCGACGGGCGTCGAGCACGATCGTTTCGCCCATGCGTTGCAAGAGAAAGTGCTGCAGGCCGCTGAGGATCGCATCGCCGACGACGACAGCAACGAGTGCCCAGACGATCCAGCCCTCGAGCGAGCCGCCTTCGACCTGCGTGATCAGCAGGCCCATGAGCACCGGCTGCGCGAGCGAGAACGCGCTGCCGATGACTGAGATGCCGATGATGAGCGACATCATTGGCTTGTCGCGGAAGAGGTAGGGCCACAGCTGCTTGAGTGACGCGCGCGGCGTGCCGTCGGCGTTGCGGTCGCGTGAGGTGCGCCCGCGGCGGCTCGGCTTTGCGGCGGTGGCGGCGGATGCAGTGGGCTCGGTGGCGGTGTCGGTCACTTGAGCTTTCCGTACTTCTTGTGGGCGGCCTGGCGCGTGACTCCGAGGTGGTAGGCGATCGCCTGCCAGGAGTAGCCGGCAAGTTGGGCTTGGCGTACGGCGGCAGAGAGCTCGCGTTCGATGGCGCGCTGTTGCTCGACGAGTTCGAGGATGCGTCGGAGCGACTTATCGGGTTGGTCTTCGTTGGTTGCCGTGTTCGTCACGTGTCAATCTTGGTTGACAGTCGCGAGCTTGTCAACTTAGCTTGACGAGCCGCGCCGCCTTGATCGCGGTTCGAGTTGCGCAATCATGGTGCGCTGCGTGAGTGGCCACACCCACACCGGGTCGCCAAACTTCGGCAGATCGGCCTGATCGATGCGCACTTCCACCGAGCGCGGCTCCGAAAACTTGAGGTGTTCCCCCATCCACGTCGACACCGAGTTGATAGCGCGCGGCACCGTTCTCGCCATAGTCGATATTGAAGCCGGTGACCGTGCCGTGACGCGGCTCACCCAAGTTGCCGCGCTGCAGCACGAGATACGCCGCGCGCCGCTCCGGCTGGAGCGTGAGCTTGCGGATGCAGATGGCTGCGACGACGAGACCGGCAACGGCAATTGCGCCGGGAACCGAGATCGCACGCCAGAACCCATCGCCGAGGCGTTCGAAGTCGCGCAATTGTGCCGAATAGCTGGTGATGATTTCGGAGAGCCCGTAGGCCAGCGCACCGAGGGCGATGAGGAGGAGCAGAATCCAGCCGATGGGCGTGGCATTCGGCGGGAGGAACAGGCTTGCGCTGCGGGGAGGCGTGTCCGCGCGATCATCGTGGTCGACAACTCGGGCTGGACCGATCGTGCGCCCCGACGGAAAACCGACTGGATAATCGCTATTGAGTTCAGCCACGTGACCTGCCCTTTGCCTTGAATGATCGCGGTTCGAGCTGCGCGATGTAATAGTCATCGGCGACCGGCCACACGCAGGCGAGATCGCCCATAACGGGCAGATCCGTTTGCGCGACCCGCACGTTGTAGTGACGCGGTTGGCGGAAAAGTAGCCGTTGACCATCCACGTCAATGAGGATCCAATAGCTCACGATGTCTTCGTCGACATTCGAGACGCTGCGCACGACACTGCCGATGCTCGGCTCGCCAAGAGCACCACGCTCAATCGCAAGATAGGCGCGTCGCAGTGCCGGGCGATGGATGAGCGCCCGGAGCGTGTGCGCAGCCACAATGAGCGCGGCGATGGCGACGACAAAGATCCCGATGGTGTTCAGGGTGTGATCGGGCGGCACGACTTCGAGCCGTGGCCGCTCGACGATGAGCGAAATTCCGTGCCAGAGCGCCCAGCCGGCGCCGCCGAGGGCAACGAGTAGGAGCACGAGCCCCGGAATCATGGTGGCGCGCGGCGGCATAAAGTCGGCCGCATCCTTCGGCGGCTCATCGACACGAGCGAGGTGGCTCACAATGCGAGCGATCCCGTCAGGCCGACGCCGTGCCATCTCGCTCAATTCGCCACTCACAGCTGAAGCCTCCCACTCGCATATGAACGAGGGGAGGCTTCAGTAGTTCGGGTGCGCTCGGGCACTCGAAGCGTCGCGGTGATTACATCGCCACGGCGAGGATGATGTTGAGGAGGGTGAGGCCACCAATCGCCCACATGACGCCGGCCGACACGCGCTCCTTCTTGCGGTTGATGAGCGCGAGCACGACGATCGCGATGAGCACGGCAAGCTTGATGCCGATCTTCATATGGTTGATCTCGACATCGGTCGCGAGTTCGAGGTAGGTGACCAGACCCAGGCCCGTCACGAGCATCGTCCAGGCACCGTGCATCATGCCCGGGAGGATGCGGGCGTTGCCCGCCGAAATCGACTTGATCTGCGAGAACCAGACACCGAGCAGGGCGGCGATGCCGACGAAGTGGAGGATGAGCAGGATAGTACGCAGGATTTCCATGTCGCTCATCCTATGTGCCGCTGAAAACCGGCTCACCGCTCCGGTCTCGTCCAAACGGACGAGATGTTATTGGGTGAGTAGTCGGTATCGCTCAGCATAGAACTCGGATGCACTGAGTTCGCCCGCGTGCACCTGGCCGACGAGCGCTTCGGTCGCCGCCCGCACATTACGGCGGGAGCCGAAACCATCGATGCGATCGAGCTGGCCGATGGTGAAACCGTCGGGCAGGCGCCAGATTGAGACCCGGTCACCGACCTGGGGGAGTTGCTCGGCGCCGAAGCGGTGGTGGGCACGTTGCGGGCTGAGTAAGAGCAACGCCTCGGCGCCCACTTCGACGCCCGCCCAGTACGCGGTGATCTGACCCTCGCTGTCAGACGACCCGGTTTCGACGACGACGCCGTAGGCGGTGGGGCGAGTGCGCATGAGTTGCGGGAAGCCGTGGCGCAGCTGGCTCTCGTCATAGGCGCGCGCCCGGGCGTCGCGGACAAGCACCGGGATGGAGATGAGCGCGATGATGATGGCTGCGGCGAGGGCGACCCAGGTCCAGAGCCACGCCTCGACGAAGAGGCGCACGCTGACGACGCCGATCGTGAGCGCAACGAGCATCGCGCCAATCTGGAACCAGGCGGGGCGCGAGGCGCCAATGAACGGCTCCACCGAGTCGGGCAGGTGATCGGCTGATTCGCGCGGTGCCACAACGCGCAGCATGCCGGTTGAGTATTTGCGAGCGGTGCGCGCGTCGCCAGGGAACTCGCTAGGTTGTGGCTTCGTGGGCCGTTGCGGTGCGGGTGCTTGCGGTGCCGAGGTCGCGGCTGCGGCCGGCACAAACAACTGTGCGGGCGCAGCACCGTCGCCCGCCACTTGGGCGAAGAGCGTCCCATCATCGAGTCGCCACAGGCACACCTGATCACCGACCGAAGGCAATACTTCCTGCCCGCGCCCGACCGCACCGGGCGGATTTACGAGCACCGCATCCTGATACTCGGCCGATACGAGCACCGAATAGCGCAGCACCTGGCGACGCGAGCGGTACTGTCGCACCTCGGTGATCGTTGTCATCGTCGGCCGCCACGGCTGCTGCTGGAGCTGCGCGAACGAACGTGCGCGTTGCATCCGGCGCCCGCGCGTACCCCAGCGCCAGAGGTGCCGCACCGAGAGCCAAGCGAACCAGAGCGCGATGAATGCCGGCAACACCGCGAGCCACTCGAGGCCAATGCCCGGGGCCTGCGCGGCCAAGAACTGCCAAACCCAGGCGGTGAGCCAGGCGAACCCAACCGCGATGGCGACGAGTACTGGCGCGACGAGCGCATAGGCGAGCGTTGCGGAGGGCGGCGGAACCACCGCATCCGGGTCAATTGACACGATATCGGCGCGTTCATCGCGACCGATGACCCGGATGAACCCGGCGGCAGTGAGTTCGGCCTCGCGAAGTGAGTGCGGCAGTCGCGATGATTCTGAACGCATGACGGGCCCCTCGGTTAGCTCGATTGGTCGCCGAACAGATGCCCCATCCGCTCGGCTTTAACCCGAAGGTAGTCATCGTTGATGACGTTTCGGCCAACTTCGAGTGGCACCCGCGCGGTAACTCGGATGCCATGCTCCTCAAGCGACTGCGATTTCAGCGGGTTGTTGGTGAGCAGGCGCACCTCGGCAACGCCGAGATCATCGAGGATCTTCGCCGCGCCAATAAAGTCGCGCGCGTCAGCCGGGAGGCCCAGCGCGAGATTCGCATCGACCGTGTCGAGACCGTCTTCTTGTAGGCGGTAGGCGCGCAACTTATTGAGCAGCCCAATGCCGCGACCCTCGTGACCGCGGAGGTAAAGCACCGCGCCGCCCTCGGCCTGAATGATGTTGAGCGCCGCATCGAGCTGCGGGCCGCACTCGCACTTCATCGAGCCAAATGCTTCACCGGTGAGGCACTCGGAGTGGACGCGCACGAGCATCCCGTCGCGTGGCACACCCGAGCAGATCGCGAGGTGCACATCGCCCGTGACCGTGTCGGTGTAGGCACGAAAGCGGAAGTCGCCGTGGTTCGTCGGAATGGTCGTTTCGACCTCGAACCGGATGCGGGGTTCGGCCGCGGAACTCGCCGTCTCGCTCATGATCGGTTCTCCACTCTTCTTGTGCTCAGGTGCAAATTGGTGCCGGTCACTGACCGGTTAGGCGTCGCTGCAGGCCGCGGGCGCGGTAGCCGATGCCCCAGGCGGCCACGCGCCAGAGGGCTTCGAGCACGATCGCGCGCGACATCTTCGAGATGCCCTTGGTGCGCTCGATGAAGCGAATGGGCACTTCAACGACCTTGTGGCCGGTGCGCTCGAATAGCCACGCCATCTCGATTTGGAAGCAGTAGCCGGCCGAGCCCACGCCACTGAGGTCAACGCCGCGAAGTGCGCTTGCGCGGTAGCCGCGGTAGCCAGCGGTGATATCGCGGATGTTCGACTTCAGCCACCAGCGGGCGTAGATGGAGGCACCGCGCGAGAGGAGCTCCCGCGAACGCGGCCAGTTCTCAGTGCCGCCACCAGGCACCCAGCGCGAGCCGAGCACGAGGTCAGCTCCCGCATCCAGTGCTTCGAGCACCGCCGGGAGCCGATCGGCCGGATGCGAACCATCGGCATCGAACTCGAGCAGGTACGTGTAGCCGCGCTCGTGCCCGAGCTCGAAGCCCTGCAGATAGGCAGTCGCGAGCCCCTGCTTGCCCTCGCGGTGCAGCACCGTGACGCGGCCATTGGTCGCAGCGATCTCGTCGGCGATGGTGCCGGTGCCGTCGGGGGAGCCGTCGTCGACAATGAGAATATCGATGCGCGTGGATGCAGCGAGCACCTTGCTCACGATTGTCGCGATGTTCTCGCGCTCGTTATAGGTGGGGATGACCACGAGGGCATCGCGGACATTGCCATCGTGCCCCGGCAACGCGTGCCGACCACTCGGATTCACGCTCAGACCGCCGTCGGGAAGCCGATGCGCTCGTGGACGAGCTTGAGCGTGGCCTCGGCGCGCTCGTTCGCACGGTCGGCGCCGTCACGCAGGAGGCGCGTGAGTTCGGTGCGGTCATCGAGGAGCTCTGCGGTGCGCTCACGGATGGGCGCAAAGGTGCCCTCGACGACCTCGGCGAGGCCCTTCTTGAGGTCGCCATAGCCGCGGCCCGAGTACTCAGCTTCGATATCGGCAATCGAGCGGCCCGAGAGCACCGAGTAGATCGTGAGGAGGTTCGAGACGCCGGGCTTCGCATCCTTGTCGTAGCGAATCTCGCCATCGGCGTCGGTGACCGCGCGCATGATCTTTTTCTGCGTCACCTTCGGGGCATCAAGGATGGAGAGGAGACCCGCGTCGGTCGCGGCCGACTTCGACATCTTCGCGGTGGGGTCTTGCAGGTCGTAGATCTTTGCGCTCGACGGCGGGATGTAGCCCTCGGGCACGACAAAGGTGTCGCCGTAGCGCGAGTTGAACCGTTCAGCGAGATCGCGGGTGAGTTCGATGTGCTGGCGCTGGTCTTCGCCGACGGGCACCTGCTCGGTCTGGAAGAGGAGGATGTCGGCAGCCATGAGCACCGGGTAGGTGAACAAGCCCACGGTGGTGGCGTCGGCACCGAAGCGCTGCGACTTGTCCTTGAACTGCGTCATGCGCCCGGCTTCGCCGAAGCCGGTCATAGTGCCGAGGATCCAGGCGAGCTGGGCGTGGGCAGGCACATCGGACTGCACGTAGAGGATCGACTTTGCCGGGTCGATGCCGGCCGCGATGTACTGCGCGGCGGTGCCGAGGGTGCGCTCGCGCAGCTGCTCGGGCTCGAACTTCGAGGTGATCGCGTGCTGGTTGACGACGCAGAAGATGGCGTCGGCTTCATCCTGCAATTTCAGCCAGTTCGTCAGGGCTCCGACGTAGTTGCCGAGGTGGAGTGATTCCGACGACGGCTGCATACCGGAGTAGATGACGGGCTGTGACATGGGGGTGCACTATTCCTGACTTGAGACGAGGATGATCCTCACCATGCTAGTCGGCGTGCGTGGCGCGTGGTCTCGATCACCTCCGCTGCGCTCCGGCACTCGACCACCCAGCGATTCTGGTTGGTCGAGTAGCGCGAAGCACCCCCCCTTGGTTGGTCGAGTAGCCGAAGGCGTATCGAGACCCCCGCCCCTACAGCACGTAATCCGCCACCACCGGAGCATGGTCGCTCCAGCGCTGGTCATACGCCGCCGCGCGATCGACCACATAGTTCGTCGCCTTTGCCGCCAGCGTCGGCGTCGCCGCGTGGTAGTCAATGCGCCAACCCGTGTCGTTGTCGAACGCATTGCCGCGCCACGACCACCACGTGTACGGGCCATCAACCTCGCCAGCCTGCGCGCGCCCCACATCGACCCATCCGAGTCCCGTGCCGCCCGATGCATCCACGGCCTCAATGGGCGCCTCGAACTCGCCATAGAGCCGGTCGAAGTAACCACGCTCGCGCGGCAAGAATCCCGCACGCTTGACGTTGCCCTTCCAATTCTTGATGTCGAGCGTCGTGTGGCCGACATTGAAGTCGCCAAGCACAACGACGTGCTCGTGCTCAGCGCGCAGTTCCTGCATCCGCACGGCCATGGCGTCGAGGAACTTCCACTTCTCTTCCTGCTTCGGGGTATCGACCTCACCCGAGTGCACGTAGCAGCTCACGACCGTGAGCGGTGTGCCGTCGATGTCGAAGTCGGCCTCGATCCAGCGGCCCGCCGAGTCGAAGTCGTCGGCACCGAGGGCGGTGCGGGTCGCAAGAATCGGTCGGTGCGAGGCGACCGCGACGCCGGCGCGACCGGCGGCCGTCGCCTCATCGAGCACAACGTTCCAGTTCGAAGGGCCGGCTTCGTCGAGGAGTGCATCCACCTGGGCGCGGCTCGCGCGCACTTCTTGCAACGCGAGGATGTCGATGCCGCGCGGTTCGAGCCAGGTTGGCATGCCCTTGCGATATGCGGCACGAATGCCGTTGACGTTGACGGTGGCAATGCGAAGGGCAGACATGCCGACGATTCTAGGTGGTGCGAGGTCGGTGGGGGATCTCGCTACGCTTCGCTACTCGATCACCCACAAAATGGGTGGTTGAGTAGGAGCGCAGCGACGGATCGAAACCCCGCGCCCTACCGCTCCTGCTCATCCTTATCGTGGGCCTGGCCGCTCCCAAACGAACCCGCCTCATTCGACTTCGTCTTGCGGCCCTCGCGCTTCGTGCGCTTGCTCAACCCCTCAACATCGTGGCGACCCTGTTCATCGAAGCCAAGTCGCTCACGCCGCTCCTCAAGCTCGAGCCGCTGTTGCTGCGCCACGATCGACTCGTACTGGCGACGCAAACGTCCCCGACGCCAGCGCGGGGTCTGCTCAAATTCATCCAGTACTCGGATGCTCTCGACCGCGAGCCGTTCCTTCCGCGCCTCGCGCTCGGTCGCGCGAGCGATCTCATCGGCCTCGTCGGCAGTGAGCAGGCGCGGCGATACGTGGTGATCATCCATCGACACCTTCACCCACGAGGCGGTGAGCAGCAGCACCATGCACGCAAAGTTGAAGAAAACGAGCACACCGAGAAGGGCCGCGAAGGTCGCGAGCAGGGGGTTCGACGAGGCGCCGCCGAGTAGGAGCGACCCGGCCTGCTTGAGCACCTGGGTGGCGATGCCGCCGACGAGTGCACCCGACCACAAGAACCGCTTCGGGATGCGAATCTGACACATCACCCGCAGCACGAGCGCGAAGACCACCGCATCGAAGAGCACACCGATGACGATCGAACCGCCGCGGATGAGGAACTGCAGGCCGCCGCCGAGGTCGATCGCGAGGAAGTCGCGCACCGCCCAAGCGATGAGGCCGGAACTTGCCGCCGTGATCATCGCCGAGAGCATGAGCGTGAAGCCGAACAAGCCCACGATCGCCACATCGCGCAGCTTCATGAGCACGATGTTCGTCTCGGCCTTCGGCGGCAGATCAAACACGGCGCGCACCGAGACGCGGGCGCCGTTCAAGAAGTTGAGCGCAGTCCACAGGGTGGAGGCGAGCGCGATGATGCCCGCAATCGTGAACGAGGCGCTCATGTTCATCAGCGTGTCGGCGCTGATTACGCCACCGTCGCCGATGAGGCCCGGCACCGAATCGGCGAGGAACTCGATAATCAGCTCGACCAGGTCGGGGCGGTTTGCGAGCACGATGCCAGCGATCGAGAAGAAAACCCAGATCGCGGCGAAGAACGAGAAGAGCGCCGCATAGGCCATGCCGCCAGCGAGCAGGCCTCCGCGCGATTCATTCCAGTGCTGCACGACGCGCAGCGGCCGGGTTGATCTCAGCCAGACGCCGTAGCCCTTCGCACGATCGACGAGCGTCGCATCCTTGTCGAACTTTGGCAGCGGCAGAAATGCCGGGATGCGTTCAGGCACGTCGGGATCTTGTCGGCGGGTACCAAATGGGGGAGTCGCTGTCGTCTCGGCCACACAGTCAGCGTACGTGAGTTGAGATTTAGGCTTGATCAACTACGCGTTCAACTTGCAGACGGGAGCCCAACGGTGGAACTTCATGGACACGGTGTAGGTACTCGAACCGCGATCGGTCGCGCCGTGCGCATGCCGCATCCCTTGCCGGAACCGGCCGATAGTGCCTTCACCGGCGACGTTGCGGCGGAGCAACAGCGGGCCGCGGAAGCGTTCGATGCGGTGCGCGCCGAACTCGCCGAACGTTCGGCCGCGGCCGAGGGTTCGTTGCGCGATGTGCTCGAGGCGCAGTCGATGATGGCCTCTGACCCGTCGATCTCAACGCTCGTGAACGATGCCGTCGCCGGCGGCAAGACCGCCGAGCGCGCGGTGTTCGAGTCGTTCGCGCAGTACGCCGAGCTCCTCAAGAGCATGGGCGGCTACATGGCCGAGCGCGCCACCGACCTCGGTGACGTGTCGCAGCGCATCCGGGCTCGAATTGCCGGGGTGCCGACGCCCGAGGTGCCCGTGCGAGACGAGCCGTTCATCCTGGTTGCCGTCGACTTGGCACCTGCCGACACCTCGAAGCTCGACCTCGACCGCGTGCTCGCGTTCGTGACTCGCGATGGCTCACCGAAGGCGCACACCGGCATCATTGCTGCCGAGAAGGGGCTGCCAGCGGTCGTCGCGGTCGCCGGAGCCGACGACATCGAAGAGGGCGCAATGCTCGTGGTGGATGCGGCGGCTGGCGTCGTGATCGTCGACCCGTCTGAGGCACAGATTGCGGATGCACAGGCTGCGATCGAGCGTCAGCAGGCGATTGCCTCGGCGCCGGCCGAGCCAGGAGTGCTTGCTGATGGCACGGCCGTGCAGATTCTCGCGAACGTCGGCAAGCCGGCGGACGCGGCACGAGCGGTTGAGCTTGGCGCTGAGGGTGTGGGCTTGTTCCGCACTGAGTTCTTGTTCTTGGACCGCGATGTGGCGCCGAGCTACGAGCAGCAGCTTGCTGACTATGTCGAGATGATGACACCGTTTGCCGGCAAGAAGGTTGTCGCGCGCGTGCTCGACGCCGGTGCCGATAAGCCGCTGCCGTTCTTGAACGACGCGATCGAAGCGAACCCCGCGCTCGGCATGCGCGGTATCCGCATCCTGAAGGTGCGTGAGCAGCTGTTGCGGGACCAGCTCACGGCACTTCGGGATGCTGCCGCGCAGACGGGTGCGAAGCTCTGGGTGATGGCACCGATGATTTCTGAGGCGTCGGAGTCGGTGTACTTCACCGAGCTGGCGCGCGAGATCGGGGTTGAAGTTGCCGGTTCGATGATCGAGGTGCCCTCGGCGGCGTTGCTCTGTGAGCAGGTGCTCGAGTCGAGCGACTTCGTGTCGGTGGGCACGAACGACCTCACGCAGTACACGCTTGCGGCCGACCGCGTGCTCGGTACGGTCGCGTCGTTCCAGGACCCGTGGCATCCGTCGGTGCTGCGCCTGCTCAAGCTCATCGGAGATGCCGGCGAAGCGACCGGCAAGCCCGTGGGCGTGTGTGGCGAGGCGGCCGCTGACCCGCAGCTCGCGATCGTGCTCGTGGGACTTGGCGTGCGCTCGCTATCGATGGCACCGCCGGCGTTCGCGGAGGTGCGGGTGGCGCTGAAGTCGGTGACGCTCGAGCAGGCTCGGGCCGCCGCGAAGCGTGCTCTCGCCGCCCACCACGGCGCCGAGGCTCGCGAGCTCGCCTTCCCGGCGTAGGCCGGATGCGCGGCGCGCCGTGTGTGCGCGCCCGCCTGCGCGCTCCCGCCTGCGCCGCCTCCGCATCCCACTAATACGCGCGTTCCCGCCTAATACGCCCGCTGCAGCGCGCGTATTAGGCGGGAACGCGCGTATTAGTCGTAGTGTCGCGTCACTGCCCTCGGTAGAGCGTCGTGCTCCGGGGCGAGCCGCCGTCGCCAGGGCGACTGACGTCGCTGGAACTTGCCCGAGAATCCGCGCCAGTCACGCATCCAGCCCTCTAGCGTCAATGTCATGACTCAACAGATTCGCCGTGTCGGTCAGCACGCCGCACTCTTCGCGGCCATTCGCCAGGAATTGTTCTCAGATCATCTCGATGAACGGCTCGGTGACTACCGCTTCGATGTCGATCTGCTTGACGGTGTGATGGTGTTCTCCTCGGATCGTGGCGCCGTCACAGCGCACGTCGAATTCGTCGCGTCAATCGCGGTCGATCCGGCGACGATGCTCTGGGGCTGGGCGCCGCTGTTCGGCGAGCGAGTGAAGCCCGACTCTGCAGTGCACCAGTTTCGCGCGTTCGGTGAGCTACACCGACTAGCGGAGTTCACGAATGATGAAGTTCCGTACGAACTGGGATCAATGGAC
This sequence comes from Gulosibacter macacae, assembly GCF_003865375.1. Lineage (GTDB taxonomy): Bacteria > Actinomycetota > Actinomycetes > Actinomycetales > Microbacteriaceae > Gulosibacter > Gulosibacter macacae. Next base: position 157,401 of record NZ_RQVS01000007.1, on the reverse strand, counting down.
TCCAAGGAACGAATCGCGGCACTTTCGCACGATGTGGGCGCGGCCGCGGTCGAGGTGCTCGGACCGGCCTGGCGCTACTACTCGATGCCGTCCGGCTCCGCGGGATCACGCGGCGTTGTGGCGCTTACCGGCTGGTCTGAGGCCATGCCCGAACCCACAATGATCGATGTGTTCACCAAGCTTCCGCGGTTGCTTTCGGATGTGGATGATGTCGCGTGGTCGCTCGAGGGTCTCGCGAACCTGATGCCCGGCTGGCGCTTCGAGCGGCGACCGGATGCAGGCCCGGGCGCCCCGGTCTGGCGCCTCACCGACGCCGAGGGCCAGTGGTTCGAACTCACCACCGAGTTCGACAACCTCGGCCGCCTCACCTCCGTGAAAGCGAACGGCCTCCACCGCGGCGACTCGCCCGCCGCCTGACACGCATCCTCGCCGCTAATACGCGCGTTCCCGACTAATACGCCCGCTCCAGCGCGCGTATTAGTCGGGAACGCGCGTACTAGCGCGGACACTTCCGTCTCAACGCCCGCTCGGGTGCCATTCGTGCCACTCGGGGTCATCAGGGGTAAGGATGCGGCTCCGTGGCGCGGGGAGCGCCGCGCCCCGTGCGAGGGCTGCTTGGATGCGATCGGCAAAACCACGCTGGTGGCCGCGCATGAGCGCGAATCCCCAGCGCACGACGACCCAACCGTCGAACTCAATGTTCTGGTGCCGGTTCTTCTCATCGCTGATGGTCTGTTCCGGGGACTTTCCATATGCGCCGGTGTACTTCGTTAGCCCATCAACTTCACCTATGACTCCCTGATCGCGCCAGAGAAAGTCACCTCGGCCGAGCAAGAGGCCGGTTGCGCCTAGCAGTTTCGGCTGCAGCTCTGGCAACGGCATACCGAGCTGAATGAGGCGGGCGAAACTGTATGACTCGAGATACGACTCACGAAAGGGATTTGCGTGCTCGGTCACCAACGCACGCCGCGCCGAAGCACGACCGCCTACCGGAAGATCGTCCGCTGACATTCCAGCGCGGAGTGCGGCATCGGCGATTGCGAGTGCATCGGGAAAATGATCGGTGCCCGCGAGATCGAAGACGGTTCGTGCGAGTGAGGTGCACGGAACTCCATCGATCAGGACCACCTCGTGCGGTTGAAGATTGGCCTTGCGAGCGAGGGTTGGACGTCCCGCGACGTTGGAACAGGTACCTGACCGAATGACACGAACCTGTGTGAGAAGGCTGACATGTACTGGAAGTCCGTGCATCACTGCCGCGCTCCAGTCACTAATGACAGTGGAGGGCCCGAGTTCGCGGGCAGTTGCCACGACCAGGGCGCGATGTTGCGATGCGGGCGGGAGCTGCTCGATTGGCCCGCCGTAGGCACCGCGACGAATTTTGGCGAGCTCGCCGCGACTGACTGAAGTACGGAGCGACCGATCTGAGAACCCCTGTCGGTTGGCGTCGGCGCGACCAGTTGAGCGGTACTTATTCATGGATGCATGAGACCGCACACGCACGCATCCTGGATGAACGCAGGCTACTCCTGTGGATGCATCCGGTATCGCGGGCCTGTGCACAGATTCTGCGGGTGCCGCTACTTCGTGACGGCTATCGGTTGCCTCGCCTGCTGGCTAATACGCGCGCTTCCGCCTAATACGCTCGCTGCAGCGCGCGTATTAGGCGGAAGCGCGCGTATTAGCGCGAGCGCGCGCCTTGTGCGCGCCGCAAGACAAAAGAGTGGGCCGTATCCCGAAGGATGCGGCCCACTCTTGACGTGCGGACGTGCGGACTAGCGGCCGCCGCGCAGAACTGCCTGCTTGACCTCGGCGATCGCCTTGGTCACCTCGATGCCACGAGGGCAGGCCTCGGTGCAGTTGAAGGTGGTGCGGCAGCGCCACACGCCTTCCTTGTCGTTGAGGATGTCGAGGCGGGTCGTGGCTTCCTCGTCACGCGAGTCGAAGATGAAGCGGTGCGCGTTCACGATCGCTGCCGGGCCGAAGTACTGGCCGTCGGTCCAGAACACCGGGCACGAGGTGGTGCACGCAGCGCAGAGGATGCACTTGGTCGTGTCATCGAAGATGTCACGGTCAGCGATCGACTGGATGCGCTCCTTCTCGGGCTTGTCCGAGGCGATGAGGAACGGCTTGACTTCCTTGTAGGCCTCGAAGAACGGGTCCATGTCGACGATGAGGTCGCGCTCGAGGGGGAGGCCCTTGATCGGCTCAACGTAGACCGGCTTCGTGCGGTCGAGGTCCTTGATCAGCGTCTTGCAGGCGAGGCGGTTGCGGCCGTTGATGCGCATGGCATCCGAGCCGCAAATGCCGTGTGCACACGAGCGACGGAAGGCGAGGCTCGAGTCCTGTTCCCACTTGATGTGGTGAAGGGCGTCAAGGATGCGGCTGGTCGAGTACATCGGCACGGTGTAGACGTCCCAGTACGGCTCCGAGTCGGTCTCGGGGTTGTACCGGCGCACGTGCACCTCAATGTCGAAGGGCTTCTCTGGCTCTTCCGGCTTGGCTTCGACCACTGCGGTTTCAGTCATTGCTATGTCTCCCTTCGATTCCTAGTACTTACGTTCCTGCGGCACGTAGTGCGTCATGCGCACCGACTTCTTGTCGAGCGTGATGTGGTCCGACGGGTCGGCCGAGCGGCGGTCACCGGTGAGGTACGCCATGGTGTGGTGCATCCAGTTCTCGTCATCACGGTTCGGGAAGTCATCACGCATGTGACCACCGCGCGATTCCTGGCGGTTGCGCGCGCAATAGGTGACGACCTCGGCAAGGTCGAGCAGGAAGCCGAGCTCGATCGCTTCGAGGAGTTCGGTGTTGAAGCGGTGGCCCTTGTCGGCAACGTTGATGTTGCGGTAGCGCTCACGCAGCTCGTGGATGGCCTTAGTCGCCTCTTCGAGGGTCTCTTCGGTGCGGAACACCTGGACATTGCGGTCCATGGTCTCCTGGAGTTCCTTGCGGATCTCTGCCACCGACTCGGTGCCCTCGGCCTTACGCAGGTTGGCGACGAGGGTACGCACGAACTCGTCAGCGTCGTCGGGCAGCGGCACGTAGTCAGCTGACTGCGCGTACTTCACGGCCGAGCGGCCGGCACGCTTACCGAAGACGTTGATGTCGAGGAGCGAGTTGGTGCCGAGACGGTTCGAACCGTGCACCGACACGCAGGCGCACTCACCGGCGGCAAACAGACCAGGCACGACGTCGTCGTTGTTGCGGAGCACCTCGGCGTCGTTGTTCGTCGGGATGCCACCCATGGCGTAGTGCGCGGTGGGGTAGACCGGCACCGGCTCGACCACGGGGTCGACGCCAAGGTAGGTGCGAGCGAACTCGGTGATGTCGGGGAGCTTCGTTTCGAGCACCTCGGCACCGAGGTGGGTGCAGTCGAGGTAGACGTAGTCCTTGTGGGGGCCAGCGCCGCGGCCGTCGAGCACTTCCTGCACCATCGAACGCGCGACGATGTCACGCGGGGCGAGATCCTTAATGGTCGGTGCGTAGCGCTCCATGAAGCGCTCACCCGAGTCATTACGCAGGATTGCACCTTCACCGCGAGCACCCTCGGTGAGGAGGATGCCGAGGCCGGCAAGACCGGTGGGGTGGAACTGGTAGAACTCCATGTCCTCAAGCGGCAGGCCGTTGCGCCAGATGATGCCGACGCCGTCGCCGGTGAGGGTGTGGGCGTTCGAGGTGGTCTTGAAGACCTTGCCGAAGCCACCGGTTGCGAAGACGATCGACTTGCCCTGGAACACGTGCAGGTCGCCGGTCTTGAGCTCGTAGGCGATGACCGCCGACGGACGTCGCTCGCCGTCAACCTCGGTGAAGGCAACGTCGAGGGCGTAGTACTCGTTGAAGAAGCGGATGTCGTGCTTGACGCAGTTCTGGTAGAGCGTCTGCAGAATCATGTGACCGGTGCGGTCGGCCGCGTAGCAGGCACGACGCACGGGAGCCTTGCCGTGGTCACGGGTGTGACCACCGAAGCGACGCTGGTCGATCTTGCCCTCGGGCGTGCGGTTGAACGGCAGACCCATGTTCTCGAGGTCGAGCACCGCCTCGATGGCTTCCTTCGCGAGGATCTCAGCCGAGTCCTGGTCAACGAGGTAGTCGCCACCCTTGACGGTGTCGTAGGTGTGCCACTCCCAGTTGTCCTCTTCGACGTTGGCGAGCGCCGCGGCCATGCCGCCCTGGGCCGCACCGGTGTGCGAACGGGTGGGGTAGAGCTTGGTCACCACGTCGATGACGGCACCGGTGCCGGCCTGCTCGGCCGCCTCGATTGCCGCACGCATGCCCGCGCCACCGGCGCCGACAATGACAATTTCGTTGCGGTGATAGTGGATCGTGACGCCGTCAACGACCTTCGTCTCATCCTTGAGCTGTTCAGCAGCCATGTTGTTTCTGTTCTTCCTTACGATTCCTGTGGCGATCGACCGGGGCCGGCCAACTACACGCAGATGCTTGCCGAGCCGGGGCCCGCGATGCAGGGCTCGACCGCGAAGGCGATGAGCACGATGAGGCCGAGGATGATCTCGACCGCGCAAGCGATCCAGAGCGTCACCGTGAGGGCCTTGCGGGGACCGGGCTTGTAGACGTAGTCGTTGACGAGCGTGCGCATGCCATTGGTGCCGTGGATCAGGGCAAGCACGAGCAGGAGGCCGTCCCAGATGAGCCAGAACGGCACCGAGAACTTGTTCTCGACGACGAAGGCGAAGCCAATCTGGCTCACACCGTCACCGGCGATGAGGTTCGAGTAGAGGTGCACGAACACGAGGATGACGAGCAGCACGCCCGACACCCGCATGTACTGCCAGCCGATGCGCTCCCAGTTGGTGCCGGGCTTGCGCTCCGACATCGGGGTGCGGGGATATTCGACAGTTTCGATAGTCATTTCGAGTCTCCCTTAGCCCTAGTGCGAGAACACGTTCTGGAGGTGGACGATGGCGAACGGCACCATGACCGCGACGCACAGGACGATGACGCCCCAGAACAGGCCGCGCTGGATGCGGGTACCACCGGGCAGGAAGTCCACCAGGATGATGCGGATGCCGTTGAAGGCGTGGTACACAATCGCCGCGACGAGGCCGAGCTCGCCGAGACCCATGATCGGCGTCTTGTAGGCGCCGATGACCGTGTCATATACCTCGGGGCTCACGAGCAGCAGCGCGCTGTCGAGCACGTGCACGAGGAGGAAGAAAAAGATTGCGACACCGGTAATGCGGTGAAGCACCCACGACCACATTCCTTCGTTTCCGCGGTAGAGACGGCCAGCAATGGCGTTCTTCTTTGCGGTGCTCGGAGGCGGGGTGGGGGTGCCGGTCTGAACAGCTGACACGGAACTACCCTTCTGTGTTGGTTTGCCCCGGCGGCTCTGCGGTGTCGCTCGGGCAGGAGTACCCGGCGTGATGTTCGCGCAGGGCAGACAACTGTGCATCCAGGTTACCCCGAATCATCGGTCGGGATTCCCCGCCGAAACGAATGCCATTCAGTAAAGCGAGCGGCTGGCGCGCAGTGCGGTGGCAGGCGTGAGCACGGCCTGGTAGTGCTCGAGTAGCTCATCGCAGATGCGCTCCCACGACCGGTCGAGCACGCGCCGGCGGCCTGCTTCACCCATCCGGGCACGCAGCGCCGAGTCGCCCGCAAGGCGCGCGACATAGCGGCGCATCGAATCGGCACCGCGGCGGCGGCTCGGGTCAAAGAGGTAGCCGTCACCACCGTGGGTCACGAGGTCGATCGGCCCGCCTGCGAGCGGTGCCACTACCGGCAGGCCGGATGCGTGGGCTTCCTGCAGCGTTTGCCCGAACGTTTCCTCGGTGCCGGTGTGCACAAACACATCGAACGCCGCGTAGGCGGTCGCGAGATCGTTGCCGGTTTGGCGGCCGAGGAAGGTCACCGGCATACCTCGCAGCGCCTCGCGCACCGCGGCATCACTCGGACCGTCACCCACGATGGCGATGTGGATGCCATCAATACCGCGCAACGTCGCAAGCCGCTCGACCTGCTTCTCGGGCGCCAACCGCCCGACGTAGCCAATAACCACCTCGCCATTCGGCGCGAGATCGGCGCGCAGATTCTTCGTCGCCACCTCTTCGCGGTTGCTCGGGTGGTAGGTCACGAGGTCGACGCCGCGGCCCCAGCGCTCGACGCGCTCGACACGATTGCGCGCGAGATCGCGAATGGATGCGGTCGACGGCGCGAGCGTTCGATCAGCGTTGTTGTGCACGTAGCGGATGACGGTCCAGGCGAGCTCGCGCATCGCGCCGACGCCATTGCGCGAGGTGTAGCCGGCGATATCAGTCTGGAAGATGGCCACAGTGGGGATGCCGCGGCGCTTCGCCGCGAGCACGGCGTGGCCACCGAGCAACATCGGCGAGGCGGCGTGCACGATATCGGGCTGAAATTCATCGAGGATGCGTTCGACTGCTGCCGACGGCAGACCGACGGGGAAGTCCCGCATCCCAAGCGCTGCGACCTCGCGTACCGGGAACCCGGCGTAGCTTGCCGGCGCATCGGCGGCCGGGCAAATGACAATTGCCTCGTGGCCGCGCAGGGCCAAGTGGTCGAGCACCTTCTTCACGCTGTTCGTCACACCGTTGACGGTGGGGAGGAAGCTTTCGGTGACGACGGCGACTCGCATAAAGAATGACCCTAAGGTGAATAGGTAGCCTCAGCATGAACCGGGGGAGAACCCCAGTCAACGGTCAGGCGCTGGGGAATCGACGCGCCGTGCCGCTACCTTGGTGGGCATGTCTTCGAACCTCGACCTGTTCTACGCGGTCATTCCGGCCGGTGGCGTGGGCTCGCGGCTATGGCCGCTGAGCCGTGCCAGCCAGCCGAAGTTTCTCCACGATGTGGCTGGCACCGGCGAAACGCTCTTGCGCTCGACTTGGCTACGGCTGACGCCACTGTGCAGCGCCGATCGCATCATGGTCGTGACCGGATGCAAGCACGCCGACGAGGTGCGAAGCCAGCTGCCTGAGCTTGACGAATCGAACATCGTGCTCGAAACCGAGGGACGCGACTCGACCGCGGCCATTGGTCTTGCGGCCGCGATTCTCGAGCGCCGTCACCCGGGCGCGATCATTGGTTCGTTTGCCGCCGACCACCTCGTGCACTCGGATGTACGCTTCCGCCGGGCGGTGCGTGAGGCTGTCGCTGCGGCCGAAGATGACTACATCGTGACGCTCGGGATTCAGCCGGTCGAAGCCTCGACGGCCTTCGGCTATATCCGCGCCGGTGAGCCGCTCGTCATTGAGGATGCGCCCTCGGCTCGTGCCGTTGAAGCCTTCGTCGAGAAGCCGAAGCTTGCCACTGCGCGCCGCTATCTCGCATCCGGTGAATACCTCTGGAACGCGGGCATGTTCATTGCCCGCGCTAGGCGCCTGCTCGAAGTGCTCGCCGAGAACGCACCCGAACTCGCGGCTGGCATTGAAGAAATCGCGGATGCGTGGGACACCGACGCGCGCGATGAGGTCACGGCGCGCGTGTGGCCGGGCCTCGAGAAGATTGCGATTGACTATACCGTCGCTGAACCCGCGGCGAAGCAGGGTGCGCTCGCGGTGATCCCGGGCTTCTTTGGCTGGGATGATGTGGGCGACTTCGCGGCCGTCTCGCGTGTGCACCTCGGGGCCGACTCGGATGCTGAGATCAATGTGATTGGTGATGTCGATCGGGTCGTGTCGACCGGGTCGACGGGCCTCGTGATCGGCCAGACTGAGCGGATTATTGCGGTGGCGGGCATCCCAAATGTCATCGTCGTGGATACTCCGGATGCGCTGCTCGTCACCACGCGCGAGCACGCCCAGGATGTGAAGCAGATCGTGGCTGCGCTCGGCAAATCGGAGCATCCCGAGGTGCTCTAGGGGGTTGGCTGCGGGGGTCTCGATACGCGGCCTGCGGCCGCTACTCGACCACCCAGGCTATTGGTTCGTCGAGCGGTGCCCTGAGGTTCTCGAAGGGTAGCGAAGCGTATCGAGACGCCCTCGCGCATATGTGCAACATCCACAACTGGAAGTGCCCTATGAACACGATTCAGTTTCGATGCATGCCAACCCCCAGTTTGGTGCGAATAGCCTGGCTACACTTTCGCCAGACGAGTCCGCGCAGAGGCGGCTCAAGCTAGGAGGACCCATCGTGATCACTCGTAAGAAGCTGCTGGCTGCAGTCAGCGTTGCTGCAGTAAGCGCTCTCACTCTTGCTGGCTGTGGCCAGGCTCCCGGCAGCCCCGACGCAACCGGCGGCACCGGTGGCGGCGAAGGCGCCAGCGACTTCCTCGCCTGCATGGTGTCGGATGAGGGTGGCTTCGACGACAAGTCGTTCAACGAACTCTCGTTCACCGGTCTGCAGAAGGCCGAGTCGGAGCTCGGCATCCAGATCAAGACTGCGGAGTCGAAGTCGGAGGGTGACTACACCGCCAACCTCACCGCCATGACGCAGGCCGGCTGCAACATCATCATCCCCGTGGGCTTCAAGCTCGCCGACGCGACCGCCGAGGCCGCCGCCGCGAACCCTGAGACCCACTTCGCGATCGTCGACGTCGACTGGGTCACCGCCGACAACGTGCTCGGCCTCAACTACGACACCGCACAGGCCGCTTTCCTCGCGGGCTACGCCGCGGCTGGCCAGTCGAAGTCGGGCATCGTCGCGACCTACGGTGGCGCCCAGCTGCCGACCGTGACCATCTTCATGGACGGCTTCCACGACGGCATCAAGTACTACAACGAGCAGAACGGCGCGAACGTGCAGCTGCTCGGCTGGGATGTTGACGCCCAGACCGGTTCGTTCGTCGGTGACTTCTCGAACCAGTCGAAGGCCAAGTCGATCACCGAGGGCTTCCTCGCCCAGGGTGCCGACATCATCCTCCCCGTTGGTGGCCCGCTCTACCAGGGTGGCGTTGAGGCCATCAAGGACGCGAACAGCGAAGCCCTCATCATCGGTGTTGACAGCGACCTCGCCGTGGCCGACCCGTCGGTTGCCGACCGCGTGTTCGTCTCGATCCAGAAGGGTCTCGACGTCACCGTGTTCGACGCCATCAAGGCCGCCGTTGACGGCAGCTTCGCCGCCGGCACCTACACCGGCACCCTCGAGAACGACGGTGTGAAGCTCTCGGGCTTCGGTGAGTTCGAATCGCAGCTTCCGGCCGGTATGACCGAGAAGCTCGACGAGATCAAGGCCGGCATCATCGACGGCTCGATCGAGGTTGTCTCGCCGTCGTCGCCCAAGCCCGCAGCGTAACCGTCCTCGTACGGTCCACACTGCGTTCGCACTGAACACTGCGTTGAGCCCGTCGAAACCTGAGTTTCGGCGGGCTCAACTGCATCCCAGCCAATCGACACGATCGAGCGGCCACTACCACTGCCCCGACCCTGGGATGGAGTCATGAAACTCGAACTGCGCGGCATCACCAAGCGCTTCGGCAACTTCACCGCCAACGACCGCATCAATCTCATCGTCGAAACCGGCGAGATCCACGCCCTCCTCGGCGAAAACGGTGCCGGCAAGTCCACGCTCATGAACGTGCTCTACGGCCTTTACGACCCCGAAGAGGGCGAGATTCTGCTCGACGATGTCGTGCAGGACTTCGACGGACCGGGTGACGCGATGGCCGCGGGCATCGGCATGGTGCACCAGCACTTCATGCTCATCCCGGTGTTCACCGTCGCCGAAAACCTCATGCTCGGCCATGAACCGGTCAAGGGCCTCAGCGTCCTCGACCTCGACGCCGCCCGCACGCGCGTGCGCGAAATTTCTGAGCGCTTCGGCTTCAATATCGACCCGGATGCGCTCGTTGAAGAGCTCTCGGTCGGTGCCCAGCAGCGGGTCGAGATCATCAAGGCCCTCTCGCAAGATGCGAAGGTGCTCGTGCTCGACGAACCCACCGCCGTGCTCACGCCGCAGGAAACTGACGAGCTCATGGAAATCATGGATGAGCTGCGCAAGGAGGGCACCTCGATCGTGTTCATCTCGCACAAGCTCCGCGAGGTGCGTCAGGTGAGCGACAAGATCACGGTGATCCGTCGCGGCAAGGTGGTCGGCACTGCCGAGCCCACCGCATCCAATGAAGAACTTGCGGCGCTCATGGTGGGCCGCGCCGTCGACCTCAGCGTCGACAAAGATCCGCCGAAGCTTGGCGAGGAGGCCTTCAAGGTTGACGGCCTCACGGTGTTCGCCCCCGACAACTCGCTGCGCATCAACGACCTCTCGTTCACAATTCGTGAGGGCGAGGTGCTCGTTGTCGCAGGTGTGCAGGGCAACGGCCAGACCGAGCTCACCGAAGCGATTCTCGGCTTGCAGCCGCAGGTGCGCGGTTCGATTTCGCTCTACGGCAAAGAACTGCTCACGCAAACGGTGCGCAAGACTCTGGATGCGGGGGTCGGGTTCGTGCCCGAAGACCGCACGAAAGATGGCATCGTCGGTGAATTCACCATCGCCGAGAACCTCGTGCTCGACCGCATCGACCAAGCGGAATTCTCCAGCGTCGGTGGCCTGAAGCTCGGCGCCATCAAGGACTTCGCCGCGAAGTCGATTGACGAGTTCGACATCCGCACGCCGTCGATTGAGACGCATGCGGGCCGCCTCTCGGGCGGTAACCAGCAGAAGGTCGTGCTCGCCCGCGAACTCGGCCGTCCGCTCAAGATGTTCATTGCATCCCAGCCGACTCGCGGTCTCGACGTCGGTTCGATCGAGTTCGTGCACGAGCAGATCATCGCGGCGCGCGACTCGGGCATCCCGGTGCTCATTGTCTCGACCGAGCTTGACGAGGTGGTCGAGCTCGCCGACAGCATCATGGTGATGTACGGCGGCCGCTCGATGGGCATCGTGCCACCGACCACGAGCCGCGAAGTCCTTGGCCAGATGATGGCTGGCATCCCGCATGACACGCTCTCTGAGGAAGGAGCCGTCGCGTGACCGACGCACAACTCACTCCCGTGCCGCCGCCGGAGCCCACGAAAAAGGAGCTCAAGGAGGTCGATCAGCACCCCTGGCAGGGCGTGTGGCGCGACATCCTCGGCGGCAACCTGTTGCGTTCGCTACTCGCGGTGCTCGCGGCAATTCTCATCGGTTCACTCATTGTGGTGTTCACCGAAGAGCGCGTCATCAACGCGATGGGCTACTTCTTCGCCGCACCCGGTGACACCTTCTCGGCGATTGGCCAAGTCATCGGCTCGGCCTATCAGTCGATCTTCCAGGGCGCGATCTACCACCCGCGCACCGGCTTCACGCCGCTGCTGTCGACGCTCGCCTTCGCCACGCCGCTCATCGCGGCCGGTCTCGGCCTTGCAGTGTCGTTCCGCGCTGGCCTGTTCAACATTGGTGGTCAGGGACAGCTGCTTGCTGGTGCCATGATGGCAGGTTGGGTCGGCGCGATGTGGCAGCTGCCACTGGGCCTGCACCTTGTCGTCGCGATTCTTGCCGGTATCGCCGGTGCCGCAATCTGGGCTTCGATCGTCGGTTGGCTCAAGGCACAGACCGGTGCCCACGAGGTCATCCTCACGATCATGTTCAACTGGATCGCCCTGTGGTCGGTGACCTACCTGCTCAAGCAACCGCTGTTCAACGGCCCGAATGCGGCAGGTAACCCGAAGTCGAAGCCGATGCTCGAAACGGCAGTCATGCCCTCGATTGGTGGTGTCTCGATCGGCATCCTGCTCGTCATTGCGGCCGCGGTGGTGTTCTGGTGGATCTTCGAGCGCTCGACGATTGGCTTCCGCATCCGCGCCGTGGGGATCAACCCGCACGCCGCCCGCACCGCCGGTATCAATGTGAAGACGGTCACCGTCGTCACCATGGCGCTCTCGGGTGCCTTCATCGGTCTCGCCGCGGCGACCCAGGTGCTCGGCGTCTACCCGCGCGGCTTCACCGACAAGGTCGACGAAGGCATCGGCTTCAGCGCGATTACCGTGGCGCTCCTCGGCGGAAACCATCCCGTCGGCGTCGTGCTCGCCGGGCTCCTGTTCGGTGCGCTGCGCGCCGGTGCTGCGGCCATGGAAGTGAACGCTGGTATCTCCCGCGACATCATCCCCGTGATCCAGGGCATCATCGTGCTCTTCGTGGCTGCGCCGCCGCTCATCCGCAGCATCTTCCGCCTGCCGAAGCCCACGGGCATCCGCCTCGCTGACCGCCTCGTCGGGGCACGAAAAGACGACTCTAAGAACGAGAACGAGAAGGTGAACGCGTCATGACCTCCGCGACCACACCCACCGTCCCGGCAGACCACCCCGAGCAGGTAACCTCGGCGACCGCTCCGCGCAAGTGGAAGACGCCGATTCTGCTCGCGGTGCTCACGCTCATCGCGCTCATCCCGTTCACCCTCATGGTGGCGCCCGAAAACATGACGGGCATCAACATCGTGGGCGACCAGCGGCCAGAGGCGGTCGTGCCATCGCAGTTCACCAACCTGCTGCTGTGCATCCCGCTCATCGCCATCACCGCATTCGCGGCGCTACGCGCCTGGCAGCGGAAGCCCATCTCGATCTGGTTCCTCGCGATCTTCGGGTTCTTCTGGCTGAACATCCTCATCCTCTGGATCGGTAACGGCGCTGCGGTGCCGGTGGCACTCACGTGGCTACTCACGAGCACCGTCGCCCTCGCGACCCCGCTCGTGTTCGGTGCGATGGCCGGTATCGTCTCGGAGCGCGCGGGCGTCGTCAACATCGCCATCGAAGGTCAGCTGCTCGCGGGTGCCTTCACCGGTGCGCTCGTCTCATCGCTCACGCAGAACGCCTACGTCGGTCTCATCGCCGCGATGATTGCTGGTGCGCTCGTCTCGCTCATCCTCGCCGTATTCGGCATTAAGTACTGGGTCGAGCAGGTCGTCGTCGGTGTGGTCATCAACATGATCGTCATCGGCCTCACGAGCTTCTTTCTCAAGGGCTTCATGAGCGACCGCCCCGAGATCTTCAACAACCCGGTGAAGTACCCGCGCTGGAACATCCCGCTCCTCTCCGATATCCCGGTGCTCGGTCCGCTCCTGTTCCAGCACACGCTCATCACCTACCTCATGCTCATTGCGGTGCCACTGCTCACCTTCCTGCTGTTCCGCACCCGCTGGGGCCTGCGCACCCGCGCGGTCGGTGAGCATCCGAAGGCTGCCGACACCGTCGGAATCAACGTCAACCGCACCCGGTTCAACGCGGTGATCCTCTCGGGCCTCATCGCCGGTGCCGGTGGCACGTTCTACACCCTCGGCGAGGTGGGAAAGTTCAGCGACAACATCACCTCGGGTCACGGGTATATCGCCCTTGCCGCGGTGATCTTCGGTCGCTGGCACCCCATCTACGCCACGGCTGCCGCGCTGCTCTTCGGATTCGCGAACGCCGCCGCGGCGCTCGCGAGCCAGGTTGGCGCCGCGGTGCCGAGCGAGTTCCTCGCGATGGTGCCGTACATCATCACAGTGTTTGCGGTGATCGGCTTCGTCGGTCAATCGCGTGCACCCGCCGCCGACGGCGTGCCATATATCAAGTAGGGCCATGACTGAGATCGATTGGGATGCGCTCCGCGCCGCCGCCGCCACGGCGATGGCGCGGGCGTACGCCCCCTATTCCAACTATCCGGTCGGTGCCGCGGCGCTCGTCGACGATGGCCGCATTGTCGCGGGCTGCAATGTCGAAAACGCCGCCTATGGCGTGGGCCTGTGCGCCGAATGCGGCATGGTGTCGGAGCTCGCGGCGACCGGCGGCGGCAAGCTCGTTGCCTTCAGCTGCTGCGATGGCGCGGGCGACTTGCTCATGCCCTGTGGCCGCTGCCGACAGCTCCTCAATGAGTTCAAAGCACCGGGGATGCTCGTTGACACCCCCGCGGGCATCCTGCCCTTTGAAGCGATCTTGCCGCAGTCGTTCGGACCCGAGAACCTCGGGCGCTGAGCCGCATCCGTTCTTGTCACTAAGGAGAAGCTGTGACCGAAGCATTTGACGTTGTTGACCTGATCCGCCGCAAGCGCGACGGTGGAGCGCTCTCGACCGAAGAGATCGACTGGCTCGTCTCGCGGTACACGAGCGGCTACGTCGGCAACGACCAGATGGCCGCAATGGCAATGGCGATCTTCATTCGTGGCATGGAGCGCCGTGAGATCCACGACCTCACCTCGGCAATGATCGCCTCGGGCGAGCGGATGGACTTCTCGTCGCTGTCGAAGGCGACGACCGATAAGCATTCGACCGGTGGCGTGGGCGACAAGATCACCCTGCCGCTGGCGCCGCTCGTGGCCTCGTTTGGGGTGGCCGTGCCGCAGCTTTCGGGGCGCGGTCTCGGTCACACCGGCGGCACCCTCGACAAGCTCGAATCAATTCCGGGCTGGCGCGCGAACCTCACGAACGACGAGATGATGCGGCAGCTCGAAGACGTCGGAGCGGTGATTTGTGCGGCCGGCTCGGGCCTCGCCCCCGCCGACAAGAAGCTCTACGCGCTACGTGACATCACCGGCACCGTCGAGGCGATTCCGCTCATTGCCTCGTCGATTATGTCGAAGAAGATCGCTGAGGGAACCGGTGCGCTCGTGCTCGATGTGAAGTACGGCTCCGGCTCGTTCATGGGGGCGCTTGAGCGCTCGCGTGAGTTGGCTCGCACCATGGTCGATCTCGGCACCGACGCGGGCGTGAACGTCTCGGCCCTGCTCACCAACATGGATGCGCCGCTCGGCCTCACGATTGGCAACGCCAACGAGGTGCGCGAGTCGGTCGAGGTGCTCGCTGGTGGCGGACCGGCCGATGTGGTTGAACTCACCGTGGCGCTCGCGCGCGAAATGCTCGAGCTCGCCGGAGTGCACGACGCGGATGTCGAGTCGCATCTGGCCGGTGGCCAGGCGATGGACACTTGGCGCGGCTTCGTTATTGCCCAGGGCGGCGACCCGGATGCGCCGCTACCGACGCCTGCGGAATCGCTCGAAGTGCGCGCTGAAGCTGATGGTGTGGTGACACGACAGGATGCGTACTCCTTCGGCGTCGCGGCCTGGCGCCTCGGGGCTGGGCGTGCGCGGGCTCAGGACCCGGTCGTGCACGCGGCCGGTATTGACCTGGCGGTGAAGCCGGGTGACACGGTACGCCGCGGCGACCTGCTTTGGACACTGCACGCGAACGATGCCGCAAAGTTTGAGCGGGCGCTTGAATCGCTCGAGGGTGCGGTCGACTTCGCGCCGGTCGGCACCGAGGTGGAGTTGCCGCCGCTCGTCGCGGAGCGCGTGAGCGCGAACTAGCGGCGGCGAACTAGTCAGCCGAACGTGCCGCGATGAGCGAGGCCCAAAGGGCAAATGCCTCATCCGGCTCGTCAAGCTGCAATTGCCACTCGTCGACCGCCTGTTTGACGCGATAGCGCACCGTGTTTTCGTGTACTTGCAGCGACTGCGCCGCTCCCGAGGCGCCGCCGTGTTCAAACCAGGCGAGCAGGGTGTCGCGCAGTTCTCGGGTACGCCGATCGCTGGCGGCTGCCAACGCCCGGTGGCGCAGATGCGGGTGCTCGTCGAGCATCGCCGCAATAGCCTGTGCGAAAAGCGCGGCGTGCACATCAGCGCTCGAACGCACCGGATGCTTTGGGTCGTGCTGCAGACGCAAGATCGAATCGGTCTCGCGGCGGGCCGTGGTGAGTTCATCCTCGGCCAAGAGCGGTGACGAGATCGACACCCGCACCGGCGTCGTGAACGCGCGCGCGGCCGCGCGCAGGGTCGCGGCGAGAGCATCCCGCAAGCGTTCTGGCGTGCCGCCGACGGTCGCCACATAGCAGGTGCCTCGCACCAAGGCGACGGCGGCGACTGAGACGCGGGCGCGCAATTGGCGGTCAACGAAGGTGTGGAGCTGACGTTGATCGGCCGGGCCACCGCTCTCGCCGACAAAGCGCAGTGCCGCAAGACGCAATTGCGCGTCGGGTGCGAGGTCGAGCGCAGCGAGTTCGTCGCCCGCGGCATCACCATCAAGCAGACGCGCGAGTGCTTGCTCGCGTCGTCGAGATTCGGCATCGAGGGCTCGCCAGCTTGCGAGCAGGTGTCCAGCCGCCAGGCGCGCGGCACGTTCGAGGACTTCGTGTTGAGCTTCGGGCAGCGGTGCCTGCGTGTCTGTGCAATCAGGATCAATCGCCCAGATACTGCCGAGTTGCAGGTTTCCGGCCCGAATTGCGATGCCCGCGCGCGCGAGTTCGTCTTCGAACTGCGGAAATCGCACGGGTCCATCGGCGCGGAGCACTTCGCGATACTGCTCGTAGTTTCGCGAGGAATCAGGAACCTGGCGCGTGCGGATGTTTTCGAATCGGAGCTCGTCAATGTGTTGACCCGGCACCGTGGAATAGGCGAGGAGCGTGCGCGCATGGTTTTCAATCGCGACGGCCCCGCCGAACACCTCGGCGACGGAATCGGCCAGCGCGTAGAGGTAGTCGGGCTGGAGGAGCGTTGCGGAGATTCCCGGCGCGTGCTCACCGATGGCTCGTGTGACAACGGCCTCAAACTCGGTCCAGCTCACCCCGTCTCGCAGGCGCAGGATGGGCAGTTGCGGTTGTTCGCCAAGCGTGTCGAGGAATTCATCCTGGCCGCCGCCGCGAATGGCGAGTCCGGCCGCGCGGCGGGCTGCGGCGGTCGCGTGCAATCGCCGCAGGGTAGTGCGATCGATCAGGCGCCACGACGGCAGGATTGTGAGCACACCTTCGGCGATCGACTCATCGGCTTCCGCATCGAAGTAGTCGACCGCGAGTACGGGCGTATCGACCTGCGACGGACTCGCAATGCGTACGCAAGTGGCGGCTGCATCCGTGGTGAGCAGCGTCTCGATCGTGAGCGTGGTCTCCTCATCACTGCCGGGCAAATCTGTAGAACTCGCTAGATCCATATTCAAAGTTTAGCGATACCACCAAATTATTCGGGTCACGGCGCTCGTAGCGTGAGTGCTGTGCTGAGGCAACGTCGCTTCAGCGATCGAAAGGATCCGACGATGACAACGCGTCGTTCGCTCATGAACCGCCTTGGCCACGTGCTCCCGGCAACTGCCGAAGTGACCAACGGAAAACTGCGAATTGGTGGCATTGCCGTAAGTGAGCTCGTGGCGGAGTATGGCACCCCGCTCCATATCTACGACGAGGAAGCGCTTCGGGCGCAGATGCGCAGCTACGTCGACGGGATGCGGCAACGCTGGCCAAACTCTGATGTCTTGTTTGCGTCGAAGGCCGCGCCACTCGTCGCGATTTATGCCATCGCCGCTGCCGAAGGCATGGCCATTGATATCGCTGGCAGTGGGGAACTTGAGCTCGCGTTGGCGGCGGGTGTCGACCCCGAGCGCATCTACTTTCACGGCAACGCGAAGACCGACTATGAGCTAGCGCGCGCGATCGAAGTTGGCGTCCACATGATTGTCGTTGATAGCGAGGATGAGCTCGATCGCCTCGAGCGCTTGGTTCCCGCGACGCACAAGCAGCGACTCTTGCTCCGCGTGATTCCGGGCGTGGATGCACAGACGCACGCGAGCATGAACACTGGCGGGAGTGACTCGACGTTTGGCCTGCCGCCCGCCCGGGTGCACGAGCTCATTGAAGATCTCCGAGACCACGATCGGCTCGACGTTGTCGGGGTGCACGTACATATCGGCTCGCAGATTCTCAACACCGGGCAATTCGCTGAGGCGGTCGCGGCCCTCGCGCCTATCGGCGGTCTCAAGGTGTATGACCTCGGCGGCGGCCTCGGAGTCGCCTACCACGAACACGAAATCGCGCCTTCGGTCGACGAGTACCTGGATGCACTCATTGCGGCCGCCCGTAAGCACCTGCCGGCCGACGCGCAATTGCTCATTGAGCCGGGTCGCTCAACCGTTGCTCGCGCGGGCGTGACCGCCTACCGGGTCGTGGTGGTAAAGCAGACCGGCAAGCGTTTCGTCGCAGTCGACGGTGGCATGGCCGACCAACTCGAGGTGCCGCTTACCGGAGTTCGCTTCGACGCGATCCTCGCTGATCGTGCCGACGAAGCACCAGACACGGAGGTTCAGCTCGTAGGCCGCCAATGTGAGTCGGGTGACCTGCTCATCGACGATGCCCGCCTGCCGAGCCCGCGAGTCGACGACATCGTCGTCATGCCGGTGACCGGCGCCTACAGCTACACCATGACGAACAACTACAACGGCGCGCTGCGCCCGGCGGTCGTCATGGTGTCGAACGGTAAAGCCCGGCTCGCCGCCCGCCGTGAAGAAGTGGCTGACCTGCTGCGCCTGCACGAGCCCGCTGGTGGGTACGACTGGCGCAATCCGCAACTCACTGCATCCAAGTGATGAACACCACCGCAACGCTGCCAAGGCAGTTCCGACCAGCGCACAACGCAGTGCGCGCACTCTGAGGAGACAACATCATGAAGAACCGTGCACTTATCGCACTGCTTGCGGTAGCGCCCCTGGCGCTGAGCGGCTGTGCCGCTGGTGGCGCCGCTGAGCGCGAGCCGCTCACGAGCGGCGTTGATCAGGCGGCAAAGGATGCGCTACCGGCCGATATCCGAGACATTGGCGTCCTCAACGTGGCCATTGACTACCCCTACCCGCCGTTCGCGTATGACGACGAAAACGGCAACCCGGTCGGGCTCGACGTCGACCTGGCTTACGCCATCGGTGAAAAGCTCGACATTCCGGTGAAGGTGAATAAGCAACCCTTCGATACCGTCATCGCGAGTCTGCAGGCGAACACGAACGACATCATCATCTCGGGCATGAACGACACGCTCGAACGCCAAGCAACTCTCGACTTCATCGAATACCTCTACGCGGGCTTTGCCATCGCTGTGCCGAAGGGCAACCCCGATGGTGTGAAGACCGTGACCGATCTGTGCGGTCTCACGATTTCTTCGCAAAAGGCTTCGACCACCGGGGACATCCTGGTCGGTCTCAATGACGACTGCACGGCTGCCGGCAAGCCCGAGATCAAGATTCACGAACTCGCGTCGGTGCCTGACTCACAGACCGCAGTGCAGGCGGGCAACGCGGATGCATTTATCGGTGACGCTCCGATCATGGCGAATCTCGTGCAGACCGCCGGCAATGGCACGCTCTTCGAACTCCTTGAATTCCCCGAGATGCCCAACGGTTTCGACCCGGTGTACACCGGCATCGGCGTGCTCAAGGCCGATGAGGGCCTGAGTAACGCGATTCTCCTCGCGATGAAGTCAATTGAAGCTGACGGTAGCTACGCCACCCTGCTCGAAAAGAACGGCCTCACGCAGTACGCCGTGAAGCAGGTAGACCTCAACCTTGCGGAGCGATGAAGATGACGACGACCGCCAACCCCGATCTGCGGACGCCGATGACCGGCACCGACGCGGATGAACTCACCGTACGTCCCCTGCGACACCCCTGGCGCTGGGTGGGAGCAGTCATCGTTCTCGTTGCGCTCCTCGCGTTCGCGCAGTCAATCGCGACAAATGAGAAGCTCGACTTCGCGGCAATCGGGCAGTACCTCTTTAGCCCCCGCATCCTCGGTGGTGTAGGTCTCACCATCATCCTCACCGTGATCGCCATGCTGGTGTCGACGGTGCTCGCAATCCTGCTCGCGGCGATGCGGATGATCGGGAACCCCGTCATGGTGGCGGTCTCAGCCGTCTATATCTGGGCTTTCCGCGGTACGCCGTTGCTCGTGCAGGTGGTGCTCTGGGGCTACCTGGGGTTGCTGTATGAGCGTCTTGGCTTTGGTATCCCCTTCACCGAGGTCATGTTCTGGTCGCTCCCGACCAACCAGATTGTCACGCCGTTTATTGCGGGCTTGCTCGCCCTCACGCTCAACCAGGCCGCGTACTCCGCTGAGATTGTGCGCTCGGGCATGCTCTCGGTGGATGCCGGTCAGCAGGAAGCTGCGGCCTCGCTCGGCATGACTCCGGTGCGCACCTTTCGGCGGGTGCTCTTGCCGCAAGCGATGCGCGTGATTATTCCGCCGATGGGCAATGAGTTGATATCGATGCTCAAGAACACCTCGTTGCTTTCGGTGATTGCCGTGCTTGAGGTGTACACGGTCGCCATGCAGATTTCGGCGCAGAACCTCAAGCAGGTGGAACTGCTCATTGTGGTGAGCATTTGGTATCTCGTGCTCACCTCCCTACTCGCTATTCCGCAGGCCTGGCTTGAGCGCTACTTCGGACGCGGCGTCGCCGGAGCATCGAACCGGAAGCGGGCAACTCGACAGGTGAACCCCGGCACCGCATCCACGTCGACGAGTAGCGAGACGGCCGTCGAGGAACCACGAGTGGAGAACGAACGATGAGCAAGCAGCAAACCCCCTGGACGCAAGCCACCCGGACCATTGACGGTGATGCGCCGCTGGTGCGCTTGGAGTCAATTCGCAAACACTTCGGTCAGAACGAGGTGCTCAAGGGCATTGATCTTGAGGTACATCGCGGTGAGGTAGTCGTGCTCCTCGGCCCTTCGGGTTCGGGGAAGTCGACCCTGCTGCGTTGCATCAACCACCTCGAAACGATTGATGGCGGTCGAGTTGTCGTTGGCGCCGAAATTATCGGGTACCAGCAGCGCGGTACCGTGCTGCACGAATTGGCGCCGGCGAAGATTGCCGAACAGCGCAAATCAATCGGCATGGTGTTCCAGCGCTTCAACCTCTTCCCACATATGACGGCGCTTGAAAATGTCATGGAAGCCCCGATTGGCGTGCGGAGAATGGCGCGTTCGGCTGGGAAGGCGCGCGCTGTCGAGTTGCTTGAGCGCGTGGGCCTCGGCGACCGTGCCGGTCATTATCCGGCGCAGCTGTCTGGCGGTCAGCAACAGCGTGTGGCCATTGCGCGATCACTTGCGATGGATCCGGAGCTCCTGCTCTTTGATGAGCCCACTTCGGCGCTCGACCCGGAGCTGGTCGGCGATGTGCTCGATGTGATGCGCGATCTCGCGGCCGCGGGCATGACCATGATCGTGGTCACGCACGAGATCGGATTCGCCCGCCAGGTCGCTGATCGGGTGGTATTCATGGACGGTGGCGTCGTCGTTGAGTCGGGGCCACCAGCGCAGATTCTGGATGCGCCGGAGCATGAGCGCACGAAGGCGTTCCTGCGGAGTGTGCTCTAGCAGCCAGCGATCAAATTGGGGCCTCCCGCAATCGAGCGGGAGGCCCCAATTTGCGTTGGTGTCGAGTGGAACCCGTGTGGCGCCAAATGGAACCTGACTTGGTCGCATGGTTCGCGAACGGGATGCGGTGATCAGGGCTTTCCCGCGGCACTCGTCGGTGCCTGGTTCCGGAAGGGTCTACTTGAGTTCCAGTAGGGACGCATCAGGTTCCAGAAGGGGTGCACGGGGTACGTGCCACCCTTGTGCGCACAAACAGTGGGGCCCGTGACCATGCGGTCACGGGCCCCACTCGTGTGTGCGTGCGTTACGCCTGCTGGCGGCGGTTCAGTGCGAGGGTCAGGAGGCCAGCTGCGGTGAGCAGGGCCGCCACGCCTGCGACGATGCCGTAGTTGTCAGCGCCGGTGCTTGCGAGCGGCGGGGTGCCACCAGCTGCCGGCGGTGCCGGCGGTGCCGAGGCCGGCGGCACCGGGGTGGTGGTCGTCGGCGTCGTCTCCGGCGTCGTCGGCGGCGGGGTCTGCTCCGGCGTCACGAACGCGTTGTACGGGTTGTCGTCGCTAACCTCCACCTGCGAGTACTGGCCGACACCAACCACGTTGGCGAGGTCGGTGTGCGCGACACCGGCCTTCACACCCGCGAGGTTTGCGGTACAGGGGAACGAGTCACCGGGAGCGAACGGGCCCTACCAGGTGGTGCCGGTGGCCGGGCCACCAAGCGCCGAGAAGTCACAGGTGAGCCCGGTGACCGTAGCGTCGCCAGCGGTAACCGCATCCGACACCACGACGTTCACGAGCGGCTCAGTGCCGTCGTTCGTAATGGTGAAGTCGAGGCCGACCTCGCCCTGCTTCGCGGTGAGGTCAACGGCTTCGTCCGTCGTGTCAGCGTCGTTTCCGTCAACATCCTTCTTCACGATCTTGATCGAAGGAACGGGTACCTTGTCGGCGGTATTGACCAGCTGCAGATAGACGAACTTCTGGTCGCCGATGGTGACCGTCGCCGATTTGCCATCGCCACTGATCTCGACGAGGTTGTCGGGGTCAACCGGTGCCGAGAATTCGGGGGTGCCCCAGAGCACACCGTCAATCATCGGCAACTGCGGCTCGGTGAGCGTCACGACGGTGCCCACGGGCAGGCCGCGGAGTTCTCCGGCTTCGCCGTTCGGGGTGACGGCGATCGTCGTCTCAACAGGCTGGCCGTTGAGGGTGTAGCTCGCGACAACATCAAACGTCATGTCAGCGGGCACAAGGTCAGCAGCCTCGCCCGCAATTGCCTGCTTGAGCACGCCGAAGCCACCGAAGCCGGGGCCATCGACCTTGCCGCCGCCGTTCTCGAAGCGCGTGACCTGCTGCTCGCGAGCAACGCCATTGACCGTTGCCTTGTTGGTATAGGTCTGGCCGATGGTCGGCGCGACGGTGCCGGTGTAGTAGCGCAGCACGTAGAGGTCGTTCGCGTTGAGCTTCGTCTGGTCAATGCGCACTTCGAACTTGCCGGGCACTGCCGAGTCGGGCACGAGGGTGATCGCGCCGGGCACGTCCTGCCAGATGTCGTTCGCGCGGTCGGTGAGCACCCGCAGTGTCATCGGACGCGTGGTCGACAGGGTCTGGCCCGAGCCCATTTCGTCAACCACGAGGATGGGGTTGTCGAGCGCGACCTTGTCGCCTGGGATGAAGATCTGCCAAACAATCTCGTTGCGGCTGGCGTTGGTGAACCAACCCCACTTCACAATGTCGCTCGGCTGGCCGGGAGCAGCGGGCTGCACGGCGCCACCGGGGAGCGGCACGTCAACATCACCAACGGTGGTGCCGAAGGTCACCGAACCGGTGTCGGTCTTGGCGACGACCTGTGCGGTCGCCCAAATCTCGCCGGTGAGGAAGTCGTATTTATTGCTGCCGTCGGCGTTGAGGATGTCGTCTGTAAACGTGCAGGTGATGGTCGCGCCGTTCGCGTCGGTCGTTGCGCAGTCAAGGATGTGCGTGCCGTCGGTGTGGTAGACGGGCCAGCTCAACTGGGTCGGGTTGAACACCGAGGGCAGCTTGAGTGCAAACGTGTCACCAGGGGCCACGGTCTTGCCGGTGGTGTCGAACCCGTAGGTGATCTTGACGTTTTCCCACTGCGTGATCGGGGTGGTCGAATCCCCGCTCGACTTCTCGATCTTGATCGAGTCGGCGACGATGATGTCGACTTCAGCGGCCGCCGCCGACTGGGCGCTCAGGCCGAGGAGTGAGGCGAGGGCGAGCAGCAGCGTGACGGGCGCCGCTCCCATCCGTCGACCGAGGTTGGTCGATCGATCACTGATTGGCTGATCACTGACTGGCACTGCTGACCGCATGCAGGTTCCACTCTTCCGACGGGCGGAGCCCGCCGTGGCTTCTTTGGTCTCGCGCCGCTTGCTTTCGCGCCGGCGCTTGGATGCATCCAGGTTTGGTCACACTCAAATGCACACTGAGAGCAGATCCTACCTGGCGACCGTCCAGGCTGCAGGGTTGATGCAGGTGCATTCAAGTTGCCATTGGCTGAATTCTCGGCGTGGATCGGCCGCGCAGATGCCGGAAAACTGCACACGTCCAGAATTCTGGAAGCGCTAGTCTGAGATGTCACCACCGGATTGATTCGAAGAGGAACCGAATGCCGCAATTTGCCGACGACGAATTCGTTCTCGCCGACGGTACCGATGCTCGGCTCCTGCCCAAGGTGTTGCTCCACGACCACCTTGATGGCGGCCTGCGACCATCGACCATCATCGAATTGGCCGAAGAGGTTGGTCTCGATCTGCCCGAAACCACGCCCGATCGCCTCGCGCAGTGGTTTGCCGAGTCTGCTGACTCTGGGTCGCTGCCGGTCTACCTGCAGACCTTCGAGGTCACCGTCGGTGTGATGCAGACCGCACAGGCACTTCGCCGGGTCGCTCGCGAAGCGGTCGTTGACCTCGCGGCAGACGGCGTTGTTTATGCCGAGATTCGTTGGGCTCCCGAGCAGCACCTGCGCCGGGGCCTGAGTCTTGACGACGCGGTCACCGCGGTTACCGAAGGTTTTGCTCAGGGCACCGAAGAGGCGGCCGCTTCGGGCCGAGAGATTCGGGTGCAGCAATTGCTCTGCGCCATGCGTCAGGCCGATCGCGCCGAAGAGATCGCCGAGCTCGCGATTCGCCACCGCGCCCTCGTTGCTGGTGGCGTCTGTGGCTTCGACCTCGCCGGCCCCGAGGCGGGCTTCCCGCCGAGCGACCACAGCGATGCGTTTGATATCGCCGCTGAAGCTTGGCTCCCGGTCACCTGCCACGCCGGTGAAGACGGCGAACTCGATTCGATCGAGTCGGCGCTCCTCGACGCGCGGGCACTGCGCCTCGGGCACGGAGTGAACATTGTCGACGACCTCGAAATCGGCGGCGAGGATGCATCCGGTACCTTCGTGACGCTCGGTCCGGTCGCGCAGTGGGTGCGCGACCGGGGAGTGGCGCTCGAGATCTGCCCGTCGTCGAACCTGCAGACCGGCGACGCCGAATATCTCGGCGACCACCCGTTCGACCTGCTCTATCAGCTTGGATTTGCGGTGACCGTGAGCACCGACAACCGGCTCATGAGTGCCACGTTGCCATCGCTCGAACTCGTGCGGCTCGCGGATGAGTTTGCCTATGACCTCGATGACCTCGAGGTGTTCCAGCTCAACGCCATCGACGCCGCCTTCTTGCCGGTTGAAGATCGCGAGCAACTCGCCGACCTCATTGCGGATGGTTTCGATGAGGTACGTCGGTGAAGAAGGCACAGCCGCAACTCAAATTCGATAGCTCGCTCGTCTGGCACGGTGCGCGGGCTGACGATTGGCGCGAGGCCGTCGGCATCGCGGGTGGGCTCCTCGTCGATGCCGGATGCGCAAAAGTTGGCTATGCAGCACGGCTGGTCGAGGTGATCGACAAGTACGGGCCGTACATGGTGATCGCGCCGAACCTGGCGCTCGTGCACGCGCAACCGGGCAGTGACTCGGTTGAGGCTGGGCTGGCTGCGGTGACCTTCCCCGATGGCGTGAATTTTGGTCACGCGCACTTCGACCCGGTGGGGCTCGTCATCGCGATTGTGACGACGAGCACCGCCGAGCATCTTGATGTGATCGCGGGCATTGCGACCTCGTTGGAGCGCAACCCGGAGCTGGTGCGGCAGGCGGTGCGGGTTGACGGTGCCGAAGCGCTCGTGAAGCTCATCCGTAAGGCGCTGCCGAAGGTGACACGCGCGTAGTCCTGCGCGGTGATGCGGGGGTCTCGATACGCTTCGCTACTCGACCAACCAGGTGGGGTGGCCTGCGGCCGCACTCGACCAACCAGGAAATTTTGGCTGGTCGAGTAGGCCGTAGGCCGTATCGAGACCCCGCTGGGTCGATTCTTGGCTGGTCGAGCGGTGCACTGAGGCTCTCGAAGTGTAGCCGGAGCACAGCGGAGGTGTATCGAGACCCCCGCACCCACCTACGCCAGGTAGCCCGACTCCTTGAGCAGCTCGCGCACGCGCGGCACCACGACCTTGCCGTAGAGCTCAATTGAGTGCATGAGCTGCTCGTGCGGTTGCGTGCCGGTCACATACTTCAGGTCGAAGCGCTCAAGACCAAGCGTCTGCACCGTCTTCGCGATCTTCTGCGCCACGGTCTCGGGCGCACCGACATAGAGCGAGCCGTACTCAATTTCTTCGCGGAAGTGGCCCTTGCTCACCGGCATCCAACCGCGATCGCGACCGATCGAATTGTTCATGGTCTCGTAGTGCGGCCAGATCTGCTCGCGTGCTTCTTCGTCAGTGTCGGCGATGTGACCGGGCGAGTGCACACCAATCGGCAGCGTGACATCGCCACCGAGCTTCTCGAGCGCGGTGCGGTAGAGACGCGTGAACGGCTCAAAGCGCTCAGGCGCACCACCGATGATCGCGAGCATGAGCGGCACTTCGTGCTGGGCTGCGCGCACGACCGATTGCGGTGAACCGCCAACGGCAACCCAGGTGCGCAGCTGGCCGTTCTCAATCCGCGGATGCACGGTGACGTCGTTGAGTGCGGCACGCGTCGTACCCTGCCAGCTCACCGACTCCTCGCGCACGAGCTTGAGGAAGAGATCGAACTTCTCTTCAAAGAGCACCTCGTAGTCGCTGAGGTCGAAACCAAACAGCGGGAACGATTCAGTGAACGAGCCGCGGCCAACGATGGCTTCGGCGCGACCGTTTGAGAGTGCATCCACGGTTGAAAAGCGCTGGAAGACGCGTACCGGGTCGTCACTCGAGAGCACGGTGACGGCGGTTGCGAGCAGGATGCGCTCGGTCTTCGTGGCGATGCCGGCGAGCACAGTCTCGGGGGAGGAGACCGCGAAGTCGGGGCGGTGGTGCTCACCGACGCCGAACGCGTCAATGCCGAGCTGGTCGGCGAGTACGGCCTGGTCCACGAGGTTGCGGATCGACTGCGCCTGCGACAGGGGCTTACCGTCAAGGTCGGTGGAGAGGTCGCCGAAGGTGTGCAGCCCGAAGGCGACGTTGGCGAGCTTGGTGGGGGTATCTTGTTCGGTCTGGTCGGTCATGTCGTCCTCCGAAGATGCGGGGCTAGTTGATTGGTCGTTGGCGCTGGATGCGAGCAACTCGGCCCGCGAAGATCATGCACTTGCATACATCAACGCGGGCCGAGGCGAACTATTCCTGCCTAGGTGAGGAGCTGCTGCATCCCGATGGCCGTAGCGTCAGCGCGTGCGGCGGCAGTCGCCTGGCGCTCAGCGAGCGTGCCCTCATCGCTCGTCGCATCGATATACGACTTGATCTTCGGCTCCGTGCCCGAGGGGCGAACCATGATGCGCGTGCGATCGGCGAGCTCGATGCGCAAAATCTCGGCGGGGATGGGTTCGGTCGCGAGATCGACGAACGAGGTCACCGGCACCTCGCCAACGGCCGTCGGTGGGGTGGCGCGCAGCTTCGCCATCGCCGCTGGCAGGGCGGTCGGATCGTCGTAGCGGATGGCCACCTGCCGCGACTCGAAGGCGCCGAAGGTTTCGGCGAACTCATCGTCGAGGTCGAGCAGGGTCTTGCCGAGGCGTGCCTGCGCCATAGCGAGTTCGAGAATCGCCATTGAGGCCGAGATGCCGTCCTTATCGCGCACCGTCTCGGGGTTCACGAGGTAGCCGAGGGCTTCTTCGTAGCCGTAGATGATGCCGGGCGCGCGCGAGATCCACTTGAAGCCAGTCTGAGTTTCGAGGTAGTCGAGGCCGTAGCGTTCGGCGACCTTCGACATCGCCGGGGAGGAGACCAGCGAGGTGGCAAGGGTGCCTTCGCCAGGGCTTGCCAACGCGGCGCGCCAGCCGAGGAGCTTGCCGATGTCGTTGCCGCCAAAGCGGTGCCAGCCCTCGGCCGTCGGTACGGCGACCGCGAGGCGGTCGGCGTCGGGGTCGTGGGCAATGATGAGGTCGGCGCCAACCTCGGTCGCGACTTCGTAGGCGAGGTCGAGGGCACCGGCTTCTTCGGGGTTCGGGAAGTCGACCGTGGGGAAGTCGCCATCGGGCGTGAGCTGCGGCTCAACGACGATCGGCGCTTCGACCCCGGCCCTCTCGAGCACCTTCGCGAAGGTCTCCCAGCCGACACCGTGGAGCGGTGTGTAGACCACCTTGAGCGGGGTGACGTCGCCGGTGAGCACGGATGCAGTGGCCGCGATATACGCGTCAACGACCGACTCGTCGGCCGTGGCATAGGCAGTCTCGCGGGGAAGTTCATCCACTCGCTTCGTCGTCGCAACCGCCTCAATTGCCGCCGCGATCTCGGCATCGGCGGGCGGTACGATCTGCGAACCCTGGTCATCGTCGCCGAGGTAGACCTTGTAGCCGTTATCCCACTTGGGATTGTGGCTCGCGGTGACCATGACCCCGGCGGAAGCCTTGAGGTGGCGCACGGCGAAGGCGAGTACGGGAGTCGGTAGCGCGCGCGGCAGGATCGTCGCGTTGACGCCGGCGGCCTGCATGAGTTCGGCGGTGTCGTGGGCGTAGACCTCGGAGTTATGGCGCGCGTCATAGCCGATGATGACGCTCGGGCGGGCGGTGCCAGCGCGGCCGAGGAGGTAGTCGGCAAAGCCGCGGGCGGCCTGCGCAACGACAACGCGGTTCATGCGATTGGGGCCGGCTTCTTGGCGACCGCGCAGGCCCGCCGTGCCGAAGGTGAGGCGGGTGGCGAAGCGGTCACGCAGCTCGCGCCAGGCGGCGGCACGATCGGATGCATCGTCGTCGGCAATCGTCACGCCCGGCTCATTGAGGTCGCCGAGGCGTGCGAGCAGTGCCTCAAGATCGGCGCGCGTCGATGCATCCGGGTCTTGTTCGAGCCACGAGTTTGCGGAGCTGCGCAGGGCAGCCTGCGCGGTGCGGCCGAGGGGAATCTTGCTCATTTGGTGGCCTCCTCGCTCGTGACCTTCGTGACGGCGTCAGCGAGCAGGCGCGCGAGCCGGTCTTCGGCGGCCTTGCCCGCAGCGATGACCTCTTCGTGGTTGAGCGGCGTCGGCGAGATGCCCGCGGCCGGGTTCGTGATGAGCGAGAGGCCGAGCACCTCCATCCCGGCTTCGCGGGCGGCGATTGCTTCGAGGGCCGTCGACATGCCAACGATGTCGCCACCGATGATGCCGGCCATCTTCACTTCGGCCGGGGTTTCGTAGTGCGGACCGCGGAACTGCACGTAGACGCCCTCGTCGAGCGTTTCGATGCCGTGCACGAGTTGGCGCAGGCGCTGCGAGTAGAGGTCGGTGAGGTCGACGAACGTGGCGCCTTCGAGTGGCGAGTCGGCAGTGAGATTGATGTGGTCGCGAATGAGTACCGGGGTGCCGGGTGCCCAGGCGGGGTTGAGACCGCCGGCGCCGTTCGTGAGCACCATGATGCTCGCGCCAGTGGCGGCCGCAGTGCGCACCGAGTGCACGACGCGACGTACACCGTGACCCTCGTAATAGTGGGTGCGCGCGCCGATGATGAGGGCGTGCTTGCCATTCGCGAGGCGAATTGAGCGGATCGTGCCGGAGTGGCCAGCGAGCGCTGGCTTTGAGAAGCCGGGGATCTCTGCGGCCGGGATGAGCGCGACGGTCTCGCCGAGTTCGTCAGCGGCCTTACCCCATCCTGAACCGAGGGTGAGGGCGATGTCATGCCGGGCAACTCCGGTGAGTTCGGCAATCACGGCCGCCGCCTGCTGCGCGACTTCGCGCGGGTCGGAGTCGGGGGCGTCGAGGGGGTTGAGCGCATTCAGTTCAGCCATGGCGAAAGCCTAGAGCGCGTGTCCTGAAGGTGCCCCCACCTCTGGCTGGTCGAGTAAGCGAAGCGCATGGAGACCTTCGCCCCCTCTGGTTGGTCGAGTAAGCGAAGCGCATCGAGACCAGGGTGCGATCTCGATACGGCCTACGGCCGACTCGATCAACCAAGTGGTGGGCACTACTCGATCAACCAAGTGGGCCCAGGGCTTGCCGATGCGCGCAAGGCGTTGCCCCTCGTACACTCGCGGCCGCAGGCCCGTGGCAGGATGGTGCCCATGAGCGCATTGAGCCAGGAAACCAAGCACCGCATCGTCGTTCTCGGCGGCG
This sequence comes from Gulosibacter macacae, assembly GCF_003865375.1. Lineage (GTDB taxonomy): Bacteria > Actinomycetota > Actinomycetes > Actinomycetales > Microbacteriaceae > Gulosibacter > Gulosibacter macacae. Next base: position 127,867 of record NZ_RQVS01000007.1, on the reverse strand, counting down.
GTCCCGGCGGATACGAAGCAGCCCTTGCCGGCGCCCAACTTGGCGCCGATGTCACCCTTGTCGAACGTTCCGGAGTCGGTGGCGCGGCGGTACTCACCGACGTTGTGCCCTCGAAGGCACTCATCGCTTCGGCTGAAGCGGCCCTTGCCATCAAAGATGCAGACGAGCTCGGCGTGCAGTTCTTTGTGCGCGATGAGCACGACAACCCGCGCCGCCCTTCGGTGGCCGTGAACCTCGGCAAGCTGAACCAGCGCATCCTGCGCCTCGCGCAGAACCAATCGGATGACATGCGCCGCCAGCTCAAAGACAGCGGCGTGCGCATCATCGAGGGTGACGGTCGCCTCGATGCAGGCGCGATCGCGGTGTCGGCGGGCCCAGGCGGCACCGACTTCGACCGCGTCGACTACGACTCGCTTGTCATCGCGGTGGGTGCGAGCCCGCGCGAACTGCCGAGTGCCCAGCCCGATGGCGAGCGCATCTTTACCTGGAAGCAGCTCTACGATCTGCAGACGCTGCCTGAGCACCTCATCGTGGTTGGTTCTGGTGTCACCGGTGCCGAGTTCGCTTCGGCCTACCGCGCGCTCGGCTCGGAAGTCACGCTCATCTCCTCGCGTGATCGCGTGCTCCCCGGCGAAGACGCGGATGCTGCCGACGTGATTGAAGAGGTCTTCAAGCGCAATGGGATGAACGTGCTCTCGCGCACTCGTGCCGAATCGGTCGTGCGCGATGGCGACGGCGTGGTGGCGACCCTGTCGGATGGCACCGAGGTGCGCGGTTCGCACTGCCTCATGGCCGTCGGTTCGATTCCGAACACGGCGGGCCTCGGGCTCGAGCAAGCCGGTATCGAAACGACCGAGTCGGGTCACATTGTCGTCAACCGCGTCGCGCGCACCTCGCTGTCGAATGTGTACGCCGCTGGTGACTGCACCTCGTTCTTCCCGCTTGCCTCGGTGGCGTCGACCCAGGGCCGCACCGCGGTCTTCCACGCGCTCGGTGACGAGGTGCATCCGATCAACCTGCGCAATGTCGCCTCGAACATCTTCACCTACCCCGAGATCGCGACGGTCGGCTGGCAGGCTGCCGACATCATCGACGGTGTGCGCACCGGCCGCGTGTACAAGATCGACCTCGCCTCTAACCCGCGCGCCAAGATGCAGGGCTTCCGCGACGGCTTCGTCAAGCTCATTGCCGGTCACAACCTCGGCACCATCATTGGCGGCGTGATCGTCGCGCCCCGTGCATCCGAGTTGTTGCTCGCGCTCTCGATCGCGATCGAACAGCGCCTCACGGTTGACGAGTTCGCTGCCTCGTGGGCGGTCTATCCGTCGCTTTCTGGCTCGATGGTTGACGCTGCGCGGGCCATGCACGTGCGCGAAGAGGACTAACGAAAACGCATCGAAAAAGCTCCCGGTCGGGCCGCACCTGCTCAGCAAAGTGCATCCTGACCGGGAGTTTTTTCGCACCCGGCAAGCCTGAAAAATTGCCGAGTGTGCAGTTTTGTGAATCACATTTATAATTGCTCGTATGGCCGTTCGCGGCCATACCCTGTCACCGACGCCAGGCCGGTCGATTCGACATATCTCAGACAACCCCCAAGCCGCAGGCCGGGCACGAAAGAGGAATACGAATGGGTACTCCCATTAGCAACGAGCGCATCGCCGAACTCCACGCCGTTGAGGCCGAGCGCCTCAACCAGGCCACCCTGGGCTCGAAGAAGTTCTACGAAGACGCCAGCAAGAGCCTTTCGGGCGGCGTGGCTTCGCAGTACCAGATCCACTCGCCGTGGCCGATCTACATCGAGAAGGGTGACGGCCCGCGCATTTGGGACGTCGACGGCAACGAGTACTACGACTTCCACAACGGCTTCGGCTCGATGGTGCAGGGTCACGCACACCCCGCCATCGGCAAGGCACTCGAGGCGCGCTACCCGATGGGTACGCACTTCGCCGCTCCGACCGAAGACGCCATCGTCGTCGGTGACGAGCTAGCCAAGCGCTTCGGCCTGCCGAAGTGGCGCTACACCAACTCGGGTTCGGAAGCCACGATGGATGCGATCCGCATCGCCCGTGCCTACACCGGCCGCGACACCGTGATGAAGATCTTCGGTTCGTACCACGGTCACCACGACACCGTCATGGTCGACATCGGCTGGATCGACGAGCAGGAAATCGGCCCGCGCGACAACTACGCCTCGATCGCCTACGGCGCCGGCGTGCCGCAGGCCACCGTTGACATGACCGTCGCCGTGCCGTTCAACGACGCTGAGACGATGGAGAAGCGCATCCAGGCCCTCGAGGCCGAGGGTCGCCTGCCCGCAGTCGTCATCATGGAAGCCGCGATGATGAACCTCGGCGTCGTGCTCCCCGAGCCCGGCTACCTCGAGGCTGTTCGCGAGATCACCAAGAAGTACGGCATCGTGCTCATCTTCGATGAGGTCAAGACCGGTATCTGCATCGCTCCCGGCGGCGCGACTGAGAAGTTCGGCGTGAAGCCTGACATGGTCACCCTCGCCAAGGCGCTCGGTGGCGGCCTCCCGGCCGGTGCCATCGGTATGACCGAAGAGCTCTCGAAGATCGTTGAGGACGGCACGGTTTACCAGGTCGGTACCTACAACGGCAACCCGTTCACCCTCGCGGCCGCTCGCGCGTCGCTGCAGGAAGTCATGACCGACGACGCCTACGCGCACCTCGCGTACCTCAACGACCGCATCCTCGCTGGTTGCGACGACGTCATCAAGCGCTACGACCTCACCGCCTACACGGTCGGTATCGGTTCGAAGGGCTGCGTCGTGTTCAGCGAGAACAAGGTCGTCGACTACGAGTCGTACATGGCAAACGCCCGCACCGGTGGCCCCCTCGCCGACCTCGCGTGGCTGTTCAACATGAACCGCGGCATCTTCATGACCCCGGGTCGTGAAGAAGAGTGGACCCTCTCGGTCACCCACGACGACGCGGCGATCGACGCCTACGTCTCGGCGTTCGACGAGCTCGCAGCGGCGCTGCGCGCGTAGTCTCACGCAACAAAGCGGGGCGGCACCTTTCAGGTGTCGCCCCGCTTTTGTTTGCTCGCGGAGGCCCTCGAAGCGTGCGCCGCCCTCGACAAACCTGACCCTTCCCGCCATACCTGACCGGTTTACGGCCCAGGTATGGCGGGAAGGCTCAGAACAAGAGTCAGGTTTGTCGGGAAGGGCCAGGGATGCGATTAGACGAGGCTCACGCGCCGGTTCCACGAGCGCACGGTGCGCCAGAGGCAGTAGAGCGTGATCACGAAGATCACCGGCAAGAAGCCGATCGGCATGATCGCCGCATCATTCGTCAGGGTCACGAGCGGGTCGAAGCCGATGATGCCGAGCTTGTCTCCATCCATCCCAAGGCCGAACGGTAGGGCGAAGATCGCCGCGGCGCTGAGCACCTGCGTAACCGTGTAGAGAATCGCGTAGACGATGATCGGGCCGGCCGCGCCGCGGCGGTTGATTGGCTCTTCGCTACCGCGCGAGGCGGTGTAGAACAGCTGCACCGGCCAGCTCAGGTAGAACACCACGATGCCAAGCGCCATGAGCACGATGAGCCAAGCGGGCGCGAAGGTGCTGAGTGCCTCGCCGAGTTGGCCGAGCGCGGTGAACGGATTCGGGTCGCCGCCCTGGTTCAGCATGATCGCCGGGTAGAGCATCAGGATGAGCGCAAGGGTGACGATGATCGCCACGATCGTGATGATGCTCGCCCAGATCAGCTTCGCGGCGAACACCGTGCTGCCGCGCGCTGGTAGCGAGTGCGTGAGGTAGCCATTGGCTCGATAGCTCGAGCGCCAATAGTCAACAGCGAGCGCGAACTGTGCGACCGGGATGAGCATCAGGGTCACAGCCGCGCCGATGAAGATGCCGAGTTGGCTGAGCACCGGCCACTTCGTGATGATGAGGAGTGCCGAGACCGCAACGATGGCGAGCGCGCCGCCGACGAGTGCGAGGACGAGGCCGCGGGTGCGGATTGCCTCGTGCTTGAGCAGCTTGGTAATCATTGGTAGACCTCCCTAAAGAGCTGGTCGATGCTGACGCCGTGTTCGGCACGAAGATCGTCGGCATCGCCGGTGAGTACGACCCGTCCGTGCCGCATCATCACGACTGAGTCGAGAATCGGCTCGAGATCGTGGATGAGGTGGGTCGAGATGATGAGGAGCGAATCCTCCTCGAGATTGCGCAGGATGCCGTCGAGAATGATCTGGCGGGCAGCCGGGTCGACGCCGCTGATCGGTTCATCGAGCAGATAGAGCTTCGCGCGTCGCGACATGATGAGCGCGATCTGCACTTTCTCGCGCATTCCCTTCGACATTTCCTTGAGGCGAAGGTTCGGGTCGAGGCCGAAGAAGCCGATGAGATCGAGTGCCTTTTGGCGGTCGAAGTCGGGGAAGAAGTCGTTGAAGTAGTCGAGGCAGTAGGTTACTCGCCAGCTGTCGGAGAGGAAGGCGGCGTCGGGCAGAAATGCGGTGACAGCCTTCGATTAGGCGCCGGGGGTGTGGCCGAGAATCTCGACCTCGCCGGTGTACTCGGCGAGGACGCCGGCGAGCACCTTCATCAGGGTTGTCTTGCCGCATCCGTTTTCGCCGAGGAGGCCGACGATGCGGCCGCTGCCGAGCTCAAGGTCGACGCCATCGAGCGCTGCGGTGGTGCGGAAGTGCTTGTGGAGGCCGCGGATGCGGATGGTCGGCGTGGCCTCGGTGTGCTGGAATTCGGGGGCCGCGTTAGGCATTTCGGGGCTCCTCATTGTCGTCGTGGTCATGGTCATGCCATTCCTTTTCGATCAGAGCTTGGGCGTGGGGTAGCGGCATCTGCAGGCCGCGAGCTGTGCGGACATAGGCGCGTGCCGCTTCGGTGGCGAGCTCGGCGCGCACGACGTCGATGCGGTCGGCGTCGTCGGTGACGAAACGGCCGGCCGTGCGTTCAGTGCGGCACAGTTCGAGCCGCTCAAGTTCGGCGAGGGCGCGCTGGGCGGTGTTCGGGTTCACTCCGACTTCGCTGGCGAGCTCGCGCACTGCGAGGATGCGGGAGCCTGCCGGCCACTCGCCGGTGGCGATGCGTCGCGAGAATTCGGTGACGAGTTGCGCCCAAATCGGAGTGCCGGGATTGAACTCCATGGGGCCTCCTGGTCGGTGTGTGTTGCTGTATTAGTTACTTAGTACAGTAGTGCAAGTGGTGGTGGTGCGCAAGGGTTCGGTGTCATCGCATCCTGGAAAACACTGCGTGGAGATCACTGCGTGGAAAACACCGTGGGCCGTTACTTCCGCAGAAGTACCGGCCCACCTCGCCTGTGATGTGCGACTATTCGTCAGCGATTTCGAGCAGCAGGGTGCCCGCGCCGATCGTGTCGCCCGGGTTGCCAGTGAGCGAGCGCACAATGCCATCACGCGGTGCCTGCAACGGCTGCTCCATCTTCATCGCCTCGAGCACGACCACGAGGTCGCCCTTGACGACCGACTGGCCCTCTTCGACAGCGAATTTCACGATCGTGGCCTGCATCGGTGCCGTGACGGCGTTGCCTGACTCCGACACATCCGCGCCCTTCGAACGGCGGCGCGGCGCGTGACCGGCCATATTGCGGCCAACGCCACCGTGCTGAATGCCGGCCGAAATGACCAGGCGCTCGGGCAGTGACACCTCGATGCGCTTGTCGTTCACCTCGACGACGACATCGCGGCGCGAACCGGGCTCGGGAATCTCATCGAACTCGCCCGACCATTCGTCGAGCTGGTTGTCGTAATCGGTTTCGATCCAGCGCGTGAAGACGCCGAAGTTGCCGTCCTCAGCGATGAACGCCGGCTGGCGCACGACATCGCGGTGGAAGGGGAGTACGGTCGGCAGGCCCGCGACCTCGAACTCGTCGAGCGCGCGGCGGGCGCGGGCAAGCGCATCGTCGCGGGTGGCGCCGGTGACGATGAGCTTCGCGAGCATCGAGTCGAAGGCGCCCGAGACCACGTCGCCCTGGCGTACACCCGAGTCGATGCGCACACCCGGGCCCGAGGGCACGTTGAACGTGGTGATCTTGCCGGGCGCGGGCATGAAGTTGCGGCCCGGGTCTTCACCGTTGATGCGGAACTCGAAGGAGTGGCCGACGATCTCGGGGTCGTCATAGCCGAGTTCTTCACCCTCGGCGATGCGGAACTGTTCGCGGACGAGGTCGATGCCGGTGACCTCTTCGGTGACCGGATGCTCCACCTGCAGGCGCGTGTTCACCTCAAGGAAGGCGATGGTGCCGTCGGCGGCGAGGAGGAACTCGCAGGTGCCGGCGCCCTGGTAGCCAACTTCGCGCAGGATCGCCTTCGACGCGTCGTACATGGATGCAACCTGCTCGTCGGTGAGGAACGGCGCGGGCGCTTCTTCGACGAGCTTCTGGTTGCGGCGCTGCAGCGAGCAGTCGCGGGTGGAGACGACCACGACGTTGCCGTGCGCATCCGCGAGGCACTGGGTTTCGAGGTGACGCGGCTTGTCGAGGAACTTCTCGACGAAGCATTCGCCGCGACCGAAGGCAGCGACGGCTTCACGGGTGGCCGAGTCAAATGCATCCGCGATTTCGGACTCTTCGCGCACGACCTTGAGGCCGCGGCCGCCACCGCCGTAGGCCGCCTTGATGGCAACGGGGAAGCCGACCTCGCGGGCGAAGGCGATGACCTCATCCGCGCCCTGCACCGGTTCGAGGGTGCCGGGGGCGAGGGGCGCGCCGACGCGTTCGGCGACGTGGCGGGCGGTGACCTTGTCACCGAGTGCCTCGATCGCTTCGGGGGAGGGGCCGATCCAGGTGAGGCCGGCCGAGATGACTGCGCGGGCAAAGTCGGGGTTCTCGCTGAGGAAGCCGTAGCCCGGGTGCACCGCGTCGGCGCCCGAGCGGCGGGCAACTGAGAGGAGCTTTTCGGCGACGAGGTAGGTGTCGGCGCTAGTGGTGCCGCGCAGTGCGTAGGCCTCGTCGGCGAGACGGGCGTGGGGTGCGTCGCGGTCCTGGTCGCTGTAGACGGCGACGGAGGAGATTCCGGCGTCGCGCGCGGCGCGGATGATGCGGACTGCGATCTCACCGCGGTTGGCGATGAGGAGCTTCTTGATGCGGGCCATAACTCTCTACCCTATGGCCTACCGGGTGGGTCCGGTTGGCGGGTGGCAACAATGTTTCGCGCGTGCCGTTGCGGATTCCTCCGGGCCGGGCGGTGTCGGCGCACTCAGGCCTACCCCGCACCGCGCGCTGAGGTGTCCAATCCCGTGTGCTGAGGCTCTCGAAGCACAGAGCATCCCGCCCGGGAAGGACGCGCTAGCGACAGAGGCGTACCGAATTGTCACGCCTGAGCCGAGATAGTGCCGCATCGCCAATATGGGGCCTCACTCGTGACAATCCGGTACGGCCAAGGATGCGGCGAGGGCGCGGGATGCGGGCGGCCGCCGCAGCCGGGCACCCTTCGCCCGCTAATCCGCGCGCTCCCGCCTGATCCGCGCGCTGCAACGCGCGGATTAGGCAGAAGCAAGCGGATTAGGGCAGCTCCGGAGGTGCGGTGGGCCGGAAGTCGGCCGTGGAGCATCCTCGGCGCGCGTACTACTCAGCGCGCGGCTGCGTCCACTGGCGCGGATGCGCGGCGCCCTGCCACGAGCGCAGCCACCAGTGCCAGCACCGCCGCACCACCCATCACCGCAGCCATCGGCCGGGCATCGGCCCCGAGCATCCCGACGATCGGCGGTGCCGCCGCGCCGAATGCCGACATGGTGGCGCCGATGATGGCCGAGGATGCGCCAGCCTTGAACGGACTCACATCCATCGCGAGCGCACTGGCGCTGCCCTGCAGAATCGGGATCGGCGCGACCGCCACGGCAAGTGCCGCGATCAACCAGCCAGCCGCCGCGCCAAGCATGACCGCAAGCGCCACGAGTGCCGCGCCAACAAACAGCATCCCGGCGCCAAGCGTCACCGCGCGCATGGGTGTGATCACACCGAAGCGCGTCGAGCGGCCCAGGATGCGCGTCCCCAAGAAACCAACGCCACCCATCACGAACGAGAGCACCGCGCCAGCCACCGCATAGCCCGTCGGCGAGAAGCCGTGCACCTGCTGGAACACTAGCGGCGCCGCCGACACATACGCGTACATCGACAAGAACGAAAGCGCCACAATCAGCACGAACAGGATGAACCGGGGCAAGCTCGACTGAACGGCACCGTTTCCAGCGGGTCGCGCCGGGCGTCCGGCACCGCGAGCCTCACGTGGCAGGGTCTCGGGCACACGCAGCAACACCCACACGCCCACGAGCGCCCCGAGTCCGGCAAGCACGAGGAAGATGGTGCGCCATTGCGCGAACGCGAGCACACCGGCACCGAGTAGCGGAGCCAATGCCGGCACCACCACGCCCGCCGCCATGATGATGCTCATGGTCTTCGCTGCCTGCTCGCCCGAGGCCACATCGCTCACGATCGCCCGGCCGAGCACCATGCCCGAGGCCGCGGCGAATCCCTGCACGACCCGCAGTGCGATCATCACTTCGAGTGTCGGCGCGAACGCGAGTCCGGCGCTCGCGGCAACGAACGCGATGATGCCCGCAAGCAGCAACGGCCGTCGACCGAGTCGGTCAGACAGCGGCCCGAGTGCGAGCTGGCCGAGCGCCATGCCAATGATGAAGGCGGTGAGCGTGAGCTGAATCGACCCGATATAAGTGCCGACTTCAGCCTCGGCCTGGGGCAGCGCCGGTAGGTAGGCCGCGGTGCCAAGCGGCGGCATCGCCGAAACGATGACGAGTGGCGCGATCAACGCGCCACTGAGCGTGATGCCACCGATCTTGGTGGCTGAGCCAGCCGGGGCGGCCTGCGTGCGGGTGGTCACAGAACTCCTTGCGTTATCGAGCGAGACGCTCAGATTCCCCGAAGGGGTCACCTAGGCCAACGCGCCTGGCCCCGGGTCATTCCCTGCGCATCCCGACCTGGCACGATAGCGGGATGCAGATTCTCGCGGCGGCAGACGGCTCATCTCTCGGCAACCCCGGTCCGGCGGGCTGGGCGTGGGTGACGAGTGACGGCGCCTGGCGCTCGGGCGGCTGGCCGCGCGGCACGAACAATATGGGCGAGCTCATGGCCGTGCTCGATCTGCTCGAGCACACCGCCGACACCGGCGCGAGCCTGCGCATCCTCTGCGACTCGCAGTACGTGATCAACTCGGTCACCAAGTGGATGCCCGGCTGGAAGCGCAAGGGCTGGAAGAAAGCCGACGGCAAGCCGGTGCAGAACCGCGAGCTGCTCGAGCGCATCGACGCCGCGCTCGCAGGGCGCGACGTGGCGTTCGAGTGGGTGAAGGGTCACGCTGGCCACGACCTCAACGAGGCCGCTGACTCGCGCGCCCGGGCAGCTGCCGAGGCGTACTCGAAGGGCCGCGAACCGGATGCAGGGCCAGGGTTGGGTGCCGCGGCTGCGGCTCCCAGCGCCGGCCCGGATGCATCGGCTGAGTCCGGCAAGCCAGCTGCCGCCGCACCCATGGCCGCGACGCCGACCGCCCCGGCACCGACCGCCGCGCCTACGACTCGCGACGACACCGCATCCACCGCCACCGACCTCAACGCCCTCTTCGACGACGCGCTCTTCGACGATGCCCTCTTCGACAACCTCGACGCCGACGGTGACATCGAAGCCGACGCCGCCACAGCCAACCTCACCCCCGAATCCCACGCGCTCAGCGAAATTGCCGCGCTCGAGCGAGCCGACGCATCCGATCGCCGTCACCCCGACTTCGAACAGGTGGGCCGCCCGATCACCGGTGAACTCACCGAACTACGCGTCATCCTTACCTCGCCCGCCACTGCCATCGTGCGCTCCCGCATCGACGGCGTTGAGCGCACTTCACTCTGGCAGCGCGACACCGGCGAAGCCGCATCTTGGCTACTGCGCCTGCGACACGAGGGCTGATCAGCGAATTCCCGTACCATCTGGACGTTTCCCTCGGCGTTGCTTCGTGGCAGGATGATCTGTCGCACAACCTGCGGCCGGCATCACCGCACGCCCGCTCGTGCATCCCAAAAGGACGTATCAATGCTCGGGAAACTCCTGATCAAATACCTCAAACCGTTCTGGCCATACGTCGTCGGTGTTCTGGTATTCCAACTCGCGCAGGCGCTCGCCGCGCTCTATCTGCCCACCCTCAACGCCGACATCATCGATAACGGTGTCGCCAAGGGTGACATCGGCTACATCTGGAGCACCGGTGGCTTCATGCTGCTCGTGTCGTTCCTGCAGATCGCCGCGAACATCATCGCGATCTTCTGCGCCGCGAAGGCTGCCATGGGCCTCGGAAAGCTGCTGCGCCGCGATGTGTTCGAGCGCGTCTCAGCGTTCTCAGAACGCGAAGTGAGCCGCTTCGGTGCCGGCTCGCTCATCACCCGCAACACCAACGATGTGCAGCAGGTGCAGATGCTCGCGCAGATGGGCATGATCATGCTCGTCTCAGCGCCGATGCTCGCAATCGGCGGCATCATCATGGCACTGCGCCAGGATGTCGGCCTGAGCTGGATCATCGCCGTTGCCGTGCCGGTGCTCCTCATCATTGTCGGTGCCGTCGTCAGCCGCATGATTCCGCTCTTCCGCACCTACCAAGACAAGCTCGACGCGATCAACCGCGTGCTGCGCGAGCAGCTCACCGGCATCCGCGTCGTGCGCGCCTTCGTGCGCGAAGACATCGAACGTAAGCGCTTCGAGGTCGCGAACCGCGACATGGCCGATCTCGGCATGCGCATCGGTAACCTCTTCGTACTCGTGTTCCCTGCCGCATCCATGGTGATGAACCTCACCATCGCCGCGGTGATCTGGTTTGGTGGTTTCGAGGTCGACAACGGCAGCGTGCAGATCGGCACGCTCTTCGCCTACATGGCCTATGTGATGCAGATCCTCATGGGCGTGATCATGGTGAGCTTCATGACCACGATGATCCCGCGCGCGGCCGTGTGTGCCGACCGCATAGGCGAGGTGCTCGACACCGACACCTCGCTCACGATCAAGCCGAACGGCGTCGCCGAATTGCCACGCCCGGGCGAACTCGAGTTCGAGGGCGTCGGCTTCGCCTACCCGGGCGCCGAGCATCCGGTGCTCGACAACATCACCTTCCGTGCCGAGCCCGGCCAAACCGTCGCCGTGATCGGTTCGACCGGCGCCGGTAAGACGACGCTCGTCAACCTCGTGCCTCGCCTGTTCGACGTCACCTCGGGTGTCGTGCGTCTTGGTGGCATCGATGTGCGGGATGCAGCTCCCGAAGCCCTCTGGTCGGGTATCGGTCTCGTGCCGCAGCGTCCCTATTTGTTCTCGGGCACGGTGCGCTCGAACCTCGAGTTTGGGCGCGAGGGTGCCACGGATGCAGAGATGTGGGCTGCGCTCGAACTCGCGCAGGCCGCGGGGTTCGTGCGCGAAATGCCGGATGGGCTCGACTCGGAGATTGCGCAGGGCGGCACGAACGTGTCGGGTGGCCAGCGCCAGCGGCTTTCGATTGCCCGCGCGATCATCCACCAGCCGTCGCTCCTCGTGTTCGACGACTCGTTCTCGGCGCTCGACCTCGCGACCGACGCGCGTCTGCGCCACGCCCTGTGGCAGGCGCTGCCCGAGGTGACGAAGCTTGTTGTCGCCCAGCGCGTGTCGACGATTACCGAGGCTGACCGCATCCTCGTGCTTGAAGACGGCCGCATTGTCGGTGACGGTACGCACGAAGAATTGCTCGAATCGAACCCGACCTATCGGGAGATCGTCGAGTCGCAGCTCGGCGCGGAGGCACAGTCATGAGTAAGAAGACCAAGCCTGACGTGACCGTGGATGCGGTCGAGGAAGAGTTCGACGAGGCCGCCGTCGCCGCATCCTCGGGCGAGTGGGGCGGCGCCGGCGACACCCGCCCGGCGAAGAATTTCTGGCCGAGCTTCAAGCGACTGCTCGGGCTGCTCTCGCCGTGGGCGGGACTGTTCTGGCTCGCGACCGCGCTCGGTGTGGGCTGGGTGGCGCTCACCGTGGCCGCGCCCAAGGTGCTCGGCGAAGCGACGAACGTCATCTTCGAGGGCGTGATCTCGGCGCAGATGCCCGCGGATGCGACGAAGGAACAGATCGTCGCCGGACTCGAGGCGCAGGGGCAGACCGACTTTGCGAACATGATCGCCGCGATGGAGCACTTCGTGCCCGGCGCCGGCGTCGACTTCGTGCGGCTCGGGCAGCTGCTGCTCATCGTGATCCTCATGTACTTCGCGGCGAACATCCTCGATTACCTCAGTGGCTACACGCTCAACCGCATCGTTGTGCAGGCGATGTACCGCCTGCGCGCCTCGATCGAAGACAAGATTCACCGCCTGCCGCTGAGCTACTTCGACCGCACGAAGCGCGGTGAGCTGCTCAGTCGCGTTACGAACGACGTCGACAACATCACCAACTCGCTGCAGCAATCGCTTATCTACGCGGTGACGTCGCTGCTCACCGTGATCGGTGTGCTCGTGATGATGTTCTCGATCTCGTGGCAGCTGGCACTTGTCGCACTCGTGGTGTTGCCGATCACGGGCGTCATCTTCGCGATCATCGGTCCGAAGTCGCAGGCCGCGTTCAAGGAGCAGTGGAAGAAGACGGGCCGCCTCAACTCGCGCGTCGAGGAGTCATTCTCAGGCCACGCGCTCATGCGTGTGTACGGTCGCGAAGCCGATATGCGTGAGGCGTTCGACGGCGAGAACGAAGAGCTCTACCGGGCCGCATTCAAGGCGCAGTTCTTCTCGGGCTCGATGATGCCGCTCATGCAGTTCGCCGGCAACCTCTCGTACGTCGGCATTGCGGTGCTCGGCGGCTTGCAGGTGGCGAGCGGACAGCTACGTATCGGCGATGTGCAGGCGTTCATCCAGTATTCGCAGCAGTTCACGCAGCCGATCGCGCAGCTCGGCAGCATGGCGGCGACCGTGCAATCGGCGACCGCCTCGGCCGAGCGCGTGTTTGAGTTGCTCGACGCCGAAGACGAGGTGCCGGATGCGGTCGACGCGCCCGAGCTCATCCCCGGCCCCGGCCGCATCGAGTTCGCCGATGTCGACTTCTCGTACTCGACCGAGCGCGAGCTCATCCGCGATCTTTCGTTCTCAGTGGAGCCGGGGCAGACGGTCGCGATTGTGGGGCCGACCGGTGCTGGCAAGACGACACTCGTGAACCTCATCATGCGGTTCTACGACGTGGATGCGGGTGCCATTCTGCTCGACGGCCAGGCGACTGGGGAGCTGCGTCGCCACGATGTGCGTGCGCGCACGGGCATGGTGCTGCAGGATCCGTGGCTCTTCCAGGGTTCGATTCGCGAGAACATCCGCTACGGCCGCGAGTCGGCGACCGACGAGGAGATTCTCGAGGCCGCGAAGGCGACCTACGTCGATCGCTTCGTGCACTCGCTGCCCGAGGGCTACGACACGGTGCTCGACGAGGATGCGTCAAACGTGTCGGCCGGTGAGAAGCAGCTCATCACGATTGCGCGCGCGTTCGTCGCTGACCCGGCGGTGCTCATCCTGGATGAGGCCACAAGCTCGGTCGACACCCGCACCGAGGTGCTGTTGCAGCAGGCCATGGCGGCGCTGCGCGAGGGCCGTACGAGCTTCGTGATCGCCCACCGCCTGTCGACGATTCGCGACGCTGACCTCATCCTGGTGATGGAGCAGGGTCGGATTGTGGAGCAGGGCGACCACGAGTCGCTGCTCGCGGCGCACGGTTCCTACCGCCGCCTCTACGACTCGCAGTTCGCGGGTGCCGTGGATGCGGTCGACGACGCGGAGTCGCAGACCACCTAGCTGGTGGATGCGCGCGCTGAGGCACTCGAAGCGTAACTACCCCTCTCAAGGCGAAGTACCCCACCCATGGGTGGGGTACTTCGCCTTTCCGCCCACCTTTGCGCCCGCCCGAGTGCTGAGGGGCTCGGAGCACCGACGCAGCTCGTTACGTCACACCACGGAACTTCGGCGACAACACCTGCGCCGCAAACTCGAGCGGCGCCGTAATCTCGGCCCAGCCAGCTCCGCAGATCGCGGTGAATGAATCTGGGCCGCGCTCATAGAGGACGCACTCGTCATTGCGTGAGGTCGGTTCGTCGGGCACCTGAGTCTCCGGATCGCCTTCGAACCAGAGGATGCCGTCGCAATACACATTGGCGTAGCTTTCCGGCATGTTCGACACATCCGGAAGCGTGACAAATCGGAAGTCGTCGCCCGACGTAGGTGCCAGGTGTTGGAATCCAGGCGAGTAGATCGGGGTTGGCGGTTTCCCCGAACCATCCACATACGGCGCGAAGAACATGCTGCACGAGAGCGTCATCGCCGTTTCCGACACGGCATCATTCGAGTCGACAGATCTGAGCTCGCCCGAGAAGGCAGTGAGTGCGGTCTCCCATCTGCTGCCCGCGCCCTGAGCCAGCCAGCCGTCGCCGATCACGATAAACGGTCGCGAATAGGTCGCTCGCGGGTCGGGGTCTCCGAGAAACCCTTTGATGTCGGGAGTCACGGTCTGCCATGTCTGACTGAACGTCTCGGTCCAAGCTTCGAGGGCAGCGTTTTGGCTGGAGTCGAACTCCACATACGTCCACGACTCGAACGCCTCTTGACCCATACCAGAGGCTAGGCACGAGACGCCGCGGTCGATGGTTATCGAAATGTCGCCGTGGTCAGCGGTTCTAACGATCGGGGTCACCATGCCTCCGTCCATAGCGACCTGTTCCTTAAGTCCCCACGCGGGTGCGTCGTCGGTAGCCGTGAACCGGTTATCGACAACAACACTGGAACAGTTCATCTCTAATGCGTCGGCCGTGTCGGTGGGAGTTGGTGACGGTTCAACCGTCGCAGGCGAAGTTGTGGCGGGCGTCGCGATGGATTCGGTCGGGGCGGGGGATGCGTCAGGGGCGCATGCCGTCAGTGTCGCGAGCAACATGGCGCTCGTGCCCAAGGCAAGGAGGTCGGTCAGTCGCGAGTTGCGAGTCGAGGGAAGCTGACGAGACACGTTGACCCCTTGTCTGTGGCGGCGGGACGTCATGGTCAGGCTATGGGCAACGCTGTGTCGAAAGCATCCTGAACGAGGGTTCTCACCCAGATCGTTACGACGCGGCTCTCGGCCGGTTCCACAGGTCGGTCCACTGGGCCCCGAGCTCGCGCGTGAGGCGGCGGATCACCGGCAGTGAGATACCGATTACCGTCGACGGGTCACCATCGATGCGCTCGATGAACGCACCGCCAAGCGAGTCGATCGTGAAGGCGCCGGCGACGAAGAGCGGCTCGCCCGAGGCGATGTAGGCCTCGATCTCGGCATCGTCGAGGTCGTCGACAAACGTCACCTCGGCCGACTTCACGGCGCCAATGCCTTCACCGCTCGCACCCTCGCGGCGGTCAACCAGCCAGTGGCCCGACCACAGTGTGCCGGTGCGACCGCGCTGGCGTTCCCAACGCTCGCGGGCAATCTCGGGGGTTCCGGGTTTGCCATAGATGACCCCATCCACTTCGAACATGGAGTCGCCGCCGAGCACCAGGCCATCAAGCGCTTCGCCCGCATCCGCCACGGCGAGCGCTTTCGCTTTTGCGAGCGTGAGTACCGTCTCGGCAGGCGAGAGCGGCCCGGCTGCGGCGAGCACCGCATCCTCATCGACATCGCTCGGACGCACGAGCGGCTCGATGCCAGCGGCGCGAAGCACCGCGAGACGGGCGGGGGAGGTGGAAGCGAGGACCAGACGCATGAGCGCCAGCGTAGCGTCGCCGCTGCGTCGATTCGCTGGCTGGATGCAGGATGCGCGGAGTTGCCGTTGGGGTTTCAGCCGCCTCGGCGCGGATGAGCATCTGCGGCGAAGTGCCAAATCAGGGTGCATGTTGCCGCCACAAGCATCATCGACGTCGATTCGGCACTTCCGTGCAGGCGCGCACACGGAGGCGTGTTGCGCGATCTGCATTTTCCGCGTCGATGACGTCTCCACAGCGGCCATCGACCCGAAAAACGCAGATTCCGAGACACACCACCACCGACATCGGCGGCATCCCCAGGATGCCCGTCAAGCGAGGGGCGGATTCCAGCCCGATGACCTCCCCAGCAGTCTCATCAACCCGAATTCCGCCCATCCGTTGACGCACCACCAACACAACTAGGCTTGTCAGCGTGACTCAGCCTGCCGCATCCTCAGATCTCGCCCTCGGCGACACCGTCGAGCTCGAGGTCGGCGACGTCGCGCACGGTGGCGTGTTCGTCGCGCGCCACCCCTCGGGGCGCGTCGTCTTCGTCGCGGATGCGCTGCCGGGCGAGCGAGTGCGCGCCCGCGTCACCGAACTCAAGAAGCGCTTCGCGCGCGCCGAGGCAGTCGAGGTGCTCGAAGCATCCCCCGAACGGCTCGAGCATGTCTGGGCCGAGGCAAGCATCGACCGCGATCCCGACGACCGCGTCGGAGGCGCCGAGCTCGGCCACACCTCACCGGCTTTTGGCCGCGAACTCAAGCGACGCGTGCTCACCGACGCCCTCAATCGCTTCGGCGGCATTGACTCCGAGGTCGAGGTCGCAGCCCTCCCCGGCGACGACGACAACCGCGGCCGCCACTGGCGCACCCGCGTGACGCTCCACATCGACGCTGATGGCCAGGTCGGTCCGTACGCTGCCCGCTCGCATCACATCATCCCGGTTGAGTCGCTCCCGCTTGCGTTCAACGACATCGAAGAGCTCGCGCTCGGGGTAATCCGCGAGGGGTCGCGGGGCCCTGGCCGGCTCGACTTTGTGGCGCCCGCCGATTTTGAAGTGCGGATGCGTCGTCGCCTCGACGGGCGTCGCGCGCGTGATCCCGAGGTGCTGCGGGAGCGGGTGGCCAAGCGCGAGTTTCTCGTGCGCGAGGACGGATTTTGGCAGGTGCACCGGCACGCTGCGACCACGCTCTACGCGGCGACGCAGCGGGCGATCGACCGTGCGCTCATTGACGACAACGCGCTGCATCTTGATCTCTACGGTGGCGTTGGCTTGCTCGGCGCAGCACTCGCCGAGGTGGTCGGCGATCATGCACGCGTCGTGTCGGTGGAGTCGGCGGCGGCCGCGACGGAGTTCGCTCGAGAGAACCTCGCCGAGTGGCGCGATAGCGGCGCGGTGACCGCGCGCGTTGATCGCTACTTGCGTGGGTTGCTTGACTCGGATGCGGTGACTCGCGATGCCGTGCACGCGGGCACGGTCGTGCTTGATCCGCCGCGCTCGGGCGCGGGCGCCGAGGTCGTGGATGCACTGGGTGAGCTTGCGCCGGCGCAGCTCGTGTACGTGGCGTGCGATCCGGTGGCGCTGGCGCGCGATACCGGGATGTTGCGGGAGCGCGGTTACGAACTGCGCGGCATTGAGGCGTTTGATCTCTTCCCGAACACGCACCACGTTGAGGCCGTCGCGGCATTCGTGCGGGCGTAGGCATCATCTGGTGGGGCCGGCAGTGCCCTGAGGTTCGCAAAGGGTGGGGACGCTCCCTGGTTGGTCGAGTAGCGAAGCGAATCGACCTCCCGCCGAATCGACACCAGCGCGATCGCTAATCCGCCCGCTCCCGACTAATCCGCGCGCTGCAACGCGCGGTTTAGGCGGGAGCGCGCGGATTAGCGGCGCACGGTGCCGGCACGTGGCCTCGATCCGTCGCTTCGCTCCTACTCGACCACCCAGGTGGTGTGGCGCACGGCACCACGGCGGCACGCACAGCCAGCTACCGGCGGAAGCGCCCGCCGAACGGGTCGCCGGCGCCGCCGCCACCCTGCAGGTGGCGCTGCGAACGCTCCCACGGCGACAGCCGCACAACCTCGTCACGCGGACGGTCAAGCCCCACACCAGCCTCAAACAACACCGCGAGCACCGCAGTCACTGCCGCGAGCTCATCCTCGGTGGGCTTGCCCGCAAGCAAACGCGCATCGCCCGGCTCGAGCGAGTCGGTGATGTCAAGGTCGGGTACCGCAACGCGCGGCTGCTTTGGCCTGATCACAGCGGGATGTTCCCGTGCTTCTTCGGCGGCATCGACGCGCGCTTCGAGCGCAGCGACCGCAGCGCCTTGGTGATCGTCACGCGGGTTCCGGCCGGCTCAATGATTGAGTCGATCTCGCCGCGCTCCGCCGCCAGATACGGCGAGGCAACGTTGTACGTGTATTCGTCGGCGAGCTTCTTGCCGAGCGCCACCGCATCCTCGCCCTTCTCGGCGGCCGCGGCAATATCGCGACGGTACAGGATGTTCACCGCCCCCGAGCCGCCCATCACGGCGATCTCGGCCGTCGGCCACGCAAAGTTGAGGTCGGCACCGATCTGCTTCGACCCCATCACGATGTACGCGCCGCCATAGGCCTTGCGCAGAATCACCGTCACGAGCGGCACCGTCGCCTCGGCGTAGGCGTAGAGCAGCTTCGCGCCGCGGCGAATGACGCCCGACCACTCCTGGTCGGTGCCGGGCAGGTAGCCGGGCACGTCGACCAGCGTGACGATCGGAATCGAGAACGAGTCACACATCCGTAGGAAGCGCGCGGCCTTCTCACCGGCGGCGATGTTCAGCGTGCCGGCCATCTGGTTCGGCTGGTTGGCGATTATGCCGACGGGCGATCCCTCAATGCGGGCAAGGCCAATCACCACGTTCGGCGCGTAGAGCGCCTGCACTTCAAGGAACTCGCCGTCGTCAACGATCGACTCGATCACCTTGAGCACGTCGTAGGGCTGCGTCGGCGAGTCGGGGATCACTGTGTTCAGGCCACGGTCGTGGTCGGTGATCTCAAGCTCCGACTCCGCGTCGTAGGTCGGCAGCTCGGCGAGGTTGTTGTCAGGCAGATACGAGATGACGTTGCGCGCGTAGTCGAGCGCATCCTCTTCATCGGCCGCGAGGTAGTGCGAGACACCCGAGGTGCGGTTGTGCGCGAGCGCGCCACCGAGCTCCTCCATGCCGACGTCTTCGCCGGTGACGGTCTTGATCACATCCGGGCCGGTGACGAACATGTGCGAGGTCTTGTCGACCATGATGACGAAGTCGGTGAGCGCGGGCGAGTAGACGGCGCCACCAGCAGCCGGGCCCATGATGATCGAAATCTGCGGGATCACGCCCGAGGCAGCGGTGTTGAGGCGGAAGATCTCGCCGTACTTGCCGAGCGCGACAACACCTTCTTGGATGCGCGCCCCACCCGAGTCGAGAATGCCGATGATCGGCACGCCGGTTTTGAGGGCGTGGTTCATGATCTTGATGATCTTGTCGCCCGCGACCTCGCCGAGCGAGCCGCCGAAGACGGTGAAGTTCTGGGAGTACACCGCGACATTGCGGCCGTGGATGGTGCCGGTGCCGATGACGACGGAGTCGCCGTAGGGCCGGTTCTTGTCCATGCCGAAGGCGGTGGTGCGGTGGCGCACGTACTCGTCGAGTTCGACGAACGAGCCGGGGTCGAGTAGCCCCAGGATGCGCTCGCGGGCCGTGTTCTTGCCCTTGGCGTGCTGCTTGTCGGCAGCGCGAGCCTCGGCGTCAGTCACCGCTTCGGCGTGTCGGCGCTTGAGGTCGTTGATCCGGCCGGCGGTGGTGAGGTCAACCGCGGGTGCGTCGGGGTGCTGCTCGTTCATCCTCACCACGATACACAGCGCGAGCCGTTCAGCGGTGGATGCATCCTTGCGTTCCGAGGCTAGTTTTGTCGTGGAAACCTCCAAAAGTTGCCGCAGCGGTTTCGCGCGCCCAGCCGCCCACGGCGAGGGAGTCGCTCGGGGTCAACGTTCGGGCTCTACCCTGGTGCGAGCACCGGATGAGCACCGAATGAGCACCGAAGAAGCAGAGGGGGAGTCATGGCGCAGATCACACGTGTCGAACTCACCAATGCCCCGGCCGCCACGATCGAACTTTTCGACGAGCTCGACTCGACCAATAGCCGGATGCGCGAGCGCTTCACCGACCACGGGGAGCGGTTCTCGCCCTTCCACACGATCGCGACGACCTCGCAGACCGCGGGGCGCGGCCGACTTGACCGCGAGTGGTCGGCGCCGCCCGGTGCATCCCTCGCGATGTCGGTCTATCTCGAGTTCGATGCGGCCGCCGCCCGTGACTCGATCGGCTGGGTGTCGCTCGCCGGCGGGCTTGCCGTCGTCGAGGCCGTGCGCACGCTCGCACCGCAGCTCGCCGATCGCGTGCGGGTGAAGTGGCCGAACGATGTGCTGATTGACGGACTCAAAGTCTGCGGCATCCTCGGCGAGTTACTCGGCGTCGTTGACGGCGGCCGCGCGTTCGCCTGCGTGCTCGGCATTGGCGTCAATGTGGCGCTCGAGCAGGATGCACTGCCCACGCCGACCTCGACGTCGCTGCTGCTTTCGGGTGCGTCGGTCGAGCCGGATGCGCTCGCGGCCGCGATCGTGCGCGCGCTCGCCACGCGCATGGTGGCGCTCGCCGCCGCGGGCGGGGATGCGGATGCCGCGGGTCTGCGTGCGGAACTCACCGAAGTGAGTTCGACCGTGGGCGCGCGGGTGCGCATCACGCTGCCGGGCAATGACCTGCTTGAAGGGCGTGCTGTTGGCATTGGCGCTGGCGGCGAGCTTGAGATCGAGGATGCGGACGGCACGCGTCTCGTCAACGTTGGCGATGTCGAACATGTGCGACCGCTCGAGGGCGGGTGGACGCAGTGAGCGCGCCGCACGGGCCGGGCATGCCGCAGTCGTCGCCGTCAGGTGTGGCTCGGGGACAGGGTTGGCATCCGACCGGCGCACCGATGGGGATGCCGGTGGGCGCGCCGCGGCCGCCAGTGCAGCAGCTCGAGTTTCAGCTCGCGAAGTTGCATCAGCATGCGCGCGGGCTGGTGTTGCCCTGTCTCGTGCTCATCGCATCCGGGGCGTTTATTGGCTACGCCATGCGCGGCTTGCGCGAGGGCGGTTCGTGGATTGCCTGGGCGATTGTCGTGGGCATCGCGGCCGTGGTGCTCGGGCTGCTGCCGATCCTGGCGTGGCTGCGTAATCGCGTGGTCATCACGAATATCGCGACGACCCGGTTTACGGGGCTGTTCAATTCGCGCCGCCAGGTGATGGCGCATTTCGATGTCGTTGAAGTGCAGATGCGCCGCAATGGCTGGCAGGCGCTATTCGGATCGGGCAATGTCTGGCTCATCGCCCGCGATGGTCGCCGGGTCGAACTGCGCGATGTGCCGAACGTCGTCACCGTCGCCGGCGCCCTGCGCGAGCTCGCCGGCCTGCCTGCGCACTAGCGCGGCCCCCTGGCTGGTCGAGTAGCGCAGCGTATCGAGACCCCTCGCGCAGCCCTGTGGTCTCGATCTGTCGTTCCGCTCCTACTCGACCACCCAGTTTTTCTGGCTGGTCGAGTAGCGCAGCGTATCGAGACCCCGCCCCACCTAGGCCTTCGCCGCCGCCCGATGCGGCGCGTACACCCACCAGCGATACAGCGCGAAGCGGAACACCGACCCGAGCCCAATTCCGACCATCTTCGAGATGTTGTCGGCCCAAGCACTCGTCATCCCGAGCCCGTAGTGCGTGAGCCACAGGGGCAGTAAGCCAATCACCATGCCCGCGAGGCTCACCGCGAGAAACTCGAGCCCTTCGCGCGTGGCGGCGTCGCTGCGCCGGTGTTCGCGGAAGGTCCAGAGCCGGTTGCCGACCCAGTTCCATGCGATCGCCACGCAGGTCGCGATCACCGTCGCCGCCATCGGCCCCCAGACGACCTGGTCCGGCCCGAGCACCGTCGCGCGCAGCAGGTTGAATACGCCAAGATCCACGAGGATGCCCGACCCGCCAACCACGCCAAACTTCAGTAGTTGCGCAAACAGGCTGCGAAACCACGGCCCGGTCCACGTGCGTGGTCCGTCACCGGGATGCGCATCCGAATCAGCCGCGGCCGCCGCGATGAGCGCGATGCCGCCGGTGGTCGGAGCTTTCGAGTCATGCCAATCGTGCGCATCCTCGCGGGGTGCGGGGGCGCGATCAGCGTGACGATTTGGCAAGACGGCTCTCAACTATCGGATGCGGAAGATGAGCCGCAGTCTATGTCGCGTTTTCGACGCAGATGCGAAAGATCATCCGGATGCGGTACGTCGCCAACCCTGGTGGCTCGAGACCGCGCCACGCCCCCTATCGCCAAGTGACAGAATGGTCGCTAGCGTGCCGCGACTCCCAAACCACGCACGCGCGAGCACAGAAGGCAGGTTCCAGCTATGGCAGTTCCGATTGTTGGTGTCGTCGGTGGCGGCCAGCTCGCGCGGATGATGGTGCCCGCGGCGATTGCGCTCGGCATTGAGATCCGCGTGCTCGCCGAGACCGAGGGCTCACCTTCCGCGATCGCCGCGACCGCCGTCGGTGACTACCGCGATGTCGACACCGTGCTCGAATTCGCCAAGGGTGTCGACGTCATCACCTTCGACCACGAGCACGTGCCGCAAGCGGTGCTCCGCGCGCTCGTCGACGCGGGTGTCTCGGTGCAGCCGGGGCCGGATGCGCTCATCGCCGCGCAAGACAAGATCACGATGCGCGAGATGCTCGCCGAGATCGGCGCGCCTCTGCCCGAGTGGGCAGCAGTGCACAGCGCGGATGAGCTCCAAGCGTTCATCGACGCCCACGGCGGCGCAGCGATCCTCAAGACGCCGCGCGGTGGCTACGACGGCAAGGGTGTGCGCGTGGTGCGCGGCGGACAGGAGGGCGCCGATTGGTTTGAGCAATTCGATGCGTTGCTCGTTGAAGAACTCGTCGACTTCCGTCGCGAACTCGCGCAGCTCGTCGCCCGCCGCCCGAGCGGTGAACTCGTCGCCTGGCCGGTCGTCGAGACCGTGCAGCGCGACGGCGTGTGTAAGGAAGTCTTCGCGCCCGCTCCGGGTGTCGCCAGTGCATCCGATCGTCTTGCTGAAGTGGCGCACGATATTGCCGAGCGCATCGCAACTGGCCTTGGTGTGACCGGCGTGCTTGCGGTCGAAATGTTCGAGACGACCGACCAGCGCCTGCTCGTGAATGAGCTCGCGATGCGGCCGCATAACTCGGGCCACTGGACCATTGACGGCGCCACCACGAGCCAGTTCGAGCAGCATCTTCGTGCGGTGCTCGATCTGCCGCTTGGCGATGCGTCGCCGACGAACCGGCACGCCGTGATGATCAACATTCTTGGCGGCCCGCAGCACGAGGCGATTACTGACCGGTTCGCTCGCGCGTGGCAGCACCATCCGGCGGCGAAGTTGCACACCTATGGCAAGTCGGCGCGTCCCGGCCGCAAGGTCGGACACGTCACTGTAAGTGGCTACGACCTCACTGAGGTCACCTATCAGGCGCGCGCAGCCGCCGCGTGCTTCGACGACGAGGAGCAGTAATGGCTGATCAGCCGCGCGTGGGCATCATCATGGGATCTGACTCGGATTGGCGAGTCATGTACGAGGCCCGCGAGGTGCTCGAGGAGTTTGGCATCGCGAGTGAGGTCGAGGTGGTGTCGGCGCACCGCACGCCCGACAAGCTCGTGTCGTATGCGCGGGATGCGCGGGGTCGCGGCCTCGAGGTCATCATCGCGGGTGCCGGTGGTGCGGCGCATCTGCCGGGCATGGTTGCATCGATGACGACGCTACCGGTCGTTGGGGTGCCGGTGCCGCTCAAGTACCTCGATGGGATGGATTCGCTGCTGTCGATCGTGCAGATGCCGGCTGGTATTCCGGTCGCGACGGTATCGATTGGTGGCGCGAAGAACGCCGGCATTCTCGCCGCGCGCATCATTGGTGCCTCGGATGCGGCGGTCGCCGATCGCCTGCAGGCGTACGCCGACGGCCTCACCGCGATGGTCGCCGACAAGAACGCCGCGCTCAAAGCCCAGCTCTAGGGCTGGCGTTCTACTGGTTGGTCGAGTAGGAGCGAAGCGACAGATCGAGACCCGGCGGCTCCATCTACTCGACCAACCAGGTTTTCCCTGGTCGGTCGAGTAGCGAAGCGTATCGAGACCCGCCTAGCCCATCTGCGGCGCCACGTTCACGCTCCAGGTCACACCAAACTTGTCGGTGAGCTCGCCGTAGCTCGCGCCCCACACCTGCGGCTCAAAGGCCGTCGCAATCGTGCCGCCCTCGGCGAGCGCCTCGAAGTAGCGACGTCCTTCATCCACGTCGTTGCCCCAGAGCGACACGCTCAGGGCGTTGCCGAACTCGTGCGGCTTACCGCCACCAAACCGCGGGTCGTAATCGCTCGCGCCGAGCGTGACCACGCCGCCAACGATCGACGTGTGCATGATGTAGTCGGTCGCCGGGTCGCCCTCTTCGACCGCGTGAAACTCGCCAAAGGTGTGGGCGGTGAGCTCACCGCCGAAGATCGAGTGATAGAACTCCATCGCCTCGCGCGCCGTGCCGGGGAGGCTGAAGTAGGGAACCGCCTGAATGGTCATGGATCCTCCTTGATCGCAGTCACCGCGCCGAATGCGGCACGGCCAAAGAATTCTTACTCACCTCCGCTGGGTGCCGAGGGAATATTCCCTCGGCGTCACCTCTACGTGAGTGAAACTCGACCCGCCCTACCGGCACCACAGGCCGCGTCGCCTAGCCTGGATGGCAAGATGACCAATTCTCTGCCGTTGCGCCACCCTGATAAGTCACAGCCCGAGCTGATGACGCGCCGGGCGTGGTGGCTCGTCGCGTCGAACGTGCTTATCCCGGGGCTCGGCCCGCTGCTCGCAGGCAACCGCCGCTTTGGCCGTCTGGGGCTGCGCATCTGGTTCGGCGTGATCTTCGCGCTCATCATCATGGCGCTCATGTGGTTCTTCCTGCGCGGCCCGCTGCTGTTCGTCTTCACGACTTCACTCGGGCTCGGCATCCTCGCGGCGCTCGTGCTCGCCTACGGCATTTGGATGCTCGTGACGATGTTCGAGACGCTGCGGCAGACGAACCTCGTGCGCGTCGACGCGTTCGCGCGCGGTCTCATCGCGGTCATCGCGGTGGTGCTCGCGGTCATCCCGGTATTCGTTGGCGGCTTCGGTGCCGCGAAGATTCAGCAGGCGCAGGGTGCGGTCGCGGCGCTCTTTGGCGGCCCGAACGCCGGCTTTAAGATGCCGAGCGATGGTCGCCTCAACATCATGCTGCTCGGCGGCGACCGTGGTGCCGATCGCGAGGGCCTGCGGCCCGACTCAATCAGCGTGATGAGCTTCGACGTCGTCACCGGCAACCTCGTCACGATCGGCCTCCCGCGCACGCTGCAGGGCTTCGGCTTCTCGAGCGGGCCCATGAACGACAGGTATCCCGAGGACTACACCTCGTGCGAAGTCGATGTCTGCTATCTCAACTCGGTCTACACCGAGGTCACGGTCTACGACTACGACATCTACCCGGATGCGGCCAGCCAGGGCTCTGAGAAGGGCATTGAGGCAACGCGCGACGCCGTCGAGTGGATCACCGGCCTCGACATTCACTACTACGCGCTCGTCGACATGCAGGGCTTCGCGACGCTCATCGACGCGATGGGCGGGGTGACGATCGACGTCAAGGAACGCGTCGCGATGGGCATCAATGACGATGGCACAAACCCGGGCTGGACGCCGCCGGAGCACTGGATTGAGCCGGGTGTGCAGGTGCTCAACGGTGACCATGCGCTCTGGTACGCGCGCTCGCGCTACGAGACGACCGATTACGCGCGCATGGAACGACAGCGCGAATTGCAGGATGCGGTGATCGCGCAATTGCCCGGCAAGCTGCTCACGCACACGCAGGCGATTTTGGATGCACTGGATGAGGTCGTCGAGACTGATCTGCCCGAGGGTGAGGTTGGTGTGTTTGCTGATCTCGCGCTGAAGTCTCGGAGCCGCGACGACAATGTGCGGTTGAATATCGCGCCGCCGGAGTTCGATGTGGATGCGGGACCCATTGACTATGGGCATGCGCGCGACCTCATCGGCCAGGCACTCAAGGGCGAGTACGTGCCGCCTGCGGAGTAGGCGGCGGGGTCTCGATACGGCCTTCGGCCTACTCGACCAACCAGGGAAGACTTGCAGGCGGGGTCTCGATACGGCCTTCGGCCTACTCGACCAACCAAACAACACTGGGTGGTCGAGTAGCCGCAGCGCAGCGGAGGCGTATCGAGACCCCCGCCCCGCCCCGCCCGCCTAAATCTCCGCGTGCAACCGCCAGACGAGGTCGGCCGAGTACGCCCACGAGTAGAACGGCGCCCGGTCGAGCCCCGCGGTCACAAGCTGCTGCCGCAGCTCCTCATCCCGCAGCACATTCGACAGCGCCACCGCGAGCCGCTGCTCAAACGTCGACGCATCCTCGAGCTTCACACTGAGCCCCGAGCCTTGCGAGACCTCCATGAGCGCCGGTACATCAGTGTGCACCGTCGCCGTGCCCGCCTTGAACGCCTCGAGTAGCGGCAGACCGAATCCCTCATCGAGCGAGGGCATGCATAACACCGTCGCGCGATCGAGTGCGACTGCGAGTTCCGCATCCGTGACAAATCCCAAATCGCGCACCCGCGCGCGATCAACGCCCGCCTCTGCGCAGAGCTGGTCGAAGTTCACTTCGCCCCAGCCCGACGGGCCGACGTGCACGAGCACCGCATCCTCGAGCTGCGGTAGCGCAAGCGCCTTCACGAGCCGATCGAGGCCCTTGCGCGGCTCGAGCGTGCCGATCGCGAGAATGTAGTCGCTCGGCAGCGAGAGCGTCTCGGCAATGCGCGCGAGTTCTTCCTCGTCGCTTGGCAGCGCCACATCCGGCGAGGCCGCACCCGAAATCACCCGCAGGCGGTCGCCGAAGTCGTAGATCTCAGCGAGCTGCTCCGCCACCGCATGCGTCGGTGTGACGACCGCTGAGGCGTACTGCCAGGCGCGCTTGAGCATCGCCTTGTGCCAGCGCACGCCGTTGCGCGTCAGGGTGTCAGGATGCGTCCACGGGACGGTGTCGTGCACCGTCACGACCACCTGGGCGAGGTCGCCCGAGGCGTGGTCGCGCAGCGGCGCATGCAGGCTCGGTGCGTGGATGAGCCCGCCACCGAACGCGTTCGTGAGCATCCCGTGCTGCCATGACTTCGACAGCGCCTTGCGCGAGAGCTTCGACGAGCGCACGCGAGCAATGCCGGGGAAGCGGTCGAGCAGCGCCTGCTCTTGCTCGGTGGTGATGAGCGACGTGAGCCCCTCGACCTCGCACCCATCTGGCGCACGCCGAATGACCTCGCGGGCGAGGTTTTCGGTATAGCGGCCAATGCCGCCGGGCACATCTCCGAGGAGCTGGTCGAGGATAAAGCTCAGCGTCACCATGTTTCGGTTAGCACTCCGTCTTCAGCGGCGGTTTCCAGCGCTTCGAGCCACGGACGCATCTCGGGCACGCCAGCCTCGGCCCAGCGACGATGGCCGAGTACCGAGTAGGCGGGCCGGGCGGCCGGGCGCACGAACGAGGCCGAGTCGGTCGGCTTCACGCGCTCCGGGTCGTTGCCCGAGAGGCGGAAGATCTCGCGGGCGAAATCAAACCAGGTGCATTCGCCCGAGTTCGTGGCGTGATAGATGCCGGCCGGAGCCTCCGCGTCGAGTAGACGCACGGTCTGCTCGGCGAGATCGCGCGTGTAGGTCGGCTGTCCGAGCTGGTCGTCAACCACGGTGATCTCGGGGTGCGAACCGGCGAGCTTCACCATGGTTTTCGCGAAGTTCGGGCCACCTGCGCCGTAGAGCCACGCGGTGCGCAACACATACGTGCCATCAGGATGCACCTCAAGCGCCTGCTCTTCACCGGCGGCCTTGGTGCGGCCGTAGGCGTTGAGCGGGTCGCGTGGGGCGTCCTCGTCGTAGGGCTCGGAGGCATTGCCCTGGAACACGTAGTCGGTCGAGTACTGCACGAACTTCGCGCCGGCGGCGGCTGCCGCGCGGGCGAGGTTGGCGGTGCCGGTCGCGTTGATGGCGTAGGCGGCGTCCTCGTCAGTTTCGGCGTTGTCGACGGCGGTGTACGCGGCGGCGTTGAGCACGACGTCGTATCCCTCGACGGCGCGAGTCACTGCATCCTGGTCGGTGATGTCGAGATCAGCGCGAGTGAGCGCGGTGACGTCGCGGCCTGCGAGGGCGCGCTGGAGGTCTTGGCCGAGCATGCCGGCGGCCCCGGTGATGAGATAGCGGGTCATGCGAGCGCGGCCCGCTCCTTGAGCGGCTCCCACCAGGCGCGGTTGTCGCGGTACCACTGCACGACCTCGGCGAGGCCCTGCTCGAACGGCACCTGCGGGGTGTAGCCGAGCTCGGTTTCGATCTTGGTGATGTCGACGCAGTAGCGCAGGTCGTGGCCCTTGCGGTCTTCGACGTGGTCGACGTACGACCAGTCCTTGCCCATGAGTTCGAGGATCTTCTCGGTGATCTCGACGTTGGTGAGCTGGGTGCCGCCACCGATGTTGTAGACCTCGCCCGAGCGGCCCTTCGCGAACACGAGGGCGATGCCGCGGCAGTGGTCGTCGACGTGCAGCCAGTCGCGCACGTTCTCGCCGGTGCCGTAGAGCGGCACGTGCTTGTCGTCCATGAGGTTGGTGACGAACAGCGGGATGAGCTTTTCGGGGAAGTGGTAGGGCCCGTAGTTGTTCGAGCAGCGCGTGATCACGACGTCGAGGCCGTGGGTGCGGTGGTAGCTGCGGGCGATGAGGTCACTGCCGGCCTTGGATGCGGCGTAGGGGGAGTTCGGCTCGAGCGGGAATTCTTCGGTCCATTCGCCCTCTTCGATGGAGCCGTAGACCTCGTCGGTCGACACGTGTACGAAGCGGCCGATGCCGTGCTTGAGTGCGGCGTCGAGGAGGCGCTGGGTGCCGAGCACGTTGGTTTCAACGAAGATGGATGCGTCGAGCACCGAGCGGTCGACGTGCGATTCTGCGGCAAAGTGGATGACGCCGTCGACGCGCGGCATGAGCTCGTCGAGGAGTTCAGCGTCGCGGATGTCGCCGTGGACGAACTCGTACCGGGGGGAGTCGGCGATCGGGGCGAGGTTCTCTTCGTTGCCCGAGTAGGTGAGCGAGTCGAGCACGATGATCTCGGCGCCTTCGACACCGGGAAGCTCATCTGCGAGTGCGCGACGAACGAAGTTCGAGCCGATGAAGCCGGCCGCACCGGTTACGAGCAGTTTCATGGAGTTCCTCCAGGGTCGGTGCGCCCGGCGAATCTGGGCACACGAATTATCCCTCTAGCCTACCGGGACGGTCCCGGTCTTGCGCTGAGGCTCGGCCCCATCGTGTGCTGAGGCTCGGCCCTATCGTGTGCTGAGGCTCGGCCCTATCGTGTGCTGTGGCTCGGCCCTATCGTGTGCTGAGGCTCTCGAAGCACAACCAGCCCACCCCGCTACCGTTGACCCCATGACCGGCATCACAAGCGTCACCGCAATCGTCGTCGTGTGGAACGGCGGTGACGAAGCTGTCGCTGCCCTGCGAACCCTTGCCGCACAAGAGGTCGATGCCGACCTCCGCATCGTGGCTGTCGACAACGGTTCGACAGACGACACCGTGACGCTCATTCGCGCCGAGGTGCCAGAAGTCACTGTGCTCGAGCTAGTTGAGAACCTCGGCTATGGCGCCGCCGCCAACCGCGCGATGGCCGCGTACGCCGCCGACGCATACCTCGTGCTCAATCAGGATGCGGACTATCAGCCTGGCTTCATCGCCGCGCTGGTCTCGGCGCTCGATCGCGACGACTCGCTCGGCGCCGTCACCGCCCAGGTTCGACTCGCAGGCGAGTTCACCAAGGTTGGTTGGTCGAGCGGTGCCCTGAGGCACTCGAAGGGCAGCGAAGCTCACTCCTCCTTTGGTCGGTCGAGTAGCGAAGCGTATCGAGACCCCAACCCCACCCCCGAAACCATCTTCACCGCCCACGACGGCAGCACCTGGCGCCGCACCACCCCCGGCGAACAAGGCCAACAACTCCTCAATTCCACCGGCAACCAACTCACGCGTTCAGGCAACGGCCTCGACCGCGGTTGGCTCGCTCCGGTCGGCACCGAGTTCCCTCGCGCCGTCTACGGCTTCCACGGCGGTGCCTGTGCCCTGCGAGCCAGTGCAGTTGAACGGCTTGGTGGTTTCGATGAGTCGTACTTCATGTACTACGAAGACACCGACCTCTCGATGCGCCTGCGCCAAGCTGGCTGGTCGATCGAATACGTACCCGAAGCCATCTCGATTCATGCCCATGCCTCGAGCTCTGGCACCACGAGCCCTCGCTTTGTCGAGTGGAACGCCCGCAACCGCGCCTGGAACGCGCGTCGCAATGGCCCCGCCAAGATGCGCGCCGAGGCAACGGTCCGCACGGCGGTCGGTGCCGTAAAGGGTGCCGTCACTTCACTTGATCCCCGCAAGAGCGCCGACGAACGCCAGCTCGGCCGCGCCCGCGCCCGCGGTGCCCTCGCCGGCCTCACGCCATTCCCGCCCGCCGCCGGTCGAGCCGCGCCGGAGCCAAATGTTGCTGGTCGAGTAGCCCCGAACGACCCACTGGCTGGTCGAGTAGGCCCGCAGGGCTCACTGGTTGGTGGAGTAGGCCCGCAGGGCCGTATCGAGACCACCCCTCGACCCACCCGCAACCCCCGCACCCTCATCGACCTCACCTCCATCCCTACCCAGCTCGGCGGCGTCGGACGCTACCTCGAAGGCCTCGTGAGCGGCCTCCACGCACTTGGCGAAAAGCCCCTCCTCGTCGCTCGCCCGGAGCACATCGAACACTTCCGCGCCCTCGCCCCGAATGCCGAGATCCACGCAGCACCCGCCCTCATCGGTAAGAAGGGTCTGCGCTTCGGTTGGGAGCAAACCGGCCTACTCCGCCTCGCATCCGATCTGCAAGCCGAAGTCATCCACTCGCCCCACTACACCTTCCCGCGTGCAACTCCGCTGGCGCGTGTGGTGACGGTGCACGACGCCACCTTCTTCAGCGACCCGGATGCGCACACCAAGGTCAAGCGCGAGTTCTTCCGTCGCTGGATCCGCGAGGGGGTGCGGGCGAACGTCACGCTCATCGCCCCATCGGCTGCCACCGCCAGCGAAATCGAAGCGCATGCCGGTAAGCCTCGTCGCGCGATCGCGGTTGCTCTGCATGGCGTCGACCGCGAAATCTTCCATGAACCAAGTGCCGATGAGATCGCCGCGTTCCGCGACGCGCACGACCTTGGTGATCGTCCCTACATCGCTTTTCTCGGCACAATCGAGCCGCGCAAACAGGTTGCGCAACTGATTCGCGCACACGGCATCTTGCGCGAGCGACTCGGTGACGAAGCGCCGCTGCTCTTGCTCTCGGGCCAGCGCGGTTGGGATGAAGAGGCTGCGGAGTTGCTCGACAAGGCCGCGGCCGATCCGCTCAGCGGTGTGCGCGAACTTGGTTACCTGCCGCTCGAGCAATTGCGGGCGTTGCTTGGGGGAGCGGTCGCATTCTGTTATCCGTCAATTGCCGAGGGGTTCGGTCTTCCCGTACTCGAGGCAATGTCCAGCGGCGCGCCCGTGGTCACTACCCGCTTTACGGCCCTTCCCGAAGTCGGTGGGGATGCGGTGGTCTATGCCCAGCCGAACCCGAAGGCGCTCGCGGACGCACTTGAAGAACTCATTACAAACGACGATGAACGAGATCGCCTACGTGCGGCTGGCTTGGCGCGCGCGGCGGAATTCACCTGGGAGCGCTGCGCTCAATTGCACCTGGATGCGTACGCGCGGGCGGCTGCGGCTCGACGGTAACTCAAGGCTAGGAATTCTGCCTTGATCCTGCGTGTGGGCTACCTGTCGGCGTTCCACCAAGAGACCTTTTCTGCGACCTGTGCGTCAAAGCTGGTCGCAAGCGATCGTGCGAACACATCCGTGATGTGATTGGTGTCCGCGTAGGTCACTAAACCGCCCACGACCGGAGAACAGACTCCGTCGGGGCAAATCTGGTCGTTCAGGTCAACCCACACGACCTCGAGTGCACTGAGTGCTTCGAGGAATTTGGGGTCGGTGCTGCCAGTCAAAGGGGTCTCACAGGCGGCAGCACCGATGCCGTTTCTGAGCAGGCATTCGAGGGGCGCAGTTTCAAATCGCGGGGTATCTCGTATGACGACAAATTGTGTTTCCGGCGAGGAGAGCTTCGCGCTTCGAATCCAATCGATGAGATTCCATTGAGGTATTTCACCCTCAGGAGTGGATTGTGTGCCAAAGACGATGACGAGATCGGGGTTCTCATCGGCGATGTAGTTCGCACCGGATTCCCATAGGGCGCCGCAGAGGTGCCCAAGCTCGTCGACACGATCGATCGTGCAACTCCACACGTATTGAGTGCGCGCCGCATAGTTCTCGTGCGTGTAAACAGATTCCAAATACATCCCAGACGACACGTGGATGTGTGAATTCCCGAGTGCAAATATCGAGCGTTCGGACGACCCGTCGCCGATGGCTTCGACAACGAAGCAGTTCTGAGTTGTATGCGGGTCTTCAGGCGCGCACGGGATGCCTGGCTCGCGAGCGTCATCGGCTGCGTCGAGCGTTGTTGGTAGTACCGGTGGCGGAAGTTTCGGATCAGTGTTTGGCCCGAACTGTGACGCATTGACTTCAGCGATGAAGGCGAGGTACTCCTGGTCACCGCGTGCGGATGTCGTCCTAATCCCGGTTGTTGCGACAAGCGCAACTGCGGTGCAAAGCGCTATGACCGCAGCGGGGCGCAGTAACGGGAACAGGAGCTTGGGTGAGTGCGGCGTCGGCGGGCCCGCATTGGCGACCCACTTCGATAGCGGGTTCTCGACGAACCTGTAGATCGCCACTGCGAACGCACCGGCCATGAGGAGAATGAAAAGACCTTCATGGGCACCCGGTTGACCTACGCCGGTGAGAATCGCAAACATTACCAAGACGGGCCAGTGCGTGAGGTAGAGCGCATATGAGTAGCGTGCGAGGGCTGCCAAACCCTTGTTCGACAACAGCCAATGGGCGCTCCACTTTGCCGAGGGTCCATCTGCAGCGACAATGACAAGCGCTGTGGAGATTAGAGGCCAAAGCGCAGCGAAGCCGGGAAATGTCGCCTCCACCGGAAGTACGATTCCGCACGAAAGTACACCGATCAGGCCAAGCCAAGACATTATGGCGCGGATGCCCATCCCAAAGCGAAGCCAGGGTTGGAGCAGCGCGAGAAGCGAACCGCCCGCAAACTCCCACAAGCGTGCGCCCGTGTCGAAATAGGCGTGCTGTTGGTCGACGGCAGTGAGCCAAACTGACCAGCTGATTGACACGACGAAAATCAATCCAAAGACGGCGATGAGTAGCCGACGGACGGACGTTTTCGTAGCCCTTGCAACCAGTTCCGTTAGCAGATGCAAAACAGGCCAGAGGATAAATACCTGCCCCTGAATGGCCAACGACCAGAACTGTTGGAAGAGGCTGGCATTGGCAACACTATTCGCGAAATAGTCTGCTTGAAGTGCCTGTAGATGCCAGTTTTCTGTGTAAAGGGCCGCTGGAATCGCGTCGCGAGCGATTCCGGGCCACATCCAAGCCGGAAGGAGAACGTAGGCGGTAAGCAGGGTAAAGCCGATGGTGGCGGCTGCAGCTGGAACAAGCCGCGCAAACTTGCGGACGATGAAGCGCACGGGCCTTGTCAAGTAGCCAGACTCGGCGCGCGCAACGAGTGAGCGGGTTAGCAGATAAGCCGAAATGACAAGGAAGACATCGACACCGCCAGAAATCCGGTCGAACCAGATGTGAAATGTCGCCACCATGAGCAACGCAATGGTGCGTAACCCCTGAATCTCGGGGACATGTGACGGCTTGGTCGCCTCCGCTGCCGCTAGCGTCTTGGCAGTGGTTTTTCCGTCAGTCATGGCTCACTTCCCGCTGAGACGAATCTCAGCATGGTTTGAGCCAGGCTATCGCATGGCAATACTTCTATTCGGGACCCGTTGTGCTTGTCAGATCACTGGTGCAGTTGGAAGCTTCTGGCGAACGAGCATTTCGCCCAAATAGGGACGTTTTGGCCACCAAGGAATCGCTGTGTGCATTCGTAGTGAGAGTGGTCCGATGAGCGTGCGCCAGTAGTCAGCGCCGAGATGGTTCTCATCGAGAAACGTCCAAACGCCGCCGATCACGGGACGGCATGCGCCATCTGGGCAGATCACCTGGTTCAAGTCGACGTAGATTCCGCCAGCATCTTCGAGCAGTTGCCGTTGATCATTCAAGGGTTCGTAGTGGTATGGATAGGCGCAGGACTGGTCATGCGGCCCATGCAGCTTGGCGCATTCATGAATATCACTTGAAAACCGTGGGTTGTCTCGAACAAGGAGCACCTTGGTCGTTGTCTGTGAGGTGATCATGCGGACCCAATCGGCGAGGCCGGGGAGAAGGTTTTCGGGCCCGTCAGAACTCGAACGTGTCGCCATGACGACAACGAGGTCCGGTTGGCGATCCAGGATGTACTGGGTGCCGACCTTCCACATTTCCTCGCATGCGTCTGAGGGGTTTGCACGATAAGCAAACGGGCAAGCCGGAACTCCTTGGACGCGCGCTCCCCACGTCGGGTGTCGCTCGATGACTTCGAGTAGCCCCGCAGTCAATTGGACCGTGTGAGAGTTGCCGATCGTGTAGATCATCCGCTCGGGCTCGCCGCCGTTCTGAGGCGGCAACACGAAACAGACTGAAGTTCGATATGGATCATCGGCGCTGCAGTGTTGGCCGACCTCCGCCCAGCCGGGCTCATGAATGCCGGAAGCGGGGGTGCTTCCGTTGGGTGAGAGCGCTGCGTTGGCCCCAAGCATTGACCAGGGGCTCACTTCGGTCTTGGTTTTTAGAGAGTCGTCAGCTTTCGGCGGGGCAGCTGGCTCAGGCTGCGGTGAAGTCATGACTTCGGGCGCAAGGCCCAAGGGGATGAGGTCCGCGGCGGTGGGCCGAAAGGACAAGCCGCCAACAATCGCTAACACGACCGCGAGCACTATCGCGATTCGGAACTCGATACTGGCCAGCGCATGCCGCCTTTGCGGTTGCTCGTGCGCGTGCCTTGCCATCGTTCTCCTGCCGTCTCAGGCAAAAGCCTGCCACTGATGGCTCAGCATAACTAGCGGGGTTTCCCTACTTATTGAGCCGATCTTGAATTCCTCCTCCTGGTGTACGGTCAATCAGCTCACCTGCGTATGCGTCTGACGGCCACCAGGAAACACTCGGATTCAGGATGTCGGCGAGATGCTGTGCCAATGTCCGAGCGTAGGTTTCGGTGAGATGGTTGTCATCCAGGTAAGTCACGACGCCACCGCGCATGGGTGCGCAAAACGAACCTGGACAAATCGCATCGGTGAGATCAACCCATGTGGTGTTGCCTAGAGATTCGAGTTCCTTCTGCCACGCGCTTTGGTCAGCCTGCTCGAACTGGCCATAGCAATTCACATCATCGAAGCCCAAGTCGACCGCACAGTCGAAGGGGGAGATGTCGAGTCGCGGGTTATCGCGCACAACGACGAACTCAGTTGCTGGCGCTACCAGACGCATCGCGACAAGCCACTCTTCGATTCCGTCAACTCGGATGTCGCCGTAACCGGGGCCCCACCAAGTTGCGTACACGACGACCATGTCGGGGTTGTTGTCTGCGATGAAGGCGCTCGCGTTGTTCCACATCACTGCGCAGTCGTCGGGTTCTTCGACTTGCAGGTAGAGCGAGAAGTTGCATCCGGGTGCCACCCGGGTGCGCAATTCCCAGGTGGGGTGGCGTTCGACAACCTCGAGTAGCGCGCCTGTGAACTGAGTCGAGTGCGAGTTGCCGATGGTGAGAATGAGCCGCTCAGTGGTCCCGCCTTCGGGCAATATCTCAAAGCAAAGCGCGCTGCGGTAGGGGTCGTCGGGTGCACAGTCGGGGCCAACGTTGACCCAATCGTCCTTGACATAGGCCGGGTCTTGCAACGGCATTTCGAATTCAGCATCAAGCGGGGCATTTGCGCCCAGTGCCGAGATATCGGCGCTCTGGATTAGCTCCAGGTTTTCGAGGCGGACACGTTCGAGTTGAGCGGTGATCGCTGCAAAGCCACCGAACACAAGAGCAAGCGAGGTCGCGATCACGGCGGGGGCTCGCCAGCCAACGTCCCGGATCCAGCTAATCAC
Source organism: Gulosibacter macacae (assembly GCF_003865375.1). Taxonomy (GTDB): domain Bacteria; phylum Actinomycetota; class Actinomycetes; order Actinomycetales; family Microbacteriaceae; genus Gulosibacter; species Gulosibacter macacae. The sequence goes on along the minus strand of NZ_RQVS01000007.1, from coordinate 91,925 downwards.
TCGTTTGGTAACCGGCGAGGCCATGGCAGCGGTTCGAGGCTTGGCGACCCAGCTTGCGGCCGGGCGCTCAACAAGGCGCACGACCACGACAGCGACGACTGTCGCGAGTATAAGCACGACCAAGCCCTGCCAGGCATCCACGTGGTTGATGCCCTGCTGGTTCAAGAAGAAGACAAGAACGGGCCAGTGTGTCAAGTAGAGCGCATACGTGTAGTTGCCGATTCGAGCGAGGACAGGTGCCGCGAGCACCCGGCCGACACCGGCAGGGGCTTCGCCGCCCGAGGAAAGAATGATCAAACCAGCTGACACGACGGGCCACAGCGCGGCATATCCGGGGAAGCTCGATGCAACGGGCAACAGGAATCCACAACTGAGCACGCCTGCGATGCCGACCCAAGACATGATTGCTCGGAGCGCGCGGGGGATGCGAATCCATGGGTGCACAAGGGCGAGTAGAGATCCAGCCGCGAACTCCCAGAGGCGAGACCATGTGTCGAAATACGCGTAGACCTGGTTGAACTCAGTGAGCCACACCGAGCGCGCGAGCGAAACGCCAAAGATAATGAGGAATCCGGCGAGAAGCACCCACCGCACAGGAATTTTCGTAGTCCGCGCGACCAGTTCGCCAAGCAGGTGCAGGAATGCCCAAGCGACGAACACTTGTCCCTGAATTGAAAGCGACCAGAAATGCTGGAATGGGCTAGCAAGGGCATCGTTGGCCGCGAAATAGTCGACCGTGGCGGCCTGCAATCGGAAGTTCTCGACGTAGAGCGCCGATGCCACCGCATCTCCTGCGTTGCCCTCCCAGGTATTCGCGGGCAGAAGCACAACGGTGGCGACGAGGGTAAGTAGGATGACTGCCGCTGCAGCGGGCAGGAGTCGGGCAAACTTCTTCGCGAGGAACCCAATTGGTCGGGTGTACCGCCCCGCTTCTGCGCGCGCGGTCAATGACCTGGTCATGAGATAAGCCGAGATGAGCAGGAAAATGTCGACGCCGCCTGAAACGCGGTCGAACCAAATATGAAAAGTTGCGACGAGTAATAGCGCGATTGTGCGCAATCCCTGGATCTCGGGAATGAATCCTGCTGCCGCGGGAGTTTTCGTCGCTGCCGAATTGGTCGGTGCAGTGATGGCCACACAACCTCCTGGGAATCGACTTACACAAACTTTCCGGAGCCTAATGCTCGGAGTCGCTGGATACCAGCATTAAAACTCGATACTCACCAGACACCAGAAACGATAGTCGCGGCAAGAGCCAATTGGTCACGTCGACGTCGCCGGAGTTGTCGGGCTCGCCGAGCAAGCCGAATACGGGCTGACGGGTCAGTGCGGCTTACGGCGTGTGTGAGCCAGTCAAGCCGTTCAGCGGTCGCTCCGTGGGCTACTTCTCTTGCCGCGGCAATGATGAGTCGCGCATCGTCACGATGCGTTCGGTCGGCGATCTGACGAAGACGGCGCCAGTTCTGTCGCCATCCCTCGTTCGCCCCGAGGAGGTTGTCTGCATGCTGGCGATAGCGAACGGATGGTTCGCCGTCGATGAACCATCGCCCGCCGCTAGCGCGCACGAGCGCATAGATCATCCAGTCGTGCGAGCGCACCTTTGAGGCAGCACCATTGGGTATGAGCAGTCGAGCACGAACCAATTCATAAGCGCCAGGTGTGAGAAGGAACGTTGAACCCGGGCCACCAGATTCAAAGGCATAGTCGGCGAGTTGCTGCGGCTGGTTCTTTGCAATGAGCACTTCACCGCCATCAACGGCGAACGCCGTCACGTTCGATGAAACCGCGCTAAGTGGACCTCGACCATTGACACCTTGCGGTCGCGTGAGCAACTCGTAGTGGCGGCCGAGCTTCCAAGGCTCCCAAATGTCGTCCTGGTCGCACAGAGAAATCGCGTCATATCCCGTTGCGTCGGTTTCCCGAATGAGTCGAAAGAAGTTTGAAGCCGCGGAACCAAAGTGGCCCTGCTCGAGCAATTGGACTCGATCATCTTCGCTTGCGCGTTCAGCCAACAACGCAGGAGTGGAGTCGCTCGAATTGTCGTCCGACACGATGATGGTCACGTCGACATCCTCTTGCGCCAGCACAGAGTCGAGTTGCTCATCGAGAAACTCAGCTCCGTTGTGCGTCGTGAGTAGCACCAGGATGCGGGGGCGCGAGTGAGGGGTGGCGGGCATATCGTCGATTCAGATGGCGGAAGACCGGAGTCAGATCGTTCCCCATGGTAGGCCCGCCATAGACTGCATTCATGGAGATTCGCGAACTCAGCATTCCCGGCAGCTTCGAGATCACGCCGAAGCAGTTCCCTGACGACCGAGGAGTATTCCTCGAGTACTACCGCTTCGACAAGCTCGCCGAGGCAGTTGGGCATCCGCTCGACCTCAAGCAGGCCAACACTTCGATCTCGAAGCGTGGCACGGTGCGCGGCATCCACTTCGCCGATGTGCCGCCAAGCCAGGCGAAGTACGTCACCTGCACCCGTGGTGCCGTCATCGACTATGTCATCGACATCCGTGTCGGCTCGCCAACGTTCGGTCAGTGGGACTCGGTTCGCCTCGACGATGTCGACCGCAAGGCGATCTACATCGCTGAAGGTCTGGGCCACTGCTTCGTCGCGCTAGAAGATGACTCCACGGTGAGCTATCTCTGCTCGACCACGTATGCGCCTGGCCGCGAGCATGGCGTCAAGCCGACTTGCTCGACCATCGGGCTCGAGTTCCCCTTCCCGGTTGAAGAGCTCCTGCTTTCCCCGAAGGACACCGAGGCCCCAGGCCTTAACACCGCAAAAGAGCAGGGCATCCTGCCCGACTACGAGGCATGTCTCGCGTTCTACGCCGAACTCAACGAGGGAGCGAAGTAGCCATGAAGGGCATCATCCTCGCCGGCGGCTCCGGCACACGCCTTTGGCCGATCACCAAGGGCATCTCGAAGCAGCTCATGCCCATCTACGACAAGCCGATGATCTACTACCCGCTGTCGACCTTGATGATGGCCGATATTCGCGAGGTGTTGATCATCACGACGCCCGAGTACAACGCGCAGTTCAAGGCGCTCCTCGGTGACGGCTCGCAGCTCGGGATGCGCATTGAATACGCCGTGCAGCCGTCGCCCGATGGCCTCGCCCAAGCGTTTATCATCGGCGAAGAGTTCATCGGCGACGACGGTGTTGCACTCGTGCTCGGTGACAACATCTTCCACGGCACGGGTCTCGGCTCGTCGCTGCGTGCCCACGGAGAGATCGATGGCGGACTCATCTTTGCCTACCAGGTTGCTGACCCGAAGGCCTACGGCGTCGTCGAGTTTGACGATGACATGAAGGCGCTATCAATTGAAGAAAAGCCCGCCAAGCCGAAGTCGAACTACGCGGTTCCCGGCCTCTATTTCTACGACAACGACGTCATCGAGATTGCGAAGGCCGTCGAGCCTTCCGACCGTGGTGAACTCGAGATTTCGTCGGTGAACTCGGCATATCTCGACGCGGGAAAGTTGCAGGTGCACGTGCTTGACCGCGGCACCGCCTGGCTCGACACCGGAACGTTCGAGTCGATGATGCAGGCGGCCGAGTACGTCAAGGTCATTGAAGATCGCCAGGGCCGCAAGATCGGATGCATCGAAGAGATCGCGTGGCGTGCCAGCTGGATTGATGATGAGCAATTCGCTGCTCTAGGTGCACCGCTCCGAAAGTCGGGTTACGGAGAGTACATCTTCCACCTGCTCGAACAGCGCGACGCCTACGGCAAGTAATTATGTTGCAGCGGCGCGCGCGGGTGCCTCTAGCGTTGGCCCTGGTGCTATTGCTTGCGGTGCCGTTGCTGGTCATGGGCGGGGCCGCTCGGACGGCAGTTGCCGCGACAATTCAGACTGTCCAGATCGCTGGCGCTGATCGGTTCGCAACTGCCGCGCAGGTGGCACAGCGAGTGCACCCTGGCACTGGCGGCACCGTCATAATCGCGACAGGCGCGAATTTTCCCGATGCGCTTGCTGCCGGGCCGGTCGCTGCGAAGCTTGGGGCGCCTATCTTGCTCACGCATGGCGATTTCGTTCCTGGGGCGACTGTAACGGCACTCCAACGGCAGGCTCCGGCCGAGGTGATCGTTATCGGCGGGACTCCAGCTGTTCCGGAGTCGGTCGTAGAACAAATCCAGCGACTCCTGCCAAACACCGAAGTGGAACGAATCGCCGGCAGTAACCGGCATGAAACCGCGGCGCTACTTGCAACTCGGTACTTTCCAAACGTTGGGGAAGTGTTCGTCGCCACAGGATGGAACTTCCCTGATGCGTTGTCGGCGGCTGGAGTCGCTGCAGCTAGAGGAATCCCTGTGTTGCTTGGAACATCGTCAGAGTTCACCTTGGCGACGTGGGATGCCATCGCTCAAATCAAACCGCGTCACTATTTCATGGTTGGTGGTAGCAACATCCTCAATCCCGGGCCTCAACCAGCGGGACTCGCAGGGGTGACCTCGGAACGACTTGCCGGTGGAGACAGGTTTGCCACGAATGTGGCGGTCCTCAACCGCTTGGTGAGGTCGGTACCGATGCGTGTCCACGTTGCGACGGCTTCGAATTTCCCCGATGCTCTAGTTGGTTCCGCGCTTGCTGCTGGAGGGGCGCCGATCCTGCTCACGCGAAGTGACTGCACCACTCAACAAGTCGTTGACACGGCGAATCGCTTGCTCGGCACCACTACCCATTCGGGTACGGCAACGATCGTGCGAGTTGGTGCAGGAATTCAACCCCGCTCGGTCACGACCGTGTGCTTTCCGTGGGGAAACGCGGTGCCGAAAGACACCACCTCACCATCGAGCCTGACCGTGCTCGTGAACAAACGAAACCCGTTGCAGCCGGTGGACTACTATCCACACGATTTGGTTTACGCCTCCGCAGTTGGTGTGCCATCGATCAATGGTCACGCACTTCGGCGAGACGCGATGACGCAGTTGCAACGAATGTATGCCGATGCTGTCGGAGCCGGAATCTATCTCAACCTGGTCAGTGGCTTCCGTAGCTATGGGTTGCAATCCCAGCTCTATCAAAATGCGGGCCCCAACCGCGATCAAGACACGATGCGACCCGGCTACAGCGAGCACCAAACTGGTCTCGCTGCCGATCTGGGGGCATTCGCTGAAGGTTGCACTCTCGACACGTGCTTCGGCGGCACACGGGCGGGCCAGTGGCTTGCGGCCAACTCATGGCGCTACGGGTTCATCCTGCGCTATCCGCAAGGGCAAACCCACATCACTGGGATCATGTACGAGCCCTGGCACTTCCGATTCGTTGGGCTGCAAACAGCGTTGGAATATTGGAATTCTCCATATCAAACCTATGAAGGATTCCTTTGGGCTTCCGCGGCACCCAACTACTAGCGCAGGGCAAGAGCTACTGGTTGCGAATCAGTCGACGCTCTTCGGCTTTCGGCAGCGGGTACTGCTCGTTCAGGGAAGACCAAAAGGCAACCTTATCGAGAATGAGCGGGCCGTATTGATTGGTTTCGTGAAGCACAAATTCCACTTCAATGTCTTTGGCCCGCAGGTTCCAGCCACGACTGAGTGCCAGTCGACTCATCCACGCGTCTTCGATGAATAGGCCAAGCTCAGGAAGCGCGGTGAAGAACTCGTCGTCGGCGACAAGTTCGATGTCGCAGACGCAACCGCAGGTCGCGGCATAGTCGGCTTCTTCGCCGTTGAGAGCGCGTTCCCGTTGCCAGTAGTCATCCGGGTTCGCCCGCCAAGACCAGAAACTGGCGATAGTTCGCTCGCCGCCCGCGAGGAGAAGCTCGCTGAGTGCGTGAGGACCGATGAGTTCGTCGTCGTCAAGCATGAGGAAGTTACCTCGAACACCTGCCGTGTAGAGCCATCGAGCGACGATGAAACGAGCGACGCCGCGAATGTTATGCGGACTCGCAACGAGCTCGATACTGTCAATTGCTCCCGTCGGGCGGAAGGCCGCGATTCGCTCTTCGTACCAATCTTGATCTGGCGCGCAGTTGTTCCAGAAGATGAGGCGCAAGCGAGGCCGAGGTTCACCGCCCACGCCTACTTGGGCATCAATACGCTCAAGTAGTTCATCAATCTGCTTCGGTCGATTCCAGAGGCAGATGATGAGTGGTATTGACCCGATTGAAGGCTTGCCAAAGAGTTGAACTGGAGTAGGCGGAGAAGGCCACAGCTCGTGGAACTTAGTGAAGGCTTCGGCGCGCTGTAACAGGCGGGATCTCTCGCCAAGATCCTCGGCACTCCACCTGGCATTTGAGTGATCGTCTGAGGTCGCCCCATCGCCACGAAAGCGAAGCACGGCTCGGCGAAGCGGCCCAATTGAGGCCAGGAGCTGGCGAATATCGTGTCGTAGCAATCCGCTAGCCCTTTCTGAGGAGTCGTTGCATCAGAACGCGCGGTCGGCTGACGACTGACCGTGCCACCTTCAAAAACTTATTCTTGCGTTCGTGCCAGCCGTATCGAGGAGTGAGCACGCGTGCAGTCAATCGAATGGCCGGGTTGCCGAGCAGTCTCGCAATGTAGGTGTTGAGGTCGTTCACAGTGGCAGATGCAGAAGCTGCCTGCGCACGAGTAGCCGCAAGTTCTGCATCAAGTTGCTCAATTCGTTCATCGGCTTGCTCCCGCTTGAGCACCGCGCTGTAGAAGTCAGCCTCGCGATAGGCAGTGTTGGCGCGCCATTCGGCAGCCTCGACCATCCACGGGCCCACCGCTTCGAAGCGCTTGCGCAGCTCACGTTCGTCGGTCATCCACACTGGGTCGGCCAAAGATTCGCCAAGCCGTTCAGGGAGCCGTGCGCCATTTAGGAGCAACTGTTCCAACTCTTCACGCAGGCGTGCATCGTGCACAAAGCCTGGAGTGCTCGTTGTGCCGTCCGCATCAATCACCGGGTGGCGGGCAACGAACACGTGGTCGAGTTCACCGCGCTCGTGCCAGCGCGCATCTCGCATTCCGTGATGGCGCGGTGACGGCGTACGGCCAGAGACCGAATAGGCAGCGGCTGTGGTTTCGACGCGGTGTTGATAGCGCGACCAAGTGCGATAGGGGAGGTGGAGCACCTCGAGTCGAGCGGACTCAGGGACATCGGCGGCAGGAGTCAGCGGCAAGCTCGTCGCGTGATTCCCTTGGACCACTTCGACGAGGGCATTCCCTCGATGTACGCAGTCCTGAGTTGGGTGGGCGTGGAGGCCAACAGCGTTGAGTTCTGATTCAGTTCGTTCGTCACGCCATACATGAGACCTGATGGCCGAGCCGGATTCGAGTGGCCGCCCGAAAAGGTTGTGCACCGGCACATCGAAGCTCTCGATCGATGTCGGTGCATTCCTGAGGGCCGCTGCCACCGTTCCGCCAGCACTCGCGAACCAGAATTCATCAGCATCCGCGTTGATGACCCATTCCGCGCCGTGTTCCACGTATGCGCGTCGTGCCATACGTGTGACGACTTCGGCCTGTTGCTTTTCGTGCCGCGGATCATCGTGGAGCTCGACCACTCCCAGCGCCGCATAGTCGGCGAGCACCTCACGCGTGCCATCGACAGAGCCGTTGTCAGTAGCGATGATGAGGTCAATGCCCTGGGCGAGATGGTGCTCGATCATTGCCGCTATGACGTCGACCTCATCGCGCACCATGAGGGTCATGACGATTGGCTTTGGTCCAGTCACGTTGGGCTCCTTCGTGCGATCGGCCAGGTAGCTAGCTCACGGTTACGGCTGCCGGTGTGTACTGCATTCCGGCGCTTCGATCATCTGTTTCAGCGAGGAAAGCACCGGCGTCATCGAGTCGATGCACCTCGAAGTGCGTCTCATCGAAGAAAGCTGCACTCACCGTGTATTCCCCGCGAGGCAGAATGAGGCCCGGAAGTGCAAAGCGGATCGTGTGCTGGCCAGCGTTGATTGGCTCGTAATTCGGGTTGGCGCGAGAAGTTGTCGTCATCAACACCATCTGCTTGAGGCCGTTGGTGAGCGAGATGCCAAGGTTCCAGCGCTCGAAATCGCGTGCAACCTCCAAGTCAACTTCTACTTCGAGATCGTCACCAGGGTGCATGGGTGTGCGTGACGGCATAGTTCGAATATCAGTGATCTTGCCGAGCGCGTGCCGATTGGCTGCCTCTTCTTCACGGGCGCGTTCACGCTCGAGACGCTCGCGAACCACGCTTGCTTCTTCAATCGTGCGGAAACCCTCGCGAAGAATCGCGACCGCGTCATCCGGTGCGCCGTCGTAGATCACATTGCCCTGTCCGAGCACGAGCGCGCGCGTACAGAAGTCGGTGACCTGAGAGAGGTTGTGCGTCACCATGATGATGGTGCGACCCTCTTCCTGAAACTCGCGAATCTTGTTCAAACACTTGTTTTGGAAGGGTTCGTCACCGACCGCAAGCACTTCATCAACGAGCAAGATATCGGGATTGCAGTGAACAGCAACGGAGAAGGCAAGCCGTACATACATTCCGGACGAATAGAACTTCACCTGTGTGTCGATGAACTTCTCGATACCTGAGAACTCGACGATCTCATCGAACCGAGCGTCAGTCTCTTCCTTCGATACTCCGAGGATGGAGGCATTGAGATAGACGTTTTCACGGCCGGTGAGGTCTTGGTGAAAACCGGCGCCGAGCTCAAGCAGAGCTGCGATCCGACCACGGTGCAAGACTCGGCCACTCGTCGGCGCGAGAATGCCGCCGATAACTTTGAGCAACGTCGACTTACCGGAGCCGTTCGGGCCGATCAGTCCGATGGTGTTGCCGGCATCGATGTTGATTGACAAGTCACGTAGCGCCCAGAAGTCTTCCGCGTGCTTGCGCGTGCGGTTTGGATGCAGCAGGCGATCCTTGATCGACTTGTCTTGGTGAATGATGAAGCGCTTCGAGACATTCTCAACTGCGATGACGATCGGGGCTTCTTCAGCAGCAGGGGCTACGAGGGGGGAAGTCACAGAAATCAGAGCTCCTGAGCGAAGTTGCCCTGCAGACGACTAAACAGTCGCTGCGCGAGGAAGAGTGCGATAAGGCCGATCACGGTCGCGATAACCATGCGCAGCATGAGGTGCTCGGGGAATGGAACACCGTCTGGGAACTGTGGGGTGCCGTTGGCTCCCGGCGCCCAGAACGCAGCCTGGAATCCCAATACGCCAAGGGTGAGCGGGTTGTTGAGATAGACCTCGGCGACCCACGGCGGTAGCCCCAAGTCGCTTGCGGTGGTGCCCACGAACTGCCAAAAGTAGACGATCGGTGAGAACCACATCAGCAGCATGACCACGACCTCGACGAGGTACTGCATGTCACGCAGGTACACATTGAGAGCCGAGAAGGCGAGACCAAATGCGAGCGACCAAACGATGACCACCACGATGGCCGCGATCGCATAGACGAAGTGCCAGCCGAGCACGAGCGTGCCCGAGATCATTGCGGCGCCGAGGAGCACCAGGATCTGCATCCCAAAGTTGAACGCGGTTGATCCGGCTGCGGCGAAGGGGAAGATCTCGCGCGGCAAGTAGACCTTTTTGACGAGGCCCGCGTTGCCCACGATGGATGCGGTCATCGAGCCAATGATCTCGGCAGCCAGACCGTAGAGCGTGAGGCCGGCGAAGATGAACACAGCAAACTCGGGGATGTTGCGAGCTGCGCCGAGGAAGTGGCCGAGCACGAGGTAGTAGATCAGCAACTGGGTAAGCGGGCGTACAAGGCCCCAGAGGAAGCCGAGTGCGGAGTCCTTATAACGAGCCTTGATCTCGCGCTTGATGAGGAGATCAAGCAGTTCGCGTCGGTTCCAAATGTCAGCGAGCGCAATGAAGAACCCGCTAAAGAAGTTGCCACGAATGCCGGTCTCGCGCAGGGGTTCCTGGCTGAGGCGACGGTTGCGCTCGATCGTCGCAGCGGCGGCGTCTTGAGATTGAGTCATGTCTCGTTTCGGTCTGACGGACCCGCGATTGCCGCGGGTGCACTTGGCCAAGTGGCCGTAATCGTTTGATTCTAGCGAGCGCCTGCCCGGAGGCCTGTTAGCGAGGTCGGAGCGCCCAGACTGCGTAGACTTGACTGATGCGACAGATGACCAAACGAAAGGGATGCGGGAATGGCATCGCATGAGGACGAGCTTGCGCGTCTGCGTGGTGAACTACTTGCGGCGCAGTTGACAGTCCGTGAGCTACGTGAGCGCAATGCGGAACTGGCCAAGCGCGTTGACGCCGAGCAGTCGACTGCGAAGCTGTTCGCTCAGCAGTTGCAGGACCTTCGGCATTCTCGGTCTTGGAAGGTCACGACGCCATTGCGCGTCGTCATGCGACGGACCCGCGGCTAGTTCATGCGGAGCGCATTCGTTGAAGGCATTCGCACGCAGGTGCGATGGGAAGGCGACGTTCGGGTACCCGTAGCCGTCAAACGCATCGCTGTTGTCGCGCAATTCTCGACTACGCGAAAGATGACACGATCGTTTTCGCGGCTCGTGCACGAACTCGCGGAACACGACTACTTCGTGCTCGTGTCGAGTGCGTGCACCGAGCCAGGCGAGCTTGAGTGGCCTGAGCCATTGCCAGCGAACGTGGCAGTCTTGCGCAAGCCCAACATTGGCTATGACTTCGGCAGTTGGGCGACTGCGTTCATCCTCTGCCCACAGATTTTCTCCGCTGAGCGGGTGCTACAAATCAATGATTCGCTTGTCGGCCCATTCTGGTCGCTCGATGCGGTGCTGGCTGACTTTGAGGCAAGCTATGGCGACTGGTGGGGAATGGTGCGTAGTTTCCAGGTGGCACCGCACCTGCAGAGCTTCTTTCTTGGCTTCACTCCGACGGTCCTGACCTCGACGACTTTCCAGGACTATTGGGCCTCGGTGAAAGTCGAATCCACCAAGCAGCGAGTGATCGATCGATACGAATTCGGTCTGTCAACGAGGCTCTACAACGAGGGATTCGTCAGTACAGCTTTCCTCGAGGCCCCACGCGTCGTTCACCCGGGCCTCAACCCGATGATCGACGGCTGGCGCGAGACGCTGCTCGTCGGAGTGCCATTCATCAAGCGCGAGCTGTTGACCCGACCTGAAGTTGTGACGCTTGGAGATCGGGTGCCGCAGGTGCTCCGCGACGAGTTCGACATTGACATTGCGACTTGGATGTAGCCGGCGCACGCCGGAAATAGGAAGAAGGTAGATGGATGCGTCGGATCACGAAGGCTGGAATTCAGCGTCGGATCACCAGCGGTCGTAAGAAGATTGGTGATGCGATCGCCGGTCGAACAATCGAGAGCGGACATACTGACCTCGCGGCTTCATTCAATGGCTTCCTCTCACGAAACTACGGTGCGCATTTTGTCGGGTTCCCGTCCAAGTGGCGCGTAGATCACCAGCCGTTTGAGGCACCCGCGCCAGTTGGTGTCCATTTGCACGTCTACTACGTCGATCTTGTCGCTGAGATTTGCGAGCAGCTCCGAAACATCCCCGTGCCGTTTGATCTCGTCGTTACGAATGCTTCTGGAGAAGAACTCGACGAAGCCCCGCTTCGGGACTCGGGGGCCGTGAATCTCCGCGTGCTTCCGGTCGAGAATCACGGACGTGACATCTGGCCGCTCGTCCAGGTCGTCAACGCTGGATTCCTTGACCCTTACGACATCGTGTTGAAGATCCACACGAAGAAGAGCGAATGGCGTGAAAGCCACGGAACGCTTGCCGGTAGTGGCGCGGAGTGGAAGGAGGGCTTCTATCGCGACTTGCTTGGCTCGAGCGAGAACGTGATCGACATCATTTCAACCCTCCACGACAACCCTCAGCTCGGTGTCGTTACTTCACAGGGCTCGATCGCTCGAGCCGATCAGTGGGGCGGAGACGAGGCCATCGTCGCTGAGCTGCTGCGACGCTTGCAACTTGGCTATGACCGCCGGGACCTCGAGTTTCCTTCCGGTTCGATTTACTGGGTGCGCGGGTTCGTGCTTCAGGGGTTGCGCTCGCTCATGCTTGATCGCCAAGATTTCGAGGAAGAAGCAGGGCAAGTCGACGGCACAACCGCGCACGCGGTTGAGCGAATGATCGGCATGCTCTCGAAGGAGGCTGGCTACTCGATTGTCGAGCGACAAGATCTCGAAGTCGGTTACCGCTACGGTGCCGAAGAGTTGGGGCGTCGACTCGAAGCGCCCGCCTGGCGTGCGCGCTGCGTGACGTTCTACCTTCCGCAATTTCACCCGTTTGACGAGAACGATCAGTGGTGGGGCAAGGGCTTCACTGAGTGGACGAATCTCACCAAGGCCAAGCCCGTCTACCGCGGACAGAACCAACCGTTTTTGCCGGGTGAGCTTGGGTTCTATGACCTGCGCCTCGATGAGATTCGTGAACGTCAGACCGAGATGGCGCGAGCTCACGGCATCAACGCATTCATGTATTACTACTACTGGTTCTCGGGCAAGAAGCTCATGGAGATGCCAATTGAGCGGCTCGTCGAATCGGATCTCGATCAGCCGTTCTGCATCATGTGGGCGAACGAGAACTGGACGCGCCGTTGGGACGGCGACACCAAGAACGTGCTCATTGCGCAAGAGTACGAGAAGGTGCCGGCTGACCAGTTCATCGACGATGTGATGCCCTTGCTCAAAGATCCACGCTACTTCCGGGTGGACGGTGCGGCTGTCGTCGCGATTTACCGCATTGCACAGATTCCGAACTATTCCGAGGTCATCGAGACGTGGCGTCGACGCGCTCGTGAAGAGGGGGTCGGAGAACTCCACCTCATGTCCGTTGACGTGGGCGCAAACTTCGATGGGCTCAATCAGTCATACCTCGAAGCCGGCATTCAGGGCGCGCTCGCATTCCCTCCGCACAACCACCCGTATGTGCCGCTTGGCCACGCTGGCCTAGGTGTGTCGGCCCGGTTCAACGGCAACATCTTCAGCTATGCCGGGATGTGTGACGGTGGTGTCGCACGCCTCGCAACGGACCTCCCCGAAACTGACTTCCCAGGTGCGATGACCGGATTCGACAATACGGCTCGACGGCAGTGGGAACCGGACGTTTGGTACGGCGCCAATCCCTACACGTTCCGTCGTTGGATGCGTGCCTGCGTTGAGGCGGTTGCAAACCGTGACGAGGAACATCGCGTCGTAATCGTGAATGCGTGGAATGAGTGGGCGGAGGGGGCAGTCCTCGAACCGACCCAGCGTTGGGGGAGTACGTACCTCAAGGCGCTTCGTTCGGCACTGATCTAGCAGCGCCGTTCACGTCAAGGGCTCGACCTCTCGTGTCGAGCCCTTGTCACTTTCCCGATTCTGCAACTTGCCTGTCAAACATTGACGGAGTCCAGTATTCTTGCGCTCGCGTGACTCTTGTTGCGAATGTGATTAGTGTTTCTGAAGTGAATCTGTGGCCGACACGCCGAGGAGCAGGAAAATCATGTCTGTGAAATTGCTTAATCGGGCTAGCGTCCTTCGTTCGACGTTGGTGGCAAGCGCAGCAACTTTCTTGGTTGCTGGTGCGCTTGTCGGCTGCACCCCCGTAGGTGATGATCCTGAACCGACCATCACCGAGGTAATCCAAACCGAAACGCCTACGGCCGACGCGGTGCCGACGGAGACTGAAGCCGAGTCTGTCGCGCCAACCGCTGACCCGACCGCACCAGTGGAAACTCGCCGCGAGGTGCACCTGGTGATCATCGGGGTCGAATACCTCGAGGGCGAAGGTGGAATCGAAGTTCGTTCGTTCGTAAGCGATTACATCGGCGAGGGTAGCTGCATCTATCGCGCAGTTGCCGCCGACGGCACCGAGGTCAGCGTCGAAGCTGAAGCATTGCCAGACGCGCAGACCACCGTCTGTCCGACCCGCGTGATCACCGGTCTCACATCAGGCGTCTGGGATGTGACCGTCGAGTACGCAAACGAAGAGGTCTTTGGACGTTCTGAAGTGACGACCATCGAGGTACATGCATGACCCGCGTTAAGCGCGTTCTCGCATGGCTGGGGATCGCCGCCCTCCTCGCAACCTTCCTCGTGGTGGCGCAATCCGCCGATGACCGTGCGCCGGAAGCAAGCGCAGCGGACGCCTCGCAGTTCAATCCAGGCATGATCATCGCCGACGCGCTGTTTTATGACAGCATGTCGATGTCGGCTGCAGAGGTTCAGGCGTTCCTCAATGACAAGGGCCGCTACTGCACGAGCAACTGTCTGAAGGACTTTCGTCAAACGACGATTTCGCAACCGGCGACCTCGCGCTGTAACGCGTACACCGGCCGTGCGGGCGAAACGGCAGCTCAGATCATCGTCAATGTTGCTGTCGCATGTGGCATCTCGCCTAAGGCGCTCCTCGTCCTGCTCGAGAAAGAGACGTCGCTTGTCAGCATGAACGGCCCCGGCGACTGGCGCTATGAGCGGGCAATGGGCTACTACTGCCCGGATGATCCCTCGCGTCCAGGCTGGTGCCACCCTGACTATGGCGGGTTCTTCAACCAGGTGTATAACGCATCCGCGCAGCTCAAGAGGTACGCGCAGAACCCGAACGACTATGGGTACCGAGCTGGGCGTACGAACTACATCCAGTACAACCCCAATGCCTCTTGCGGCGGCCAGAACGTGTATATCGAGAACCAGGCCACTGCTTCGCTCTACATCTACACGCCGTACGTACCGAACCGCGCTGCGTTGAACAACCTCTACGGCACAGGTGATGGTTGCTCGGCCTACGGCAATCGCAATTTCTGGCGCATGTACACCGACTGGTTCGGTTCGACAACCAGCGGTGGAACCGTGTCGACGAAATCGAATCCCTATGGCGGTCTTGATGTCGTTGCCGGTGGTGTCAACGAGATTGAGCTATCTGGTTGGGCCGTCGATCCCGACAATGTGAAGCAATCGCTCTATGTGTGGGTGACAATCGACGGAAAGGGTCAGCACATCTACGCGAACAAGCCGCGTCCCGATGTCGCGGCCGCATTGCCCGGGTTCAGCGGCAATCTTGGATACTCGGAGCGGCTACCGGCGACCTCGGGCAACCATGAAGTCTGCGTCACCTACAGCAACATTGGTGCCGGGCAGCACACAAGCAAGGGCTGCAAGACCGTTTCGGTTACTGGAGTGTCTCCCGCTGACCCAATTGGCAGTTTCGATGTCGCCAGCGCGATTCCCGGTGGTGTCAACGTCTCGGGATGGGCCTTCGAGCCCGACAACCTTTCAACCCCGGTGTATGTCTGGGTGACCGCCAACGGTAAGGGTCAGTTCTTGCGGGCGAACAAGTCGCGTCCCGACGTTACAGCCAGTTATCCAGAAGCTGGTTCGAATACCGGATTCGAGGGCACCCTTTCTCTGCCTGTTGGTACGCATGCAGTGTGCGTCACCCTTAATAACACGGGTGGCGGAAGCCGCAAGCCGCTCGGATGTAAGTCCGTCACGGTCACGACTCTCACGAACACCCCACCGAAGGGGAACCTGGAATCAGTAGTCGGTGTCGCAGGCGCGGTCAAGGTCGACGGCTGGGCGTTCGACGTTGATAGCCCGTCGAGTAATCAGGTGCGAATTGAAGTGGGTGGCAATTCGACCATCATTCGCACCGGAATTGCTCGCACGGATGTAGCCCGGGTGATCAATTCACAGGCCGGATATTCCGGCTTCTCAACCTCAATTGCTGCGGCTCAAGGCTCGCAACGGGTCTGCGCATGGGCGGTTGATGTTGGGGGCACGCAAGATCTCTTTCTGGGGTGTCAGACGGTAACCGTCCTCGGATCAAATCCGATGGGCTCGATTGACAAGATTTCCTTGGTCTCGGGCGGACTCCTCGTCACCGGTTGGGCTGCAGATGCTGATCGCCCGACTAGCCCCGTGACGTTGCGCTTCACAGTCGACGGAAATATCTATAACTACGTTGCGAACGGACCGCGAAGCGACGTCAAGCGCTATTACCCGGCGCTCTCGAACAACACCGGTTATGCCGTTCAATTGGGACTCAAGCCAGGCTGGCATGCCGTTTGTATCGACGCCCTCAATCAGGGCGCAGGCAAGGACACAAGGTTTGGTTGTTTCACCATCCAGACCCGGTAGTGAGCTGACGTAATGGCACCGAAAACAATCGAGCGCAATCGCACACCCGAAGCCACAGCGCCTGGCCGGCAGGAGGCAAAGTCCGCATCGCTGAGCGGCGTGCTCGTCATCATCGTTGCGATCGCACTTGCCATCGCACTCGCGCTTGCTGCGCTCGGCCTCGCCTTCGGGCAAATCCAACTTCCCGGAGCACAGGTGCTTTCGGTGGTGCCGCCTGCCGGTGCACCTGTAGTCGCATATGCACCTGAGGTCGAAACGGCTGACGCAACAGACTTGCTTGAAGTGCAGTTGCAGAACTGGGAGTGGGACGCAGCAACGTCGACTCTTTTCGCATCTGGCCTCGTGCTTGGAGTTGCCGAAGATGGTGGAACCTGCTCACTTCGCGTCACGGGTGGTGAAGTTGAGCACAAAGTGGGCGCAGGAGGCATGGTGAGTGGAAACACAACCACCTGTCGCCTCAACCTCAGTAATCCTGCCCTTGCCGGCGGCACCTGGGACCTCGTGCTCGTCTACTCGAATGTCGACGGTGAAGTGCGGAGTGAGCCACTGAGAGCGGTGCTTGACTAGCGACGGATCTCGTAGCGAACCACCTGCCATAGACTGGCGGCGTGCAGAACGTGTCCTCACCCCGATTCCGTCTAGTTGATCGACTTCTCACCGGTAACCGGGTGTCGCTTCTGCTTTGGAGCTTCCTCCTCCTCTTCGCGCTCTCGGGCACATGGGCGATTTCGAATCCCATCGCAACCGTTCCCGACGAACCTGCACACGTCATCAAGGCAGTAGCGGTAGTTCATGGGGACCCGTTTGGCACGATCAGCACCGACGCGACTAATCACGCTGACCGGGAGTTTAAGGTTGCAGAGGTCTACGCAGAGCTACACGACCTCCGCTGCAACGCATTCATTGGTACCGAGCCAGTTTCGACGTGTGAACTTAACATCGACGAACCAGCGGGTTCCGTATTCGATGCATCGACTGGTGCATGGGGATACAACCCGGTCTACTACGCAGTGGTCGGTTGGCCGTCACTCATCGCCAACGACCTCGCAAGCGTCACTGTCATGCGTTTGGTCAGCGCCCTATTCTCCTCACTGTTCCTTGCGTTTGCGATATGGGCGCTCTCATTCCTGCCGAATCGTCGCCTGCCCGTACTTGTCGGTATGGCAGTAGTGACGCCGTCGACGCTCTTTTATATGGGTGGAGTCAACCCGCAGGGTGCTGAGATTGCTACGCTGGCGGCGTTTACGGCCGCATACCTTGTTGCGCTCGAAACCCAGGCTCGAGGGCGGCTCTTGTGGCTACTTTCGAGCATCATGCTCGTGGCGGGCACCCTTGGTGTGCAGATGCGACATCTCGCGTGGATTTGGCTTGGGGTCATCGTGCTGATCGGCTTCATCTTTGCCGGTTGGCGCCGTTGGCTACGCTTCATCGGCAAGCCGCCGGTCGTGATCGCCGTGATCGCAGTTCTTGCTGGAATCGCAGGCAACCTATGGCTGATGCTCTCCCTCGACTCGCTGACAGGCGCGAGCCCGATGTGGGGTGCTGGAGTCTTCTCGTTCCCGAACGGTTTCCTCTTCATGCTCTGGAGGTTCCCGGAGTTCTTTGGATCGATGTTTGCCCTATTTGGCTGGATGGATGTCGAATCACGGTGGGCAGTGTCGATGTTCCTGGTCATTTCGGCAGTACTCGTCGCTGCGGCACTTCTCTCGCGTGTGCGGAGTCACCACCGCTGGGGCACAATCGCCGCGCTCGCGGCACTGTGGATCATGCCGGCCCTCGTGCAGGCTTCTTCTGTGATGGAATATGGATTCATCTGGCAGGGGCGCTATGGCTCTCCCCTCTGGGTCGTGCTCATGTTTGTTGCGGCCATTGCCTTCGCTCGTAATTTCGATCGCATCACCGAGCCTCTGGCTGCGCGGCTCGGAATCACGATTGCCGTCACGCTCGGCTGCGCGCATATTGTGTCGCTTGTCGCCAATTTGCACAGGCAATACATTGGCTTTGGAAACCCGCTGTCGCGGTTGCTTTCCTTTGCCGATGACGGTCGCATCTATTCGCAGGCACCGGTCATTGGCACTCCGGGATGGTTGCTGGTTGCGATCGTTCTGGGTGCGGTCACTGCATACTTCGCGTGGCGAATCGTTCGACGCCCAGCCCTTGAGAACTCGCCCGAGGAATCGAAGTCGTTCGTCGGCTGAGCTAGATGTCGCGGACGGGGTCCACGATGACGTTGATTGGACCGGTTCGGGCCGTGAGCGTCTTGCGGGGCAGGAGCGAGGGGTCCTGCACTCGTAGCTTTGCGTAGATTGACGCGTAGCAGAGGAATAACCAGCCGCCTTCAATCAGCAAACGTGATTCAGTCATGGCTTGAACCACCAACGCGACCATGATGAGGAATGGCACCGCTGTCATGCCTGCCAGGTGCGGGTGCCCGTGCTCGCGAACTGACTCAATTAGCGGAGTGTCAGGGCGGTCAATTGCGATCCACCAGGTCCGAATGAGCGCCGTGAAAACGAGCACGCTGCAGAACACCAGCCCGATGAAGCCCGTTTGCATCCAGACGTCGAGGAATGAATTATGCGCCTGGTGATACGACGTTCCCTCGACAACAGCGAGGTGCTTGAACTGAGGCAACCAGGGTGCCCAGTAGCTGATCCAGCCGAGTCCGACCAAAGGACTGTCGTCACCAAGATTGATCACTGCACGCCAGATATCGCCGCGACCGGACATATCGGATGACCGATTCATCAGCGCAAAGATCTCATTATTGAAGATCACGACTAGCGTTGCCCCGGCAACAAGAATCCCACCTACCGTGGCGTACATGACCCATCTACCCCTGCGGCGGAGGTGCCGTCCGGCCAGCACGAGTGCGGCGCCAAGCACGATAAACGCCAGGGCAACAACCACAGTTGCTGACTGCGTTCGAAGCAAGACGAAGACACCGGCAGCGATGGCAATGACCGCTCGAGTAACACCGATCTGACGATCCCAAAGTTCGGCGACGGTGATGACGACCGCAATGAGTGCAATCATCGCCAGCAGGTTTCGGTTTCCAGGCAGGCCCTGCAAATCGCCACCATCAAGAAGGTGGCCATAGCTCCAATAGAAGTTGGCAGGCACCTGAGCAGGAGTCGTCGGCGCATCTGGCCCCAAGAACTGCGAAAGAGTGCCATCTCGCAAGTAACTGGGCGGAATCAATCCGCCCGGTGAGAACACCGCGACCCAGGCCTCAAACACCAGCGATCCGTAGACGAGCAGGCGCATCCCCACACCCAGAGCGCGCAGAAACTGGAACCGCGTTAGCGAAACCGCCATTGTGAGCCCCGCGAAGGCGGTGAGAAGTTGCAGACCCCAGGCCACGAGTGTTTCGCCGCGATACTGCGACCAGATCA
This sequence comes from Gulosibacter macacae, assembly GCF_003865375.1. GTDB lineage: Bacteria > Actinomycetota > Actinomycetes > Actinomycetales > Microbacteriaceae > Gulosibacter > Gulosibacter macacae. Next base: position 72,546 of record NZ_RQVS01000007.1, on the reverse strand, counting down.
CCGAGAGCCCACACCACAGCACAAAGGCAACGAGTGCGAAAGGCAGGTGGCGCGGACGCATAGGGGAGCGTCGGCGCACGAACGCGACGCCCAGGAGCACGGTTAGCACAAGCACCACTGCGCCATATCCGGGCCAGCCAATCGTGTAGCGCAACATATCGCCGGCAAACGCTACGACGAGCGTTGCCGCAACGAGCGCCATGGTGCGAGTGAATGCGAGCTCTCCGCGCATCCAAGCACCCCACCACGCGCGCGGCCCAGTCCTCGACACTGGGGAGGGGAGCGGCGCGGACATGAACTCCATTCTTGCACCGCGCCCGCGCTTGGCCCTCAGCCTGGAGTTGCACCGATAGACTCAGTCGCATGCTGCCGATCACAGTGATCTTGCCGGTGTACCACCGGGTGCCGGCGAGCGACTTCGAACGAAGCCTCCGCAGCGTTCTCGAACAGACGAAGCCGGTCGACGACATCATCGTTGTTGCTGACGGCCCAGTGCCCGAAGAATTGAACGCCGCGCTCGAGGCCGCTGAAGCCGACGAGCCGACCTTGCGCGTGCTGCGAAACCCCGTCAACGGTGGCGTCGCCCAAGCCATGCGCGAGGGCATGAAGATTGCACGTCACCGCTGGGTTGCCCGGCAAGATGCCGACGACGTCTCGATGCCGGAGCGCTTCGAAAAGCTCTGGCCGCTCATCGAATCGGGCAAGTACGCGGCCGTTGGTGGCGCGATGATCGAGTTCGCGAACGGCGACCCGACGCAGCTGGTGCGGATGCGGCGTCTACCTGCCGAGCCCGAGGCCGTGGTGAAGTACACGAAGTCGAACAGCCCCATGAATAGCCCCACCGTCATCTTCGATGCCGAAGCCGTCGCAGAAGTCGGCGCTGTGCGCGATATGCACCTCATGGAGGACTACGACCTCTTCGCCCGACTCGTCGCCCGCGGCTACGCACTTCGCAACCTCGAAGATCCGCTCGTCCTCTTCAATGCCGGCGAGAGCATGTTTGACCGCCGCACCGGCCGCGAAATGGCGCAGGCCGAACGCAAGATGCAAGAGAACCTCGTGCGCTACGGACTCATCTCCCGCCCGCGAGCCATCTTCAACTTCGTCGGCCGCCAAGCCTTTCGGGCCCTTCCGCACCCGATCCTCAAGCGCGTCTACGCCATCCTGTTCGACCGTGGCGAGCGTCACGAGTCCTTTGCCAACACCGCGACGCAACCGCAGAACGGAACCGAACGTGACTGACCACGCATCCTCGGCCACCGCGCCGAGCGACGAGATTGCCGAAGGCTGGAACGACGAACTTTCCCGTGCATCCTGGCTCGTCGTGCCCCTCTACAACGAGGGCCAGGTCATCCGCGAGGTGATGCTCGAGGCGAAGCGCACCTTCCCCAACATCGTCTGCGTCAACGACGGCTCCGGCGACAACTCGGTCGAAGAAGCCCTCGCCGCCGGCGTCGACATCGTCGAGCATCCGATCAATCTCGGCCAGGGCGCGGCCCTGCGCACCGGCCTCGACTACGCGCTCGCTCAGCCGGGCGCCAAGTACTTCGTCACCTTTGACTCTGACGGCCAGCACCGCGTCGTGGATGCGCAGCGCATGATCGTGCGCCTCGCCACCGAACCACTCGACGTCGTCATCGGCTCGCGCTTCCTCGACAACCGCACGAAGCCCGGCGCGCTCAAGCGCATCGTGCTCAAGCTCGCGGTGATCTTCCAGCGCTTCTCATCCGGCGTCGACCTCACCGACGCCCACAACGGCCTGCGCGCACTCAACCGCACCGCGGCCTCATCCATCGCGATCAACCAGAACCGCATGGCGCACGCCTCCGAAATCGTCAACGAAATCGGACTCAACGAGCTGCGCTACGCTGAAGAGCCGGTGCACATTATCTACACCGACTACTCCCGCGCCAAGGGGCAGTCGCTGTGGAACTCGGTGAACATCCTCTCCGACCTCATGTTTAAGTAAGGCGGCGACATGGACACGAGCCAAATCATCATCAAGGTCGTACTCATCGCGGCCTTCGCCATCGCGGCCATCGCGATCATCTTCCCGGGCCGCGGCGCTCGCGGCCTCGCCATCCGCCGCATCTTCTGGGTGCTGGGCCTGCTCGGCGGCATTGTCGCCATCGCCTTCCCGCAACTCACCTCGGCGGTCGCGAACTGGCTCGGCGTCGGTCGTGGCACCGACCTCTTGCTCTACCTCCTCATCGTTTTCTTCGTCGCCTATGTCGTCACGACTTCGGCCCACGACCGCAAGACCGACCGCACCATCACGGTGCTCGCGCGCAAGGTCGCGCTCATGGAGGCCGAACTGCGCAAGACGGGATCGCTGCGCTTCGAAGCCACCCACACCAAGGGCAACGAGTCGATGTTTGATGCGACTGGGCCAATCGAACTGCCAATGCAAGTGGAGGACAGGCAATGACCGTATTGGTAACTGGGGGTGCCGGATATATTGGTGCACACGTCGTTACTCTGTTGCGTGAACGCGGTGACTCGGTCGTAGTCGTTGACGACTTGATCACCGGCATCGCGGAACGGGTCGAGGGGTTGCCACTGCTCAACCTTGACATTGCCGACACCAGCAGTATTGAGCCGATCGCTGACATGATGCGTGAGCACAGTGTCACGTCAGTTATTCACTTTGCCGCGCGGAAACAAGTTGGTGAGTCGGTTTCTGAGCCCGCACGCTACTACCGCGACAATCTGGGCGGCCTGTCGAATCTACTGTTGGCGATGGAGTCCGCTGGCGTTGGGCGAATCGTATTTTCGTCCTCGGCCGCGGTCTACGGCGAACCAGACGCCAATCCAGTGTTCGAAACGACGCCGCAGTCTCCGATCAATCCCTATGGTGAAACAAAGCTCTACGGTGAGCATCTGATCAAAGCAGCGGAGAAGGCCGGATGGTTGAGAGGGGTGTCGTTGCGCTATTTCAACGTTGCCGGTGCCGCCAACGCAATGCTCAGTGACCGAGTAGCGCTCAACTTGATTCCGATGGTCATCGAAAAGATCGTTGCCGGTGAGGCTCCGAAGGTTTTCGGTGATGACTATCCGACAGCAGATGGAACCTGCATTCGTGATTATGTACATGTCATTGACCTTGCTGAAGCACACCTCGTTGCGCTCGATGCGCTAACTGACGGTCGTGACATTTCCAGCGAGTACAACATTGGTACAGGTACTGGGTCATCTGTACGCGAAGTTGTCGACGCGGTTTCGAAAGTATCTGGAAACGAGATTGAAGCCGAGATCTGTCCTCGGCGACCGGGGGATCCTGCAATATTGATTGCTGATGTCGGCCGAGCTCGGGATGAACTCGGTTGGCACGCACGACTCGGGCTTCAAGACATGGTCCAGTCTTCGTGGAGCGGCTGGCTCGCAACTCATTAGCCGTGTTCGCGTGCGGGGTCTGGTTAGCCAGGAATCTCAGACAGAAGCCTGGTTTGAGGTCGGTGGTATCGTTTTCGCTACGAAAGTTCCTGTGTGCGCAGAGCAGACGTGAACCCAATCTGAGCTGACCGCCATCGTTCGAAAGACGGCAATTTTTTTCATGACTGACTCGAAACCGGACTCAACGCCGTTGCCACTATCGGTGGTACTGCCCGTGTACGAAAAAGTGGGACCGGAGGAGTTCATCCGTTCCTACGAGAGTGTTGCGCAGCAAAGCTGGCCGGCAGAAGAAATCATCGTGGTGTTTGACGGTCCTGTTCAACCGGAAATTGAGTCATTTCTCGCTGAACAACCGCGCGATCAGCTAACCACCATTCGATTCGAAGAGAATCGCGGTCTTTCGGCAGCACTTCGTGCTGGTTACGCCGCTGCGAGGCACCGTTGGATTGCTCGCCAGGATTCCGATGATCTGTCATTGCCGGATCGTTTTGAGCGCCAGTGGCCCCTTGTCCAGTCGGGCAAGTATGCAGTGGTTGGTGGCGCGATGCTCGAGTTCGATGAGGACCCATCGGTAATCATTAGGCGGCGCGAATTGCCCTCGGAGCCCGGCGAGATTGCGCAGTACGCCAAGCTGAACAATCCCATGAACCATCCAACAGTGATTCTCGATCGGGACGCAGTTGCCGCAGTTGGTGGTGTTCAAGACCTGCCCTATATGGAGGACTACGACTTGTTCGCCCGGTTGCTTTCGCACGGCTATGCCCTGCGAAGCACCAAGGAGCCTGTGGTCCTGTTTAACGCGGGAGACTCGATGTTCGACCGGCGAACAGGTTCTGTGATGGGAACTAGCGAACGACGCATGCAAGCCAACTTGGTTCGCTACGGCTTGATCTCCCGCCCCCGCGCGGTCCTTAACTTTGCGCTCCGGCAGGGGTACCGTCGGCTACCGCGTCCGCTATTGAAGCGCGCCTACGGCATCCTGTTCGACCGCAAGCGGTAGCTATATCGGGCAATCGCATCGCGGCTTCGATAGTCGCGCTACACGAACGCTGCCTGACCAGTAACCTTGCGGCCCACGATGAGCGTATTCATCTCCATCGTGCCCTCATACGAGTAGATCGCCTCGGCATCGGCGAAGAAGCGGCCCACGCCGTAATCGAGCACGATGCCATTGCCACCGCAGGCCTCGCGGCAGTGCGCGACCGCCTCACGCATGAGGCGCGTGGCCGTGGCCTTCGCGAGTGCCGCCTGCTCATCAGTCTGCTCACCTGCATCCAGCAATTGCGACACCCGAGCGCAGAGCGTGATCGCGGCGTTCACATTGCCGAGCGCAATCACGAGGTGCTCCTGCACGAGCTGGCGGCGCGCAATCGGCGCACCAAATTGCTCGCGCTCGACGGCGTACTTGAGCGCCGCCTCGTACGCACCGGCCGCAAGCCCCGCCGCCAGCCACGCGACTTCGGCGCGGGTCTCGCGCAACACGCGCGCCGCATCCTTGAACGACGTCGCGTGCTCGAGGTGGTGATCGGCCGGGATGCGCACATCAGTCAGCGTGATCTGCGCGTTCTGCACGATGCGCAGTGACATCTTGCGCTCGATCTTCTCGGCAACGAACCCCGGCGTCGAATTCGGCACGACGAAGCCCTTCACCTGGCCATCGGCCTCATCGACCGCCCAGATGATGGTGAGGTCGCCGAAGGTGGCATTGCCGATCCACCGCTTCGAGCCGTTGAGCACCCACTCATCGCCCTCGCGGCGAGCCGTCGTGCGCAGGCCGCGCGCCGAATCCGAACCCGACTCCGGCTCGGTGAGGCCAAACGAACCAATCAGGTCACCCGCCGCCATCGCCGGCAACCACCGCTGACGTTGCTTGGCCGAACCACACAGCGCGATCGAGCCCATGGCGAGACCGTTCTGCACGCCGACATAGGTCGCGACCGAGGCATCCACGCGCGCGAGTTCGAACGCAACCCAGCCGCGAAACACCGCCGAGTTCTCAAACGGTCGCGACTCGGCAAACCCGAGACCGCACGCCCGCTGCTCAGCAAGGATGCCCGGCAGTTCGCTCGGGAACGACGCGGCTTCCCAGTGCTCATCGACGATCGGCGCAATATCGCGTTCGAGTCGCGCGCGCAGTGAGGCGAGAAACTCCTGCTCAACCGGGGCAAGCTCGGCGGCGAGGGCGGTGAAATCAGCGGCCAGAGGCGTGAACTGGTCGGTCATAGAGGGGGCTCCTTCGTGGCATCGCGAGCATCGTTGCGCCGCGGCAATGTCTCGGAGCGTAGGCCGAAAGGCCGCCGTATTGCCGGTTTGTTGTCGATGATGCGCAACCGTGACGCGCTAGGCTCGCAAGGATGTTTGTACGACTCGGGAACACACCACTGCGTTATGCGTGGGGTGCGCGGGGGAAGCTCAGTGAGTACCTCGGTGCCACCGGTGTCGTACGCGACCCCGAATTCGGTGCCGACGAGGTGCCGGTGCAGGCTGAGGTGTGGCTTGGCGCGCACCACGGCTCACCCTCGCAGATTCTCGAGCCGGCGCGCACGAACGGCGCTACCGACCTCGCTGAGTGGATCGCCACCGAACCTGAACGTGCCCTGGGCGAATACGCAAAGGGCCTGCGTCGTGGCGATGGCCCGCGGTTGCCATTCCTGCTTAAGGTGCTTGCCGCCGGGCAACCGCTCTCGCTGCAGGTGCATCCACCACTTGACGGAGCCCAGCGCGGCTTCGCTGCCGAAAACGCAATCGGCACCCCGATTGATGCGCCGAACCGCAACTACCGCGATCCGTTCCACAAGCCCGAACTCCTCATCGCGCTGAGCGAGACCATGTCGGCGCTCGCGGGATTCCGCGCCTTTGACGAGGTGCGCGCGCTCGTGGCCGACATTGCGCAGCTCGCCGACGAGGCCGGATGCGCTGAAGGTTTTGCCGAGTTCGCCGCCCGCATCGAGGCGCTCACGAGCGTCGACGAGCTGCGCGCGATCTTCGCCTGGTTGCTCACCCAGCCGCGGGCCGCCCGCGACGCGCTCCCAGCGATCGATGCCTGGGTCGAGCGCGGCTCCGAGACGTACCGCTGCGAACGCGACAATGTGCGCCGCATCCGCATCGCCAACCCCGACGACGCAACTGTGCTCTCGGTGCTGCTCATGAATCACGTCGAGTTGCGCCGTGGCGAGGCACTTTACGTGCGTGCGGGCATCCTGCACGCCTACCTCGACGGCGTCGGCATCGAGCTCATGGCCGCGAGCGACAATGTGCTGCGCGGCGGGCTCACACCGAAGCACGTAGATGCACCGGAGCTCCTCTCCGTGCTCTCCTGTGAGCCGATGGCGCCGCCGCGGCTCGAGCCGGTGGTCGACGCGCAGGGCGTGCTCGACTATCGACCCGAGGAGCCGGACTTCCGGTTGCAGCGAGTGCGGGCATCCGAGGGGGGTGCTCTTGACGTGACCGTGAGCATCCCGGGCCCGGCGATTGTGCTCGCGCTACGTGGCGACGCGCAGTTGCTCGCACCGAGCGGTGAAGAGATCACGCTCGGTCTCGGCGGCGCGATGTTTGTCACCCCGGATGAGGGGGAGTTGCGCGTGCGCGGCACTGACGTTGACCTCGTGGTCGCGACGGCGGGGCTATCCGCGGATGCGGTGCTTCCGCTCGACTGAGCGCCGTCACTTCGCTGAGATGGCCGGCGTGTTGTGGGAAAGCTCAGGGCGACACGCCGAATTTCCTCAGCTGTGAATCCCGGCAAAGTCTCAACGGTTGCCTTAAGGTTTCCGCCCTAATGACTTGACGTGGATCGCCTTACACCGATGTAATTACAGCGGTGGCTCGGGCAAGTCGTCCGAGGTTAAGCGTGGGAGTTGTGATATGGCACACGGACTGAACCGGCCGGTACCAGCGAACTGGTACGTGGATCCGCTTGAACTTGGCGTACCTGGAACCCAGGGATATGTCGGCGATGACAATCCGCTGGCGTGGCAGGCAGATTCGCTGTGTGCGCAAACCGACCCCGAGGCGTTCTTCCCCGAAAAGGGCGGCTCGACCCGCGACGCCAAGCAGATCTGCCAATCGTGCCTCGTGCGCGCCGAATGCCTCGAGTACGCGCTCGAGAACGACGAGCGCTTCGGCATCTGGGGCGGGCTCTCAGAGCGCGAACGCCGGAAGCTGCGCCGACAGGCCTAGGCCGAACTGCATCCAGCTCGGCGCACCACGCACCACACCACTCCAAGTGACGCCGGGCTCGATCAACTGAGCAGAATCACATGTTCTTTGACCACCCGGCCCGTACTTGCGGGCGCGCCGGGGTGAATCCAGGTCCGTCTAGCGGCCCGAACTACCATTCAGGCGATGCGTCCTAGAGTCACCGCCATTGTCGTGGCACACAATGCCGCCACCCAGCTCGAGCGCACCATCGCCGGGTTGGGGGCGCAAACAGTGCGCCCCAATGCAACTGTGATGGTGCACATCAAGTCGCGCGACGAGACGCTCGCGGTGATGCGGGCCGCCGAACCTGACCTCCTCGTCACGGTCGATGCCGATAGCTCCTTCGGCGATGCAGTCACTGCCGCCATTGAAGAGTACGAACTCGCCGAGACGCTGGTCGAAGCGACCGAGGGTGACCCGCCGAACGATTGGTACTGGCTGCTCGGTGCCGACAATGTCGCCGAGCCAGAAGCGCTCGCGGCGCTGCTCGACACCGCCGAACGCAACCCCTCGCTCGAGGTCACCGGCCCGAAGCTCATCAACCCTGACGATCCGAGCCAGCTCGTCGAATATGGCCGCTCGGTCACCCGCACCGGCACCGCTGTCGAATTGCACCAGGATGCACTCGACCAGGGCCAGTTTGAGTCACTCAGCGATGTGCTCGCTGTCGCGCCCGAAGGCATGCTCGTACGCCGCGAAACCTGGCACCGGCTCGGCGGCTTCGACTCGGGCCTGAGCGCCGTCGACGAATCGCTCGACTTTAGCGTGCGCACCTGGCTCAGCGATGGTCGCGTACTGCTTACCCCGGATGCTCGAGTCGAGTCGCTCGGTCTCGACGCCCCCGGCACCTCGCAATGGGGCCGACGCACCCGCTCACTGCAGCGCTACCGACTCACGCGCACCGCCGAACTGCACCGACAGCTTTCCTGGTCAAACTCATTCGAGTTCGTCGTGCGGTGGCTACTCATGCTGCCGGCCGTCGTTGGCCGCGCGGTGATGCACCTGCTCCGGAAGCAGCCCGGCCGCATCCTGCCCGACCTGCGCGCCGCACTCACCGTGATGTTTGGTCGCACCCGCGCGGCCCGTGCCCGCCGCCAATTCGCCGCGACCCGCAAGCAGCCGCTCTCAGCACTCGACCGGTTGCGCATCTCGCGACCTGAGTGGCGCAAGATGCAGGCGGGGCTGCGGGATGAACAGCGAGCGCTCTTGCAACAGGGCCGCGACCGCTACAACTTCATTACCGGCGGTGGCGGCTGGGTGCTCCTCATCGCGCTCATCGCTTCAGTGATTCTGCTCTTCCCGCTCATTGGTACCGGTGTCATTGCTGGCGGTGCGCTGCTACCGCTGTCGAGTTCGATTGGCGAACTCTGGGCGAACACGGGCTACGGCCTGCGTGACACCGGCGGCGGCATCGGGGTGGCCGACCCCTTCCAGTTCTTGCTCGCCGTGCTTGGCACGCTCACCTTCTGGCAGCCGAGCCTCATCATCACGATCATTTGGTTCTTGGCGCTGCCGATTGCCACGGTCGGCGCCTGGTTCGCGGTCGCCCGCTTCACCCGCCGCGCCTGGGTGCGTGCCTTCGCCGCGCTCGTGTGGGGGCTGTCGCCGACACTCTTCGTCGCCCTCGCCGACGGCCGCCTCGGTGCCGTGCTCGTGCACATCCTGTTGCCCTGGCTCGTCGTCGCCGGATTCATGGCCTCGCGCAGCTGGGCCGCGGCCGCCGCCGCCTCGCTCCTCGGTGTCGCGATCGCCGCGTGCTCGCCGATGCTGCTCCCGGCGCTCCTCGTGATCTGGGTGCTCGCGCTCATTCGCTCGGGCCGCGGCTGGGTGCGACAGATCTTCTTGCCGGTGCCGGCCGCCGCGATGTTCCTGCCGCTCATCATCACGCAGATCAACCGTGGCCGCCCCTTCGCCGTGCTCGCCGACCCGAGCCTGCCGGTCGCGGTCACCCCGACGCGCGGCTGGCACACCGTCTTTGGTCTGCCCGATGAGCGCCTCGGTGGGTGGCCGGAGTTCTTGCGCACGCTCGGCCTCGGCTCGGTCGATGTGTGGCTCGTGCTGGCGATCCTGTTGCTGCCGCTCGTGGTGCTTGCGATCGTGGGCCTGCTCAGCAGTGGCTGGCGGCTCGCGCTTGCCGGCTTCGTGATGTTCGCCCTCGGCGCCGTCACCGCCGGGGTTGCCGGTGGCATCGCCGTGGCCGCAGTCGGCGGCGTGGCTGTGCCGCTCTATGTCGCTCCCGCGCAATCACTGGCACTATTCGGTCTCCTCGTCGCGGCCGTTGCGGGTGCCGCCAACATCGGACCCCTGCGCGCACCGCTCACCGCGCTCGCGCTCATCGCCGCGGTGCTCGTGATCGTGCCCATCGCGCCGGCGCAATACAACGGACTCGCGCAGGTCGCCGCATCCGATGGTCGTACCCTGCCGGCACTCGTGGATGCGCAGGGTCGCGCCGCGACGAAGCTCGGCACGCTCGTGGTGACGCCGCTCGACGGACACACGATGCAGGTTCGTCTCGAACGCGGTTCGGGCCAGAAGCTCGACCAGATCTCGACGCTCGCCTCAACGAACCCGGGCGCCACTGAGCGCAGCGCGCAACTCGCGCAGCTCGCCGTCGGCTTCCTTTCGAGCGGCTCGACGAACCCGACCGCGATGTTGCACGAACTCGGTATTGGTTTCGTGCTCGTGCAGCCGGCCTCGGCCGGTGGTGCGGCCCTCGAGCAGCGCATGGTGACGGCGCTGTCGACGAACCAGGCCGTGCAGACCGTGAGTGACATCAGCGGTTTCGGTTCGCTCTTCCAGGTGGTCAATGCGGCTGAGCAGCCGACTGATCCGAACATCGCGACTCAGCTCAGCGTCACGAATTGGCAGGATGCGTTTGGTCGGCTCATGCTGCTCGTGCAGACTGCGTTGCTCGGTTTCGTGCTGTTGCTTGCGCTGCCGACGGGTGGACTCGCCTCGCGGGCGCGAGCGGCGTCGATGGTGGAGACCGAGCGTTGGGAGAACCTTGACCGGGGTAACCGACGTCGGCGCGTGAAGTACGGCGTCGACCAAGAATCGGTCGATGTGTATTCGGATGCGGCCACCGGTGAAGTCACCGGACAGGAGACTTCGGAGGTGGCCCGATGACCGAAGAACGACGCGACGACGCCGACGCACATGCGGAGGATGCCGCACACGCCGAGAACCTCAGTGAGCAGTCGGTCGAGGAGACTTCGCGCGCTGAGGCAACCCCGAGCGCTGAGGCTCTCGAAGCGCCGCTGCCGGCTGAGGATGCCGCGCACTTCGAGGACCTCAGCGAGCGGCACGCTGAGGCGGATGCGCGCGCTGAGGCTCTCGAAGCGCCCCTGCCCGTCGAAGACGCCGCGCACTTCGAGGACCTCAGCGAGCGGCCCGACGAAGACCTCAGCGAGCGGCCTGACGAGGCCCCCAGTGAGCGGCCGACCAACGATCTGCCCGCCGAACCGCTCGCGGCACACGATCGCCGCCGGCCCGTCGGTTCCACCGCAGCCCGTAAGCGCCGCCGCAGCGCCGCCGCCGACCGCCGTCGCAGCGCCACGATCAACGCCGTCAACCGCACCGTCGGCACCATCGCCGGTCTCGGCGTCGTCGCTGGCACCGTGTGGGCCCTGGGCTGGATGCCGCTCCCGAGCCTGAGCATCACCCCGCAGGGCATGGAAGTGCAGCCCCTCGCTGGCGACCAGGTGCGTGTCTGCGCCGGACCGCTCCAGCAGCTCGGCCTCACCAACGTCGCCGGCCAAGCCGTGCCGGTCGGCCAGCCGACCGTCACGACCGTGGGACCGACCGCATCTGCCACGCCCATCGGCGAGCAGGGCCCGAGCAGTTACGTCTTCCCCGCATCCGACGGCGAAGCCACTAGCGCAAGCATCGCGCAAGCAATCGACATTGCGACCGACAAGACCCGCGGCTACACGATGACCAATTGCATCCAACCCGCGCCAACGCAGTGGCTCTCGGCCGGATCCACCGAACTCGGTCACACGCTCGTGCTCGACATCGTGAACCCCGGGGCCGCGCCCGCACGCGTGAACTTCGAGGCGTACGGACCTTCCGGCGCGATCAGCCCGGGTATCCCAGAGATGGTGATTCCCGAGGGTGGCCACCAGCAGGTGAGCCTTGCGGGTATCGCGCCCGACCTTGCGGCCATCACATTGAAGATCACCGCGACCGGGTCGACCGTCGCGGCATTCCTCCACGAAACGATCACCTCAACGCTGCAGCCCGTCGGCATCGAAGTGACGGGCCCGACGGCGCTTCCGGCGACGACGCAGGTGCTCCCCGGCATGTGGATCGCAAACCGGCCAAACGTTGACGAGACCGACCCGACCCGCCTCGGCACGAGCGTGCGGGTGCTCAACACGGGCGAACGAGTGGCGCAGGCGACCATGCAGCTGATCACTGCCGATGGTGCGATCGCGCACGAGCTCGATCTCGAACTCGAACCCGGCAAGGTCGTGAACTTCCCGCTCGGCGCCGTGCCCGAGGGCATCTACACCGTGCGCTTTGACTCCGATGTGCCAATTGTCGCAAGTGGACGCGTGGCACCGATTGATGCGACCGAGTTCGCCTCCCTCGCCGCCCCGAACCCGATGCGCGACCGCGAGGTCGTGCCGGTGCCGGCGGGGGATGCACCGCGCTTGTCGATTGCGAACCCGACTGATGAAGCACGCGACATCGTGGTCAATGGCGCGACCCATCGCATCCCAGCACATGGCGCGGTGTCGGTCGACGTGGCGGCTGGCGAGGCGACGATCGAGGGTGCCGTTGGCATGTACGCGGCGCTACACGTGACGAGCAATGCCAAGTTTGCGAGCATCCCGGTGCTCACCGGTAACCCGGATGCCGAACCGGTGACGGTGTTCCGCTAGGCGCGGGCGCGTGATTCGCTAAACGCAGTGACCGCCACTCAACTTGAGCGGCGGTCACTCGGATGAGGGGAAGTCGCGAGTCGCTTCTATGACTCGTCGCCCCAGAAATCGCGGGTCAAGAACTCGTCGAGACGCCCATCGAGCAACTCGCTCACGGCCATGACCACCGTGCGCTCCACATACTCGCGGTAGCGGGGCTGGTCGGCCTGGCTCGAGAGTGACAATCGCGCGAGGCGCTCGATCGGCACTCGGTAGAGGATGACCTCGTTCGGTGGCCGAATCTGCCAGCGATCCATGCCATCGCGATGCTGGTCGCTCGCCGGCATCGGCGCGACCGAGATGCGCACATCGGCCATGAGTTCGGGCGCGATGGCCTGCAGGTAGCCGAGCGTTTCGGCCACCGATTGCATGAAGCGCGGGATGCGGCCGGTGAGCTGTGGCAGGAACGGACCCGCTGCGCTCGAACGCAATTCGCGGCCGTGCCGACTGCGCGAACCGCGCGATCGCCGGCTGCTCGCGACTTGACGACGTGAACGGGGCATACCGGCCAGCTTACGCCGCATCTTGGCGTTCCCGCGCGGCAGCAGGGCAGGGGCGGCTTGCGGGGCTATCGTGAGCGGCATGAGAACTCGCCCCTGCTGTCGAGTGACGTGCTCGCGGCGTGCGGCCTACACGCTCACCTTCGACTACACCGATCGGATGGCGGCGCTCGGCCCGCTTGCCTATCGCGCCGAACCGCACAGCTACGACCTCTGCGAATTGCACGCCGCGAAGACGAGCGTGCCCGCAGGCTGGACGCTGATCAAGCCCGTGCCGATCGGCGCCCCGCGCGACTGACTCGCGCACCCTGGAGGACTGGTTGGTCGAGTAGCGCAGCGTATCGAGGCCCACCCGCCCAGAAAGATTGGTTGGTCGAGTAGCGGCGTAGCCGCGTATCGAGGCCCCTCACGCACCAGTTCATCAGCATCAACCCGCGTGCTGAGGCACTCGAAGCACGCTCGCGACTAGCATCGAGGGTTATGACTACCCCGATTCCCGCGGCAGATCCCGCCGCATCCGGTGACCTCAACGCAATCGTCAAGAACTATGACGTGCGCGGGCTCGTGGGCGAAACCATGACCGAGCCGCTCGTCACCGCCCTCGGTGCTGCGACCGCTGACGAGCTCGGCCTCGCGGGTGCCGAAATCGTGATCGGTCACGATATGCGCGACTCGTCGCCCGGCTTCGCTGCGGCCTTCGCGCGCGGCGCTCGCACGCGCGGCGCGCATCCGGTCATGCTTGGCCTCTGCTCGACCGACATGAACTACTACGCCTCGGGCGTCCGCAACGCGGCCGCTGCCATGTTCACCGCATCCCACAACCCCGCGGCCTACAACGGCATCAAGATTTCGCGCGCCGGCGCCCAGGGCATCTCGTTCGACACTGGCCTGTCGGCGATTCGTGACCGTGCGGCGGTCTACCTGCACGAGGGCATTGAGCCGCTTGAGGATGCGGGGGAGTCGACCCTCGACGTGCTCAGCGACTACGCGCAGTACCTGCGTTCGCTCGTCGATCTCTCGGCGATTCGTCCGCTCAAGATCGTCGTTGACGCCGGTAACGGTATGGGCGGACTCACGGTGCCGGCGGTGCTTGGCCGCGAGGCGGGGCTGCCGAAACTGCCGATCGAGATCGTGCCGATGTACTTCGAGCCCGACGGCAACTTCCCGAACCACGAAGCGAACCCGCTTGACCCGAAGAACCTCGTTGACCTGCAGCAGCGCGTGGTTGCTGAAGACGCCGACCTCGGTCTCGCCTTTGATGGCGATGCCGACCGTTGCTTCGTCGTTGACGAGCGCGGCGGCGCGGTGTCGCCCTCGGCGGTGTGCGCGATCGTTGCGGCCCGCGAGATTGCGCGCGCGGGCGACGAGGATGCGTACATCATCCACAACCTGCTCACCTCGCGTCACGTGGTCGAGACGATTGAGCAGCTCGGCGCGAACCCGGTGCGCACCCGCGTTGGCCACTCGCTGATCAAGGCCGAGATGGCGCGCACCGGTGCGGTGTTTGGTGGCGAGCACTCGGCGCACTACTACTTCCGGGACTTCTGGGGTGCCGATAACGGTCTGCTTGCGGCGATGCACGTGCTTGCCGAGGTGGGTTCGGCGTCGCGGCGCGTGTCGGAGATTGCTGCCGAGCAGACGCCGTATGTCGCTTCGGGCGAGATCAATTCGGTCGTCGAGGATGTGCCGGCGGCGTACGAGCGGCTGGTTTCGGCGTGGGGTGCCGACACTTCGGTGGATGAGCTCGATGGCTTGACGTTCTCGTTTGGTGGCCGCGAGTGGTGGTGGGCGAATGTGCGTCCGTCGAACACTGAGCCGCTGTTGCGGTTGAACGTTGAGGCGGCTGATGCGGAGACGATGGCGCGGGTGCGGGATGCGGCGCTGGCGCTGATTCGTCAGGATTAGGCGGTGTGGGCGGGGTCTCGATACACCTGCGCTTCGCTCCGGCTACTCGACCAACCAAGCTTTCAATTTGGTTGGTCGAGTAGCGAAGCGTATCGAGGCCCACCAGCTCTGGAAGATTGGTTGGTCGAGTAGCGCGATGCGCGGATCGAGATCACCCTTGACAACTCGGGCACCAGGTTGAGTCGCGCCACTGCGCGCCCCGTTGCCGCGACCCCGAGTCGTGCTTGCCCTCGAGAATCGTCGTGCCACACCGCTTGCACGGTTCACCGCCGCGACTGAACACCCAATTGCGGTCGCGCAGATTGCCCGTGAACGTGCGTTCCACTCGGTCGCGGTTTGCGAGTAGCAAGCGGCGACCGAGTTCAAGCCACTCGTGCACCTCGCCAGCCTCCGCCACCGACCGCGTCGGCAGCACCCCGCGAATGAAGCACATCTCGGTCACATACTCATTGCCGAGCCCCGCCACATTGCGCTGGTCAAGTAGCGCCCCGGTGATCGGTCGCGTCGGCTCCGCGAGGATGCGCCGCGCGGCTTCTGCAAGATCGGGTTCCTCGGCGAGGAGGTCGGGCCCGAGGTACCCCAGATGCTCGTGCTCATCGGCGGTGGGCCAGAGTTCCAGCCGCGCGAGATCAATGCCGAGCGCTATGACCGCATCCGTGCCAACAATTGCCCGGATGCGGTGCTCGGCCGGCCACGCGACGGTCGGCCCGCGCCTGCCTGGCCGCGCCTGCGAGCCCGGTGGCGGCACAAGCCGCCAGGAGCCGTCCATCCCGAAATGGGAGTGCACCGTGTAGTCGTCGATGCGCAGCAGCATGTGTTTGCCGCGCGCTTCGGCACCGTGAATGTGCGCCCCGCGCAGGTCTTTCACCGCGAGATTCGGCATCCGCAATTCAAAGCGGTCGACCGTGCGCCCAGCGAGCGCGCGATGCAGGTGGTGCGCCGCCCGCCACGCGGAATCGCCCTCAGGCATCCTCAACCTCCCTCGCAATCATGTCGTGCGCATCCGCAGACCCCGGGGCGTTGCCGAGAAGCCAGCTTCTTGCATCCAGGTCGCGATTGGCGTGCCGAGCACATAGTCGCCGTTGACCTTCTCGACGACGAGATTCGGGATGCGGGCGGCGCGCACCGTTTCGGCAAGCGAACGGGCGGCGATGCGTTGCACCTGCTCGTCGTCGCCGAACACGAGCATCGTCTTGCCGCCGCGCTCGACATAGAGCACGAGCGCGCCGTCGACGAGGGTGACAAGGCCACCGGCTTTGCGGCCGGGGCGGTGGGTCGAAGAGTGCTCGGGCCACGGCAACGCTGCACCATAGGCGTTCGCGGGGTCAGTTGCCGCGAGGGTGCGCGCGAGCCTCGGCGGATCGTCGCGGAACCGCTCATCATCGGCCTGCCGTAGCCGGTCGACCGCTCCGGCCGTGGAGAACTGCGCGGCTCCGAGCTGCTCGATGAAGTAGCCGCGGCGCGCTTGACCGGCCTCTTCGAACTTCGCGAGCAGACGGTAGATGTGCGCGAACCCGCCGTCGGTGCCCGCCGCATCCACGGTGCCGCGGGTGACCACCCCGTAGCGATCGAGAAAGAGCTCGCCAAGCGCCTGCGCGCGAGTCGTCGGGTCGGCGGTGCCCGGATGAGTTGCCGACCAGCGACCAGTGGCCCGCGGCGGCACCTGCAGGCCGAGCCGTTCGCCGCCAAACTTGCCGCGGTAGAGGCGCCCGCGCGCGGGACGCCGCGCGGCGCGGTGAGCCGAGGAAGAGTTACCTCCGGCCGGACCCGACAAGAGCGACCGCATCGGCACGAGTGAATCGGTCGTCGCGAACCCCGCCCAGGCAAGTTCCCAGAGGGCGTCGGCGATCGCGTCGAGTGATGGCTCGGGGCTTGGTGTGGCCGCTTCGGTTTCGCCGTGTGCCGAGGCGGCGAAGGCCGCGGTGACGGTGAGTTCGCGCGCGAGATCGGGCACGAACATTGCCCCGCCGCGGCGGAGCACTTCGAGCAGGCGCGTCGCAAGCGGCGAGAGCGTCGCCGCATCCTCGAGCGCCGCAGGCAGGGTGAGTGGAGCGGTATCGGCAAGATGCAGACTGAGCCAGCCGTCGGCGCCGCCGATCGCGCCGTGCCCATGCCAGCGCACCTCACCCGCGGCGAGTAATTCGTCGAGGAGTGCGGGGGAGTAGTCGCGCACGCGGGCCGGTAAGACGAGCGATTCCCAGGCGGATGCGGGAATCGGCACACCCTGCAATTGGTCGATCGCAGTGACGAGCCCGTCGAGTCCGTGCAGGCTGCCGTCGAGATGTTGCCACTCGGGGAGGAAGCGCGCGTAGGCGAGTTGCGAGACCGGCTCGACCTCATGCCGCAGCTTCGCGAGCGTGCGGGCGCGGATGCGGCGCAGCACCCGATCGTCGACCCACTCTTCGCCGCTGCGTCCCGGGGTGAACTCGCCATGCACGACGCGGTTGGCGAGCTCGAGGCGGCGCAGCACATCGGTGACGACGGCCTGGCCAAGCGCGAAGCGAGCGGCGAGCTGCTCGACGGTGAATGGCGCGTGCGTGCGCGCGAAGCGGCCGATGAGGTCGCCGAGCGGATCAGCAACCGGATCGATGAACGCGTTCGGCACGCCGATCGGCAGCGGCACGCCGAGCGCATCGCGCAGGCGCGAGGCGTCTTCGATTGCCGCAATGCGCTCCTCGCCAGCGACCCGGATGCGCAGGGCTCGCTTCTGCGCGACGAGTTCGGTGGCGATCGTCTCGGCGTCGGGATCTACGGCCTCCGCATCCTCGGCCTCGAGCCGCGCGGCAATCTCGGCCACCGACAGCGGGCCAAGCAAGCGCAGGAGGTCAGCCACGCCCTCCAGGTCGCGCGCCTGAAACCCGGGTGCCAGCTTCTGCAACTCAGCTTCGACCTGAGCAATCGCCTCAAGGTCAAGCAACTCGCGTAGCGAGGTAGCGCCGAGCAGGTCGGCAAGCAGGTTCGGATCGAGCGCGAGCGCCGCGGCCCGCCGCTCAGCGAGTGGCTGGTCGCCCTCGTACATGAACTCGCCGACATAGCCGAACAGCAGCGACCGCGCGAACGGCGACGGCGCCTCGGTGATCACCTCAACGAGTACGACCTCGCGCGTCTCGATGCGGCGCAACAGCTCGCCAAACGCATCCAGATCGTAGACATCGTGGAGCACTTCGCGCACGGTCTCGAGAATCATCGGGAAGTCGGGGTAGCGTCGCGCGACCTCGAGCAATTGCGCCGCGCGCAGTCGCTGCTGCCACAGCGGCGAGCGCTTACCCGGATGCAGCTTCGGCAGAATCAGCGCCCGCGCCGCGTTCTCGCGGAACCGCGCCGCGAAGAGCGCCGAGGAGCCTACCTCGCGCGTGACCGTCGACTCGACCTCATCCCGTTCGAAGGCAAAGAGCTCGGCCCCCGGCGGATCAGCATCCACATCGGGCACCCGCACGATGATGCCGTCGTCGTTCGCGATCGCCGAAGCCTCAAGGCCGAAACGTTCGCGCACCCGCGAAGTGACGAGCAGCGCCCACGGCGCGTGTACGCGGCGACCG
Organism: Gulosibacter macacae; assembly: GCF_003865375.1. Taxonomy (GTDB): domain Bacteria; phylum Actinomycetota; class Actinomycetes; order Actinomycetales; family Microbacteriaceae; genus Gulosibacter; species Gulosibacter macacae. Next base: position 54,087 of record NZ_RQVS01000007.1, on the reverse strand, counting down.
TAGGGCGAGTGCAAGATGACCCGCCAATCGCCGAGTTCATCCCGAGTGCGTTCGACGACGAGGGTGCGGTCGCTCGGCACATGCCCGGTGGTCTCGCGCTGCTCGCTGATGTAGGCGAGGAGGTTGTTTGCGGCGTTTGCGTCGAGGATGGTGGCAAGTTCTGCCGGGAGCGCCTGCGTCGTGGCAATTTCGCGGGTGGTGGCGCCGATGGCCTCGCCAAGTTCGGCAGGGCGGCCGATCGCATCGCCGCGCCAGAACGGGAGGCGGCCGGGTTCGCCGAAGGCGGGGGCGACGCGCACTCGGTCTGCTCCGATTTCGCGGATGCGCCACGAGGTCGAACCGAGTGCGATGACATCGCCGACGCGCGATTCGTAGACCATCTCTTCGTCAAGTTCGCCCACGCGCATGCCGACGACGCGCTGCTGTCCGGCGGATGCGGTGCTGTCGTCGCTCGCCTCGGGGCCGTCTTCGGTGCCGGTGAGCATGAAGACGCCGAACATGCCGCGGTCGGGGATGGTGCCGCCGCTCGTGACGGCGAGCCGCTGCGCGCCGGGGCGACCTTCGAAGGTGTCGGCCTCACGATCCCAGAGGATGCGGGGGCGCAGATGCGCGAACTCGTCACTCGGATACTTGCCGGCGAGGAGGTCGAACACGCTATCGAGCAGGGCTCGCGAGAGGGTGGCGAAGGGGGCGCTGCGGTGCACGAGAGCGAGCCATTCCACGGCCTGCCAGCGGTCGAGGGCGGCGGCAGCGATGGTCTGCTGGGCGAGCACGTCGAGGGGGTTGTCGATGGGGGCGATCGCTTCGATTGAGCCCGCGAGCATTCGGGCGGCGACAACCGAAGAGTGGAGCACATCGGCGCGATGCTTCGGCAACAGCACACCTTGGCTGGTTTCGCCGACCTGGTGGCCGGCGCGGCCGAGTCGCTGCAGGCCGCTCGCGACTGACTGCGGCGACTCGACCTGGATCACGAGGTCGACATCGCCCATGTCGATGCCGAGTTCGAGGCTCGAGGTCGCCACGACGCAACGCAGACGCCCAGCTTTGAGCGCTTCTTCGACCTCGGCACGGGTTTCTTTCGAGACCGATCCGTGGTGGGCGCGGGCAAGTTCGGGCGCGGCGCCGTCGAAGCCGCCGGATCCCGCGAGGAGTTGCGCGTTGACCAGACGTGGCGTGATGCCCGATTTCGACTCGGCTGCGGATGCCGAGGCTGCTGAGGCGGGCATCCCCGACTCGTCGCGCTGCTCCTCATCGTTGGAAGCTTGCGCGTCGAGGAGCCGTCCTTCGTAAAGCTCGTTAAGCCGGGCGGTCAGCCGCTCGGCGAGCCCGCGCGAATTGACGAACACGATGGTGGATCGGTGCGCGAGCACCCGATCGACGATCTCCGCCTCAAGGTGCGGCCAGACCGAACCGGCGCGGTTCTCGGACACCGATTGGGATGCATCCCCAAAGACAATGTCGTCGTCTTGCTGAGGTGTAGCGATACCGATGTCGTTGAGATCTTCGACAGGCACGACAAGCTTGAGGTCGAAGGCCTTTTCGCTCGGTGGCGCGACGATCTGCACGGGAGCTTGCCCGCCGAGGAACTTCGCGACGACCTCGAGAGGACGCACGGTGGCCGAGAGCCCGATGCGCTGGGCTGGTTTGGGGAGGAGGGCGTCGAGGCGTTCGAGTGAGAGGGCCAGGTGCGCGCCGCGCTTCGTGCCGGCGACCGCGTGCACCTCGTCGATGATGACCGTTTCGACGTTGCGCAGAGTCTTGCGCGCCGACGAGGTGAGGAGCAGGTAGAGCGATTCGGGGGTGGTGATGAGCACATCGGGTGGGGATGCTTGCTGGCGGCGTCGCTCGGCCGGAGGCGTGTCGCCCGAGCGCACGCCGACGGTGATCTTCGGGGTGTCGAGCCCGAGGCGCAGGGCCGTTTGCCGGATGCCGACGAGTGGTGCGTGGAGGTTGCGTTCGACGTCAACACCGAGCGCCTTGAGCGGCGAAATGTAGAGGATGCGCGTGCCCGGCTCGCGCGCCGAGCCGCCGTGCGCTGTGGCTGCATTTCCGTGCGCTGTGGCTGCATTTCCGTGCGCTGAGGCACTCGAAGCGCCCTCACCCAACCCCGTCAGCGTTGGCTGCGCATCCGCCCGCTCTTGAATGAGCCGGTCGATCGCCCACAAGAACGCCGCAAGCGTCTTACCGGATCCGGTCGGCGCAACCACGAGCGTGTGCTTGCCGTCGGCAATCGACATCCAAGCCTCGCGCTGCACCCGAGTGGGCGCCGCGAATGCGCCAAGAAACCACTCGCGCGTCGCCTCGCCGAACTGGGGGAACTCGGCGGCGCTCGCGGAGTCGTGGCTCACCGCATCCGTCATAGGCGCAAGCCAACCACATGCCCCCGACACCGCCGACGCACCGCCGTCGCACCGGCTGCGTACCGCCGACGCAGCGGCTGCGCGTCTGGCCTGACGCCCACGCCGCTCAGCCCGCCTACCCTCGGCCACTAATCCGCGCGCTTCCGCCTAAACCGCGCGTTGCAGCGCGCGGATTAGGCAGCGACGCGCGGATTAGCGGATCCGCATTCGGGAGCCAGACGGTCTCGCCGCGCCCCGCCGTATTTCGCCGCATCCCGCCGTGCCCCGCCGCAGCACCCACGTTTACTAATACGCGCGCTTCCGCCTAAACCGCGCGCTGCAGCGCACGTATTAGTCGGAAGCGCGCGTATCAGTGGGATGCGGATGTCGGGAGCGTGCGTATTTGCGGGGAAGGCGCGTATTAGCGCAACGCCGCACCGACGAGCGACGCCGCACCGACGAGCGACGCCGCATCGGCGAGCGACGCCGCATCGACGAGCGATGCCCCACCGAGGAACGACGCTTGCTGGGAACGCGCCTCTACGCCAGGTGCTCGCGCAAGAACTCGCCCACCGCCTGCAACTCGGCCAACGTCAGCTCGTGTCCAGCTTGCGGCTCCACAAATTCCACGTGCTCCGTGTGCTGCTCAAGCCAGGGCCCCGTCGCCTCGATCGCCCGCGCCGGAATCACCGCGTCGAGCAGCCCGCGACCCCAGAACACTGGCGGCCGCAGTTCGGCGAGTTCCGCATCCAAGGGCATGGGCCCCTGCGCGACGTAGCCCGACAACAGCACTCCGCAGGCAAACCCGGCCGGGCGCAGACGCCAAGCCTGCATCCCGGTAATCGCCCCCTGCGAGAACCCAACGAACGCGACCTTCGACGCCTCAAGCCCATCGATCGCCTGCCACACGCCCTCGGCCGCACGCGTCGCGCCAGCGTCAACCACACGCGCCGCCTCATCGCTTGAGTCAACCTCACCACCCGAGGGTGAGGGCACGATGCGCAACGGGAACCACTGGAACCCACCCATCCCCGGCACGGGCTCGGGCGCACGCAACGATGCGTACCGAAACTCCTGCGGCAAATACGGGATGAGCCCGGCAAGATCACGCTCATCAGCACCGTATCCGTGCAACAACACAACAAGCGGGGCATCGAGGTTCTCATTGGCGAGGATCATGCCCCTATCTTGCCGGGCGCTCCGTGAACATTTCGTCACGCATGCGGCCGCGCAAGGTAACTACACCTCGAGAGCGCGCAGAGGTGACAAGAATCTTCACCGGCCGCGAACACCGAGAGCACCAGCCAGCCACATGGGGCAGAATCGGCACATGGACGTGCGCACACCTGACCCGGAATCTGGCGGCGGCTGGCTCAGCGATGACGATTTGAGCCTGATTCGGCGCCGCACCCCGATCCTCTACGTCGAAGCGATCCCGGTGCGAGTCGACGGGGCGGGCCGCGTCGAGCACATTGGCCTGCTCCTGCGCGCCAACGACGAGGGCATGATTGCCCGCACCTTCGTGTCGGGCCGCGTGCACTACGGCGAGGCCGTGCGCACCGCGCTCATGCGCCACCTCGAGAAGGACCTCGGCACGATGGCCTTCCCGCAGCTCCCCGCATCGCTCGTGCCATTCACGATCGCCGAGTACTCGCCGCTGCCGATCACCGACCTCTACGACGAGCGACAGCACGCCGTCGCGCTCGTGTTCATCGTGCCGGTGACCGGCGAATGCCAGCCGCGTCAGGATGCACTCGAAGTCACCTGGGTCACGACCGACGAAGCCAAAGACCCCGACCTCCTTGAAGAACTCGAGGGCGGCCGCGGCAAGATCCTGCGCGCGGCGATTGGGCAACTAGGCCGCTGGTAAGCGTGGCTCGCGACCGAAACATCTAGCTCGTTCGCTGACGCGGCGCCGCGAGAGTAAATAGTCACCAACTCGAGACTCCGGTAACGCGCCAGCCAAACCGGTGTGTTGCCTCCGAACACCCTCACAGAACGCGCGGAAAACTCAGCGGACCGGGGGATGCTCATCAGCAACCTGAGGAGGTCGATGATGTCTTCCCAACCCCTGCACGCCCCCGACGATTTCGTCGTCAACCCAGCCGGCCTGATCACGGTCGATGCCACCGGCGATACGTGTCTTGGGCCGCGCCCGGTCACCGAGCCGGTCACCACCACCCACGGCAACTACGGTTCCGGATGCCCGCGGCTCGTCTCGATCGCCGCTGGCACGCAAGGCGTCAACCGAGGCGCCGAGTTCCCGCTCTTCACTGCGCTCACAACGATCGGATCCGCGCCTGATTCGTCGATCAGGCTCGACTGCCTTGAGCCGACTCACGCCGAGATTCGGCACACGAATGATGATGAGTACATCCTCGTGCTCTACGGCCCCGCTGAGACGAGCGGCGGTACCAACGCAGTATTCGAGGATGGGGCCGAGGGCCGCATCCTGCGCACCGCGTACCAAGTGCGACTCGGCGAGCACGGGCATCAGCTCGTGTTCGAGCGCGACGAGTCGTCAGACCACGGGCGACCCTATGGCGGTAGGGAAGGCGGCGAGGGATCGCAGCAGCGCCTGCAACCGGAGCGTTCGAGCGGAGAGCGGCCAGCCGCGTGGAACTACAGCATCAAGCACGAGCCCTAGCGAGTGATGAGGCGAGTCGCGCGCGTGCCAAGTGGAACCCGGCGCGTACCAAGTGGAACCCGAATCGCCGGAAACGCCTGGCAGTGCGGGCATGCGACCAGGGATTTCTTGCGGATCAGGCACGGGGTCGGTTCTGCTTGGCACATTTCCAGTTCCAGTTGGCACAGCGCGGGTTCCACTTGGCGCACGACTCAGTGGCTTAGCGGCGCAGCGGCTCACCGAATGAGCCGCGGACCGTCATCGCGAGGCTCATCGGGCATGATGCCCGGATACCCTGTCTCGCGGAGCGTGCGCAACATGAACCCGCTCGGGTCGGGGGAGGGCCGACGCACCGCATCCTCAAAGATCTCGAAGTCGCGCCGACTCAACTCCACCCAGCCATCGCGCAACCGCTCACCCCAATACCGGTCATCGCGCGTGAGATCGAGCAGGTCGCGCAACGGCCGAATCGGCGCCACCCGAGCCTCGGGTAGCCACTCCACTTCGTGCCGCCACGGCGAGCGCGCATAGCCGCCCGATTGCACCGGCTCTTCGGTCTGGATGCGTCCCGCCTGCACCACCGCACGCAACGGCTCACCATCGGGGTTCGACTCGCGCGGCGAATAGAGCACAACGCCGTCAGCCGCGCGCATCCGTTCGAGCGGCTCGCGCGCACCCCACGGCACCTGGATGCATCCGAGTTCGACGAGCTCGCGCGCCCGGTCGAGTGGCTGAACGACGAGCCAATAGCGAATTGCCACCGGCGCAGCCGAGCCCTGAACCGCTTAGCGGCGGCCGGTGGGCACGCGTTCGTAGATCTCGCCGGCGACGACGAGATCTTGCCACGACATGCCAACCGACTTGTAGACATAGGGACGGTCGCGCGGCAGCGAGACGCCGCGCACGAAGTCCTGCAGATCAGTGAGCGACTCAGGATCGAGCTTGCCTTCGGCCACGGCAATCGCGACATCGCCAGCCTCGCGCAGCGCCGTCGCCTTGTCTTCGACGATGACGTGCGAGCGGCCCATGAGGTCGGCGTCGAGTTCGCGGCGGTCGTTGTTGTGCGAGCCAATCGCGATCACGAGCGTGCCCGGGCGCACTGCCGATCCATCAAAGAGTGGCTTGCCGGCACCGGTCGCGGTCACGACGACCGAGGCCTCGGGAATCGCGACCTGCGGGTCCATGGCCGCACCGATGCGGGCATCCCACCCGTGTTCGGCGGCGTTCGCGGCGAACATCTCGGCTTTGACCTGGTTGCGGCCGGTGACCACAACCTGCTCAAGCGAGGGACGAATCGCCTTGAGCCCGAGCAGATGCGCGCGGGCCTGCGCGCCGTAGCCATAGAGCACGACCTTGCGAGCATCGCGAGGCAGAATCTGGTCGGCGATCACCATCGACATCGCGGCCGTGCGCAGCTCGGTGAGCTCGGCGCCGTCGATGAGTGCGCGCGGCGTCGTCGTTTCGGCATCCATGAGCAGGTAGAGACCCTGGATGCGGTCAAGGTTGCGACGGTAGTTCCCCGGGTTCACCGAGATGAGCTTCGACCCCACCCAGCGCTTCGACTGCGACGGCATGAACAGCAACTGCTTGTGATCAGCGAGCTCGAGGATTTCGCGGGGGAAGTCGTTCGCTGGGTCGACGTCGTGCAGAATCGCCTCGCGCAGCACCTCCATGGCCTGGTGGTAGGTCACGTGCTGACGGATTTCACGTTCGGTGATGTGGGGAATTGTCGTCGTCACGAGCTGCCCTTCGCTGCGAGATCGAGTGCGGCCAACCGAGGCAACAGCGCCCGGTGGTGGGGTTTTGGTGATCCTATCGCGCGGCGGCGACACAGTCCTTGATGTCGCGAACGAACGCCTCAACGGCCTCGGTCGGGGTGTCCCAAGCGGTCATCATGCGCACCGCGCCAGGGATGCCCGCCGGCCCCCAATCGTAGAAGTGCCAGCCGCGCTCGCGCACGGCATCGGCCACACCCTCGGGCAATACCGCGAACACGGCGTTTGCCTCGACGGGGTAGAGCACCGAGCATCCCTCAAGTGCGGCGACAGCCTCGCCGAGTCGCGCGGCCTGGGCGTTCGCGTTGCTCGCGTTCTCGCGCCAGACCTCACCCTCGTAGAGGGCGAGTAGCTGCGCCGACAAGAACCGCTGCTTCGAGGCGAGCTGCAGGTCGATCTTTCGCAGCATCTCAAGACCGACGACCGCCTCGGGATTACGCACCACGACCGCCTCGACCGCGACGGCGCCGAGCTTCGTGGCGCCGAGCGAGATCACGTCGACACCCTCGGTGATCTCGCCGAGCGAAACACCCGCGGCCACCGCAGCATTCGCGAGGCGCGAGCCGTCGCAGTGGACGAGCAGGCCCGCATCCTTCGCTTTCGTGACAATCTCGCGCACCTGCGCGACGGAGTGCACCGAGCCAAGCTCGGTCGTGTTCGAGAACGACACGGCGAGCGGATGCACCGAGTGCACATCGTCTTCATCGACGCGCGTCGATGGGATGGTGCCGGGGTCGAGGCGGCCATCGGTGCTCGGGCGCGGCACAATCTTGATGCCGGCGATGCGCTCGGGCGCCGCGTTCTCATCAGTGTTGATGTGCGCCGATGCCGGTGCCACCACGGCACCCCAGCGCGGCAGCATCGACTGCAACGCAATCACATTCGCGCCGGTGCCATTGAAGACCGGGAAGGCGCGGGCATCAGCACCGAAGTGGCCCTTCATGACCTCCTGCAGGCGCGCCGTGTAGGGGTCGTCGCCGTAGCTACCGACGTGACCGCCGTTTGCTGCGACCATCGCCTCGAGCACCGCAGGATGCGCTCCCGCATAGTTGTCGGAGCCGAAGTCGTATTTCACTGCATCATGAAGCATGGGCATCAGGCTAGCGCTCCCTCGGCTCGGTGCTGTTCAGTTCAGGCGACGCGATCGGCTGCAAGCTCGGCCGCGCTACGTTCACGCCAGGAGATCAAATAGCGACGGTCAAACCGGGGCGCACACTGTGCGCACGAGAGCTTGCCCATGTTCTTTGGTCGCCGAAAGCGCAGCACCTCGTGACCCTGCGGGCAGACGCCGAGCCAGCGAGCATATTCGCGGGCCACCTGGCCCGAATGCGTCCGATCGCCGGTGTAGCCAATCTCGCGGGCCAGGCGTAGCCACTCGGGGCCGTGCCCCGCACCGTGACCGGCAAGTCCGTGCGCAATCTCGTGGAGGAGCGTCTGTCGATTGAACTCATCGCTATTGCGCGTGGCGAGGTGCCGCGACAGGCTGATGCGGCGCTTGCGGTAATTGCACATTCCCGCGCGCGATTTGCCGTGGTCGAAATCAAAATGCCAGCTCGGCCCCAAGTATTGGCGCACGAGAAAATCCCCGAGGTTGCGTAGCTCGGCCAGTCGATCGACTGCATTGCGGCTCTCGACACTGCCGTCACGAAATTCGGCCACGTTTGCCCTCCGATCGAGTCGCGACGATCATGCCCCAAGCCTCCGACATTCGCGAAGGCAGGCGCCAACTACCTACGCGTCGATCGACGTGATCGGCTCTTCGTGCTCATCCGGTTGCGCCGCGCCCTCAATGCGTGCCCGCACGACCTTAATGGCAAAGCGCGTCGAGTTCGTCTGATCAGCCGGGATGCCCTCAGCCTCGCGGTACTTGAGTGCGCGCTCGAAATCAGCGAGTGCATCCTCGTAGCGTTCGAGGTCAAAGAGCACCTTGCCGCGGTGCTGCAGCGCAAACCCGGCCAATTCGCCCCACTCATGCGCGACGGCCTCGTCAACGCAATTCGTGAGCTCTTGCAGGGCGATGTCGAGATTTCCGCGGTACTGCTCGACCTGCGCGCGACGCACGCGTGCCGCGAGTGAGTCTTCGCGCGAGCCGGTGAATCGCGATTGACGGCAGGCCGCCTGCGCGCAGTCGTACGCCTCGTCGTAGCGACCAAGCAGGCGCAGCAGTGCCACACGCTCGTTCAGCGCCGTCAGCGAGCGGAACCGCTCGATCTCTCCGTAACGCGCGGCAGCGGCATCCGGGTCGATGCGCTCACGGAGCGTCTCCGGGTCGTAGCCAAGGATGATCGGGGAGTCAGACACGCCTTCGAGGGTAACGCGGCGCTCCGAGGATGAGGCCGAGGTTGCTCCGCGTGCCGCGCTTCCATCGGGCGTCAGTCGCGACGCACCTGGAAGGTGCCGCGGCCGGGGAGCGGCGAGGACTGTGCATCCGAGTCGGCGAACGGCTCAGCACCGCGTAGCCACTCGCGCGCCGGCGCATCATCCATCACCGAGGCGGCGGGGAAGCCTGCGGCGGCAAGGCGCGACAGTCCCGGCAACTCGAGCGGCGAGGCGGATGCGGCCACGACGATATTGCCGAAGCGTCGGCCTTTAAAGACGGCTGGGTCGGAAATGAGCGTGACCGGCCCAATTGCCTGCCGCATCGTCGCCACCTCGCGGCGCGCGAACGAGAGCGTGTGGCCATCGGCCACATTTGCGAGCGCCACACCCCCGGGTGCGAGCAACTTCGCGACGTGCCCGAAAAACTCGAGGCTCGTCACCTGTGGCGGGGTTTGCGCGCCGGCGAACACATCGACGACCACCGCATCCACCGCCCCCTGCAGGCCGCCGGGTAGTCGCTCGAGCTGCTCACGCGCGTCGCCATAGCGCACGCGAATCGCCGCGTGCGTGGGGAGCGGCGCGACTTTGCGCACGAAATCGATGAGGTCACGCTCGAGCTCGATGACCTGCTGGCGTGAGCCGGGTCGGGTGGCGTCGAGATAGCGAGGGATGGTCATCGCGCCCGCGCCGAGGTGCACTGCGGTGAGCGGTTGCCTCGGCGTGAAGGCGAGATCGAGCACGTGGCCCATATGCCTGATGTAGCCGAACGACAGCTCGGTCGGTTCGAGCAGATTCACCTCAGATTGAGGGGTGCCGTCGACCACGAGCACCCAGCCATTGCCTTCGCGCATGAAGTGCGCGCGGCGTCCCGAGGCGAGCGTGGTGGTGAGCTCGGGGTCGGATGCGGTGGTTCTGCGACGGGCCATCGCACCATCCTCGCATCCGGGCGAGTAGCTGACCGGGTGCTGAAAACTTGCTGAGTGTTCTTTTGATTGATTCAAAAGAACCGCTAGGGTTGGATGTGATGACCATGCTTGCTGAACCCGTCGGCGTCGAGAGCGCCTGGCCCGAGCGCCTGCGCGCGGTCGGGCTGCGGGTCACGCCGCGCCGGGTAGCCCTGCTGGAAGCGCTCGATGCGCATCCGCACGCGCTCGTTGATGAATTGCACGCGGCGGCCGCAGGCGCGGTCGATCACCTCACGAAGCAGTCGGTCTACATCAGCCTCAACGACTTTGTCGTCCACGGACTCGTGCGCCGCATCGAGCCGCCTGGCTCAGCCGCCCGCTATGAGACGCGCACTGCCGACAATCACCACCACCTCGTGTGTGAAGGATGCGGTGCAATCGCCGACGTCGACTGTGCCGTTGGTGCCGCGCCCTGTCTCACTCCCGCCGACGACGCCGGCTTTGTCGTGCACACCGCCGACGTCACCTACCTCGGCCTCTGCAGCAAGTGTCAATCGGCGCAGCGCATGGCCGCAGACAACTCGACCAACCCGACCACCAATCCCCATCCCGAGAACTAAGGAGCATCACGTGACGACGTTTGAATCCAACATCGACCCGACACTGCCGTCGACCCGTCAGAACGGCGCCAACGCCGAGAGTGACCGCAACTCGCTCACCATCGGCTCGAACGGCCCGATCGCCCTGCACGATGTGCAGCTCGTCGAGACCCTGAGCGCGTTCAACCGCGAGCGCGTGCCGGAGCGTAACCCGCACGCCAAGGGCTCGGGCGCCTTCGGTGAGTTCGAAGTCACTGAGGACGTCACCAAGTACACCCGCGCCGACGTCTTCCAGCCGGGCAAGAAGGCCCGCGTGCTGCTCCGCTTCTCGACCGTTGCCGGTGAGCAGGGCTCGCCCGACACCTGGCGCGACGTTCGCGGCTTCGCACTGCGCTTCTACACCGAAGAGGGCAACCTCGACATCGTCGGTAACAACACCCCGGTGTTCTTCCTCCGCGACCCGATGAAGTTCCCGCACTTCATCCGCTCGCAGAAGCGTCTGCCCGACTCGGGCCTGCGCGACAACACCATGCAGTGGGACTTCTGGACCCTCAACCCCGAGTCGGCCCACCAGGTGACCTACCTCATGGGTGATCGCGGTCTGCCCCGCTCGTGGCGCACCATGAACGGCTACTCCTCGCACACCTACGCGTGGATGAACGCCGAGGGCGAGCGCTTCTGGGTGAAGTACCACTTCCACTCGGAGCAGGGCGTCGAGAACATCTCGAACGACGAAGCCACCCGCCTCGCCGGTGAAGACGCCGAGCACCACCGCCGCGACCTGTTCAACGCCATCGAAGAGGGTAACTACCCGTCGTGGAAGGTCAGCGTTCAGGTGATGCCCTACGCCGAGGCGAAGGATTACCGCTTCAACCCGTTCGACCTCACCAAGGTGTGGCCGCACGCTGACTACCCGCTCATCCCGGTTGGTCGCTTCACCCTTAACGAGAACCCCGTGAACTTCTTCGCACAGATCGAGCAGGCCGCCTTCGCACCGTCGAACTACGTGCCCGGCACCGGCATCTCGCCCGACAAGATGCTCATGGGTCGTATGTTCGGCTACGCCGACGCGCACCGTGCCCGCATCGGTACGAACTTCGCGCAGCTGCCGGTGAACCAGCCGATCAACAAGACGAACAGCTACACCTTCGACGGCAACATGCGGTTCGACCACTCGGGCAACGCCCCGGTCTACGCGCCGAACTCGTTCGGTCGCCCCTACTCCGACGAGACCGGCGCAGTCGAGAACTCGTGGGAGGCCGACGGCGAGCTCGTGCGCAGCGCCTACGCCCTGCACGCTGAGGACGACGACTTTGGTCAGGCCGGCACCCTCGTGCGCGAGGTGTGGAACGACCAGCAGCGTGCCGACTTCGTCGAGACCGTTGCCGGCGCACTCGCCACCGTGCGCGAGCCCGTGCTCTCGAACGCCTTCCAGTACTGGAAGAACGTTGACGCTGAGACCGGCGCCGCGATCGAGGCCAAGGTGCTTTCGGGCAAGGCCGAAGAGGGCGAAATCCCCGGCGGCGACCCCGTCAACCCGTAGTCAGCATCCGCTGAACCAGCTCAGGGCCAGCAACTTCGGTTGCTGGCCCTGAGCCGTTTCCGGGTTTGGGGCCGCGAACATTCGGCGGGCGCGCATCCGCCGGTCGCTAGCCTGGAGACATGAGCTTCGCGGATGCGGAGCCAACAGAATTCAGGAGCACACACCGCATGCAGGTCATCATCGTTGACACCCCCGAAGAGGCAGGGCGAGTCGCTGCCGAAGAAGTCGCGAAGGTGATCCGCCGCGTTGGTCCGGGCGTGGTGCTTGGCGTTGCGACCGGTTCGTCGCCGCTCACCACCTACGAGGCGCTCGTCGACATTGTGCGCAGCGAACAGCTCGATCTCTCGCAGGCGTCGGCGTTCGCGCTCGACGAGTACGTGAACTTCCCGGTCGATCACGAGCAGTCGTACACCGAAACCATTCGCCGCACCGTTACCGAACCGCTCGCGCTTGACCCCGCCCGCGTGCACCTGCCGGATGGGCTCGCCGACGACCTTGCCGCCGCCGGTGCCGCCTATGAGCAGGCGATTCGCGAAGCCGGTGGCATTGATGTGCAGATTATGGGCACCGGCTCAAACGGACACATTGGCTTCAATGAGCCCGGTTCTTCGTTCGCTTCGCGTACGCGTCCGGTGAAGCTGGCTGCGCAGACCCGCGAAGACAATGCTCGCTTCTTTGACAGCATTGATGAGGTGCCCGAGCAGGCGATGTCGCAGGGACTCGGCACAATTCTTGACACGCGCACGGTCGTGCTCATTGCTACGGGTGAGGGCAAGGCGGATGCGGTTGCCGGCATTGTTGAGGGCCCCGTGACGGCGATGGTGCCGGGTTCGATTCTGCAGTTCCACCCGGATGCGACGCTCGTGATTGATGCCGAGGCTGCGTCGAAGCTGCAGCACCTCGAGCTCACCCGCGACCTGCGGAAGTAGGTGCGGGGCGCGGGGTCTCGAGTAGGCCGCATCGAGACACCGCGCCCACCTAGAGCGTGAAGAGCTCCTCGCCCTGAGTGACATCGTCGCCAACGCGCGACGACACTATTGATCCGGGCTCGCGGTCGAGCACCGCAATCATCACGGTTGCCGGATATCCCTCGCGGGCCGCTGGCCAGGTCGTCCACCGGGTCACGAGCTGCCCGGCCGAAACCTCGTCGCCCTCGGCCACGTGAGGTTCAAATCCCTCGCCCTTGAGCTGCACGGTGTCGATGCCGAGGTGCACGAGCACGCCGACACCCTCCGCCGTGGTGATCACAAAGGCATGCGGATGCAGCTTCACGAGCGTGCCGGAAACCGGCGAGACGACGTCGAGCTCCGCATCCATTTCTTCACTGCCGGCGGGCTCGATCGCGCACCCGGGCCCGACCATCTCGGCGGAAAATACCGGATCCGCTACATCGGCAAGCGCAATGACGCGCCCGTCGACCGGTGCGATGACCGCGCTCACAGCAGGTCGTCGATGTCGTCGGCGAGGTTGTCGGCCTCGGGGCCAACGACCACCTGCACCACCGAGCCCGCACGCATCACACCGTGCGCGCCAGCGGCCTTGAGCGCCGCGTCGTCAACGAGCGAGGCATCGTTGACCTCGGTGCGTAGCCGGGTGATGCACGCCTCAATATCGGCGATGTTCTCGGCTCCGCCGAGTCCGGCAATGATCTTTTCTGCCTTGCTAGTCATCGGAATGCTCCTCTCGAGTTCCGGGTCAATGTACGTGACTCGGATGGGGGAAATTCGAAGACGACTTGTCGGCGCATTCGCCAAGTGGTATAGATGAGTCTAGACCAGTACAGATGAGCTGGACAACCCTGACGCCGACGTCGAAGGGAGGCACGGAAATGTTGCAAGAAGGCCCAGAGCCGAAATACGCGCAATTGCGCGATCACATCGCTGACATTTCCGTTCCCGGCAAGCTCATCCCCTCCGAGCGCGACCTCATGGAACGCTTCGGCGTCTCCCGCGGTACCGTGCGCAAAGCCGTCGACGAACTCGTCGCTCTCGGTGCGCTCAAGCGCGTACAGGGCAAAGGCACCTTCGCCACCGAGCCGCGCGTCGAGTCAAACCTCCACCTCGCCTCCTTCACCCAAGACATGCGGCGCCGCGGGCTCGTGCCGTCTTCACGCATCCTCGAACTCGTGATCAAGCCGCTCGGCCACGAAGGTGGGCGTGCGCTCGGGCTCGACCCCGACTCGGATGCGTGGCACTTGCGTCGCATTCGCATCGCCAGTGGGCAGCCGCTCGCCCTCGAAGAAGCGCGCTATCCGGCGGCCGCGTTCCCCAAGCTCGACAGTTTTGACCTCGGTGAGCGCTCGCTCTACGAAGTCTTCGCCACCCACTACGACACCGTCATCGACACGGCCGAGCAGACCCTCTGGGGTGAAGCCGCCGACGCCGACCTCGCGCGGCTACTCGAAGTGCCGCCGATGAGTCCGCTCCTCGTATTTGAACGCGTCTCGAGCACGCGCGGCCGCGCCATCGAATACATCCGCTCGTACTACCTCGGCGAGCGCTACCAAGTGCACATGTCACTCACCGCCGACAACGGCACCACCTAAATCTCTGTCCCTATCCATCCCCCTAGAGAAAGGACGGCAGCCATGACCTCATCGGATGCCGCAACGCAGAAGAAGAAAATCAATCTCGCGCCGATCCAAAAGTTCGGCGGCTCACTCATGCTGCCCATCGCATCCCTGCCGGCAGCAGCACTGCTTCTGCGACTCGGCCAGCCCGACTTGCTCGGTGCTGACGGTCTTGGCTGGGGGCCGGTGGCGGATGTCATCGGCGCAGCGGGTAATGCGCTGTTCGCTAACCTGCCGCTCCTGTTCGCTATCGGTGTTGCCATTGGCCTCGCCAAGAAGGCCGACGGATCGACCGCGCTCGCGGCGCTCACCGGTTACCTCGTATTCAAGGGCGTCGGCGATGCGATGAGCCCGGTCATCCTCGGCAAGGCGGCCGAAGGTGACACGCAGCAGCTCATCAACTACGGCGTGCTCGGCGGCATCCTCATGGGTCTCGTGAGTGCATGGCTGTGGCAGCGCTACCACCGCATCAAGTTGCCCGACTACCTCGGCTTCTTCGGCGGACGTCGCTTCGTACCAATGGTCACCTCACTCGCGGGCATCGTCATGTCGGTGCTGCTCTCGTTCGTCTACCCGGCCTTCAACGCTGGCCTCACCGCCGTCGGTAACTGGGTGGCGCAGAACGAAGTGCTCGGTGGTTTTGTGTACGGCACGCTGAACCGTCTGCTCATCCCGCTCGGCCTGCACCACATCCTCAACAACCCGCCGTGGTTCCTCATTGGTGACTTCACCGGCGCCGACGGCACCGTCTACCACGGTGACATCGCCCGCTTCCTCCAGGGTGACCCCACCGCAGGCACCTTCATGTCGGGCTTCTTCCCGATCATGATGTTCGCCCTGCCCGCTGCCGCCTTCGCGATCTACCGCGCAGCAAAGCCCCAGCACCGCAAGGCGGTCGGTGGCATCATGCTCTCGGTCGCGCTCACCGCATTCCTCACGGGTGTCACCGAGCCGCTCGAGTTCGCGTTCATGTTCGTCGCTTGGCCGCTCTACGTGATCCACGCGGTGCTCACCGGTCTCTCGCTCGCGATCACGAACCTGCTCGATGTGCATATGGGCTTCGGGTTCTCTGCGGGATTGTTCGACCTGGTGCTCAACTGGAATATCGGCACGAATCCGTGGCTCATCCCAGTCATTGGTCTCGGGTTCGCGGTTGTGTACTACTTCCTGTTCACCTTCGTGATCCGCAAGTGGAACCTGCGTACGCCCGGACGTGAAGACACCGACGAGGTTGAAGCGCCCACAGCGCCGTAATCTCACCTTGTGGGCCGGTCGTGCGCGCGCGACCGGCCCACAAGCATCCGCTGAACACCTCAAGCAAGGAGCGCTGCATGGCGGTCATGATCACATCGACACGGATGCTCGTTGACGCGCCCGCGGCACCGCGGCTTGCTGAGGGCTGGGTTGAAATCGAGGATGAACGCATCGTCTCAGTTGGCCTCGGGTCGCCGCCGCGGCAGGCCGATCTCGCACTCGACGGCATCCTCGCGCCCGGCTATGTCGATGTGCACGCCCACGGTGGCGGGGGAGCGGCGTTCGACACGACCGACCCGGCCGATATCGACACGGTCGTTGCCGCGCATCGCAGCCATGGCACGACCTCGCTCGTCGCGAGCCTCGTGACTTCGCCGATTGATCGGCTTGAGACGCAGGTGTCATTGCTCGCGAATGCGGTCGAGCGCGGAGTGCTCGCCGGCACCCACCTCGAAGGGCCGTGGCTCGCACAGGCGTTCAAGGGCGCCCACGACCCGGAGCAGCTGCGGGATCCGTTGCGTGCTGATGTGGAGCGGCTGCTTGCGGCCGGTCGTGGCACGGTCAGGATGGTGACCCTCGCGCCAGAGCTGCCCGGTGCGCTTGAGGTGATGCCGGTCTTCGTCGAAGCCGGGGTGGTCGTGGCGGTCGGGCATACGAGCGCCGATTTCGACACCGCGCGCGAGGCGATCGAGCGGGGCGCACGGGGAGCAACGCACCTCTTTAACGCCATGCCGTCGTTGCATCACCGTCGCCCGGGGCCCATCTTGGCGCTTTGGGAAGACCCGCGCGTGACGCTCGAGATCATTGCCGACGGCATCCATCTGCGCCCCGAGTTGGTCGCCTGGGTGATGCGCACGGCACCCGGGCGGGTGGCACTGATCACGGATGCAATGGCCGCGGCGGCCTGCGGCGACGGCGAGTATTTGCTCGGCGACCTTGAGGTGACGGTGCACGAGGGCGTCGCGCGTTTGCAGGGCACGGAGACGATCGCCGGGTCGACGCTCACGCTTGATCGCGCCGTGCGCACGGCGGTAGCGGTGGGCGTTTCTCTGCCGGATGCGCTCGCGGCTGCGACTGCGGTGCCTGCCGACTATCTCGGGCTGGCCGAGGTCGGACGCATCGAGCCAGGTCGATATGCCGACCTCATCGAACTCGACGACGACCTCGAAGTTCGCCGAGTCATCTACCGGGGCAGCTAAGCAGGCGCGCGCTCACAGCATTTAGGCATTGGCCTCGCAAGTTCGCGACTGTACAATTTTCTGTACAGGAGGCCACCGTGAAGACCATGAGCTACACCGAGTCGCGAGCGCGCTATGCCGAGGTGCTCGACAGCGTTACCAACGATCGCGAAGAAGTCATCATTACTCGCGCCGGACACGAACCCGTAGTCATCGTTTCTCTCGCTGACTACGAGTCACTCCGCGAGACCGCCTACCTGATGCGGTCGCCAGCGAACGCCCGACGACTGCTTGACGCCATGGAGCGGCTCGAATCTGGCGGCGGAAACCGCCACAACCTCATCGAGACCGACTGACGTGCTGCTCGTCTGGGATGAAAACGCCTGGGATGATTACCTCTGGTGGCAACGCCAGGATCGTCAGGTGCTCAAGCGCATCAACCTGCTCCTCACTGATATCGCCCGGAACGGCAATGAGGGCATCGGAAAGCCGGAACCGCTCAAGCATGACTTGGCTGGTTACTGGTCACGACGCATCACCGATGAGCACCGGCTGATCTACAAGATCCACGGCGAAGAGATCCGCATCGCCGCCTGTCGCTACCACTACGGCTAGTTAGGGTCTCGCGTCTCGCAGGTCTCGCCTCTCGCGGCGGTCTCGCTCCGTCGCTGCGCTCCTACTCTTCGAGGGCCTCAGGGCACCGCTCGACCACCCAGAAACCGGTCGGTCGAGCGATCAAGGCAGTTGATACTTATCGGTTGCGGGGTTCACCGCATCCATGCCGCCGAATAGGCGCCAGCGGTTCAAGAAGCCGCGCTCCTTGCCGATCTTCGACGGCAGCCCATGACCCGGGTAGAACACCGTCTCATCCGGGAATCGGCGGAAGATGCGCTCGACGCAATCGGTGAGCAGCTGCTCGTAACGCTCCTGGTCATCCCAGGTGTTGCCGATACCACCGGGGAAGAGCGAGTCGCCGGTCAAAATGCGCGCCGCCTCATCAGGTTGACGAATCACCACCGCAATCGAGCCCGGGGTGTGACCGCGCAGGCCAATGAGTTCGAGCGTCGTTGAGCCGAGCTCAATCGTGTCGCCATCGACGACGCGGCGGTCGGTTGGCACTGGAATGTCGTCAGCGTCATCGGCGCCAGCGATCGTCGGCACACCGAGTGCGTCGCGCACATCGGCGAGTGCTTGCCAGTGATCAGGATGCGAGTGGGTCGTGAGGATGCCCACCGGCTGCGGTTCGGGGCGGCCGGCCTCGGCGGCACGCTCGCGCGCCACCTCGACCAAGTCGAGCACGTAGGGGGCCGCGTCGGCCGCGTCAACGATGAGCGTCGCGCCCGTGGCCGTGTCGACCACGACATAGCAATTGTTCTCGAAGTCGTTGAGTTCGGCGAAGTGCAATTCGATGCCGCCGAACGCATCGAGCTGAGGGATGAACGGATGCGTCATAGTGCCACGGTAGCGGGTCGTGCTTCGAGGGCCTCAGCACGCGGGGAGGGGGGGGCTCAGCACGCGGGGGACGCGGGCTCAGCACGCGGGGAGGGGGCCTTAGCGCGCGGGCGCGGGCGACACGCCCGGGAAAACGCTCAGGGAATGGGGCTGGACACGCGCGGCGGGGAAGCATACACTGGGTGTTTGCGCTTCGTCGCTCCTTGCCCTCATATTGCGGTCGGCTTGGCAGTGCGGTTCTTCAGTCCCTCGCCACCGTCCAAACAAGGATGTGTTGAGCAGACTACCGCAGTGCCGGACGGCGTGGCCATCCTCACGAATCGAACGCGAGACCGTCCCGCCTTTGGCGCGGGACTGTGGAGGTAATTTCCTTGGCTGCTGCGAGCAACGCATTCACGCCCAAGTCCGGTCGCCAGGCGCACCGGATTTCCTTTGCCGAAATTGCGGACACCCTTGAGGTTCCCGATCTTCTGGCGCTGCAGACCGCATCCTTCGACTGGCTCGTCGGTGACGACGACTGGAAGGCGCAGGTCGCATACGAGCTGGCTCAGGGTCGCACCGACGTTGCGACCGCATCCGGCCTCGACGAGGTCTTCGAAGAGATCTCGCCGATCGAAGACAACGCGGGCGTCATGCAGCTCACGTTCCGCAACCCCTACCTCGAGCCCGCCAAGTACTCGATCGACGAGTGCAAGGAGCGCAGCAAGACCTACGCCGCGCCCCTCTACGTCGAGGCCGAGTTCATGCGCTTCGAGACCGGTGAAATCAAGACCCAGACGGTCTTCATGGGCGACTTCCCGCTCATGACCGACAAGGGCACGTTCATCATCAACGGCACCGAGCGCGTCGTCGTGTCGCAGCTCGTCCGTTCGCCTGGTGTCTACTTCGAGCAGACCCCTGAGAAGAACTCCGACACCGATGTCTTCTCGGCCCGCATCATCCCCTCGCGCGGTGCCTGGCTCGAGTTTGAGGTTGACAAGAAGGGCCTCGTTGCCGTTCGCGTTGACCGCAAGCGTAAGCAGTCGATCACCATCTTCCTGCGCGCCATCGGCCTCACCGAAGAAGAAATTCGTATGGAGTTCGCCGACTACGAGACCGTGCTCGACACGCTCGCCAAGGACGACCCGAAGATTCAGACGCAGGAAGACGCCCTCCGCGACATCTACAAGAAGCTGCGCCCGGGCGAGCAGGTGGCCTCGGAGGCCGCTCGCGCCCTGCTCGACAACTTCTACTTCAACCCCAAGCGCTACGACCTCGCGAAGGTGGGCCGTTACAAGCTCAACCGCAAGCTCGGTCTCGAGGCGCCCATCAGCGACTCGGTGCTCTCGGTCGAAGACGTCGTCGCGACCATCAAGTACCTCGTTGCGCTGCAGCAGGGTGACAAGACGATCACCGGCACCCGCAACGGTGGCGAGATTGTTGACATCCCGCTCGACATCGACGACATCGACCACTTCGGTAACCGTCGTATCCGCGCCGTGGGTGAGCTCATCCAGTCGCAGGTGCGCACCGGCCTCAGCCGGATGGAGCGCGTCGTGCGCGAGCGCATGACCACGCAGGAGATCGACTCGATCACCCCGCAGTCGCTCATCAACGTGCGTCCGGTCGTTGCGGCGATCAAGGAGTTCTTCGGCACCTCGCAGCTGTCGCAGTTCATGGACCAGAACAACCCGCTCGCGGGTATCACCCACAAGCGTCGTCTCTCGGCGCTCGGCCCGGGTGGTCTGAGCCGTGAGCGCGCCGGTGTTGAGGTGCGTGACGTGCACGCCTCGCACTACGGCCGTATGTGCCCGATTGAAACCCCTGAAGGCCCGAACATTGGTCTGATCGGCTCGCTCGCGACCTTCGCGCGCATCAACGCCTTCGGTTTCATCGAGACCCCCTACCGCCGCGTGCGCGACGGTGTGGTCACCAATGAGATCGACTACCTCACCGCAGCCGAGGAAGACGAGTTCGTCGTAGCGCAGGCCAACGCCCGCATCGACGCCGACGGCCACTACCTCGAAGACACCGTGCTCGTTCGCCGTAAGGGCGGCGAGGTTGAGCTCGTCGAGCCCGCCGAGGTCGACTACATGGATGTCTCGCCGCGCCAGATGGTGTCGGTGGGTACCTCGCTCATCCCGTTCCTCGAGCACGACGACGCCAACCGTGCCCTCATGGGTGCGAACATGCAGCGCCAGGCAGTGCCGCTGCTGCGCTCGTCGTCGCCGATCGTCGGTACCGGTATGGAGAGCTACAGCGCCATTGACGCCGGTGACGTCGTCACCGCGGTCAACGCCGGTGTGGTCACCTCGGTTTCGGCTGACCAGGTCATTGTGCAGACGGATGAGGGCGGCTCGGAGTCGTACTTCCTCCGCAAGTTCCAGCGTTCGAACGCCGGCACCTGCTACAACCACCGCGTCATCGTCAAGGCTGGCGAGCGCGTCGAGGTTGGCGAGGTCATCGCTGACGGTCCCGCGACCGAGAACGGCGAGCTCGCACTCGGCAAGAACCTGCTCGTGGCATTCATGCCGTGGGAAGGCCACAACTTCGAAGACGCGATCATCATCAGCCAGAACCTGGTGAAGAACGACGTCCTCTCGTCGATTCACATCGAGGAGTACGAGGTTGACGCCCGCGACACGAAGCTCGGTAAGGAAGAGATCACCTCTGACCTGCCGAACGTCTCGCAGGAAATGCTCAAGGACCTCGACGAGCGCGGCATCATCCGCATCGGTGCTGAGGTGCAGCCCGGCGACATCCTCGTCGGTAAGGTCACGCCGAAGGGTGAGACCGAGCTCAGCGCTGAAGAGCGCCTACTCCGCGCGATCTTCAACGAGAAGAGCCGCGAAGTTCGCGACACCTCGCTCAAGGTGCCCCACGGCCAGGCCGGTACGGTCATTGGCGTCAAGGTGTTCGACGTTGAGGCCGGTGACGACGAGCTCGGCTCGGGCGTGAACCAGCGCGTCATCGTCTACATCGCCCAGAAGCGCAAGATCACCGAGGGCGACAAGCTCGCGGGCCGCCACGGCAACAAGGGTGTCATCGCGAAGATCCTCCCCGAAGAGGACATGCCCTTCCTCGAAGACGGCACGCCGGTCGACATCATCCTCAACCCGCTCGGTATTCCGAAGCGCATGAACTTCGGTCAGGTGCTTGAAACGCACCTCGGCTGGGCTGCCATGCAGGGTTGGGACGTCGAGGGTGAGCCCGAGTGGGCTCGCGCTCTGCCCGAGGCTGCCTACCACGTTGAGCCCGGCACCAAGGTCGCCACCCCCGTCTTCGACGGCGCCACGCAGGAGGAGCTCCAGGGTCTGCTCGACTCGACGCGCACCAACCGCGACGGCGTTCGCCTCGTTGACGCAACCGGTAAGACCCGCCTGTTCGATGGCCGCTCCGGCGAGCCGTTCCCGGACCCGGTGGCCGTCGGTTACATGTACATCCTCAAGCTCCACCACCTCGTCGACGACAAGATCCACGCTCGTTCGACCGGCCCCTACTCGATGATCACCCAGCAGCCGCTCGGTGGTAAGGCGCAGTTCGGTGGCCAGCGTTTCGGTGAGATGGAGGTGTGGGCGCTCGAGGCATACGGCGCGGCGTTCACCCTGCAGGAGCTGCTCACCATCAAGTCCGACGACATCGTGGGCCGCGTGAAGGCCTACGAATCGATCGTCAAGGGCGAGAACATTCAGAAGCCGGGTATTCCCGAGTCCTTCCGAGTGCTCGTGCGCGAAATGCGCTCGCTCTGCCTCAACGTCGAAGTACTCGCGACTGACGGCACCACGCTCAGCCTCGAGGACAACGACGACGACGCCTACCGCGCCGCCGAAGAACTCGGCATCAACATCTCGACCCGGTTCGAGTCGGCTTCGGTCGAGCAGATCTAAGAACCCGGTACTGAGAACGCGTTTGGATTAGGGAGAATTACGAATTGATCGACGCAACTAAGTTCGCCAGCCTCAGCATCGGGCTCGCGACCGCCGATGACATTCTGGCGTGGTCAAAGGGCGAAGTGAAGAAGCCCGAAACGATCAACTACCGCACGCTCAAGCCCGAGAAGGATGGCCTTTTCGGCGAGCAGATCTTCGGCCCCTCGCGGGACTGGGAGTGTGCTTGCGGTAAGTACAAGCGAGTGCGCTTCAAGGGCATCGTGTGTGAGCGCTGTGGTGTTGAGGTGACGAAGTCGTCGGTGCGCCGTGAGCGCATGGGCCACATCAACCTCGCCGCCCCGGTGACCCACATCTGGTACTTCAAGGGCGTGCCTTCGCGCCTTGGCTACCTCCTCGACATGGCGCCGAAGGACCTCGAAAAGGTCATTTACTTCGCCGCCTACATGATCGTTTCGATCGACGAAGAGGGTCGCCGCGACGACCTCGGTGACCTCGAGCAGGAACTCCGTCTCGAACTCGACAACCTCGGCAAGCAGCGGGATGCTCGCATCAACGACCGCCTCGCCGCGCTCGAATCCGAGATTGCCGCGCTCGAAGAGGAAGACGCCACCGCCGACCAGAAGCGCAAGGCCAAGGACGCCGCCGAAAAGGAAATGGCGCGCGTTCGCAAGGACTTCGACGCCGACATCACGCAGGTGGAGCGCGTCTTTGACGCCTTCAAGAACCTCACCGTGGGTGAGCTGCGTGCCGACGATGCCGACTACGCCGAGCTCGTCGACCGCTACGGCGACTACTTCGAGGCCCACATGGGTGCCGAGGCGATCCAGCGTCGCCTGCGCGACTTCGACCTCGAAACCGAGTCGGAACTGCTCCGCGAGCAGATCGAGACCGGCAAGGGTCAGAAGAAGATCCGCGCCATCAAGCGCCTCAAGGTGGTCAACGCCTTCCTGCAGACCGAGAACAAGCCTGAAGCGATGGTGCTCGACGTCATTCCGGTGATTCCGCCGGAACTGCGCCCGATGGTGCAGCTCGACGGTGGCCGATTCGCCACGAGTGACCTCAACGACCTCTACCGTCGTGTGATCAACCGCAACAACCGCCTGCGTCGCCTGCTTGACCTCGGTGCCCCCGAGATCATCGTGAACAACGAAAAGCGCATGCTCCAGGAAGCTGTTGACGCGCTGTTCGACAACGGTCGCCGCGGTCGTCCCGTCACCGGCACCGGTAACCGTGCCCTGAAGTCGCTCAGCGACATGCTCAAGGGTAAGCAGGGTCGTTTCCGCCAGAACCTGCTCGGTAAGCGCG
Organism: Gulosibacter macacae; assembly: GCF_003865375.1. GTDB lineage: Bacteria > Actinomycetota > Actinomycetes > Actinomycetales > Microbacteriaceae > Gulosibacter > Gulosibacter macacae. The sequence goes on along the minus strand of NZ_RQVS01000007.1, from coordinate 30,354 downwards.
TGGACTACTCGGGCCGTTCGGTGATCATCGTTGGTCCCCAGCTCAAGATGCACCAGTGTGGTCTGCCCAAGCAGATGGCACTCGAGCTCTTCAAGCCCTACGTCATCAAGCGCCTCATCGACCTCGGCCACGCCTCGAACATCAAGGCCGCCAAGCGTTCGGTGGAGCGTGCCAAGCCTGAGGTTTGGGACGTGCTCGAAGAGGTCATCCGCGAGCGTCCGGTGCTGCTCAACCGCGCACCGACCCTGCACCGTCTCGGTATTCAGGCGTTCGAGCCGCAGCTCGTTGAAGGTAAGGCCATCCAGCTTCACCCGCTCGCCTGTGCTGCGTTCAACGCTGACTTCGACGGTGACCAGATGGCAGTGCACCTGCCGCTGTCGGTTGAGGCTCAGGCCGAGGCGCGCATCCTCATGCTCGCATCGAACAATATCCTCAAGCCCTCGGATGGTCGCCCCGTGACACTGCCTTCGCAGGACATGGTTGCCGGTCTTTACCACCTCACCTTCCTCCGCGAAGATGCAGTGGGCGCCGGCCGTACCTTCTCGTCGATCGCCGAGGCGATCATGGCGAGCGACGAGGGCACGCTGCACCTCAACGCACCGGTGACGATCCGTCTCGAGGGTCTCTCGTTCCTGCCCGGTCAGGAGCCCGAGGGCTTCGTCGACGGTGAGCCGTTCGGTCTTGAGACCACGCTCGGCCGCGCGATGTTCAACGAGCTGCTCCCCGAGGACTACCCGTACCTCGAGGACAACATGACCAAGGGTCGTCTCTCGGGCGTCGTCAACTACCTTGCCGAGCGTTACGACAAGGATGTGGTGGCCGCCACCCTCGACCAGATCAAGGACGCCGGTTTCTACTGGGCCACGCGTTCGGGTATCTCGCTGTCGATTGACGACGTCGTTGTGCCCGACACGAAGGCCGCGATCGTTGCCGAGACCGAGAAGAAGGTTGCGGCTCTCCGCGACGACTTCGCAATGGGTCTCATCTCGCAGGGCGAATACCGCGAGAAGACGATCGACCTCTGGGAAGACGCCACCGACCGCGTGGCTGAAGACACCCGCGAGCAGTTCCCCGACAGCAACTCGATTCACCGCATGGTGACCGCAGGTGCGAACGGTAACTGGCTGCAGGTGCGTCAGATCGCCGGTATGCGCGGTATCGTCGCCAACCCGAAGGGTGAGAAGATCGCCCGCCCGATCATCCACTCGTACCGCGAGGGCCTCACGGTGCTCGAGTACTTCTCGTCGACGCACGGTGCCCGTAAGGGTCTTGCTGACACCGCGCTCAAGACGGCTGACTCGGGTTACCTCACGCGTCGTCTCGTTGACGTCTCGCAGGATGTCATCATCCGCGAAACCGACTGTGGCACCCGCAAGGGTCTGCTGCTGCCGATCGCGCAGACTGATGAGTCGGGCGAGGTCGTGCTCGCCGACAACGTCGAGAACTCGGTTTACGCTCGTACGCTCGCCGTCGATGTCAAGGATGCTGAGGGCAACGTCCTCGGTGCCGCTGGCGAGTCGGTCGGTGACGTGCTCATCGAGAAGTTCGTGGCTGCGGGCATCCGCGATGTGTCGGTGCGCTCGGTGCTCACCTGCGAATCGCAGGTCGGTGTCTGCGCCAAGTGCTACGGCCGTTCGATGGCTGCCTCGAAGCTTGCCGACCTCGGCGAGGCCGTCGGTATCATCGCGGCCCAGTCGATTGGTGAGCCCGGCACGCAGCTGACCATGCGTACCTTCCACACTGGTGGTATCGCTGGTGCGACTGACATCACCCAGGGTCTGCCCCGTGTGCAGGAACTCTTCGAAGCGCGTACTCCGAAGGGTGCGGCTCCGCTTGCGAAGGTCGCCGGTACGGTCGAGATTCAGGACACCGAGCGTCAGCGCAAGATCATCCTCACCCCCGACAACAAGGACGACGAGGTGCTCACCTACCCGGTGACCAAGCGCGCCGACCTCCTCGTTGAAGAGGGCCAGCACGTTGAGCCGGGTACCCAGCTCGTTGAGGGTCCGCTCGACCCGAAGGATGTGCTCGAAGTGCTCGGTGCCGCTGCGGTGCAGAAGTACCTCGTGCAGGGCGTGCAGGGTGTCTACAACAGCCAGGGTGTGCCGATCCACGACAAGCACATCGAGGTCATCGTTCGCCAGATGCTCCGCAAGGTCACGATCAACGACTCGGGCGACACCACCATGCTCCCGGGTGAGCTCGTTGACCGTCAGCGCTTCCAGGCCCAGAACCGTCAGGCCGTCACCGAGGGCCGCAAGCCCGCATCGGGCCGTCCCGAGGTGATGGGTATCACGAAGGCGTCGCTCGCGACCGAATCGTGGCTGTCGGCCGCATCGTTCCAGGAGACCACTCGCGTCCTCACCCAGGCCGCGATGGAGCAGAAGGTTGACCCGCTGCTCGGTCTCAAGGAGAACGTCATCATCGGTCGCCTCATCACCGCCGGTACCGGTCTGCCGGAATACGGCGAGCAGATCGTCGAGCCGACCGAGGAAGCCCGTGCGGAGAGCTACCCGTACCAGGCAACCGAGGCCATCGACTACGAGCAGGACCTCTCGTTCGCTGACTTCGACGCATTCGGAACTGACGCCGACTACGGCATCACCTTCGACTAGTCGAACCAGCTAGCCAAGTCACCACTGGGGCCGTTCCTTCGGGAGCGACCCCAGTGGTGTTTCGATGGATGCATCTGGAGTGAACCCGGCGAGGTTCCGCGTGCTAGCCCCACCTCGCTTCTACAGTGGGCGACATGAGTGACGAGAACCGCACAACTCCGCAGCCGTTCGATGACGGACCGCGCCCGGGCGCCGGTGCTGACCAGAACCCTTTCGACCACGAAAACGCGGACGTCGTCAACACTGTGCGTGACGAAACGCCGACCACGCAGGAACAGTTCGAGCAGGGGAGCGAGGTCAGCGCATCCGAGCGTTGGGCCGAAGCGCAGCTTGCCGCTGAATCGAATGCCGCGGCTGACGCCGAAGTAGACAGCGACCGCGCGCGTCTCGATGAGGCGCTCGAGCGCTCCCGCACGATTCCACTCGATGGCGACCTCGACACCGAGTCGAGTTACCGCGACGAACCGCTGTCGGCAGAGCCAAGCGAAGCGGATGCATCCGCGTCGCTTGCGAGCGAAGACGCACGCGTCGCCGAGACTGGCGCCGTCGAAGATGAGTCAGCAACGACGCTCGCCGAAGAGCGCGCCGCGAGCGAACGCATCCACGATGACGCGCACGTTGCCCCGGCAGCGGCCGCGACCACCGTTGCGGCAACCACCGCCGCGACGACGACTCGCGACGTTGACCGCACCGAAGATCGCAGTAGCGACCGCACCGTCGACCGCACCGTCGACCGCACCGTCGACGGCACCGACGACTCGGATGTGTTTGCCCCGCTCGGCATGAGCACGACCGAAGGCCTGCTCGTCAAGCCCGACAAGCGCAGCAACCGGGGCCTGGGCCTGCTCATGACGATCATCGCGACGCTCGTGTTTGCCGCCGGCTACGCCGGGCTCTTCTCGCTCGCGCGCGTGATTTACGCACCGGGTGCGGTCTTTATGCCGACTGCGACCGCCTTCATCGGCACCGCTCCCTTCTATGTCGCCGTGGCGGTCTTCTTTGTGGGCCTGCTCATCTGGGCCCTCCTCGCCAACCGCGCGCGCTGGTGGAGCTTCGTGCTCGCGGCACTCGTGCTCAGCCTCCTCGTGTTTGGCGGCTACCACCTCGGCGTCGCCGTGCAGGAGCTCATCAACACCGGTGCCTGGTCAAACGAGGTGCTGCTCGCCTCGCTGCGGGCGCCCGAACACCTGCCGGGTGCGCTCATTGCCTTCATCGTCGCGAACCAGGTCATTACCTGGCTCGGCGGCCTCATCGCCCTGCGCGGCCGCAAGCTCACCCGCCTCAATGATGCTGACTACGCCGAGTACGAGCGCCGTCGCACCGAAGAACGCGAAGCCAGCAAGGCTGCCGTCTAAGCAACCTCCCCAAGAGCCTCGGTGCGCATGATTTCGTGCATCGAGGCTCTCGGTGTGCATCCCCGCGCTTGACCGTGCCCCCGCGCCTGGTTAGGATGTTCTGGTGCGCCAAACTCGGCGTGCCTGAAACGCATGCGGTTTCCGCTGTCCTGCGGAGCCGCTTAGGCAAGCGCCGCGGATCCGATCCGCGACCGCGTCGCGCAACACCTGCCAGCGATACCGAACGATGTCGTATTGCCGGTCGGTCAAGGGTACGAACCCGAGAAGGCTGCGAGTCGCAGCCGTTCGCAGAGCAATACAACACCAAGGAGAACAACCACAGTGCCAACCATCCAGCAGTTGGTCCGCAAGGGCCGCAAGCCCAAGGTGAGCCGTTCGAACTCACCTGCCCTCAAGGGCAACCCGATGCAGCGCGGCGTGTGCACCCGTGTGTACACCACCACGCCCAAGAAGCCGAACTCGGCCCTTCGTAAGGTCGCTCGTGTGAAGCTCTCGAACGGCACCGAGGTTACCGCCTACATCCCGGGTGAGGGACACAACCTGCAGGAGCACTCGATGGTGCTCGTTCGCGGCGGTCGTGTGAAGGACCTCCCGGGCGTTCGCTACAAGATTGTCCGCGGCGCTCTTGACACCCAGGCTGTCAAGAACCGCAAGCAGGCCCGCAGCCGCTACGGCGCGAAGAAGGAGAAGTAATGCCTCGTAAGGGTCCCGCCCAGAAGCGCCCCGTCGTCGTCGACCCGGTGTACAGCTCGCCGGTCGTGACGCAGCTGGTCAACAAGATCCTGCTCGACGGTAAGAAGTCGCAGGCCGAGCGCATCGTGTACGGCGCGCTTGAGAACGTTGCCAACAAGACCGGCCAGGATGCAGTCACCACCCTCAAGAAGGCGCTCGACAACGTGCGTCCCACCCTTGAGGTTCGTAGCCGCCGCGTCGGTGGCTCGACCTACCAGGTTCCGGTTGAGGTCAAGCCGCACCGTGCGAACACCCTCGCGCTGCGCTGGCTCACCAGCTACGCCAAGGCTCGTCGCGAGAAGACGATGACCGAGCGTCTCACCAACGAGATCCTCGACGCCTCGAACGGCCTCGGTGCCGCGGTCAAGCGCCGCGAAGACACGCACAAGATGGCCGAGTCGAACAAGGCCTTCGCGCACTACCGCTGGTAATTCTTCAGCCGGTCAAGGAACTCTGCTAAGCAATCTCCTTGGCCGGCTTGCGGCGTATCACCGCACCCCAAGCAACACCCATCCAGACCAATAACGGGAGACATCCGTGGCACAGGAAGTGCAGACAGACCTCAAGAAGGTCCGCAACATCGGCATCATGGCCCACATCGATGCTGGCAAGACCACGACGACCGAGCGCATCCTCTACTACACGGGTGTCAACCACAAGATCGGTGAGTCGCACGATGGTGCGGCCACGATGGACTGGATGGCGCAGGAGCAGGAACGCGGCATCACGATCACCTCGGCTGCCACCACCTGCTACTGGAACGGTACGCAGATCAACATCATCGACACCCCCGGTCACGTCGACTTCACCGTGGAGGTGGAGCGTTCGCTCCGCGTGCTCGACGGTGCGGTTGCCGTCTTCGACGGCAAGGAGGGCGTTGAGCCCCAGTCCGAGACCGTGTGGCGTCAGGCTGACAAGTACAACGTGCCCCGCGTCTGCTTCATCAATAAGATGGACAAGCTCGGTGCTGACTTCTACTACTCGGTCGACACCATCAAGTCGCGCCTCGGCGTGACCCCGCTGGTTATCCAGCTGCCGATCGGTGCCGAGAACGAGTTCATCGGCGTTGTCGACCTCGTCAAGATGCAGGCGCTCACCTGGCGCGGCGACGCCAAGGGCGTCGTGGCTCCGGGCACCGAGGCCACCATCGAAGAGATCCCGGCCGAGCTCAAGGACCGTGCGGAAGAGTACCGCGCCGAGCTCCTTGAGACCGTTGCTGAGACCGACGAAGAGCTGCTCGAGAAGTACCTCGGCGGCGAAGAGCTCACCGAAGCTGAGATCACCGGCGCGATCCGTAACCTCACCATCGCTGGCGAGGCCTTCCCGGTCATCTGCGGTACCGCGTTCAAGAACCGCGGTGTCCAGCCGATGCTCGACGCTGTTGTTGCCTACCTCCCCTCGCCGCTTGACGTTCCCGCGGTCACCGCGCACGACGTCAACGACCCCGAGGTCGAGATCGAGCGCGAGCAGTCGAAGGATGCACCCTTCGCCGCTCTCGCGTTCAAGGTTGTGTCGCACCCGTTCTACGGTCGTCTCACCTACATCCGCGTGTACTCGGGCCACGTCGACTCGGGCACCCAGGTGCTCAACTCGACCAAGGGCAAGAAGGAGCGCATCGGCAAGCTCTTCCAGATGCACGCCAACAAGGAAAACCCGGTCGACGAGATCACCGCTGGCCACATCTACGCGGCCATCGGCCTCAAGGACACCACCACGGGTGACACCCTCTGCGACATCGCGCAGCCGGTCGTGCTCGAGTCGATGACCTTCCCCGAGCCCGTGATCTCGGTTGCCATCGAGCCGAACTCGAAGGCTGACCAGGAGAAGCTCGGCGTCGCGATTCAGAAGCTTGCTGAAGAAGACCCGACGTTCCGTGTCGAGCTCAACCACGAGACCGGTCAGACGACCATCTCGGGCATGGGTGAGCTTCACCTCGACATCCTTGTCGACCGCATGAAGCGCGAGTTCAAGGTTGAGGCGAACATCGGTAAGCCGCAGGTTGCCTACCGCGAGACCATCCGCCGCGTTGTCGACAAGTACGACTACACGCACAAGAAGCAGACCGGTGGTTCGGGTCAGTTCGCAAAGGTCCAGATCAAGCTCGAACCGCTCGCGGTCGAGGGCGAGAAGATCTACGAGTTCGAGAACGCCGTGACCGGTGGTCGCGTTCCGCGCGAGTACATCCCTTCGGTTGACAACGGTATCCAGGATGCAATGCAGGTCGGTATTCTTGCCGGCTACCCGCTCGTGGGTGTCAAGGCAACCCTGCTCGATGGTGCGTACCACGACGTTGACTCGTCGGAAATGGCGTTCAAGATCGCCGGTTCGATGGCATTCAAGGAAGCTGCCCCCAAGGCCAGCCCCGCGCTGCTCGAGCCGATCATGAAGGTCGAGGTGCGTACGCCCGAGGAGTACATGGGTGACGTGATCGGTGACCTCAACTCACGCCGTGGCCAGATCCAGTCGATGGAAGACGCCTCGGGTGTGAAGGTTGTGCGCGCTCAGGTGCCGCTTTCCGAGATGTTCGGCTACATCGGTGACCTCCGCTCGAAGACTTCGGGTCGTGCGGTCTACTCGATGGAGTTCGACTCCTACGCTGAGGTCCCGAAGGCTGTTGCCGACGAGATCATCCAGAAGAGCAAGGGCGAGTAGTACCTCTACTCGTTCCCCATCCGGTCGGCTGGCTGAATTGCTGACGTCAGCCGACCGGGTACTATATTTATCTGCCCAAAATTTCCAAGTCTCGGTCCGCGCGACTATCGTGGAGCGATACCCAGAAACCGTCCTGAGGAGGACCCACAGTGGCCAAGGCCAAGTTCGAGCGGACCAAGCCGCACGTCAACATCGGAACGATCGGTCACGTCGACCACGGCAAGACGACGCTTTCCGCAGCCATCTCGAAGGTGCTCGCGGACAAGTACCCGTCGGACACCAACGTCCAGCGCGACTTTGCCACGATCGACTCGGCGCCGGAAGAGCGCCAGCGTGGTATCACGATCAACATCTCGCACATCGAGTACGAGACCCCGAAGCGCCACTACGCGCACGTTGACGCCCCGGGTCACGCTGACTACGTCAAGAACATGATCACCGGTGCAGCTCAGATGGACGGCGCGATCCTCGTGGTCGCCGCCACTGACGGCCCGATGGCGCAGACCCGTGAGCACGTGCTGCTCGCGAAGCAGGTCGGCGTTCCCTACCTCCTCGCTGCGCTGAACAAGTCGGACGCGGTTGACGACGAGGAGATCCTGGAGCTCGTCGAGCTCGAGGTCCGCGAGCTGTTCGCTTCGCAGGGCTTCGACGAAGACGCTCCGGTTGTCCGCGTCTCGGCACTCAAGGCTCTTGAGGGCGAAGAGAAGTGGGTCGACTCGATCCTCGAGCTCATGCAGGCTGTCGACGACAGCGTTCCGGACCCGGAGCGTGACAAGGACAAGCCGTTCCTCATGCCGATCGAGGACGTCTTCACCATCACCGGTCGTGGCACCGTGGTGACCGGCCGCGCCGAGCGTGGCACCCTCGCCATCAACTCGGAGGTCGAGATCGTCGGCATCCGCCCGACCCAGAAGACCACCGTTACCGGTATCGAGATGTTCCACAAGCAGCTCGACGAGGCATGGGCCGGCGAGAACGCTGGTCTGCTCCTGCGCGGTCTCAAGCGTGAAGACGTTGAGCGTGGCCAGGTTGTTGCTGCTCCCGGTTCGGTCAAGCCGCACACCAACTTCGAGGGCACTGCCTACATCCTCTCGAAGGAAGAGGGCGGCCGTCACAACCCGTTCTACACGAACTACCGTCCGCAGTTCTACTTCCGTACCACCGACGTGACCGGCGTCATCACCCTGCCCGAGGGCAAGGAAATGGTTATGCCCGGTGACACCGTCGACATGACCGTTGAGCTGATCCAGCCCATCGCCATGGAAGAGGGCCTCGGCTTCGCGATCCGTGAGGGTGGCCGCACCGTCGGCGCCGGCACGGTGACCAGCATCTCGAAGTAGTCATTTACTGACTTGCTTGCCTACGCGGGCGGCATCCGAAAGGGTGTCGCCCGCGTTGGTGTTTTCCGGAGTGCACCCCTGGCCAGAGATGAATGTGGCCAAGGTGCATTCTTTGGGCTGACGAGGTTGATTTTTCATCTGGATAGGGTGATGACGACTGCGCACGAAGAAAGGCCTGTAGCGATGAACGATCTGCCGAAGCTGCCACCACTGCCCGAGAACGGCGGTCCCAACAACGGAGGCTACGGTCAGCAGCACTATGGCCAGCCAGGGGCGGGCCAGTATGGAGCAGGCCAGCAGAACTACAACCAGTACGGCGCGGGTCAACAGGGCTACAACCAGTTCGGCACCGGACAACAAGGCTCCGGCCAGCAGGGCTACAACCAATACGCTGTGGGCCAGCAAGGTAATGGCCAGCAGAGCCCTGGCACGCAGAACTATGGCCAGCAACCGGGCGCCTACGGCCAGTCCAGTGCTCAGCCAAACCAGTACCCGGGCACCTACGGCGAGCAAGCATCCGGCTACTCGCAGCAGCAGGGCTACGGGCAGCAGCAGGGCTACGGGCAACAGCAGGGCTACGCCCAGCAACCCGGCGCCTACGGACAGCAGTTTGGCCAGTACGACCAGAGTGGCGCCTACGGCTACGGCGCTCCCGGTGCATCCGGACCCCAGCAACCAGGCGGTGTGAAGCCGAAGAAGAAGCGCGGCCCGCTCATTGCGATCATCGCAGCGGTCGTCGTGCTCGTGCTTGGCCTCGGCACCTGGGGCGTCCTCTCCCTCGTCGGCAAGGTCGGCGGCGCAGGTTCGCCCGAAGCCGCGGCGAACAACCTCCTCAATGCAACGGCCAACTTCAACGAGATCGACACCTTCCTGGCGATCGCACCGAGCGAAGCGCAGATGTTCCAGGATGCGGCCATGAACCTTCGCGACAAGGGTTTTGGCCAGCCTCCGGGAGACTCCGACATTCCCTCGCTCAAGGACGCAACTGAGTCGATGCGAAGCGCCATCGACTTCAAGACCGAGGGGCTCGACTACCGGGTCGAACCGGTCATCGACGATGTGCAAATTGTGGCGATCACCGCAGGCGTCATCACCGTCGACGGCGATGAGGCGGCATTCGCGGAGGCGCTCGCCGACTATGAGCGCGCCGCCGAATACGAGAACCGCATCACCCAGGGCTACTCGGTCGACGAAGCGATCGGCTACGCCAACGAGATCACGCCTCGCGATGTGCACCTTGACCTGCCGTACGTCATCGATATCGGCGCGGGCGACCTTGAAACCAAGTACTCGCTGCCGCGCAACCCCGAACTCGTCTCGGTGAAGGAAGGCTCGGGCTGGTACATCAGCCCGATCATGACCGGGATGCAGCTGGTCACCCAATCGTTCTGGCGCATGATGCCCGACGCCCCGCAGCTCCCCGGCACCCAGGTGCTCGAGTCGGCGACATCGAGCGCACCTGAAGATGCGGGCATGCAGCTCGCGCAGGGCATCCTCGACGCGATCTCGGGTGCGCAGGGCGGCAACCAGGATGCGAACTTGCTCGTGAGCACGCTCGCAAAGTCAGAGCGCCAGGTCGCTTCGCTCTACGGTCTGCCCTGGTACAACCAGCTCAAGAGCAACTACACCGGCTACGGCGGAAACTGGACGGTCAACCTTGACGGCAACTTCCGCAGCTGGACCGACCACGGCGAAACGATGATCCTCCCGGACGGCCTCACGATTGCTGACAACAACAGCAACTCGATGACGCTCAACGACTACTGCGTTCAATCAACTGACGGCCTGAACAACTGTCTCACCGATTGGCAAGGATTCGCGGCGCTCGGTCTCGATACCGTCGGCATCGTGGTTGTGCAGGAAGACGGTGGCTGGCTCGTGAGTCCGTTCAAGACCGTCAAGGTCGCATTCGGTGTGGCGGCTGAGCACTACCTCGAGCTCCGCGACAACGGTGAGCTCGACAAGCTCTCGTTCGTGTAGCTCGCTCAGATCACAGCAGACCATCACCCGGGATGCTGGATGCTGAGTGCGGCGGGTGCCGCCAAGTTCGCGGGGTGACCCACGGATGAACATTCCATTGAAAGGAAAGACCATGGCTGATCTCAACGGCGATGGCAAGGAGAGCTTCGGCGAGAAGCTCCAGGGCATCGGGCAGCAAATCGGCGAGAAGTTCGAAGAAGTGCGCGACACCGAGGGCGTGCAGAACGCCATCCAGGGTGCCGCGGACGCTGCAAAGAAGGTGACGGGCGGCAAGTTCGACGAACAGATCGACTCGGTCGCCGACAAGCTCTCCGGCGACGACACCCCGGCAGCCTAGCGACCACGCAACTTGGCCCTCAGAACACTGAGTTCTGAGGGCCAAGTTCGTTGGGGCGGTCACTTCATCGTGTCGAGAATCTCGCTGAGGAGTTCGACCGTCGTGCGGGGATTGATCACGGCAAATCGCGTGATCGGCTGGCCGCGATGACTGGATGCGGTGACAAACGCCAATTGGTCATCGAGTAGCTGCGCTGACCAGCGGTCGTAATCGGAGGCATCCCAGCCGACCCGACGGAACGCCACCACCGAAAGCTCGGGCTCAGTGACGAGCTCAAGTTCGGGACGTGCCCGGATGAGGTCGGCAACTGCGTGAGCCACCGTCACCCCGTGGCGAATCGCCTCGCGATAAGCGCCGACGCCGTGCGTTGCGATTGAATACCAGAGCGGCAGCCCGCGGGCACGCCGAGTGAGCTGCACAGCGAAGTCGGAGGGGTTCCAGTCGTCACCCTCGAGGGTGTCGAGATACCCGGCCTTCTGCGTGTGGGCGAGCCGGCCGGCGACCGGGTCACGGTAGATGAGCGCGCAGGCATCGAACGGGGCGAACAGCCACTTGTGCGGGTCGACGATGACCGAGTCGGCGGCTTCGACGCCGGCGAAGCACTCGCGCAACTCGGGGAGAAGGGCAGCGGCAAGGCCATAGGCGCCGTCGACGTGGAACCAGAAGTCGAACTCATCCTTGAGTGCCGCGATCGAGGCGAGGCCGTCAACCAGCCCAAGGTTCGTGGAGCCGGCCGTACCGACGACGGCGAACACGGCATCCCCGTGTTCTTCAAGGAGCGGGCGCACGGCGTCACCGTGCAGGCGACCGGATGCATCCGCCTCGGCAGTCACGACGCGCACGTCCATGACTTCGGCAGCCGAACGCACGGACGAGTGCGACTCCTCACTGCAGATGACGATCCACCGGTCGGGACGGTCACGGCCGGCCGCCTCGAGTGCGCGGCGGCGTGCATCCCTGGCGGTGACCAGCGCCGAGAGATTGCCGACGGTGCCGCCCTGAACGAACACACCGCCGGCTGATTCGGGCATGCCGAACTCATTGGCGAGCATCCGCAGGACTTCGTTCTCGGCAAAGATCGCGCCCGAACCCTCAAGCCAGGAGCCGCCGTAGACCGAAGAGGCCGAGACGACGAGGTCGAAGGCGACCGACGCCTTGGTGGGGGCTGAGGGGATGAACGCGACATAGCCCGGATGGTCGATCGACACACAGGCGGGCGCGAGTACGTTCTCAAACATCGCGAGCGCGCGGCGTGAGCCGATGCCTTCCTCGGTGATGGAACCGGGGGCGAGGCGGCGCAATTCGCGCTCCGGCATCGGCTTGTCGAGCGGCACGTCGTCGAAGATGAGGCGGCGGCGCGAATAGTCGATGACGTTGTCGACGAGTGCGAGCAGCTCGGGGGAGTGGTCGTGCATGCCGGTGGCCGGGTCGGCCGTGGGCTGACGGTGATCGCTCATCGTTGAGCGCTCCTTTCAGTGGTTTCCGCGATGGTCTTGCGGATCGAAGCAACGATAGCGGTCGGGGCGTGGTTGTGCGTCTCGATACGGCCTTCGGCCTACTCGACGAACCAGGGAGGGGGCTACTCGACGAACCAATATTGGCTGGTCGAGTGCCGTAGCGCAGCGGAGGTGATCGAGACCATGGCTTCCCAGAAGAATCCGACACGCCCGGGTTGCATGAACATGCGAACTCGGTCTAAACTGACTGAGTTCAGCATTCCGAGCGTGTCATCGCCATTTGTGCGAGGCAGGCGCCCGGATCACTGCCGAGATCGTGTGTGGTCGTCCACTAGGACAGGCCAAGACCGCCGGCAGCAGAGCACGGCTCCGGTGGAGCACAGGTTACCTCCTGGTTCCGCCGTCACATCAGCCTGAGCGCGTCCGCGCGCTCCGGGCCGGTGAACTTGACAGATACACAGTGGTGCACGCCGACTGCGCAGCAGTCCAATGCAAGTGAGGCCTTCCACGGCCCTACGAGGAAATAGGAGTGGACATGGCGGGACAAAAGATCCGCATCCGACTGAAGTCGTATGACCACGAGGTCATCGACAACTCCGCGCGCAAGATCGTCGACACGGTGACGCGCGCAGGCGCCTCCGTCATCGGGCCGGTCCCGCTGCCGACGGAGAAGAACGTGGTGACGGTCATCCGTTCGCCCCACAAGTACAAGGACAGCCGCGAGCAGTTCGAGAAGCGCACCCACAAGCGTCTGATCGACATCGTCGACCCCACGCCGAAGGCTGTCGACTCGCTCATGCGACTCGACCTTCCGGCCGACGTCAACATCGAGATCAAGCTCTAGAGGAACGCATGTCTACCGCAACCAAGAACTACAAGGGGCTGCTCGGCACGAAGCTGGGCATGACCCAGATCTGGGATGCTGACAACCGCATGGTTCCGGTCACCGTCATCCAGGTGAGCCCGAACGTTGTCACGCAGATCATGACCGGCGAGAAGAACGGCTACGACGCGATCCAGATCGCGGCCGGCGCCATCGACCCGCGCAAGGTCAACCAGCCCGCAGCTGGTCACTTCAAGGCAGCTGGTGTCACCCCGCGCCGTCACCTCACCGAGATCCGCACGCCGGACGCTTCGGAGTACGAGGTCGGCCAGGAGCTCACCGTCGAGATCTTCGAGGTCGGTCAGATGATCGACGTCGTGGGTACCTCGAAGGGTAAGGGCTTCGCCGGTGTCATGAAGCGCCACAACTTTGCTGGTGTCGGTGCCTCGCACGGTCAGCACAAGAACCACCGCAAGCCCGGTTCGATCGGCGCCTCGGCCACCCCGAGCCGCGTGTTCAAGGGCACCCGCATGGCTGGCCGCATGGGTAGCGACCGCGTCACCGTCCAGAACCTCTCGGTTCAGGGTGTCGATGTCGAGCGCAACCTGCTCCTGGTCAAGGGCGCCGTCCCCGGTGCCAAGGGCCGTCTCGTTTTCGTCCGCAACGCAGTGAAGGGGGCCTAGTTTCATGGCTACCAACACGATCGACGTCCTCGACTCGACCGGCAAGAAGACCGGCACCGTTGAGCTCCCCGAGGAGCTGTTCGGCCTCGAGGTGAACGTTCCGCTCGTCCACCAGGTCGTCGTCGCGCAGCAGGCTGCCGCGCGCCAGGGCACCCACAAGACCAAGAACCGCGGCGAGCGCTCCGGCGCCGGCCGTAAGCCGTTCAAGCAGAAGGGCACGGGTAACGCCCGTCAGGGTTCGATCCGCATGCCGCAGCACCGCGGCGGTGGCATCGTGCACGGCCCGACGCCCCGCGACTACTCGCAGCGCACCCCCAAGAAGATGGTTGCCGCAGCCCTGCTGCAGTCGCTGTCCGACCGCGCCCGCGGTGGCCGCATTCACGTGTTCACCGAGCTCGTGACCGGCGAGGTTCCCTCGACCCGCAGCGCCAACGCCGCGTTCCGTACCGCCGCTGAGGGCCGCAACGTCCTCGTCGTGGTCGACCGCGACGACGTGGTCACCCGCAAGTCGGTCCGCAACATCGAGCGCGCCCACGTGCTCACCACGGACCAGCTCAACGCCTACGACGTGCTTCGCGCCGACGACGTGGTCTTCATCCAGACCGCTTTCGACGCGTTCGTCGCGGCCAAGACCGAGAAGGAGCAGCTGGCATGAGCGCCATCAACAAGGACCCGCGCGACATCATCATCGCGCCGGTGATCTCTGAGAAGAGCTACAGCCTCATCGACCAGGGCAAGTACACCTTCGAGGTCGACACCCGTTCGAACAAGACCGAAATCAAGATCGCCATCGAGCGCATCTTCGAGGTCGAGGTCGACCGCGTCAACACCATCAACCGTCAGGGCAAGACTCGCCGTACCCGTTTCGGCATCGGCAAGCGCAAGAACACCAAGCGCGCGATCGTCACCCTGAAGTCCGGCTCGATCGACATCTTTACGAACGTCGGCTAACCGGAGGACTGAGGAAGAACCATGGCGATTCGCAAATTCAAGCCCACGACCCCCGGTCGTCGCGGCGGTTCGGTCTCGGAGTTCACTGAGATCACCCGCTCGACCCCCGAGAAGTCGCTGCTCAAGCCGCTGCCGAAGACCGGTGGCCGCAACAACCAGGGTCGCATCACGACCCGTCACATCGGTGGTGGCCACAAGCGCCAGTACCGCGTGATCGACTTCACTCGTAACGACAAGGACGGCATCAACGCCCGCGTCGCACACATCGAGTACGACCCCAACCGCACCGCTCGCATTGCGCTGCTCCACTTCTTCGACGGCACGAAGCGTTACATCATCGCGCCGAACAAGCTCAAGCAGGGCGACATCATCGAGTCGGGCCCCGAGGCTGACATCAAGCCCGGCAACAACCTCCCGCTGCGCAACATCCCCACGGGTACCGTTGTGCACGCGGTGGAACTCCGCCCCGGTGGCGGCGCGAAGCTCGGCCGCTCGGCCGGCGCCTCGATCCGCCTCGTTGCGAAGGACGGCCCCTACGCTCAGCTGCGCCTGCCCTCGGGCGAGGTGCGCAACGTGGATGCGCGCTGCCGCGCCACGGTGGGCGAGGTTGGCAACGCCGAGCAGGCGAACATCGACCTCGGTAAGGCTGGCCGCAAGCGCTGGAAGGGCGTCCGCCCGACCGTGCGTGGTGTGGTCATGAACCCGGTCGACCACCCGCACGGTGGTGGTGAAGGTCGTACCTCTGGTGGCCGTCACCCGGTTAGCCCGTGGGGTCAGAAGGAAGGCCGCACCCGCAAGCCGAACCTCGAATCCGACAAGCTCATCGTCCGCCGCCGTCCCACCGGCAAGAAGCGCAAGTAGTAGGAGAAGAAGATGCCTCGCAGTCTCAAGAAGGGCCCCTTCGTCGACAACCACCTGCTGCAGAAGGTGGAGAAGCAGAACGAAGCAGGCACGAAGAACGTCATCAAGACGTGGTCGCGCCGCTCGATGATTGTGCCGGACATGCTCGGTCACACCATCGCAGTCCACGACGGTCGCAAGCACATCCCGGTGTTCGTCACCGAGACGATGGTCGGCCACAAGCTCGGCGAATTCGCGCCGACCCGCACCTTCCGCGGCCACGAGAAGGACGACAAGAAGGGTCGCCGCCGCTAACGCGGGGGCGCATAAGGAGGAAATCATGGTGGAGTCGATCGCGCGTGCGCGTCACATCCGCGTCACCCCTCAGAAGGCTCGTCGCGTCGTCAACCTCGTTCGCGGCAAGCAGGCGCTCGAAGCGCTCGCAATTCTGAAGTTCGCGCCCCAGGGCGCATCGGAGCCGGTCTACAAGGCCGTCGCTTCGGCCATCGCGAACGCTCGCGTCAAGGCCGACAACTCGAACGAGTACCTCGACGAGCGCGACCTTTACGTGTCGAGCATCTTCGTCGATGAGGGCGTCACGTTGAAGCGCTTCCGTCCGCGTGCCCAGGGCCGCGCCGGTCGCATCAACAAGCGCACCAGCCACATCACCGTCGTCGTCTCGACGCCCGAGACCGACGCCGACGAGCAGAAGGCGGAGAAGTAATGGGCCAGAAGATCAATCCGTACGGCTTCCGTCTCGGCATCACCACCGACCACCGGTCGCGCTGGTTCGCCGACTCGACGAAGCCTGGTCAGCGCTACGCCGACTACGTGAAGGAAGACATCCGCATCCGGAACTACCTCACCGAGTCGCTTGACCGCGCTGGCGTGTCGAACATCGAGATCGAGCGCACCCGTGACCGCGTTCGCGTCGACATTCACACCGCCCGTCCGGGCATCGTGATCGGTCGCCGCGGCGCCGAGGCCGAGCGCATCCGCGCCGACCTCGAGAAGCTCACCGGCAAGCAGATCCAGCTGAACATCCTCGAGGTCAAGAACCCCGACTCGGATGCGCAGCTCGTCGCTCAGGGCATCGCTGAGCAGCTCTCGGCTCGTGTGGCATTCCGCCGCGCGATGCGCAAGGGCCTCCAGGGTGCACAGCGCGCCGGCGCCAAGGGTGTTCGCATCCAGGTGTCGGGCCGTCTCGGCGGTGCTGAAATGAGCCGCTCTGAGTTCTACCGCGAGGGCCGTGTGCCCCTGCACACCCTCCGCGCCAACATCGACTACGGCTTCTACGAGGCAAAGACCACGTACGGCCGCATCGGTGTGAAGGTGTGGATCTACAAGGGTGACCTGACCAACAAGGAGCTTGCTCGTGAGCAGGCCAACATGAAGTCGCCGCGTGACCGCGGTGACCGTCCGCGTCGCAACCGCCGTGAGCAGGTTGCCGCGGGAGCGGAGGCGTAAGACATGCTGATTCCCCGTCGAGTCAAGTACCGCAAGCAGCACCGTCCCACCCGTCGTGGCCAGGCCACCGGTGGCACCAAGGTGACGTTTGGTGAGTTCGGCATCCAGGCGCTGACCCCCGCGTATGTGACCAACCGTCAGATCGAGGCAGCTCGTATCGCGATGACGCGTCACATCAAGCGTGGCGGCAAGGTGTGGATCAACGTCTACCCCGACCGCCCGCTCACCAAGAAGCCCGCCGAAACCCGCATGGGTTCGGGTAAGGGCTCGCCCGAGTGGTGGGTCGCCAACATCAAGCCGGGCCGCGTCCTCTTCGAGGTCGGCGGCGTGGACGAGCAGCTTGCTCGTGAGGCTCTCACCCGCGCGATCCACAAGCTGCCACTCAAGGCACGCATCATCACCCGTGAGGAAGGCGAGTAAGCAATGGCGATCGGATCTAAGGAGCTCGCCATCACCGAGCTCGACACCATGGCAGAAGGCCGTCTCGGCGAAGAGCTGAAGAAGGCCAAGGAAGAGCTGTTCAACCTCCGCTTCCAGGCCGCTACCGGCCAGGGCGAGGAGCGCGGCCGCATCCGTGCCGTGAAGCGCGACATTGCTCGCATCTACACGGTCATTCGCGAGCGCGAGCTCGGCATCCGGGCGACCCCAGCGGCCGTCGAGGAGAAGCCGAAGAAGCGCGGCAAGAAGGCTGAGGCTGAGGCCGAGGCAACGAACGAGGAGACCAACTAATGGCTGAGAACACCGCGAACGCGGCCGAGGCTGAGGTCGCCACGGCTGCCGACGAGACCCAGCGCAACCACCGCAAGACCCGCCGTGGCTACGTCACCAGCGACAAGATGGACAAGACCATCGTTGTCCTGGTCGAGGACCGCGTGAAGCACCCCCTTTACGGCAAGGTGCTCCGCCGCTCCAGCAAGATCAAGGCACACGACGAGCAGAACACCGCCGGCATCGGCGACCTCGTGCTCATCGCCGAGACCCGTCCCCTCAGCGCTGGCAAGCACTGGCGGCTGGTCGAGATCCTCGAGAAGGCGAAGTAGGCCTTCGCCTACTGCGCTTTACAACAGCCAAGGAGACTGACAAATGATTCAGCAGGAATCCCGACTTCGCGTCGCCGACAACACCGGCGCGAAGGAGCTGCTCACCATCCGCGTGCTCGGGGGCTCGGGTCGTCGCTACGCCGGCCTCGGTGACATCATCGTCGCCACCGTCAAGGATGCAATCCCCGGTGGCAACGTGAAGAAGGGCGATGTCGTCAAGGCAGTCGTCGTTCGCACCAAGAAGCCCACGCGTCGCGTTGACGGTTCGTACATCAAGTTCGACGAGAACGCCGCCGTGATCCTCAAGACCGACGGCGAGCCTCGCGGCACGCGTATCTTCGGCCCCGTTGGCCGCGAGCTGCGCGACAAGAAGTTCATGAAGATTGTTTCGCTCGCTCCGGAGGTGCTCTAACCATGGCGAAGATTCGCAAGGGCGACCTCGTTGAGGTCATCTCGGGCCCGACCCAGGACCGCGGCGGCGACCGCGGCCGCCAGGGCAAGGTGCTCGAGGTGCTCGCAGACCAGGACCGCGTGATCGTCGAAGGCGTGAACTACGCCACGAAGCACACCCGCGTCGGCCAGACGCAGCGTGGTTCGAAGACCGGTGGCATCGAGACCGCTGAGGCCCCGATCCACATCTCGAACGTCGCGCTCGTCAACCCCGAGACCGGCAAGCCGGCCCGCACGGGCGTCAAGGTGGAGCAGGTCGAGAAGGACGGCGTCACCAAGACCGTTCGCACCCGCGTCTTCAAGCCCTCGCGCCGCGATGGCGACGCCGTCAAGGCCGAGAAGAAGACCGAAAAGAAGGCCCCTAAGAAGGCCGCGAAGAAGGACAACGAGTAGCGCATGACTGACACCGCTGCGGTGGCTGGCAAAATCCAGCCCCGACTCAAGCTCAAGTACCGCGAGGACATCAAGGCAAAGCTCCAGGAGGAGCTCGGTCTTGGCAACGTCAACCAGGTGCCGGGGCTCGTGAAGATCGTCGTCAACATGGGTGTCGGCGACGCCGCCCGTGATGGCAAGCTCATCGAGGGCGCAGTCGCGGACCTCACCCTCATCACCGGCCAGAAGCCGAAGGTGACCCTCGCCCGCAAGTCCATCGCGCAGTTCAAGCTGCGTGAAGGTCAGGCAATCGGCGCGCACGTCACCCTCCGCGGTGACCGCATGTGGGAGTTCCTCGACCGTCTGCTCTCGCTCGCACTGCCCCGTATCCGCGACTTCCGCGGTCTTTCGGACAAGCAGTTCGACGGCCAGGGCAACTACACCTTCGGTCTCACGGAGCAGGTTATGTTCCACGAGATCGACCCCGACAAGATCGACCGCACCCGTGGTATGGACATCACTGTCGTGACCACCGCGCAGTCGGATGAGCAGGGTCGCGCGCTGCTGCGTGCGCTCGGCTTCCCGTTCCACTCCGGTCTTTCGGAGTAGAGCCAAGTCGGCATAGACTAGTCGCTTCCGCCCGTTTATTCGGGCGGAAGCGATTACCCCGTCTGGCGACAACCGTCGTCAGACAACACCACAGGTCGGCGCCCCTGCCCGGGGCGTCGAAACCAGGCGAAAGGAAATGACCGCGTCATGACCATGACCGATCCCGTCGCAGACATGCTCAGCCGTCTGCGCAACGCGAGCAGCGCGCACCACGACTCCGTGTCGATGCCCAGCTCGAAGCTCAAGAAGAACATCGCTGAGATCCTCAAGCGTGAGGGTTACATCACCGACTGGAGCGCCGAGAGCGCCAACGTCGGCGAGAGCCTCAACGTTTCGCTCAAGTTCGGCGGCGACCGTCGTCCGGCAATCACCGGCATCAAGCGCGTCTCGAAGCCGGGTCTGCGCGTGTACGCACGCTCGACCGAACTGCCCACCGTCTTTGGCGGCCTCGGCATTGCCATCATGTCCACTTCATCGGGTCTTCTTACCGACCGCGAGGCCGAGCAGAAGGGCGTGGGTGGGGAAGTCCTCGCCTACGTGTGGTGATCGCACATGTCGCGTATTGGTCGTCTCCCCATTGAGATTCCCGCCGGCGTCGACGTCAAGGTCGATGGCTCGGACATCACCGTGAAGGGCCCGAAGGGTGAGCTCGCGCTCACCGTTGCGTCGCCCATCGAGGTGAAGATCGAAGAGGGCCAGGTGCTCGTCACCCGTCCCGACGACGAGCGTGACTCGCGCGCGCTCCACGGTCTCACCCGCACGCTCATCAACAACAACATCATCGGCGTCACCCAGGGCTACTCCAAGGGCCTCGAGGTCGTTGGTACCGGTTACCGCGTGGCACAGAAGGGCTCGGGCCTCGAGTTCGCGCTCGGCTTCTCGCACCCGGTCTCGTTCGACCCGCCTGCAGGTATTGCGTTCAAGGTTGAGGGCCCGAAGATCACCGTTGAAGGTATCGACAAGCAGCTCGTTGGCGAAGTCGCCGCGAACATCCGCAAGATTCGTCCGCCGGAGCCGTACAAGGGTAAGGGCATCCGCTACGAGGGCGAGCAGGTCCGTCGCAAGGCCGGAAAGGCTGGTAAGTAACTATGGCTCAGAAGAGCAAGTCGGCAGCCCGTGGCCGTCGCCACGCGCGCCTGCGCAAGAAGATCGTCGGTACCCCCGAGCGTCCCCGTCTCGTCGTTACCCGTTCGGCACGTCACGTGTTCGTTCAGGTCATCGACGACGCCCAGGGCCACACCGTGGCCTCGGCTTCGACCATGGAAGCAGAGCTCCGTGGCCTCGAAGGCGACAAGACCGCCAAGGCGCGTCGCGTTGGTGAGCTCGTTGCCGAGCGCGCGAAGCTTGCCGGCGTTGAGTCGGTCGTTTTCGACCGTGGCGGTAACAAGTACGCCGGCCGCGTTGCGGCCATCGCTGATGGAGCACGAGAGGCAGGGCTGAGCCTGTGACCGAGAAGATCGAAAACGCCGAGACCGTCGAGAACATGACCGACGCTCCCGTCGAGACCGCTGCATCCAGCGAGTCGAACGTGCGTGACGACCGTGGCGACCGCCGCGGTGGTCAGCGTGACCGTCAGCAGCAGGGTCGTGGCGGCCGTGGTGGCCGCGGTCGTGGCGGCCGTGAAGAAGAGAAGAGCGAGTTCCTCGAGCGCGTTGTCACCATCAACCGCGTCTCGAAGGTCGTCAAGGGTGGTCGTCGCTTTAGCTTCACCGCGCTCGTCGTTGTCGGTGACGGCAACGGCCTCGTGGGTGTCGGCTACGGTAAGGCCCGCGAAGTTCCGCTCGCCATCTCGAAGGGCGTCGAAGAGGCGAAGAAGAACTTCTTCCGCGTCCCGCGCGTCCTCAACACCATCCCGCACCCGGTGCAGGGCGAAGCCGCTGCCGGCGTCGTGCTCCTGCGTCCGGCCGCCCAGGGTACCGGTGTTATCGCGGGTGGTCCGGTGCGCGCCGTCCTCGAGTGCGCGGGCATCCACGACGTGCTGAGCAAGTCGCTCGGTTCGTCGAACACCATCAACATCGTCCACGCGACGGTCGCCGCCCTGCAGCAGCTCGAAGAGCCCCGCGCAGTGGCCGCCCGTCGTGGCCTCGACATCGAGCGCGTGGTTCCGGAGCGCATCCTGCGCGACCAGGCCCGTGCCGCCGACGAGGCTGCCAAGGCTGCAAAGGTTGGTGCCTAATGGCTCAGTCACTCAAGGTGACCCAGATCAAGTCGGTCATCAGCGAAAAGCAGAACCAGCGTGACACGCTCCGCTCGCTCGGCCTCAAGCGCATCGGCGACAGCGTGGTCCGTGAGGACACGCAGCAGCTGCGCGGCTACGTGCGTACGGTCGCTCACCTGGTCAAGGTCGAGGAGATCAGCGAATAATGTCGAACAACGAAACTCAGGACGACGTGCTCAAGCTGCACGACTTGCGTCCCGCCCCCGGTGCCAAGAAGTCGAAGACCCGCAAGGGTCGCGGTGAAGGCTCGAAGGGTAAGACCGCTGGCCGCGGTACCAAGGGCTCGAAGGCACGCACCACGGTGCGCCTCGGCTTCGAGGGTGGCCAGATGCCGCAGCACATGCGCACCCCGAAGCTGCGCGGGTTCAAGAACCCGTTCCGCACCGAGTACCAGGTAGTCAACCTGTACACGCTCGCCGAGCTCTACCCCGAGGGCGGCGACGTCACGGTGGACGACCTCGTTGCGAAGGGTGCCGTTCGTAAGAACGAACTCGTCAAGGTGCTCGGCACCGGCGAGCTTACGGTTAAGCTGAACATTGACGTGGACAAGGTCTCGAGCTCGGCAGAGCAGAAGATCGTGGCCGCGGGCGGCTCCGTCAAGTAAATTGCCTCTTGCGGGGCCGGCGTCACGCCGGCCCCGCAATTGTTTGTCGATTAATTTTCGCGAAAGCAGGAATCTCAGCGTGTTCAGCGCCATCTCCCGGGTATTCAAGACTCCCGACCTTCGTCGGAAGATCTTGTTCACGCTCGCCATGCTCGCCATTTACCGACTCGGCACCACCGTGCCGGCACCGTTCGTCGACTATCCGGCGGTGCAGTCGTGTGTGGCTGGCGTGGGTCTCGACGGCTCGGTCAACCTGCTTAATATGCTCAACCTCTTCTCGGGTGGAGCACTGCTGCAGCTGTCGATCTTCGCGCTCGGCATCATGCCGTACATCACCGCGTCGATCATCGTGCAGCTGCTGCGCGTGGTCATCCCGCGCTTCGAGACGTTGCACAAGGAGGGCCAGTCTGGCCAGGCGACGCTCACCCAGTACACCCGTTACCTCACCATCGCGCTCGCCGTTCTGCAGTCGACGACGCTGCTCACCATGGCGCGCACTGGCGCCCTCTTCGGCAATATCGGTGGCGAGTGTGCGAACGTACTCAACCTCGTTCCCGAACTCACCGGCTTCGACACGACCACCAACGTCGTGCGCATGATCCTGATCATCACCGCGTTCACCGCGGGAACCGCAGTCATCATGTGGTTCGGTGAGCTCATCACTGAGCGCGGCATCGGCAACGGTATGTCGCTACTTATCTTCACCTCGATCTGTGCCAGCTTCCCGCAGGCCATGTGGTCGCTTGTGAGCGGTGCTGGCGGTGGCCTCACCCTCGGCATCATCAGCGTCATCGCCTTCGGCGTGCTCGTTGCGGTCGTGTTCGTCGAGCAGTCGCAGCGCCGCATCCCGGTGCAGTACGCGAAGCGCATGGTGGGTCGCCGCACTTAC
Source organism: Gulosibacter macacae (assembly GCF_003865375.1). Taxonomy (GTDB): domain Bacteria; phylum Actinomycetota; class Actinomycetes; order Actinomycetales; family Microbacteriaceae; genus Gulosibacter; species Gulosibacter macacae. The sequence goes on along the minus strand of NZ_RQVS01000007.1, from coordinate 6,940 downwards.
GGTGGCCAGTCGACCTACATCCCGATCAAGGTCAACCAGGCCGGTGTGATCCCGGTCATCTTCGCCTCGTCGCTGCTGATGATTCCGGCGCTCATCGCCAACTTCAACCAGCCAGCCGCGGGTCAGGCACCCGCCGAGTGGGTTGTTTGGATTCAGAACAACCTCGTCACCGGTGACTCGCTGTTCTACATGGCGATCTACTTCTTGCTCACGATCGGCTTCGCCTACTTCTACGTGTACATCGCGTTCAACCCGGATGAGGTCGCCGAGAACATGCGTCAGCAGGGCGGTTTTGTGCCCGGTATTCGTGCCGGCCAGCCGACCGCGAACTACCTCGCCTACGTGCTCAACCGCATTACCTTCCCCGGCTCGATCTACCTCGGCATCATTGCGCTGTTGCCGCTGATTGCGCTGGCTACCGTCGGAGCCAACCAGAACTTCCCGTTCGGTGGCGCTTCGATCCTCATCCTCGTCGGTGTTGGCCTTGAGACGGTCAAGCAGATCGACGCACAGCTCCAGCAACGCAACTATGAAGGGCTTCTCCGATGACCACTCCGATCCGTCTGCTCATCGTCGGCGCACCCGGTGCCGGTAAGGGCACCCAGGCCACCGACCTCGCGGCCGCCTACGGTGTTCCGGCCATTTCGACCGGTGACATCTTCCGCGCCAACATCAAGAACGGCACTGACCTCGGCAAGCAGGTGCAGGAGATTACGGCCCAGGGCCAGCTCGTGCCTGACTCGCTCACCAACGAGCTCATCCGGGACCGCCTCGCCCAGCGCGATGTCACCCCGGGCTTCCTACTCGATGGTTACCCGCGCACCGTCGGTCAGGTCGACTTCCTCACCGACCTCCTCGCTGAGCAGGGCGCGTCGATCGACGCCGTCGTGCAGCTCGTCACCGACACGGATGCCGTGGTCGAGCGCCTGCTCAAGCGTTCGGAGGAGCAGGGTCGCGTTGACGACACCGAAGAAGTGATCCGTCACCGCCAGGAGGTCTACGCGACCGAGACCGCGCCGATCATCGACGTCTATGCCGCCCGCGGCGCCGTCGTCGAGGTCGACGGTATGGGCACGGTCGAAGAGGTTGCCCAGCGCATCCTCGCGGCCCTCGAGGCCAAGGGCTTCTCGCCGGCGGCCTAGCTAGATTCACGACGGCGCCCTCTCCCAATTACAGGGGAGGGCGTCGTTGCTTTCCGCTCGCCCAGATAGCTGCGGCTGATGCCAGATACTCAACAACCTCACTATTGATCCGCATCAAATCATTCTCGGGATGCAATTCTGAACGGGTACCAGGTGAACGGTCCGGCGCGTCCTACCCTTAAGGATGGTCCAAGGAAGTTGGTCTGGGTAGGAGGTCTGTGCGCGGATGCTGCTCTCGATCACCCTGATGTTGCTGTGTGCGGGTGCGCTACTGGTCTTTCTCTGGCCGAACGTGAGCCGCCGCATGCGTCGCTTGCTCAAGCGTTCCGACCGGATGCGGCGCATCCTGTCGGGCTCGTTTGCGTCGCTATTCGCGCTCAACGCGCTGGCGGTCGTGTGGCAAGTTGTTGGTCACCATGAGCTTGATGGCTTCACTCAGGCCGCCTCGGTGGTGACCGTGTTCGCCCTCGTCGTGCTCCTCATGTTTGCGCTCCTCGCGCGGCTACATCTCGAGCGGCCCGTTGACGTGCCGCACAAGGTGCTCGTGGTCGGTGCGCATCCTGATGATCTCGAACTCGCCTGCGGCGGCACCATTGCCCGGCTCGTCGATGGAGGTCATTTCGTGCACGGCATTGTGATGACGCACGGCACCAATGGCGGCGACCGCGAAGTGCGGCTACAAGAAGCGCTTGATGGCGCGGCGTTCCTCGGGATGCACAATGTCGAGGTGCATGATCTGCCCGATACCCGTCTCGAAACGGTCAACTCCGAGATGATCGCGATTGTCGAGAAGGCGATTCGGGAAGTCGAACCGAACCTCATCCTCACGCACTCGGCCCACGACCAGCATCAGGATCACCAGGCGGTGCATCTCGCGGTGCTGCGCGCCGGGCGCCACCACTCGAACATCCTCGGGTTCGAGTCGCCCTCGTCGACGCGCGAGTTCAACCCGAGCATCTTCATCGACATCAGCGAGTACGTCGATATCAAGATCGAGGCGATTCAACTGCATCGCAACCAATCGGGAAAGCCGTATATGACTCCCGAACGAACCAAGGGCATTGCGAGCTTCCGTGGTGGCCAGGCAAAGTGCGTTTACGCCGAGGCGTATGAGCCGGTGCGCTACCTCATTGATTCGGGTCCGATCGAAGTACCGACGGCAGGGGGTCCGCAGCGATGACCGTGGTGCTCATCACCGGTGCTGCCGGACCGGCTGGCGCGGCGCTTGGCGCGCAGCTCGATCGTGCTCGCGCTGACCGCCCGGGGCTCGTCTTCACCGGCGCCGACCTACTTGAACTCGATGACCCGCGCTATGACGCTGCGGTCACTGTGCCTCGCGCGGATGCGCCCGAATACGCCCCGGCCATGCGTCGCCTCGTGGCCGAGCACGGCGTCGATCTCATCGTGACCACGGTGCAGGATGAACTCGTCGCGCTCGCTGGCATCGGCAAGACGATCGGCTGCCGCGTGGCAATTTCTGCGGCCGGGCCGGTGGCACTCAGCGCCGATAAACTCATCACGATGTGGGCTCTCGCTGATGCCGGTGTTGCCGTGCCTGGCCACGGCTCGCCAGCTGACTTCGCCGGCGCCGAAGCCGCGATGGCGGCCCTTGGCGGCCCGGTCGTCGTCAAACCGCGTGTCTCGCGCGGAGGCCGCGGGGTGCGCCTCATTGAATCGGCGAGCGACCTCGACTGGTCGACGCTCGATGCGGCCGATGTCGTGCAATCGTTCGCGCCCGGCACCGAGTATTGCCCGCAGGTGTACCGGCGCGGCGATGACGTCATGGTCGTCGTGCTCGAAAAGACGGCGCTCAAAGAGGGTCGCGTGGGGAACGCCGTCTCGACGGTGCGCCGCAAAGCGGGCGAAGTCGCCGACGTCGAAGCGCTGGCACGGGATGCGGTGCTCGCGCTCGGCTTGACCGGCGCCGTTGACCTCGACATCCGCCGCGAAGCATCCGGTCGCCCGGTCGTGCTCGAGATCAACGCGCGCTTCGGTGCCAATTCGGCCGCAGCGCCAGAACTGCTCGACCGCACCCTCGCTGCGGAGCTTTCGGGAACGACAACGCGGTGAGTTTTGCCGAGTGGCTGCTCTCGTTCGCGCTCATTGTGGGTGCGGCGGTGCCGTTGTTCGGCATCTTGCGGATGCTGCTGGTGCCGTTCGCAATCGCCTTCGAGTTCGACGACCGTCGTCGCCGCAATCGCCGCCACTCGCGCTGGCAATTGCTTGAAGCCGAGCGCGAACGGCGCACTAAGCGCTTGCACACCGACCGTGATGAGCTCGTGGATGCCCGCCCGCGCGTGACCGTGGTGGTGCCCGGGTACAACGAGTCGAAAGTTATCGACAATTGCGTGCGCTCGATCGTGAATTGTGGCTACCCGAACCTCGAGGTCTTGCTCGTTGACGATGGCTCAAGCGACGACACCTTCGCCCGAATGCAACGGCTTGAGGCCGAGCACGAGGTCGTGCGCGCGTTCACCCAGCCGAACGGCGGCAAAGGTGCGGCGCTCAACAACGGGATTCGTCGAGCCAGCGGCGAGGTGCTCATCCTCGTCGATGCCGACGGGCTCTTCCTGCCCGACACGATTGACGAACTGCTCGCGGGCTTCGACGACCCTCGCGTCGGCGCAGTTTGCGGAGATGACCGCCCCGTCAATCTCGATCGGGTGCAAACGAAGTTCATGGCGCTGATCAGCCACGTCGGCACCGGGCTCATGCGCCGGGCACTGCACCTGCTGCGCTGCATGCCGGTGGTTTCGGGCAATAGTGGTGCCTTTCGTCGCAGTGCTCTTGAGGATGTGGGGCTCCTGCGCGAAGACACCATCGGTGAAGATCTCGAACTTACTTGGCGACTCCACCGCGCCGGCTATCGCGTGAGCTTCGCCCCGCGCGCGCTCGTCTACGCTGAGTCGCCGTCGACGCTCAGGGGGCTGTGGAAACAGCGCGTGCGCTGGGCGCGGGGACTCCTGCACGGGTACCGCATCCATGCTGGGGCCGTCGGCAACCCGCGCTACGGTTCGTTCGGAGTGTTCTTGCTCGTGAACTTCGCGATGTCGGTCGTATTGCCCGTGGTGCAGCTGGTCTTGCTCGCGATTGCGCTCGTGCTCCTCGCAATGGGCGTCGGCGCGCTCGTTCCGCTCGGCGTCTGGCAGGCGGTGCTCTGGCTTGGTTACCCGGTGTCGCTCCTGCTCATCGTCATCGCCGTTGCGCTCAACCGTGCCCTCGGCGATCTCAAGCATCTCTGGGCACTTCCCCTGTGGCCGCTCTACTCCGTCTGGATGAATATGGTCATGGTCAAAGCAATCTGGCTCGAATTGCGCGGTGCGCCGCAGCGTTGGAACAAGCTCGAACGCACCGGTGTGGTGAGTGTTGAGGCCGCCCGGTCAAGCGCCTCAATGGATGCGGAGGTCACCCAATGAGATTCGCTCGGCTCATCGCGCTCGTGGCGGCGGCGATGCTGGTGCTTGCCGGATGTTCGCCACCAGGTGGCGATACCTCGGCGACGACTGCAGGGCAGGTCGCTTCGAACCGAGCGGTGAGTCTCGGGTTTGAAGACATTGTCGTCGAGCAGCAGGACTGGGCGGCGATCGCTGGACGGCTCGACGCTGCCGGGGTGACCGAAGTGCATCTCGCCGTCGGACGCGCGGATTGGACGGCATTTCCGTGGTCGGCTCAGTCCGACGCTGAGTCGTCACTCGTGCGTGACACCGGGCGGGACTTCATCGCCGAGGCCATTGCGGCGATCGGTACGGCTGGCGACGGCACGAAGCGGCGCATCGTGCTCACCGTCGACGCGTTCGTGCCGGGATGGATCGCGCAAGACAACGAGGTCGCCGGCATCGATACGCACGGCGAGCATTCGGAAGACTTTGCCTCAGCCGCAGCCCTGCGCAATGAGCCAGTAGGTGAGCGACTTGCCGCCCTCGTGGCTGAAGTGTCGACGCGCTATCAGCCCGATGCGGTCACGCTCACCGAGCTCATGTTCGATGACCACACCTTCGGCGTTGACGACCACGATCTCTATGTCGACATGACCGGCGAGCGCGATTGGCCGCGCCTGCCCGATGGTGAGATCGATGCCGAGTCGCCCCGCATTGCGCAGTGGCGCTCGCAGGTCGTCGCCGACACCATGGCGCGCATCGCGCCGGGCGCGCGCGACGCGGGCGTGCGCATCGAGGTGGATGTGCGGGCGAACTTCGATGACCCCGCGGCTGGCCGCCCCGAGTCGGGTCATGATTACGAGCTGCTCCTCGATCAGGTCGATGGGCTCATTGTCTGGGCGTACTTCTCGCTCGCCGATCGCGGGCCGGATGCGCTGGAGCCGTTCGTGCGTTCGCTCGCCGAGGCCGGGTTGCCGCTTGACCGCATGACCATCTCGATCGGCCTGTGGGCATCCGGCGATGACTTCGGCGCCGTCGACGGCACGATCTCGCCCGAGACGATGATCGCAGCGATCGCCGGTGCCGAAGCCGGGGGAGCGGCGAGCGTGTCAGTGACCCCGTACTCGCGGTTCACTGAGGCGCACTGGTCGCAACTCGCCGCCCACTGGGGCTGATCAGGGCGGCGCTTCGAGCACCTCAGCGCACGGCATCCCGTTCTGCACTGGACCCCAAAAGTTGGACCGGTTTGACCGGTCCAACTTTTGTTTAGGGAGAACAGTGCATGGGAACGAAACCCTCATTCACGGAGTACGAACGAGCCCGCGCGTTAGCGTTGTTGCAAGCCGGGCATGGTTACCGAGTGATCAGTAAACAGCTCGGAATGAACGCGGACGCAGTCCGGCGCCTGTCGCTGCGTTGGCGGGCCGGTGGAAGCGAGGCAGTAGTGAATAAGCCACGAGGCCGGAAGACCTACCCAATTGACGTGAAACTCGAGGTCGTGGAGCGACACCTCGCCGGTGTCCCGAAAGTCGTCCTCGCAAACGAGTACGGACTGTCCTCGCCCGGGCTGGTGTCGACCTGGACGGCAAAGTACCGGGAAGGTGGCCCGGACGCGTTGGGCGGTCCCGGTGCTGGTACCGGCCCGGTCCCGGCACACGTCGACCCGGCACCCGCCACCCCGGCAACGACACCGGACGATTCGATCGCGATCGAGTTGGCCCGGTTACAGGCCGAGAACGAGTTCCTGCGCGCGAAGGTCGCGTTACTGGGAAAAGTGCAGGCCTTGAGGACGCGTCCGCCGCAGTGAAAACTGTGGCGGTGCAGTCGCTCAAGGCGGACCACAAACTCCCCGTGCTGCTTGCAGCGGCCGGGCTGCCCAGGTCAACGTACTTCTACCACCAGGCCCGACTGCGGGCGTCGGACCCGCGGGCGGAGTTGAAGGGCGCGGTCACCGCGATCTTCACCAACCTCAAGTGTTACGGGCATCGGCGCATCCGCCTCGAACTGCGGAGGCAGGGCTGGTGGGTGTCGAAGAAAACGGTGTGGAAGCTGATGCGCGAGCTGGGACTGGTATGCCCCACCCGGCGTCGGAAACGACCCCGGCCCTCGGGCGCTGCGTCGGGGAAAGCGCCGAACCTGCTGGCGCAGCAGTTCCGTGCAACCGCGCCGGGTGAGAAGTTAGTGACGGATGTGACCGAGTTCAAGGTGTGTGGGCAACGGGTCTACTTATCGCCGGTAATGGATCTGTTCGATGGGCAGATCATCTCGTACACGATCGACCGGTCCCCAGGGCTGGCCTTCGTGCTGGAATCGGTCGAACAAGCGTTGGCTTCACTCGATACGGGCGCGCGGCCGTTGGTGCACTCGGACCAAGGGTTCCAGGGCGGATTCAATTGGTTGTCGCAACACCCTGACACCGGA
>NZ_RQVS01000006.1 GCF_003865375.1 Gulosibacter macacae | reverse complement strand
GAACCGAAACCGTGTCCACGATCAAGGGTCAAGGCCCGTGTCCGTCGGCCGCCGTGAGCTGCTTGAGCGCGATGCAGTGGCGGGCAGTCTCACTCCAGGTGCCTTCCTGGTCCATCTCTTCGGTGAACCTATCCGAAAGGCCGGTCTGTGTCAGCGAATTGAAGCCTGGCACGTCACTCGTCCCGGCAAACCACGGGAAGTCATTGAGCGATACGCAGGACCAGTCCGCGCCGTCCCAGGCCGTCCACGCCAAGCCCTCATACGTGCCACCGGGAAGTGTGCTCTGCGGATCATCAGACCCGATCTCACCCAGCCACATGTCGGCAATCGCAGCCACGCCAATGGTCCCAAAATAGGCGCTCTGTGCGCTGGCCACGGTCGGCGCTGCAATGAGCGCCGCAACAGCCAATCCAAGAGCACTCAGCACCGAAATGAATTGTTTCATCAGTAATGACCCCTCGTAGAAATCGAAACGTGCGGGTGATGACGAGTCGCCACCACCCGCACGTGTCAGGTGTTGTTATTCACTTGCTCGACGGCGCAGCAGAATGAGCGCACTGGGAGCGAGGATGGCAGCGCCCGCAAGGCCAATCGGCACGAACTCACCCGCACCGGTCGCCGCGAGGTTGCCAGCTGCGACGGGCTTCGTCGTCTCGACGGGCGTGGCCGTCGGAGTCCCGCCCCCTGCCGGGGGCACCGGCACCACGGTCTCGGTCGGCGTCGTCGGCGTCGGCTCTTCCGTCTCGATCTTCGGGTTCACGAGCGTGAGCGTCGTCGAAAGGTTGACGACGGTGTGGCTGTTCGTCACGGTCCAGTCGCCGGTCGGGTCTTCCCAGCCGGCAGCGATGGCGTTCTCGACGGTCCAGCCGCCTGGGCCCAGGCACACCGTGGTCATGCCGGGCTGGATCTCGTAACCTGCGGGGGCTTCGGTCTCGGCAATGTGGATGCAGTGCTCAATGGGAGCATTCGGCCCCCAAGTGCTAGCACGCATCGGGATGTCCACATGGAACTGGTCAGCAGCGCCGGCAGTGAAGAGCGACGGCGGCGTGTCGCCGTAGTCATCGGCCATCGGCTCCCGTTCGAACCAGCTGTAGTCATTCAGGCTCTCGCACTGCCAGTTCTGCTCGCCGTCCCGACGCGTGCAGCTCTCGCCGACAAAGTGTCCACCGGGAAGCAGGTTGCCGAGTTCGTCGACCTTGCGAAAGACGACGTAGCCGATCCTCGGGCCACTGTCATCGGTGAGCGGAATCTCAGCTGGGGTGGGTTCGATCGGCGAAGTGCCGACCTTGTTCACGATCTGGAGCACGGTCGACTTCACACCGTCGACCTCGGTGTTGGTGGCGGTCCAGCCGCCGTCGCCAGAGGCAACCTGGCCGTCAGGCATGGTGTAGGTGAAGCCGGCGGCCTGCGCGTTCTCAGCAGTCCAACCGCCGGGGCCAGCACAAGCTGCCATCGGCTCGGTGCTGCCGACATAGCCAGCGGGCGCATAGGTCTGCTGCAGCACGATGCAGTGCTGACTCGGCTCAGCCCAGGTGCCTTCCATATCCATCACGCGCGTGAACTTGTTTGAAACGCCCGATTTGCGCAGCGAGTCGAAGCTCGGCGCGTCGTTGGTGCGCTGGAACCACTCGTATTCGTTCAGGTCGATGCAGGTCCAGTCAGGGTCATTGTTGAAGCGGGTACACGAAAGCCCCGCGTAGGCACCACCGGGCAGCAAGTCACCGGCCTCGTCGACCGACTTGAACTCGATCGTGCCGCAATCGGCACTCGCGTTGGCGGCAGTCGGCACGGAGCCGAAGGCCAGAACTGCGAGTGCCACGGTGGCGATTACCGAACGAATTCGCCCCATCGGGTACGCCTCAGATCAGAACAGTTGTGTGCATACGTTCCAGCACGGCCGGACTGTACCGACCATCCAGCTGAAAACATCCTGAATAGAGGCTATGCAATTGCTCTACCGACGTCGAGACATCCCAAAGTTTGGATGCATCCAGACTTTGCGCACATCAGAACGCAGCGTCACTCGTGGTCTGAGTCTTCGCTCGCCAATCGTGGCTCGGTTCGACGATCTGGATGCACGCCACGCTTGTCTGCGTAGAAAGCCCGGATGCAATCCATATCGGCCGAGACATCACCGGTGAGCTTGATGGTCGGACCGAGACCGGTCGTACGGGTCGCTGCATCCACAAACCCGAGTGTCACGGGCATCCCAGTGGCCATCGCGATGCGATAAAAACCGCTGCGCCAACCATCGCCCGAGCGGGTGCCTTCGGGCGTGACTACAAGCGCGAAGTCGGGCTCCGTGAGCGCTTGCGCCACCACCGCATCAACGAGCCCGGCCGGATTCTTGCGGTCAACGGGGATGCCGCCAAGCGCGCGCATGATGGGCCCACGCCAGCTGCGGAAGAGCTCTTGCTTGCCGAGCCAGCGCACCTTGAGCCGTGCATCCCAGGCAATGGCGAGCATGTAGACGAAGTCCCAATTCGAGGTGTGCGGCGCACCAATGAGGATGCGCGAGCCGGTCACTCGCGGTTGCTCGCGCACGAGAGGGTAGCGGCTCACTCGCCACCACAGCCAGGCGATGGCGCTACGAATCGGCATGGCGGGGCGCGCTGAGGGAGTCACGTTGACAACGCTAGTTGAAGGTGTGGGATGGGGGCCCTTCGAGAGGCTCAGAACACGACGGTCAGTAGATAAACCAGGCGAACCACTCGCGGTTGTGGGCGTGCACGATCACGAGGAACACCACGAGGTCAAAGAGCAGATGCACGCAGATGACATAGGTGAGCGAGCGGGTCTTCTGGAAGATCCACCCCTGCACGAGCGCGAATACTGAGGTCATGACCGGACCCCAGGAGCGATAGCCAAGTTCCCATAGGAACGACACGAACACGATCGCCTGCAACACATTCGCCGTCCACATCGGGAAGTGCCGGCGATAGAGCGCAAAGATCGTGCAGATAAAGAAGAGTTCATCCCAAATACCGACCGCGCTCACGCCAATGAGCAAACGCGCCACCTCGTGCCATTCGTGCACCGCCGGCCAATTCAGGTACGACTCGGAACGAATGAAATAGAAGGGCAGGATGAGCCAGCCGAGCACCAGCACCGCCACAAGCCAGGCGCGCTCAAGTCGTGACCACGGCTCGCCACGGCGCAGCGGGAACCGAATTGTGCGCTCGCCCCACCAGCGGTCAAGCAGAAACGGCACCCCGACGGCCGCCGTGAGCACTGCCCCCATGACGACGATGTTCCACCAGTCGAGGTTCGCTTCCATCGGCCACGAACTCACGATCACGAGCCCGGCGCCGATGATCGCGAGATCCCGACCGAGCGCCCGCGAGTGCGCAAAACCACCGGCAACACCGACGGCAAGCAAGAGGTAACCCCACGGGTTGAGGAACGCGAAGAGCACGGTCGCCGAAAGCGACACCGCGAGCGCCGGCACCACACCCCAATGGATGCTCGGCTCTGGCCTCGTTAGTGAGCTCACGGGTCAATTCTGCCCACCTTCGCCTGGCTGTGCTCACAAGCGCGGTGCGCCGCGGATGTCAGAATGGGCAGGCGACCAGGCTGCGGCACCTCCTCGCCGCTGCCACCGAGGAGGTGACGATGCCGCATCCGATGCCTGCCGAGCCTGCCGCATCCGAGACCACAGCACCCTCCCCAGCACGTGCCACCGCAGGCGACGATCGCTCGCTCGCCACCCGCCTCGGCACCGTGCGTGCCCGCGTCATCCTCGCCCTCACCGTGCTCACCGCGCTCACCCTGGTCATCACCGGTGCCATCGACTATTTCGTCGACCGCCGCAGCCTCGATGACCACTGGAACACCTCGCTCGAGCGTGCCTACGCCGAAGTGCACACGCTCGCGACCACCGGCGTCGATCCGGCCACCGGTGAGCCCTTCGCCGACGCCGATAGTCTCGTGCGGCTCGCGCTGCAGCGCACGGTGCCCGAGCCTGATGAGGGACTCGTCGGCATTGTCGCGGGCGACCTGCGCTGGCTCGCCCCCGACTCAGTGCCGCTGCGCCTCGAGGCCGATTCTGAACTCATCCGCCAGGCGCTCCTGCTCACCCAAGAACCGCGCTCGATTCGCACCACGGTCACCACGAGCAAGACGAGCTATCGCCTCGCGGTGATCCCAGTGTCGCTCGATGCGAACAGCCCGCCGGCCGCGCTCGTCGTTGCCTTCGATCAGAACCCCGGCTACGACGAACTCCTCCGGCACCTCCTGATCCGCCTCGCCATTGGCGCGCTCGTGCTCGCGATCGCCGCGGCGGTCACCTGGCTCATCATTGGCCGCATCCTCTCGCCCCTCACGACCGCGCGCCGCACTGCAGAACGCATCGGCGGCAGTGACCTGACCCAGCGCATCCCGGTTGAAGGCAACGACGATCTCGCGCGCCTGCTCGAGACCTTCAACAGCATGCTCGATCGCCTCGAGCAAGCCTTTGCGAGCCAACGCGAGCTGCTCGATGATGTGAGTCACGAGTTGCGCACGCCGCTCACGATCGTGCAGGGGCACCTCGAACTCATGGATGCGGATGATCCCGACGATGTGCTCGCGACCCGCGATCTTGTGCTCGATGAGTTGAGCCGGATGGAGCGGCTCGTCGCCGATCTCATCACCCTCGCCAAGGCCGACCGTCCCGACTTCCTGCATCGAGCGCCGACTCCGATCGACGAGTTGCTTGACGATGTGCTCGATAAGTCACGGCCACTTGGCGACCGCGATTGGCAGATTGATGCCCGTCCGCAGCTCACGCTCGACGTCGACCAGCAGCGACTCACGCAGGCGCTCATCCAGTTCGTCGGCAATTCGGTGAAGCACACCGAGGTCGGTGACACGATCGCGCTCGGCGCGGAGCTCGATCCTTCGGCGAAGCACGTGCACCTCTGGGTGCGCGATAGCGGCGCGGGTATTCCACCCGAGCAGCAGGAGCGCATCTTTGGTCGCTTCGAGCAGGCTGATGGCTCGCAATCAAACACGGATGCGGTCTCAGGTCCACTTATCGGCATGGGACTTGGCCTCGGCCTTTCGATTGTCGCGTCAATTGCGCGCGCCCACGGCGGGCACGTCACGGTCGATTCGACGCTCGGCGAGGGATCGACGTTCACGCTCGTGCTCCCGGCGCTGCGTCCCGACCTTGATCCGCATATTTACCAGCTCGGCACGCTGACACCCGAGCAGCCCTGACCGCTCGGCCGAACTGACCGCAAGGAACCAATGACGAACATCCTCATCATCGAAGACGAAGCCCGCATTGCCGCGTTCATCACCAAGGGGCTCAAGGCGAACGGCCATGCCTCAACCGCCGTCGGCACCGGCAACGAAGGGATCGATCTTGCCGCCTCAGACGCCTTCGACCTCATCGTGCTCGACATCGGACTACCCGATCTCGACGGATTCAGCGTGCTCGACACGATCCGCGGCATGGGCGTGCGCACGCCCGTCATCATCCTCACCGCCCGCAGCTCGGTGAGCGATACGGTGCACGGTCTCGAAACCGGCGCCGATGACTATATGGCCACGCCCTTCCGCTTCGAAGAGTTGCTTGCCCGCATCCGGTTGCGTTTGCGCGTACAGGCAGGCGATGGGGCGGATGCAGCGGGCGAGCCGACCGTGCTCACGCACGACGATCTCTCCCTCGATCTGCGGACGCATCGGGCCACGGTCGCCGGACGAGAGATTGACCTGTCTGCGCGGGAATTTGCGCTCGCGCAGGAGTTCCTGCGGCATCCGGGGCAGGCTCTCACCCGCGAGCAATTGCTTTCGCGGGTGTGGGGCTACGACTTTGACCCGGCGTCGAACGTCGTTGATGTGTACGTGCGGTATTTGCGCCGCAAGCTCGGCACCGATCGCATTGAAACGGTGCGCGGCGTGGGCTACCGGCTGGTGTGAGTCACACCGGCGGGCCACACGCCGCGCACCGCGGGTGATGGCGACTAGGGCTTAGTCGTCGTCATCGTCCCAATCGTCATCGTCGTCATCATCGTCGTCATCATCCCAGTCGTCGTCGTCGGACGACCCGCCGCCGCCTGAGGAGCCGCCACCAGAGCCGCCCGCGTTCGGGTTCGCCGGGACGGGGTTCGCCGGGGGTACGACCGCGGCACCACCGAGCTGCCCGCCAGCGCCGCCCGGGTTCGACTGTTCACTCGGCTTCGGCGTGGCCGTGGGTGTCGGCGTGGCCGTCGGCGTCGCGGTGGTCGTGGGATTCGGCGAGCTCGTTGACGGCGCCGGAATCGGAGTACTCGTCGTCGACACCTGGGTGTTGATGTAGATCGGGTCGCCGATGACATCGTCGGTCTGCGCGAGCGAAGCACCCACAGCAATCGTCGCGGCACTCGTCACCGCCGCGGCGGAGATGAGGAGAATGGCCAGCGTCTTTCGCACGGGAGCCTCGTTTCAATCGCAAGTTCAGCAGTGGTGAGTGGGCACGGTCTACGCACCCTTCGCATCCGAAGTTACGAACGGGCCAGGAGACCGCAGTGACATGAAGATGAGAACACTCTCATCTTCATCCCGCTCGTTACGAGTGCCGTTCTTCGGCGATCGTGCGATTCGTTCCAGCAAACCAACCCGAGACGCCAAGCACCAGCGTGAGCCCAAACACGAGCCAGAGCACCGAGTTCCACGTGTCGGTGACCTGGAACATCCAGCCCGCGACGAAGGGGCCGGCCGCGGCGAGCATGTAGCCGACCGATTGCGCCATGCCCGAGAGTCGTGCGGCTTCGGCCGTTGAGCCCGCCCGCTCGCCGATGAGGGCGAGCGCGACCGGCAGAGTGATGCCGGCGATGAGACCCATGATCACGGTCCACAGCGGCATGAGGCCCGGCACCATGATCGCCCCAAGCACCGGGAGCACTCCCGCGATGCCGGCGGTTGCCGCGAGCGGCCGGTGGTCGCGCACCCGCTGCATGAGCGCCGTCGCGAAGAAGCCGAACGGCACACCAACGATTTGTGAGAGCGCGAAGTGCAGGCCAGCATCCACTTCAGAGATGCCGACCGATTGTTCGATCGTGGGAATCCAGTTGCCGACGATGTAGAAGATCGTCGACTGCATCCCCATGTAGAACGTGACGGCCCAGGCGAGCGGTGAGCTCCAGAGTCGGGATGCAACCGATGGGGCGACTGCGGCAGTGCCAGCCTCGGGGGTGGCGCGGCGGATGCGAAGAATGGTCGCGATGGCGGCAACAATCACGATCGGGAGTGAGGCCGCGAGCGCGATGCGCCAATCGCCGGTGGCAACCGCGATCGGGGTGGCGAGGGCGACAAAACCGGCGGCCGAGCCAACGAGGAGCGCCGAGTAGATGCCGGTGACGAACGAAACCCGCTCGGGGAAGCGTTGCTTCACGACCGCGGGCATGAGCACGTTGAGGGCCGCGATGCCGGCGCCGACGAGGGCCGTGCCACTCCAAAGCGCCCAGGCTCCGGGGATGAGGCGCAGGGCGATGCCGATGCCGAGCACAACAAGCGCGAGCAGCGTGAACCTTGCGTAACCGAGGTGGCGCGCGGGTCTCGCCACGAACGCCGAGATGAGGCCGAACGCGAGCACCGGCACTGAGGCGAGGCCACCGAGTTGCGCCGATGAGAGCTGCAGGTCTTCGCCAATGCGCTGCGCGAGCGGACCGAACGACACGATCGCCGGACGCATGCACATCGCGGTGAGGAGTACGGCGACGAGCGCCCCAACCTTGTCGCTGGTCCAGTAGCCGCGCATGCCGTCCTCTCTCGCCGATGCGATCGGTCAGCTTCCGCGCATCCCAGCAAATTCGAATCATGCCACGCGCTGGGCCGGTTGGTGCAATTGGTGCGTGCTGAGGCGCTGGAAGCGCTACGGGTTCTCCCCGAGCAAAATCTCCCGCACCCGCCGCACATCCTCGGTCAGCGACCCAATGAGAATCCAGTTCTCACTGCGCGGCGGCCGAAGTTCGAGCGGGGCAGTGAGCGCGGGAATCGCCGAGGTGATCGGATCGGGATCAACTTCGGCGATGTAGACGACCAGGCGCACATCATGGGATGCACGGTGCAGCTGATCGGCGATCGCGAGCGCCGACAGTTCGTGCGGCACCGACTCGTTGTGGTGATCGAGCACCGCCCGGGTCATGCCGACGACCCGTCGCACGATTGGCGCGAGCACATCATCGAGCAGGGTCTGCATCGTGGCGAGCTCTTCGCGATGCCGCGAGCGCCGCGGATTCATCGCGAGCGAATCGCGGCCGTCGGCGATCGCGGCTTTGGCGGCCGCCTCCATCGGACGAAGCAACCGTGCTTCGATCATGAGCCCCTGCAGTTCAGCCGAAGTCTGCGGGGTGGTGAGCGCGGTGGCAAGCCGGTCGAGGTGGGCCGAGAGTTCGCTACCGAGGAGTTCGAGCTTTTGGCGGGCAGGTTCGATGCGCACGGGCGGCACGATGAGTGCGTTGATGATGATGCCGATGGCGCAACCAATGAGGGTTTCGAGGATGCGGTCAAGAGCGTAGTGGTCGGAGGTGCCACCAAGCGCGAGCACGAGCATTGCGCTAATTGCCATTTGGTTGGTGGTGCCGGGGGTGACTTTGAGGAGCCAGGCGGCAATGAGCGCGACCCCGATTGCGACGAGCACGACCCAGCTGGTATTGCCGAAGACTGCGCCGAGCGCGGCGGCGATGACCACGCCGAGCACGACGCCGATCGAACGCTCGATGCCACGCTCAAACGATTGGTTCACGCTCGGGAGCACGACGAGAATGGCGGCGATCGCGGCGAAGATCGGGGTGGGTACGCCAAGCAAGAACACGGCGGCGAACCACGAGAGGGCGATTGCGAGCGCGGTCTTGGCGACTTGGAGGAGTGGCCCTCGCGTTGCTGCCCGAAATGCCACGAGAAATCGCATGTGCCCCAGCCTACGTCGCGGGCAAGGGTCTCGATCTGTCGCTGCGCGCCTCCGCTTCGCGGGCCACCTGAGCGCACACTCGGCCGCACCTGCAAGGCTCAGCCCATGAACCGACTCGCCGACGCCCCCAGCAGCTACCTCCGCCAGCACGCTGACAACCCCATCGATTGGTGGCCCTGGGGCGAGGATGCACTCGCCGAGGCCGCCCGCCGCAACGTGCCGCTGTTCATTTCGATTGGTTATGCCGCCTGTCACTGGTGCCATGTCATGGCGCACGAGTCGTTTGAAGATCCCGCCATCGCCGCCTATGTCAACGAGCACTTCGTCGCGATCAAAGTCGACCGCGAAGAGCGCCCCGATGTCGACGCCATCTATCTACAAGCCACCGAAGCCCTCGCCGGCCAAGCCGGCTGGCCGATGACCGTGTTCGCAACCCCATCCGGTCGCCCCTTCGCCGCCGGCACCTACTTCCCGCCCGAGCGCCGCGGCAATATGCCCTCGTTCCTCGAGGCCTGCACGAACGTCGCCGAAAGCTGGCACAACCACCGCGACGCCCTCCAGGCGCGCGGCGAGCGCGTCGCCACGGGGTTGCGCCGACTCACTGGCGCTCCCGCGGGCGACCGCTCCCCCGACCTCGACGAGCTCATTGGCCGCACCGCATCCGAGTTCGACGCGCGCAATGGCGGCTTTGGCGGGGCGCCGAAGTTCCCTGGCACCCCACTGCTCACCGGACTCCTCGCACTCCCCGATGGCCAACGCATGGCGTTACGCACCCTCGACGCGATCGAGCAGGGCGGCATCCACGACCTCCTCATCGGCGGCTTCGCCCGCTACACCGTCGACGACACCTGGACTGTGCCGCACTTCGAGAAGATGCTCGCCGACAATGCGCAGCTCCTCGGCGCCTTCGCCGTAGCGGCGCGATTGCGCCCCAAGCATCGCGCGTTCGCCGACGCCGCCCGCGGCATTGTGGGTTGGCTCGAGACTGAGCTACGCACCGCATCCGGCGCCTTCGCCACGAGCCTCGATGCCGACGCTGCTGGAGAGGAAGGTTCGCACGCGGTGTTCACCCGCGCCGAGTTCGGCGAGTTGCTCGGCGACGACGCTGAGTGGGCGGCGAGCGCACTCGGTGTGACCGAGGCTGGCACCTTTGAGCGCGGCGCCTCGGTGCTGCGCTGGTCAATTGACCGCGATGCGCTCAGCGACGACGAGCGGGCAAGGCTCGAGCGCGTGCTTGCAACGTTGCGCTCGGCTCGGGCACGGCGTCCGCAACCCGCCCGCGACGAATCGGTGATTGCCGAGTTCAACGGTCTCGCCATCGATTCCCTCGTGCGGGCGGCGCTCATCCTCGATGAGCGTGGTTGGCTTGCAACTGCGCAGGCCGCGGCCGAAGGGGTGTGGTCGGTGCACTGGAATGCATCGAGCTCGCGCCTCGTGCGTGCCTCGCGTGACGGGGTGGCGGGGTCGGCGCCGGGCACCGCATCCGACTACGGGGCCCTCGCGCTCGGGTTCATTCGGCTGGCCGCAGCGACGGGCTCGGGTGCGTGGATGCAACGGGCTGAGCTCTTGCTCACGGCGGCTGACGCGCATTTCGCTGCGCCTGGTGGCGGCTGGTTCGATGCCGCTGGTGATGTTCCCGGGCTCTTTGTTCGTCCGCGTGAACTCGAGGACGACCCGAGTCCGTCGGGCACGAGCCTCCTCATCGCGGCGCACCGCTTGCTCGCGCGGGTGAGCGATCACCTCGATGAGACTGGGCCCGCGGCCGCCGGGCGCTGGCCGCTACTCGAGCATTCGGCGCGCTGGGCGGGGTGGGCGCTGCGCGATGCCGCCGAGGATGCGGCCAGTGGCGCCGGTGCTCCCGCTGAGATCGTGATCACCGCGCCGGATGCTGTCGACGCTTGGCCGCTCGCGGTCGCTGCTGCGCAACTCGCGCCGAGTGGCTCGGTGGTCGTGATTGCCGACCCCGAGTCGACGCTTGCGACCCCGCTGCTTGAAGGCCGCATCCGGGTCACCGAGCCGACCGCGTTCGTGTGTCGCAACCACACCTGCCGGCTACCGGTCACCGACGCCGCGCAGCTGCCCGCCGCGTTCGCGTGAGCGGGCGCGCGGGGGCCTCGATACGACTCCGCTTCGCTCCGTCTACTCGACCAACCAGGTTTGCTCGCCCGGTCGAATGGAGAGTTTTTGGTTGGTCGAGTAGCGAAGCGTATCGAGACCCGCCCGGCCCCAACTAAGCTCTGCCCATGCATCCCGTCGATTTCCGCACCGACCGACTCGTGCTCGACCAACTCACGATCGACGATGCCGAGCGCGTTGCGGCAACCTGCTCGCAACCGATCTTTGAGCGGTTCATGACCACGCCGTGGCCCTACGAGCGCGCGCACGCAGAGGGCTTCATCACCGAAGTGGTGCCGCTGAACTGGGCCGAGGAGGCCGAGGCGACCTGGGCAATTCGGCTCGCGGATGCATCGCTCGGGTCACCTGCCGAGCGGCTCGCGGGGGTGATTGGTGTGATGGCGCCGTCGATGGACGTCGGATGCTGGCTCGCGGAGGGTTTTCGCGGACACGGCATCATGACGGAGGCCGTACCGGTCGTCGCGCGCTGGGCGCTGGACACGAGGTTTGGCGGAGTGACGGAGCTGTATTGGCAGTGCGTCGCCGGGAATCACGCGTCGGCCGCGGTGGCCCGTCGTGCGGGGTTTCGCTTCGTCGGCTGGCAGCCCGCACGGCACCCGAACCGTGACGGTGCGCATCCGCTCATGCCGACCGGCCGGTGGGCTCCCGACGATGCCGACGCGGCCGCGTCGTGGGATGCGTTGGAGCACTAGCGGCCACAGTCTCGATGCGCTGCGCTTACTCGACCGCCCAAATGTCTGGTTGATCGAGTAGGCCGAAGGCCATATCGAGATCACACCCCACTCGACCACCCAGGGGGCGGGGAGGCTGGACGCGCACAATGGCGACATGACCGCATCCACCTCTCCCCGCCGGGTCGCCGTCGTCGGCGCCGGCGTCGTGGGCCTGTCAACGGCCTGGTTCCTGCAAGAACGCGACATCGAGGTCACGGTCATCGATCGCACCGGCGTCGCCGCCGGTTCCTCCTGGGGGAACGCTGGCTGGCTCACGCCGGGTATCGCCATCCCTCTCCCCGAAGTCGCCGTGCTCCGCTATGGGCTCCGCACCATCTTCAACCCCGCCGCGCCCCTCTACGTACCGCTGCCGCCAAGCCCCCAACTCATCAACTTCCTCCTGCGCTTCGCTCGCAATTGCACAAACGAGCGCTGGCAGCGCGGCATGGCCGCCCTCATCCCCATTAACGGCGAGGCCCTACCTGCGTTCGATGACCTCGCCGCGGGCGGCGTCACGGCCCAGACCCGCGAGGCAACCCCGTTCATCACCGCCTTCCGCAGCCCCGTCGAACGCGAGCCGCTCCTCGATGAACTTTCGCTCATCCGCGCCGCCGGCCAAGACCTCGAATTCGAGTCCATCGACGGCGCGGCAGCCCGCGATCTCGACCCCGCCCTCTCGAACGCGATCACCGCCGCGCTGGTACTGCACGGCCAACGCTTCCTCGATCCGGCCGCCTACACCCACGCGCTCGCCGATGCCGTGACCGCGCGCGGCGGCACAATCCGCACCGGTATCGATGTGCCCACGATCGCTGACGAACCAGGTGGCGTCGTCATCGGCGGCAAGCGCTACGACGCCGCAGTGATCGCCACCGGCGCCCGCCTCGGCGAGCTCGCCCGGCCATTCGGCGTGCGCACTATCGTGCAGGCGGGCCGCGGCTACAGCTTCAGCGTGCCGATCGAGCAGGTGCCGCCGGGGCCCCTCTACTTCCCCGCCGAACGCGTCGCTTGCACGCCCATCGGCGATCGCCTGCGGGTTGCCGGCATGATGGAGTTTCGCTCGCCGGATGCGCCGCTCGATCAGCGCCGCATCCGCGCGATCGTCAACGCGGCGAATCCGCTACTGCGCGGCGCCGACTTCAACCACCGCCGCGACGAGTGGGTGGGCTCGCGCCCCGTCACCCCGAGCGGACTCCCGCTCATCGGCGCCACGAATTCGCCGCATGTGTTCGTCGCCGGTGGCCACGGCATGTGGGGCTTCACACTGGGCCCTGCCACTGGGCGCCTCCTCGCCGAACAGATCGCCACTGGTCGGGTGCCCGCCGCCCTCGCACCCTTCGATCCACTTCGGTGACTCGGCCGGTGTTGACGGATGCTTGACCTCAGCCATGCCCGCCGCCTCGCGCTCCGACGCGGCGGGCGGGCGCACCTGCTCGTCACCCACCGGGGCGACACAGTGCTCGACGAGCGGCTTGGCGTGGGTGCGGAGGCCGCCTTCTGGCCGTTCTCGGTGTCGAAGATCTTCATCGCCACGCTCGTCTGGGCACTGCGCGACGACGGCGTACTCGACGTGGATGCGCCGGTCGCCAACTACTGGCCCGAGTTCGCCGCGGCGGGCAAGAAGGCGATCACCGTGCGTGATGTGCTGCGGCACCGCTCGGGTCTCCCCCGCATCGGTACCGAGGTCGACGAGGTGCTCGTCATGACCGATTGGCAGCGCGCCACCTCGCGCATCGCCGCGGCAACGCCGATCCACGCGCCCGACCAGGAGCCAGCGTACGAGTGGCTCGCGTGGGGATTCATCCTCGGCGAAGTCGCGCGCCGAGCGACGGGTGCTGAACTCGACGAACTCCTACGCGAGCGCATCCTCGAGCCCATTGGCGCGAGTGGCACCTACCTGGGCCTGCCCGATACCGAGCGCTGGCGGGCAGTGCCGTTTGTCGGGCGCGATGTGAGTTCGATCGTGACCGCGACGGTACTCAACCGGGCATCGGTACGGCGGGCGATCATCCCGGCCGGCGGAGTTTCGACGCGAGCCAGTGACCTCACTTCGTTGCTCGAGGCACTGCGACTCGGCGGGGATGCGTTGGACTTGGATCGTGCCACCGTCACTGAGATGACCGCGCCGTCGAATGCCGGGCGCTTCGATCGCTATGCCGGCTCGCGGGTGTGGTGGGGGCAGGGCGTGCAGTTGGGCCAGCCAGGGAAGCGCGCGCTGCGGGCATCGGCATTTGGGCGGAAATCGTCGGCGCGGGCGTTTGGACACAACGGCTCGAACGTGTCGATTGCCTGGACCGACCCCGATCGCGAGCTCACCTTCGTGTACTTGTCGGGGCTCATTGAGCCGTTTCCGGTGAACCGCCTGCGGCTCATGGCGATCGAGGATGCGGTGCTCACCGCCGTCGACGCCGCCTGAGCGGCGGCCGCCGTGCGTGCTGACACTCCCAGCTCCGCGTGCTCGATTTTGCACTGGTCCAATGCTCGCACTTGCGGCGAGCCGCAACCCACCACTGCGCCTAGGCTCACGTGTATGGGCAATGACGCCAACCCCGCTACCGACGACACCGCCGAGCGCCTCGCACGGATGCTCCGCATCCCGACGGTCTCAGCCGACCGCGAGCGCCGCGAACACGCATCCGAGGCACATCCTTTCGCCGACTTCCGCGCGCTCCTGCGCGAGCTCTACCCCCTCCTCCACGAACACACGGAGCACGAAATCATCGACCCCGATGGGCTCGTGTTTCGCTGGCGCGGCACCGATGCATCCCTCGCCCCGGTCGTGTGCATGGCGCACTACGACGTCGTCCCCGCCGATGACCCCGAGCAGTGGCAGCACGCCCCCTTCGATGGCACCATCGCCGACGGCTTTGTCTGGGGCCGGGGCGCGCTCGACGATAAGGGGGCGCTGTGCGTACTCCTCGACGCCGTCGAATCGCTCATGAGCACCGGTCACACACCACCCCGCGATATCGTCATCGCGCTCGGCGGCGACGAGGAGACCTCGGGTGTCTCTGGCCGCGCGATTGCCGCATCCTTCCGCGAGCGCGGTGAGGTGCCCTGGCTCGTGCTCGACGAGGGCGGGGCCGTCGTGGATGCACCGCTCCCCTTCCTCGACACCCCCGCCGCCATGATCGGAGTCGCCGAAAAGGGCATCATGACCGTGCGCCTGAGGGTGCGTGGCTCGGGCGGCCACGCCTCCGCACCGCCGGCGATGTCGACGATTGGCCGCCTCGCCCGCGCGATCCGCCGGCTCGAGCGCAAACCCTTCCCGGCGAAGGCCACCACCACACTCATGGTCCTTCTCGACACCTTTCGCGCCCAAGCCACCGGACGCGGCGCCGCAATCCTCGGTGCGCTTGGCGCATCCGCACCGCTCACTGCGCGGGCATTCGCGAAACTCGGCGGCGAACCGGCCGCTCTCGTGCGCACGACCGTTGCACCGACGATGATCGAGGGCGGTACCGCGACAAACGTGCTCGCACCCGAGGCGACCGCCACGCTCAATCTGCGCATAGCGCCAGGCGAGACCGTGAGCGAGGTGATGCGCGGCCTGCGCCGCCGCATTCGCGATCGAGAAGTCGCGCTCGAACTCATCGCGGGTGAAGCGCCCACCGATGAATCTGCCATTGACTCGCCCCAGTGGCGCACAATCAGCGCGGCCGTGGAGGCAGCCTGGCCGGGCCTACTTGCCGCTCCTTACGTGATGATGGCCGCAACTGACTCCCGCCACTGGCACCGGTTCGCGCCGGCGGTCTACCGTTTCGCGCCGCTCGAGATGCCGGGCGATCTGCGCAGCACCATCCACGCCGTCGATGAGCGCGTACCGGTGGCGACGCTCGCCCGCGGCGTCGAGTATTGGCGAGCCCTACTCATCTCGATTCCAGGAGCCGAGTCATGACGCTGAGCACGAAATCGATCTGGGGCATCGTCGGCGCACTCGCCTTCGTTGAGCTCACGAGCGGCATTTTGCAGGGCTACTACACGCCCTTCCTCACCGACATCGCCCGGCACTACAACGTGCACGATGCCGATGTGAACTGGCTCGAGGGCGCGCAGCTCATGCTTGCGGCGCTGCTTGTGCCCGCTTTCGCAAAGCTCGGCGATCGTGTCGGCCACCGCCGGATGCTGCTCATCAGCGCCATTGTCACCGCACTTGCGTCGTTCGGTCTCGTCGTCGCGCCGACCTGGGGCTGGTTCCTCGTGGCCTGGGCGCTTCAGGGCGCCTATGTGGTCTGGCTACCGCTTGAAATCGCGCTCGTGTGGGCGCGCTCGCGCGGCGGCGAGCGGCCCGCCGCGACGACCGCGAAAGCCGCGGGTGTGCTAGTCGCCGCCCTCGAGATCGGCGCCATTGTCGGTGCGCTCGGTGGCGGCGCACTCATCGACGCCCTACCGCTGCAGACCGTGCTTCTCATTCCCGCCATCGCCGTCACGATCTGCGCCATCGTAATCGGCTTGTTCGTACGCGACCTGCCCGCCGAGCGCGAACGCATCCCATTCGATCTCGTCGGTCTCACCCTCATTTCGCTCGCGCTCCTCGCGCTCACGGGCGGGCTGTCGCTCCTGCGCCTTGACCCGGCCATGCCGCTCGCCTGGCTCTGCGTCGCCGCCGGCATCGCACTCATCTGGCCGTTTGCGCGCTGGGAACTCCGCCACGCCGACCCGCTCATCGATGTGCGCATGTTCCGCAATCCGGCGCTCTGGCCGGTGTTCCTCACGGCGGGACTGTTCGGCATGAGCGTGCTCGGCGCGCAGGCGCCCCTGTCGACCTTCGCGCGCACCGACCCGGATGCAGTGGGGTACGGACTCGGCACCACCGGCTTCGCGACCTCGCTCATTATCGGTGCCTATGTGCTGACGCTCGCGATCGGTGCGCTCCTCTATCCGCTCGCCGCGCGCGCCACTTCGCCGCGGCTCACGCTCGCGGGCGCGGTGGCACTCGTCGGCCTCGGCTACCTCATGTTCCTCCCCTTCCACGACAGCTATGGGCAGGTGATCACCAACATGGTGATCGCCGGGCTCGGTTCGGGCGCGCTGGTCGCGGCACTGCCGGCGACGGCCGCGGCCGCGGCTCCGGATGCGCAAACCGGCGTCGCCACCGGCCTCACGAACTCAGTGAAAACAGTTGGTGGAGCAATTGCATCCTGTGTCTTTGGCCTCGCGCTCATGCAGGGCGCCGCGGCGACTGCTGGGTCGTTTGCGGGCTATGTGACGGTGTGGGTGGTGTGCGCGGTCTCCGCATTCGTGGCTGCGGCCTGTCTGCTTTTTGTGGTGCCGCGCGGAACCGGCGCGTTCGAGGCGCGCTGAGCCCCGCCCGCATCCGAGTGCTGAGGCTCTCCCCCATCCGAGTGCTGAGCCCACCCACATCCGAGTGCTGAGGCCCTCGAAGCACGTGGACGTACCTAGTGGAACTCTCGCCGTCCCTAGTGGAACCCCGGCGATTGAAATGGACGTGAAAAATCCCTGGTCAGTGCAGCACGCGACTGAATTTAGGCGCGCTCAGGGTTCCACTCGTCACGGAACGAGTTCCACTTGGCACGGCCACACGAGCCGGTAGGAAAGCAAGTGGCCCCCGCATTATGCGGGGGCCACTCCAGTTACACCTACGCGCTGTGTCCGCGCGCCTGCAGGTATTGCATCACCGTCGGGTCGCCGGTCGTGGCGAGCCAGTCGAGCAGCTGCGGGGATGCGGCAGGTGCCGAAGCAAGGTAAGGCCACAGTTCGCGGTGAGCCGCCATACCGTCGAGCTCGGCCGACGGGGTCGACGGGTCGAGTGCGCGGCGGGCCATGCCGGGCAGGTCAACCTCGGCGGGCTGGGCTGCCGGAGCCTCCTGTGCCGGCTGGTCCTGCGATGCACCGTAGCTGCTGCCCGCGGCGAGCTGCTGCTCGCCGAAACCCTGGGCACCGACTGTGTCGGATGCAGGCTGACCCTGGTGCTGCACGCCAGACTCGTAACCGGTCGGCGTTGCCTGCTCACCGAAGCCGTAGGCTCCGGTCGGCTGGGTGCCGGGCTGGGCCTGCTGCGCACCAGCGTCATAACCGCCGCCCTGCGCCGACTGCTGTCCGCCGAAGTCGTAACCACCGGTCGCCTGCGGCGCCTGCTGGCCACCGAAGTCGTAACCACTCGTCGGCTGCGCGCCGTAGCCACTCTGACCCTGCGGCGAGCCGCCAAAGTCATAGCCGCTCGTCGGCTGCTGCGGAGCCTGCTGGTAGCCGCCCGGCTGTCCCGGCTGCTGACCGAAGCCCTGCGGCTGGCCCTGCTGCGGGTAACCGCCCTGCTGGCCAAAGCCCGGCTGACCGGCACCCTGCTGCTGACCGCCAAAGCCCTGCTGGCCGCCAGCCGCAGCCAGCTGCATCCCGAGACCTGTGCGGCGGTAGAACTCCTTGACTTCCTTCGGCAGCACGACGCCGAGCGTGAGCGCGATCGGGAAGAAGAAGAGCGCGGCAAGTGCGTAGACCGCTGGCAGCATGATGACGGTCTTGAAGCCGCCCGCGCTCTGCTGCACGAGCGCGAAGATCGACACGAGCAGCCCCAGCAGCACGGTGCCGCCGAGCACGGCGAGCAGCACCAATTGCTTGGTTGAGTCGCGACGGCTCTTGAGCATGAGGTAACCGAACACCGCGGCACCCACCACCAGGAACGCAAAGATCAGCGTGAGAATCGTCGGCACGAGGCGACCGCTATCGTCAGCCGCTGAGGGCATGTTGTTGCCAAGCGAGATGAACGAACGAATTGCGGCGAGCACCATCGCGAACGCTGCGGCTGCCACGATGAGTAGGCCCAGTCCCACGGCGTTGAACCAGCGGTGCGTCGGGTCGATGGGGCGGCGGTTCGCCAGGTTCACCGGGCTAATTGCCATGGCGGCGAGCACCGGCGTGAACGCCAGCGCGAGACCGACGAGCCGGATGGTGTCGACGCCGTTGACCGAGAGGCCCAGTCCAAAGATGCCGTCGACGAGCCACGCAAGTGCTGCCGAGACGCCGACACCGAGCGCGAGCAGTCGTCCCGGCTCTGAACCGAGGATGAGGAGCACGAGCGGCAGCCCGAGGAACGCCGCGCCGAAGAGCAGGGCGGCAATCACGAGCAAGATAGCGCCGAATGATTTGAGCTCGACCATGGTCATGATCTGCACGACCACCATGAGCAGGAGCGAGAGGCCGGCGAGACCGGCGATGACGTAGCCCATGATCTTGCAGACCAATTGCATGATTCGGCCCTGCGGCGACTGCAGACCACCAAGTGCCTTCAGCTCATAGTCGCGCGGCTGCGCGGTCAGCGCGGCACCGAGCAGACCGATGGCGGCGCCGCCACCGAGGCCAAGGCCGAGCGAGATCGCATCCATCGAGGATTCGGTCGCGGTGCGGAACGAGGTGACGAAGTCGAAGATCGTGTAGACCACGACCGTGAGAATGAACGGCGCCTGCGAGCCCAGCCGGATGTAGTGCGCAAGCTGTGGCGACACCGGCACGAGGCCAAAGCGAGTAAATAGCTGGAACACACCACCGAGTGCAGCCACGATCGCAGTGATCACCGCCGCCACGGTGACCGCGGTGAGCCGCGGCCCGTCGACCGTGCCGTGCCAAATCATGACGAGCGAGATGAGCAGGAGCGCCGGGCCGCCGAGGTCGCGTACCCAGTCGAGCGGCGTGCCCTGCGCGGTCACTCGCGGCGGACGCGGCTGCGCGGGTTGCTGCGGAGCGGGCTGGCCGAACTGGCCCTGCTGGCCCTGCTGGCCAAACTGGCCCTGCTGACCGTACTGAGCCTGCTGGCCCTGCTGGTCAAAGCCACCAGGCTGACCGGCAAACTGACCGGGTTGCCCGCCATATTGCGGCTGCTGACCGTACTGCGGCTGACCACCGAAGGGCGGCTGACCTGCGCCACCAGGCTGCTGGTTCGGATACTGATTGGACACGGTGTGACTCCTTCGCCCGCAGAGCAAACTCCACAGGGGTGTCGGTGAACAGTTGCGTCGGTATTCAGCGAACCAACCGCCCAGCTCCGTGTGATGCGAGCCCAGACGGTCCTTTCGCATTCGGCGTGAGCCTATCGCGTCGAAGCCGCGCGGCCGGTACCTTCACGCGAATGTCATCCGCCAGTCGCGCATCCTTTCGCTGTTCCGCCCCGGATCTCAGCCCATTGGCGGACTCGCGGCCTACGGTGAGCACATGAATCAGATCACTCCGAAGGAGCTCGCCGCGCTCGGCGAGAACGTGCATCTCATTGACGTGCGCGAGGCCGACGAGCACGCTGAGTTCCGCGTGCCCTACGCCAAGAACATCCCGCTCAGTGAGTTCGCCGAGCGCGTGGATGAGGTGCCAGACGGCGCCTACATCATGTGCCTCGCAGGTGGTCGCTCGGCCAAGGCGTGCGAGTTCCTCGACCGTCTCGGCCGCCAGGCCACCAACGTCACCGGCGGCATTACTGCCTGGGAAGACGAGGGTGGCGCACTCGTTTACGGGTCGGTGGCCCACGCATCCGAAGGTGAAATTAGCTAACAGCTGCCAGCGCCGTACGCGCACAATCCACAGCCGCACGCTCCCACCCGAAGCCGCGGCCTAGGCTGGTGCGCATGACTCACGCCCTCGATCTGCTGCAGCGCGTCTGGGGCTATCCGAACTTCCGCGGCGACCAGCACGCCATCGTCGATCAGGTGATCGGCGGTGGCGATGCGGTCGTGCTCATGCCCACCGGCGGCGGCAAGTCGCTCTGCTATCAGGTGCCGGCGCTCGCTCGCCCCGGCACTGGCGTGGTGATTTCGCCGCTCATTGCGCTCATGCACGATCAGGTGGATGCGCTTGATCAGCTCGGTGTGCGTGCCGCCTATCTCAATTCGACGCTCGACCCGGAGCGTCGCCGCGAGGTCGAACAGGCCTATCTCGCGGGCGAGCTCGATCTCCTCTACCTTGCGCCCGAGCGCCTCCAAGCGACGGTGCCGTTGCTACAACGCGGCAAGATTGCCCTGTTCGCGATTGACGAGGCGCACTGTGTCTCGCAATGGGGCCACGACTTCCGCCCTGACTATTTGCAACTCGGCGTGCTTGGCGAACTCTGGCCCGAGGTGCCGCGCATCGCACTCACCGCGACGGCCACCCTGCAAACACGCAGCGAGATCGTCGAGCGGCTGGGTCTGCATGATGCGGCCCGTTTCGTCTCAAGCTTCGATCGTCCGAACATCCAGTACCGCATTGTGCCCAAAGATCGAGCTCGGGATGCACTGCTCAAGTTCATCAAGCAAGAGCATGCTGGCGACGCGGGCATCGTCTACTGTCTCTCGCGCAAGTCGGTGGAGCAGACCGCTGAGTATTTGCGCGATCGCGGTATCGAAGCGCTCCCCTATCACGCGGGATTGCCTGCCGAAGTGCGCGCCGCGAACCAATCGCGCTTCCTACGCGAAGACAGCATCGTGATGTGCGCGACGATCGCGTTCGGCATGGGCATCGATAAGCCAGATGTGCGCTTTGTCGCGCACCTCGACCTGCCGAAGTCAGTTGAGGGCTACTACCAAGAGACCGGCCGCGCGGGTCGTGATGGCGAACCCTCGACCGCTTGGCTTGCCTATGGCCTGCAGGATGTCGTGCAACTCAGCCGCATGATCGACCAGGGCGAAGGGGATGAGTTCCACAAGCGCCAGCAGCGGCTCCACCTCGACGCCATGCTCGCGCTCTGCGAGACCGCCGGCTGCCGACGCCAGATGCTGCTCGCCTACTTCGGCGAGGAGTCGGCGCCCTGCGGCAATTGTGACAATTGCATCCAGCCGCCCGAAACGTGGGACGGCACGGTGCCAGCGCAGAAACTGCTGTCGACGATCGTGCGCCTCGACCGCGAGCGCGGCCGCAGCTACGGCGCGGGTGCGGTGATCGATGTGTTGCTCGGCAAGCGCACCGATCGGGTCGTGCAGGGTCGGCACGATGAGCTGACGACCTTCGGCATCGGCAATGAATTGGATGAGGCCGGCTGGCGGTCGGTTGCGCGGCAGCTCCTCGCGCAGCGCTTCATGGAGTCGGTGGGGGAATACGGGGTGCTCGCGGTGACCGCGCTTGGTGCCGAGGTGCTTGCGGGGCGGGCGCCGGTGACGCTGCGGAAGGATCTCGAGCGTCGTGCCGTGCGGTCGACACGTCGAGCTGCGACTGCGGCGGCTGTGGATGAGTTGCAGCCAGATCAGCTGGCCCGCTTCGAGCAGCTGCGTGAATGGCGGCGCGAGATGGCGAAGGCGCAGGGCGTGCCCGCCTATGTCGTGTTCAACGACTCCACGCTGCGCGAACTTGCCGTCGAGCGGCCCTCAACATTGGGCGAGCTCGCCGGAATTTCGGGTGTCGGCCGCTCAAAGCTCGAACACTACGGCGACGAGGTGCTTGAGGTGCTCGCAGGCGTCGGCTAAGCCCGTGACTCCCGCGCCCTGAGGCAACCCACACCCCGAGGCAACCGCACCCTGAGGCAACCCGCGCCCAGTGGCAACCGCGCCCTGAGGCAACCGCGCCCTGAGGCTCTCGAAGGGCGACGCCGCAGCGACAACCACATCCACTAATACGCACGCTTCCGACTAATACGCGCGCTGCAGCGGGCGTATTAGTCGGGAGCGCGCGTATTAGCGCCGCACAGCGCCTACGCGAAGAACAGATACCCCATCGGCATCATGACCACACCGGTGCCAACGGCAAGCAACAACAGACCACCGACCAAGAACGCAGTGCCGCGGCGCCGCGCATCCTTCACGAGCACCGAGTTATCGACCGGCGCAGCGGCCTCGTCACCGACGATGCCCGTGCCGATCCACTGCGGCGCATCCTCGAAATCGCTCGGCACTTCGAGGCCGTCAGTTTGAGCCGGAACCGCACCCGAATACTGCGGCGCGACCGGGTCACCCGCATGAGGCGCACGCACAAGCAGCACGATGCCAATGATCGCGAGTGCAATGCCGCCGAGCGCCATGACACCGCCGATGGCAATGCCAATGACATAGATCAGAAGAAACAAGTCGAATCGCCCTACCTACAGGTCGCGCCCCGGCACATCGAAGGTGTTACACGCTCCAACGCCCTGCTGGTAGCCCTTGATGAGCCAGTTCGTGCGCTGCTCACTCGTGCCGTGCGAGAACTTCTCGGGCTGCACGCGCATGCCAGCCTGTTCCATGATGTTGTCGTCACCGATCGCCTGCGCCGATGAGATCGTCGTCTGGATTTCTTCGCGAGTCGGTTCCTTCAGAATCTGGTTGCCGTTCGCATCCGTGTAGTTCGCGGCGCTGCCCATCCACGCACCGGCGAGGCAGTCGGCCTGCAACTCGAGGCGCACCATGCCGCTGGTCGGGCCGGTGTCGTTGCTACTCACCTGCGAGAGCACACCGCCAAGGTTCTGGATGTGGTGACCCCACTCGTGCGCGAGCACATACATTTCAGCGAGCGGACCGCCCGAGGCGCCGTAGCGCTGCTCGAGGATCGTGTAGAACGCGGTGTCAATGTAGATGCCCTGGTCAGACGGGCAATAGAACGGACCAACCGCGTTGGAGGCGGTACCGCAGGCGCTCGAAGTCGAGTCGTCGTAGATCACAATGGTGGGGTCGACATAGTTCGAGATACCCACGCGCGGCGCGTTTTCGGCCCAGTACTGCTCGAGGGTCACAGCGGCACCCTCCATGCGGCAGTCAATGTTGGCATTCGCCTCAGCACCGGTGCACTGCAGGTCTTCGGCTTGCTGCACCTGTGATGAGTCTTGGCCCGGCGTAAACATCTGGGTGATGTCGAAGCCGAGGAACTGCATCGACAAGAACCCGATGATGAGCACGAGAATGCCACCACCACCGGCAATCGCACCGCCGCGACCGCCACCACTACGGCGGCGTTGCACGTTGCTCGAGTCAAAGCTCGAGTTGTCGTTGAAGGTCATGCGCTAAATGTACCGTCATGCACCGTCAAGAACTACCGATTCGTCTTGGCGGCGCGCTCGGCCCGGCGGCGGTCGCGATAGAGCGTCCGCTCGTCAACCGGGGCGTTGCCGGATGCACGCAACTCGGCAAAGTAGGCAGCCGCCTCTTCCTGCCGCTCAAGTTCGGCGCCGGTGGCGATCTTCGCGCGCAGGTGCGCATCCGTGTACCCAAACGCATCCACGAGATCTTGGGCGTGCGGACGCAGGCGCGCGAGCAGGCGGTTCGCGTAGGACGAGACCATGCGCGCGCGCTGGGCGGTAAGGCGACCCGACATGAGGTACCAGCCAAGATCACGCTCGATCGCAGTGAGGCCGAGTAGGTCGCGCAGCCAGGTGAGCACGCGGTGCGTGTCGGAGTCGACGTCGAACTCTTCGAGCTTGCGGGTGAACGCTTCCCACTGGATGAGTTCGGCGTAGGCGTGCGCGGTCTCGATGAGCTTGTTCTGCTGGGCATTGAACGCGGCTTGTTGCTCTGCAGGGCTCGCCTTAGCGACGCGGTTGAGGGCCGCAGCAATCTCGGCAATCGGCTCTTCGACGCGGGCGGCGAGGAGGTTGCGTTGCGTTTCGGCCTGGCGCAACCACCCGACCGAGCGGCCGTGGAAGCCGAGGTCGCCGACATGGCCGCCGAGTCGTGAGAGTCCGATGCCGCGGAAGGCACGATCGGCAACCTGCGTGGCGATGGTGCGGGCCGGGTCGCCCTTAATTTTCTTCGCGTAGTCCTCAAGCAGGCGCTTGCCGACGAGCTGCAACAGCACGTTGTTGTCGCCCTCGAAGGTCGTGTAAATATCGAGGTCATGGTGGAGGAGCGCGATGCGGTTTTCGGCGAGGAAGCCGGCGCCGCCGCAGGCCTCGCGGCATTCCTGCAGCGTCGCCATCGCCTGCCAGGTCGAGGCGGGCTTGAGCGCGGCGGCGAGAGTTTCGAGGTCGGCGCGGTTATCGGGGGTGTCGTCGATGCCTTGGAACACCTCGTGGAACTTCCGCAGGAACTCGTCGTGCGCGAAGGTGGCGGCGTAGGCCTGCGCGAGGCGCGGCAACAGTCGGCGCTGGTGGCGCTGGTAATCGAGCAACACCGTCTCGCGACCCGTGCCGGCGTTGTCGAATTGGCGACGCTGGTTCGCGTAAGTGATCGCGATCTGGAGGCCCGCCTGCATCGCTACTGCAGCCGCCCCGTCGAGCGAGACGCGGCCCTGCACGAGCGTGCCGAGCATGACGAAAAAGCGACGGCCGGGCGAATCAATATCGGATGAATAGGTGCCGTCGGCGGCGACGTCGCCGTAGCGATTGAGCAGGTTTTCGCGCGGGATGCGCACATTGGTGAAGTGCAGACGGCCATTGTCGATGCCATTGAGACCGCCCTTGACGCCGTCATCTTCGCCGCCGATGCCGGGGAGGAAGTTGCCTTCGTCGTCGCGGATCGGCACGAAGAAGGCGTGCACGCCGTGGTTGACGCCCTTGGTGATGAGCTGGGCGAAGAGCACTGCGGCCTTGCCGTGCTTGGCGGCGTTACCGAGGTAGTCCTTCCAGGCCCCGCGGAAGGGGGTGTGGATAACGAACTCTTCGGTGTCGATGTCGTAGGTCGCGGTGGTGCCGACCGAGGCGACATCGGAGCCGTGGCCGGTTTCGGTCATGGCGTAAATGCCGGGAAGTTCCATCGACATGAGCTTCGGCAGCCACTTGTCATGGTGCTTTTCAGTGCCGAGGTGGAAGATCGCGCCACCGAATAGTCCCCACTGCACACCCGACTTGATCTGCAGGCTCGGGTCGGCGAGGAAGAGTTCTTCGAAGGCGGCGATATTGCCACCGGCGGTGTGCCCGCCGCCGTACTTCTTCGGATAGGCAAGGCCTGGGGTGCCCTTTTCAGCAAGCGCGAAGAGTTGTCCGAGCACGCGATCGCGGTGTTCGGGCATCGCGAGTGAGTCATCCCGCCAGAATTGCGGGTCCGCGGCGATCGCGCGCGAGCGAGCACGCTCTTCCGGCCAGGTGCCGAAGATGGCGCGACGCACTGCATCCTGGTCGATACCGCCGGTGCGTGCCGGCGCAACGTCGAGATCGGGGTCGTCGAGACCATCGTTAGCGGCGTCGACGGCGGCTTCGGTGAGTGCGGTCTCAGCGGCATCAGCTGCGGCGACCTCGTGGGGCTCGAGGCTGGGGTCGATGGGCTGCGGGGCGGCGATGGTGTCGGTCACGTTTCCTCCTCGACGACGCGACATTGCGTTATTCGAGGGCACGCTACGCGTGAAGGCTGGAGCGCGAACGCGGATCGGGCGGAGCCAACAAAGCTGGCTCCGCCCGATCGGTCAGGAACTAGTGGCAAGTGACAAAAACACGCGGCGGCGTTCGTGTGATCCCGCCAGTGGCCGGATGCCCGTTTACCCCGCGCCGTGCGCCCGGCGCGCCCGCCACGCATCCCCGTCACTAACCAGGATGCAGTCGCGCGGCTATCCCTTCAACGCGTCGGTGAGCTTCACCTTGCCCTGCGTCCGCAGCACCGAGTTCTCGTAGATGCGCGCACCGAGCCAGATGGCCGCGGCGACAGTGACGAGCAGGATCGCGAGCGCGACCAGCGGCTCCCACCACTGCGCCCAGCCCTGATAGATGCGCACTGGCATGGCGACCGGCGCCGAGAACGGGATGTAGCTCATCCAGCCCATGAGCTGCGGGTTCGACGAGAACGTGATGACCAGGATGTACGGAATCATCGCGAGCATCATGAGCATGCTCGTCGCGCTCGGCACATCCTCGGGGCGCGACACCGTGGCCGCGAGTCCGCCGTAGAGCGCGGCAAAGAGCACGAATCCCGGGAAGAAGAGCACCACGAACCAGAGGAACGACGGGCCAAGCAGCGACGCAATGTCACCCTGGCCAGCGATCGCGAAGCACACCATCGCCACGAGCACGATCGCGAGCACCTGGCCGACCGCGAGCACTGTGCCGCCGATCACCTTGCCGGCGAGAATCGCGCTCGGTCGCAGCGTCGAGAGCAAGATCTCAACAATGCGCGAGGCCTTCTCTTCAACCACCGACTGCGCAATGCGCGAGGCATACATCATGATCGATGAGAAGTAGAGCACGCCAAAGCCGAGGCCCATGAAATAGCCGAGCAACGGGTCGACACCACCCTGGTAGCTCAGCTGGCCGGCCAGCGGCTGCACTGTGAGTGCCTGCGCGATGTTCGTGGGGTACGAGTCGAGCGACACGAGCATGCCGGGAAGCCCGGCCGGCACCTCTAGGGGCGCGCCATTGGGCATGAAGAGTTCGACGCCGGCGAGATCGTCAGCGCTCACCCAGGCTGCACGCACCGTGCCGTCGCGAACGAGATCGAGCGCTTCGGCCGCGGTAGCCGTCGTCGTCGCTTCAAGCCCGGCGGCTTCAAGCTGGGCGGGGTCTTCGGCAGTCGCCACGGTGTTCGCGCCGTCGCCCATCGCCGAGACGAAGAAATCACCGATGAAGCGCTGACCAAGGATGAGCAGTGCCACGACCACGAGCGTGATCACGAAGCTCCAAATAAACGCCGGCGTGCGCAGCGTCGTGATGATTTCACGCTTCGCGACGAGCATGGTGCCGCTCATCGTGCTCACCTCTCGAGTGGGCCGAACGGTGGTGGCGGGAGTTGCGGTCGACATCAGCGGACCTCCTTGAAGATCGTCTTAAGCGGCACGAGTTCGCGCTGGAATCGGTGCACTGCGCCGCGCTCGAGCGCCTGACGCAAGAGCTGCTGGGCGGCAGCCTTGGAGTTATCGCCAGCCAGGTGCACGATCACGTCGCCGCCCTCTCGACCGGCGATCGTGACGCCTGGTTGCTGCTCGATCCACCCAGCGTCATCAATGCCAAAGCGGTAAAGGCCCTGCGAGTGCTGTTCCTGCAACGCCTGGCGCGCACCCTTGGCGACCACGCGACCGTTCGAAATGATCACGAGGTCATCCGAGAGCTTCTCAACCACCTCGAGTTGGTGCGATGAAAAGAGCACGGGCGCTCCCGCATCCGCTCGCTCTTGCAGCACTGCGAGCACTGCCTCGACGGCAATCGGGTCGAGACCCGAGAACGGCTCGTCAAGAATGAGGATGCTCGGGTCATGCACGAGCGCCACGCAGATCTGGGCGCGCTGCTGGTTACCGAGCGAGAGGTCTTCGACCTTGCTCTCGCGGCGCTCGGCGAGACCAACGCGCTCGAGCAATTCGTCGGCGCGCTTCGCGGCGGAGGTCTTGTCGACCCCGTGCAGCTGCGCGAAGTAGACGATCTGCTCGTGCACCTTCATCTTCGGGTAGAGCCCGCGCTCCTCCGGCATATAGCCAATACCCGCTCGGTCGGCGTTGCTGATCGACCGAGCGTTCACGAGCACCTCACCCGAGTTCGGCCGGATAAGGCCAAGAATCGCGCGCATCGTCGTGGTCTTACCGGCACCGTTGGCACCGACGAAGCCGGTGAGATGTCCCGGGGCAACCTCGAACGACACGTCATCGAGCACTTGGCGATCGCCATAGTGGTGGCTCAGATTACGTACTTCGAGCATCGATACTCCATTCCTCGACGGTTCACTGGCGAACTCAGAATTGAGCCGCAATTCGACCGTCGATGACCTCTTTCGCACGCTAGCAAGCCGCAATTACGAGCCTCGAACCGGCGGCGCGAGCTACGCCCAGCGCATGAAGCGGCCTACATCTCTGAGATGACGGCGACGATCAGCGCGGTAGCACCGCAGCGCGACGCACCTGCGCCACGATCTGCTCGGGCGTCGCGTATTTGCCGAGCACACCATCGGCCCCAGCGTTGAGCGCCGTCTCGGTGAGGTCACCTTCGCGACTGCCCACGAGCAATAGGATGCGCGGTTGCTTCACCTCGAGCTCGCGGATGCACGCGACGGTCTCGAAGACATCGGCACCTTCGAGCGATTTCGCGAGCAGGAGCACATCCGGTTGCAGCAGCTTGACGAACGAAATGGCCGTCTCGGCGGCACCACCCTCGCCCAACACCCGAATATCGGGCTGCGCCTGCAGGATCAGCGAGAACCCAGCCCTCACGAGATGCTGCCCGTCAACGATGACGACGCAAATATCTCCCACTGCTTCCTCCTTGCAGGCCTGCCGACGCACGGAGCTCCGTCGATGCAGACTGCGTGAAGCTATCGGTCGCGGGTTACGAGGGCCTAACGCAATTGGTCACCGGAAGTTCATATTTGGCGGAGTAGAGCCACACCCGCCGGTTGCCCAGTTGCATCCCTCGGTAGACTGATCGGCAGGAGTCAACAGTGAACAACATCAGCACCCGCCTGCTCATGTCCTGCGCCGCGATCGGTGTCGCAGGAGGTGTGCTCTTCACCGCGCACGCCCTCATCGGCGGCCTCGCGGTGAACACTGTGCCCTTCCTCTATGGCCTCACGATGGGCATCTACTTCTTGCCGGGCACGCTCGCGCAGGCGCTGTTTCGTCGCGGCGGCGTGGGCCTGCTCACCTCGGCACTCGCGGGTCTGGTCTCAAGTCCGTTCCAGCCCATCGGGTTCACGGCATTCCTCATCGGCCTCGGCATCGGCGTCATGCAGGAGGTCCCCTTCCTCATTGGCCGCTATCGCTATTGGAAGCCATGGCTGTTCTGGGTGGCGGGTCTCGTGCAGGGACTACTCGTCTCGGGCGCCGGCTTCGGCATTCTGCGCGGGCAAGACCTCACGTCATTCGGTGCAATTCTCGTCATTGCGTCGTTCTTCGTGTCGCCGCCGATCTTCACGGCTATCGCGCTTTGGCTTGCCGGTGCGCTTGATCGGGCCGGCGTCGCGCGCGGTTTGCGACTCGATGAGGACCGGCGGGGTCGGCCCGACTCGGCCTCGTGAGCGACGCTGCGCCGCTCATCCGTGTCGACCAGGTGAGCATCACCCACCGCGACGCCGTGCGACCGACGCCTGCCTGGGTGTCGTTCACAGTCGAGCGCGGCGAGGCGCTGCTCATCCTCGGCCCCTCGGGTTGCGGCAAGTCAACGCTCGCGCTCGCGCTCAACGGCCTCATTCCGAAGGACGTCTGGGCGACCGTCGACGGCACCATTGAACTGGCCGGTGACGATCTCAGCTCGCTGTCCATGGCCGAGGCTTCGGCACGCGTCGCAATGGTGTTTCAAGACCCGGATGCACAGATCGTCACCTCGACCGTGTTTGACGAGGTGGTCTTTGGCGCCGAGAACCTCTGCGTGCCAGCGGCCGAGGTCGAGGCGCGGGTCGAGCGCGCGCTGCGGTCCGTCGGGCTTTGGAACCGGCATGCCGATTCGCCGGATGTGCTCTCGGGCGGCGGGCGACAGCGGCTCGCGATTGCGGCCGCAATCGCGCAGGGCTCACCACTGGTCGTGCTCGATGAGCCGACGGCGAATCTGGATCCGCGCGGGGCACGCGAGGTGTACGACGTGCTCGGCGCGCTCGTGGCCGCGGGCGAGATCGGTGTCGTGCTTGTCGAACACAATTTGGATGAGGCGCTGCGCGTCGCGACGCGGGTGCTCGTGCTCGATCAGTCCGGGCGGCCGGTGCTGTCGGGCACGCCGCGCGAAGTGTTCTTGGATGCGGCGCCGCTGCTCAGTGAACTCGGTGTCTGGCAGCCGGTGGCCGCGCTTGCCGGAGGGCACTTGCGGGATGCGGGGCTTGCGGTTGGCACGCCGCTCACGATTGCGGAATTGCGCGCGGGAGTGCTTGGGCTCGGCGTAGCCGCCGGTTCGCCGGAACCGCTGGCGCCGCGTGCGACGGAGGGTTCGGCGCGTGCGGCGGCTGTAGTCGAACCGGCGACGTCTGAGCCGGCGACGTCTGAGCCAACTGCGTCCGAGGCAACCGCGCCTGAGCCGATAACGACCAAGGCACCCGCGCAGGAGCTGGCTTCCGATCTGCAGGCGCCGGCATCCCTCAGCCTTGAGCCGCACCTCGTGGTGCGCGAGCTTAAGGTCGTGCGCGCTGGCCGCATCCTGCTTGATCGCGTCAGCCTCACGATTAATCGGGGCGCCTTCGTCGCGGTCGTGGGCCCGAACGGTGCTGGCAAAACAACGCTGCTGCAATCGCTTGCGGGCATCGAAACGCCGCCGCGCGGCACGGTCCGCGTCGACGACCGCGACCTTGCCCGCCTGCGGGCACGCGAATTGCGCGATCGCATCGGCTACGTGTTCCAGAATCCTGAGCACCAATTTCTGGCGTCGACCGTGCGCGATGAGCTCTCGCTCGAATTGCGCACGCAGGGCTTTGATGTCGCCGCCATTGATGCGCGGGTCGCGGCCTCGCTGGAGCGATTCGGGCTCGACGAAGTTGCCGAACTGCATCCCTTCTTGCTGTCGGGCGGCCAGAAGCGGCGGCTCTCGGTCGCGACCGCACTCGTGTCGGGCGCGCCCTGTCTCGTACTCGACGAGCCGACATTCGGACAGGATCGCGCCCGCGCGGCTGAGCTCGTCGCGGTGCTCGCCGAGCTGCACGCGACTGGCACGACCATCATCATGGCGACGCACGACCTGCAACTTGCGGCCGATGTCGCCGATCAGCTCGTTGTCGTCGATGAGGCACGCATTGCCGCATCCGGCCCGACTGCCGAGGTGATCGCGAGCGGTGTGCTCGAGGCCGTGGGGCTTGACCGACCACCGCTTGCCCAAGCGTTCCGGGATGTACCGGGGCTGCGCGAGGTGATTCGGATGCGCGATCTGCCGGGGGTGACCTCGTGACCGCTGATTATTTGTCACCTCAGGAGCGTGCCGAGGAAACTCCACCTTCGCGGAGTACCCGCGTGACAGAAACGACGGCCGCCGGCGTCGACCGACCAACCATGGCCCAGGCCCGAGCACTCGGCTTGCCGTTCCTCCACCGTCTGCACCCACTCGCAAAGTTCGGTGCGTCAACGGTGGCGCTCGTCGCGGTGTTCTTCGTCGACACGCCGTTCATCCCGGGAGCCATCGCGGCACTCGCCTTCGCGCTCGTGCTCGTCGGTGCCCGATTGACCTGGCTGCAGCGCGCGCTCATCGTGGTGGGCGCGCCGGTGCTTGCGGCGGTACTCATCGTCACGCTCGGTATCTGGATCGACCCGAAGCTCACCGTTGGCACCCCGACGATCCTCCAGATTGGCGATTGGGTGTTTCGTCGCGGTGCGCTTGATCTCAGCGCGGCGACGTCGATGCGACTCACCGCGATCGTGGCCCTCTCGCTACTTGGTGGTGCGACGACCGCGGGAAGTGATTTCGTGCGTGCGCTCGTACAGCAGTTGCACGTGCCCTATC
The DNA here is from genome assembly GCF_003865375.1 of Gulosibacter macacae. Lineage (GTDB taxonomy): Bacteria > Actinomycetota > Actinomycetes > Actinomycetales > Microbacteriaceae > Gulosibacter > Gulosibacter macacae. The sequence continues at coordinate 157,721 of NZ_RQVS01000006.1, read as the reverse complement.
GCTTTGGTTATGCGGGGCTCGCGGCGTTCCGATTTGTGCCGCGATTCAAGCGCGAGCTCGCGATTATTCGCCAGGCGCATCGGGCCCGCGGCATTTCGTTCGGGCGTGGACCGGTTGGTTGGGTGCGGCGCCAGCTCGCCTCGCTCGTGCCGCTCATCGCTGCGGCAATGCGGCACGCTGATCGAGTGGCGCTATCGATGGATGCGCGCGGGTTTGGGTATCGCCCCGTGCGCACCGAGCGACACCAGGTGCCGTTCCGAGGCGTGGATGCGGCGTTCCTCATTGGTTTTCTCGTTGCTGTTGCGGCGATCTTCGTGGTGGGGCTGGTCTAGGCAGCGGGTCTCGATCTGTCGCTTCGCTCCTACTCGACCAACCACAATTCGTAGTTGGTCGAGCGGACGAAGCGCAACGCAGGTGTATCGAGACCCGCCCGGCTCCGCCTAGTTCGTGCTCTCTCCCGCATCCACGGGTTCAGCCTCGCTGGTGCGACGGCCGCGCACGAAAAAGAGCACGACACCCGCGAGCACGAGCACACCACCGACCACGAGAATCCAGGTGAGGTCATCGGCACCGGTCTGCGCGAGGCCCGGAACCGTGCTCGGCTTCACCGCTGGCGCAGCCGCCGCGTTTTCGCCCGCATCCGTTCCCGGGGCATCCGTGCCGGTATCGTCGCCGGGCTCTTCCACCGGCGGCACCGGAGTGACCACGCAGGCAATCGACGCAGTGCGCAGCGCGTTCGCTGTCACCCCGTCCTCAGTCCACCACACCGGCCGCAGGCCATCAACGCAGAGCGTCGAGGTCGCAAAGCCCTCGTTGTTCACGTTCGGCATCGATGCCGGGCGTGCAAAGTGCGCGACAGCCGGTGCATCCGTGCCGTTGAAGGTGATCTGCGCCGACTGGCCGAGGCAGCCGTCATCACACACGGCCCAGAGCACACCGAGCACCGAGTCGTAGTCGAGGGCCATGACGCCGCCGAGCTTCGGGTCGATGACGCCAACGATGTTCGCCGAGCCGTCCTCGCCGAGTGCGAAGGCGTAGACCTGACCGTTGTTCTCAACGCCGAGGAGGAACAGTCCGTCGCCATGACCCGGGTAGTTCGCCGGGTCGTAGGGCGCGGCGGTGTTGTCGTCCCAGAGCTGACCCGCGAGCACCGCATCCGACACCCACTCGATGGTCTCGACACCCGTGTTCGCCGCGACCTGCGGCAAGATCGTCGTGAGATCCCACTCCTGCAGCGCAACGAGGTCGGTACTCGCCGAGCGGGCGTTCATGCCCGCGTTCGGGTCGACCATGAGCACCGTGTTCTGGTTGGCACCCTTGTTTGAGTTGTCGCGCTCGGCGGCGATGTAGAGCATGCCGTCGCCCGCGACCGTGATGCCTTCGGCGTCGGGGCCGGCCGCGGTCGGGTTGCCCGCGTCGCGCTGGAAGCGCACGCGCTTGCCATCGGCCCAGCCGTCAGCCACGGCGAACGAGCCATCAGCTGCAACGTTGAGCTTCCAGATCGTGCCGGTGCCGTTATCGACGACCCAGAGGATGCCCTGCTCACCCTCGACGGTGAAGTCGAGACCCGAGGTGTCGGCGAGGAAGGTCGGGGTGGTGTCGACGGGGCGCACATCGTCGTTGCCGGGCCACGGTTGCACGGCAATGTCGCCGACGCAGGTGTTGAGGGCGCCCTTGGTCGATTCCGCGGTCACCGCGAAGTCACCGGTGGCGTCGGGGCAGCGACCCCAGGTAGTCGCGGCGTGGCCCGACCAGGTGGTTTCTTGCAGTAGCGTCTCGCCCGAGAACACGCGCACCGAGTCGTTCGCACCGAGGCCAAAGCCGAGGTCGGCTTCTTCGATGACGTAGTAGCCGAGGGCCGGGATGCTCGTACCCGCGGGAATGACGTAGGCGTGCGAGTCGTCGTTGTCCTTGACGATGAGGCCACCGATATCGAGCGAGTTGGCCGAGGGGTTGTACAGCTCAATCCAGTCGCCGGGAGTACCGCCGCTCGACTCGACCTCGTTGATGACGACCGGGTTACCGCAGGTGTTCTCGGCGCCGCGGGTGGAGATTTCGACATCGATGAATTCGCCAGTGCCGTCGGGGCAGCGCGCGTAGACGCCAGCAGCGTGGGTGGTCCAGGCGTATTCGGCAACGGTCTGGCCGTGGGCGTCCCGCACGGTGGCTTGATCGTTCGCACCGAGGCCGAAGGCGAAGTCAGCATTGCCGAGGAAGACGTAATAGGCGCCCGGTGCGAGGGTCGTGCCCGTAGCGACCGGGGTGACGTCGGCGGCGTGGCCGACGGGGTGATTGTCCATGACGGTCCAGCCCGAGATGTCGACCGGGGTGTCGCCGATGTTCTTGATCTCGACCCAGTCGGTGTCGTCACCGTTTGACTCGACCTCGTTGATGACGACCTTCGGCGGGACGCACTCGTTCACCGCACCCTTGGTGATGTAGGCAATCTCGAACGCACCGGTGGTGTCGGGGCAGCGCGCGATAGTCGCGGCGGCCTGGTCACCGTCGATGGCTGCGTGGGCAGTCCACGAGGTTTCCTGGATGATCGTGCCGGTGAGGTCGTACACGCGGATGGAGTCGGCACCACCGATGCCGATGGCGGCTTCGAAGGTGTTCGGCACCCAGTTGTCAGTGAGCTGGTCCCAGATGAGGCCCTCGGCCTTGGCGTCGACCACGAGGTATTCGCCAGCCGCGATTGACGAGCCCGCGGGGAAACGCCAGCGGTGGTCATCCGAGTTGTCGCGAATCTCGTAACCCGAGATGTCGAGGGCCTCGGTGCCAGGGTTAACAAACTCGATCCAGTCGGCCGGCTGCGAGTCGATTTCATTGAGGATGAGGGCACCGGGCGTTTCTTCGACCGGAATGTCTTCGGGGAAGATGTTCGCCGCACCCTTGGTCGACTCAGCGGTCTCGCGCCAGGCGCCGGTGGTGTCGCGGGCCCAGGTGGGGTTGCCGTGCGCGGTCCACGCGAACTGGTCAAGCACGGTGACGCCGTCGGTGTCGACGAGACGCACCGTGTCGGCTCGGCCGAGACCGAAGTCGAATTGGCCGTTGCCTGCCTTGTCGAGTTGGTCGATCACGAGGAAGGCACCGGGTGCGACGATCGTGCCAGCCGGGAAGGTGTACTGGTCACGGTCTTGGTCATCGCGAACGTGGTAGCCGGCGAGGTCGACCGACTCGGTGCCAATGTTCTGGAACTCGATCCAGTCGCCGGGAGTGCCGCCATCCGACTCAACTTCGCTGATGACGATATTGCCTGCGTCCGGGGCGGCGACGGCTGCGAGGGGTGCGGCAGCGATGCCGACACCACCAATGAGCAGCGCGGCTGCGACCGATCCGAGACGGCGAATTGCGCGCATGGAGATCTCCTTGAAAGGGCATTGCAGGGATGCAACAACGTGCGAATGCTCTCGGAGATCAGCGAGCGGGCGCTGGCCGCGAGGTAAACGAGAGGCGAACCGGGGGTGTCGGGTCTCGATCTGCTTCGCTACTCGACCACCCACGTCACCTGGCCGATCGAGCGGTGCCCTGAGGCTCTCGAAGGGTAGGCCGAAGGCCGTATCGAGATCCCGCCCCTCAGCTCACGTACTCCGCCAAGTGCTTCCCCGTCAGCGTCGACGACTTCACGAGCTCTGCCGGAGTTCCCTCGAACACCACCGCGCCACCATCGTGCCCAGCGCCCGGCCCAAGATCGATGATCCAATCGGCATGCGCCATCACCGCCTGGTGATGCTCGATCACAATCACCGTCTTACCCGACTCCACGATCTGATCGAGCAAACCAAGCAACTGCTCCACATCGGCGAGATGCAAGCCGGTCGTCGGCTCATCGAGCACAAACACGCCGCCCTTCTCACCGAGGTGCATCGCGAGCTTCAGCCGCTGCCGCTCACCACCCGAGAGCGTCGTGAGCGGCTGGCCGAGGCTGAGGTATCCGAGCCCCACATCCACGAGCCAACCAAGTAGCTTCACCGCGGCCGGTGGCAGCTTTGCCTCACCCTCACTAAAGAACTCGGCTGCCTCAGAGATGGGCATCGCAAGCACCTCGGCGATGTTTTTACCGCCGAGCAGATACCCGAGCACCTCCTGCTGGTACCGCTTGCCCTCGCAAAGCTCACACTCAGTCGCCACCGTCGCCATCACCCCGAGGTCGGTATAGATGACGCCAGCGCCATTACAGGCGGGGCACGCCCCCTCAGAGTTCGCGCTAAAGAGCGCCGGCTTCACGCCGTTCACCTTCGCAAACACCTTGCGGATGTGGTCAAGCAGCCCCGAGTAGGTGGCGGGGTTACTTCGGCGCGAGCCACGAATCGCCCCCTGATCGATCACCACAATGTCGTCGCGCGAGCCGACGAGCGAGCCGTGGATGAGCGAACTCTTCCCCGACCCAGCAACCCCGGTGACAACCGTGAGCACCCCGAGCGGCACATCCACGTCAACATCGCGCAGATTGTGCAGATTGGCCTCGCGAATCTCGAGTGCCCCGCTCGCCGAGCGCACTGCATCCTTGAGTTGCACGCGGTCATCGAGGTGGCGACCGGTCAGGGTCGACGAGGCACGCAACCCGTCGACCGTGCCTTCAAAGCAGATCTCGCCACCACCCGAACCCGCACCCGGGCCGAGGTCAACGATGTGATCCGCGATCGCAATCGTTTCGGGCTTGTGCTCGACGACGAGCACCGTATTGCCCTTGTCGCGCAGGCGCAGGAGCAGCTGGTTCATCCGCTCAATATCGTGCGGATGCAGCCCGATCGTCGGTTCGTCAAAGACATAGGTGACATCGGTGAGCGACGACGAGAGGTGCCGAATCATCTTCGTGCGCTGCGCCTCACCGCCCGAGAGCGTTCCCGAAGCGCGATCGAGCGAGAGGTAACCGAGGCCGATGCTCACGAACGAGTCGAGCGTCTCGCGCAACGATTCGAGCAGCGGCGCCACGCCTGGAAGGTCCAAGCCGCGCACCCACTCGGCGAGCTCCGAGATCTGCATTGCGCACGCATCCGCAATGCTCTTGCCGTCGATCTTTGCCGAGCGTGCCTCTTCGCTCAGACGCGTGCCGTCGCATTCGGGGCAGGTGCCGAACACGATCGCTTTCTCGACGAATGCGCGGATATGCGGCTGCATCGAGTCGACATCCTTCGCGAGGAACGACTTTTCGATCTGCGGAATCAGCCCGAGGTAGGTGAGGTTGATGCCCTCGACCTTGATCTTCGTCGCCTCTTTGTAGAGCAGATCGTCAAGTTCGCGCTTCGTGTACTTCTTGATCGGCTTATCGGGATTAAAGAAGCCCGAGCCGCGGAAGATGCGTCCGTACCAGCCGTCCATGGAGTAGCCGGGGATCGTGATCGCGCCCTCGTTGAGCGACTTCTCATCGTCGTAGAGCGCCGTGAGGTCGTAATCGCTCACATGCCCCTTGCCCTCGCAGCGGGGGCACATGCCGCCGGTTTTCTGGAAGGTGCGCTTCTCTTTCTTGCCGGCGATCGTGATCGAACCGGCACCAGAGACGGTCGCGGTATTGAACGAGAATGCGCCCGGCGGGCCGACGTAGGGCTTGCCGACGCGGCTGAACAGGATGCGCAGCATCGCGTTCGCGTCGGTGACGGTGCCGACCGTCGAGCGCGGGTTGCCGCCCATGCGCTCTTGATCGACGATGATCGCGGTGGTGAGACCGTCGAGCAGGTCGACGTCGGGCCGCGCGAGCGAGGGCATGAAGCCCTGCACGAACGACGAGTAGGTCTCGTTGATGAGGCGCTGCGATTCGGCGGCGATGGTGCTGAACACGAGCGACGATTTGCCCGAGCCACTCACGCCGGTGAACACCGTGAGGCGGCGCTTTGGTATCTCCACAGAGATGTCTTTGAGGTTGTTTTCGCGGGCGCCGACGACGCGGATGCGCTCGTGGCTGTCAGCGAGCGGGATGCTGGTGGCGGGTTGCTCGGCCATGAAACTCCTCAGATTCGGGCTGGCTCGGCGGATGCGCAGAAAAGCATTCTGCCACCGCCTCACCTTCAGTGACGAGGAACTCCCCCTAGAGCGCGAACTCGTCGAGCTCTCGGCCGCCCGGAGCCGCAGGTTGCAGCGGTGCCGAGATTTCGGCACGTTCGAGCAGTTCTTCCATGCGCCGTCGACGCGAGGGCGCGATCACCGTAACCACAGTGCCGCGATTGCCCGCGCGGCCGGTGCGGCCAGCGCGGTGCAGATAGGTCTTGTACTCATCCGGCGGGTCAGCCTGCACGACGAGGCGAACATCGTCGATGTGAATGCCGCGGGCGGCCACATCGGTGGCCACGAGCACATTGACCCGACCGCGCGTGAGTTCGGCAAGGTTGCGGGTGCGACGAGCCTGCGTGAGGTCGCCGTGGAGAGCGACGGCCGGTACACCGTAATCAGCGAGCACCTCGGCATAGTGTTCGGCACCGGCACGCGTGCGGGTAAAGACGAGCACCTTGCCGCCGGATCCCGCGAGCTGTGCCACGACGGCCTCTTTGTCGTAGCGATCAACGACGAGCACGCGATGCTCAATATCGCCGCGAGCCTCTTCGCCGGCGACCTCGTGCACGGCCGGTCGCGGCAGGAATTGCTCGACGAGCTGTCGTACCGCGGCATCGAGTGTGGCCGAAAACATGAGCCGCTGACCGTTGCTGCGCGTTTGGGTGAGGATGCGCTGCACTGGCTCAAGGAAGCCCATATCGCACATCTCATCGGCCTCATCGAGCACCGTGATCGCGATCTGCGTGAGGTCGAGATCACCTCGCCGCGCGAGGTCTTCGATGCGTCCGGGTGTGCCGATCACGATGTCGACGCCGCGCTTGAGTGCGGTTTGCTGCTTTGCGTACGGCACGCCGCCGTAGAGCTGGGTCGTGTAGAGCCCGACCGCGCGGGCGAGCGGTTGCACCGTGTCGTCGATCTGCAGCGCGAGCTCGCGCGTGTTCGCGAGGATGAGCGCCTTGGGTGCCCGGCCAATCGCCTTCTTACCGGAGGAACGCATCGTGAGGAGCTTTTGCACGAGCCCCGCACCGAAGGCAATGGTCTTACCGGAACCGGTGCGGCCGCGACCGAGCACATTGCGACCGCCGAGAATATCGGGGATCGTCGCGACCTGAATCGGGAACGGGTTGACCGCGCCGAGGGTGGCGAGTGCCTCGACGATTCGTTCGTCGACGCCGAGTTCGGCGAAGGTCACGCCCTCGGCCTCGGCGGCCGTGATGGCCGTGCCCTCGAGCCGCTCGAGCACGACGTCTTCGCGCTTGCCGTCGCGGTGCCCGGATGCACCGGGGGTGCGCTGCGTGTGCTGCTCGCCCTGGTGCGCGCCGCGATCGGATGCGGTGGCGCGGCGCTCTGCGGCGCGCTCGGATGCGGCGAGGTCGCGGTCAGCACTGCGCCGCTCGCGGGCATCCCGGGCTTGTTGCCGTGCCCGCGCTTCGGCGCGGCGGGCCCGGTCACCGCGCGGGGCCTCGTCGCGGCCTCCGCGAGCCGCGCGGGCGGGCGCATCCCCGCCACGAATGCTTTCGGCGCCGCGGTGCCCCGGAGCATCCTGGCGACCATGCGCGGCGTTATGCCCCGACGCACCCTTACGGCCGCGGGCATCCTGTTCGCCGCTGCGCGCACTCTGCTCTCCGCTAGCGCCCTGCTGCCCCGCGCCATCGCGGCGCCCGCCGCGACCAATGCGGTCACGGTAGTCGCCGCTCGCCACGCCCTCGCGCGCCTGGCGCTTCGGCTTCTGTTTCGGCTGATAGTTCTTCGCTGGCTTGTAGCCACCGCGCTTGGCCATGGGGTGCCCTTCGGGTCGGATGCGTCACCGGCACCCACGCCCCACGGAAAACGGGCCGGCGCCTCGCGTTTCAGGGTACGCGAGGCGCCGGCCGGTGGTGACTGGGCGAGCTGGCTACTTGATCGACCACTTGCCGTCGGCATCGACGATGATGATGCCGGGACCAGGTTGCAGGGTCACCGGAGCCGACCAGACGCCGATCTCGTTGATGAGCAGCTTTGCGTAGCTGTCGCCCTTGCTCTGCTGCTTCACGATGTAGTTGCTCGTGCCATCGTGCGTCGCAGTGAACGTGCCACCGTTGCCCGCGTAAAGGAACAGGCCAGGGCCGGTGCCTTCGCCAGTGAACTCGGGAGCCGAAGCGACCGAGGTGAACTCGAGTGTCCACTCGCCGCTCGACTCAACCTTGACCTTCGGCTTCTTCACGTCGGTCCACGAGTCGAGGCCCCAGGGAGCTGAGCCCGAGAAGTTATCGCTGGTGATAAACGGTGCGTCGATGTACGAACCGTCCGCCGCATCCTCGATGTCAACAAAGAAGATGCTGCTCCCTGTGTGGGTCGCCGTAACGATGCCTGCGGTGATGCCTTCCGGCAGCTCGAACTCGGCGTTACCGGTACCCGACTTGGTGAATTTCTCGTAGGTGCCCCACTCCTGCTCGGCCCACTGCTGCGCGGCCGAGAGGTCGACGGCACCGCTGCCGCCACCGGTAGGCGGGGCCTGCGTGGTCGGCGGCGCCTGGGTCGTGGGAGCCGGAGCCTGCGTGCTCGGTTCCGGACCGGTCGTCTCGGTCGGCCCGGCACCCTGCGTCGACGTGGCGCTCGGGGTCGAATCCGAAGCGTCGTCCTTGTTGCCGCCGCCGCTGAACACACCGGTAAACACGAGGACCAGCACGACCGCGATAACTGCGGCACCTGCTGCGAGCAGGATCCAGAGGAGCTTCTTGTTGCCGCCCCCTTCGCCGCCGCTACCGTCACCCTGCGGGAACCCGCCCGGGCCCGAGGGCGGTGCGCCCTGCCAGCCCTGGTCACCGTACTGCGGCTGACCGTACTGCTGGTCGGGCTGGCCATACTGCTGGCCATACTGGTTCTGTCCGTCACCCTGGCCATACTGACCGTACTGCTGATCGCCGTACTGACCGTACTGCTGCTGGCCGTACTGGTCAGACTGGCCATAGTTGCCGTACTGCTCGGTCGGCTGGTTGAACTGCTGGGTCGGCTCTTCACCGAAGCCCTGCCCGGCGCCGTATTGCTGAGTCGGCTCTTCCTGCCCGGGCGCGCCGTACTGCTGCTGCGGCGGCCAGTTCGTCGGTTGCCCGTTGTAGGCAGTCTGCCCAGCGTCAGGCTGCGACCACTGGCCGGAGTTGTTGCCAGCTTGCTGCGACCAGTCGTCACCGGTGCCGACCCACTGGCCGCCAGCCGATGCATCCTGGTTCTCGCTGCCAGCGCCGTAATTCTGCGCGTTCGAGCCCGACCACGGTTGCTGCGGGTCGTTCGGCTTCGGGTACTCGCCAGGGTTGCCGTCGTTGCCGCCGGGCCAGTTGCCGTTATTCACAGGAGACCTCCGGTGGGTCGGTGGAGTTTAGATATCTGCCAGCTTACGAGACTGAATGTCTGCCGACACCCACTCTGGCCCCGGCTCCGCCCAAAGGATGATGCCCATGCACACGCAATTGCCAGTGCGCATCCGTCGCTAGGCGAGACCTGCCTCACGCAGACGCTGCTCACGACGCTCCTCGACGCGATCAGCACGGCGCTCGAGCACGCCCTCGACGGCGACGTAGAGCGCGGGGAGGACGAGGAGGGTAAGCAACGTCGACGAGAGGAGCCCGCCGATGACCACGATCGCCATCGGTTGCGAGATGAACCCGCCGTGGCCGGTGATACCGAGCCCCATTGGCGCGAGCGCGAGGATGGTCGCAAGGGCCGTCATCACGATCGGACGTACACGCCGGGTGCCGCCGGCGAAGGTTGCTTCGCGCACGCGCATCCCGCGATGACGGTACTCATTCACCAGGTCGATGAGCACGATCGCGTTCGTGACCACGATGCCAATGAGCATGAGCACGCCAATCAGCGAGGCGACACCCAGCGGGATGCCCGTGAGCACCTGCATGAGGATGGCGCCAGTGGCCGCGAAGGGCACTGAGATGAGGAGCAGGAACGGTTGCAGCAAGCTGCCGAACGTCGCGACCATGACGATGTAGACGATGAGGATGGCCGCGAGGAGCGCCAGCCCGAGTTGCGCGAATGCCTCGCGTTGGTCGGCGGCACTGCCCGAGAGTTCGGCCTTGGCGCCCGCGGGAAGCTCGACATCGGCAAGTGCGGTTTCGATCTCGGTGCCGAGGCCGCCGAGGTTGTCCTGGTTCGATTCGACCGTGAGTTCGGTGTAGGGCGTACCCGATTCGGCGTTGATGCCGACCGGACCGTCGACCATTTCGACCGTGGCGAGTTCGCTCAGCGGCACCTCGACGGGCCCGAGGCGAATGGGCAGCTCGCGCAGTTCATCAACGGATGCGGGCGGGGTGCCGTCGCCGACGTAGTAAATGCGCAGCGCCGCGCCGTCGATCATGATGTTGCCGGCCGGCACCGGTTGCAGCGCCTGGGCGACCTGCGCGCCGAGGGTGAACTCGTTGAGGCCGTAGCGGGCGGCCGCGGCCTGGTCGACATCGAGGCGCACGAAGGGTTGCGTTTCATCGAGGGCGCTCGTCACCTGAGTGATGCCTTCGACCGTCTTGAGCGCGGGGGCGACAAGGTCGTTCGCCTCATTCAACGTCTCGAGGTCTGGGGCCGAAACTCGCACCGAGAGGCTGTCGTTGAAGCCGCCGCCGAAGCCGATCGAGATCTCGCCGAGGTCGTCTCGGGTGGCGAGCTGTTCGCGCACGACTTCCTGCACTGCATCCGGGTCAACACCGTCGCTCGTCGTGACGGTCCAGCGAATGGTGTTGCCGCCGCCACCGCCACCAAACGCGGCCATCATGCTGTTGCCGCCGTAGCTGAGTTGTACGGTGTCGATGCCGTCGACGGAGTCGATTTCCGCTTGCATCCGATCGGCAAAGGTGGCTTTGGTGTCGAGTGAGGAGTTCATTGGCACGCGCTGTGAGATCTGGAACACGTTCTGGCCGGCGGTGCCGAGGAAGTTCGTCTTCATGAGCGGTGCGACCGCGACGGTGCCGATGAGCACAAGTGCGGCAATCGCGAGCACCGCGAAGGGGCGGGCGATGGCGAATTTGAGAAGCGGTTCGTAGCCGCGCTGCAGCCAGTTACGTGGTTCGTCGTCGACAGGATGCGCTGTCGCGGGCTCGGGCTGCGTGAGCGTGATTTCACCGGTGGGCTGGCCGTCGATGATCGGCAGCGCGCGGCGGCCGCGCGGGCGCGGCGCTTCGTCGGAGCGGGCGGCGGTCTCGGCACTGATGGGGAGGGCGTGGCTGGGTTCGCTGACTTCGGCGTTGGCGTCGCCGGTGTCGCGCTCGGCGGCACGCACGCGCCCGCCACCGAGGAACCAGTACGCGAGCACTGGCACGATCGTGAGCGACACGATGAGCGAGGCGAGCATCGCAATCGCGCTCGTGAGCGCGAACGGCCGGAAGAGTTCGCCGGTGACATCGGCGACAAACATGATCGGCAAGAACACCGCAACCGTCGCGACCGTGGATGCGGTGATGGCACTCGCCACCTCACGCACGGCCCCAGCGATAACGCGTACTCGCTCGCCACCGCGGAGCGTGGCCGTGGGGTTGAGTTGCATGTGTCGGCGGATGTTCTCGACGACGACGATCGAGTCATCGACGACGCGTCCGATGGCGATCGTGAGCGCGCCGAGGGTGAGGATATTGAGGCTGTACCCGGCGAAGTCGATGGCGATGAAGGTGACGAGGAGCGACGCCGGAATCGAGATCGCGGTGATGAGCGTCGCGCGAATCGACAGCAAGAACACCAAAATCACGAGCACGGCGAAGCCGAGGCCAAGCAGGCCCTCGGTCACGAGCGTCGAAATCGACTCTTCAATGAACGGTGCCTGGTCAGAAACCACGTGCATCGTGACGCCGTCGCCCAGCGAGGCCTGTAGCTCGGGCAGAGCATCCGCAACCGCATGCGAGACGTCGACTGTGTTTGCCGAGGGACGCTTCGTCACCGAGATGGTGAGTGCATCCTCGCCATTGACCCGCGAGATTGACGTCACCGGCTCGAGGTCGAGCGTGACCTCGGCGACGGTGCCGAGGGTGATGACCGCGCCATCGGCACCGAGTTCGGCGCCGGTGATCGGGAGCGCCGCCACGTCTTCGGCGCCGGTGAGCACTGTGCCGGCCTGCACCGTGTAGGTCGAACCGGCTTCAGTGAGCTGGCCGGCCGGCACGAGCACGCCGGCATTTTCGAGGGTGTCGGCGATCGACTGCATCGTGAGGCCGTGGGCGGCAAGATCGGCCTGGCGCGGGGCGATGTTGATGCGCTCGGCCCGGTCGCCGAAGAGATCGGCACTGCGCACCCCGGGCAGCGAGCGCAATTCGCCCACGACGTGGGTGCGCAATTGCTCTGCGATGTCGATGGGGTCGCCGCCGGTCACCGCGATCTGCACGATCGGCAGGTCGTCGATGCCGCCGGAGAGCACGGTGGTTTCGGCATCAGCGGGCAGTTGCGAGTCGATGCGGTTCAGTGCCTGCTGGATGCGTTGCTCGGCGTAGACAATATCGGTGCCGTAGGTGAAGTTGGCGCGCACGATCGAGCGGTTGGCGTTTGACACCGTGCTCGTCGATTCGAGGCCCTGTAGCCCCTGGAGGGCTGATTCGACCTTGCCGGTGACGTCGGCGTCAACGATTTCGGGCGAGGCACCTGGGTAGGTGGTGATCACCGAGACCTGCGGCAGCGAGATCGACGGGATGAGTTCTTGCTTGAGCGAGGTCATCGACAAGACGCCGAAAAACGCGATCGCAACCGTGATCAGCGCGATGAGCGCACGGTTGGCGAGGCTGAGATCGGCGAGTTTGTGCACGCCTCCAGTGTTTCATGCGCGAGCGGCCCGCATCCTCGTGCTGTGGATTGATGGTCCGCGAAGGGCGCGGCATGGCGCGCATGTTGCACACCGCCGCACGCCTCCGCCGCGCACTGAGGCTCTCGAAGTGTCCGCGCCCCACCCCACTGTCGCTAATCCGCTCGCTTCCGGCTAAACCGCCCGTTGCAGCGCGCGGTTTAGTCGGAAGCGCGCGGTTTAGTGGCACGAGGACGGCCGCCATCGCACACCTCAGCACACAACAGTGACGGTGTCACCCACCGCGAGCGCGCTGATAGCCACCTGTGCATCTCGCGATATATCTTGACTTGCTCGAAGCGCATCCGTAGCTTGAAGTTACGCGATATATCGCGACTGCTCGCCTGCATCCGCAACCGCACATCCCACCGCGACGTACAAGAGAACTGGAGCATCCAATGGCGATCGAACAATGGCTCATCGACTCCCCCAAAACCATCGATCTTGAGGTCGTGCGCCACGTGCGCGCCGGCCTCATGAACGGCTCACTCAACGTCATCGCCCACGACGAACCCGGATGCCGGGTCGAGGTCGCCGCCCTGAGCGGCCGCAACCTCAAGGTGTCGATTGACGGCGACACGCTCCTCATCAACCACCCGCAGCTCGACTGGAACGAGCTCGGCGACTCAGCCCGCGCCATCATCGACCAGCCAAGCGCCGAGGTGAGCGTGCTCGTGCCAAAGAACGTTGACGTGAATGTCAAGGCGACCGGCGCGAACGTGCTCGTCGTCGGCATCGACGGGGATGTGTCAATCACCACGATCGGCGGCGAGCACTTCTGCGACCGCACCGGTGGCAAGCTCACGCTCACGTCGGCCGCCGGCGAACTCTCGGTGCGTGATCACCGCGGCTCGGTGGATGCGAAGACCGCGACGGGCGATGTCACCGTGACGGGTGCAATCACCTCATTTGCGGGCAACACGATCTCGGGCTCGACGGTAGTGGACGTTGCGGGCTCAGCGCCCTCGCGCATCAGCAACACCTCGGTTTCGGGATCGACCACAGTGCGTCTGCCCGAGGCGACGAACCCGGTCGTGACGGTGTCGAGCGTCACCTCGAAGGCGCAGATCGGCACCCGCATCATCGAGCCGCAGTTTGCGAAGAGCGTCACGGTGGGCGAGGCAGCCGATGGCCAGCCGTTCACCGAAGTGCGAGTGACGACTGTGGCTGGCCGCACGGTCGTGTTGCGTGAGGGTGCGGCGTGGCCGGGCGACACGGATGCGGCAAGCAGCAACACCGCAGGGAACAGCACCGCCTTCGCGGCGGCGACCACACCGGATGCTGGCGTTCCCGCAGATGCGCCGCAGGGCGACCAGCTCGGGGGCGTCGGCAACCACAGCGGCTCAGCCGATGGCGCGGCCGCGAGCGCCGCATCCTGGCGCATCGGCGACAACCCGAACATTGACCTGTCGCAAGCTCCGAAGCCGACGTTCAATGTCGTGCCTGCCGTGCAGGCCGACGACGCCGACACCGCGACCCCCGCATCTGCCTCTGAACCCGGCGCACAGTTTGAGCCCGGCGACACCCGCACCGCATCCGAGGGAGGCCAGCAATGACCCCACCGATCTTTGGCCACGGCGAATTGCGCTTGGTCCTGCTCACGCTGATTGCCGAGCGTCCACGCCACGGCTATGAGCTCATCCAGGCACTGAGCGAACACTTTGCGGGCAGCTACTCGCCAAGTGCCGGCACCATCTACCCACGCCTCGCGAAGCTTGAGAGCGAGCGGCTCGTGACCAAGCGCGAGGATGGCCGCAAGACCGTCTACGCGATCACGGCGGCGGGTCAGCGCGAGGTCGATGAACGCCGGAGCGAGTTTGAGCAGATCACCGTCGACCAGACCGCCTCGCTGCGCTCGGTTGCCGAGGAAGCTCGCAGCGGGCTCGCGCAGGCGCGGTCTGGCTTGCGCGCGGAACTCGACCGCATTGCGGCCTCGGCGCGAGCTGCGGCAGAGGCAGCGATGACCGGACACGCTGCGGCAATGCCGGATCCGGCGGCGGAAGCTACTGACCCTGCTGAGGCGGCGCCCGAGTCGCCGCGCCACGAGGGCGGATGCAATTTCGGTGGCGTGCCGCCGGTCGCCTCGGTGAGCCCCGAGACCGAGCAGGGGCTCAGCCACCTGCGTCGCGTCGATGTCGCGCTACAGCGCCTGCGCATGGATGTGCGCCAGGATGCGCGCACCGCCGAGCAGAACGGCACCCTCGACGGGGATGCGCTCGACGACGTCGAGCGCGAACTGTTCGAGGTGCGTCGCCGCATCGCGGGGCGCTTCGGCATCCACTACTAGCCTGCCCAACCGCACCTCACCCGCAAATGGCGTCATTTGCGCGTACTGGCGTCACCAAATTGACGACACTGCGCCCAGATGACGCCATTTGTGTGCGAAACCCCGCCCGCACACCTCGATGACAGCTGCGCCTATGGATCCGCGCCCCGCGAGCCTCGACGGCGTCGCACAATCGCGAGACGCCCGACCTCACCCACCCCAACATTTGCCGCGAACGCTCCCCGCATCCCGGTCGTAGACTCGGGCGCATGACCTCGCTCCCGCGTGACCAGCGCACACCGTGGCCGCGGCTGCTCAATGGCGCACTGCTCGTCTTCCTCGGGGGCATGCTCGGAGCGCTCCTGCGCATCTCGTTCACCGTCGACAACCTCAAGTTCGACGACTTCATCGCGACCGATTCGACCAACCTCATCGGCACGATGTTCGCGAACATCCTCGGCACCTTCACGCTTGCGCTCATCGCGGGCGCCCGCGCGGGGCAACCGGCAACAGCGAAGGGTGACGCCGCCTGGCTCTTTTTCGGGGTGGGCCTGCTCGGCGGATTCACCAGCTACTCAGCCGTCGCTTCCATCGTGGCGATCAACCTCGACCACGGCAATCTGCTCTGGCTTGAGACCGGCATGCTCACCGTGTTGTTCGGCCTTGCGGCTGCCGCCCTCGGCTGGTGGCTCGGCCGCACATTCGGACGCCGTGCGAACGGTGGCCGAGCATGATCAACGTGGCACTGCGGCCACTCGGCTCGCTCGAAATGCTCCTGGTCGTGATGATCGGCGGGCTCGGCGCGGCCGCTCGCTACCTCGTCGACATGCTCCTGCAAGAACGGGCTGGACTTCGACCGTGGACTTCAATCATGCTCATCAACGCGTTCGGTTCGACGCTCTTGGGCAGCACACTCGCGCTCATGCACACGGATGCGTGGCTCATCTGGTTTCTCGTCAGCGTGTTCGCGGGAGGGTTCACGACGCTCTCGACGACGATGTTGCACGCCTTCTTGGCGCTGGCCGAGCGGGCGTTTGTGCGTGCGATAGTCATTGCGCTCGGTCAGCTCATTGGATGCTGTCTGCTCGCCTGGCTCGCGTTCGTCGCGGTTCGCGCGTTGCTCGGCCTCTAGCGCGCGGCTGATCGCCCGCAACTGCCCCTCTCGTGGTCATCTACCCCACGCATGGGTGGGGTAGATGACCACGAAGCACGCCCATGCGGGCGAGAGCGACCCGAGCAGCTCGCTCGCGGATGCACGGCGAGCATCCACGCTTCGAGAACCTCAGCGCGCGAGGCGGGTCAAACGTGCACCCGGCCGCTCAGCCGACGAGACGGTCGATCGCATCCTCGGCAAGCAGCACGGCGTTATCGAGCGCATCCGCCGGGTCAATACCCGGCCCGTACCCGAGGAACGCCACGCGCTCATCGCGACGCGACCAGCCGGCCCGCACCTTCGGCGTCCCGCCAGCATCGCGCAGGCCAAGGGGCGCGAGATAGCGGGTGGCTTCGCGCCCGCCGGTCGCCCAAAGCACCGCGTCGATCGGCACGACGTCACCGCTCGCGAAGACCGCCGCATCCGATTCAAATCTCGCCAGCGGGCCGCGAGTCACGAGCGTGCCTCGACGCATCCCGTCAAATACCTCGACCGTGAGCGGAATGCCACGCACCGAAACGTCGGACGGCAGCCATTTGCCGCGCGCGGCCATCTTCGCGACGCGCGTGCGCTGTCGCAGCCCGATCTCGCCAACTGTCACCGCGGCGCGACGACGCAAGCCAAACGTAGGCCGCTCGTGAAAATCCGGGTCGCGCAGGGTCGACCACACCGTCTGCGCGTCCTGACGCTCAAGCTCCAGCAACACCGACACGGCGCTCCGGCCACCGCCCACGACAAGCACGCGCTGTCCGGCGAACCCCGCGAACGACTCGAGCCGGTAGACGTGTTCTTGCGTGCCAGCGAAGCGATCAGCGCCCGGGTACCAAGGCACAAAAGGATGCGCCCAACTCCCGGCCGCGTTGACGAGCAGTCGCACCTCGCGGCGCACGATCGCCCCATTTGGTTGCTGCACGGTGAGCAAGAGTTCCTCGCGGCGCCGCTCAGCATCTACGCGCAGCGCCCGCACACCGTGGGTGACGAGCAGATCGTAGGCATCGCCGTACTTGCGCCACACCTCAGGAACCACATCGCGGGCAAGTGCCTGCTGGTCGGCGCCTCGGTACGAGAGCCCAAGCTCCGATTGACCTGGGAGATCGACGAGTTCTCCTGCACGCAGGCCGCGGTCGATGGTGACGAAGTCCCATCCCTGTTGCCAATTCGCACCGGGCCGCGAGTGGTTGTCGATAATGATGTAGTCGCGCAGCGGTTCGAGCCCGAGCGCGCGCAGTGAATAGGCCAAAGTGAGGCCGGCGGCGCCTGCGCCAACGATCGCAATATCGACGCGGTGCGATAGCACTGACAACGCGACTCCTGCGTGCTGGACGTGGGGCGGAAACTCGGCGCTCTCGGTCTAGCGCGTGCATTGAGCATAGGCGGGCGGTGCGACATGCAGGGTGAACATGACGGCGTGGTAAACTCAGCCTCAGAATTCACCATTTACGTTCACTGGCCGGTCGACTCATCGCTCGCCCGGCCCGATGCTATTGAGGGGGTTGCGCAATATGGGGCGTGGCCGTCAGAAGGCGAAGCACACCAAGGTCGCTCGGGAGTTGAAGTACAACATCCCCGAGACTGACTACGAGCAGCTTCAGCGCGAGCTTCGTGGCTCCGAGTCGGGACTCACCGAAGACGAGATGTCGAAGTGGGCTGAATACATCGACGAAGACGACGAGAGCTTCGACGAGGACGACGACGTCGATCAGCGACGGTTCGCCTAGCTAATGGGCCTCGTCGCCCCGGGTCTCACTATGGGGATCCTCCTCGGCGCAATCATGGTGTTCGGCAACGTACTGTCGCTCGTCTCAGTGCGTGCAGCGTTGTCGGGCCAGATCACGCCCGACACGTACGGTGGCATTCGTACCGCTGCGACGCGGTCATCGGATGCTGCTTGGTACGCCGCGCACGAAGCCGCCTGGCCCTGGGCCCGGGCACTCAATGGTGCGGCCATCGTGTTCGGGATTGCGACCATGTGTCTCGGACTGACCGTGGCACCGTTCTTGGTGTGTGCCGCGCTTTCCGCAGCGCTCACGATTGCTGGCGCGGTCGCGCAGATTGTCGTTGGTCACCGGGCGGCGCAGAGGGTGTAGCGTGGCGCTTCCTGCGGCGCGCATCGTGCGTGGCGCGTCCGGTGCGACGCCTCGCGCGCATCCGCGCACTAATACGCTCGTGCCCGCCTAATACGCACGCTGCAGCGCGCGTATTTGGCGGAAGCGTGCGTATTAGCGAATGGGATGCGGCGGCAACGCGCGTATTAGCGCGCCCTGGCCGAATCCCTAGGCGTAGCTGCCGACGAGACGCACGGCGCCACCATCGACGCCCTTTTCACCCTGCGTGAAACCGTCGAGATCGCGCGCCGACATCGAGATGCGGCCAGCGACCCAACCCTCGAGGCCCTCTTGCGCGCAGGCGGCGAGCACTGCATCCGCCTTCTCGGCGTCGACAATCGCAAACATGCCGATGCCGAGGTTCCAGGTGCCCTCAACCGACTCGAGCGACGCACCCGCGAGATCCGTGAGGATGCGGAACACCGGCAGCGGCGACCAGAGTGAACGCTCGAGCTCGATCCACGAACCCTGCGGCAGCACGCGCGCGAGGTTCGCCGCGATGCCGCCACCGGTCACGTGGGAGAACGCGTGAATTGCACCGTCAAGTTCGGGCCGACGCAGCACGCGCACGAGTTCGCCAGTGTAGAGGCGGGTCGGTTCGAGTAGCGCTTCGCCCCACGAAGTGCCAAAGTCAGCGGCCTGCGCGCGGTAGTCGATGCCGTTGTCGGCAATGATGCGGCGCACGAGCGAGTAGCCGTTTGAGTGCAAACCGGATGCGGCGAGCGCGATGACGACATCGCCGTCGGTCACGCGTTCGGCACCGAGCACGCGGTCGGCGTCGACGACACCGGTGACGGCACCGGCGACGTCGTAGTCGTCTGGTCCGAGCAAGCCCGGGTGCTCCGCAGTTTCGCCGCCGGTGAGTGCGGTGCCGGTGGCGGCACAGGCATCGGCGATGCCCTTGACGATGGCGGCGATGCGCTCGGGTACGACCTTGCCGCAGGCGATGTAGTCGGTCATGAAGAGCGGCTCAGCACCTACGACGATGATGTCGTCCACGACCATGCCGACGAGGTCCTGGCCGATGGTGTCGTGCTTGTCGATGGCCTGGGCGATAGCGACCTTGGTGCCGACGCCGTCGGTCGAGGTGGCGAGGAGCGGGCGACGCATCCCCTGCAGCTTCGAGGCGTCGAAGAGCCCGGCGAATCCGCCGAAGCCGCCGACAACTTCGGGGCCGTGGGTGGCCTGCACGGCCTGCTTCATCAGTTCAACGGCGCGGTCGCCGGCCGCGGTGTCAACACCCGAGGTGGCGTAAAGGTCATCGCTCATGGCCTCCAGCCTAGCCGCGCGGCCCAGCGCGAGTGCGCGTGCTCGCGAGCACGCGTGGCCGGGATGCGTCGGCGCCCAGGCCCCTGCCCTAATCCGCTCGCTTCCGGCTAAACCGCGCGCTGCAGCGCGCGGTTTAGTCGGAAGCGAGCGGATTAGCGGATGCGTTGCGCGACGGGCACGCTACCCGAGCAGGCGCCCGGCCAGCGTCTCGAGCTCGGCATCGGTGAGCCCCGCCTTCCGCAGCGTCGTCCAGGCGTCGAACCCCTCGGCCTGCTCGAGCACCGCCGACTCGAGGGTGTGACCGGTCTTCTCCAGGTTTTCCAGGATGCGGTGCGAGTTGTCGGGAAACTCCAGCCGCTCGTAGAACTTCACGAGCTCGGCGGGCGTGCGCGCGTAGTCCTCAGCGATCGCACCCGGCTCCACTCCCGCCAATGAGAGGAGCGCAAAGGTCACGAGTCCGGTGCGGTCACGCCCCACCGCGCAGTGATAGATGATGCCGCCAGGCGCCGCCGCGATCGCCCGCAACACCTCAACCACCCGACCCGAAGACTCCTGCAACACCGGCCCAAAGTAGCGGGGAGATCCGAGGCGACCCTCTTCGTGCATCCGCCGCCAAAACTCAAGGTGATGGGTGTCATCAAGCGGCACCCGCACCCCAAACATGCCCTCGGGCAACTCTGCTTCGGGCACCGGCGGCACCCGGAATGAGTTCGCTTCCGCCTCCTCGGGACTGCGCGGCACGGTGCGCGTCTCGAAGCCATTGCGCAGGTCAACCACGGTGCGGAAGCCGTCGCGATACGCCGCATCCAACCCCTCGGGCGTCGCGAAGCGCAGATCTGCCGAGCGCGCATAGGCCTTGTACTTCGTCTCGCCACCGGTGGCGAGCGGCAGGCCGCCGAGGTCGCGAGCGTTGTAGAACCCATCCCAGTGCAGTTTTCGTGTCGGCATAGCGCCATTGTCGCCCAGCAGCATGACTGAGAACCCGAGCACACCGACGCTCAACAAAGTGACAGAATGGTGAACGGCCAATTCTCACGCCCGATCCAAAGGGAGCGCCATTCACCGTGTGCGGCATCGTCGGTCATGTCTCGACCAGTCCCGTCAACCAGCAGATCTATGACTCGCTGCTCCTACTGCAGCACCGGGGTCAAGACTCCACCGGCATCGCCACTATTGAGGGCAACACGCTCTACCGGGTGAAGGCGAAGGGCCAGGTGCGCGAGGCGTATCGCACGCGCGACATGCGTTCGCTGCTCGGCGAAGTTGGCCTCGGTCACGTGCGCTACGCGACGAGCGGTTCGGCGAAGAACGAGGATGAGGTGCAGCCGTTCTACGTGAACGCGCCCTATGGCATCGTGCTCGTGCACAACGGCAACCTCACGAACACTCGCGAGCTCAGCGACGAGCTGTTCAACATCGACCGCCGTCACCTCAACAGTGATAGCGACACCGAGCTGCTGCTCAACGTGCTCGCGAACGAGCTGCAGAACTCGATCTCAGAAGAAGATCTCACCCCCGACCAGGTGTTCGACGCGGTGAGCCACCTGCACCAGCGCGTTGAGGGCTCGTACGCCTCGATCGCACTCATTGCCGGCCACGGCCTCCTCGCGTTCCGCGACCCGTTCGGCATTCGTCCGCTCGTGCTTGGTCACCGCCTCGACGACAACGGTCGCGATGAGTGGGTGGTTGCATCCGAGTCGCTCGTCGTGGATGCGGGCGGGTACGAGCTCGTGCGCGAACTCGCGCCGGGCGAGATGGTGTTCATCACGACCGCGGGCGAACTGCACACGCGCGAGTACGACGGCCCGACGCGGCTCGCACCCTGCTCATTTGAGTACGTCTACCTCGCCCGCCCCGACTCGGTGATGAATGGCATTTCGGTGTACGACACCCGCCTGCGCATGGGTGAGAAGCTTGCGCGCAAGGTCGAGCGCGAGATTCCGCTCGACGAGATCGACGTGGTCATGCCGATTCCCGACTCGGCCCGCCCCTCGGCGATGCAACTCGCGCAGACGCTGGGTCTCCCCTACCGCGAGGGTTTCTACAAGAACCGCTACATCGGCCGCACGTTCATCATGCCGGGCCAGAAGGTGCGCAAGAAGTCGGTGCGGCAGAAGCTCAACGCCTTGCCGCGTGAGTTCGAGCGTAAGCGGGTGCTGCTCGTCGACGACTCGATTGTGCGTGGCACCACCTCGCAGGAGATTGTGGAGATGGCGCGTCAGGCCGGCGCTGCGAAGGTCTACTTCGCGTCGGCCGCCCCGGCCGTGCGCTATCCGCACGTCTACGGCATCAACATGCCGACGCGCGGCGAGCTGGTGGCTTCGGCGCGCACCGTGGAAGAGATCTGCTCGGTCATCGGTGCGGATGCGCTCGTCTACCAGGATGTCGACGACCTCTTTGCCGCGATCACCGAGGGCACCGAGATGACCGAGCTCGACATGTCGTGCTTTACCGGCGAATACGTCACCGGCACCGTGACGCCGGAGTACCTCGCGTGGCTTGAGCGGACGCGGTCGAGCTAGCCGCCTCCGCGTGCTGAAGCTCTCGAAGCCGACACTTTGTCTCGCTCACGCATGCGGCCGCTCGAGGTACCCGTACCTCGAGCGGCCGTCTGCGTGAGTGAGACGAACTACCGCGCGTCAACCAGCTCGCGAGTGGCGGGTGCAGCACCCGCCGGCAGCGCATCCTCTCCACGGAAAAGCTGGTTGCGCAGCAGCACAACCATGCCCACGATCGTGACGATCTGCACGACGAAGATGATCGCGAGCAGGGCCAAGTAAACCGGGCCAAACTTCTCGACAACACCGTTCTGCACGAGGCCGACGTGCAGGCCGAAGAAACTGAGCACACCCAGCGCAACGCCCGGGCACACGAGGGTGAAGGCCACCGGAGACTGGTGCTTCTTGGTGAGCACGTAGTCGGTGTAGAAGCCGTTGCGGCGCATAATCGCGTGGCCAAAGAGCAAGAACGCGGCCTGAGCAGCAATCGCCACGGCGAGAATCACCATGAGTTCCTGCGATCCGCCGACGTGCGACTCGGCACCGGCATTCGCCCCGAGTGTTGCGAGGCCGTGGTTGTCGCGGACCATCGTGATACCCCAGAGCGTGAAGATCGGCACTGGCAGCCACATGGTGGCCGAGTTCACCGGCGCGAGGCCGTGGCGGAGCATCGATTTGAGGCCGAGCGGCAGCATCACCGCAAAGACGAGCATCGAGACGATCATGAAGAATATCGAGCCGATGAGGCCGACCGTCACCGTCGCGATGTTCGAACTCATGGCCGCGCCTGCGGCGAGACCCACGCCGACCATTGCGAAGGCAAACGAGCCGAGCAGCTGGTTCATGCCTGTGTTCGCCTCGAATGAGAAGCCGCCGGTGAAGATGCGAGTGACGAATCTGCCGTAGATACGCAGGGCGAGCACGCCGATCGCACCGAAGACGAGGAGCGCGATCGGGAGGAGCAGCTCGATGACGTCCCAGATGTTCGGCACGAGCGTCGCACCGGCAACAAAGAGGCCGTTCAGGGTCATCGCGAGGGTGAGGGGAATGGCCATGAGGGTGACCCCGGCATTGCTCGCGCGCAGCTTGTCGTAGGCGGCAGTTTCGCGGAAGGCGGCGAACTCGCGGAGGTTCCAGACGAGGAGCACGAGGTGGAGCAGCACGAAGAACACCTGGCCGATGTAGCCCACGGCGATGAGTGCCCGCAACACTCCGTCACCGGCGACCCAAGCGGCATTGATCGAGTTGAAGGTCGGAATCGGCGTGGCCGGGTGCGGCGTGAGGAACATGAAATACATGAAGAAGAACGTCGCCATGCCGCCTGCGCCGAGGGCGGCGAGGAAGTAGAGGGGCGAGTACTTCTCGCCGAGATTGCGGAGCATTCGAATCCTTTGTGTCGAGGATGCGGCCCGGATGCGGGACCTCGCCAGATACCCTAGGGGGTATATTTTCGGAGTGCAACCGGCCGCGACGTCAACCCGCCCGTGGCTGGGCGCGTGATTTCGTCACGAATACGCCCCCTCGAAGTGCATCTACCTCGAGGGGGCGTATCTGTGACGAAATCGTCGACCTAGTCGTCGACGCGCGTGATGGTGGCTGTGCCGGTGCGGCGACCAACGAAGAAGTTGACGATGAGTCCGATGACGAGGAAGAGCAGCACCGAGAGCGCGGTCACAAACACGAGCAAGAAGCCGAATACCTGACCACGGCTAAATTCGGGATGCTCTGGGAACGCAAACGTGAGGATCGCCGCGAGGATTGCGCCGACGATCGCGCCGAGCCACATGAATGAGCTGAGCTTGGCGCTGCGACGCACGACGGCGTTGAGTTCGCGCGGCGACTCGGATGCGGACGGCTGGGTTTCATCGGAAGGCATGCCTGCCATTATCCCCTGTCGTTGTGTGCTGACGCTCTCTAAGCGGGCCTCGATGCGGCCTGCGGCCTACTCGACCAACCAACAATTGGGTGGTCGAGCAGGAACGCAGCGACCCACCCCCTATTGGTTGGTCGAGTAGGAGTGCAGCGACGAATCGAGACCACCGGGCCCACCCGCGGGCGTCTCGATACGGCCTTCGGCCTACTCGACGAACCAACAACTGGGCGGTCGAGTAGGAGCGCAGCGACGAATCGAGACCACGGGCCCCTCAGCGCACGAGCGGCAGCGCCCACGACACATCGGCCCGCACGCCGGAGGCGCGCACCTCACCTGAAGCGAGCGCAGCAGCCCACCCCAAAGCACCGGTCGCAAGCGAAAGCCAGGTCTCCGCATCCAGCTCAATGACGTTCGGTGGTGTGCCGCGCGTGTGCCCCGGGCCCTCCACGCACTGCACCGCACCAAAGGGCGGCACCCGCACCTCGACCGACTTGCCCGGCGCCCGATCGGCGAGCGCCTGCAGTGTCCACCGCACCGCGGTCGCGACCACCTGCCGCGAGCGATCCCCCGACGACCAGGCGTGCACGGCCGCAAGCCCTGCCGCATCCTCAATTCGTCCCCGTGCCATGCACCCATTCTGCCGCGCGGCTCGCAACTCCCCCTCTCATGGCGAACTCTCCCACCCATGGTTGGGCCATTTGACCACGAGAGGGCCACTTGCGCGCGGCCTCACCTGCGCAGCACGCGGGCGAGCCAGCGCCCGCCCGTCCCACAGCCCGGTAGCCTGGCAAGCGTGAAGATTCTTGTACTTGGCTCGGGCGCGCGCGAGCACGCCATCGTCACCTCGCTCGCCAATGAGGGTGAGCACCAGCTCATCGTCGCGCCCGGCAATATCGGCATGTCCGATCAGGCCGAGCGCATCCGCCTCGACAGCACGCAGCCCGACCTCGTCGCCAACTTCGCCCGCACCGAAGATGTCGACCTCGTCGTCATCGGCCCCGAAGCCCCGCTCGTCGCCGGAGTCGCCGACGCGGTGCGCGCGAAGGGCATCCCGGTGTTCGGTCCCTCCCGCGCCGCCGCGCAGCTCGAGGGCTCAAAGACCTTCGCGAAAGACATCATGCAGCGCGCCGAGGTCCCCACCGGCCGAGCCCAGCTCTGTCACGACCTCGACGAACTCGTCGCCACTATTGACGAATTCGGCGCGCCCTATGTGGTCAAGGCCGACGGCCTCGCCTCAGGCAAGGGCGTCATCGTCACGAGCGACCGCGAAGCCGCCATCGCGCACTCGCAGCAGTGGCTCGCATCCGGTCCCCTGCTGGTCGAAGAGTTTCTCGACGGGCAAGAGGTCTCGCTCTTCTGCCTCAGCGACGGTGACACCGTGCGCGCGTTCCCGCCCGCGCAAGACTTCAAGCGCCTCCTTGACGAGGATGCTGGCCCCAACACCGGCGGCATGGGCGCCTATACGCCGGTGCCGTTCCTCAACGACCGCTTTGGCGGTGAGCAGGCGTTCATGCAGCAGGTCATTGACGAGGTGGCGCAGCCTGTCGTCGACACCATGCGCGAGGCCGGAACCCCGTTCCAGGGTCTCCTCTACTGCGGCCTCATCGTCACGGCCGCAGGCATCCGCGTGATCGAGTTCAACGCTCGTTTCGGTGACCCCGAGACGCAGGTTGTGCTCGAGCGCCTTGCCGAACCGCTCTCGGCGCTTCTGCTCGCATCCGCGAACGGCACGCTCGACGAGCACGGCCCGCTAGAGCTCAACGACAACGCTGCGGTCACCGTGGTGCTCGCATCCGAGGGCTATCCCGAGAGCGTCATCACCGGCCGCGAACTGCACGGGCTCGACGCCGCCGCCGAACACGGCGCGCGCGTGCTCCACGCCGCCACCGACCAGGGCCCCGACGGCGAGTCCCTCATCGCAACCGGCGGCCGGGTGCTCAACGTCGTCGCCACCGGCGCCACCCTGCAGGAAGCCCGCCGCGGCGCCTATCAAGCCCTCGGCCACATCGAGCTCGAGGGTGGGCAGATTCGCTCCGACATCGCGCAGATTGGTGCGGCGACCCAAGACTCGATGCTCGCCCGCGACGGCGCGCTCACGAGCACCGAGGTATTCGCCGCCGCGGCCGCTGACCAAGCCGCAAGTGACATCGACCCGAACCCTGAGGCACCCGCAACGCCGGCCCCGAAGCTGTCAGAGACACCGATCGCTGCCGCCACCGCCGAGTCGCGCGGCTTCAACCTCAACTCGGTGCGTCACCCGCAGCTCGACGGCTGGCACCACATCTACTCGGGCAAGGTGCGCGAGGTTTACGAGTCCGACGATGACCGGGATGCGCTGCTCATCATCGCCTCGAACCGCGTCTCGGCCTTCGATCACCTGCTCGAGCCCGAGATTCCCGCGAAGGGTGCGTTGCTCACGCGCCTGTCGCGCTGGTGGTTTGATCGCCTCGATGTGCCGAACCACCTGCGTGAAACCGCGGGCTGGGATGCGGCACTGACCGATGACATCGCGGCTCGCGCCATGCGCGTGGCGAAGCTCGACATGTTCCCCGTCGAGTGCGTTGTGCGCGGCTATCTCACCGGCTCGGGTCTCAAGGAGTACCAGGCCTCGGGCACCGTTTGCGGCATCGAGCTCCCCGAGGGATTGAACGACGGCGACCGCCTCCCTGAGCCCATCTACACCCCGGCGCACAAGGCGCCGCAGGGTGAGCACGACGAGAACATTTCGTTCGAGCGCACCGTCGAACTCATTGGCGAGGATGCGGCCACGGCACTGCGCGAGCTGTCGCTGCGGATCTTTGCCGAAGCATCCGCCATTGCTGAAGAGCGCGGCCTGATTCTGGCCGACACGAAGTTCGAGTTTGGTCGCGACCCCGAAACTGGCGAGATCACGCTCGGTGACGAGGTGCTCACCTCTGACTCATCGCGGTACTGGGATGCGCATGCCTACGCCGACGAGTCGCTGCCGTTGGCCGTGCGCCTGGCGTCGTTCGACAAGCAGATCGTGCGCAATTGGCTTACCGAGAACTGGGATGGCACCGGCACACCGCCGGAGCTACCCGAGGAGATCGTGGAGCAGACCCGCGCCCGCTACGAAGAGCTGTTCGAACGGCTCGGGGTGTAGCCGGCGCCACAAGTACGAGCGAAAACGCTAAGTGGGAGTCCCGTGGGGCTCCCACTCGGTGTTTTCGCTCACAGTTGGATGCACGCAGGTCACTTTCGCTCGCACACCCGCCACAAACCCGACCAAAAACGCCAAACCCGACCCATGCATCGCCCAGGTATGGCGTGAAGGCTCGAAACAAGGCTCGGGGTTGGCGTGAAGGGTCAGGGGTGGGGCGCTTCGAGGGCCTCAGCGCGCGACTTGGCCAGGCCTCAACGCGCGACTTGGCCAGGCCTCAGCGCGCGACTTTGCTGCGCCAAAGCCGCGGAGCGAGCACCCGCGCGACGGGGGCTGCGCCTCATCGTGCGAATCGGCTGCGCCTCAGCTCGCGTTCGCGTCGCGACGGGCAAGTGCCCGTTCGCGGGCGGCGCGCCAACGTTCGGCCATGCTCTCGCCGTCCGCATCCTGTTCCAGCGCTGGCAACGGCTCAGTCCACGCCTTCACGAGCGCCCAACCAACAGCAGTCAACGGCACCGCAATCAGCGTGCCGATGATGCCGCCCAGCACGGTACCGACGGTCAAGGTGAGCAACACCACAAGTTCGTGCAGCGCGAGCGACTTGCCAAGGACGATCGGTGAGAGCAGATTCCCCTCGAGCTGGTTCACGAGCACCACAATCGCGACCACGATAATCGCCGGCACAAACCCATTCGTCACGAGCGTCACGAGCGCCGCAATCACCCCGGCGAGCGTCGCGCCCACGACTGGGATAAACGCACAAATGAACACCACGAGCGCAAGCGGAATCGCAAGCGGCACCTGCAGAATCACGAGTCCGAGGCCAATGAAAATCGCATCCACGAGCGCCACGATCACGGTGCCGCGCACATAGCCACCGAGCACGGCAACCGCGCGGGTACCCATGAGTTCAGCGCGACGGTGCTGCGCATCCTTGAGCGGACGAATGAGGAACGACCAGATCATCGGCCCGTCCTTCACAAAGAAGAACAGGATGACGATGAACAGCACAAGCCCGGCGACGAACGCGCCGACGCTACCGAGCCCGGCCGCAACACCAGAGCCGAGCGCACCGTAGTTGAGGTTCGAGATCCAGCCCTGCACGGTGGCCCAAAGCTCGTTGATGTTCTGTTGATTCAGTTCGAACTGCGGGAAGGTCGTGTTCCACCAGCTGATCAGCTGATTCACGCCATCGAGCGTGCGATCAGACAGCAGCGCCCACTTGTCGGCCACCTGCGCAACAACGATCGCAATGGCACCACCGAGCACCACCACGAGCGCGAGCAGCACCGTCACGGTGGCGAGCACCCGCGGCCAGCCGCGACGCACGAGCAACGACACGAGCGGCGCGAGTGCCGCGGCCACAATCAGGCCGAGAAGCAGCGGAATCACCACGAGCGACACCTGCTGCAGGCCCCAAATCGTGACGGCCGCCACGGCGAGAATCACCAGCACCTGCACCGATCGAGTCGAGACGACGCCGAGCCCATCGCGCCAAAGGTCACCGACGCGCGCTGGCATCCGCAATCGACCCTGCTCGTGTTCCTGTGCCTGGTGCATCCGCATCCCCTCATTACTCGACCGTGTGCACGCGGCGACGATGCACCGGTCACCCGACTAGGATGTCAAAGGGTATCCGCCGCCACATTCAGGGTGTCCCCCGAATGTTTCATCGCCGCCGCGTCAACGTCAGGAGTTTCGATGCCGAAGATCATCGTGCAGGTCATGCCGAAGCAGGAGCTTCTCGATCCGGCTGGAAAGGCCGTGCAGCGCTCGCTCGCCGGTGGCGGCCAGGGCCACTTCACCGATGTGCGCATCGGCAAGCGCTTTGAGATTGTCACTGACCGCGAGGTTTCCGCTGAACTCATGGACGAGGTCGCGAAGCTCGCTGACGAGTTGCTCTCGAACGGCGTGATCGAAGACGTCATCTCGATCGATGTGGCCGAAGACGAGCCCTTCGACCCGTCGCAGACCGAGACGGTCACCGACGATGGCTTCCTGCCGACCGGCGCCTCGAGCGACCAGCAGGCTGTCGCGAACCACGAGCAGGCCTAGTCATGCGCGTCGGAGTTATCACTTTCCCGGGTTCGCTCGACGATCGCGACGCCCAGCGCGCCGTTGAGATCGCTGGCGGCACCCCGATTGCCCTTTGGCACGCCGACCACGATCTTCAGGGCGTGGATGCAGTCGTGTTGCCTGGTGGGTTCAGCTACGGCGACTACCTGCGCTGCGGTGCGATCGCCTCGCGCGCACCGATCATGGCCGAGCTCAAGGATGCAGCAAACAAGGGCCTGCCCGTGCTCGGCATCTGCAATGGCTTCCAGATGCTCGTCGAGTCGCACCTGCTGCCGGGTGGCCTCATCCGCAATGCCGGTGGCCGGTTTGTCTGCCGTGACCAGCGTCTGCGCGTCGAGAACATCGACACCGCGTGGACGAACGCCTATGAGCAGGATGAAGAAATCACCATTCCGCTCAAGAACGGCGAGGGTGCGTACATCGCCGATGACGAGACGCTCAAGCGCATCGAAGGCGAGGGGCTTGTCGCGTTCCGCTACCTCGGTGTGAACCCGAACGGCTCGCTCAACGACATCGCGGGTCTGCGCAATGAGCGCGGCAATGTGGTGGGCCTCATGCCGCACCCCGAGCACGCGGTGGAGCCGGGCTTTGGTCCTGACACTCCTGAGCGGATGCGCTCGGGCATCGATGGTCTCGGTATGTTCGCGAGCGTGTTGCGGAGCCTCGCGCAGGCGTAGCTCGCTCTTCACTGGCTGCGGGGGCTCGATACGGCCTTCGGCCTACCCTTCGAGAGCCTCAGGGCACCGCTCGAAGGGTAGCGAAGCGCATCATGACCACCACCGTCATCTCGACTCAACACCCCACATGCAACCTTCCGACAACTCCAAAGAGCCGGTGACCGGGCAAGTCCCGATCATCGGCTCTTCGCTGACGCCAATCACTGCGTCGATTCCGGTGATTTCGACCGGGTCACCTGCGGTCGAGCGCGCTCGGCAATCGCGCGAAATCTTCGGGTTTCTCGAGCGGGTGGATGCGCGGCTCCTTGCTGTGGTCGCATCTACCGCGGTCGGCATTGGCCCGGTACTCATGCTGCTCTCGGGTGAGAACGCCGCGACGACCGTGCTCTTCCGTTTTGGTATCGCGCTCATCCCCCTCGCCGTGCTCGCGATCATCGAGTGGCGCATGAATGGCCCGCTGAACCGGCGCCACACTTTGATTCACCTGCTCGCGGGCGTGTTTTTCGGCATCGACCTGGGTCTCTGGACACCGGGCATGATGCTCGCGGGCGCGGGTGTGGCGACCGTCGCGGGCAATATCCAGGTGATCATCGTGCCGCTGTTCGCGCTCATCGTCTTCCGCGAGCGCATCGGTCGACCATTCCTCTGGGCGATTCCGGTGATGCTCACCGGGATTGTGCTCATCAGTGGCGCACTCGAGCAGGGGGCGCTCGGCCCGGATGTGCTCATCGGAGTGTTGCTCGCCACTGCCTCGGGCTTCGCCTACGCGGGTTATGTGCTCATCGTCGGTCGGGCGCCGTCTCACGGGCATGCCGCGACGCAGGCCTTCCTTGCCGCGTTCATGTCGATGGTGGTGGGCACCTCGATCGCCTCGCTCTTTGGCGCGCCCAACTTGACGCCCGAGATCGGCCCCTTGCTCATCCTGA
Organism: Gulosibacter macacae; assembly: GCF_003865375.1. Taxonomy (GTDB): domain Bacteria; phylum Actinomycetota; class Actinomycetes; order Actinomycetales; family Microbacteriaceae; genus Gulosibacter; species Gulosibacter macacae. The sequence continues at coordinate 126,970 of NZ_RQVS01000006.1, read as the reverse complement.
TTGCCATGGCGCTATTCGGGCAGGTGATTGGCTGGATGGGGACGACAGCTGCCCTGCCCCGGCTCGAAACGGCAACCGGCTCGACGCTCTTGCTCGTGCAGCCGCTGGTGGCGGTGCTCGGCGGACTGTTCATTCTTGGCGAGCACATCACCTGGATGCAGTGGGCCGGTATCGCCGCAATCATCGCGGCGGTGTGGTTCATCGCGATGACCTCGCGTGCGAAATAGGGCTGCACCGGCCACCAAATGCGAGCGCCTCTACGCTCGTAGCACCCCGACTAGGGTGGATCGGGTGACCCCATCCCGTTTGCTGCGCATCATCTCGGTCGTTGAAGCGTGTACCTGGGCTGCGCTGCTTTTCGGTATGGCCGCGAAGTACGGATTCGCGCCGGAGCTCGGCGACACGCTCGTCGCGTTCGCCGGCTCGGCGCACGGCGTCGCCTTCATTGCCTATCTCTTTTTCGGCCTCGTGATTGCGGTGGCCGGCCGCTGGCCCTGGCACGTGATGCTCCTCGGTGGGCTCAGCGCAATTCCGCCGTTCGCAACCCTCTTGTTTGACTGGTGGGTCGAGCGACGCGGCCTTGTGCCCGCATCCTGGCACGATGACTCGCCCCGAGCGTGGCGCGAGGCGCCGGTGCTCGCCAAGCTGCGCGGTGTCGTCGACTGGACCTTCGCGCATCCGATCACCCTGATTTGCATCGGAATTGCCGCCTTCTTGTTTATCCTGACGCCAGCGATCGGCAGGTAGGCTCGCGCCAATAGCGCCGCGTGAAAGGTGACGCCATGGCCGACGAGCACCCGCCGAGTGATCCACCGCGATCACCGTATGCGCCTGACGCTGCGGATGGAGCTGTGCCACCGCCAGCGTCTGCACCGGCGGCAGTGAGCGCGTCAACACCCAACGGCGGCCGGTTCAATGCCCGCACCAAGGCGCCCCTTCTTGCCGCACTTGTCATCATCGTGAGCATCGCTGCCGCATTCGGTGGCCGTGTCATTGCCGATCTGCCGAAGTACCCGCTCTCGGCGAACTCGAATGTGCGCCAGCCTTGGATTTCGTCAAACGTTGCCAGCACTTGGTCGCCCGAGGGCAACCAAACCGACGAGTTGAAAACCTGGACCAACGAGAGCGATTGTCTCGCGAATGCCGAGTCAGGTTGGTTGAGGATTATTCGGGAAGAACCCCGGCTACCCGAGACTGGCGTGCAAGCTGATACAGGCATCGACACTCCACGCAATGACGCCGAGGCCACCGAAGTGCTCATCACCGAGTACCTCGGCCTGGTCACCAATTTTTTCACAAACGGTCACCGAGGTGGGCACGCTTTGGGTCGACGCTCACAGTTTCCCCGGCCGCGTCGAGGAAGTTGAATTGCGCATACTCCGCGTTGATTCCGCGAACGGCACCGCTTACCACGCGGTTCGCCCGTTCAATTTGAGTGAGAATTACTTGCTCATTTCGTTCACCTGCTTCGGCGACGTTGAAACTGATTTCACCGAGTTCGAGCGCTTTGTGCATCGCCTCGGAATCTCGATTCGACCGCTGCAGGGGTGACGCGATGACTGCTGATCAGCCGCAGGATGCGCCGGATTCGATTTCGCCAAAGTCCCCGTCACCGACGACGCAACGAGCTGTCGCGCAGCCCGAGCGCTCGCGTGCCGTCGTAGTCGGTGCGGGGCCAAACGGGCTCACCGCGGCCGCGCTACTTGCCCGTGCGGGCTGGCAGGTCGACGTGTATGAGCGAGCGGCGCGTCCGGGTGGCGCCGCAGCCTCAGCACCGGTGTTCGGCCCCGACACGATCGTCGATCTCGGTGCGGCCGCGCATCCTTTCGGGGCCGCGAGCCCGGTATTTCACGAGCTCGAACTCGAACGCTATGGACTCGAGTGGTGCCGGGCAGAATTCCCCCTGGCGCATCCGTTCGATGACCGTCCGGCGGCACTCCTGCACCACTCACTTGCCGAAACTGCCGCGCAGTTCGACCAGGATGCATCCGCGTGGCAGCGCGTGCACGCCCCGCTCGTGCGACGCCTCGATCGCCATCTCGAGAATCTGCTCGCGCCAATGTTGCGGTGGCCCGCGCATCCGGTTGATCTCGCCCGGATCGTGCCGGCGGCGTTGCCCTCGGCCACTGCGCTCGCTCGTGTTGCCTTTCGAGACGACGCGGCCCGCGCGTTCTTGCTCGGCTCGGCCGCGCACGCGATGGCGCCACTCACGCAGCCAATGACCGCGGCGTTCGGCACACTTTTCGGCGCACTCGGGCAGACGAGCGGCTGGCCGGTCGCCATCGGTGGCAGTGGTGCAATTACGGATGCGCTCGCGCGCGCGCTTGAAGCGCACGGCGGTCGCCTGCACCTCGGGCACGAGGTGCGTGATCTGCGTGAGCTGCCGCCGGCAACTGCCTCCGTGCTCAGCCTCACACCGCGCCAGGTGCTGGCACTCACGCGCGATGGTGACGCGCTTCCGCCCGCCACCGCCCGCAGGCTGCGCGGCTGGCGGCATGGGAGCGCGGCCTACAAGGTCGACTTCCTTCTTGACGGCCCGGTGCCGTGGCGCGATGCGCGGGTTGGCCAGGCAAGCACCGTGCACGTCATCGGCACCCCCGCCGAACTCGTGCGCGCCGAAGCCGAGGTGGCAAGCCGGCGGCTCCCGGCGCATCCAATGGTCATCGTCTGCCAGCAGCAGGCAGCCGACCCGAGCCGCGCGAGCAATCGCACGATCATTTGGGCGTATGCCCACGTGCCCTTCGGGTATCGGGATGCGCATCCTGGCGAAGTGCGCGGACGCATCGAAGCGCAGATCGAGCGGTTTGCACCCGGGTTTCGCGACCGCATCCTGGAATACTGCGAGTCGAGTCCAGCGGCACTTGAGGCATGGAACCCCAACCTCGTCGGCGGCGATATTGCGGGCGGGGCCATGACCGGTCGGCAAGTGCTCTTTCGCCCGGGATTCACGCTCGCTCCGCACCGACTGGCCCCGGGCCTCTATCTCGCGTCGGCATCGACACCGCCGGGCGCCGGAGTGCACGGCATGCCGGGAGCCTGGGCCGCGCGCACGGCGCTCGCCGATGCCGCGCGCCGCGCAGGGTAGTGACCCGGGGCTAGACTCTGCCTAGGCGATTTTTGCCGTCCGCATCCGTTCCGAGGAGCCGTCAGTTGAGCATCCAGCACGTTCCCGACACCGTCGACAACGCCAAGGCGACGCCTGAGAAGGAGCAACCGTACGAGTCGCTCGGCCTCAAGACCGACGAGTACGAGCAGATTCGCAAGATTCTTGGCCGCCGCCCCACCTCGGGCGAGCTGGCGATGTACTCGGTGATGTGGTCAGAGCACTGCTCCTACAAGTCGTCGAAGATTTACCTGCGCCAGTTCGGCCAGAAGACCAACGAGAAGATGCAAGAGCACCTCATGGTCGGCATGGGCGAGAACGCTGGCGTGCTCGACGTGGGTGACGGCTGGGCGGTGACCTTCAAGGTCGAATCGCACAACTCGCCGAGCTACATCGAGCCGTTCCAGGGCGCCGCGACCGGCGTCGGCGGCATTGTGCGCGACATCATCTCGATGGGCGCGCGCCCGGTTGCCGTGATGGATGGCCTGCGCTTCGGCCAGATCGACCACGCAGATACTGCGCGCGTGATTCACGGTGTCGTCGGCGGCATTTCGTTCTACGGCAACTGCCTCGGCCTGCCGAACATTGGCGGCGAGACCTGGTTCGACCCGATCTACCAGGGCAACCCGCTCGTGAACGCGCTCGCTGTGGGCGTGCTGCGCCACGAAGACCTGCACCTCGCGAATGCGCGCGGCGCTGGCAACAAGGTCGTGCTCTTCGGTGCGCGCACCGGTGGCGACGGTATTGGTGGCGCTTCGGTGCTCTCGTCGTCGACGTTCGAGGCCGATGGCCCGTCGAAGCGTCCGGCGGTGCAGGTGGGCGACCCGTTCGCCGAGAAGGTGCTCATCGAGTGCTGCCTCGAGCTGTTCGCGGAAGACGTCGTTGAGGGCATTCAAGACCTCGGCGCCGCCGGTATTTCGTGCGCGACTTCTGAGCTTGCCGCTGCGGGCGATGGCGGGATGCACATTTCGCTCGACAATGTGCTCTTGCGCGACCCGACGCTCACTGCTGAAGAGATTCTCATGTCGGAATCGCAGGAGCGCATGATGGCGATCGTGAAGCCAGAGAAGCTTGACGCGTTCATGGCGATCGTGAACAAGTGGGAGGTCGAAACGAGCGTCCTCGGCGAGGTCACCGACACGGGCCGCTTGATCATCGACTGGATGGGCGAGCGCATCGTCGATGTCGACCCGACCACCGTGGCCGTTGATGGTCCGGTGTACGAGCGCCCGAAGCACCGCCCCGAGTGGCTGGATGCGCTGCAGGCTGATGGTGCGGAGAAGTTGGCGCGACCCTCGTCGGGTGAGGAGTTGCGTGAGCAGTTCTTGGCGCTGCTCGGTTCGCCGAATGCCGCTGACCCGGCGTGGATCACTGACCAGTACGACCGCTACGTCGGTGGCAACACCGCGTTTGCCTACCCCGAAGATGCCGGTGTGATTCGTGTTGACGAGTCGTCGCGCATGGGTGTGGCGTTGGCGATGGATGCGAACGGTCGCTACGCGCAACTCGACCCGCGTGAGGGTGCGCGCCTGGCGCTTGCCGAGGCGTACCGCAACGTTGCCGCGACCGGTGCCGTGCCGATGGCCGTGTCGGACTGCCTGAACTTCGGTTCGCCCGAGAACCCCGAGGTGATGTGGCAGTTCGCCCAGGCCGTTGAGGGTCTCGCCGATGGCTGCCTTGAGCTGTCGATTCCGGTGACCGGCGGCAATGTGTCGTTCTACAACCAGACCGGTGACACGCCGATCTTCCCAACCCCGACCGTGGCGGTGCTTGGCCGCTTCGATGATGTCGACCTGCGCGTACCCGGCGGTTGGCAGGATGAGGGCCACAACCTGTACCTGTTGGGTACGACCCGCGAAGAGCTTTCGGGCTCGGTGTGGGCCGATGTTGTGCACGGCCACCTCGGCGGTCTGCCGCCGGCTGTTGACATGGCGGTTGAAGAGTCGCTCGCATCGCTGCTCAATGGTGCATCGCGCGAGGGCCTGCTTGGTTCGGCGCACGATCTGTCTGAGGGTGGATTGGCGCTGGCGCTAGTGGAGTCTGCGGTTCGCTTTGGGATCGGTGCGCGCGTCGTGCTCGATGAGTTGTTGAAGCGCGATGGCGTGGATGCGGCGACGGCGCTGTTCTCGGAGTCGACCGGCCGCGTGCTCGTGTCAGTGCCGCGTGAAGACGACGTGAAGTTCACCTACATGTGCGAGGCCCGCGGCTTCCCGGTGCTGCGCATCGGTGTTTCGGACGGCGATGTGCTCGACGTGCAGGGCCTGTTCTCAGTGCCCGTCGCCGAGCTCCAAGCCATCCGCGGCGCGACGCTGCCGAGCCGCTTCGGCGCCGTCGTCTCGGAGTAGCGCGCCGCCTGGCTGGTCGAGTAGGCCGAAGGCCGTATCGAGACCGCCGCGCCACCCCAGCGTGGTTGGTCGAGTAGCGGCGTAGCCGCGTATCGAGACCGCCGTCCCACCTCAACTTGGCTGGTCGAGTAGGCCGAAGGCCGTATCGAGGCCGCGCTCCAAGGCGTGATTTCGATACGGCCCTTAGGCCCTACTCGTCCGACAATTGTTTTCAGGCGTCGGTCTTTCCGTCTCTGGTCGAGAAACTGCACAACCGCGTCTCGAGCCCCTCCCGGTCAATGCATCCGCAGAGTCTTGAATACCAAGCAATTAAAGTACCTCTACCGCCTTGTCCCGGGCGCACCGCCCGGAACAATACGCACGTACACGCTTGGCAACTTTTTCGGAGCTGGCTCAATCCGTGCCTGCCTTATCTTTTCTTCATCGTCCTTCAACTTGCGCAGCCAAGCAGGTGAAGGGCCCACGTAGTCGCAGGGCGATCCTCGCTTTCCTTGGTGAGGGAAAAAGATCCCATCCTTGTTCATACGAGGAAGAGAGCCGCACTGGGGACATATCTTCCAACCGGGTGGCAACACGCCCTGCTTTGCTTGCCAGATTTCCCGTTTGTTCGCGGCTTTCTGCTGCGCCCTGACCTTGTCACTCGTCGACTGCCGAGATTTCTTTCGACCTTTTCTGTGCAACCTAGTGCCCGGCAACGATCCAGTTGTTGTTGATTCAACGTTGGGCGCTAACGAATCGGACCACATGGGTTTGCCTGCTTTTTGCCGTGGCTTCCCGGTCCGCCGATTCTTGCCCATCGGGCCTTCCGACGGAATGCCAGGAATCTGAACAGGACTCTGTGACAGGTCCAGTTTCTGCGGCTTGCAGTTTCTACAAATGTATTTCGTGCCCGTCATCGCCTTACGCACGTCGTCGCGGTGAGTGATGCGCGAGATCGAATCGCATTGCGAACATCGAATGTCAACTTGCATGGATTATCTACCCTGAGGTGTGGATCGCTCTTTGCCTTGAACATAGGCAATGCTTTCCGTGATTACCTGAGCCTCCTCCCCACCTTGTCTGAACCCAGAGCTAGATCGGATGTGGCGTTTTGGCACCCGACAGCAACGACGTTCAAGAACTAAAGCTCATAGGAGAAGAACAGTGCATCTCGATGAGCACTGAGAACCGGAATGTTCCCTCACACTCAGTGGAACAGCAGCCGTCAAGGGCCTGCGGGATTTCAAGCTTGTGAACAATTGAATCCACGCACTAGACATGAGGGTCTCATCGCGCTCAACACAGAGTCCCCGTCGGGCCCCTAGCGATCCGAGGACAGATGCACTGGCCTCACCACATCGGCCTTGGTGCTTAGTCGCCGGGCCGGTTCACTGTGCGATCAAGCCTCCCAGAACCGCGCATCGCCCTTCACGTCACCGACAGGAACGAGGTCACCGCGAACATCCTGCGCAGCAACATTGCGGCCGACCACGCGACCCGACACCATCGCCCAACCGATGTGCAACCCGTGGTTGAGCAGTTGCAGTCCGCCCTGACCGGTCGATCCGGCAGCCCACAGGCCCGGAATCGCGGCGCCCGACGCATCGGTCACCTGCAACGCATCATCAACCTGCAAACCGCCATCGGCGAGCGTGATGTACGAGTGCATCGGCCCGAGCGCGAAGAACGGACCCTGGCTAATCCCAGCGCCAAGGTACTTCCTGCCAAATTCATCCTCGCCCGACTGCACCGAGGCGTTCCACGAGTCCACCGTCGATCGCAGCGCTGCAGCATTCACACCCATCGATGCCGCGAGTTCCTCAAGCGTGTCGGCCTGGTGATAGACATCCGGCCGGAAGCGCTTGTAGTCCTGCACATAGGCATATGCCACGCCCGGGAAGGTCGACACCGGGTTCGGCCAGGCCGAGAACTTCCGTGCCACGGGCGCATCGAACACCATGAATCCGAGGTTCTGCGCATCTGCCGCAACAGCCCGTGCCAACGCCTTGTCAGTCTCTTCATTGGTGATTCGCTTGCCGGCACCATTCACCAGCACGGCACCCGCGTGATACATGGTGTTGTTCGGGCCGATCCAACTGGTCAGCGCGCCACGAATGATTCCGGCAATGAGCTTCTTCGGCAGCTTCTCAACCGAGAAGCGCATCACCTTCGCGAGCAGCGGGTGATAGGGCAGCGACTTGATAAGGTCGGGTCGCGTCGACGGGGCGAACCGCAATCCCTCGTAGAGCCGATCCATCTGCGTCATCTGGCCACCGGCCGCAGCACCGAGAATGATGCCGTCACCGGTATTGCCGGTGTTCACGGCGGGCACCTGTGCCGCATCCGCCCCAACAAACTCGCGCTTCAGCGTCAGCGACGACGAGTAGTCACCGGTCGCGAGAATCACGCCGCGGCGACCAATGAAGTCCTGGCCGTTCGCCCTGGCGCCAATGACCTCGCCAGCCGCGTTCTGTAGCAGAGCATCGACCCGCATACCGACACGGTGCTCGACACCACGGCGCTTGCATTCAGCACTCAACGCGGCGACATACGCCTGCGAGTTCGGCAGCACATTGTGCATGCGCGGCTTCTCATAGGGCGGCTCCGGAGTCGGGCCGAGAAACTGCACGCCGAGCGCCGAGAGCCATTCGAGCGTCGGCCCCGCGTTTTCTGCGAGCACTCGTCGAAGCGACTGATTCTCGCGCTCCTCGAATTCGCCATTCGCGGTGACCATATCCTCGATGAACAGCTCAATCGAGTCGTTCACTCCGGCCCGATATTGGTACGCCGTGTTCGCCGCCGTGAACGAACCGACCGACATGCCGGTGCTACCACCCAGCTTCGACTGCTTCTCAAGCACCAATACGGATGCGCCACTCGTTGCCGCAGAAATCGCCGCGGCCATGCCCGAGCCACCGCCGCCGATAACCAGTACGTCGACTGTCCTCGTCATTTCGTTCAGTCCTCTCCGCTGGCCGAAAGTCCGGCCCAGCGACCCGTGATGTAGGCGGGTGCGAGCCCACCCGCATAACCATGATTTGAGACCCCACCGATATCGGCGCCGGCAGCGAAGAGCCCCGGCACCCTCTCGCCGCGGTGATCGATGACCGCACCCGATGCATCCGTGCGAATGCCGCCGAAGGTGAAGGTGATCGATGGCTGCACCATGAGGGCGTGGAAAGGGCCGGTCTGCGGTGCTCGGGCCGCCGCCGACACGGGAACAGCAGCTGCCGCATCCCCGCCCGCTGCCACTGCCGCGAGGTAGCCATCGACCGTATCCTGCAGCCGCCTGCGGTCGATCCCCCACTCGGCAACCGCGTCGAGCAATGACTCAAGTGAGTCAGCCGACGCATACCGACCGCCTGCATCGGCCGCGATCTGCACCCGGTCAATCGCCCCGAGCCCAGGGAACGGCTCGGAAGTCGCCTCGGTGCGACGCACATGATCGTCAAAGATCAGCACACCGAGCGCTCCTGGCTCGCGCGCGAGGTCTTGATTCAGAATCTCATCGCCGACAGTTTCGTCAGAGAACCGCTCGCCATTTTGATTGAGCAGGATGCAGTGCCCCGAGTAGTACTGCGAGTACGGGAGGAAGTTCTCGGCCTCAAACCGCTCGAGCGGGTAGGGCAGCAAGTGACCATAGAACGTATCCATGGCGCCGTCACGGTCAGCACCCGCCGATTGCGCGAGTCTTAGCCCATCACCGGTGCTGCCCGGGTTGGAGCGGAACTGCACCTGTTGCGCGTTCGGGCCGAGGTACTGCGCAAGCGCCGAACGGTCGCCCTGAAAACCGCCGGTGGCGATGGTCACAGCGTCACCGCGGTATTCGCCGAGAGTGCCATCTTCAGCACGAGTGACCACGCCGACGACTCGGTTGTCGTCGATCACGAGGTCAACAACCGGCGCGTTCGTTACGAGCTCGCCACCGCCAGCAACCACCGCATCCCAGCAAGACTGGAGGATGCCGTGGATGTCGGTTGAGAAGCCGATGCCGAAGGTCATGATCTCGTGCATCGGCTCATCGGCCACTCGCACATTCATCGCGCGGAGTTCAGCGACCGCGGTCTCGTATTCGTTCATGAGGCGCTCGGCGAGATCGACGCGACCGAGCGGGATGCGCTTGCGATACGCCTCGAGATCGGGCGCGGTCCAGAACATCCCGGCAGAAAGCGCAGTTGAGCCGCCTGGTTGTGCCGACTTTTCCAGGATGGTGACCCGGGCGCCCTGACGCGAAGCGTGTAGGGCAGCGGACGAACCGCTGAGTCCCGATCCGACGACAATGACGTGCTTGCGTGACTGCTCGCTCATTGGGATTCCCCCAAGCGTGTAGCCACCGTCTCCGCGACGATGTTGCCGAACACCGCGCCCTTGCCGAGTGACGTACCCGTCATATAGGCGGCCCCGTGGAACCCTCCGGTCACCTCACCGACGGCGTAGAGGCCATCGATGACTTCGCCATCGACATTGGTGACCTCGCCCTGTGGCGTAATGGTCACACCGCAATAGGTCGTCGTCATCAGTGATTTGGCCGGGTAGGCGAAGAACGGTGCTTGCGCGATCGGCTTCAGCTCGCCCACTCCATTGCAGAGACTCGTGCGGCCTTGCGGGTCGACGGTTTCGCCGCCGACCACGCGGTTGTAGGCCTCAACTGTGGCCGCGAGAGCATCGGCATCGACACCGATGATGTCCGCAAGTTCAGCAAGCGTGTCGGCGCGATGCAGGTGCCCGATGTCTTCGAGCGTGTCCATGTCTTTCAACGGCACGCCGCGTTCCGACTTCGCACGGACCGTCGCGTCGAAGATCTGGTACCCAAGTCCATCCTGCTGCTTCAGCACCTCGCGGCCGAGCGTTTTATACGACTGCGCCTCGTCGGTGAACCGCTCCCCCGATTGGTTCACGATGATCGCGCCGAGGTAGTAGGCAGTAAGGAGTTCGTGGAACTCATCGGTGGTGTCGGGATGCGAACCATAAGTGCCACTCACGAACGACATGTCGGCCATCCCAGCACCCAGCCGCCAGGCCATGCGCAGACCGTCACCCGTGTTGCCCTTGCCGCCGTAAGGAATGGCGGCGAGTTGGTCGGGCGCAAACACCTTGAGCATTTCGCTTCCACGGCTGAACCCGCCGGTTGCGATGACGACGCCGCCGCGCGAGTGCAATTCGAGGATGCCATCGGCCGCCTCAATTTGCACGCCCACGACTCGCTCCCCCTCGACAACCAGTCGAGTGGCGCGGTGGCCGAGGTAGCTGGTGCCCCCAGCTACCTCGAACGCCGCGTGGAGCTTCGCGAGCACATCCTTGATGTCGCTGAGGTGACTGCGCTTGGCCGACTGACCCGAGCTGATCTCCACCTGCGTGAACACGGCCCCGTGGTCGCGCAACCAGGCAGCGGCCTGCTCCTGTCGCGCCAGGTATGCGTCGAGCAGCGTCTTGTCATTGCGGTGCTCGCCAACTTCAAGCATGTCCTGCAGGAATAACTCGGCGGAGTCGTCGACACCCGCTGCATCCTGTTCTGGGGTACCGCTAAAGGCAAACCAGCCACCACTCATCGCGGATGAGCCACCAACGGCCTCGGTCTTCTCGACCAGCGCGACCCGCAGGCCACGCTCGGCAGCCGCCGTCGCGGTGGTGAGGCCGGCGATACCGGCACCCAACACCACGAGGTCGAACGTCTCAGACGTGTTCACGAACTCACATTCCCTTCGCTCAGTCGACCGAATTAGTCGATGGTGCGGCCCAGCTCGTCGAGCGGGGTCTTGTAGGTCTCACGGGCGGTGAGGATGGCAGCGATCGAAATGAGGCAGGCGATCGTCGTGAGCAAGGCCGCGGGCCACCAGGCGTTGTCGTTCGCGGTCGACATGGCTTGGATGATCGTCGGCGAGAAGCCGGTGACGACGATGCCGAGCTGCAGGCCGATGGCCATGCCCGAAACACGGAACTTCACGTTGAACATTTCAGCGAAGAACACCGGGTACACGGCGTTCGTGCAGGCAAAGGCAATCGTGATGCAGAGGAAGATGCCGAGGTAGATCATCGGAATGTTCGCGGCACCGATAGCCCAGAAGAACACCCACACAGCTGCTGCGCCAATGAGGTTGCCACCGACGAGCACGGGCTTGCGGCCAATGCGGTCGCTGAGCTTGGCGAACAGGGGCTGAGAAATCATTGCCGTGGCGTAACCGACGACGACCGCCCAGAGCATCACGCCGGCATCGATCTTCATCACGTTCGTCGCGTAAGTGAGGCCGTACACCGGCACCGTCGAGCTGATGACGATGAGGAACGCGGCGAAGATCACGCGCACGACGTCGAGCGGCTGGTGCTTGAGGAGGAGACCGATCGGTGCGCGGGCAACCTCACCCTGCTCCTTCTTCTCAGTGAATACCTCTGGGTCTTCAAGGGTGCGACGGATGAGGAGACCGACGATCACCAAGATCGCGCTGGCCCAGAACGGCACGCGCCAGCCCCAGTCGAGCATCTGATCTTCGGGCAGTGCCGTCACGCCGATGAAGGCAAGGGTCGCAAGGATGTAGCCCGCCCAAATACCAGTGACGAGCCACGAGGTGTAGAGACCACGGCTATTCGCAGGTGCGTGCTCAAGGGTGAGCGAGGCCGCACCCGGCAGTTCGCCACCAACCGAGAGACCCTACATCAGGCGCAGCGCGACGAGCATGACCGGCGCCCAGATGCCGATCGTGTCGTAGGTCGGGAGGCAGCCGATGAGGAAGGTCGCAACGCCCATGAGCATGAGCGCGAAGATCATGAGCGCCTTGCGGCCAAAGCGGTCGCCGAAGTGGCCGGCGAGGAAGCCACCGAGGGGGCGAGCCAGGTAGGCGACACCGTAGGTGGCAAGTGAGAGGAGGAGACCGGTGGCTCCAGCATCCGGGAAGAAGATGCGGCTGAACACGAGCGCCGACGCCGACGCGTAGATGTACATGTCGAAGTACTCGAGGGCGCTACCGAAGAAGCCGGCGAGCGAGGCGCGCTTACCCTGGTCGGTTTGTTTGGTTGGCTGAATGACTGGTGCGTCACTTGAAATGGTCATGGGTTCTCTTCCTCTTCGTTGAGAAATATGGGTTCGACGCGGTGCGTCAGACCTGGGTTTAGTAGGTTGCTCGACCACCGGAGGCGTCGAAGATGAAGCCGGTGGTGAAGCTGGCTTCGGGCGAAACGATGTAGTTGACGAGCGCCGAGATCTCGTCGACCGTGCCGAATCGGCCCATGGGGATGAGCTTTCGCTGCACGTCCTGGCGCTCCGGGGTCATTCCCGAGATGAGCGGCGTCTCGATCGAGGCGGGTGCAATGGCGTTGACGGTGACGCCACTGGTCGCGTACTCCTTGCCGACCGACTTCACGAGGCCCATCACTCCCGCCTTGGATGCGGAGTAGGCCGCCATTTGCGGGTTACGTTCTTTACCCGCCATGGATGCGATGTGCACGATTCGGCCGTAGCCGGCAGGCACAAGCACCTGCAACGCCGCGCGGGTCACCGCGAAGGCGCCGCCGAGGTTGACGTTGATGATTCCGTCGAATGTGTCTTGACCGGTTTCGATGGTCGGGGTCACCGGGCCGAGGATGCCGGCGCAGTTCACGACGATTTCGAGCCCGCCAAGCGCCGCAACCGCTGCGGCAATTGCACCATCGACACTCGCGTCGTCCGTGACATCGATATCGATTCGGAGTTCGGCGGGGTGATCGGGCGACCACGATGCGCCGGCCAAGTCGAGTGCGGCAACGGTGACGCCTTCCGAAACGAGACGACGAGTAACAGCATCACCCATTCCACTCGAGGCGCCAATGACGATGGCGCGCTGGCCCTGGATCAGCATGTGGCCCACCCACCGTTAACCTCGAGGCTGGCGCCGTTGATGTACGAGGCCTTCGAGCTCGCGAGGAAGGTGACCGCATCCGCGACCTCTTGCGGGGTTGCAAATCGGTACATCGGCACCGAGGCGAGCAGGCGCTCATCCACTGGCACATTGCCCATCATCGGAGTCTGCACGTAGCCCGGCGCGACCCCGTTCACGCGAATCTGGAACTCAGCCATCTCCATCGCGAGGCTCACCGTGAGGTTGTGCAGCGCGGCCTTCGAAGCGCCATACGCGACCGCGCTCGGGATGAACGGGCCGAACTTGGCCTCGTTTGGTGCACCGGTACCCGTTTTCGCGGTGATCGAGAGCAGGTTCACGATGCTCGCGGTGCCGTCGTGTGGCATGTACTGGTAGGCCTCGCGCATGAGGAAGAACGGCGCTGAGAGGTTGATCGCCATGATCTTGTCCCACAGTTCGTCATCGAGATCGAAGAATCGGATCTTCTGGCCGTTGCGCTTCGGCGAGATACCGACAGCGTTGACGATGACGCCGATCGGTGCCGCTGCTGCGGCGAACTCGGCAAGCTCCTTGTTGACGGCGCTCTGGGTCATGTCGCCGACGAATTTGAGGTGGTCGCGGCCATCGACGGTGCCAAGTGACTCACGTACGGTTTCGGCCGCATCCTCGACAACGTCGGCGACGACGACGAGGTAGCCATCGGCTGCGAGTTGCTCGCAAATTGCGCGGCCGATGCCGCCGCCACCACCGGTGACGATGGCGGTGCGAAGGCGGCCAACATCCTGAACTTCCTTGTTCGGGTCTTGCATCACTGCTCCTGAAAGATGTCACGCTCTAGCCCTGGATCGGGCGACGTGCTGCAGTGACGATAATCAGGCTTGCGCACCATGCGCAATCTTGGATAGATTCTTTTGCGTGATGCGCAATAACTCGGATGAAATTGGCACTTCGGGCCGCGTGCAATCGGTGCACCGCGCCCTGATGTTGCTCAAGATGCTCGGAGCTTCGCCTGCCGTAAGCGTGAGCGAGGCTGCCGCTGAACTCGGCGTCAATGCCTCAACGGCGCAGCGACTACTCGCGACGCTCGTAGCTGATGGCTTCGCGGTGCAAGACGAGCGACGGCTCTACTCGGCCGGTCCGGAGTTTCTCGGTGCAGGAAGTCGCAATGGTGGCCAGAGCCTGATCGAAACCATTCGGCCGTACCTCGAACGCCTCTTCGTGCGCACCAACGAGACCGTGCACCTCGCCGTGCTCATCGGCACCTGGGTGCATCACGTCGACGGCGTCGAGGCAACTCAACATGCGCTTCGATTCGGCTCCCGCACGGGCGTCAAGCTACCAGCGCATGTCACCTCGGCCGGTCGCGCAATGATGTCTGAGCTGAGTCGTAGCGAGGTGCTCGCGAGGTATCTCGACGACCCCCAAAACTCAGCCGGAGTGCGCTCAATTGACGAGATGGAGCCGATTCTGCGAATGCTCGGCAATGTACAGCACGGCGACTTCGGCGTGAATTTTGGCGACTCGGAAGACGGTGTTGCGGCGTTCGGAATGTCGCTTGGCCACATTCAAGGTCAGCACGTTGGGTTCTCGATTGCCATGCCGCACGCGCGGTTTACCGCTCAGCACGCGGTGTCGTTCCGACAGATGCTGCGCAAGACGGTTGGCGAATACCGGGCAGATCACGCTGGCGGGTCGAACTAGCCGTTTCGACTCACGCTGCGCACTACCCTTCGAGGGCCTCAGGGCGCGAACGGACCGCTCAACTCGCCGGCAACTCCCGACCTGCCCGGCGCCAGGCCCAGCGCATCCCGAGCACGACGGCGAAGCAGATCGCGCCGCCGAGCAGGGTCTCGCGCGCCCGATCAACGAACAAGACCTCCCAATTCGCGACGCTACCGAGGCTCGTCGCGCCAATCGCAATCGGCGTAATAAACGCGAGCGCAAACCCGTAGTGCTGGCCAACTATGAGCTCGGTCACGAGATTGCACACGACAATCACGGCAATCACATAGAGCGGATGCGGATCGCCGCCATAGAGCGCCGCCGCAATCCCCACACCGAGCAACGTGCCACCAACGCGGTGCGAGATGCGGTTGTAGCGAATGAGCGCAGTCGGCGCCGAGAAGATCGCCACCACCGTCACCGCCGCCCAGTAATGGTGCGTCGCCACACCCAGCACCGACGCGATCGCCAGCGCCGCGAGCCCAAGCACCACGGTCGCACCAATCAGCCAAAAGCTCTGCGGATTCAACGCATCCACCAGTCGCCGCTCAGGATCAAGCGCCAGCGGACGCAACCGCTCAGCCACCCACGGCACCCGCCGCAGCACCCAGCCACTCATGCCGAGCATCCAGCACCACGCCCAGCGCGACCACTATCGTGAACCCCAGCCCAAGTAGCCACCATGACAGCCCTGAAAGCTGCACGAGCACACCGAGTGCCATCGCGCCAAACATCGACAACCCAGCGATCACCAGCGTGACGATACGCTTTCGGTAGGGCTCGCGGCGGCCTTAGAGTGCGGTGAACGCGGCGAAGCTCGCATACATCGCGAGATCCAGCCGGTCGACGAAGTAGAGCGTGAGCAACGGCACCGCCGTCGCGAGCGCGGCGCGCGCGGCAGCCTCCCAATCGAGGCGCTCGGGATCAAGGCGAGGAATGAGCGGCGCGGTGGTCATGCGTCCCCTCCTCAATCGAGTCGAGAGCAGACTACTCCTGCGGCCATCAGTCACGTGCCAAACCGTGCACCAGCACAGCTTGACCAGCCCAACTACATGCCAATATCCAGTCGCAAACTCGCCAAGAAGCGGCAGAATCTGAACATGATTCACGTCACCCGCTACCGCGAACGCCAGTCCGATGACCGCACGGCGCTCGACGCCCTGCTCGACACCGAGTGGTGGGGTGTGCTCGCGACAATTCGCGGCGGCCGCCCCGTCACCATCCCGACGCTCTACGTGCGCGACGGCGACAACCTGCTCGTCCACGGCTCGACCGGCGCCGGCACACTCGGGGTGAAGAGCGTGGATGCATCGGCAAGCTTCTGCGTGACCGCCATGGATGCGCTCAAGGTCGCCTACAACACCTTCGACTCCTCGGTGCGCTATCGCTCAGCCGTGATCTACGGCAACCTCGAGCAGGTCGCCGATGACGAGAAGGAATCGTTGCTCGACCGAGTGTCGGAGATCCTCATTCCGGGTCGCACGAGCGAAGTGCAGCCGATGACCCGCAAGGAGATCGCCGCGACGAACCTCGTGCGTCTGCGCATCGTCGAGGGCGAATGGGTCTACAAGTCGAGTTCGGGCTTCGGCGATGAACCGGATGAACCTTCGACGGCCTGGCAGGGACTCGTGCCGATGACGCGTGGCTGGGGCGAGCCGCAACGCGCGCCCTGGTGCGATGCGGAACTGCCGGATTCAGTGCGAAACCTGCCGCAGACACGGGCGTAGTGGTTGCCGCTCGCTGAGGCACCCGAAGCGTGCGGCTCAGACGGGAAACACCTTGCCGGTCTCAACGCCGGCCACCGAGCGCAAATACGCCATGCCTACAGACTCGTCACTCGCCGGAATGTGCCCAGGGAAGGCCGCATGCTGATGCGTAGCCGATTCGAGCACCGTCGGGCTCACGGCGTTGATGCGAATGCCGCGCGGCAGCTCGGTCGCTGCCGCCATGACGAAGGCATCTACGGCGCCATTGGCCATTGACGCGGCGGCACCCTCGGCGACCGGCGCTCGCCCGAGCACGCCGGTCGTCAGCGTGAACGAGCCGCCATCGCGCACAAACGGCGTGCCCAGGCGCACGATCTCAAGCTGCGGCAACACCTTGCCGTTGAACGCCGCGACAAAGTCGTCGCCAGCGAAGTCCGTAAGCGGCTTGAACGGTACTTTGCCGATTGTCGCGACCACTGCATCCACGTCGCCAATCTGCGCAAAGAGCGCGGCGATCGATTCGGCATTGGTGACGTCGACGGGGGGGTCAGTGCTCCGGCTGGCCACGATGACCTCGTTGCCCTCGCTGAGCTTTGCGATCGCGGCGCTTCCCACGCGGCCGGAGCCGATGACCAGAATTCGCATGTGCCACTCCTTCGTGGATTACTTGTGGGCCAGGGATAACCGAGGAGCCGCCGCCCGCATTCCGCCCAGTTTCACCCCAATCAAACTCGCGGCGGGCGCCGCCACATCCCATCGGTGTGCACGATGACGATGCCCAAGAACGCGATCGGCACACCTAAGGCGAGGCCCACCGAGACCTGCCCGCCGACCGCATCCCAAATCACTGACCCGAGCAATTGTCCGCCGACGAGCGCCAGCGTCAGCAACAGGATGCCGAGCCCACGCACCGCGAAGGCCACGATGAGCACGTAGGTCACGCCGATCGCACCGGCGAGGTAGAGCCACCAATCGGTCGGGAATCCGCGGAAGTCGCCCGGTGCCACGAGCCCATGAATCAGGGCAGCGGCGACCAGGATGATGCTGCCGACCGCGAAGTTCACAATCGTTGGCCCGGTCACTTCTTCGGCATGCATCTTCACCTGCCCGGTGATGCCGAGCTGCACCGCGAGCGCGAGACCGGCGACCACCGAGAGCAAGAGCGGCAAAATGGCTTCGGCCCCGATGCCGCTCCCCCAGCCGACGACGACAACCGCCGCGAGCGACACCAACGCGCCCACGAGCCGCTGCAGCGTGATCACGCGTTTCGGTGCACCAAAGGCGCCAGTAGCATCCAGCAACAGTCCGCCAAAGAGCTGACCCACCAAGAGCGCAACCATGAAGATCGCCACCCCGGTCACCGGCACGGCCGTCGATTGCACAAACACGTAGATCGCGCCAAGCACACCGCCGCCGAGACCCCACCAGGGCAGGCGACCTTCGGCGACCGCATCGAGGATGCGCCGCAGCCCCGCACGCGATTCGCCGCGCACGAGCCAGACAACAACAAGCAGTAAAAAACCGGTGCCAAAGGAGATTGCCGAAGCGAATGTGCTGCCGCCGGTTTCGATCGCGACCTGGCCGTTGATGCGTGATTGCGTCGCCGAGCTGATACCCACAAGCACAGCAATGAGCAGCAGGATGCTTCGGAACCAGGGCTTCGCGGTCGTCATTGTTGCGATGGTAGTCCTCGTGTGCGGCGCGGTCTTGATTCGGTCTTCGACCTCCTCGACCAACCAGGAACGGACCGCAGCATCCCACTAGGCTCAGCACATGGATGCCACTCGCCAAATCCCGATCGAGTTCTTGCACGGCGTCGGCCAGACACCGCAGGTCTGGGATCCGGTCGTGTCGCATCTTCCGGCCTGGGCGGATGCTGCTGCCCCAACGATTCCGTCGGTGTCGGCCCCACGCCACGAGCCGTTCACGCTCGAGGGCGCGGCGAAGTGGGTCGCGGCCGATCTCATTGATCGCACCGAAGAGGATGCAGTGGTCGCCGGTCTCTCGCTCGGCGCGCTGATTGCGATCAAGCTCGCGGCGATTGAGCCGGGGCTCGTGAAGGGGCTCGTGCTCTCAGCCCCGCTCGCGCGTGCGCCGAAGGCCCTCATGTCGATGCAGCGACTCTTGCTCGGGGTATTGCCGGAGCGTGCGATCAGCGGTCCCTCGATTACCGAGGGCGGTGCTGGTCTCAAGAAGTCGGATGTGCTTGAGATTTACGACCACCTTGCCGATGTCGACCTGCGCGCGACCCTGCACCAGATTCAGGTGCCGACGCTCGTGCTCGTCGGCGGCAACGACCGCGCGAACCGCCGCTCAGCTGGCGAGGTTGTTGAGTCGATGCCGGATGCGACGATGCAGGTGATCCCGGGCGTTGGGCATGAGTGGAACCGCACGCACCCCGATCGCTTTGCTGCAGCGGTGGCGGGCTGGATGGAGTCACGCGGGCTGGTGTAGGCGGGGCTAACACCTTGGCTCGTCGAGTAGCGAAGCGTATCGAGACGCCCGCCCGATTTCACGCAACCGCGGGGATCTCGATTCGTCGCTGCGCTCCTACTCGATCAACCAAGGGAGGGCGCTGCGCTCCTACGCGATCAACCAGCGCGGGAGCCGCATAGGAGTTGACGGCCGTGCGTTCGAGTTTGTTCCACTTGACCGGCGCATCCCCGAGCTGCAAGAAGATCGCCCGCACCATCGTGAGGCTGAAGAACACCGAGTAAAACGGCCAGAGCACGAGCATCGGCGCGTGTCGCAGGTCGCGCGCGCTCCGATCAAGCAGCGCCGCATAGGTCACAAGCCCCAGCACCACTGCGACCTCACCGGCAAGCACCCACAACCACCCAGCATCCGGCGCCATCACGAACGGCGAGACGCCGTAACCGACGAGCACGCCTGCAAGAATCACGTTCGTCGCCAGCGCCGTCACCACCACGACCGGCAGCACCACCATCGTGAGCATGTTGTAGATCAAGAACGTACCGAAGGTGCCATAGCGAAGGTTGCCCACCGCATCCCAGTGCAAATCAAGCGTCTGCAAAAGCCCGCGCGCCCAGCGCACGCGCTGCTTCCAAAGCCCCAGCAGCGTCGAGGGCGACTCGGCGAGCACGACCGCGAACGGCGCGAACTCGACCTGCCAGCCAGCGCGGCGAATGCGCCAGGTCAGCTCGAGATCCTCACCGATCGTGTCGGTGCGAAACACTCCGTGTCTGGGCACCGCGACCTCGTCGAGTGCCTCGCGGCGAAACGCGCCACTATTGCCCGACACGATCGTGAGACACCGCAATTGCGCGAGCGCGCGGCGCACCATTCCGGTGCCGAGGTGGGCAACGATGGCGAGAAATCGCACCTGGATGCGGTCAAGATTCATCGGGCGATCGTCGCCACACACAGCCCCCACCCGCGAGTGGTGGAAGGTGCGGAGCATCTCGGGAATCGTCTCGGCCGTGAACACCCCGTCGGCGTCGACGAACAGGATGATGTCACCGGTCGTCAGCTCGTAACCGGCGTTGAGCGCCGAACCTTTGCCGCCGTTCGGCTTCGTGATCGCCGTCACCCGGGGATCGGCGGTGTAGCACTGCGCGATTTCGAAGGTGCGGTCGCTTGAGCCGTCGTCGACGACAATGATCTCGGCGTTCGGGGCCGCGTGCAAGAGGATCGAGTTAAGGCAGTTCGCGAGCACCCGCTCTTCGTTGTAGGCGGGCACCACGATCGACACCCGCGCGCTCGCCGCCGCGGGGCTCGGAAGTCGGCGTCGACGCCGGGCCCGCACCTCGTGCACGAGCGACATCGGCACGATGACGAACTGCATCACGAGCGGCAGCGCAAACAGCACGATCAGCGTGATGATGCCGAGTTCGAGCGGGTTCATGCGGCTTCCTCCAGGCCAGCGGCGCTGTCGGATGCAGCGGATTCCAAACCAGACACCCGCTCAGCATGTGCGAGCACCGCGTCGAGCAGCTCGGGCGCCGCGGCCGAGTTCGCACCGAACCGCGCGTTGATCTCGAGCACGACGGGCTCACCGTTCGCGCGTCGCCGCACATCCAGGTCAATCGGGCCGACGAGGCCGAGTGCCACCACCGCATCCTCGGCAATCGCGGCAATATCGCTCGCTTCGCCGTTATCGCGGCGAAGCACCCCGAGCGCATTGCCCACGATGCCCTCACGCAATTCGAGCTTTTCGAGCACGACCACGGTCACCTCACCACTGTCTGGGCAGCGATAGACCTGCGGGCAGTACTCGTCACCCGGCACGAACTCTTGGATGAGCTCAAACTCGCGGTCGAGCTCAATACCGGCCGATTCCTCGACGACCTGCACACCGCGGCCGCCCCGCGAGCGGCGGGGCTTGATGACCCAGGGCCCGTTGCCAGTCGGCATGCCATCGAACGTCTCGGGCACGGCAACGCCCGCCTTCGCGAGGGCGGTCATCGTGTAGCGCTTGTCGTGCGCGAGCGCGATTGCAGCGAACGGCGAGACCACGACCGGCGCCGGGACCTCGGCGGCCGCCGCGGCAATGAGCGGCAACTCTTCTTGCACCGTCGGAATCACCAATTCGGCCCCGCTACGACGTGCGATTCGGGCGAGGGCGGGCATCGCATCCGGGTCGGTCGCGGCGGGCACCGTGTGGAACTCATCGGCGATGCGAGCCGTCATCGTGTCGGCCATGTCGACGCCGATGACTTCGTGGCCTCGTTCGCGGGATTGGAGGGCGAGGGATGCGCCGGCCGGACCGCCGACGCCAGTGATGAGGATGCGCATGTCTAGTTCACTCCAATAGTTGAGAAGGCGAGCCGCACGGGCTCGAAGCCTTCGGCGTGGTCGCAGCGGGCCTGCCGACCGCGGAAGGCGGTGATGCCGAGGAGCACGTTTGCGTGCATATAGGGCTTGCGACGCTGGTCGCGGTGCTCGTGCACGGCGTGCACCTTGATGTCGGTGTACTCGCTCACGTCCACGAACACCGAGGGCGAGAACTCGCGAGTTGCCGAGGGCGATTCAAAGCAGAGTATTGACTGGTGACCGCGGGCAGCACGCAGCGTCGCCCGGTGCACCGATTCGTGGTCTTGGTGATGGTCGTGGGCCGAGTGCGTGAAGATGAGGTCGGGTTCGACGCGCTTGATTGTTTCTTCGATGAGCTGCATGAGGCGGTTCTCGACGAGGTGCAGATTGGTGTCAGGTTCGTCGAACACCTGCACCGACGCGATACCGAGAAAGCGTGCGGCGGTTTCGGCCTCGGTGACGCGGGTGTCACCCTCGGCGCCGACGCTGCCGTTGGTCATCACGATGGCGTGCACTTCGGCACCCTCGTCGATGAGCTTCGCGAGAGTGCCACCGCAGCCGAGTTCGAGGTCGTCGGGGTGGGCACCAACGACGAGCACGCGGCGGGTGCGGTTCGTGTCAGCAGGCTGGATGCGGCGGGTCACGAGCAGCACCGAGGTCACGATGAGTGCGACCAGCGCGAGTAGCGTGCCGAGACCGCTCGGCACCGGTGAGAACGGCACGATCGCGTGGCTCAGCGAGTGAAGACCGATGGCAAGCGGCACGATCGCGAGGATCGCGTGCAGGGTGCGGCCGCGGCGATTCAGGCGCACGATGCGACGACGAAACTCGGGGTGAAATGCGGCAATGCCGAGGGTAACGAGCAGCGCCCCGCTCATGACATCGATGAGTTCCATCGTCAGCTCCTTGTGTGCAATTCCGGGCATTTGCGCATCCCGTTGCTTCGACCATATGGATCGGACGATTGCGGCGGGGCCTTATGAGAAGTTCCTCATTTGGGCCTCATATGCCGGATGCATTGGGCTCATTTGCGGGGAAATTTGCCAGTTTGTATGGAGTTCGGATGCACCCTGCCAAATCGTCACGAGCATCCTGTTTCGGGGCGACCTACCTTGGCTACGAGGCCACGAAAGGACCACGACATGACGAACGACCTCCCGGTCATCCCGCACTGGATCAACGGCGCTGCCCTGACCCCCGAGGGCACCCGCACTGCCCCGGTGTTCAACCCCGCCCTCGGTGAAGTGATTCGCGAAGTTGCGCTCGCTGCCGAGGACGACGTCAACCAGGCCGTCGAATCGGCCCACACCGCCTACCTCTCGTGGCGCGATGTTTCGCTGGCCAAGCGCACCGCGATCATGTTCAACTTCCGCGAGCTGCTCAACTCGCGCAAGGGTGAGCTTGCCGAGATCATCACCGAAGAGCACGGCAAGGTCATCGACGACGCGCTCGGCGAGATCGCCCGCGCCCAGGAAGTCGTGGAGTTCGCCTGCGGCATCACCTCGCACCTGCGCGGCGACTTCTCGGAGCAGATCTCGACCGGCTTCGACATCCACTCGGTGCGTCAGCCCGTCGGTGTTGCCGCGATCATCTCACCCTTCAACTTCCCGGCCATGGTGCCGATGTGGTTCTTCCCCATCGCCATCGCGGCCGGCAACTCGGTCGTCGTGAAGCCCTCCGAGAAGGACCCGACCGCATCCATCTGGGTCGCCGAGCTCCTCAAGGAAGCTGGCCTTCCCGACGGCGTATTCACCGTGCTCAACGGTGACAAGGTCGCCGTCGACGGCCTCCTCACCCACCCGAAGGTGAAGTCGGTCTCATTCGTCGGCTCGACCCCGATCGCGAAGTACGTCTACGAGACCGGTACCGCCCACGGCAAGCGCGTGCAGGCCCTCGGCGGCGCGAAGAACCACATGCTCGTGCTCCCCGACGCCGACCTCGACCTCGTCGCCGACTCGGCTGTCAACGCTGGCTTCGGTTCGGCCGGCGAGCGTTGCATGGCGATCTCGGTGGTCGTCGCGGTCGAGCCGATCGCCGATGACCTCGTGCCCAAGATCGTCGAGCGCATTAACACGCTGCGCGTCGGCGACGGCCGCCGCAACTGCGACATGGGCCCGCTCATCACCGAGGTGCACCGCGACAAGGTCGCCGGGTACATCGACATCGCCATCAACGACGGCGCCGAGGTGGTCGTCGACGGTCGCGGCATTGAGGTTGACGGCGAGGCCGGCGGCTTCTGGCTCGGCCCGACCCTCATCGACCGCGTCTCGACCTCGTCGAAGGTGTACACCGACGAGATCTTTGGGCCGGTGCTCGCGATCGTGCGCGTGAAGTCGTTCGACGAGGGCCTCGACCTCATCAACGCCAGCCAGTACGGCAACGGCACCGCGATCTTCACCAACGACGGTGGCGCCGCACGTCGCTTCCAGAAGGACGTCGAGGTCGGCATGATCGGCATCAACGTGCCGATCCCGGTGCCGATCGGCTCGTACTCGTTCGGCGGCTGGAAGGACTCGGCCTTCGGCGACACGAAGGCTTACGGCCCCGAGGGCGTGAAGTTCTTCACGGCCGAGAAGGCAGTCACCACGCGCTGGCTCGACCCCTCGCACGGCGGCATCAACCTCGGCTTCCCGTCGAACGCGTAGTCCGACTGGTTCACTGAGGCACGAGCCTTTGGTTCGCTGAGGCACGAGCCTTTGGTTCGCTGAGGTCCTCGAAGCGGTGGCCGCATCCTGGTATTGACCCGGATGCGGCCACTTGCTCGTTCCTAAAGGCGTCGTCGCGCCGCATCCCTGACCTTTCACGACAAACCTGAGCCTTGTTCTGAGCCTTCGTGACAAACCTGACCGAAGGGCGGGTCAGGTTTGGCGGGATGGGTCAGGTTCGTGGTTGCGCGGGCCGCATCGAGAAGCTCAGCGCGCGGATGCGCGGGTCAGACAAGCTGCAGCGCGGCCCACAACTCCGCGCGCGCCGCAAAGTTCGACAGGTCGAGCCCGCAGATCTCGCCCACCGCATCCACCCGCCCGCGCAGCGTGTGGCGATGGATGCCGAGCTCCCGCGCCGCCGGATCCCACGCGCAATTGTGCGCAAACCAGACGCGCACACTCTCGACGAGCGCCTGCGCATCCGCCCGCTCAAGCAGCGGCGCAAGTAAGCGCCCAGCCGGCAACTCGCCCTCGTTCGCTTCGAGCCAGGCGAGCATGCCCTGATCAGCCAACCGGCCAAATTCAACGACCTGCCCCGGCTGCACTGCGCGCCGCAGCGCTGTGTGCGCCTCGCGCAAGCCCTCGTCGATCGCGGTCACCTCGACCATGCTCGAGACGCCGACCACAAATCCGCGCTCGGCGACAGCAGATATGATGCGCGCCACTTCGGGTGGCTCACCGAGCCGCTCCGGCAGCACCGCCGCGCGCGCCTCTTGTTTCAGTCCGTAGGTCGCGGCCATCTCGACGTCGACATCGACGGTGCGCTCCGCATCCCAATAGAGGATGAGCTCATCTTCGACGCGTGCATAGCCGAACGGTGCCGAGCGGGCATGGAGTTCAAGCTGCTCGAGCAGCGTGCCGAGTTCGGCAACGCCGCTCACCACCGCGAGTCGCACCTGCCCCTGCGGCACCCACGAGCCGATCCGTTCGAGGGTGCGCGCGGCCGCCTCCACCGAACCCGCCCGATAGAGCTCAAACACCCCAGTGCGCAGTTCGCGGCGCGCCTGATCGAGCTCACGACCCTGCTCAATGGCAATCGACGCAATGCCGATGACGCTTGCGAGGAGGTCACTCCCCGCACGCCCGAGCGGCACCGCCGCACCCACCGCGAGCACACCGTTGAGTCGCTCAGTCGGCCCGATTGTCTGCAGCGTGATGTCTTGACCCGCGCCCGAAATGCGGGTCGCCGCGCGGCGTCCCGCGGCGAGGGTCGCCGCGACCTCCGCGTCGAGGTTGTCGATCACCTCGGCGGGTGGCTGCGATTGCGTACGCACGGGCACGCGCCGACCGAGTCGGTCATAGAGCGCAACCCAGCCGCCGAGTTGCACTTCGAGTTCGCGCAGGGTCGCCGCCAAGCCATCGGGCCGCAGCGTCGCGCGGGCAATGGCGCGCTGGGCGTCGAGCGACCACTTGATACTGCGGTTACGATCCTCGGCGATCACATCAGCGACATGACGAATGATGCGGATGAACGGCACCGTTTTCGGCACCACGATGAGCGGCAGCCCGGCGCGGATGCACGCTTCGGCGAGTCGCGCGGGCACCTCGTCGTGCACGACGCCGACCGCGTAGCCGAGTCCGGTGAGCCCGACGCGACGCAAGCGCGCGACATAAGCTGCCGCATCCGCCTCGCTGAGCGTCTCGGGATCAAGGTGCGAGCCATCGGTGAGCAATAGTTGCCCGGCCTCGAGCCACGGGGTCGGGTCCGTGAGATCGGATGCGTGAGCCCAGGCAATCTCGGCATCGAGCGTGGCCGCATCCCAAGATGCCGACCCCTCAGGCACCTCGAGTAGCTTGAGCCCGAGCTCGGTGCGATCAATGAGCGAGCGAACGGTGACCGGCATGCCCCCACATTAGTGGAATTGTCTAGCCAATCACCGACCACAGGCCAAAGTGGCAGATACCTCGCGTGCCGATTGCGGGCATCCTAATTTGACGCCACGTTCTGCGAAGGAGCAGCCCACATGACCGAACTCACCAACGCCGAGGTTGTTGCCCACGACATCGAGCACGTCTTCCACTCGTGGTCGGCGCAGGCGAAGCTCGCCCCGCTCGCGTTCCGCACCGGCCACGGCTCAACGCTCGTCGACCACGACGGCAACGAGTTCTTGGACATGTCGAGCCAGCTCGTCAACACCAACATCGGCCACCAGCACCCGCGCGTCGTCGAGGCGATCAAGCAGCAGGCCGACCTGCTCGTCACCACGGCCCCGGCCAACGCCAACGCCACCCGCGCCCGCGCCGCCGAGCTCATCCTCGACCGCGCGCCCGAGGGCTTCAACAAGGTGTTCTTCACGAACGGCGGTGCCGACGCCAACGAGAACGCCATCCGCATGGCGCGCTTGCACACCGGCCGCGACAAGGTCATCTCGCGCTACCGCTCGTACCACGGCAACACCGGTGCCGCGATCGTCGCGACCGGCGACTGGCGCCGCGTGCCGAACGAGTACTCGCGCGGTCACCTGCACGTGTTCGGTCCCTACCTCTACCGCTCGGAGTTCTGGGCCGAGAGCGAGCAGCAAGAGACCGAGCGTGCACTGCACCACCTCGAGCGCGTGATTCAGGCCGAAGGTTCCGACTCGATCGCCGCGATTCTGCTCGAGTCGGTGCCCGGCACCGCCGGCATCATGGTGCCACCGCCCGGCTACCTCAGCGGCGTGCGCGAAATTGCCGACCGCTACGGCATCGTGCTCATCCTCGACGAGGTCATGGCCGGCTTCGGCCGCACCGGCGAGTGGTTCGCCTTCGACACCCACAATGTGCGCCCCGACCTCATCACCTTCGCCAAGGGCGTCAACTCGGGCTACGTGCCGCTCGGCGGCGTGATCATCTCTGACGAGATCGCCGCGAACTTCGACGAGCGCGTCTTCCCCGGCGGCCTCACCTACTCGGGCCACCCGCTCGCCTGCGCGGCCGTTGTCGCCACCATCGAGGCGATGGAAGAAGAGGGGATGCTCGACCACGTGCGCCACCTCGGTCGCGACATCATCGGCCCGCGCCTCGAGAAGTTCGCTGCCGAGTTCGAGCAGGTCGGCGAGGTGCGCGGCGTTGGCGTCTTCTGGGCAATCGAGCTCGTCTCGGATGCGGACAAGCGCACCCCCGCATCAGCCGCCTACCTGGGCGCACTCAAGAAGGCGATTCTCGAGCAGGGCGTCGTACCGTTCATCGCAGATAACCGCATCCACGTGGTGCCGCCGTGCGTCATCACTGACGAAGAGCTCGAGCGCGGCCTGGATGCAATCGAGCAGGCGCTGCGCACAGTGCCGGTGTCGTAACCAGTGCGTCAACACTAACCGTCAACGAAGACGCAGGAGGATCCCATGACCGTTGAATTCACCGCCCAGAACGCCCCGCTCGAGCTTGACCTGGGCGAGCCCGCGGCAAAGCCGACCGCCACGACACCCGGCGTCGTCGAAGCCGCCAAGTCAATTTGGGAGGCCGGCGGAGTCGACCTCGGCTTTTGGGAGTGCTCCCCAGGCTCGTTCACCGCGACGCGTGAGGGCTACAGCGAGATCTGCCAGATCCTCAGTGGCTCGGTGAAGATCACGACCGATGGCGGCGAGTCGGTGCGGCTTGAAGCCGGTGACACCATCGTCATGCCCTCGGGCTGGCGTGGCACCTGGGATGTGCACGAGACCGTGCGCAAGACCTACGTCATCATCAACGACTAACGAGCGTGCTGAGGCACTCGAAGCACCCGCGAGGTGTGCTTCGAGTGCCTCAGCGCTCTTTCCGGCAGCGCATCCATGCGCCTTTGCGACGAACCTGAGCCGTCGTTCGAGCCTTTCCGACAAACCTGACCCGCGATTGGGTCAGGTTTGTGGCGAAGGGTCAGGTTTGTGCTTCGACAACCTCAGCACACGGATGCGCGCGGCTCAGCGCGCGTCGAGCAGGGCCACCGCGGCGACCCGGTTCGCGACTCCGAGCTTGCGGTAGATCGAGGTGAGGTGGTTCTGCAGCGTCTTCACTGAGATTCCGAGCGCCGCGGCCAGCTCGCTATTTGAACGACCACTCACAAGTTCATGCAATACCTGCTGCTCGCGCGCGCTCAACTCCCGCAACAGCGGCGCCGTCGAGGGCAACTCGACCGTAATCAGGAGCACCTCGCCGGCGTCTCGCTCACGCGTACCAATGCGCGCACCGAGATCTTCAAGCATGCTCATCGTGTCGGAATCGAGGTCGGCCAGCCGATCTCGAGTCCACTCATCGAGCACAAATTCGATGAGCAAATCATCGTCGCGGCGGCTCGCGCGCACGACGTAATTCGCCGCATCCTGGTCGAGCGCGTGCCCAACCTGACCGATCGCGAGCGCATGCTTCGTCGCAAACTCGACCGGTAGCGCATCCGGCCAGGCCGTAAATTCAACTGCGCGGGCGCCACCGAGCTGGTCACGCAAGAGGTGGCGGCTATCCACTCCGGCCCGCTCGGCTGCACGCACTCGCGCCGCAATCCGGCGCACCTCCGCCCGCGCACCGTCGAGATCGAGCGGCTCTTCGGCGGGCGCATCGGCAAGCTCTTCGAGCTGCAGCGCAATTCGCTCACGCTCCGCTTGCGTCGCGAGCGACCACTGCTTCGTCCACTGCCGCGAGAATCGGCTGCGCTGTGCCCGCAACGCCTCGAACTGCTCGCGTGACTGGCAGGCTTCCATCGCCACCGCAACGAGCACCGAGAGTTGCTCAACAGCATCGATCTCAGCCGCCGTGAACTCGCGCGGATCGCGCGCGTACACCTCAATGATGCCGAGGCGTTTCGTTCCGAGCAGAATCGGCACGCAGAGATAGCCGCGCAGCATCTCCCGCCAGGCGTACGCTCGCGCGGCCCCGCGGTGGGTACCGAGGTCATAGACGGTGAGCGATTGCCGCTGCCCAAAGGCGCGCCCGGCAAGCCCCTCATGTAGCTGCCAATTGTGGATGCTGTCGAGATAGTCCGTCGACAACCCGCGCGAGGCGAGACTCACAAAGCGGTGGCTGGGGTGGTCAGCCATCGCGATCGCGCCGATCGTCGCCGCGCACGCCGTGAGCACCGCGTCGATCCCGGCCGTGAGTACGACTCTCAGCTCTTCTTCAGAGCGGGCGACCTGGGCAAAGCTGCGCCATGCCTGCTCGAGGAGGTAGGCCGTGCTCACACCGGGCGTTCCGGCACGCGACCGCGTCTCGGCAACCGGATGCACGGGGCGGCTTCCCGGCACCGCCATCGCGAGTTGCCGAATCACCTCGAGATCGTCTCCGTCGAAGCGTCGATACCCATTGGCCGCGCGCGCCGGATGTAGCAAGCCCTCGGCCTCCCAGGCACGCAGCCGCCACGCCGGAACCCCGGTCGCGGCGGCTGCATCTCCGATCGACAGGCCAGACATTGCCCGATCCTCTCTCTCGGCTCGACGGCCTAGGTGATGTTCCTAGTGCTGCTTGATACGTCCCGACACGATATCGGCGAACGTCGCGAGCTTCGGCGTCGACGGCGCGCCGCGATACTCGGCCCGGTCGGCGGCACCGTAGGCGCCGTAGATCACGCGGGTCGCGAGCCAGCGCAGCGGCTCCGGCTCCCAGGTGCGCACCTTGTGGTTCACCCACGGCAGCTCGGTGATCTCAGTCTTCTCGCCGAGAATCAGGTCGCGCAGCGTACGGCCCGCAAGATTCGTGGTGGTCACACCGGTGCCGACGTAGCCGCCCGCGTGCGCGAGCCCGGTGCCGCGGTCGTACGAGACGGTTGCGGCCCAGTCGCGCGGCACGCCAAGGGTGCCCGACCAGAGGTGGTCAACGCCCACGCCGCTCAGCGTCGGGAAGAAGCGCACCATGAGGTCGCGCAGGGTCTTCGCGGTGACCGGCTGGGTCACGCCATCAGTGTCGGTGGCCGAGTTCCAGCGATAGGGCACGCCGCGGCCACCAAAGGCGATGCGGTCATCGGCTGTGCGCTGCGCGTACATGTAGACGTGTGCGGCATCGCCGAGGGTTTCGTAGCCAGCCCAGCCAATCTCATCCCATTTCTCGGTAGCAATCGGTTCGGTGACGATGAGCGAGGAGTTCATCGGCAGCCACTCGCGGTGTAGCCCCTTGATGCCAGCGGTGAAGCCTTCAGTCGCGCGTACGACGGTGCCGGCACGCACGATGCCATTGAGCGTGATCGCCTGGTGCGGCTTGATCTCTTCAACCTTCGTCTGCTCGTAGATGGTCACGCCGAGCGATTCGACCACCTCAGCGAGGCCGGCCGCGAGCTTCGCCGGCTGGATGCGCGCACAGTGCGGGTGCCACATGCCGCCGAGGGTGCCGGCGACGTTGATGCGCGAACGCGACTCTGCTGCATCCAGCCACTCCCAATCGGTGCCTTCCCAACGCTGGTCGGAGGCATACGCCGCCTTGAGCCGGGCGAGCTGTGCGGGAGTGTAGGCGACCTCCATATTGCCGCCCTTGATGATGTCGGCGTCGATGCCTTCGGCCGCGGCGACCGCGATCACCTCATCGACGGTGTCGTTCATCGCGAGCACGAAGCGCTGCGCCGCATCGCGCCCGTGCGACTTCACGTACTGCTGTTGGCCGCCGGTGACCGTGTTCGTCAGCCAGCCACCATTGCGGCCGGATGCACCGAAGCCCGCGAAACGCTGCTCGAGCACCGCAATGCGTAGCGAGGGGTCGGCCTTCTTGAGGTAATAGGCCGTCCACAGGCCGGTGTAGCCGGCGCCGACGATGGCGACATCGACGTCGAGGTCGCCGTCGAGCGGCTTGCGGGGAGCGGGCACGCCGATCTGGGTCCACCAGTGCGACACATTGCCGTTGATCATTCAGGGGTCCTTTTTGACACGAGAGAAGCAGGATGCGTTTGGATTAGTTCTCGAGTGGGTCGGTGTCTTCGAGCAGCACTGCGTCGGCCGGATCCCAGCCGACCGCGACCTGGTCGCCAATCTCAGCATGCGCAGCCTCGGCGGCGCGCACGCGCACGACGAACTCGCCGAGTTCGGTGTGCACGGCGTACTTGAGCACCGGGCCGAGGTAGAAGATGTCTTCAATGACGCCGGGCACTCGGTTCACCGCGCGGTCGCTGAAGCCGGTGCCATCGGCCTGGCCGAGTTCGAGCTTTTCGGGGCGGATGAGCAGGGCCGCATCCGGAGTCTCCAGCGTGCCCTGCGCGGCGAGCTGGTGGCCCTTCGTAGTGACGACGCCGTTCGCGAAGTTACCCTTCACGACGCTCGATTCACCGATGAAGCGGCCCACGAACAGCGTCTCCGGCCGGTCGTAGAGGTCGCGTGCCGTGCCGATCTGCTCGATGCGACCCTCGTTGAACACCGCGATGCGGTCGCTGAGCACGAGCGCTTCTTCCTGGTCGTGCGTGACGTAGATGAACGTGCTGCCGAGTTCTCGGTGAATGCGACGAAGTTCGAGCTGTAGCCACTCGCGCAGCTTCTTGTCGAGGGCACCGAGCGGCTCATCCATGAGCAGAATCGGCGGCCGGTAGACCACCGCGCGGGCAAGCGCGACGCGCTGCTGCTGACCACCCGAGAGTTGGCGTGGGTAGCGGTCGGCGTAGTCGCCGAGCCGCACCATCTCGAGTGCTGCATCCACGGCCGTGCGACGGTCTTCTTTCGACATCTTGCGCTGCTTGAGCGGGTACTCGACGTTGTCGCGCACGGTGAGGTGCGGGAAGAGCGCGTAGTGCTGGAAGACGACACCGAGGTTGCGCTCGTGCGCCTTGAGCTTCTCAAGCGGCTGCCCCTGGAGGAGCATCGTGCCTTCGCTCGGCTCGATGAAGCCGGCGATGAGGTTGAGCGTGGTCGTCTTGCCCGAGCCCGAGGGGCCGAGGAAGGTGAGGAACTCGCCCTTTTTCACATCGAGGTCGATGTGGTGCAGGGCCACGGCGTCGCCGTAGCGCTTCGTCAGGCCGCTCAGATTGAGGATGGTGGAGTCGGACACAGCTGCTCCTTCGTGAGCGTCGAGATTCGAGTCGAGGTTGATGCTCATTCGGCGCCTCCCTTGCGCTTTGCGAGGCGTTGCACGACGAGGGTGTAGAAGAGGAAGCCGATGACCACTGCGGCGATGATGAGCGTTGCTGCCGCGGCGATGGTCGGGTCGGTGTCACGGGTGACGCTCGCGTACATGGCGATTGGCAGGGTTTGCAGCGTGGGGCTCACCATGAACTGCGAGATGATCACCTCGTCGAGGCTGGTGACGAAGGCGAACACGGCGCCAGCAGCAACTCCGGGAGCGATGAGCGGCACCGTCACGGTGAAGAAGGTGCGCAACCTATTCGCGCCGAGACTTGCGGCGGCGAGTTCGAGCGTCGGGTCATAGCCGGCGAGGCTCGCGTTCACGGCGATCACCACGAGTGGGAGCGCGAGGCAGACGTGCACGAGCACGAAGGCGGCCATATTGCCGACGAGACCGGCGTTGAGGAACATCGTGTAGACACCGGCACCGGCGATGATCGCGGGGATGATCATCGGAGTGAGCATGGCGCCCTGCGCCCAGGCGGCGAACCGGCTCTTCGAACGGTTGATCGCGAGCGCCGCAATCGTGCCGAGCGGGGCGGCGATAAGCGCCGTGAGCAGGCCGATGACCACCGAGTTGCCAAGGGCCTTGAGCCAGTTCGGGTCGGAGAAGAACTTCTCGTACCACCGCATCGAGTACCCCTGCGGCGGGAATTGGAAGCTCGCACGATCAGTGAACGAGATCGGCACGACGACGAACATCGGGGCGACGAGCCAGATGCAGATGAAGATGGCGACGATGCCGAGGATGATTCGGGTTGCTGACTTCGAGGTGTTCATGCCTTGCTCCCTCCCACCATGCTCGCGACCGAACCGCCAGCGCGACGGCTGATGATGCCGGCAATGGCGAGGATGAGCACCGTCACGAGCAAGAGCATCAGGCCGATGACCGCACCGTGGCCCCACTGGCCCAGACCCTGCACCTGACCCTGAATGAGGGTCGAAAGGAACGTCTCACGTGACGAACCAAGCATGGCCGGGGTGATGTAGAAGCCGAGCGCCATCACGAAGCAGAGGAGCGCACCGGCGGCGACGCCCGGGAGCGAGAGCGGCAGGTAGACCGAGAGGAAGGCCCGGCCCGGGCTCGCGCCGAGGCTTTCGGCAGCGGTGAGCAGACGGCGGTCGATCTGCGCCATGTTCGAGTACATAGGCAGCACCACGAAGGGCAAGAGCACCTGTGCCATACCGATGAGCACGGCGGCCGGCGTGCGCATGATGCCGAGCTGTTCGACCCCGAACACCTGCATGAACGCACCGATCGGACCGCTGTCTTGCAAGAGGATGACCCACGCGAAGGTGCGCACCACGGTGCTCGTGAGGAACGGGATGAGCACCATGAGCATGAGCAGATTGCGTCGCGCGGGCTTCGCGATCGTCATGTAGTAGGCGAAGGGGTAGGCGAAGACGATGCAGACGACCATCACCCAGAAGCTGATGAGCAGGGTGCGCCCGAGCACGTCGAGGTTGACCTGCTGGCTGAAGAACCATTCGAAGTTCTGCAGGCCGGGGGTGGGATGCGTGAACGCGGCGACCAGCACCGAGAGCATCGGATAGAAGTAGAAGACCGCGAGCACAAGGAACGCTGGCAGCAGGGCCAAGAGCATCCCGCTCATGCCGCGAGTGCGGCGCTTCTTTGCTGGCGTCGGCTCCTCATTGAGCCGGATGGCGCGCGTGCTCAGTTGCGAGAACTGAGACGTGTCGGGGGTGGAAGTCATGAACCGCCTCTTCGATCGTGGACGAGTGTGCGGGGTGACGTTGCGTCCTCGCCGCGGTCTCGCGGCGAGGACGCAACGTCAGTTCGGGAGGATGCGCTTACGCGGCACCAGCGATGATGGCGCTCCAGCGGTCCTGCAGCGGGGCAACAGCATCCGCGTCAGCCCAGAACTCCACGGCAACCGGCACGGCGCTGGCGGCCTTGTCTTCACCGGTCACGAGGTACTTCTCGGTGACCTCGTCGACATTCGGCTTCGAGTCGACGTTGGCGGGAGCGTACCCGGTGGCCTCGGTGAAGCCAGCCTGCTGCTCGGCACCGAGCGCGTAGTTGATCGCGTAGTAGGCGATCTCCGACTTGGTCGTGCCCTTGACGATGGCGAAGTAGTCGGTCACGGCGATCCAGTCGTTCCAAGTCGCGGTGAGGTTCGCGCCGTTCTGCTCAGCCTTGAGCGAGCGGCCGGTCCAGACTGCGCCGATGACGGCTTCGCCCGACTCGAGCATCTGCTGGGCCGCGGCACCGGTGCCGTAGAAGACAACGTCGTCGGCGATGGTCTCGATCAGGTCGAGGCCCTTGTTCGCCCACTCTGCGGTGAACGGGGTCTTCGGGTCCCAACCGGATGCAATGGCCGCGCCCTGCACGATCGGTGCGTCGATCTGGCTGTCACCGTTGTAGAAGGTGCGCTTGCCCGGGAACTTCTCGGTGTCGAAGAAGTCGGCCCAGGTGGTCGGACCGTTGTCGCCGAAGGTGTCGGTGTTGTAGACGATGTTCACGCCGTAGACGATCGAGGGCACACCGCACTTGAGCACCGGCACCGACGACGGCACCTTCGAGGTGTCGATCTTCGACATGTCGAGCTCTTCAAAGAGCGTGCCGCAGTGGCGTTCGATCGTGTCGGCGTAGCTCGAGACGAAGTCCCACTGGATGTTGCCCGAGTTCACCTGCGATTCGATCTTGGCGAGGGTCTGTGGCGAGTCCTGGGCGAAGGTCACACCCGATTCGGTCGAGAACGGAGTAAACCAGGCCGACATCATGGCGTCCTGGGTGGTGCCGCCGTCGCCGGCGAAGGTGATCGACTGGCCAGCGAGGATGTCGGCGGGCACGCTACCGAGCGTGGGCGAGGTGATTGCCGGGACGGTGGCGCCCGGGGTACCACCGCCACCACCGGCGCAACCGGTGAGTGCGAGGGCGCTTACCGCGGCGAGGGCCGCAATCTTGGTCAGCTTCTTCATCGCATAACTCCCTTGTGATGTGACTCGCCCGCATCGATGCTGGCTGCTGAAGTTAAGCGAAAGCGTGGCACCGGTGGATGCACCCCTCAATAGGGGTTGCTAGGCACTTCCGACTAGGAGGCCTCCTAGACGTCCAGCTTTCGTTAAGGTAGCCGATGGCCTTTGTGCCCATTTTCTCGGCAATTCCCGCAGCAAACCTTGAGCCAATCCGTGAAGGTTGCTCAAGGTTTCAATCAGGCCACGATAGGAACCTTGTTGCGACCGACCGGGCTCTCCGCGGCGGCCTGAACGCCATCCATCGCTATCGGCGCTGGGTCTCGCTCCAGACATCACGAACGATGCGGGAGCCTGCGCTACCCGAGCACCCGGTCAAGGTAGGCGTTACCAAACACGCGATCGGGATCAACCTCATCGCGCAACGCCACGAACTCGTCGAAGCGCGGATACACCTCGCGCAGTTGCGCGGCTCGCGCCGAGTGCAGTTTGCCCCAGTGCGGTCGTCCGTCTGCGGCCTGCAGCACTTCTTCGATCGTGCCGAAGTACTCGAGGTGCGGCTCGCGCACAAAGCGATGCACGGCGATGTAGGCGGTCTCGCGGCCGTACGCCGTCGACAGCGGCACATCATCAGCCGCCGCCGAGCGCACCTCAATCGGAAACGAGATGCGCCAATCATGCGCGTCGATGACGCGACGAATCTCGGCAAACACCTCCGGTGCATCCTCGAACGGCACCGCGTACTCCATCTCGTTGAAGCGCACCCGCCGCGACGACACGAACACCTCGTGCGCGGGCGCCACATAGCGGCGCTGCCCCATGAGCCCCGACGACAGCTGGTTCACCCGCGGCACGAGGCCCGGCGCCATTGCCCCGAGCGATACCGCGAGTCCGTGGCCCCAGTTCTGCACGACCTCACCGTCAACGAACTTCGACATCGCGCTGAGCGGCAGCGCACCCTCCGGCTCCTCACCATCGGCGAGGTGCCGGTTCGTCTTCACAAACGCCCGATCGGCGTGCGGAAACCAGAAGAACTCAAAGTGATCATTCGACCGCGAGCGCTCCACGAACGACTCGAGCACCGCATCCACGGGCTCAGCACCCTCGGTCGCCTCAATGCGAAACGCGGGCACGCACTGGATACCGACCTCAAGAATGATGCCGAGGGCGCCGAGTCCGACGCGACCGAACTCGAAGAGCTGCGGATGCATCCGCTCATCGCAGTAGACGACCTCGCCGCTCGCGAGCACCATGCGCAGCGACTTCACCATCGCCGACAGGCCCGTGAATCCAAGCCCCGTACCGTGCGTGCCGGTCGAGATCGCGCCGGCAATTGCCTGCTGGTCAATATCGCCCTGGTTCGCGAGCGCGAGTCCGTGCGGCTTGAGGAGTTCCGGAATCTCGTGCAGGCGGGTGCCACCGCGGAAGGTCGCGACGAGGGTGTCGGAGTTCACCGAAACGAGCCCGCGGTAGTCGTCGAGGTGCAGACGCAAGCCCTCGGTCGCGGCGATGTCGTTGAACGAGTGGCCGGCGCCGACGGTCTTCACCTTCAGACCGGAGCCCGCCGCACCAATCACGAGCGACCGCGCGGCAGTCTCGCTCGTGGGGCCCGCCGTGAGTTGTGCCCGCTCCGACACTCCGCCCGACCAGTTACGCCACTGGTTCGCGAAGCGCTTCGGTAGTGCGG
Source organism: Gulosibacter macacae (assembly GCF_003865375.1). Taxonomy (GTDB): domain Bacteria; phylum Actinomycetota; class Actinomycetes; order Actinomycetales; family Microbacteriaceae; genus Gulosibacter; species Gulosibacter macacae. The sequence goes on along the minus strand of NZ_RQVS01000006.1, from coordinate 90,208 downwards.
TTGCGGGGCGCTGCTTGCCTGCCCGCTTCGACTGCGCTTCGTCGCTCATGCGAATGCGAACCCTTCTCCTCGGTACGTCGGCCAGTGCTCGACGATAGCGCCGTCGCTCACGACCGTGAATTGTGTGAGCCTTTCCGCCAATTCTCCGGCCTTTGCATGCCGAAACCACACACGATCTCCCACATTGAGCCCCCGTGCCGCCTCACCGACGAGCGGAGTTTGCACTTCGCCGGCGCCCTCGTCGTGGCGAAATTTGAGACCGGTCGGATGCACCGGCTGCGGCAATCGGTCAGCACCGGGGGTGCCGGATGCGATCCAGCCGCCGCCGAGCACCGTCGCGATGTCGTCGGCGGGCTTGCGCACCACGTCGAGGCCGAAGAACGCGGCTGGTTCGTGCCGGAAAGCGCGGTAGCCGTCAAAGAGGGTGGGCGAGAAGAACCCCGACCCGGCCGCAACTTCGGTGACCGCGGGTTCGGCGATCGTCGATTCAATTGAGCCGGTGCCGCCGCCGTTCACGAACTCGAGCGCTGGAGCTTCGGCGCGCACTGCGGCGACGATCTCGGCCCGACGCCGCGCGAGTTCCTGCACTGAGGCTTGCCGCAGACGACGGATTGCGGCGTCACGAACCCCGCGGCCAGCATCCTGAATGCCGGCGATCTGCGCCTCGTAGGCCATGATGCCGACGAGCTCGATACCGGGCCGCCTGCGGATCGTGCGCGCGAGCGTGGCGGCTTGCTCGGCCGTGCGAATCGGCGAGCGGCGGCTACCGAAGTAGAGCCCGGGGACACCCGTGTAGGCGGTATCGACGTCGAGGCACACGCGCACGGGGATGCGGGCGGCACCGCTTGCGGCGATGAGGTCGAGTTGCGCCGGGTCGTCGACCATGAGCGTGATGCGGCGGCGCAGTTTCGCGTCGCCAGCGAGTTGCCGCAGTGCCGCGACATTCGCCGTTGGATAGCCGACAACGAGGTCGTTGTGACCCTTGTTTGCGAGCCAAATAGCTTCGGGGAGCGTGAAGGCGAGGATGCCGCGCATCCCTGGGTGCTCAAGAATGCGGTCGAGGGCCGCGCGCGCGCGCAATGACTTTGACGCGACCCGGATGGGGGTGCCATTTGCGCGTGCCGCGAGCGCCGCAATATTGCGGTCGAAGGCGTCGCAGTCGATAACCCCGCAGGGCGCGGCGAGGTCGGACCCGGCGATGCGCAACGCCTGCGGCATGCCCGGGCGGGCCGCGATTCCCTGGCTCTCCCGGATGCGCTGGCGCATTTAGGCGCCTTCGTTCGCGATTCGCTCGTGGTGGTTGATGACCTCGGCGATCACGAAGGTGAGGAACTTTTCGGCGAACTCGGGGTCGAGGTCGGCCTCGCGAGCGAGTTCGCGCAGGCGGGCGACCTGCGTGGCTTCGCGGGCGGGGTCGGATGCGGGAAGGTCGTGGGCGGCCTTCAGCTCGCCAACTCGCTGCGTGCAGCGGAAGCGCTCGGCGAGGATGTGGATGAGCGCCGCATCGAAGTTGTCGATGGACCGGCGCAGGCCCGCGAGGGTGCGCAGTGCGTCGGCGCTGGAGGTCTGCTCGCTCATGCGTTCGAGCCTATCGCGATGGTGGATGCGGTGGTCTCGATCGCCTCCGCTTCGCTCCGGCACTCGACCACCCAACCGTCCTGGCTGGTCGAGTAGGAGCGAAGTTTCTTGGTTGGTCGAGTAGGAGCGAAGTTTCTTGGTTGGTCGAGTAGGAGCGAAGCGACGTATCGAGACCCCCGCCGCAACTACTCCGCAGGCGCGTCGGCGAGCACCGCGGCCCCCGACGACATGCCGAGGCGGCTCGCACCGGCCTCGATCATCGCCATCGCATCCTCGTATGTGCGCACGCCACCCGAGGCCTTGACTCCAAGTCGGTCGCCAACGGTCTTGCGCATCAGTGCCACCGCTTCAACCGTCGCGCCGCCATCCTTGTGGAAGCCCGTGGAGGTCTTCACATAGTCGGCACCGGCACGCTCCGCGGCCTCACACGCCTGCACAATCTCGTCATCGGTGAGTGCCGCCGACTCGATGATCACCTTGAGCACCGTCGGTGCCGGCGCCGCGCGGCGAACCGTCGCGATGTCCTGCTCGACGAGCTCCGGGCGGCCAGCCTTGAGCATCCCAATGTCAATGACCATGTCGAGTTCGTCAGCACCGTCGGTCACGGCGCGAGCGGCCTCAACGGCCTTGATGTTCGAGTGGTGCTTACCCGAGGGGAAGCCCACCACGGTCGCAAGCTTCGGCGCCGATTCGGCAACCGCAGCCTCGTCCGCATCCGGGTCGAGCGAGCCCCAGGCGCCGCCAACCGGCAGCATGTTCGGCGAGACACAGATCGCGTAGACCCCGAGTTCGGCGGCCTCGACGTAGAGCGCGGCAACGTCGTCGTTGGTCGCGTCAGTCGCGAGTAGCGTGTGGTCGATGTACTGGGCCAGCTCGTTGCGGGTGAGCTTCAGGGTCATGCCTGCTCCTTCGTCGGAATCGGCCCTATCCTGCCACGCCATCCGTCTCGCGGGCTTTGGATCCGTTGAAGGTATTCAAACGCGCGTCGAGTGCCGCGCGCACTCCTGGCCATTCCGTTGCAAGGATGCTGTAGACGGCCGTGCCGTGCCAGGCACCGTCGGCGAGCTGGCGGTCGCGGCGAAGCACGCCGTCGAGCTGGGCTCCGAGCTTCGCCACGGCGCCTCGGGAACGTTCGTTTTCTGCATCCACGTGAAAAATGACCCGAGCGAAACCGAGGTCGAACAGTGCCGCGAGCAGGGTGCGCTTGACGTCGGGGTTCACCGCGGTACCCCACACCTCGGGTGCGTAGGCGGTGTAGCCGATGGCGACCGATGCCTTCGTTGCGTCAAAGTCGTAAAGCGAGGTGGTGCCGACCACAGTGCCGTCGGCGAGGCGCACGACATAGCTGCGACCACCCTGGTTCCAGGGCGCGTAGGCGGCAAAGAACTCGACATACCCCTCGTCACTGTCGGGCATTGCCGCGGGTCCGCCCGCGTGGCCTCCGGCGAACACCTCGGGCACGCGCAACTTCGGCGCAAGCTCACGCAACGACTCGATCGAGAGCGGTTCGAGGCGAATATTGCGGCCCACGAGCGTCGTTGCTCGAGCCGGCAGGTTGACTTCAGTCATGTGCCTATTGTGCACGGTTGCGCGATCTGTCTTTTCCGGGCCGATGACCGCGCCACGCGCATCATCGGCCCGAAAAGCGCAGATCGCGCAACAGCGAACTAGTCGCGACCGAGCAGATCGTGCAGCTGAATGATGTGGTCGCGGGCCGGCCCGGTACCAATCGCCGAGATGCGCGCGCCCGAAAGCTCTTCAATCGCCTTCACATACGACTGCGCGTTCCCCGGCAGCTTCGAGAAGTCGGTGATGCCCGCAATGTCATCTTCCCAGCCCGGGAATTCCTCATAGATGGGCTTCGCGTGGTGGAAGTCGCTCTGCGACATCGGCATCTCGTCAAAGCGCACGCCATCAACTTCGTAGGCGACACACACCGGAATCGTCTCGAAGGTCGAGAGCACGTCGAGCTTCGTCATCACGATGTCGGTGAAGCCATTGATGCGCGAGGCGTAGCGGGCGATCACCGAGTCGAACCAGCCGGTGCGGCGCGGGCGACCAGTGGTGGTGCCGAACTCGCCACCACGTTGGCGCAGCTTCTCGCCGACCTCGTCATCAAGCTCGGTCGGGAAGGGGCCCGAACCGACGCGCGTGATGTAGGCCTTCTGAATGCCAACGATGCGGTCAACATTGCGCGGCGAGACACCCGACCCGGTCGCCACACCGCCGGCGGTTGCCGACGACGAGGTGACGTAGGGGTAGGTGCCGTGGTCGATGTCGAGCATGGTCGCCTGACCCGCTTCAAACACCACGGTCTCGCCTCGCTCAAGCGCGAGGTTGAGGTCGAGTGCGGTGTCGGCCACCATCGGCGCGAGTCGCTCAGCGTACGAAAGCAGGTCGTCAGCGATCTCGTCGACCGTAAACGCGCGGCGGTTGTACATCTTCACGAGCAGCTCGTTCTTCTGCACGAGCGCACCCTCGATCTTCTGGCGCAGGATGTGCTCGTCGAAGAGGTCTTGGATGCGGATACCCACGCGGGTCATCTTGTCGGCGTAGGTCGGGCCGATGCCGCGGCCGGTGGTGCCGATGCGGCGCTTGCCGAGGAAGCGCTCGGTGACCTGGTCGAGGGCACGGTTGTATTCGGGAATGACGTGGGCATTGCCCGACACCTTGAGTCGCGAGACATCGACGCCGCGCTCAATGAGGTGGTCGAGTTCGTAGAACAGCACGCCGAGGTCGACGACGACGCCGTTGCCGATCACCGGGGTCACGCCGGGCGAGAGGATGCCCGAGGGCAGCAGGTGCAGCGCGTACTTTTCATCGCCGATCACGACCGTGTGGCCGGCGTTATTGCCGCCATTGAACTTGACGACATAGTCGATACGGTCACCGAGCAGGTCGGTTGCCTTGCCCTTGCCTTCGTCGCCCCACTGGCCGCCGATGATTGCTACGCCTGTCATGCTCAACCACTCGATTCTCTGTCGGTGGCGCGCAACACTACCGTCGCGCGCGGATGAACCAACCCGCAATATTAGCGCTCCAGGGTGACGCGGGGGCTGGATGCACGCAAATAGGCTGGCGGAATGATCGAGTACCGGGAACACCGCGGGTTCACTTGGGAGCTGCGCGAGTCGGCGAACGAGCTCACGTTCTTGGGCATCACGATTGCCTATGGGCTGGTTGATGAGCCGCTGGCCGAACACGGCACCCTGCGGGTGGCTGCCGAGCACCTGCGCCGTGAGTTCAGTCGGCCGCTCGAGTTGCCGGGCGGCGTCTATGTGCCCGAGGTCACGGTAGATCTGCAGCCAGCGATTATCGCGATTTGGGTGCGCGGGTCGCGTGCGGCGGTGGCCGCGGCCTATCGGCGGATGCATCAGATCTTTGAGCAGGCAACGCCCGAACCTGGCGCACCCATGGCGCCGGTGCGCGACACCGCGTATCCGCTGTGGGCGACCGATCTCACTGTGCGTAAGCCCGGCTCGGCGTATCCGCTCAGCCCGCTTGAATCCCCGCTCCCCGGCGCGCACGATCGCGCGGCGGCACTCCTGCGCGAGCTCTCGCCGCGAGGCCGACGTCACCAGGCGCTCCTCACGACGAGTGATGCATCCCTGATTGAAGAGCTCGATTGGCCACCGGGGCCGCCGGTAGTGCGACCGCCAGCCACACCGAAATCATGGCGCGACCAGCCCGGCAATGAGTTCGGTGCCATTCACGGCAGCGCCGACACCACGGCCTGGTCGTTCCTGTTGCCCCGTTCTGCCGATGGTCGCGCCGCCCACCGCGTGCTCGAAACGCTCACCATGCAGGCGGTCCCATCGCTCGCACCAGGAGCGGGTGCGGCGCAGTCGACCGGGTTCGTGCTCGCGGGCGAGGTGTATTGCGTGCTGCGCACCGAGCATCCGCTCTCAATCGCTCAGCGACGGCGTCTTGCCAACGAGATCTTGATCTCTCCCATGCCGGTCTCCGATCCGCTGCTGCAGTCGGCGGTGCACGAAGTGAACGAACACGAGCTCGACTCGTGGCGACGCCTCGATCACATCTTCGGCACACCCGAGACCGCCGAAGCCACCGTCGAGGGAGTGCGCGCGGTACTCAGCGCGGTCGGTGCATCCGTGCATCTCAAGCTGCCGCAAATCGAGGCGGGCCAAGGCATCGATCCGGGCCTCGCCACGAACGATCTGCCCTTCCTCCTCGGTGCACCCGACCGCAAGCCGAAGCAGCGATTCGTGCTCGTGCAGCGTGGTGGGCACAGCACTGCGACGGTACATCCAGACTTCCCCGCGGTACTCGGCCACAGCGGCTCCCTGCTCTTCGATGCAAGCCAGGACGGCTCACCCGCGGTCGCGAAGAAATCGGTCGATTTGGAGCGGCTCGTGCTCGTCGCAAGCGCCTCACCCGACGCTGACGATGTGCTCTTGCTCGTCGACGACCACCTGCGTGAGCTCGCTATCGCGCCCTCGCTCTACCAGCGCGATCGGCGCTTGCGCTCACTCATCACGCAGCACACGGATGGGGTGCCGCGAGTCGTCAACGACCGCCTCGCGCCGCTCGCCGCCACCATCGCCAAGGAGTCGAGCCGCCGCAATTTCGCTCGGCTCATGATTGGCGTTGGCCTCGCGGTGGTGGCCGTGGTGATCACCGTGTTTGGGATCATTTCGCCGAAGACGCCGAAGTTCCAGCCCACGGTGATCGGCCTGCAGGTGGGCGAGACGGTGCAATTGCACTACGGCACGCGCATCACGCTGCGTTCGGTCACCACCGAAGAACGTGGCGCGCACGGCACCTTCGATATCGCTCATCTTGAGTTCTGCGCCGGCGATGGCTCGGTGCCAGGCTCAGACACCGATATCGGAAACACCGAGCGCTGGTTCGATCCCGCCATGTACTGGCTCGAGCGCGACGGCACCGAGCAACCGCGAGTGCTGCTCTTCGACGACACGGAGTTTTCCTCGACCGAACTCCTCCCGGGCGCCTGCGAGGAAGGCACGATCGCCTTCCAGCAAACTGCGCCGGGAACTGCCGAACTCACCTATTCGAACTCGCGCGGCGACGAGGTCACCTGGCTGATCGACGAGTGAGTTCACACGGATGCGGTGCTAATTCTGGCGCGCGACCTCACGTTCGATCTCGCCCGCAGCTGAGGGGTCGGCATCCGCGAGTAGCGCCGTGAGTCGCTCGGGCTCGCCAGTTTCGCCGATCTCTTCAGCGGCCCGGCGCAATTGCCAGAATGCGCGCAGCACCCCGCGGTTCGGCTCGTGCGACCACGGCACGGGACCCTGACCGCGCCAGCCGTTCTTGCGCAGCGCATCCAGGCCGCGGTGGTAACCGACGCGCGCAAATGCGTACGCCTCAACGATTTCGCCGTTGCGGTACGCGCAGTCGGCGAGCTCTGCCCAGGCGAGCGATGAGGTCGGATGCTTCGACGCGATTGCCTCGAGCGCGCGCTCCTCATCGGGGAGGTTGGCGAGGTCGTCGAGCACCTCAGGTTCAGCGGGAAGTAGCGTGGCCGGCACACCGAGCAAGTTGTTCGCATCCATGCCCGGATGCTAGCCCGCGTGACGCAGAACGTCATGAAAGGGTGCGTAACTCGCGATCGCGGCGTAGGGTGGTCGCCACGAGTACACGTGCTCCGGGGTCGGTGAAAGTCCGAGCCGGCGGTAAAGTCCGCGACCCGCACCTGCAGTTTGGGTGTGGCTGATCTGGTGCAATTCCAGAACCGACGGTTAAAGTCCGGAAGGGAGGCGCACGTGCCCGACGGGAATCATCGATTCTTGACGGGCTATTCGGCATAAGCCGTTGTTGTTTCCTCCTGCGCATCTCCCCCGGATGACCGCGAAACGGAGGAGAACGATGACCGCACCCACGCCCCAGGCGCGCCGCACCAAGCCGCGCACCGAGCGTCGATGGTTGCGCTTCGCCGCGCCCGCCGGTCTCGCGGTGATCGTGCTCGCGATCTGGGAGACGGCAGTGCGCTCGGGGGCGGTCAACCCGGTGTTTCTGCCCGCGCCATCAAGCATTGGTTCGCGCCTCGTGCTCGAACTCGCGCAGGGCCCGCTCATCCCGCATGCTGCGGTGACGCTCGGTGAGGCGCTACTCGGCACGGTGTTTGCGATTGCGTTTGCGGTGCCGCTCGGCTATCTCATTGCGAGCATTCTCTGGGTAGATCTCGCCGTGACACCGTATGTCACCGCGTCCCAGGCCATTCCCGCTGTGGCCATCGCGCCGCTGCTCGCGCTCTGGGTTGGCTACGGCCTCATGCCCATCGCGATTCTCTGTGCGATCGTCGCGTTCTTCCCGATGCTCATCACCACCGTGCTCGGTGTGCGCGCCCTCCCCCGCGAGGTGCTCGAGGCCGCGCGACTCGACGGCGCATCCTGGTGGCAATCGCTGCTCTGGGTGGAGGCGCCGATTGCGCTCGGCAGCATCCTCGCTGGCGTGCGCGCGGGCATCGCGCTCTCGGTCACCGGTGCCGTGGTCGGCGAGTTCACCATGGGTGGCCGCGGGCTCGGGATGCTCCTCACCCTCTACCGGGATGCGAACGACACTGAGGGCCTGTTCACGACCCTCATCGTGCTCGCCGTGCTCGCGGTGGGACTGTTCACCATCATCCGTGTGCTCGAAGCGGTGTCGAACGCGCGGCGCCGAGCTTCGCGCGCCGATCGTCGTCGCGATGCCGTCGCTATTGCCGCGTAGGCGTCCTCGAATTCCACCTGCTCTTCAACCTGTCAAAGGAGACTCATGACGAACCCACTACTTCGCCGCGGATTGCGCGCCGTTGCCGTTGCTGCGGCGGCTACGCTCGCGCTTGCTGGCTGCCAGGCAGGAGCCGGCGAGCCCGGTGGTTCAGCACCGGCCGGCCCGCCGATCACGATCGGCCTCACGTATACGCCGAATGTGCAGTTCGCACCGTTCTATGTCGCGGATGAACTCGGTTACTTCGATGAGGCGGGCGTCGCGGTCGAGCTGCGTCACCACGGCGAGAGCGAGAGCCTGTTCGGCGCGCTCGAGGCTGGTACCGAGCAGCTTGTCTACGGCGGGGGCGACGAAATCGTGCAAGCGGTGGCTGGTGAGGTGCCGATCACCTCGGTGGCGACGATCTACACGACCTACCCGGCGGTGCTCATCGTGCCGGCTGATTCGCCGATTCAGACTGCGGCCGACCTGGCTGGACACTCGGTCGGTACGCCTGGTCCGTATGGCCAGACCTGGTTTGCGTTGCAAGCGCTACTTGACCGGGCCGGGCTGTCGGCGTCGGATGTTGATGTGCAGCACATTGGCTACACGCAGCAGGCGGCGCTCTCGTCAGGCAAGGTTGACGCGGTCATGGGGTTCTCGAACAATGACGCGATTCAGTTCGAGGCGAACGGCTTCCCCGTGCGCGTGATCGATGCGGTTGACCCGGCTGCGCCGACGCTGGTGGGTCCGGCGCTCGGTGCATCGACGACGCTCGTTACTGAGCGCGCGGATGATGTGACCGCGATTCTCGATGCCCTTGAGCGTGCCATTGAGTACGTTTCAGCGAACCCGGCCGAGACGATCGATATCGCCGCGAAGTACATTCCGACGCTGACGACGGCGGATGCGAAGGCAGCTGCCCTTGCGACGCTCGAGGCGACGATCCCACTCATGAAGGCCGAGACCGGACAGCAATTGCTCTTCAACGACCCGACAGTGTGGGAGTCGATGTGTGAGTTCATGCCGCGCGCTGGACTCATTGAGAAGCAGGTCGACTGCGCCGCCACCTTTACCAACGACCTCCTGCCGAAGAAGTAGCTCGGCTGTCGGCGGTGGTCTCGATCACCTCCGCTACGCTCCGGCACTCGACCACCCAGCATTGGCTGGTCGGGCGCGCCCACTCTGGTTGGTCGAGTGGGAGCGAAGCGACTGATCGAGACCACCGCACCCACCCATCAGCTACCGTCGATGAGCAACCAAGGAGGTCCCGTGTCCGAGCATCCAATGCCCGAAGGCTACGAGCAGGCCGAGCAGGAGCTGCCCGGCGTTGGTCCGTGGGTGGGCGAGTGGCCGACCGAGCCGCACTTCGACCCCGAGCTGCTCGCCAATGGCGACCGCCGCAACGTCATCGACCGCTTCCGCTACTGGAAGATGGAAGCGATCGTCGAAGAGCTCGACCGCGAGCGCCAACCCTTCCACGTCGCCATCGAGAACTGGCAACACGATATGAACATCGGCTCAATCGTGCGCTCGGCCAATGCCTTCGGGGCGCAAGCCGTGCACATCGTCGGCCGCCGCCGCTGGAATAAGCGCGGCGCTATGGTCACCGACCGCTACCAGCACGTCGAGCACCACGAGACCGTCGATGACTTCTTGGCACGGATGCGCGAGCTCAATCTCGAGGTCGTGGCCGTTGACAATGTGCCCGGCTCGGTGCCGATTGAGACGACGGCGTTGCCCGAAAAGTGCGTGCTCGTGTTCGGTCAGGAGGGTCCTGGGGTTTCAGCGGAGATGCGGGATGCATCCGGTCTCGTAGTCGAGATCACCCAGTTTGGTTCCACCCGTTCCATCAACGCTGCCGCCGCTGCCGCCGTCGTCATGCACGACTGGGTGCTCCAGCACCGCTACAACTGGCGGCCCGCGTAGGGCGGGGATTTCGATACGGCCTTCGGCCTACTCAATCAACCAGGGTGGGGCCTCCGCCCTACTCGACCCACCAAGTTTTCTGGTTGGTCGAGTAGCGGCGAAGCCGCGCACCGAGACCCTCGCGCCGACTAACCCGCGGCGAGCGAGCCGACGAGGTCGGAGCCGAGGGTGACCGCGAAGCAGCGGTAGTCGCGCACGCCCGCATCCCACTCTGCTTGCGAGCTCGGCCAGCGGGCCTCGATCATGAGCCCAGCGACCTGGCCGGCAGCATCCAGGTTGAGCGCGTCGGCAGCCTGGCAGGCGAGCATCGCGCGATCTGAGAGCGCATCCACCCCGGGCCATACCTCGCCACTAAATTGCGACGCCACCGGCACCACTGCATACTGCTCAGCCACATGCGGCTGCGCACAGTCGATCGGCACGAACGTCGCATCCCACGGCGAGGAAAACTCAGCCAGGCAGGTGCCGGCCGCGAGCGCCGCAACCGGGGTCACAGCATCCTCGGTCACCGTCGGCACCGGCGTGCGATCAGCCGGCGCCAAACCAAACGGCGCCCACTGCCAACCAACAACTCCGGCGGCCACGAGCACCACCGCGGTCAACGCGATCGGCCAGAGCCACCGCGAGCGCGGGCGCTGCTCCTCGCGCAGAGTCCGCCGACTCGTCGGCGACGCATCCCGCTCGCTCATTGAGTGCAGCTAGACCGAAAGACCGAGGTCATCCAGCCCAATGGCGTAGCGGTACGGGTAGCCAGCCGCCTCGATGCGCTCACCGGCACCGGTGGCGCGGTCAACGATCGTGCACACACCAACGACCGTGGCGCCCGCCTTCTCGAGCGCGGCAATCGCGGCGAGCGGCGAACCGCCGGTCGTCGAGGTGTCTTCGAGCACGACCACACGCTTGCCGTCGACCTCGGCACCCTCAACCTGGCGGCCACGGCCGTGGTCCTTCGGCTCCTTGCGCACGACGAACGCATCCACGATGCGACCCTGCGCGACACCCTGGTGCAGCACCGCGTTCGCGAGCGGATCGGCACCCATGGTGAGGCCGCCGACGGCATCTACGGGAGCGAACTCCTCAATAAGATCGAGCAGCACCGCACCAATCAGCGGCGCGGCACGGTGGTCAAGCGAGAGCTTGCGCAGATCGATGTAGTACGACGCCTTCTTTCCGCTCGTGAGCGTGAAATCACCGTGGAAAACGGCTTCGTCGCGGATGAGGTCAATGAGGGCTTGGCGCGCGTCAGTCACCCTGCCAGTCTAGCCAGCCTGCCCAGGCCAGCCCGCCGGTTCGGTACCGTAGCGGCATGCGCATTGCCACCTGGAACGTGAACTCCATCCGCACCCGCAAGGCCCGGGTTGTCGACTTCCTCTCCCGTGCCGATATCGACGTGCTCGCAATGCAAGAGATCAAGTGCAAGCCCGAACAGTTCCCTTACGAAGACTTCGAGGCCGCGGGCTACGAGGTCATCGCGCACGGCACGAACCAGTGGAACGGTGTGGCGATCGCGTCGCGCCTGCCAATCGACGATGTCACCGAGGGCTTCCCGAGCCAGCCCGGCTTCGGCAAGGCGGATGCATCCGGGGCCCTGCCGCTCGAAGCGCGCGCGCTCGGTGCCGAGGTCGAGGGCGTGCACGTCTGGTCGCTCTATGTGCCAAACGGTCGCGAGCTGACGCATCCGCACTATGACTACAAGCTCGAATGGCTGCGGGCGCTGCGCGCAGACACTGCGCTGTGGCGCGAACAGCACCCGGGGTCACCGATTGCGCTCATGGGCGACTTCAATATTGCGCCGCTCGACATTGATGTGTGGGATCGCGAGTTCTTCGAAGGCCGCACTCACGTGTCTGAGCCTGAGCGGGATGCGTTCCGCGGTTTCCTCGCTGATGGCTTCGTCGACATCACCCGCGATCGCGGCATCGAGGGCTACACGTACTGGGACTACCAGCAGCTGCGATTCCCTCGCAATGAGGGGATGCGCATTGATTTCGTGCTCGGGTCGCCTGAGTTTGATGAGCTGGTCGTGGATGCATCAATCGAACGGGATGAGCGCAAAGGCGACGGCCCGAGCGACCACGTGCCGGTGGTGGTGGAGCTTGATCTCGAGACCGAGCTCGACGACGACCGGCCGATGATTTTCTAGGGGCGGGCGTCTCGATACGCTTCGCTACTCGACGAGCCAGGCTCACTGGGTGGTCGAGTAGGAGCGAAGCGACAGATCGAGACCAGCGCCGCAACTAGCAGCGGACGCTGAGGGCGGCGTCGGCGAGCGCGTAGGCGATCGGCATGCGCGGATCAGCCCCGTAATCACTCGGCGAGGCCGTCCACGCGATCGTCACCTGGCGCACGCCATCCGGACTCGTGAACGTGAGCGAGCGGTAGCCAAGCCCCGAGCCAATGTGCCCGTAAACATAGCCTGGCTCCCCAATTTGCACCGCGAGCGGACCCTCGCCCGATTGCATCAGCGACCCCGAGGTCGGCTCGGGAGGATTCGTCACGCGCACCGATTCCGTCGCCTCGGGATCGAACTCGTCAAACGGTTCTGCCTCCTCGGTCGCCGCTTCGGTTTCGGGAACCGTTGCCTCGGCAGTCGCCGTGCCGGTCGCATCCGGCCCGGCCGTCGGCAACCCCTCAGCAAATGGCAGCAACGCCGCATCCCCGGGCGGGCAGGAATCCACGCGCGCCTGCATCCCCAGCCCATAGCCATCAGCACCAAGCGCGAGCATCTCGCCGAGCAGCTCCGAGGGCACCACGCGCCCAGTCACGAGCGCTCGCTCAAAGGTCGCGATCTCGCCGATCGTGGACTCGACACCGCCAGCCCCCGACCAGAGCGACGACTGCTGATCGGTGACGTCCACCCGAAGCTGATCCTCAACCCAATATCCACGCAGATGCGAGTCACCAAGTTGCTCGCCCTCGGGCAGGCTCGTGTTCGCTAAGCCGAGCGGCTCAGTGATCCGAACCCGAAGCGACTCGGCAAGCGGCACGCCGGTCACCTGCTCAATGAGCATCGTGAGCGCGATGTAGTTCGAGTTCGAATACGCAAACCCTTCCCCCGGCGCAAACAGCCACGGCTGGGCAAGCGCGAGCGCAAGCAACTCGGCATCGGTGTGGGGTGTCCGCAGCATCGTGTCGAGATCGCGGGGACCGGCGGGCTGCAACGCATCCACATACTCCGGGAGCCCCGAGGTGTGGTTGAGCAATTGCCGCACGGTCACCTCAGCGGGCGCGCCCCCGAGCACCCCCGGCACGAGCTCATCGACGCTGCTGTCGAGTTCAAACTCATCCTCGGCAACAAGCTGCAACACAATCGCCGCAACCATCGGCTTCGTCAGGCTGGCAATTCGGAAGGTCTGGTTGGTCGCGGCCGGCAGTTCCGATTTCAGCGAGGCCACTCCGAGCGCCTCCGACCACACTTCTTCACCATTTCGCACCTCGATCAGCGCGGCGGGAGCACCCGCATCCACGAGCTGTTGCAACAACTCGACCAGCTCGACCGTCTCGAAATCCGCGACCTCGGTGGGTCGTAGCGGCAGTGCCGTGGGCGAAGGAATTGAGACGTCGGAGCATCCGGCAAGTACGCCTGCAAGCACCATCGCGAGCGCGGCGGCACTTCGTTGCAGGATGCGGCGGGTCACGATTCGCAATCTTCGCACGAGCGCGTACCGCGCGACCAGACAGGAATAGTCCTTGCCCGACCGCGTTGCACTTCGCGTCACGCACGCATCCGTGACGCGCTCGAACCAAAGGAGCCCTTGCATGTCGAGCACTGCCCGCAATGAGACCTCGGCCCCCATCCACAACCTACTCGCGAACCGTTGGAGCCCGCGCGGCTTCGACGCCACGCATGTGATCTCGCTTGAGGAGCTGAACTCGGTGCTCGAGGAAGGCCGTTGGTCGGCATCGATGAGCAACTCGCAGCCCTGGCACTTCATCGCCGCGCGCCGCGGCACCCCCACCTTCGAGCGCATTGTCGCCTCGATGATGGGCTTCAACCAGGCCTGGACCCCGGCGACCTTGGCGCTCATACTGCTCGCAGAGCGCCGCGAGAACGAAGAGGGCGACCGCCTGCCAGTCGCCGAGTACGACCTCGGTCAGGCCGCGGCGCACATGTCGGTGCAGGCAGAGGCCCTCGGGTTGCACGCGCACCAGATGCTCGGTTTCCACCGCGATGAGCTGAACGACCTCGTGCCCGAGGGCTACCAGCCGTTCACGCTGTTGAGTCTCGGCCTGCACGCTGACGATGAGACTGTGAGCGAGAAGATTCGCGAGCGGGATGCCTCCCCGCGCGAGCGCCTCCCCCTGGAGGCAATCACCACCATCGACGCGTAGGGGCTGAGGCCCGGCCGCGCCGGGGCCCGGCCGCCCGCTGAGGCCCTCGAAGCGCCGAACCAAATTGTCACGCCTGAGCGATCTTGTTGCCCTATGCGCCTCCATTACGCCCAGGCGTGACATTTGGGTACGCGAACACGTCCGGCCCGCCCCCGCAGTGACCCGATTCTGCCCGCTGAGGCCCAAGCCCGCCCGCTGAGGCCCTCGAAGCGCCGAACCCGAGCAGTTGTCTGCCCTAACTGTCATCAGGATGGTTCTATCCCGCAATATTGCGGGATAGAACCATCCTGATGACTTTTCGGGTTCCGAGCCCGGAATCATGACCCCATCCTGATGACAGTTGTGGTTCTGCCCTCATTGGCACCCGGCGTAGGGTGAGGGCATGTCGACCGAACAGCCGCCGGCCGCCGGCGATGAGGAGCCGGACGACCTCGCCCCACTCCCCGATGACTTCGTCGTCCCCGATGACGCCTCGGCCCTCGAGCACGATCGCGCCGCCCATCGCATGTCGGGCTTGCCGCAGCTCGACCCGCTGCTCGTGCGTTCGATCTTCGCGGCCATCATCGTCTTCGTCTCAACCTTCGCGATGTTCACCGGCATCACCGCAAGCATGATGACCTGCGTCACCGAGGCCGAGTGTGCCGCGGCGTTCCCCGGCCCGGTGCCCTCGTTTATTGCGCTGTTCACGCCGCTCGTCACGGCGATGTTCATCATTGCGGGCATCCGCATCGCCAAGAAGCAGCGCACCCGCATCCTGCTCGTCACCGCCGCAATGATCGCGCCAATCGTGCTCGCGGCAACTTATTTCATGCTCATTCGCTAGTGAACTCAGGCCAATATCCAATAGCATCCAGGCATGAGACTTAGCGCCGCGTTGTCGGGCCTTGCCATTGCGATTTCAACTGCCCTAGCGCTCAGCGGCTGCGCAACCGCCCCCACGAGTGAGCCGACGACAACGCCCGCGCCGCCGGCATCCTCTTCGTCGGCCCCCACCACCGCGGCGCCAACAGCGACGACCACCGAGGCTGACCTCCTCAGCATGGAGGTGCCCGACTACTGCCCAAACTTTGCGCCGGGCATGCGACTCGAGAACGGCTCGCGCTCTTTCGGCGCCGATGGCGGCATGTATCTCGCCCATCTCGAGATCGATAATTCGCCTCAGCCGGTATTCACCGATCTCAACGGTGACGGCGTCGACGAAGCGGTTGCTTTCTTCTCGTGTCACGCCGGCGGAGTCTCGTGGCACGAGGTGCTCGTCATGGTGGGTCCTGGTGGGGCGCTGCTTGACTAGGCCGAAATCGAGCACGACAAGTTGAAAGCCCACGGCACTGCTCTCGAAGTCACCGCCACTGGCGTGCGGATCACCGTTGTCGGCACAAAGCAGGGCGACCCCTCTGGTGAATTCAGCTTCGACGTCACCGGCGCTGGCAATGATCTCGTGCTTACACCCACTGGCGGCGCCGCGAACGACGGTGGCGAACTCAATACCGGCGGTCTCGGTGATATTCATCTCGGCATGACGAGGGCGGATGCCGTCAGCGGCGGTTGGTACGTCGACGACGGCGGATTCTGCCCGCAGCCGAGTGACGCAGCGGTCGCGATGGGCGCGACCTATCTCTACTTTTTCGGTCCGGGCGACACCCTCTCAATCGTCGGCACGACTGACGCAAGCGTGCGCACACCTTCGGGTGCACATGTGGGCATGACGCTGAGCGAATTGCAGGCCACCTACGGCAGCCAGCTTGTCGCCCTCGACACCAACGTGATGACCGGAGCACCTGGATGGGGCGTCGCCGCCGACGACGGCAACTCCATTGTCTTCCAGATGGATGCGGGTGGCAGCGCCGTCGAGGTGATGTACGCGCAGAGCGGCCCACCGGCACTCAACCCGGGTGTCGGGAACTGCTAGTCGCATGGGTGTGGCGGGCGCTTCGAGTGCCTCAGCGCTCGGCGGGGTGGCTCTTCTCGCGGCACCAAACCTGACCGTTCGTGACAATCCCAGCCGTTCGTTCGAGCCCTTGCGACATACCTGACCCGTGATTCGAGCCATCGCGACAAACCCGACCGATGCGCGGGTCAGGTTTGTCGCGAAGGGTCAGGGATGCGAGTTGCGGGCGCGCTTCGAGTGCCTCAGCGCTCGGTGCGATGCGGCGACGGGCGCGGCGCGAGCGTCTCAGCGCTCGGCGGGGATGCGGCTAGCCGCGCGGGTCGAGGGCGCGCGGGTCGCGGCCCGCGAGCGCCTCGGCGACAGCATCGTGCTCGTTGAGGTAGATGACGCCAGCGCCATCACCCAAAATCAGCTGGCGCTCGTGACCCTTGCCTGCGATAACGAGGATGTCCCCCCGCCGCGCCCGCTCGACTCCCGCACCAATCGCATCCCAGCGATTCTCGATGAGTTCCCACGTGGCGGGGCCCGCATCGAGCGCGGGCGCCACATCGGCAAGCACGCCCTCGAGTGTGTCGGCCTTGAGGTCGTCTTCGGTGAAGATGACGTGGTCGGCGCCGTGTGCCGCAATCACGCCCATCTCGTGCCGCAGAGCATGCACCCGGTCACCGAGCACACCGTGCACGAGCGTGATCGGGCGATCCGACAGCGCCCGCACCGCGCGCAGGCAGGCCGCGAGCGCATCCGTCGTGTGCGCGTAGTCAATGATGATCGCGAGATCGTCATCGTTCGCGATCGGTTCAAGCCGCCCGGTCACCGGCTTCGCCGCCTCAAGCCCCGCGACGGTCTCGTCAAGGGAGTAGCCGAGTGAGAGCGCCGCGCCCGCAGCGGTAAGCGCATTGCGCACGTTGTAGTCGCCGAGCCAGTGCAGCCGCACGGGCCGGCGCGCATCCTGGTAGACGAGCTCAAATTCAGTGCAGAGGATGCTCATCCGCACGTTCTCGGCACGAAGCCCCGCCAACGGATCGGCGGCTGAAGTGCGCAGCACGGGTGAGCCGGTTGCTTCGCGTTCGTCAGCAAGGCGACGGCCCCAGGGCCCGTCAATGTCGATTACCGCGACCGACTCTGGTGCGAGTTCAAACAGCTTGCGCTTCGCGGCGTAGTAGCGCTCCATATCGCCGTGGAGCTCGAGGTGGTCTTCGGTGAGGTTCGTGAACATCGTCACCGCGAAAGGGATGCCGTCGGCGCGGTGGAGTTCAAGCGAGTGCGACGAGACCTCCATGATCACGTCGTCGACGCCAGCATTGGCGGCATCTCGCAACAGCGAGTGGAGGAGCGGCGCTTCGGGCGTCGTGTTCGGCGTCTCAATAATCTCGCCGTCAATGTCGAAGCCGATCGTGCCCATGATGCCGACGCGGCGCTGATGCGCGCGCAGAATCTCGGCGGTGAAATAGGCGACCGTGGTCTTGCCGTTCGTGCCGGTGACGCCGAGCATCCGCATCCGCTCATCGGCGCGGCCGTAGACATTGCGACTGATTGGCGCGATGGCCGCGCGCACATCGTCAACGGCGAGATAGGTGATGCCCGGGGCCGGGTCGGCCGGAAGCGCGGCGGTGACAATGACGCGGCTCCCCGCAGCAATGGCGGCGGGGATGAACCGGGCACCGTCCTGCTTAAAGCCGGGCACTGCCACAAACACGGCACCGGGATGCGCCTGACGCGAGTCGATCGTGACGGAGTCGACCTTGAGATCCGGGTCGAAACAGGCCGTTTCGCGAATAGCAACGCCCTCGAGGGCATCCGCTAGGCGCATCTCGCCTCCAGCAACATCGGGTGGGGCTGGGCGCCCCGCTAGCCCACCGATGCTAGCACCGGGGCGGTATGCCAGACAGTGGGGATGCCCCCCATCCTGCGCAACGGAAGTGGCCCTCTCGTGGCGATCTCCCCCACGCATGGGTGGGGTACTTCGCCACGAGAGGGCCACTTGGTCTCGATGCGCTTCGCTTACTCGACCAACCAGGTGGGCGCTCGCGCTTACTCGACCAACCAGCGTTTGGTTGGTCGAGTAGCCGAAGGCGTATCGAGACCGCGCCAGCTACTCGCCGACGGTCGTGAGCGTGAGCCCGGCGCCGTCTGACGCCACCGCGACCTTCACGGTGTCGCCGTCGTGCACCGACCCGGCCAAGATCGCGCGAGCCAGGCGGTCGTCAATCTCTTGCTGCATCAGGCGACGCAGCGGGCGCGCACCGTAGATCGGGTCGTACCCGCGCTCGGCGAGCCACTCGCGTGCATCCGCGTCAACCTCAATGCGCAGGCGACGTTCGGCCAAGCGACGCTCAAGCGTGGCCACATTGAGGCCAACGATCTTCGCGAGCTGGTCGGGTGCCAGCGCATCAAACACAACGATCTCGTCGAGGCGGTTCACGAACTCGGGCTTGAACGAACGGCGCACCGTCGCCATCACCTCATCATGCTTCTGCGCCGTCGACAGCGTCGGGTCGACGAGATACTGCGAACCGAGGTTCGAAGTGAGAATCAGGATGGTGTTGCGGAAGTCGACCGTGCGGCCCTGACCGTCGGTCAAGCGTCCGTCGTCGAGCACCTGCAGCAGCACATCGAACACCTCGGGGTGGGCCTTTTCGACCTCGTCGAAGAGCACCACCGAGTAGGGCCGACGCCGCACCGCTTCGGTGAGCTGGCCGCCCTGTTCGTAGCCGACGTAGCCGGGAGGAGCACCGACAAGGCGCGCCACCGAGTGCTTCTCGCCGTACTCCGACATGTCGATGCGCACCATGGCGTGTTCGTCGTCAAAGAGCAGCTCGGCGAGCGCCTTCGCGAGTTCGGTCTTACCAACGCCAGTGGGGCCAAGGAAGAGGAACGAGCCGGTCGGCTTCGTCGGGTCGCTCACGCCCGCACGCGAGCGGCGAATCGCATCCGACACCGCGGTCACGGCCGCGTTCTGGCCGATGACGCGCTCATGCAACTGGTCTTCGAGGTGCAAGAGCTTCTCGCGTTCCGATTGCATGAGGCGGCCAACCGGAATACCCGTCCACGCCGCCACGACACCAGCGATATCGCTCTCGGTGACGTGGTCGTTCACGAGCGGCGTCTCAGCACTCTCGGCGGCCTCAGCATCGCGCAGCTGCTGCTGCAGCCCCGGCAATTCTCCATACAGGATGCGGCTTGCCATCTCGAGATTGCCCTCACGCTGCGCCTTATCGGCACGGATGCGGGCATCGTCGAGCTTCGCCTTGAGGTCACCGACGCGGTTGAGGTTCGCCCGCTCGGCGTCCCAGCGCGTCTGCAGCTCGGTGAGTTCATCCCGCATGTTCTGCATCTGCTCACGCAGGTTCGCGAGACGCTCTTTCGAAGCGTCGTCGTGTTCCTTCTTCAGCGCGAGCTCTTCGAGCTTCATGCGGTCGACCTGGCGCTTCAGCGTGTCGATCTCGATCGGCGAGGAGTCGATCTCCATGCGCAGCCGCGAGGCGGCTTCGTCGATGAGGTCGATGGCCTTGTCGGGCAGCTGTCGCGAGGCAATGTAGCGGTTCGAGAGGGATGCGGCAGCTACGAGCGCCGAGTCACTAATCGCGACCTTGTGGTGCGCTTCGTAGCGTTCTTTGAGGCCGCGCAGGATGGCGATGGTGTCTTCGACACTTGGCTCGCCCACGTAGACCTGCTGGAAACGGCGCTCGAGCGCCGAGTCGGCCTCGATGAACTCGCGGTACTCGTCGAGCGTGGTGGCGCCGATGAGTCGCAGTTCGCCGCGCGCGAGCATCGGCTTCAACATATTGGATGCGCTGACGCTCGATTCGCCGCCACCTGCGCCCATGAGCGTGTGCAGCTCGTCGATGAAGGTGATGATGCGGCCTTCAGATTCCTTGATCTCTTGCAGCACCGCCTTCATGCGCTCTTCAAAGTCGCCGCGGTACTTCGCGCCGGCGAGGATCGCCGAAATGTCGATCGAGATGAGGTCGCGGTCTTTCAGCGATTCGGGCACGTCACCCGCGACGATGCGCTGGGCGAGGCCTTCAACGACGGCGGTCTTGCCGACGCCGGGTTCACCGATGAGGACCGGGTTGTTTTTCGTGCGACGCGTGAGCACCTGGCTGACGCGTCGAATTTCGGAGTCACGACCGATCACCGGGTCGAGTTTGCCCGTGCGGGCGATCTCGGTGAGGTTGACACCGTATTTTTCTAGTGCGCTCTGCGATTCCTCGTCGGGAGTCGGCGCGCCCTGCATATTGGCCAAATTGGTCTCCTTCCGATGGCCTCGGGGATTGATTATTGAGTGAAGTCACACTCAACTACCTGAGTCGAGATGACTCAAGTTTAGATCATTCCCCGAAACACACCAGGGGGATGCGCTTCCTCACGGCAAAGACTCAGCCTCGGCGAGTCGTCGCATCCGACCGAGGTACCAGCGCACGAGCAAGGCAATTCCAGCCAGGATCGCCGTGCCGCCACCACCGACGCCGAGACCAAGCACGGCGGGGTCAACGCCGGTGATGCCGAGGGCGTCGGCCAGCGCTGATTGCCCAGTCAGCCCCGGGCTACCACCATGGCCACTTACTGCGGCCGCGTTGCCACGGCTGACAGTACTCGCACCGGCAGCCGAACTCACCACCTGGGTCGCTCAGCGCCGGTCGAACGCAATTCGATGACTCCCGGGTAGCTCGTGCCCGGTTGGTAGCCCAGATGGGTTCGTGCGGCAGGTTCGAGACGGCCGGGGCGGCGTGCCAGGTTTCGCCCGCGTTGCCCAGGAACGCAAGCTCGGGTGCATCCTGGGGCACGGTGAACAGGAACGTCGGCCGACCTTGGCGGTCGTAGCCGTGGCCGAGCGAGTTGATCGTGTTGTCGATGGAATGCACGGCCGAGCCAATGCCGGCACGCAGGTCAAAGCCACCGTCAGCCCAGTAGACCTTGGGGCTGTCCACGTGCGCGCGTTCAGCGACGATGAATCCGTGGTCGTCGGGCGGGCTTGCGGCTGCGCTCGCAGCTTGAATGCTTGGGCTGGCGGCGAGTGCGCTGCCAGCGGCGGGGAATACCGCGGCTGCCGCGAGTGCGCAGAGCACTCCGGCAACGGCG
This sequence comes from Gulosibacter macacae, assembly GCF_003865375.1. Classification (GTDB taxonomy): domain Bacteria; phylum Actinomycetota; class Actinomycetes; order Actinomycetales; family Microbacteriaceae; genus Gulosibacter; species Gulosibacter macacae. The sequence goes on along the minus strand of NZ_RQVS01000006.1, from coordinate 68,727 downwards.
GCACCCCGAATACGGGTGCGAAGCATGGGGATCTTTCCAGCGCCTCGGGCGCGATGTTACGTGACTCACGCGGTACGAGATTTCTACTAATGACTATCATTCTCATTACCGGGTGGCAACTTTGCCGAGTGCCAGACGGTCCGCGATACCCTGCCGCGCTAGCGCGGGTCGAGCTTGTCGACCTGGGCGAGCAATTGCGCAACGAGTGCCTGGCGCGCATCCTCGCCCTCGGGCAAGAGCCCGATTGCGGCGAGGTGATAGAGCCCCTCGCCCATATTCCACACCGCCGCGGCAACACCCTCGTCGCCAACATCATCACGAATGGCCGCGCGCCACTGCTCGAGCACCTCGCGCATCGCGGTGCGGGCGGCATCATTGCCCGATTGCGTGAGTCGCACGGCGGCCTGAATCGCGTAGTCGTAGTCAGTGCCTTCAAAGAGCGAGGTGCGGATATACATGCGCGCCGCCCCTTCGGGTGCCGCCCGCATCGACTCGACCTCGCTGGCCGCAAGTTCACGAAGCAGGTCAAGCGAGGCAGTGATGAGCGCCTCGCGACTGCGGAAGTGATAGAGCAAGCCGCCGCGCGAAATGCCCGCCTTGGCCGCCACGGCTTCAATCGTCGCGGCCCGATCACCGCCATCCACGACGAGGTGGATGAACGCTTGCAGTGCCCGATCGCGGGCGTGGGGTGGGCGGGCCATCGGGTCCTTTCACGTGAGTAGCGACACCAGCATCCGCAACAGGATGCGGTTCGTTCGATTGTTTCACAGCCGTTCAGATCGCCCCTTCCAAACTATACCGGTTGTCCGGTACAGTTACTCGAGTCACGCGGCGAGTGCCGCATCCCAATGACTCGAACCCACAAGCCTTACTCGAACCCACAAGACTGAGGAACCCCATCGTGTCCCCGCAGATCCGCAACGGCTGGCTTGCCTTCGCCGTGCTTCTCATCCCCGTGGTGCTCGTCGGCGCCTCGACGACCGCGCTGAGCTTTGCCATGCCCGCGATCTCCGAGGCCCTCCAGCCCACCGGCACCGAACTGCTCTGGATCGTCGACGTCTACCCGCTCGTCCTCGCGGGTCTACTCATCCCGATGGGGTCGCTCGGCGACCGCTTTGGCCGCAAGCGCATCCTGATCATCGGCGCGCTCGGCTTCGCACTCATCTCAGCCGTTGCCGAATTTGCGCCGAACGCGAGCTGGCTCATCGCCGCCCGCGCCGCAACGGGCCTGTTCGGCTCGATGCTGCTGCCAGCGACGCTCGCGCTCATCGGCACCATCTTCATCTCGGCCCGCGCCCGCTCCATGGCCATCGCCATCTGGTCGGCGGTCTTCTCGGCGGCTGCCGCCGCTGGTCCCATTATTGGTGGCGTGCTCCTCGACCACTTCCCGTGGACCTCGATCTTGCTCGTCGGCGTGCCGTTCTCGGTGCTCTTCCTCGCGTTCGCGTGGCTCCTCCCCGAGGCGCGCGACCCGAAGGCTGGCCGCGTCGACGTCGTATCGGCCGCGCTCGCGATGATCGCGATGATCGCGCTCGTCTACGGCATCAAGACCTTCGCCACCGGCGGGGATGCTTGGCTCGGCACCGCCGCGCTCGGCATCGGCGTTGGCCTCGGCACGCTCTTTGTGCGTCGCCAGCGCGTACTCACGCATCCAATGCTCGATCTCGAACTCTTCCGCAAGCCCGCGTTCGGTGGCGGCCTCATCATCAACATCGTCACGAACGTTGCCGAGTACGGCATGATCTTCATGATCACCCTGCATCTGCAGATCATCACCGGCATGCCGACGACCCTCGCGGGCATCGCACTGCTCCCCGCTGCCGGCATGATCATCCTTGCGACGCTCGCCGTGCCGTTCGTGAAGTCGCGGATTGGTGGCGCGAAGACGATCGTGCTCGGCCTCGTCATCGGCTCGATTGGTTACGGCATCGTCGCCATCTGGGGCGTGACTACCTCACCGTGGCCCTGGCTCATCGGCCTCGTCGTGCTCGGCCTTGGCCTCGGCCTCGCGTGGACCACTTCGACCGAACTCGTCGTTACCTCGGCGCCGGTCGAGAAGTCAGGTGCCGCATCAGCTGCATCCGAGACCGGCTTTGAACTCGGCGCGGTGCTCGGCACCGCGATCATCGGCGGGTTCGCGACGGCGCTCTATCAGCGCTTCCTCGTGTTGCCGCAGTGGTTGGCGGATGCGGATGCTGCCGCCGCGCGCGAAACGCTCGGTGCCGCGGCGCACATTGCCCGCGAAGCCGGCGCCAAGGGTGCGGAGTTGCAGGCGGCAGCCGCCACCGCCTTCACCTCGGCCGAGCAGATCACTTCGATCATCACTGGCGCGGCACTGCTGGCGACCGCCCTGGTCGTCACCTTCGCGGGCAGGATGCTACGCAAGCGCGGCGTCGCTGGTGCAGCTCCGGTTGCCGGCGAGCGTGAGTCGAGCGAGGCTGAGCAACAGGAGCCTCTCCCGACCGACCGCATCCCAGTCGCCGCGAACTAACGTGGACTAGGCTTAAGCGATTGGGCTGACGTTACAAAAACTCCACAACAAATCATGTTGTTTACCTTTTGTTCACCTATACTTTACCTAGCGGCCTCTTAGGGGTCGACGTCGATCACCCCGATCGGCGGCTCGCCGGAGTCCATCCGGCAGGGAAAAGATAGGAGGCGACATGCCTGAAGTACACAGCTCGATGCAGCGGTTCGGAGAGAACCTCTCGATCGAATTGACGGTGGAGTCGAACCTCGCCCGTACCGAGATTTGGCCCGCCCTCACTGAGCCCGCGCAAATCAGCCGCTGGCTCGGACACACCACCATTCCGCTTGACGAGGTCGGCAGCAACTACGAACTCACCTACCTGAACGGCAGCGACCACGTTGCCAAGGGTGAGGTGCTCGTCGCCAGCGAGCCCGATTCGCTCGTGTGGTCGTGGAACTTCAACGACGGTGTCGACACCGTCGTGCGTTTCTCACTTTCGCCCCGCGAAAACGGTGGCACCACGTTCCACTTCACCCACGAGAACGTGCCCGTTGCCGATGCCGCAGCCGACGCTGCGACCTGGCACGCACAGTTTGAGTTCCTCAGCCGCTGGCTGCTCGACCACATCGCGCTCGGTGCCCACCTGCGCGAGCGTCGTGTGGAGCTCATCCCGCAGTATGAGCGCGAAGTTGAGCTCGTACTCGACCCGAACAGCAAGCTGCACGAGGTTCCGGTTGACACCGACTCGTTGCCGATTGCGACCACGCGCAGCTCTGCCTGGGCGTAGTCACCTGACACCGTGGGGGCGGTGGACCGGTTCGCCGGCCCACCGCCCCCACGCTTTTCCGCTCGTTCCCGCCTAATCCGCGCATTGCAACGCGCGGATTAGGCGGAAGCACGCGGATTAGTGGTCACCGAGCTACGCGTCGGCGAGCAAGCGCTCGATCGCGGCCACCGGGATCGGCAGCCAATCGGGGCGGTGCCGCGCCTCATAGAGCGCCTCATACACGGCCTTGTCGAGTTCATAGGCGGCGAGCAAGATCTCGAGATCAGCCGCCGACGGCGCCTGTTCATCCGCCTCGCCCTGCCCCGCGGCGTAGCCCTCAAGGAAAGCCCGGCGCGACGCCTCGGCCCACTCCCCCGCGACTTCTTCGCCCGCCTGCATCCGCAGGGCACCGGCGACATAGTCGAAGGAGCGGAGCATCCCGGCGACATCGCGCTGGGGCACATCGGGTGCATTGCGCTCGGCGAGCGGCCGCAGCGGCTCGCCTTCAAAGTCGAGGAGCACCCAGCCGCGGTCGGGCACGGCAAGTACCTGCCCGAGGTGATAGTCGCCGTGGATGCGCTGCAGCACCGGCCACTGCGCATCGGCCGCGCGCCCGTAGATGCGCTCAATCGCCTCACCGTGCTCGGCAATCGCCGGCACCTCGACGCGGGCGAGCTCATAGCGTCGCCACATCTGCTCGACGGCGATCTCAATATCAGTTGTCGTCGGAGCCACGCTCGGCATCACCCGGCGCAGCACCTCGTGCACCTCAGCCGTGGCCTCGCCGAGCGTCCGCGCGAGCGGGGTGAAGTCCTCGCCGCCCTCGGCGGCGCGCAACGCAACCCGCCAGGCATCCTCCACACCCGCGAAAAACTCCTGTGCAAAGGCGAGATGCCCCGAAACCTGGCCCTCATCTTCTGACCACACACCCGCGAGCTGGCCGAAGGTCGGCGGTACCCGCAGCGAACCGGCGGCCGCGAGCGCCGTCTGCAGTGTCACATCCGGGTTATCGCCCGCGTGCAGGTGGCGGAAGATCTTGATGATGAGCGGCACCGCTTCCTCGCCATCATCGCCGCGCAACTCGCAGACGATCGAGGTATTCGATTGCTCACCCTGCAGCACTCGAGCGGTGACGAACTCACCGACTCGCGAACCCGGCATTGGCTGGCCGTAGACGCGCACTGGCTCGGCACCGTTCGGGGTCGGGCCACCGACCACCTCTGCCTCATCGCTGATGAGCCGGATGAGTGCCCGCGCGAACGCCGGATCATGTGCGCCGTCGACGAGCGAAGCGCGACTCGACTGTTCACCTACCGCACCGATGTAGCCGAGGGCAGGCATGGCTGAGTCGATATCGCGAATAACAAGGGGCACCTGGTAGGTGGCCTGCGTCGCGTCATCGCGCACGAGGGCGACCGTGATCAGCCGCAAACCCGGCTCAGGTGCGGCCGGGGCAAGCTCAAAACTCCCCAACAACCGCAATTGTGCGGCCTCTCCCCGACCCGCGTACCATCGCTGCAGCGGCATCCAGCCACCGAGCAGTTCGAGCACATCCTGCATTTCGCCTCCCGTATTGCTCCCGCCCCACGGTAGTGGCGCGCGCCTTGGCGCCGCCCGATTCCGGCGGCGAGGCGAGCGGTCTACGCTTGGCACATGGCTCTTCCGCAGGTGTGTGTCGCCTACCTGCTCCGCGATGGCGCGGACGGTATCGAAGTGTTGCTCGGACGCAAGAAGCTCGGACTCGGCGCTGGCAAACTCGTGGGGCTCGGCGGCAAGCTCGAACCCGGCGAGCATCCTCGGCGCGCGACAATTCGCGAGATAGAAGAGGAGGCGGGGCTCTTCGTTGACATTGCGGCGTTGCGGCACACGGGCCTACTCACCTATCTCTTCCCGACGAAGCCGTCATGGTCACAGGAGTCGTGGGTGTACCTCTGCCGCGAGTGGATCGGCGAACCTGTCGAATCAGACGAGCTCGTGCCCGAGTGGTTTGCGCTCGACGCGATTCCCTATGACGAAATGTGGTCGGATGCGCGCCACTGGCTCCCGTTCGCGCTCGCTGGCGAGTTCGTGCGCAAGAGCTTTATCTTCGGCGCTGATTTGTCGAGCGCGGTGGCCAGTGATGACCCGGCGACCGGTTTGCCTCCGGTGCCGCCGCCCGGGTCACTCGGCTAGGGCCGCATTTCTGTCACCGTGGAGTGCCCTCGAGGTGGAGTTACCTCAAGGGCACGCAGGCGTGACAAGAACGCAACGCTACCGCCGCGTCGTCAGCGTCACCGTGAACTTCGCGGTGCGATCAAGCTGCCGGGTATGCCCGACGATGCGCTCGAGATGCTGGCGGTGCTTGAGGTGTGAGTTGAACACCGTGACGATCATGCCGCCGGGTCGCAGCATCCGCGCCGCTGCCGCAAAAAGCCGATTCGCCATGCCGGGGTCGACATCTCGACCGTCGTGGAATGGCGGATTGCAGAGGATGAGGTCGACCGTGCCATCGGCAATCCCGGCCCCAGCGTCGGCACGCAAGATCTCGACCTCAAGGCCGTTCGCTGCCGCCGTCGCCGCGGCCGAAGCGACCGCCGACCATGCGCGATCGGTTGCGATCACGCGCGCCTCCGGGAACTCTCGCGCCGAGGCGCAGGCAAGCACGCCCGTGCCGCAACCGAGATCGACCACTACCGCTGGGTCACCAAGATCAACACCGTCAAGCGCGTCAATCAGCGCCCGGGTGCCGAGGTCGTAGGCCGCACCGGCAAAGGCGCCACCGTGCGCCCGCACTTCGAGATCGAGTTCGGGGATGCGGCCCACGAGCGGATACCGCGGCGTGAGCCCCGCACGCGGTTCCGTCGCAACAAGTGCTCGCGACTTCCGGTGTCCACGCGATCCGCGCACCGAACCAAACGACTGGCCGAGCGCATCGTTCATCGAGTGCACGAGGTGCTGTTGCCGCGCGCCCAGAATGACGCGTACTGCTGGGTCTGCGAATTGCGCCGCCACCTCACCGAGTTCATCCAATGCCGCGAGAGTTTTCGGCAGGCGACCGACGACGAGTTCGACGTCCGCAGCCCAGCCACGCTCAAGACCAAACGCCGAAGCGCCAGCGGGTAGTGCCTCCGAACCATCGTCGTCAAAGACGCGCACCTCGCGTGCCCCAAGCTCAAGCAAGGCCGCCGCAAACAAGCCCTCCGGGTCGTCGGCAACGGCTACGACCTCGGGCACGCCACCGGTCGCGAGCGCTTCGCGCACGACCACTTCAACGACCGGGTCGTCGGCAGTGAAGTCGACGCCCGGTTCATCCGCCTCACTCACGCGATGGTCTCGGGCTCTGCCTCGGGTTCATTGCCAAGCACGAAACGGCGGCCGTCGAGTCGATCAATCGTGATCTCAACGAACACGCGCTTCACCGTGGGAATGAGTGGTCGCAGGTCGAGCGACTCAGCCTCGGCCACCTCGGCCTCGCCCTCGAGAATGCGCGCGGTACCGCGGGCCACGACGCTCCACGCCGAATGCTCCGAGACATAGTCGGTTTCAAGGATGATCTCGTCGGCGGCGACGAGACCCGCGAGCTTCGTGCCCGGAGCGGTACGGAAGACGATGCGCTTGCCATCGCTCCAGAAGTTGATGGGGAACACTTCGATGCGCTCGCCAATGCGCTCCACCAGGCGTCCCAGCGACTGCGACGAGAGCAGTTTCTGGTTCTCCTCGGCCGAGAGCGGGAGCATTACGTCCTGGTAGTCAGTCATGGCTCCAGGGTGCCACGTTGCCCTGTGAGGCGGATGCGTTTCCCAGCCGCTACTGCCACGCTTTCGACATGCGCGCATCTGGAGTCTTCCGCATTGAATCTTGGGACGCGAACGGTCGGGCCGTCGACGTCACCACCGCCGCACCGCTCGGCGGCGCCTTCATTGTCCGCGTCGTCGAAGGCGAGTCGCTTCGCGGCAGCAGCCAGGTGCTCTTCGCCGGGGCTTTTAACGAGTCGGTCGGCTCCGGCACCTATGTTGCGATCGATGCCTTCGAGGGTGAGATTCTCGGTCGCACCGGCACCCTCAGCTTTTGGCACACCTCGACGCTCACGCGCGGGCAGTTCAATGACGCGGATGCGGTGCTCAAGATCGTGCCCGACTCCGGTACCGGCGCGCTTACCGGCGCCCGCGGCTCCGGCCGCATCATTGGTGGCGGTGACGAGGAGGTACTCGAGCTCGACATCGAGTTCGATGATGACGCCGACCTCATCGACGGCGAGGCGGCCGCTGGGCGGCTTGAACCATAGCGCATCCAGGCATTTCCAGACTGCGTCACAATTCAGCCACCGTTAACGCGCCCGCCTAACATGGGGTGAGTTTCCGAGAGTTGAGCGCGGCCTCGCCGCGGGTGATGGAGTTACACGTGAAGATCGCAATCCTTGGTGGCGACGGGTTCTGCGGCTGGCCGACGGCCCTCCATCTCTCGAACGTCGGTCACGATGTCGTCATTGTCGACAACCTTTCGCGTCGCCGTATCGACGAAGAGCTCGGTGCCGAGTCGCTCACTCCGATCGCCTCGATCGAAGAGCGTGTCGCCACCTGGCAAGAACTCACTGGCAAGCAGCTGCGCTTCGAGAGCATTGACGTCGCGCAGGACTACGACAAGCTCGTCAACTTCATTCGCGATGAAGAACTCGACGCCATGGTGCACTTTGCCGAGCAGCGTGCCGCGCCCTACTCGATGAAGTCACCGAAGAACAAGCGCTACACCGTCGACAACAACGTCAACGCCACGAACAACGTACTTACCGGCATCGTCGACTCGGGTCGCGATGTGCACCTCGTGCACCTCGGCACCATGGGCGTCTACGGCTACGGCACCGCGGGCATGAAGATTCCCGAGGGCTACCTCGACATTGAGGTGACCGCCGACGAAGACGAGCAGGGCAACCCCACCGAGCCCCACCGCATCCCGCAGCAGATTCTCTACCCGACGAACCCGGGCTCGGTCTACCACCTCACCAAGGTGCTCGACCAGAACCTCTTCGCCTACTACGCGAAGAACGACAAGCTGCGCATCACCGACCTGCACCAGGGCATCGTGTGGGGCACGAACACCGCTGAAACGGCCCTCGACGAGCGCCTCATCAACCGCTTCGACTACGACGGCGACTACGGCACGGTGCTCAACCGCTTCCTCATGCAGGCTGCGGTCGGTTACCCGCTCACGGTGCACGGCACCGGTGGCCAGACGCGTGCGTTCATCCACATCCAAGACACGGTGCGCTGTGTTGAGATCGCGCTCACGAACCCGCCGGCTGCCGGCGACCGAGTGATGATCTTCAACCAGATGACCGAGACGCACCGTGTGCGCGATCTCGCCGAACTTATTGCGAAAATCGCGGATGCAAAGGTCGAGCTTGTGCCGAACCCGCGCAATGAGGCGGCCGAGAACGAGTTGCATGTGCGCAACGAGACGTTCCTTGACCTCGGTCTCAACCCGACGAAGCTCGCCGAGGGCCTGCTGCTCGAGGTCACTGAGATCGCGCGCAAGTACGCTGATCGCGCCGACCACTCGAAGATTCCGGCCACCTCGCTCTGGACGCAGAACCAGCAAGCTGGCGTGCCCGCTTCAGTCTCGGCGCCGGTCGCCTAAGTAGCGCGACCCAATGCGCATCGCCATCTTCACCGAGGTCTTCTTGCCGAAGATCGACGGCGTGGTGACCCGGGTGTTGCGCACGGTCGAACAGCTCACGGCGCTTGGGCACGAAGTGCTCATTTTCGCGCCCGGGGATGCGCCGTCGAACTACGCCGGAGCCCGCGTCGTGCGTGTGAACTCGTTTTCGGCACGGCCCTGGTATCCCGAGCTCAAGGTGGGCTTGCCGACGCCGAATATTGCCCGCGAGGTCGAGGAGTTTGCGCCGCATGTGGTGCATCTCGTGAATCCCGTGGCGCTGGCGGCATACGGTTCGCTTTCGGCCGCGCGCCGCGATCTGCCGATGCTCTCGTCGTTTCACACCGATACACCGAAGTACGCGGATGCGTTGGGGCTCGGGCCGATTCGCCGGGCGGGTACAAAGTACATCCGCTGGATTCATAACCTTGCCGAGGTGAACCTCTGCACCTCGCCGCAGATGGTCGAGCGGGCGCAGGATCTCGGCATCGAGCGCGTGGACCTCTGGCCAAAAGCGATCGATACGGTCGGCTATCGTCCCGATCGGGCATCGGCCGAGATGCGCGAGCGGCTCACCGATGGAAACCCCGACGACAAGCTGATGATCTACATCGGCCGCATGTCGAAAGAGAAGCAGCTGCGCGAGCTGGTGGAGCCGATTCGCCAGCTCGGACCGCGCGGGGTGCGGCTTGCGATGGTCGGCTCGGGCCCCGATCGCGATGAGCTCGAGCGCGATTTCGCCGGCACGAACACGGTGTTCACGGGCTATATGTCAGGGGATGCGTTGGCTGCGGCGTTTGCGTCGGCCGATGTGTTTGCGTTCCCCTCGCGCACGGAGACGCTCGGGTTTGTGGCGTTGGAGTCGATGGCCTCGGGCGTACCCGTCGTCGGCGCGCGAGCGGGCGGCATCCCGTTCGCAGTGACCGAGGGGTCGAGCGGACTGCTCTATGAGCCGGGCAATGTGGCTGAGTTCGTGGCGAAGCTCGAGTCGCTGCTCTTCGACGCTGAGTTGCGCACGCCGATGGGGTCAGCCGGCCGACTCGAAGCCAAGCAGTACTCGTGGCGCGCGGCGACTGAGCGCTTGGTCGACTTCTACGAGCTCGCGATCGATCGCCACTGGGCGCGATCGAACACGCTCTCGACCTACTCACTGCCCATGCGATTGTTCGGCACACCGCTCCCGCGGCCAACCGATCTGCGCCGCGAACTCACCGACGAGGTTGCCGAGAACCTCTAGGCCGGTGCCCCACTACCCGCCTGCCTTGATCGGGTTGGCGATGAGCCAAAAGACGCCGAGCGAGAGATACGCAACGAGCGGGATCGCGAAGCCCCAGGTGGCCATGGGCCCGTACTTACCCTTGGTGTACCCGGCACCCAGCCAAATGGCGACCAGTGAGAGCGGCACCGCTGCCCCGCCAAGACCCAGCCCCATCATCGCGAGCCCCATGCCCGCATAGCTCGGCGAATCGTTGATGATGATGGTGTCAATGATGACCGCGCCGAAGAACGGCAGGCTGCCCAGAATGCCGAGCACGAGTGTCCACGTGGCGCGACCCTTTGAGGGTGTGCCGTCGAAGGGCCGCTTCGCGACTTGGGGTTCGCCGGTCATGGCAGTAGCTTGACGCATCTACCGCGACGGATGCTGAGGGCGCGTGCCAACGGCGCGTGCTGAGAGCAAGGATGCGCGCGCCACTAGCATTGGGGCCTGTCCCCACTGAGGTCGGCGGGCCAACGTCATGAGAGCTGGAGGCGCAGATGAGCACCCGCGTGAGTCGAACCCGCGTCGTTGCGCTCGCGACACCGGGCTGGCTCAAGCGGCAATTGCGTCGGCAGCGCTTCACGACGGCGGCGACGCTCTTCATCACGTTTCTGCTGGTACCCCTCCCGTTCGGGTTCATCGCCGAGGTCTTTCATTCGAAGTCGGCGCCGCTGGTTGCTGCGCTCAACGCCGGGCTGTGGAACTCGAACACGATCATCATGCTCGCCGCCGCGGTCACGCTCGTGGCGACCATCCTCATCCCAACCGTGATCGCCACGCGCCGCGATGCCGAGTACGGCGACGGGCTCTCGGAGTTCCTCGAAAACCTCGGTGCGCTCGCGTCGACGGCAGTTGGCTTGATCGCGATTCTGCTCGGGTGGGTGCGCTTCCTCGCGATGTTTCACAACAAGCCGCTCGTCTCACCAGCAAATCTCACGCACGCCGGAGAAACCCTCTGCGCTGTGCTCATCGGTGCACTTGCCTGCGGCCTCTTCGCCGCCAACCGGGTCGATCTCGCATCCGTTCGCGACTCGCTCGCCCGAGACCGTGGCGAGTTGCGACGCCTACGCACACTCGATCAGCAGCTGGCTCGGCACGCCCGCACGGATGCGCACAATCGCATCCAGCGCACGAGCCGACTGTGGTGGGCAATTGCGATTGGCACCACGCTCATCGCCGTCACGATTTTCATGTCTTTGGATGCGTGGGTCGCTGCCGCCGCGGCCACACTCGTGTTTGCGCTTGTCGTACTGCCGCTCTGGCATAGCGACTTCGGCCGCTTTCCGCAGAGTCGCCCCGCTGACGGGATGCTCGGACGCATCGCGTTTTGGGTGGGGCTACTTCTCGTGGTCATCACCGCGCAACTTGCCGTCATCTTCGACTTCGAGTTCATTGAGTACGACGCGGGCCTCGGCATCGTGATTTCCCTCCTGCAGGTGGTCGTGCCGCTCATCGCCTGGTTTGCGCTCGAAGGCGACCTGCGCCGCATCCTCAGCTCGGGCACGCGCATCCCGCTGCACAGCGACCGCCAGCGGCGCGTGCTGGCAGGCAAGATTGCCTGGCTGGAACTCGGCATCGCGCAGCATGAACTCCTCGAAGATCGGCTGGGCCAGGCGATGCGGCACTAGCCGCGCGGTTCAGAAGCGCGAGCCGTAGATCATCGTGATGATGAGCGAAAAGATGCCGTAGGCCGCGAGCGCTCCGATCGGCAGCCAGAAGCCAATCTGCGTGGCGCGACCGAGCCTGCCTTGCGATTGACGAAATCCGAGGATGAGCGTGATGACGAACATCGGGATGATGAGCCACCAGGTGAGCGCGAGCACCATTGACCCGAATCCCCGATAGTTCGGGGAATCAGCGAGAATCACGAGTTCGATGACAATCGCCGCGAGAAACGGCAGCGCCGACAGGATGCCGAGAATGAGCGTCGCGCTTGCCCGTCCCGGTGACGGCGTCCGCGGCCCGCGGCTTGCCTCGGGCAGTGAATCAAGCGGCCGGTTCGACATGCCCCCATGGTGTCACGCGGACTTGTGCGGCCCTGGGCAGATTGAAGGCGCGTTCGCGAGTCCTAGTAACTGGCTATTGGGTCGAGACGGCGACCGCAAGGAACGCGATGAAGAGCATCCAGATCGTGGCGAACACTGGCAAGAGGAATCCCCACCGGCCGAGGCGCGCGAACTTCCGGTCGTCGTCACGGAACTTCACGCCCATGACCATGGCGATCACGCCTGCGGGGAGCGCGAACCAGCCGGTCCACATGATCGCGAGGAAGATAACGAGCGGAGCATACGCTGGTGAATCGGCCAGCGTGCCGACCACCATCACCGTCGACATCAGCGATGGAATCGCCGACACGATACCGAGCACGAGCGCAGTGACGGCGCGCGAACGCGGCGGCAACTCGGCGGGTTCCGTCGAGCTGCCGCCCGGTGCCGGCTCGCTTGCCGGCACTGTGGAGGGTTCGGTCACGCGCCGCGCAGTTCGCCCACGACGCTGAGGCGCGTCGTGGCCGGAAGTGCGCGGATCGCATCGATCGCTTCTTGCGGTACGCCGTTGCCGCAGTCGGTGACCACATAGCCGTAGCCGTCGCGGGTCGCGAGGTGCTGGCTGTCAATGTTCACGCCGTACTCGCCAAGCACCGAGTTGACGTGCGCGAGCACGCCCGGCTCGTTGCGGTGCAGGTGCAGTAGGCGTGCGCCGCTCTTGAGCTTGTCGAGCTGCACCTCGGGCAGGTTCACCGACATGTAGGTCGAGCCGGTCTTCACGTAGTCGCGGAACTTCCCGGCAACAAAGCGGCCGATGTCTTCCTGCGCCTCGGCAGTTGAGCCGCCGATGTGCGGGGTGAGAATCACGTTCGGGATGCCCTGGAGCACCGACTCGAACGGGTCGCCCGCCTTCTTCGGCTCGACCGGGAACACGTCGACACCGGCGCCAGCAATGTGACCCGAGAGCAGTGCATCCCGCAGTGCCTCGAGGTCGACGAGGTGACCGCGCGAGAGGTTGAGGAAGAGCGTGCGGGGGCGCATCATCGCAAAGGTCTCGCGATCGAACATGTTCTTGTTCTCGGCGCGACCGTCAACGTGCACCGAAACCGTCTCAACGGTTTCGAGCAGCTCTTCAAGCGTCGAGCAGCGCACCGCATTGCCGAGCGCGAGGCGGTCGACAATGTCGTAGAAGTAGACGCGCATGCCGACCGATTCGGCGAGCACCGAGAGCTGCGAACCGATGTTGCCGTAGCCGACGATGCCGAGCGTGCGACCGCGCACCTCGTGCGAGCCCTTCGCGGTCTTGTCCCAGAGGCCATCGTGCATCTTGCGGTTGTGGTCGCCGATGTGACGGGCGAGGTTGATGATCTCGCCAAGGGCCAGCTCAACGACCGAGCGGGTGTTCGAGTAGGGCGCGTTGAACACGACGGTCGAAGTCTCGGCTGCGGCGTCGAGGTCGATCTGGTTCGTGCCGATGCTGAACGCGCCAACCGAGATGAGGTCGGGGCGGGCTTCGAGCACGCGACGGGTGACCATGGTCTTCGAGCGGATGCCGAGGAGGTCGACTCCCTCGAGCGCTTCGATCAGCTCGTTCTCGTCGAGTGCGCCCTTGCGCGTTTCGACCTCGATTCCCTCCCCTTCAAGCAGGCGGGCGGCGTCGGGGTGGATGTTTTCGAGGAGCAGCGCTTTCACGATTTTCCAGTCTAGTCACTGGGCAGGATGCGCCGGCGTGAACAATGCCAGTGAAGTCGAGGGGGTGGCCACTCGCACATATGCGAGTGGCCACCCCCTCGACTTAGCGTCGCCTAGCTTGGCGTTGACTTGTTCCTTTCGGGATCGTCGTCATTAGGCTCGTCGTCTCGCCGTGGCACCGATGAAGGATCAGTAGCGGGTGTTTCCCCAGAAATGAGGACGTCGCCGCCCGGCGCGGCTTCGACAAGCTCTTCGAGCGGCGTGAGTGTGCCGTCACGCTTGCTGGTGAAGAAGCTACGGCCGTACACCACGAGCACCAAGATGATGCCAGTGACGAAGCCCCAAGTTGCTCCCTGGGTTGCCAGCACCGCTCCGGTGACGCCTGCGATTCCTAGATCCGTTTGGTTACGCGCTTCCATAATGCCGACGCGTACACTCACGAACCCTTGAATTACGAGCGTGAGGGCAAGCGCGACACCAAGGATCGGTTGCACGAGGGTGACGATGGGAAGAAGCAGGAGACCGGTGTTCGTTCCCCAACGAAACGAACCCGACCCACCAAAGATCGAACGCATGGCATTGCGTCCCTGCTTGTAGCGCTCAACGATAACGACGTGCATTGCAGCCCAAAGCGGACCGCACATGGCCACATCCGGGCCGATGATCGACATAACCGCGTTGCGACCGCCGAAGATGAGGTGAGCACGGTTCGGGTTGTAGACCACAGCTTCGTCGCGACGAACGCCGTCGGCTTCGGCGAGCACAGCCTTGGCTTGCAGCACGTCGCCGAACACCACGATGTAGGCGGCGAGCATTGTTGGAATTGCCGTAAGGAACATGTGGGCCGGTGGGATTCCGACGCCAAACACCGTGTACTGGCTCCAAAGCGTGGCGAAGTCGGGCCAGCTAATGCCCCACTCAATGTTCGGCCACGGTGCCTCGCCAGCCAGGGGCGCGACAATCACCGCGACAAGAATTGATGGCAGGATACCCAGCGAACCGAGCAGCATCCATCCCCTTGACTGCTGGCGTAGCTTTTGGAAGCCCTTCGAGTACATCAGTAGGAATGCGAGTCCAACTGCAACCGTGATTGTGATTGGGAACAGGTGGAAGCGACCACCTTCAGCGAACACCGAATAGATCGCCGAGAAGCCTGCGCCGACGATGATGCCAGCTCGTAGTGCGGGTGGGATGAACTGGACCACACGCGAAGCGAGCCCAGTTGCACCGAGCGTGATTGAGAACACTCCCAACAAGAGTTGGAACGCAATAAGCGCTTGCACCCTTTCCTCGCCTACTGGGAAGGTTTCGCAATACGCGACGAGCAACGGGATTGCGGGAGTAATCCAGCCTGGGACAACTGGGTCACCTAGGAGGTGATGCGTGAGATAGAGCAACCCGTTGAGTAGCACGACGGCCAATGCCGCCTCGAACGGCATCTCCAGCAGATCGACCATGAGTGGGATCGCCGCGAGGTCCACAGCACACATAACCAGACCCTGGGTGTAGTCCGGCCACTCGATTCGATAGTGCACAAATGGCAAGCGAACCTCGAAGGGGCCAGCCTTCCAATGGGGTGATACTTCGCCGATACCTTCTTGTGGTGACGGTGTCGCCGTCATGACCTTCCTTTCCGCTTGAACACCCGCAGGATCGCTTCAAGGCGTCCCACGCAGGATTTCCACAGCATCATTTCAGACAGAGCGAACGTGAATGTGCCTTGTTTTCACGGAATTTCAGCCATGCTTCGGAACCGACCCTGGTCCACACGAATACAGACGGAGTGCGCGAGTTGCCCGTGGGTCCGGGGTATGGACCTGACGGATGGTGGCGGTATCTGCGCCGGCTACGCCTCGGGCGCGAGGCCGCCGTTCACCACATCCACCCGGTGTCGCGTGGCGAGCAACTCGATGATGCTCGTGACCTCGGCATCGATGGTCGCCGCATCCCAGTCGAGCACCGGCGCAATCACCGCAGCGATCTCGCGCAGCGCCGCAACCGTGAGCCCACCAAGGAAGGCGAGCGGCGTACGGCGCAGCACCACATCGGCGAGCGTCACCACCTGTTCCTCGCGCGCAAGCCAGGCGAGTTCTTGCGCGAACCAGCCGGGCACCTGCGAGAGTTCAGCCGCATCCACGGGAATCTCGGCGAGTAGGTGCCGGGCACGGGTGCCGTAGCGATCGAGCATCCGCTCGGCGAGTGCGAGCGGATGACCGGATGCGTGCCGTTGCAGCCAGGCAGCGCGCCGTTTCGCGGTGGTCGGGAAGCCGATGCCGCCGCCGATGAGGTTCGATTTCGTGTCGCGACGACGATCTGCCCCTATGACGTCCATGGCTTCGGCGGCGAGGCGGGCACCGAGCGCGCGGAAGGTGGTCCACTTACCGCCGACAAGGCTGAGGAGAGGCGTCGCGCCGAGCGAGGCGCGCTCGATGCGATAGTCGCGCGAGACGAATCCCGGCGCGAGGCCCTCGTGGCTTGGCAGCGGCCGGATGCCCGCGAAGGTGTACACGATATGCGAGCGATTCACCTCGATGCCGGGGAGCACGTGGCGCACGAGTCCGAAGAAGTAATCGATTTCAGCATCGGTGCACACCGGCGTCTCGCGCACATCGGTGTCGAGGTCGGTGGTGCCGACGAGCACGCGGCCCTTGAGCGGGTAGATGAGCACGATGCGGCCATCGGAGTTCTCGAAGAAGAGCTCGTGACCGCGGGTGGCGGCGAGGAGTTCCGGATGATCGAGCACGATGTGCGACCCCTTGGTGCCGCCGAGGAAGCGGGTGGTGAGCCCGAGCGCTTCGTTCGTGAGGTCAGTGAAGGGGCCACTCGCGTTGATCACGAGATCGGCGCGGATTTCGAACTCTTCGCCGGTGCGCGCATCCCGCACGACGACGGCACCGTCGCGGGAGCCGACCGCCGCAAGGTAGTTCGCCGCGCGGCCGCCACCCTGGATGCCGTCGGCAAGCACATCGAGCGCGAGCCGCTCGGGGTCGTGCATCGAGGCGTCGTAGTAGGTAGCGGTAAAGCGCAGGCCCGGGTTGAGGTCGGGGTAGGCGCGCAGGGATGCGCCGCGAGTGCGGAAGCGGTGCAACGGCACGGCGCCGCGGCCGCGCGAGAACAGGTCGTAGATGCTCAGGCCGATGGCGATAAGTACCGCGCCGCGCTCGTGGCGTTCGCCCGCGCGGTGGGTGAACAGTAGCCGCTTTGGCGCCGCGAGAATGCCCGCCCAGGTGCGGAAGATGGGGATGGTGGTGACGAGTGGCTTGACCACGTGCGGGGCGTTGCGCAGCAGCAGATTGCGTTCGACGACCGCCTCGTGCACGAGTCGAAACTCGCCGTTTTCGAGATAGCGGATGCCACCGTGCACCATGTGGCTCGAGGCTGAGGAGGCACCAGAGACAAAGTCGTCACGCTCGACGAGCGCGACGTCGACACCCTGGGTGACGAGCTCGCGGAAGGTGGCAAGCCCGTTGATGCCGCCGCCGATGATGAGGACTTCGGCGTGCGGCCGCGCTTGCAGGGCGGCGACGTTCTCGCGTGTGGGGGCTCGCATCCGCTCATTTTGGCAGTGTGCGGTAACGGTTGGCTTCACACGGTTGGCGGTGGGGTGACGGGATGCGGCTTGGCGGCTGCGCGTCATCCCCTCATCGCCGTGACCACCGCCCAGGATGAGGGGAGGTCACGGTCATCGAGGGATGTCACCAGCGAGCCTCCCGCGAACGAAGGGACGACACGGCAACGAGGGGATCTCAGCCCCTCGCCACCGCATCAAACGTGCGGCGTTACGGGCGCGTCACCGCGGCGGCCGCATCGGCAGCCGCCGGGAGTGCAGCTTCGATTGCCGCGAGCGCATCCTCGTCGTGTGCCGATGAGAGGAACCACGCCTCGAAGACACTCGGCGGCAGGTTCACGCCTGCGTCGAGCATGGCGTGGAAGAAGGCCGGGTAGCGCCACGATTCCTGACGCTTGACCTCATCCTCGTTCGTCGGAGCGCTCACGCCGAATTCGTCGCGACCCGTCCAGCCGA
Source organism: Gulosibacter macacae (assembly GCF_003865375.1). Lineage (GTDB taxonomy): Bacteria > Actinomycetota > Actinomycetes > Actinomycetales > Microbacteriaceae > Gulosibacter > Gulosibacter macacae. Next base: position 50,901 of record NZ_RQVS01000006.1, on the reverse strand, counting down.
GCGCCTCGCCGTCACCGAAAGCAAACGAGAAGAGGTTGCGCACGCGCTGTACGGCCACCGGCAGTCCAACGCGCGCAAACTCGCGTCGGGCTGCGGCAATGATGCGGTCGGATGCGGCATCAATCGTCGCGTAGACCTCATCGGTCGCGAGGCGCAGCGTCGCGATACCGGCGGCGACGGCCACCGGGTTGCCGCTCAGCGTGCCTGCTTGGTAGACGGCGCCGAGGGGTGCGAGGTGGTCCATGATTTCGCGGCGGGCCCCGAGACCGGCGACGGGCATCCCGCCACCGATGACCTTGCCGAAGGTGTAGATATCGGCCTGCCAGCCACCACGCTCGGGGTCTTCCTGCTCGCGGCCCCACCAGCCGGCAGGTCCCGTGCGGAAACCGGTGAGCACCTCATCGCAAATGAGGAGCGCACCGTTGTCGTGGCAGATCGCCGCGAGGTCGCGGTTGAAGCCCGGTGCCGGGGGCACGACACCCATGTTCGCGGGGCTCGCTTCGGTGATGACCGCGGCGATGCGGCCCTCATGCTCGGCGAACGCGGCGCGCACGGCGTCGAGGTCGTTGTAGGGCACGACGATGGTCTGCGCGGTGATGGCTTCGGGCACACCGGCAGACCCCGGCAGCGCAAGGGTGGCGAGGCCCGAGCCGGCGGCTGCGAGCAGGCCGTCGGAGTGGCCGTGGTAGCAGCCGGCGAACTTCACGATGAGGTCGCGGCCAGTTGCGCCGCGAGCGAGGCGGATTGCAGTCATGGTCGCCTCAGTGCCGGTCGAGACGAGGCGCACCTCATCAACGCCCGAACCCTCGAGGCGCTTCACGATGGCTTCGGCGAGCTCAACTTCACCGGGGGTCGAGCCACCCGGGCACATCATCTTGGCTGCGGTGTCTTGCACGGCCGCCACGACCTCAGGATGCGAGTGGCCAAGTAGCAGGGGACCCCAGCCGCAGATGAGGTCGACGCGGCGGTTCCCGTCAACATCGGTGATCCAGGCTCCGTCAGCCTCGGCCGTGAAGGTCGGGGTGCCGCCCACTGAGCCGAACGCACGCACGGGCGAGTTCACCCCACCCGGAGTTACAGCGCGGGCGCGGTCGAACCAGTCGGCAGAAGTGGTCATGGCGTGGCTCCTCAAGACACGGATGCAGGACTCTCCATCGTAGGCCGGTGTCGTGAGTGCGTTGCGAGGTGGCGGGGTCAGCATGTTGCATCGGCCGCACCTCTGGCGCGCTTCGACCTCACCCCGCGCGCTTTGACCTCACCTCGTCCGCCGCGCCCGGCCGCTCGCACGCTGAGGCCGACCGCCAGCCGGACGAGTCCTAATCCGCGCGCTTCCGACTAATACGCCCGCTGCAGCGCGCGTATTAGTCGGAAGCGCGCGTATTAGTGGGATAGGAGCATGCGGAATCCGCCGGAGGCCGCGCGCCGAGATCCGTAGCGCACCAGTCAGCGGCACCTAACGTGAGCCACCACCCATGCGATGAGGACTCGACGCGCATTGCGCGTGCGTTAGCGCGCTACGCGGACCACGGCACGCGGGGCACGCTACGCGCGCAACGCCCGGGCGTACTCCACCGCGAAGTAGGTGAGCACCGCATCCGCCCCGGCCCGGCGAATCGACACGATCGACTCGGCCACAGCTCCGGCGCGGTCGATCCAGCCGTGCTGCGCGGCGGCGACGATCATCGCGTACTCGCCCGACACCTGGTAGGCCCAAACCGGCACGATCGACTCGGCCGACACATCCGCGAGCACATCGAGGTAGCTCATCGCCGGCTTCACCATGACGATGTCGGCGCCCTCTTCCACGTCGAGCAGCGCCTCGCGCAGTCCCTCGCGTCGGTTGGCCGGATCCATCTGGTAGGTGCGCCGATCGCCCTGCAACTGCGAATCAACCGCCTCGCGGAAGGGTCCGTAGAACGCGGATGCGTACTTCGCTGAGTAGGCGAGGAGCACCGCATCCTCGTGCCCGGCGGCGTCGAGCGCTTCGCGAGCGACGGCGATTTGACCGTCCATCATGCCCGACATGCCGATGATCTCGGCACCGGCTTCGGCCTGCACGACGGCCATTTCGGCATAGCGCTGCAGGGTCGCATCATTGTCGACGCGACCGCGCTCGTCGACGACACCGCAGTGGCCGTGGTCGGTGAATTCGTCAAGGCAGAGGTCGGCCTGCACGGTGAGCGCGCCGCCCGCTTCCGCGGCAACCGCTGAAATCGCCTGGTTGAGGATGCCTTCGGGGTCGGTCGCTCCCGAGCCAATCGCATCCCGTTCTTCGGGCACGCCGAAGAGCATGATGCCGCCAACGCCCGCCTCGGCCGCCTCGGCCACGACGCCGCGCAGCGAGTCGAGCGTGTGCTGCTGAATGCCCGGTAGCGACGTGATTTCCTGCGGGGCGTTGAGGCCTTCGCGCACGAACACGGGCAGGACGAGCTCGCTCGGATGCACCCGCAGCTCGCGCGTCTGCGCGCGCATGGCGGGCGATTGACGCAGGCGACGGGGACGGATCACTGGACGCAACATGGGACTTCCTCCACTAGGACGGTCGGTGAGAGAACTGGTGGGCGCACGGCCCTGATTGCTAGGCCTGACGCTACTCGCGTCGACCGAGTGCCGCCGCAAGATCGGGAAGGGCGGATGCGAGGTCGGGCTTCGCTGCTGCCTTCGCGAGTGCGTTGAGCATCGCGGCGATGCTCGGCTCGGCGGCCTCGGCCACGACGGGGAGGCCGACCTCCCGTGCATCCTCGGTCGTGATGGGTCCGATCGACACGACGGGCATGCGCACGCCGTCGAGGCGATGTGCAAGTTCGCGCGCGATCATGCCGCTTGTCACGAGGGCAATTGGGATGCGGCCCGCTCGCAGATCTGCCAGGTGGTCGTCGCTGAGCGGTGCTGAGGCTGGGTGGTAGGCAATGGGCGCATCGACCTTGCCTCCGCGCAGCTTCACGCCGAGCGGAATCGTGTGGCGGGCGGCCGAGGAGTGCGGCCAGAGCACTCGGGCGCCCGGTTCCGGCCACTCCTGGATCATGCCGCGTGCGGATTGTTCGCCAGCGGGCACGAAGTCGGCGGTGACGCCGTGGCGCGCGAGCGCCTTCGCCGTGCCGGTGCCGACGGCGGCGACGCGCGTGTTCGCCGGGATCGCGTCGGCGAGGCGCGTGCGGGCGTCGCTGCCGACGCATGGTGCACTGGCGGCAGCGATCTCGAGTTCACTAATACGCTCGTTGCCGCCTAAACCGCGCGCTGCAGCGGGCGCATTAGTCGGGAGCGCGCGTATTAGCGGCACGGGGTTCACGGCGTCGGCGGCGGCGGGTGCGCCGGCGGTCACGCCACCGGGTGACGCTTCGGCGGCCTCGCGATCACTAAACCGCTCGTTGCCGCCTAATCCGCGCGTTGCAGCGCGCGGATTAGGCGGGAGCGCGCGGATTAGTAGCCCGGGGTTCGCCTCGGCGTGGGTGTCGGCACGCGTGTCGGCGCCGGCACCGTCACCGCCCGCCGCAGCGGATGCGCCGAGCGCGTGCACCAGCATCTCGACATTGCGCGGGCTCGTCACGGCGAGCCAGTCATACTCCCCCGCCGCGAGCGCAGCGAGCCGCGCCCGCAACTCAACAGCCTCGTCGCCCACGACCGGCGCGAAATCGATCATCGGCACAATCACCGGCTCAGCGCCGAACGCGGCGACCTCGGCCGCCATCTTCTCGCCGTGCGCCCCACCGCGCGGCACGAGCACGCGCACGCCGCGCAAGCGTTCTCGACCAAGCGCCTGGGCCTGGGCGTTGGGCTCGCTCGCGGCCGCCCGATCTCCTGACGCTGTGGCCGCGGTCAGCTCACTTGAGCTATTCACCTCGGCCAGTTCGTCAGCCTCACTCGACGATGAACTCACCGGCACCCTGCGCAAAGAGCTCACTCACCAGCTGCGCCGCGAGCACGGCCGGTGCGTACGCGCCAACGACCACCGCATCCGGTTCGTGGTCGGGCATCGGGCCGGTCGCGCGCGTGCCGCGCATCCCGCCAGCGATCGCCACGGATGCATCGCGCACAGTCCCGAGATCAATCTCGATTTCTCCGTGCGCCTCGGCAAAGCGATCGGGCCCGTAGACCCGCGCGTGCACGCGCAATACGCCGCCGTCAACGACCGCGTGCACGCCAACCGGCGCCGAGCAGCCAGCGTCGAGACCGTTGAGCACGCCGCGCTCGGCGTCCACGGCCGCACGGGTCGCGGCGTCATCGACCAAGGCCAGCCCATCGCCACCAGTCACCGTCTCAAGCACCCAGCCCTCGCGCGCCTCGATCGCGAGCGAACCCTGCCCGGGCGCGGTCGGAAACTCGTCCAGGCCAAAGCGATCGGTTACCGACTCCTCGCGACCAAGCCGGGCGAGGCCCGCACAGGCGAGGAGCACCGCATCCAGTTCGCCGTGCTCGACGAAGCCGAGGCGCGTGTCGATATTGCCGCGAATATCACGCAGCTCGAGGTCGGGTCGCACCCGGCGCAGCTGCGCAATGCGACGCGGCGAGCCGGTGCCGACGAGCGCACCCTCCGGCAGCTCGGCAAAGGTAAGCCCGTCGCGCGCGCAGAGCGCATCGCGGGCATCTTCACGAGCCGGATGCGCCACTAGCGACAGCCCGGGCGCGGGTGCGGTGGGGAGGTCTTTGAGCGAGTGCACCGCGAGGTCAACCTCGCCCGCCCGCAGCGCCTCGCGCAACTCGGTGGCAAACACGCCCTGACCGCCGAGGGTCGACAGCGACGCACGGTTGACGTCGCCGTGCGTCGTCACGCGCACGAGCTCAAATTGACGACCGGATGCGGCGGCCAAGCGCTCGACAAACTGTCGCGTTTGCGCGACGGCGAGCTTTGAGCCGCGAGTGCCGACGCGCACGATCGGCAACGAACCTGCCGCGCCGATCAGCTCGCGAGTCTCGGCGGTCACGGCTTGAGCCCGGCGACCGCCGGCCGGAAGCCGAGTCGCTCGTTCTCGCAGCAACCCGCGCGGCAGACATCGAACGCGGGGCCGAGGTCGGTGCACGCCTCGCGCTCATCGGCGGGTACCCCGTTGATGCGCTCAAGCAACAGGTCGACCAGCCCAGCCACATAGGCCGGATGCACGCCCGGGGTCGGGGTGCGGCGGAACGCGAGTCCGGCGGTTTCGGCCGATTCGCGCGCCTCGTTGTCGAGATCCCAGAGCACTTCCATGTGGTCCGACACGAAGCCAATCGGCACGACGATGACGGCGCGGCGGCCAGCTGCCGGTAGCTCTTCAATGACGTCGTTGATGTCGGGTTCGAGCCAGGGTTGTGAGGGCGGGCCAGAGCGCGATTGGAAGACCAGCTGCCAGTGCAACGGCAGGTCGAGTCCGGCTTCAGCAAGCCGCTCCTGTGCCTGCGCAATAACGACCTCGCTTACGGCCATGTGCTGCGCGAAGTACGCGCCGCCCTCGCCGTAACCAAGTTCAGCCGGGCCCGACTTCGCCGCATCGCTCATCGGCACCGAGTGCGTGGTGAACAGCACTTCGATGTCTTCTGCACCGAAGGCATCCGAGCCCTGAGCCAAATCGCGCACCGCGTCAACGAGTCCCTCGACGAAGGGCTCGACGAAGCCCGGGTGATCGAAGTAGGGGCGCACCTTGTCGATCTCGACGACCCCCTGCAGCGACGAAGCCTCGAGCGCATCCGCGAAGTCTTCGCGGTACTGGCGGCACGACGAGTACGACGAGTAGGCGCTCGTCGCCAAGCCGAGCAGCTTTGTGGCGCCAGCCTCGTGGGCGGCGTGCACCGCATCCACGACATAGGGACCCCAATTACGGTTGCCCCAATAGACCGGCAGGTTGATGCCGCGGCGGGCGATCTCGGCTTCAAGCGCCGCGAGCAGTTCGCGGTTTTGCTCGTTGATCGGGCTCACGCCGCCGTGGGCGCGGTAGTGCACCGCCACCTCTTCGAGGCGAGCGTCGGGGATGCCGCGGCCAGCGGTGACATTGCGGAGGAACGGGATGACGTCATCCTGCCCCTCAGGGCCACCGAATGAGGCGAGCAGAATTGCGTCATAGGAAGTGGGCGCACTCGCCCACTTCGCGCCGTCCTTCACCGCGTCGGTCGCGGCAGAAACGACGGCGCCCTCGGCGAGCGGGGCATCGGATGCGGGCGGGGCCTTGCGGCCAAGGTTCTCGGCAGCCATGACTATGCCTCGAGCGACTTCACGTGACGCAACACGAGTGGCAGTTCCGCGGTCTCAATGCGGCGGCCGGTATAGAACGGCGTCTCTTCGCGCACGTGGCGGCGGGCCTCGGTGTAGCGCAGGTCGCGCATCATGTCGACGATGTTGAGGAGTTCATCGTCTTCGAACGAGAGCATCCACTCGTAGTCGCTGATCGCAAACGCCGCGACCGTGTTCGCGAGCACCGAGGTGAACGCGCTGCCACGCATGCCGTGGTCGCGCAGCATGACCGAGCGCTCGGCTTCGTCGAGCAGGTACCACTCGTAGGAGCGCACGAACGGGTAGATGCAGATCCAGCTCTTGGGCTCTTTGCCGTACATGAACGCCGGCATGTGGCGCTCGTTGAACTCGGCCGCGCGGTGCACGCCGACGACCTGCCAGCTGAGGTCGAGCTGTTCGAACAGCGGCGTCGTGCGGATGCGGCGAATGGCCGCCTGCAGCGCTTCGGGGTGCTCGCCGTGAGTCCACACGAGCACGTCAGCGTCTTGGCGGAAGCCCGAGACGTCGTAGAAGCCGCGCACGATCACGCCATCGGCCTCGTTCGGGGCGAGGGCTTCGTCGAGTTCGCGCAGGGCGGCGTCGAGTTCGGTGATCTTCGGCGCTCCCGGTGGCCGACGGAACACCGAATACATCGTGTACTGCGTGAGCGAGGTGGGCTGGGCTTCAGACTGCGGAGTCGACATGGTTCTCATTCTAGGTTTGGGCCCTGGTGCGAGCCCGGATGGATGGGTTCAGGAAACTTTCGCGGCGAGCAGACGTTCGACCGCCCGATCGACGGCGGGGATGACGAGTGCGAGGCCGGTGCCGTCGATCCAGGTGCCGGCCGCCTCGAGCCGCGGGGTGTTGGCGATGCGCTCGCGCAGCGCGGCAAGTTCGGCTGGGCGGCCGAGCCGGGCGGAGGGTGCCGGGATGCGCCAGTGCTGGCGCGCGAGTCCGACAACCTGGCGCTCGGGTAGCGGCGTACCGAGGAGCGTGGTGGCGTCGGCGAGCGCCCGGGTGCGCAGCTCACCGTCGCTGAGCTCGAGGGTGCGGGCGGCGGATGCACCGGGTCGCGCCCCGTAGGACAGTCGCAGCAGGTGCCGGCCCGCGCCGGCCGCTTCGGCAAGCCACGGCCACTTCGCCGTCGCGTGGGTGAGCGCCTTCGCCTCGACCTCGCGGGCGTCGGCGACGAGCAAGCCAGTGCCACGAGGATGCGCATCAAGCTCGGGTGCGTCGACGAGCATCGCGACAACCTCGGCGGAAATCGGCTCGGCAGTATCGCCGAGCGCTGACCCGACGGTGACCAGGGTGCCGTTGAAGCGTGCAAGTCGCGCATCATCGACGTGCATCGATTCACCTAGACGCACCTCGACGCCGAGCCGCGCAGTCTCGGCCACGAGGGCAGCGACGAGGCGATGCATCCCACCGCGCACCGTGTTCACGAGCGCTCCCGCGGGCGCGGCAGCGCGTAACGACGCGACCGCGGCTCCGAGCGAGCCGTGCTGCCCCAGCCGCCGCGCAAGCTGCGGTACGAGCACGCGGTGATCGACCACATCCGGGTCGAGTGAATAGACCCCGCGCACGACCGGCGCCACGAGCCGCTCAAGCACCGTGTCGCCGTAGCGAGCGCGGATGAGTTCGGCGAGCGAACCCGCATCCGCGCCAATTGCCGGGTCAAGCGCCGCCTCGGCGTGCACCGACGCGACCCCCTCGGCACCGATCGCGGCCTCGAGGGCTGGGTCAACAGCTTCCGACTCGAGCGCGCTCGGAATACCCACGAGACCGCCCCCCGGAAGGCGGTAACCACCTGCCGCGCCGTGCGCCCAGGAGCCGAGCGTTCGCGGGGCAACGAGGTCGTCACCGAGACCGAGTTCGGTTGCGAGCGCCGCGACCGCCCCGCCGCGCACGGCAAACGCCTCGGCACCAATGTCGAAGGTGAGGTTGTCGATTCTGCCCGGCTGAATCATCCCGCCGAGGCGGTCACTGGCCTCAAAGAGCGTTACCTGTGCGCCTGCGAGCGCGAGGCGTCGCGTCGCGGCGAGCCCGGCAATCCCGCCGCCAATGACGGCGATGTGGGTCATGCCGCGCCGTCACCCGGAAGCGTGTGCACGAACTCGACGAGGCGGGTGAGCACGGTCGGGTCGGCTTCGGGCGGTACGCCGTGGCCGAGGTTGACGATGTGTGCGGGCGCCGCCTGGCCGCGACGCACGACCTCGCGGGTGTGCTCGTGAAGCACGGCGTCACCGGCAAAGAGCGTGGCGGGGTCGATATTGCCCTGCAGTGGTACGCCGGGCAGGCGTCGTGCCGCCTCATCAAGCGGGATGCGATCGTCAACGCCCTGCACATCGCCGCCGGTCTCGTGCATATCGGCGAGTAGCTCGCCCGTGCCAACACCGAAGTGAATTGAGCGGATGCGTTCGCCCGCCGGAGTCTCGAACGTTGCGGCGTGCGCGAGCGGAATTGCGCTGGAGGGCGCGACCGAGGTGCGGTACACCTCGCGCGAGAGTGATCCGGCCCAGGAGTCGAACAACTGCACCACCGAGGCGCCGGCGAGGATCTGCGTTTCGAGGAAGGCGGCGCTGAGTTCGGCGATCGCGCGGGCGAGTTCGTTCCAAGCTTCGGGCTCGGCGCGCATGAGACCGCGGGCGCGCAGGTGATCCTTCGAGGGACCGCCCTCGACGAGGTAGGCGGCGAGGGTGAAGGGGGCGCCAGCGAAACCGATGAGCGGGGTCGAGCCGAGTTCGGCGACGGTGAGCGCGACGGCTTCGGCAATCGGGGCGAAGAGTTCCGGGCGAGTCTCGCCGCGCAGGCGGGCCGCGAACTCGCGCACGTCTTCGGGCGTGCGGATGGGGTTCGCGAACACCGGGCCGCGACCCGGCACGATGTCGACGTCGATGCCGACGAGCTTGAGCGGCACGACGATATCGCTGAAGAACACCGCGCCGTCGACGCCGTGGCGGCGCACGGGCTGCAGCGTGATCTCGCTCGCGAGTTCGGGGCGCAGGCAGGAGTCGAGCATGTCGATGCCGACGCGCAGTTCGCGGTATTCGGGGAGCGAGCGGCCAGCCTGACGCATGAACCACACGGGGAGAGTCTCGGAACGCTGACCGCGTGAGGCCCGAACGAGCGGGGCGTCGGCGGTGCGACCATCAACAAGCGGGTGGTCGGCAGAAAGAATGGTGCTCATTCAGTCAATTGTGGCTCATTTAACCGGTGAGCGCCGTGGGCAGGCGGTTTCGCGTAGAATCGCCTGATCATGCTCGTATGTGTCAGTGCGAACCATCGTTCCGCCGGGTTCTCCCTTCTCGAGCGCCTCACCGGCGCGAGCGTCACTGACCTCGAAAACCTCATCCGTGAGACGCCGGGCATCGACGGCGGCGTGGTTCTTTCGACCTGCAATCGCTTCGAGATCTACCTCGATCTCACGAACGCCCACGCCTTCGACCACTTCTTGCCAGCCCTCGCCCGCACCGTCGGCGTCGCCGAAGACGATCTGCGCGCCCACATCCGCGTGCATGGTGACCGGGATGTGCCCGAGTACCTCTTCGCGGTCTCATCCGGTCTCGAGTCGGTTGCCATTGGCGAGGATGAAATCGCCGGCCAGGTGCGCCGCTCACTCACCGACGCGCGCAAGGCGCAACTCACGACGAGCGATCTCGAAAAGCTCTTCCAGTCAGCCGCGACGACCTCGAAGGGTGTCAAGTCGCGCACCCACCTCGCCGGCGCTGGCCGCTCGCTTGTGAGCCTCGCGCTCGATCTTGCTCGCTCGCAGGCCATCGATTGGCAGCGCGCGAATGTTGTGCTCGTCGGCACCGGCGCCTATGCGGGCGCCACGCTCAAGGCGCTGGAGACGCGCGGCGTGCGCAAGGTTGGGGTCTACTCCCCCTCGGGCCGCGCCCACACGTTTGCCGAGCGTTACGCATCCGTTGACCCGATCGAAGAGGGTCGACTGGCTGAACGACTCTCGAGTGCTGATCTCGTCGTCACCTGCTCGGCGACCGATAAGTACGTGCTCGACTACGACCTCGTGCGCAACTCACGCATCGCACCGGGCTCGACCGCATCCCAGCTCATCATCGACCTCGGCATGCCGCGTAATGTCGACCCGCTCGTCGGCAAGATCGCGGGCGTCGACCTCCTCGACATCGAGACGTTGCGGATGCACGCACCCCTCGAAGACCTCGGCACCACCGAACTCGCCCGCTGCATCGTCGCGCGTGCGGCGAAGGAGTTTCAGGATGATCGCCGCGAGCAGCGCGCCGCGGCTGCAATTGCGAAGTTCCGGTCGTCGGTAACTGAGCAGGTTGAGACGGAGTCGGCACGTTTGACCAATGATGAGACGACGTCGGAGGCGCTGCGGAAGCTTGGCAATGCGCTCTTGCACGAGCCGACACTGCGCATCAAGCAACTCGCTCGCGAGGGCCGCGCGGCCGAGGCCGAGCATGCGCTGGAACTTCTCTTCGGCATCCGTGTCGAACTCGAAGCGGGCGAGCTCAGCCAGGAAGTCGCCCCCGCTCGACCTTCGCGCCCTGAGGCCCTCGAAGGGTGCCCCCACGCACAAACATTGGCTGATCGAGTAGGCCCGTAGGGCCGGATCGAGATCCGCGGCGGTCTCGATTCGCTTCGCTACTCGACCACCCAACAAATTTGGCTGATCGAGTAGGCGGAGCGAAGCGCAGCCGTATCGAGATCCGCGCCGGTCTCGACCACCCAGGTGTTGCGGCGCCAGCCAATCCCACCCATTTGGCCGATCCGGGTGGGTGCACAGCGCGGCACAATGAAGTGTCCCTACACTTCTGCGACTACCGCCGAGGAGCACTGTGCCGAAGCAAACAACACTCGAATCCGCGCCACCAACTGAAACGGCGCCACCTGCCATCCGCCGCGGCGGCCCGGGCTGGGCAAAGTGGCTACGCATCCTCATTCCCGCGCTCCTCATCGTCGCCTGGCTCGTCGGTGCCGGCCAGGGCGGACCGCTGTTCAGCAAGGTGAGCGAAGTCGCCGTCAACGACCAGACCCTCTATCTGCCGGAATCAGCCGATGCCACCGCGGTGCAGGAACAGCTCGGCAGCTTCCTCGGCGAAGACGCCATCCCGGCGATCATCGTCTGGTCATCGCCCGATGCGCTCACCGACGCCGACTTCACTGCGATCAACGAGGCGCTCACGGCCATCACTGACATCAACCACGTGCTCGAGACCTCCCCGGTTATTCCCTCTGAAGACGGCCTCGCAGCTCAAGCCTTCGTCGCCCTCGATTCCTCGGTGCTCCCCGGCGAAACCGTCCCCGAACTGCGCGACGTGCTTGCCGAAACGCCCAATGATCTCACCGTGCAGGTAACGGGCCCCGCCGGCTTCACCGCCGACCTCTCCGCGAGCTTCGCCGGCATCGACGGCCTGCTCCTCCTCGTCGCGCTCGGTGTCGTCCTCGTCATCCTGATCATCGTCTACCGCTCGCCGATGCTGCCGTTCATCGTGCTCGCGACGAGCCTCTTTGCCCTCTGCACGGCACTGCTGCTCGTGTGGTGGCTGGCGAAGTGGGAGATTCTCCTCCTCAGCAGCCAGACGCAGGGCATCCTATTCATCCTCGTGATCGGTGCGGCTACCGACTATTCACTGCTCTATGTCGCGCGCTATCGCGAGACCCTGCGCGAGCACGAATCGAAGTGGGATGCGACCTGGGCGGCCCTGCGCGGCACCTGGGAGCCGGTGCTCGCCTCGGGCGGCACGGTGATCGCGGGTCTGCTCATGCTGCTGTTCAGCGATCTCAAGACGAACTCGACGCTCGGCCCGGTCGCTGCCATCGGCATCGTGTTCTCGATGCTTGCAGCGCTCACGCTCCTCCCGGCGCTACTCTTCTGGGCTGGCCGTGCCGCGTTCTGGCCGCGCCGCGCCAAGTTCGACGCCTCGTGGTCGGCCGAAGATGAAGCGATTCACGGCAATGGTTTCTGGCCGCGCCTTGCCCGCTGGGTGCAGCGCGCCCCGCGCGCCATCTGGATCAGCACCACCATCATCCTCGCCGTGCTTGCGGCCTTCAGCTTGCAGCTCAAGGCCGAAGGCGTGCCGGCGAGTGAGTTCGTGCTCGGCGAATCCGAAGCGCGCGACGGCCAGGCGGCCCTCGGCGAGCACTTCCCCGGCGGTTCCGGCTCGCCCGCGTACGTCATCGTGCCCGAGGCAGAACTCCAGCAGACTGCCACGGCGCTCCTCGGTCTCGAGGGCATCAGCTCGGTTGCAGTCACCGCATCCGATTCGGCCGCGGGCACCGCGCCCGTGACCGAGGACGGCATCCAGGCCTTCGGCCCGCCCGGAACCCCCGCGCCGGCGCCGACTGTCGTCGACGGCAAGGTGCTCCTGCAGGCGACCCTCACCGACGCCGCAGACTCGGATGCGGCGCAGGCGACGGTCATCGAGATCCGCGAGCAGCTACCGGAGTCGCTCGTCGGCGGTGTCACCGCCACGGCCCTCGACACCAACACCACCTCGGTTAACGACCGAAACCTCATCATTCCGCTCGTGCTGCTCGTGATCACGCTCATCCTGATGCTGCTGCTGCGCTCGATCGTCGCGCCGCTGCTGCTCGTGGTGACGACGGTGCTCTCGTTCGGTACCGCGATGGGTGTGGCGGCGCTGCTGTTCAACTACGTGTTCGACTTCCCGGGCGCCGACCCCTCGGTGCCGCTCTACGGGTTCGTCTTCCTCGTGGCGCTCGGCATCGACTACAACATCTTCCTCATGACCCGAGTGCGCGAAGAGTCGCTCGTGCACGGCACCCGCGAGGGTGTGCAGCGCGGTCTTGCGGTGACCGGTGGCGTGATCACTTCGGCCGGTATCGTGCTCGCGGCTACATTTGCGGCGCTCGCCGTGCTGCCGATCATGTTCCTCGCGCAGCTGGCCTTCATCGTCGCGTTCGGTGTGCTGCTCGACACCTTCATCGTGCGTTCGTTGCTCGTGCCGGCGCTCGTGACCGATATTGGTCGCAAGGTGTGGTGGCCGTCGAAGTTGGCGGTGGGTGAGGAGTAGCTCAGCAACTACGAGCGAAAGCGGCGTGTGGGAGCCCCTCGGGGCTCCCACACGCCGCTTTGGCTCACAGTCGCGGGAAAAGTAACTAGCCCAGCACCCAAAGGGCCAGCGCATACGCCGCGATGCCGCCGACGAGGCTGAGCAACACATTCCAACGCCAAAGGTGCAAGCCCGCAGTCACGGCGATGCCGAGCACCGGCGGCACCCACGCCCAACCCGCCCACGAGATATCGCGCACCGAATAGAGCACGAGCACCGTCATCACACCGATCGGCAACAGCAGGCTGAGATCGCGCACAAGTGGCTGTTCACGCAGCCACTTGCCCGCCATGAATGGCGTCGCACGCAAGAAGAAGGTGACCAGCGCGCTCACACCAATGATCGCGAGCGAATGCCAAACATTCATGCCACCCTCCCCCGTCGACGCGACACCACGATGAGGGCGACAAAGAAGTAGACGACTAGCGAGAGCAAGAGCATGAGCTCGCCCGCAAGCAAGTTGCCGAGAAGGCCGATGAGCACCGCGGCACCAAACAGCCCAATCTCGCGGTTCTGTTTGAGCGCCTCAAGCGTGAGCACCACAAAGAGCGCCGTCATCGCGAACCCCATGAACGAAAGGTCATAGGGAATCAGGCTCGCCGCGAGCGCCCCAACCGTCGTCGAGGCGGTCCAGTAGAAGTGCGTGGATGCACCAACAGCGAGCATGCGCGGACCGGTGAGTTCATCACGTGGTTTCGATCCGAGCACCGCATAGGCCTCATCCGTGAGCGCGTGGATGGCATAGGCCCGCGCGATGGGATTGCGGATGCGTTCCAGCGGCACTGAGAGTCCATAGAACACGTGCCGCGAATTGACGAACAGTGCCGTCGTGGCCGCGCTCGCGATCGGCGCACCGGCCACGAGCATCCCCACCGCGAGAAACTCCATCGACCCGGCGAAGATGATGAGCCCCGTGAGGGTCACCCACCACCACTCGAGCCCGAGCGCGACGCCGTACATGCCGAACGACAACCCGAGCGGCAAGAAGGCGAAAAACACCGGTGCCCCGTCGGCAAGCCCCTTACGAAACTCGGGCCACCAGGCGGCGTCACGCCAGCGCGAGGTGTCGAGGTGAGGTGATTCGGGCATCCAGACATTGTGCTCCCCTCGCGCGGCGCCGCCAAGTTGGGCGTGGCGCGCCCCGCAAGGGTGGGCGTCGTGGCGTTCTACCCCACCCATGCGTGGGGTACTTCGCCACGAGAGGGCCACTCACGGCGTGGCGGCACCATGGCTCAGCGAGCACCGGTGGCACTGCGATAAACTCCCTCCCATGTCTGGCCCGACCTTCTTGAATTGGCCGGTCTTCCGGCAGTTCTCGTCGGGAGACTCCTCCGGCCGTGGCCCCGCCGTGACCTCACAACGACAGCGCGACACGACGCCGCGCACCGCCGGTGCCGACAGCGTTGCCCGCAGCGTCTGCCCCTATTGCGCCGTCGGCTGTGGCCAGCTCATCTACACCAAAGACAACAAGGTCATCCAGGTCGAAGGCGACCCGGACTCCCCCATCTCCCGCGGCCGCCTCTGCCCCAAGGGCGCCGCCAGCCAGCAACTTGCCAACGGGCCCGGACGCATCACCGAGGTGCTCTACCGCGCCCCCCGCGCATCCGATTGGCAGAAGCTCGATCTCGACACGGCCATCGACATGATCGTCGACCGCTTTCTCGACGCACGACGCAATTGGTGGGAAGACCGTGACGAGCACGGCAAGCCCCTGCGTCGCACGATGGGCATCGCCTCACTCGGCGGCGCAACCCTCGACAACGAAGAGAACTACCTGATCAAGAAGCTCTTCACTGCGGCTGGAGCAATCCAGATCGAAAACCAAGCGCGCATATGACACTCCGCCACAGTTCCCAGTTTGGGAGCTTCGTTCGGGCGCGGTGGTGCGACCCAGTCCCTCGCGGACATGGCGAATGCTGATTGCGTCGTCATTCAGGGGTCGAACATGGCCGAAGCACACCCAGTTGGTTTCCAATGGGTGTCTGAAGCGAAGGCACGCGGCGCGAAGATCATTCATGTCGACCCCCGCTTCACCCGAACGACGGCAATTGCCGACAAGCACGTGCGCATCCGCGTCGGTTCCGACATCGTGCTGCTCGGCGCGCTCATCAACCACGTGCTCACGAACGAGCTCTACTTCGACGAGTACGTGCGCGCATTCACGAACGCCGCGACGATCATCACCGAGGGCTACGAAGACCCGGAAGACCTCGACGGGCTGTTCTCCGGCTTCGATCCCGAGACGAACACCTACGACCGCACCACCTGGTCGTACGCGGATGCGGATGGCTCCGGCCGCCCCACCGCCCCGGGGGCCGCGGCCGAACAAGATCCGACGCTGACGCATCCGCGTTCGGTCTTCCAGCTCCTCAAGCGCCACTACCAGCGCTACACCCCCGAACTCGTCGAAGAGGTCTGCGGCATTTCGCCGGCCGACTTCGCCTACCTCGCGAAGACCATCACCGAGAACTCCGGCCGCGAGCGCACCACCTGCTTCGCCTACGCCGTGGGTTGGACCCAGCACGCGCAGGGTGCGCAGTACATCCGCACCGCCGCGATTTTGCAGCTCCTCCTCGGCAATATGGGTCGCCCGGGTGGCGGCATCATGGCGCTGCGCGGTCACGCCTCGATTCAGGGTTCGACCGATATTCCGACGCTCTTCAACCTGCTCCCCGGCTACCTGCCGATGCCGGTGGCGGGAGTGCACGACACCCTCGACGACTACATCGAAGCCGTCGGCCCGCAAGAGCAGAAGAGCTTCTGGACGAACGCCGACGCCTACACCGTGAGCCTGCTCAAGGCCTGGTGGGGCGAGGCCGCAACGCCCGAGAACAACTTCGCCTACGACTACCTGCCGCGACTCAACGGCGCCCACGGCACCTACCAGACCGTGATGCGGATGCTCCGCGATGAGGTCGACGGGTACTTCATCCTCGGCCAGAACCCGGCTGTCGGCTCGGCAAACGGCCGGATGCAGCGCCTCGGTATGAGCCACCTCAAGTGGCTCGTCGTGCGCGACTACAACATGATCGAGACCGCCACCTGGTGGAAGGACGGTCCCGAGATCGAGACCGGCGAGATGCGCACCGAAGACATCGAGACCGAGGTGTTCTTCCTGCCAGCCGCGAACCACATGGAGAAATCCGGCACCTTCACGCAGACCCAGCGCATGGTGCAGTGGCGCGAAGCCGCGCTCGCCCCGCCCGGAGACGCGCAGAGCGAGCTGCACTTCTTTTACGAGTTCGGCAAGCGCCTGCGTGAGCGGCTCGCCGACTCGACCGATCCGCGCGATCTGCCGCTGCAGCACCTCACCTGGGACTACCCCGTCGACGAGCACGGCGAGCCCGACCCCGAAGCGGTGCTCCGCGAAATCAACGGTTACGACGTCGCCACCGGCGAACCGCTCTCGGGCTTCGGCCAGTACCGCGCCGATGGCTCAACCGTTGGCGGTTGCTGGATTTACGCGGGCGTCTACGCCGACGGCGTGAACCGGTCGAACCAGCGCCCCACCCGCGCCGAGCAAGACGAGATGTCGTCGAACTGGGCGTGGGCCTGGCCAGCAAACCGCCGCATCCTCTATAACCGTGCCTCGGCAGATGCCGACGGCCGCCCTTGGAGCGAGCGCAAGAAGCTCATGTGGTGGGATGCCGAGGCTGGCCGCTGGGCGGGCCCCGACGTTCCCGACTTCCCCATCGATCGCGCCCCGGATGCGGTGCCGGAGCCGGGTGCCACTGGCCCCGCCGCGCTCTCGGGCACCGATGCGTTCATCATGCAGCCCGACGGCAAAGGCTGGCTCTTCGCGCCCTCCGGTGTCGTGGATGGGCCACTGCCGACGCACTACGAGGCGCAAGAATCGCCGATCGGCAACGCGGTCTATGGCCAGCAGCATCCGCCGACGCAGGTGTTCTTTGACCGTGATGACAACCCGATGAAGCCCTCGAGTGGGCTCGCGGGCAGCGAGGTCTACCCGTTCGCGTTCACGACCTACCGGCTCACCGAGCACCACACTGCCGGCGGCATGAGCCGGTGGTTGCCGGTGCTCTCAGAACTCCAGCCAGAACTTTTCGCCGAGATTTCGCCAGAGCTCGCCGAGCTGCGCGGCCTCGAACCCTACGGTTGGGCGACGATCATCTCGCCGCGCACGGCGATCGAGGTGCGCGTGCTCGTGACTGAGCGCGTGCGTCCGGTCACCGCGGGCGGCCAGCAGGTGCACCAGATCGGTCTGCCCTATCACTGGGCAGTCGGCAAGGATGCGGTCGTCACCGGCGACTCGGTGAACGACCTCATCGGCCTCACCCTCGACCCGAATGTGTTCATTCAGGACTCGAAGACCGGCGCCTGCGATATTCGCCCGGGTCGCCGCCCGCGCGGGCCGGAACTGTTGCAGCTCGTTGAGGAGTACCGCGAGCGGGCTGGAATCGCCGTGGCCGGCGAACCAAACCCCTACGCATCCGATCTCGAAGAGGGCCGCTACGACGCCTCGATCGCGCACGCGGGCAATGCGGCTACCAACGCCGATGTGCCCGTCGCCGATGACGATGCCTCCCGCGCGCCCGACGCTGGCGCTTGGCCGACAGGAGAAGAACGGTGACCCAAACCTTCGACGACCGACGCCTGAGCACCTTCGGCAACGACGGCCACGATGCCGCCGCACACGACCCGGCCGCAGCGGTGCACTGGGACCACGACCACGAACGCAAGGGATTCTTCACCGACACCTCAATCTGCATCGGCTGCAAGGCCTGTGAGGTGGCGTGCAAGGAGTGGAACCGCAATCCGCAGGACGGCGATTTCGAGCTACTCGGTTCGTCGTACGACAACACCGGCTCGCTCGGTGCGAACACCTGGCGACACGTCGCGTTCATCGAACAGGATGAGGAGCGCATCGAGGTGGCCCGCGAGTCGGGTCGCGCCTTGGTGTCGCTGGGCATGCCGACCGTGCGGCCACCCGAGGGACCGGCGGCCGCCTTCGCGAACGCGAGTGCTGCATCCACGGATACTGCACCGCCCGACACCCCCGAGTTCCGCTGGCTCATGTCGTCAGATGTCTGCAAGCACTGCACCTACGCGGGCTGCCTCGACGTCTGCCCGACCGGTGCGCTCTACCGCACCGAGTTCGGCACGGTCGTCGTGCAGGCCGATGTTTGCAATGGCTGCGGCACCTGCGTTGCCGGCTGCCCCTTCGGTGTGATCGAGCGACGCGATGACGGCACGGTGCAAACGAAGTCGGATCGCGCCGAGCACGTCAACGACTTCGAGCAGGAGGTGCCGAACCGCGGCACCGCAAACAAGTGCACCCTCTGCTACGACCGCCTCGTTGTTGGTGACCAGCCCGCCTGCGCGAAGACGTGCCCGACCACTTCGATCAAGTTCGGTGACCGCGAGTCGCTCGTTGTCGATGCGCAGGCGCGCGTCGAGCAATTGCACGCCCAGGGCATGACTGAGGCGCGGCTCTACGGGGCCAACCCGAACGATGGCGTCGGTGGCACCGGCTCGGTGTTCTTGCTGCTCGATGAACCCGAGGTGTACGGCCTGCCGCCGGACCCGCGGGTGCCGACCAAGGACCTGCCGCAGATGTTCAAGACGGCCGCCGTCGCCGCTGCTGGGATGCTCGCCGCCGTCGCGGTAGCCTTCCTGGGCGGCCGCCGCTAGGCAGCGTGTTTGGCGGAATGCTGTGAAATTGGGAGTGCTGTGACCACGTCGACTTTTGACTCGTATCGTCCGCCGGAGCCGCCGCGCCGCAAGCGCCGCCGCGAAGGTCCGCGACCGGCGTCGCGCCCTGGTGCCGGTGGTGGCGACGGTTCGCGCGAGATGTCGATGGTCGATGACGTCAAGTTCTCGTCGTACTACGGTCGCCCGATTGTGAAGGCGCCACCGTGGAAGCACGAGATCGGCCTGTATTTCGTGCTCGGCGGTATCGCTGGCGGTTCGGCGCTGCTCGGCTTTGGCGCGCAGCTTGCGGGACTTCGGAAGCTACGCCGCAACTCGCGGTTGACGGCGTTAGGCGCAGCAGGCGCTGGCGCGTTGGCACTCATTGCTGACCTGGGGCGTCCCGAGCGGTTCTTGAACATGTTCCGCACGTTTAAAGTGACTTCGCCGATGAGTCTCGGCTCGTGGCTACTCGGTGGCTTCAGCGCCCTGGCCGCGATTCCGGCGCTGTCGGAGCTCGTGCGCATGACGCACGGTTTCATCCTGCCGAAGCCGCTGCGCCGCTCCGGCCGCCGCGTGCTCGAGGCAACCGAAAACGTAGCCGGTGCTGGCTCGGCGCTGTTGGCGGCGCCCCTTGCGGTCTACACCGCGGTGCTCATCAATGACACGGCAAACCCGGTGTGGAATGCCTCGCGCAAGCACCTGCCCTACGTGTTTGCGAGCTCGGCGTCGCTCGCTTCTGCGGGCGTGGCGATGATCACGACCTCGAAGCGACAGACGTTGCCGGCGCGCATCCTTGGTGGCATTGGTGTCGTTGGTGACGTGGTGTCGATGCACGTGATGAAGGATGCGATGCATCCCGCCGAGCGCGAACCGCTCGAAACCGGCGAGCCCGGCAAGATGCTCAAGTTTGCGGAGATTCTCGCGGTTGCCGGTGGTGTGGGCTCGATCTTTGCGGGTCGCTCGCGCCTCGTGGCCGTGGCGTCGGGCGTGTGCTTGGTGGGTGCCTCAGCACTCACGCGTTTTGGGGTGTTGGATGCTGGGCTCGAGTCGGTGCACGACCCGCGTCACGTAATCGAGCCGCAGAAGGCGCGCTTGGCCGCCCGCCGCGCCGCCGGCATCACCGACGACTCGATCACGACGGTCTGATCTCGCTACGGCCTTCGGCCTACTTGATCAACCAGGATTGGCTGGTCGAGTAGCGGCGAAGCCGCGTATCGAGACCCCCCGCCACGCAACTCACCTACCGAATGCGGATCCGCGCATCCCCGGCGACGGTTTCACCAATCACCGGATACCCGGGCACTTCGCCCACCACGAGCAAGCCACCCGAGGTCTGCGCATCCGCAAGCAGGAGCAGCAGCTCTTCGCTGACCCCCGCATCCACGTCGAGATGCTCGCGCACCCACGCAAGATTGCGCTGCGAGCCACCCGAAACGTAGCCCTCATTGATCGACCGCACCGCCGCCGCAATCATCGGCACCGCGTTCGCGTCGAGCACGGCGCTCACGCCCGAGGCGCGACACATCTTGTAGAGGTGGCCGAGGAGGCCAAACCCAGTGACATCGGTTGCCGCCTTCGCACCGGCCGCGAGCGCGCGAGCCGACGCATCCTGATTCAGCTGCGTCATCACGTCAATAGCTTCGGCGAACACCTCGCCGGTGCGCTTGTGCCGATTGTTGAGGATGCCGCTGCCGATCGGCTTCGTGAGCGTGATCGGCAAGCCGGGCTCGGCGGCGTCATTGCGCAGCAGGCGATCGGGATGCGCGGTGCCCGTGACGGCCATGCCGTAGATCGGCTCTGGCGCGTCGATCGAGTGACCGCCGATGACCGGCACATTCACCTGCTTGGCGACATCGAGGCCGCCGCGCAGCACCTCGGTCATGAGTTCCATCGGTAGCTTTTCGCGCGGCCAGCCGACGAGGTTGATGGCGACGACCGGCGTGCCGCCCATGGCATAGATGTCGCTGAGCGCGTTCGCGGCGGCGATGCGGCCCCAGTCGTAGGCGCTGTCGACCACCGGGGTGAAGAAGTCGGCGGTCGAAAGCACGGCGAGTCCGTCTTGGATGCGGACTGCCGCGGCATCATCGCCATCGTCAAGGCCCACAATGACGTCGTCATGGTGCTGGCCGGTGAGCGCGGCGACCGCCTGCTCGAGCTCGCCCGGCGGAATCTTGCAGGCGCATCCGCCACCCGCGGCGAAACCGGTGAGTCGCAGCTCGGCGGAGAGGTTGGCAAGAGTCTCGGGCGTAGCAGTCATGTGGGCGAGTCTAGGCGGGGCGTGTTTGGGGGCGCCGGTCGAGGGTGCGCCTTCATGCCAAACCTGAGCCGTCTTGGGAGCCATCACGCCAAACCTGAGCGATGCACGGCTCGGGGATGGCGTGAAGGCTCAGGGTTGCGCGGTAATTGCGTATCTGGCTCGCAGTTGTGGAGCCGCGATTCCAATGGTGGGCGTCATGGCGTAGTTCCCCACCCATGGGTGGGGAACTACGCCACGAGAGGGCCACTTCCGTGGCGGTGGTAGATTGCATCGGCATGGAGGCGTCTGGGTCCTGGTGGGCCCCCTGGTCTTCAACACCAGTGAGACCGAGTACCTCGGTCTGGCGGGTTCGATTCCCGTCCGCCTCCGCCAGGATGGGGTTTCACCGACCGCGACGAACCCGAGGAGCTGCCCGCCATGACGCATGACGATCCGCGGCGCCACATCCCCCGCACCGACACGCTCCTCGCCCTGCCTGAGGTCAAGCAGGCTTCCGCGGCCCTCGGTGAACGCGTCGTCCTCGGCATCATTCACGCCACCCAAGACCGCGCCCGCCGCGGCGAACTCCCACCCGAGGCCGTAGCGGCGACTGTGCTCGAGACGCTGTCGTCGCAGCGGCCGGCCTCATTGCATCCGATCATCAACGCAACCGGCGTGATCGTGCACACAAACATTGGCCGCGCGCCGCTCTCGCCGGCGGCGGTCGATGCTGTCGTGGATGCGGCTGGCTACGTCGATCTCGAACTCGACCTCGCCTCGGGCACGCGTTCGCGCCGCGGCACCGGTGCCCGAGCCGCCCTCCTGGCCGCCTGCCCCGACGCTGAAGATGCGCTCATCGTCAACAACGCCGCGGCCGCACTCGTACTCGCGACGACCACACTTGCTGGCACCGCGCCGACCGGCGGCCGCGAGGTGCTCATGAGCCGCGGCGAGTTCATCGAGATTGGTGCGGGGTTCCGGCTCAGCGACCTCATTGCCTCAACCGGTGCCCGCATCCGTGAGGTGGGCACGACGAATCGCACGCACCTCGACGACTACAAAGCGGCGCTGAGTGACAAAACCGGATGCGTGCTCAAAATTCATCCGAGCAACTACCGCGTCGAGGGGTTCACCGCCGAGGCGACGGTCACCGAGCTCGCCACACTTTGCCGCGAGCGTGGCGTGCCACTCATCGCTGACCTCGGCTCCGGACTCCTCGAACCTGACCCACTCCTCCCCGACGAACCCGATGCCGCGAGCGCCCTGCGCGCCGGCGCCGACGTCGTGATTGCGAGCGGCGACAAGCTGCTCGGCGGTCCGCAGTCGGGCATCCTGCTTGGCCGCAGCGAGCTGATCGCGCAGATCGCCCGGCATCCGCTTGCTCGTGCGGTGCGTGCCGACAAGCTCGCCCTCGCGGCACTCGAGGCCACGGTTTCGGCGGGCACCTCGCCGGTGCGCGAGGCGCTGCATGCCGACTCGGATGCGTTGCTCGCCCGCACTCGCGAGCTCGCCGAGCGGGTGGCGAACGGCCTCGCTACCGCGACCCGACCAGGCGTTACTGATGGCGCAACCGCTGGCGCGATCGCCGCGTCCGCCAGCGAGAAAGCACCGAGCCAAGACTCGACAGACACGCGCAGCGAGGCAAGCACCGCATCCGCGATCGAGGTCATCCCCCACGACGGCCGCGTCGGCGGTGGCGGCGGAGTCGGCGTGCCGCTCGCCGGCTGGGCGCTCGCACTACCGCTTGATGCTGCCGCGCGCCTACGCACCGGCACCCCGGCGGTGCTCCCCCGCATCCACGCCGATCGCTGCCTCGTCGACCTTCGTTGTGTGCCCGCACACGACGATGCCGCCCTCGCGACCGCCATCATCG
This sequence comes from Gulosibacter macacae, assembly GCF_003865375.1. Lineage (GTDB taxonomy): Bacteria > Actinomycetota > Actinomycetes > Actinomycetales > Microbacteriaceae > Gulosibacter > Gulosibacter macacae. Next base: position 27,901 of record NZ_RQVS01000006.1, on the reverse strand, counting down.
CTGCCCTGCGCGCTGCCGAGTGCGCATGACCAGCTTCGTCATCGCTACCTCGGGTCACGTCGACCACGGCAAATCGACCCTCGTGCGCGCGCTCACCGGCATCGAACCCGATCGCTGGGCCGAAGAGCAGCGGCGCGGCCTCACCATCGACCTCGGCTTCGCCTGGACCGAACTCCCCTCGGGGCGCGAGGTCGCCTTTGTCGATGTACCCGGTCACGAGCGCTTTCTCGGCAATATGCTCGCGGGCCTCGGTCCGGCTCCGGTCGTGCTCTTCGTCGTCGCCGCCGATCAGGGCTGGCAACAACAATCAACCGACCACCTCGCCGCGGCCGCGTCACTCGGCATTCGCCACGGCGTCGTCGCACTCACGCGCATCGACCTCGCACCGGATGGGGTCGCTGGAGTCACTGCCGAAGTGCGTGATCGCCTCGCCGCCACCGAGCTGGCGAACGCCACGATTGTGCCCGTCTCCGCGCGCACCGGCGAGGGGCTGGATGCGCTGCGCCAAGCTCTCGACACCGCCCTCGCGACCGTGCCCCCGCCGCATCCCGATGCCCCGATGCGCCTGTGGATCGACCGGTCGTTCTCGATCTCTGGTGCCGGCACCGTCGTCACCGGCACCCTCGCCGATGGCGCCGTCGCCCGCGGGGATGCGTTTGCTGTGGCTGGTGCGCAGCGCACCGACCGCGTCGAGGTACGGAGTGTGCAATCGCGCGGTGCGAGCGTCGACCACGTCGCCGGGGTGAGTCGCGTCGCACTCAACTTGCGCGGGGTGTCGGTGGATGCCGTGCAGCGCGGCGATGCACTCGTCACGCCCGGTGCGTGGTGGCAGACCTCGCTCGTGGATGCGCGGCGCGTGAGCGGGCTCGCCCTCGACGAGGTGCCGCGCGAGATCGTGGTGCATGTGGGCACCGCCGCCGTGCCCGCGGTCGTGCGGCCATTTGGTGCCGATCACGCGCGATTGCAGCTGAGTCGCGAGCTGCCATTGCGGGTGGGCGATCGCATGGTGTTGCGCGACCCGGGGAGTCACTCGGTGATGGGCGGCGTGCAATTGCTCGATGTCGATCCGCCGCAGCTGCGACGTCGTGGGTCGGGCGCGAAGCGTGCCGACGTGCTTGCGACGATGTCGCCAATGGGCTCGGCTGAGGTTGAGGTGTCCCGGCGCGGCGCCATGCTCGCGTCGCATTTGGAGCAGCTCGGCATTGCCCTGCCCGAAGCGGCGGCGGGTGACCTCATCCGCATGGGGCCCTGGCTTGTCACGAAACCGCAGTTCACCGAGTGGGCACAGCGATTGCGTGCGGCGGTTGCTGCCGATGCCAAGCGCGATGCTCTGTCGCCCGGCCTCACGCGAGATGCCGCGATCGACGCACTCAAGCTGCCGGATGCGGCACTCCTTGGCGCCGTCGTGAAGCTCGCGCGCCTCGAGGCCGAGGCTGGCCGCATCCGTGTGCCTGGACAGAAGGCCGATCTCGGCCCGGCCGAAGCGAGTATCGCGAAGCTCGAGGCGACGCTTGCCACCAAGCCGTTCCTCGCACCCGAGGCCGACGACCTCAAGGCGCTCCGGCTCGGCGCGAAGGAACTCGCTGCCGCCGAACGAGTCGGGCGACTCTTGCGCATTGATGAGGGACTCGTGCTCCTGCCTTCGGCACCTGCCCGAGCGGCGAGCATCCTGGCGACCCTGCCGCAACCATTCACGCTGAGCGAGGCGCGGCAGGCGCTCGGCACCACCAGACGTGTGGCCGTGCCGCTCCTCGAATTACTCGACCAGCGCGGCCTCACCCGCCGCATCGATGCCTCCCGCCGCGAGGTGGTCGCGCACCGTCGCAAGTGACCCTCTCGTGGCAAACTCCCCCACCCATGGGTGGGTCACTTGACCACGAGAGGGTCACTTGCGGGCCGACCCACTAGCCGCGCATGGCCACGCCGCGGCGCCAGTACCCCATGAAGGCCACTGACGTGCGGTCGATGCCGAGGCCCTTCACGAGTTGGCGGCGCAGCGTCGTCACCACCGCACTCTCACCGGCGATCCAGAAGTAGCGCGCGCCGCTAGCCAGCTCACCACTCGGCTCCGGCAATTGCTCGCCCGATTGCGAGAACATCGGCGTCTCCCACACGAGGTCCTCGCCTTCGAGGTCACGCACCCGCACCTCCGCCGGAGCCGGCGTCTCGAGATAGTCAAGCACCACCGTGATGAGCCGCACTCCGTGCTCCTCGCGGTCCCGCGCAATCCAGCTCACCGAAACCCCGACCGGTGCCGCAATCTCGAGTTCATCAGCCGCTTCGGGCACCTCAATGAACGCGGCCCCGCGTAGCTCAGGCGGGGCATCCTCGAGAATGCGCGCGATCGCTGGCGCCGCAGTTTCATCGCCCACAAGCACCACCTCAGCCGCACCGCCCGGGGCGTACTCAATGCCCGGACGATCCGCATGCCCCCGTCGTGGCCCCACGAGATACACCTCATCTCCCACGCGCGCCGCCGCCGCCCAGCGCGAGGCCGGTCCGCTCAAACCAGGCGCGAGATGCCGCACGAAGTCAACAACAACCTCGGTGCCGCGCTCGCCCACGATGAGCTCGCGAATCGAGTAGGTGCGCACCGAGCCGCGGTCCGCCTCGGGCACGGCGAGAAACGCCTCCCACCAATCGCCGGCCCGATCGATCTCTGGCAGCACTCCGGAGTCAGGCGGAAACACGAGCTTGATGCGCACATCGGCCACATCCCCGAGCGTGCCGATCTCGCCAAGCTCTTCACCGCCAAATCGGATGCGGATGAAGTTCGGCGACACCCGCGCCACGTCCAGCACGGTCGCCCGCGCAAGGAGATAGGGGGTGCCGAGTTCAGCGGTGGTATTCAAGACTGCGGTCATGGTGCCTTCCAATCGGGGTGACGATGGGTCGGCCAGAAACCGGATCCATCAGGATTTCGTTGCGGAGGCCGAACACCTGCTCAACCAGCTCAGCGGTGAGCAACTCTTCGGGAGGACCCGCCGCCACCACACGGCCACCCTTCATGGCGACAAGTTCATCGGCGTAGCGGGCCGCGAGGTTGAGATCGTGCAGCACCATGACCACGGTCGTGCCGCGTGTGCGGCTCAGATCGGTGACGAGGTCGAGCACCTCGATCTGATGCGCAATATCGAGGTAGGTGGTCGGCTCATCGAGTAGCAGCAGCTCGGTCTGCTGGGCGATTGCCATGGCGATCCAGACGCGTTGGCGCTGGCCGCCCGAGAGCTCATCGATACTGCGCTCAGCAAGATCGACGATGCCGGTCGCCGCGAGCGCCTGCGCCACGACCTCCGCATCGTGGCGGCTGAACCGGGCAAACGCCGAGTGATGTGGATGCCGCCCCCGGCCGACGAGATCGGCCACGGTAATCCCCTCGGGCGCGATCGGTGATTGCGGCAGCAGGCTCAGCTTGCGCGCCACCTCTCGGGTCGCCTGCTGCTGAATTGGCTCGCCATCGAGCAACACCTGGCCCGCTTGCGGCGGCAGGAGGCGGGCGAGCGCGCGCAGGAGGGTCGACTTACCGCATCCATTTGCGCCGACGATCACGGTGATCTTGCCGTCGCTGATCTGCAGATCGAGCTCGCTAATGATGCGCTGCGTTCCGTACCCGAGTTCGAGCTGTTCGGCCGCGAGGCGGTGTGATTGAGTCATCGCAGGTTCCCCTGTCGTTGTGCACGCACGAGCAGTGCGAGTAGGAATGGTGCGCCAATGGCGCCGGTGACGACGCCGACCGGCATGCGGTCGGGCAAGACAACCTGGCCAACGAGATCGCCGCCAAGTACGAGCGCGGCACCGACGAGCATCGCGGGCACGAGCAGATTGCTCCCGGGCACCGTGATGCGCCCAGCAATCGGCCCGGCCATGAAGGCGACGAAGGCGATTGGTCCGGTGGCGGCCGTGGCGGTGGCGAGGAGCACGGTCGCGCCGAGTAACAGGATGAGGCGGGTCGAGTTGGTGCGCACCCCGAGTGCGGTGGCGGTGTCGTCACCGAGGCGAAGCATCCCAAGATCATTGCCACGAGCCAGGAGCAGCGGAATGAGCACGGCAGTGACGAGGGCGAGCGGCCCGATGCGATCCCACGCGGCGGCGTTGAGGCTGCCGGTCATCCACTGCAGCGCCGATTGAATGTCCCATTGCGGTGCCCGCGAGAGGAGATAGGCGATGACGCTTTGCAGCATCGCGGCAAGGCCCAGACCGATCAGGATGATTCGAGTCGGCACGACTCCACCGCGCGCCGCGAGGAAGTAGGCGGCAAGCGCGGTGGCGACGGCGCCCGCGAGCGCGAGGAGCGAAACCGCCGTCCCACTCCAATTGAGCACCACGAGCGCGAACACGGCCGCAGCGCTCGCACCACCACTCACGCCGATGATGTCGGGTGAGGCGAGGCTATTGCGGAGCAGCGTTTGATAGATGACACCGGCCAGTCCGAAGGCCGCACCAGCGAGCACGCCGAGCACAACCCGCGGGAGCCGCAGTTCGCCGATCGTGAATGAAGCGCCGGGAATCTGGTCGCCGCTTAGCACCGCCAGCACGGTGTCGAGGCCGTACCATCGCTCGCCGGTCATGAGGGTGAGGAGCACGAGCCCAGTCACGACTGCGGCGAGGCCGGCGGTGGTGCGCAACTGGTGTTGATTGCGCGCGTGGTGCAGGCGCAGGATGCTGTCGGGCAGTGGCGTGGTGCTCGACTCAGTCTGCAGACTCATAGCGCCCGCACCGATCGCTTGCGTACCACCCAGATGAACACCGGCGCGCCAATGAGCGCGGTGACGATGCCCACCTGGATCTCTTGGTTCGCCGGAGCGACGAGCCGTCCGATCACATCGCTCGCGAGCAGGGGGATCGCCCCGGCGATCCCCGACAGCGGCAGTAACCAGCGGTAGTCGGCACCGGCGAGGATGCGGCAAAGGTGCGGTACGACCAGGCCGACAAAGGCGATGGGACCGGCGATCGCCGTCACCGCGCCGGCAAGGATGACCGCGCCAGTTGCCGCGATGAGCCGAGTGCGGGTGACCTGCACGCCCAGGCTCACCGCCACGTCGTCGCCGAGCGAGAGGGCATTGAGCCCGCCCGCACCCGAGAGACAGATGGCCAGGCCCAGCACGATGATGGGAGCCAACGCAGCGAGCTTCGACCAATCGGCGCCGCCGAGCCCACCGATCTGCCACGACTGAAAGCCCTGCATGAGGTCGGCGCGCGGCAAGAGCACGGCGGCCACGAGCGAGGTAAGCGCGGCGGTGACCGCGGCCCCCGCAAGCGCGAGCTTGAGCGGGGTCGCCCCATCGGGCCCGAGCGAGCCAACTCCGTAGACGAAGGCGGCGGCACCGGCCGCGCCGATGATCGCCATGCCGATAAAGCCCCACGAACTTGTCAGGCCAAAGGCGGCGAGCCCGAGCACGACCGCGAACGCTGCGCCCGAGGTGACGCCGAGGATCCCCGGATCGGCAATGGGATTTCGGGTGATGCCCTGCATGACCGCGCCCGAGATTGCGAGCGCGGCGCCCGCGAGCACTCCGAGGATGGTGCGCGGAACGCGGGCGGCGACGGCAGCCTCGGCAATCGTGTCGGTCTGGCCCTGCATCCCGGCGATGACGTCGCCGAACGTCACATCCCGAACGCCGAAGACGAAGGAGGCGAGCACGAGCATCCCGAGCACGACGAGGAGCGCGGGAATCGCGAGGGCGGCTGCTGATCGCCGCGCGGCGATCGGTGACGGTGCCTGCACTCGGTCATCCGGGCTACGAGTCGTCGGCGCGGTCGCCGCGGGGTGAATCGCGACGACCGGCCTGCGCATGATTGTCACTTCGACAGCGGTGCGGCAAGCAGCGCGAAGTAGTCGTTGAGGGTGGCCGGAATCGACAGCGGCGAGGGGTTCGCGCTGGCAGCGAGTGGCGTTTCGTTCGGCAGCACAGCGACGTGCCCGTTCGCGACCGCGGGAATCTTCGACAGCAGCGGGTCGGCCTGCAGAGTCGGGAGTAGCGAGTCATCGCCGTAGGTGACGATGAGGTCGACATCGTTGAAGACATCGGCCGCCTCAGCGCTCACCGTCGAATAGAACTCACTCGTTTGCGCGGTCACGCGCTCCACCTCAGCTGGCAGCGGCAGGCCGAGGTCCTTGAAGAAACCAGGGCGGGTGTCGTGGGCGCTATAGAGGCTGATCTGGCTCAGGTCACTCAGGTCGATCACAACGAAGAGGATGCGCTTGTCTTGCAACACTGAGTGCTTGTCGAGTGCAGCCGTGGCTTGGTCATGCAATTGCTGTCGTAGCGTCTCTCCCTCGCTCGCGAGTCCGAGGGCGGTGGCGTTGAGCGTGATCATGTCATCGACCGAGGTGCCCCAAGCGACGCCCGGGTAGGCCACGACCGGAGCGATCTTTGAGAGCGTGTTGTACTCATCCTGCGTGAGACCGGAGTACGCGGCGAGAATCACATCGGGGTTCGTGTTGGCGACTGCTTCAAAGTCGATGCCGGTTGCATCGTCGAAGAGCACCGGAGTTTCAGCGCCGAGCTCAGTGAGTTTGTCCTCGACCCATGGCAGCACGCCGTCACCATCGTCGTCTCCCCAGGTGACCTTGCTCATGCCGACGGGAACGATGCCAAGCGCGAGGGGCACTTCTTGGTTGGCCCAGGCGACCGTGGCGACGCGCTCGGGCTTGGTCTCAACGGTGGTGGAACCGAGGGCGTGTTCGATCGTGATCGGGAAGGTAGCACTGTCTCGCTCGGATGCGCCGCTGGTGGCGTCGGGGCTGCCCGGCGACGCGGTGCATCCGGTGATGGTGAGGGCAAGGGCGATCGCGAGCAGTGCCGCCGATCGAAGAGAGCGCATGGTGGAACTTTCAGTCAGGCTCACGGTGGGAATCACCGAAGTTAGGTAAGCCTTACCTAACTTGGCGTATCACCCGGCGCAAGCGCAACCCCGCGCCCGAAAAAATGCACCTTGCCAAGAAATCACGCTGTCGAATACAAGAAGGGCCCCAGCCCACGCAGCCGCGTGAACTGGGACCCTATGCACCGCAAGCGCTAGCCGAGCTGTGGCTTGACGTCCTTCGCGAGTGACTCAAACAGCCGCGCATTGAACTCCACGCCGAGCATGTTTGGCACCGTCACGAGCACCGTGTCGGCGGCCATGACCGCCGCATCCTGGCGCAGTTCTTCGACGATCTGGTCGGGCGAACCGATGTAGCTGCGGCCAAAGCGCGCGAGCACACCGTCGATCACGCCGACCTGGTCGCGACGCTCGGCCTGGGCGCGAATACCGAAGTAGCGCTCCGACTCCTCGTCGACGATCGGGATGATGCTGCGCGAAACACTCACGCGCGGTTCCCAATCCCAGCCGGCCTCGCGCCAAGCGTCACGGTATTGCTCAATTTGCTCGGCCTGCAGATCGCCGAGTTCGCGACCGTCGTCTTCAAGCAAAAGCGTCGACGATTGCAGATTGAAGCCGTGCTCGGCAGCCCACAGCGCGGTCGAGCGCGAACCAGCACCCCACCAGATGCGCTGACGAAGTGACTCGCTGCGCGGTTCGATGCGCAGCTTGCCCTCGGGTGTGAGCACAGCTCGGTCGTGCGCCTGCTCAGGGTCGGCGGGTGCGATTCCCTCGCCCTCGAGCGCGCGCAATAGTTCAAGCGCCTGGCGACGCGCCATATCAATCGCGTTCTCGCCAGGACCGGGGATGCGTTCAAACGACTCCCAGCCTCGCAGCGCCGGTTCGGGTGAACCGCGCGAGATACCGAGTTGCAGGCGCTCCCCGCCTGAAATCAAGTCAACGGCGCTCGCCTGCTCGGCAAGCTGCGCCGACTGCTCGTAGCGCATGTCAATTACGCCGGTACCCATCTCAATGCGCGAGGTGCGCGCACCGATGGCGGCGAGTAGCGGAATCGGCGAGGCGGCTTGGCGCGCAAAGTGGTGCACGCGGAAGTAGGCGCCGTCGATACCAGCCTCTTCGGCGGCAACCGCGAGGTCGATGCTCTGACGGAGCATGTCGGCGGCGGTGCGCACGCGCGACCCGGGGACATCGGCGTAGTGACCGAACGAGAGAAAGCCAAACTTCTTCATGTCGATGCAAACGCACGTACTCGCCAGTTGATTCCCAAGCGCCGCACGACTTTGGGCCAGCCGCCACCAACGCAAAGGTCCCGCATCCTAATAATTGGATGCGGGACCTGCGATTTGGTGCGCGAGGGGGGAGTTGAACCCCCACGCCCTCACGGGCACACGGACCTGAACCGTGCGCGTCTGCCTATTCCGCCACTCGCGCGCGCCGGTCTACGTTAGCACCATCGTGAACGTTGCGCGAACGCGAGCCAAAAAACAATGAATGCCGTGCATCCAAGCAGGGTTGACTACACTTCCAACGATGACCAGGGTCGGGCAACCGCTCGCGCCCGCAAGAATCGGACCGACCGAACAGTGTCGGCCCACCGCCAAGAGAGGGTGAGCCGACTGGAGACACACGTGGGATTTCTCGACAAGGTAGAGCGCGGACTCGAGCGCGCCTTCAATGGTGCGTTCGCGAAGACGTTCAAGTCGGGACTGCAACCGGTCGAGATCGTTTCCGCGCTCAAGCGCGAAATCGACACCAAGGCGTCGATCGTATCGCGCGACCGCGTGCTCGTGCCCAACCGCTTCCACATCGTGGTGGCCCCGGCCGACTACGACCGACTCGCAAGCCTTGGTTCGTCGCTGCGCGATTCACTCATGGATGAGGTCGAACAGCACGCCGCGCACCAGCACTATCAATTCGCTGGCGGCCTGTCGATCAAGCTCCTCGAAGACGACACCCTCGGCGAGGGCCAGTTGCGCATCGAATCGCGCTCGGTTGAAGGGCGTGTGCTCTGGACCCCAGTGCTCGAAGTCGGCGGGAACCGCATCCCATTGCGCGTGGGCGCGAACACCATCGGCCGCGGCGCGGATGCGGACATCACCATCGATGACACCGGCGCCTCGCGTCGCCACGCTGAAGTCGTGTGGGACGGCCAGCGCGCCGGCATCCGCGATCTCGGGTCAACGAACGGCACGAAGCTCAATGGCCGCCGCGTCGCCCACTCGGCACTCGCCCCCGACTCCCTCGTCGAGATCGGCCGCACCCAATTGCTCTTCAAGGTCGTCCCGCAGGCAGCGCCGGGCGATGACACCGGATTCCTGCAGCGACCGGGAGGACTGCGATGAGCGGTGAACTTACGATGCTCGTCATTCGCCTGGTGTTCCTGGCGATGATGTGGATTTTCGTGTTCTCGATCATCTATGCCCTGCGCAGTGACCTCTTCGGCTCGCGCTCGAAGGACTATCAGAAGGCGATGGAGCAATCGCGCCAGCAGACTTTCGCCGCTGCTAAACAGGATGCACCTGCACCGGTCTCAGCGAACGCCGCACCCCCAGCTGCAGCCCCGCAGTCGGCAGCGCCGCAGCCTGCATCCCAGCAATCATCCCCGCAATCGAGCGGCAACCCGGTCGGTAACCAGGCCCCGCAGCTGCAGAAGCTCGTCATTACCTCGGGCCCCAAGCGCGGCCACGAACTCGAACTGCGCGGCGAACCCATCTCGATCGGCCGCGCCCGCGATGCCGATCTCGTCATCCAAGACGACTACACCTCCACCCGCCACGCGCGCCTGCTCAATTGGAACGGCCAGTGGATGGTGCAAGACCTCGACTCAACCAACGGCACCTATGTCAACGGCGAGCGGGTAAGCCAGCCCACCGCGCTCGGCCCTGGCAAGTCAGTTCGAATTGGTACGACCACCTTCGAGCTGCAGTGATATGACGACGTTCGTTCGCGCGGGTGCGGTGTCGCACGTGGGCCGAGTCCGGTCAAACAACCAGGACTCCGGCTTCATCGGCAATCACATCCACGGTGTCGCGGACGGTATGGGCGGCCACGCCGGTGGCGATGTCGCCTCCTCGATCGTCGTGAAGTACCTCGCCGAGAACGAGCAGCAGTTCGCCACGGTGAACGACGCGAAGGTCGGCCTCGAAAAGCTCCTCCACGAGGCCAATGAGCTCGTCATTGAAGCCGTCGCTGAGCACGCCGAACTCAAGGGCATGGGCACCACCGCCGACCTCATCACACTCGTCGGCGACGATCTCGTCATCGGCCACATCGGCGACTCGCGCGTCTACCGCTTTCACCAGGGTGAACTCATGCAGTTCACCATCGACCACACCTTCGTGCAGCGCCTCGTCGACGCCGGCCGCATCACGCCCGAAGAAGCGCTCGTGCATCCGCGTCGCTCGGTGCTCATGCGCGTGCTCGGCGATGTCGAAACCGACCCCGATGTCGACACCTATGTCGCACCTGCGGTCGCCGGTGACCGCTGGTTGCTCTGCTCGGATGGCCTGTCGAGCTATGTCGAAGAAGAGGCGATGGCCGAGGTGCTCGCTCGCACGGTCGAATCGTCTCGCGAAGTCGGCGACGACCTCGTGCAACTTGCCCTCGACAATGGCGCACCCGACAACGTCACCGTCGTGGTGCTCGAAATTGGCGACACCGTCCTCGAGCCGATTCGCCCGAAGATCGTTGGCGCCGCATCCAACCCGCTGCGTTACACCTCGCGAGCCCCGCGCCGCCGCATCAAGCGCATCGTTCCCGATGTGCTGCAATCGCGGCGCCGGCTCGCACAGCGACCCGAGAACGAAGAGTTCGTGGCCCCGAGCGATGAGTTTCTCGAACAACTCATCGCCGAAGAGAAGCGCCGCCGCCGCTGGCGCCGCTTCAGCTGGGCCACGACCATCCTGCTCATGCTCGGTCTCATTGGCGGCACCTCAGCGCTTGCCTACAACTGGACGCAGCAGCAGTACTACGTCGGCATCGCTGACGATCACGTGGCGATCTACCAGGGTGTGAAGGCAACGCTCGGACCAATCGAGCTCAGCCACGTGGTGCAACCCACGGATGTATCGGTCGACTCCCTGCCGGCCTACCAGCACATGCAGGTGCGTTCGACCATCCCGTTCTCGTCACTCGAGGACGCCCAGGCGCTCGTGGAGAGGTTGCGTGATGCAGCAAACCAACCTTGACAGCCGCCCTACTGCCACCCCCGCCCGCCGTCGCGAGCGGCCGCAGGGCCTGCGCAATATGGAACTCGGCTTCCTGCTGTTCGCCTATGTGATCGTGCTGGCTGCGCTCCTGCAGGTGCAGCTCGGCGTGACCGGCAAGTTCGACACGCGCGTGCTCGTGCTCGCCGGTGCCGTCGCCGCGCTCACCCTCGCGATGCACATGGTGCTGCGCTTCCGTGCCCCGAAGGCCGACCCGTTCCTGCTGCCGATCGCCACCACGATCAATGGCATCGGCATCGCGATGATTTATCGCCTCGACCTTGCCGATTCGCGTACTGAAGAGCTCGTCCTCAACTCGTCGATGGCGCAGATCATCTACACGGGCCTCGCGGTCGTGATCGCGACGGTCGTGCTCGTGTTCCTGCGTAATCACCGCCTCTTGCAGCGTTACACCTACCTCTTCGGCCTCACAGCCCTCGTGCTGCTGCTCCTGCCACTCATCCCGGGTCTCGGTGTGAGCGAGGCGAACGCGCGCGTGTGGATCTCGGTGGGGCCGTTCAACTTCCAGCCCGGTGAGATCGCGAAGATCGCACTGGCGATCTTCTTTGCTGGCTACCTCGTGACCGCCCGCGACTCACTCTCGATGGTCTCGCGCCGTTTCCTTGGGATGCGGCTGCCGCGCATGCGCGACCTCGGCCCGATCATCGTCGTCTGGGCGATCTGTATGGCGATTCTCGTCTTGCAGCGCGATCTCGGTACCTCGCTCCTCTACTACGGCCTCTTCCTCGTGATGATCTTCGTTGCGACGGGTCGCCTGTCTTGGGTGATTATTGGCCTCTTGCTCTTCGTTGGCGGCGGCACGATCCTCGCGCTGAGCTGGAGCTATGTGCACTTCCGCATCCAGGCCTGGCTCAATCCGCTCGACCCGGCGCTCTACGACGCCGAGGGCGGTAGCTATCAGCTCGTCCAGGGGCTCTTCGGCATCGGCAATGGCGGGCTCATTGGCACGGGTCTCGGCCACGGTCGCCCTGACATCACCCCGCTTGCCGAGAGCGATTTCATCGTCGCGGCACTCGGCGAAGAGCTTGGTCTCGCGGGCCTGTTCGCGATTCTCGCGCTCTACCTCATCTTCGTGGCGCGCGGCCTGCGCATTGGTCACGAGGGTGGGGATGATTTTGGTCGCCTGCTCGCGACCGGTCTCGCCTTCATCGTGGCCATTCAGGTGTTCATCGTTGTCGGTGGTGTCACTCGGGTGATTCCACTCACGGGCCTCACGACCCCCTTCCTCGCGGCTGGTGGTTCGAGCTTGCTCGCGAACTGGATCATCGTGGCGATCCTGCTGCGCTTGTCTGACACGATCCGCACTGAGGCTGCCGGCAGTACTCCGAAGGGAGCCCGCGCATGAGCCGCAATATTCGACTCGTCGGGATCTTCGTCCTCGTGATGTTCCTGGCGCTCTTTGGTTCGTCGACCTACATCCAGGTCTTCCAGGCGCAATCGCTCGCCCAGGATGATCGCAACACGCGCACGCTCCTCGCGAGCTACCAGGTGCAGCGCGGCCCCATCCTCGTTGATGGAGTGCCGATTGCGTACTCGACGCCCGACGGCACCGAGTACATGTACCAGCGTGTGTACGCGAATGGCCCGCTCTACTCGGCAGTCACCGGCTATTACTCGGCCAACCAGGGCGCCACCGGTATCGAGCAGGCAATGAACGCCGAACTCAGCGGCAAGTCAGATTCGCAGTTCTTCACGAGTCTGCAGCGTCTGTTCACCGGTGAGACTCCGGCTGGTGCCGCGGTCGAACTCACGATCAACCCGGCAGCGCAGCAGTCGGCGATGGATGCACTGGGCGACCAGCGCGGGGCCGTCGTCGCCATCGACCCCAAGACCGGTGCGATTCTCGCCATGGTGTCGACGCCGACGTACGACCCCAACACGCTGGCGATGCACGACGACGAGCAGGTCATCGCGAACTACAACGCGCTGCTCGAAAACCCCTCAAATCCGCTGTTCAATCGTGGCATCGGTGGCGATCTCAACCCGCCCGGTTCAGTGTTCAAGGTCATCGTTGCCGCCGCCGCGCTCGAGGCCGGCATCGCCACGCCCGACGGCGCGCTGCCGAACCCGAACGAGTGGCAGCTTCCCGGTTCGTCACATGTGATCTACAACCCGAACCACGGCGCCAAATGTGGTGATGGCGACACCACCACCCTGCGCATGGCACTCGAGCAGTCGTGCAACATCCCGTTCGCGCAGCTCGCCGTGCAGCTTGGCGACGCGAAGCTGCGCGAAATGGCCGAGGCCTTCGGTTTCAACCAGGCGTTCAACGTGCCAATGTCATCCACCGCAAGCGTCTACCCAGAAGAGAAGCTCGACAACGCCCAGACCGCACTCACCGGCTTCGGCCAGTTCGATGTGCGCACGACCCCGCTGCAGATGGCGCTCGTGTCGGCCGCGATTTCGAACGGCGGCACGATGATGCAGCCGAACCTGGTGAAGCAGGTGCTCACGCCCTCACTGCAGGTGCTCGCATCGCCGAAGGCAACCGAGTTTGGTGCACCGATTTCGGATGCAACCGCAACTGCCCTGCAGTCGATGATGCAGGGTAGCGTCGATCACGGTGTCGCCACGAACGCGCAGATCAATGGTGTAGCTGTCGCCGGCAAGACCGGCACGGCCGAAAACGGCGATGGCGAGCCGTACTCGCTGTGGTTCACCGGGTTCGCCGAAGTTGACGGACAAGAAGTCGCCGTCGCAGTTGTCCTCGAGGACGGCGGCGGCATGGGGCAAAGCGGCACCGGTAACGGACTCGCCGCTACGATTGGACAGCAAGTGATTAAGGCGGTGCTTGAGGTATGAGGCCTGGGCAGGGAGTCACGTTCGGTAGCCGATACCAGCTCGGTAACCGCATCGCCATTGGCGGCATGGGCGAGGTTTGGGAAGCAACCGACCTCGTGATCGGACGCCAAGTTGCGATCAAAATTCTCAAAGACGAGTACATGGGCGACCCCGGCTTCCTCGAGCGATTCCGCGCCGAGGCCAGACACGCTGCACTCGTCAACCACGAGGGCATTGCGAACGTCTATGACTACGGCGAGGAAGACGGCTCGGCCTATCTCGTCATGGAACTCGTTCCCGGTGAGGCGCTGTCCACCATCATCGAGCGCGAACGCGTGCTCCCCGGCGACCGGGTGATGGACATCGTCGCGCAGACCGCATCCGCCCTCGCCGCGGCGCACAAGGCGGGCCTGGTGCACCGCGACATCAAGCCTGGGAACCTCCTCATCACCCCCGACAACCGGGTGAAGATCACCGACTTCGGTATCGCCCGCATCGCTGACCAGGTGCCACTCACGGCCACCGGCCAGGTGATGGGGACGGTACAGTACCTCTCCCCCGAGCAAGCCTCCGGGCATCCGGCCACACCCTCGACCGATATTTACTCGCTCGGCATCGTTGCCTACGAGTGCCTGGCTGGCCGCCGCCCGTTCACCGGCGAATCACAGGTCGCGATCGCCATGGCACACATCAACGATGCTCCGCCTGCACTGCCGGTCACTGTGCCCGAACCGGTGCGCAATCTCGTACTCGCCGCGATCGCGAAAGATCCGAAGGATCGTCCGGAATCGGCGGAGGCGTTCGCCCGCGCCGCCCGCGCGCTCAAGGTCGGGGACACCGCTCGCGCGGCACAGGCGGTTCCAGCGGTGCTCGCCGGGGCTGAAGTACCGACGGCCACTGCGCCCCTTGACCGCACCGAGCTCTTGCAACCAACGCGCGCAGAGTCGGTGCGTGACGACCCAAAATCTGACAACGACTTCGACACTCTCCTTGGCGGCACCGCTGCGCCCGCAGCTGCTGTCGCACCCGCCACTCGGGCTGAATTGCGCAAGACCGAGGATGAGGAAGAGAAGAAGTCGGGTGCGTGGCGGTGGATTCTTATCGCAGCCATCGTGTTGCTTGCGCTGGCACTGGCTCTGTTCGGGTTCGCGATGCTCAACCAGGGCGGACCGGCCGAGACGACGGCAGCACCGACAACGACCACGGCGACGCCCACCCCCACGCCCACACCAACGCCCACGAGCGATTCGGTCGCCATTAACGCGCAGGACTTCATCGGTCTCGACTACGAGACCGCAGCCAACCGCTTGCGTGATCTCGGTCTCACGCCGGTGCGCACCGAGGGTTCGGCCGCGAGCCGCGCCGACCAGGTGGGTCAGGTGACGAACGTGAACCCGACCGGCAATGTGCGCAAGGGTTCGCAGGTTGAGCTCACGGTCTACGGTCCGCAGGCTCCTGCCGAGGCACCGACCACCCAGCCCTCGCTTGCCTTTGATGGTGGTCGCTCGGTGACGGCAAGCTGGTCGCCCTACACCTGCCCCGATGGTCAGGCGTTTGGTGGGTACGAACTGCAGGTGACGGGTGCGAACAACCCCGGCGTCATCAGTGGCACGATCACCGGCCTGGTTGCTGACGAGGGTGCCACTTCGGTGACCGTCGCGTATCAGGCGATCTGTAACGGTGTTGGCACTGGCTTCTCGCCGCAGAACACGGTTGACATTCCGGCGCCCCCGCCCACGACACCGCCATCGGGTCAGCCCGTCGATCCGAACCCGGGCAACGGCAACCCGCCTGGCAATTCACAACCGCCGAACGGCTAGATGATGACATCAATCGTGACTTGCGAACGATGAAGGCTGGCCGGTCGATGGCTACGATGGTCACTTATGCAACCTGCGACACACTAGGCACGCGGGTCTGCTGAAGTCCCAACCCCTGAAGGAGTCCACCTCGTGATGCAAGGCGAGCGCACGCTCGCCGGCCGATACACCATCGGTCGGCGCATTGGTCGAGGTGGCATGGCGGAGGTCTATGGCGCAACGGATGAGCGACTCGGTCGCCGCGTTGCCGTCAAGCTGCTCCACACCAACCTCGCCTCCGAGACTGAGTTCCGCTCCCGCTTCCGCCAGGAGGCGCAGGCAGCAGCGCGCATGACGCATCCGACCATCGTGCGGGTCTTTGACGCTGGTGAAGATACCTTCGTGCGCCATGATGGCTTCGAAGTCGTCATTCCCTACATCGTCATGGAGTACATCGACGGCGTGCAATTGCGCGACCTCATGTCGGAGTCGCACCTCAGCGACGAGAAGATCTCGCACTATATGGCGGGCCTACTCACCTCACTCGAGTACTCGCACCGCGCCGGCGTCGTGCACCGCGACATCAAGCCCGGCAATGTCATGGTCACTCGTGAAGACCAGGTCAAGGTCACCGACTTCGGCATTGCCCGCGCGATCTCTGACACGGCTGGCACGATCGCGCAGACGACCGCGATCTTGGGCACCGCATCCTATTTCTCACCCGAACAGGCCCGCGGCGAGCAGGTCGACGGCCGCAGCGACCTCTACTCGGCCGGTGTGGTGCTCTACGAGATGCTCACCGACCGCGTGCCCTTCCAGGGCGACTCGGCCGTTGCCGTCGCCTATCAGCACGTCACCGAACCGCCGGTGCGCCCGAGCTCGATCAACCCGGCCGTGACGCCCGCGCTTGACGCCGTGGTGCTCAAGGCGCTCGCGAAGCGACGCGAAGACCGCTATCAGACGGCAGCCGAGTTCCGTCACGACCTCCTCGCGGCGTTCAACGGCGTGATGCCGGTGTACACGCAGCAGGCGCCGGTTGACGAAACCCCGACCGAACTCTTCGGCCCCGGCCCGAGCGCCGTCGATGCCACCGAATCGGCCCTCAACTCGATGCGCAACGACGACGACCGCGCACCGACCGCACAGCGCCGCCCACCGGCCATGTGGATCTGGGGCGCAGCGGCACTCCTCGCCGCAGTCATCATCGGCGTGCTCGTGTGGGTGTCGCTCTTGCCCAGCGATGGTCAATTGCCGGATGCCTCGGCGACCGTCCCGCAGGTCGTTGGCCTCACCAAGGATGAAGCGATCGCCGCCATCGAGGCGGAAGATCTCGTCGCCAAGGTGGAGACCCAGCAAAGCGCTGATATCCCTATTGATCAGGTTATTTCCTCGAACCCGCCAGCAAACTCCTCGGTGGCTTTCCAGTCGACAGTGACGATCACGGTTTCTGCAGGCCCCTCATCAATCAATGTGCCGAATGTGCAGGGGATGAGTGAAGCCGATGCGCGAGCGGCGCTTGAGCAGGCGGGGCTGACGCTCGGCGCGGTCACCACGAGTGATTCGCCATCGGTGCCCGAGGGTCAGGTCATCCGCACCGAGCCCGGCATCGGACGTCCGGCAGCACCCGGTTCGGCTGTTGACCTCTTCGTCTCGAACGGCCAGGTCACCTTGCCCGACCTGGAGGGCATGTCGCTCGCCGATGCGGAAGAGATCTCGGGCGGACTCGGCCTGATGATTATTCGCAACCCTGACGCGAGCTGTGTGGCTGAATACGGCAACCCAATCATCGAGCAATCGATTCCGCCGGGCAAGGTATCGCAGGGCTCGCAGATCACACTGACGTTCTGCTCCGGTGACGAGGTCGTGGAGACCCCTGAACCAACGGTCGATCTGCCGACCGATATGCCGAACCCGCCAGGCGGCAATAACGGCAACAACGGCAATGGCAATAACGGGAACGGCAACGGCTAGTCCGCCTCCCGGGTAAACGAAGTGCGGCCCACCTGGTCAGGTGGGCCGCACTTCGTTGTTGCGAAGCCATTCAGGCTTAGCCGGTAATTCCAGCACCGATCGTCACATCACCCTCGAGCAGCAAGCCCGGCAGGAACGAGTCGACCCAGGGGAAGACCCAGATCACGAGCGCGGCCAGCACTGCCGCAATCAGGATGAGCAGAAGCAACAGCTTCACCGGCCAGGGGCCCGGGAGTACCCGCCAAAGTGCGCCGTACATTACAGGTCACCTCCGTGGTCTTGGCCGTCGCCGCGGGCTGCGAAGGCCGCAGCGATCTCTTCAGGCGGACCATCGGCTCGCGGCACGAAGTCGACGAGCGTTGAATACGAAATGATGCGTTCATCCACCGAGAACAGCGGATTACAGGTCATCATCACCATGACCCGCTCGGTGGCCGGCAACTCGGGATGACGGGGCACCTTCGCGAGCACCGAGACTTCGGTCGGCAGCACGTACTCGGCCGAGCGGTACTCGTAGACGTACCAGCCATCGGCGGTTTCGACGTACATCCGGTCGCCGTATTGGAGCTCGGCGAGCCGCTCGAACGGGGCGCCAGCACCGATGCGGTGACCGGCGATAACAAAGTTGCCTACGGCGCCGACCGGGTCGTTGGTCATGTACGCGCCAATGAAGTTCTGGTCGAGCACGGTCGGCCGATCGATGTCGGTGGCGATACGCCGCGAGAAGTCGTCACCCCAGGCCGGCACATAGATCACCGCGAATTGTTCGGCTTTCTGCGTCGGCATTGGGCGCACCGGGATGCCCGCCGGGTCAAGCTCGACTGGGGCGAGGGTTTCGAGTTGTTGCCCAAGCTCTTGACTCAGCGTCTGGCTCGCCGTGACCTCGGCACTGCCCTGGATGACGTCGTTGAGCCAGTACTTCCAACCAAGGAAGAGCAGGAGGAATACGCCGAGGGTGACGAGGAGTTCACCGAGCACGCCAGAGACGGTGACCTTGGGTCGCCGCTTCGGCTTGCGGCGTGCGCCGCGTTCACCTCGGTTCGCATGAGTCATGCGCGCCATTGTAAGCCGGTAGACTGTCGCGCATGCCCAAGGAGTCCCCCCTCAACGACGCGACCGACGATCTCGAGCCCAAGAACGCCGAGGTCGCCGCCGACGAAACTGCCGATCTCAACGACGCGGATGCGGTTGACACCGTCGACGACGACAACGTTGCGCTCGAAGCGGACGACGTCGATAGCGACGACGAGCTTGACGATGAAGCCGTTGACGCTGAGGTCGAGGACGACAACGAGAGCGATCTCGACGACGAGGCTGAAGACGACGCCACTGCGACGATCGCGGCAACCACGCGCACAACGGCCAAGGGCGCGACCAAGCGCAAGCCCGCCGCATCCCTGAAATCGAGCACCGCGAAGACCACTGCCAAGAGCACTGACAAGAAGGCCGCTGAAAAGGCGCGCATCGAGCGCTCGAAGGCGATCGCCGCGAAGGCCCGCGGCAAGCAAGCGACGGCGAAGAAGCCGACCCGCGCTGAGACCAAGGCCGCCGCCGAGAAGGCGAAGACCGATTCAATGACGAAGGCGCAGCAGCGCTACTCGACGCCGAAGTCGAAGAACATCGACGAGGGCAACCCGGTGTGGTTCAAGCCGATCATGTTCGGCTTCCTGCTGCTCGGTCTTATCTGGATTCTCGTCTACTACCTGTCGAGCGCGCGTCTGCCAATTGCCGTGCTCGGCGACTGGAACCTGCTCATCGGTATCGGCGTGGCCATGGTCGGCTTCCTGATGATGACGAACTGGAAATAGCGCCGGAGTTACACCGGTGTAATTCATCCCCAGCTGTGGATAGCGCTGTGGATAACTTTGTGTGAGCCGTGGTTTCGATACGGCCTTCGGCCTACTCAACCAACGAGGCCTACTTTGGTTGGTCGAGTAGCACGAAGTGCGTATCGAGACCCAGGCGCAACGCAACTAGCGCAGCGCGCCCACGGCCGTCGCGAGCACGACGCATCCGATTGCAATCGCGATCATCGCCCACACTGACGCGCGGGTCTTGAACGCCTTGTCGTGATCCCGCAGAATCAGCCAGCCGCAGAGCGCGCCGACAACGAGGCCACCCAAATGCGCCTCCCAGGCAATGCCTTCATTCAGGAAGGCAACGACGACGTTGATGCCGATGAGCACGAGCATCGGCGTCATATCGGCCTTCATGCGCCGCAGCACCACGAACCAGGCACCGAACAGACCAAACACCGCCCCTGAGGCGCCAACGACCCAGATATTCGGTGAAATGAGTGCGACCGCGAGCGAGCCGCCGAGCCCGGCGGTCAAGAAGAGCAGCGCAAACCTCAACCGTCCGAACAGCGGCTCAAGCGCGCGGCCGAAGATCCACAGCGTGAGCACATTGAACGCGAGATGCAGGGGCGAGCCGTGCAAGAACACTGAGGTGAGCATCCGCCACGGCTCATACACGCCGTGCTGCAGATCGGTGTAGCCCGGGTGATAGACCCCGAGCGCATCAATGATCGGCACATTGAAGTACTGCGTGACCCACTGCGCCGCGTACACCACGGCGCAAATGATCATGAGCGCATAGGTGACCTTCGGTGCATCCGTGGCCACGCGCCGCCGCTTTGGTACCGAAGCGCGATCGGCGGCCATGCACTGGGGACAACGAACCCCCACCGGGGCCGGAGTTTGGCACTCACCGCAGACCGTGCGTCCGCATCGCTGGCAGAGCACGAAGCTCTGACGATCTGGATGCCGATAGCAATAGTTGTCGGGGTTGTGCGTGCCTGGTTCCGGGCCGGTGGGGGTCGTCAACGGGAACTACGCGATGGGCTCGACGTCAACCGACTCGATCACGACGTCGGTGAGCGGACGGTCGCGGCCATCCTTGTCGACGGCCTCAATCTCGTCGACAACCTTCTTCGAGGCCTCGTCGGCAACCTCGCCGAAGATCGAGTGCTTGCCCATGAGCCAAGTGGTCGGGGCGGTGGTGATGAAGAACTGCGAGCCGTTGGTGCCGCGGCCGAACTGCTTGCCGGCGTTGGCCATGGCGAGCTTGTAGGGCTCGTTGAAGTTGAGTTCGGGGTGGATTTCGTCGTCGAACTGGAAGCCGGGACCGCCGGTGCCGGTGCCGGTGCGGTCGCCGCCCTGGAGCATGAAGTCCGAGATGATGCGGTGGAAGATGACTCCCTCGTAGAAGGACTTGCCTTCCTGCTTCTCGCCGGTCTGCGGGTCAACCCACTCGAGCTCGCCGGTGGCGAGGCCGGTGATGATCTTCACCGTGTTCGGGGCGTGGTTGCCGAAGAGGTTGAGCTTGATGTCGCCGTGGTTGGTGTGCAGCGTCATAACGTGAGTAGCAATGGTCATGCGGGCAATCTTCCCACGCCTTGTCGCCGCGTCACCTGCGCGAAGGTCTCTTTCAGGTGATTCGCGCGTCGTTTTGCGATTCAGCTTTGACGCGAGTTTGCGTGGAAGGATGAGGACTAGAGCGACCAGAATTCAACCCCGGAGGTAGCGATGGCTCTGTCACGTAAGAACAAGCGCAAGCTCAACCGTCTGCGCAACGACGCCGACCGTCTCTGGTCGGAACAGCAGGTCGTCATTGCCAAGGCCCGCGAACTTGCAGGCCGTGCTGGCGAGGGCGCCCGCATCTACGCCGAGTCCGAAGTTGTGCCCAACGTGCGCAAGGCCTACGACGACAACCTGCGCCCGGCTGTTGAGGGCGGCATTGCCCGCGGCCGCGACGTCGTGCACA
Organism: Gulosibacter macacae; assembly: GCF_003865375.1. Classification (GTDB taxonomy): domain Bacteria; phylum Actinomycetota; class Actinomycetes; order Actinomycetales; family Microbacteriaceae; genus Gulosibacter; species Gulosibacter macacae. Next base: position 6,534 of record NZ_RQVS01000006.1, on the reverse strand, counting down.
CCGCTGAGCGTTCACTGTCGAAGAACGTGATTCCGGCACTTGCTGCCGTTGGTGGCGGCGTTGCCGGTGTCGTGCGCGAATTGTCTGACAAGAACGCCAAGGCCGTGCACCTGCTGCAAGAGCGCGCCGATGGTTTCTCGAAGGATGCCTCGAAGCGCCTCACCGAGATCGGCCGCCGCTTCGACCTCGTGCCCGAGCCGCCGAAGAAGAAGGGCCCCGGCGTCGGTGGCTGGTTCCTCATCGGTGCCGGTGTCGCCGCGATTGCCGCCGTGGGCTACGCCCTGTGGCAAACCTTCCGCGCCGACGACGATCTCTGGATCGCCGACGAGGAGCTCGACGCCCCCGTCGAGACGGTCGAGCCGACCACGCGCTAGCGAGAAACTCGTTCCACACGCTCACAAGGGCCCCGGGATGCATCCCGGGGCCCTTTGGCGTGTGTGGTGCCTGTGTGACGGTCGCGAGATCCCCTCTTGGGTGCCGTGCTTCGAGGGCCTCAGCACGCGAAGAGCCTCAGTACGCGGACTTCGACAGCCGCGGCGCTACTTCTTCTTGAGGTTGTCGAGGTGCCCGGTGCGCGGGCGCTCGTAGTAGAGGCGCATCGCAACGCCAACGAGTGACACGGTGCGCAGCGTCTTCACCTCGCTGAGGTCGAACCAGCGCGCCTCATCGGTGGTGCCATCTTCTTCGGCCCGCAGTTCGCCACCCACCACATGCGCCTGATAGACGACACGCACGTTCTGCAACGGCGCTTCAGCCGGGCGACCCTTGCGCCGGCGATTGTGCGCATTCACGATGATCGAATCGACACCGAGCAACGAATCGATCTCGGCGACATAACCGGTCTCTTCGGTGATCTCACGCAGCGCCGCGTCATACGGGTCTTCGCCCGGCTCAATGCCACCGCCCGGGAGCGTCCATCCCGACCGACCCCGAGAGTTCCAATGCGCGAGCAGAATCTGCTTGTCGCGCACGATCACACCGTAGGCACCGACTCGGAACCGCATGGACGAGCTCCAATCGGTCGGGGCGCTGCGGCGCCAGGCGGACATATCTCTACGAGTTTACGGGCGAGCAAACCGGGAGCCGCTGAACCGTCCCCGGGGAACGGCTCAGCGGCCAAGCGTGAGCCCAGTTAGCGACGCATGACCCGGCGCGCCAGCCAGTTGCCGAGCAACTGCACGAGCTGCACGACGATGATGATCACAATCACCGCAGCCCAAGTGACGTACGGGTTGAACTGACGGTAGCCGTACTGCAGCGCGAAGTTACCAAGACCACTGCCGCCGACCGCACCCGCCATCGCCGACATATCGATGACCGCAATGAACGCGTAGGTGTAGCCAAGGATGAGCGGGCCAAGACCCTCAGGAATGACGACGGTGAGGAGCGTGCGCAAACGGCCCGCACCGGCAGCTCGTGCCGCCTCAACCACACCGGGCGGTACGGTCACGAGGTTCTGCTCCACCAATCGCGAGATGCCGAAGGTCGCGGCCGTCGACATCGCAAACATCGCCATCGGATCACCGATACCGACGCCAATGATCGCGCGGGCAAACGGCTGCAGCGCCGCGAGCAAGATAATGAACGGGATCGGTCGGAAGATATTCACGATCACGTTGAGGATGTTGTAGATCACCCGGTGCTCGAGCACATTGCCCGGGCGGGTGGCGTAGAGCGTCGTGCCGAGCACGAGGCCAAGACCACCACCGATGACCATCGCCACAGCGACGAGCATGAGGGTGAGTGCGAGCTGTTCCGGCAGGCTCGGGAGTAGCTCCCCGAGGCGATCAAGGTTGCGATCCTGGTAATACATCAGGCACCCGCCTTCGCGCTTGCCGCATCCACGCGCTCAAGTTCAACAACCTCGGCAATCTCGCGCACCGCGGCGATCGACTCGTCGACGCGAGCGTCGTCGCCGGTGAGGGCGAAGGTAAGGTGACCGAACGAGCGGCCGGTGATCTCGTGCATCCCGCCGGCAATGAGCTCGGCACCGACGCCATCGCGCACGAGGCGACCGAGCACCTCGCGCTGGCCGGTGCCCGAGTCGTTGAGCGTGATCGCAATGAGTCGGCCCGGGTGGCGCTCGCAGAGCACTTCGAGTTCGCGGCCCTCCGGTGCGCCGGGCACGACGGTCGACACGAAGCGGCGGGTGGCCGGATGCTGCGGGTTCGAGAAGACGTCGTAAACCGCGCCGTTTTCGACGACGCGGCCGTTTTCCATCACTGCCACGTGGGTGGCGAGGCGCTTAATGACATCCATCTCGTGGGTGATCACGACGATGGTGATGCCCAGCTCGCGATTGACGCGCTCGAGCAGGTCGAGCACATCCGAGGTCGTCTGCGGGTCGAGGGCGCTCGTCGATTCGTCAGCGAGGAGGATCTTCGGCGAGGTCGACAGTGCGCGAGCGATGCCGACGCGCTGCTTCTGACCGCCCGAAAGCTGGTCGGGATAGGCCTTGGCACGGTCACCGAGGCCAACGAACTCGAGCAGTTCCTTGACCCGAGCATTCCGTTCTGCCGGCTCAACTTTCGCGATATTGAGCGGGAAGGCCACATTGCCGGCGACCGTGCGTGAGTTAAAGAGGTTGAACTGCTGGAAGATCATGCCGATCTCAGTGCGCACCTCGCGCAGCTGCGATTCCGACTTACCAACGATCTCTTCGCCATCAATCTCAATCGAGCCCGAAGAGGTCGGTTCGAGCGCGTTGATCAGCCGCACGAGCGTCGACTTACCGGCACCGGAATAGCCGATCACCCCGTAAATACTGCCCGGCTCAATGTCGAGACTCACACCGTCAACCGCGTGGATGGGCTCGGCGTTACGCCCGCGACCGGGGTACTCCTTCACCACATCGCGCATTTTGATCATCGTCATGCGAGCGATCCTTTCCTCTCCCCGTAGCTTCGGGGCGGCCATACGGCGTTGAGCGCGCATCCCACCATAAAGATGGGATGCGCGCTCACGCTACTGAATCGAGCGATTCGGCAACAGGGTGATTAGCCCTGGGCGCGAACGTCGTCTTCGACCTTGTGGAGCTGGGCCTCGAGGTCAGCTGCCGGGGTGGTCAGCATGACTGCGGTGCCGCCCGAGTTCTCGAGCACGCCAGCCTGCACCTCGGCGTTGGTCTGGTAGATCTCAACGAGCTTGAGGAGGACGGGCTTGGTGGCGTCGTCAGCGCGTGCCGCGAAGATGTTCGCGTACGAGAGGGCGGCCGGGTCGTTCGGGTCATCCTGCGCGATAGCATCGGATGCTTCGAGACCGGCGTCCTTGATGAAGTCGTTGTTGATGATCGCGGCTTCGAGGTCGCCGAGCGAGTTGGCGAGGAGGTCAGCGTTGAGCTCGGTGACCTTCACCTTCGAGGCAGCCTCGTCGATGTCGGTGAGGTCCGAGAACGGCGAGCCACCATCCTTGAGCGTGATCAGGCCGGCCGACTGCAACACGAGCAGGGCACGAGCGCGGTTCGACGGGTCGTTCGGAACACCAACGGTGCCGCCCTCAGGAATCGAGTCGACCGAGTCGTGCTTGGTCGAGTAGAGACCGAGGGGGTAAATCGCGGTCGCGCCGATCGGCACGAGCGTCTCGTTGTCAGCAACGTTGTACTGCGCGAGGTAGAGCACGTGCTGGAACTGGTTGAGGTCGAGCTCACCCGCGGCGAGGGCCGGGTTCGGCTGGTTGTACTCAGCGAAGTCGATGAGTTCAATAGTGATGCCCTCGGCAGCAGCGGCTTCCTTGTAGGTCGTCCAGTACTCGTCGGATGCGCCGACAACGCCGATCTTGATGGTCTCGCCGTTGTAGCCCTCGATGCTCGATGCACCGTCGGTGGCGGCGGGGGTGTTCGCGCCGGCACAGGCCGACAGGCCCACGGCGAGCGCGAGCGCACCGGCGGCGGCGAACAGCTTACGGAAGCGTGCCATGGTGGGGTCCTTTCAGGAGGTGCCGGTGGAGAAGTCACACCGGATACGCGCTCAAGAATATGTGCTGAGAGTTTGCTGAGCGAAACCGACTTCATTCTGCGTAATAGTCCATTTTTCACCTCAGCATCAGGCCCGACCTGCTTGCATGTGTGACACACGCCCAATCCCTCGGGCCAACTCCGCAGGAGGATCAATGTCTGAACTCAACTCACTTCTCAAGTCGATCCCCGTCGAGCAGATCGCTGCTCAGCTTGGCATCGACCCCGCCCAGGCGTCGGAGGCCATCCAGAACCTCCTGCCCTCACTCGTTGGCGGCATGCAGGCAAACGCGCAGGACCCGCAGGGTGCCGCCTCGCTTGAGAACGCACTGAGCCAGCACGCGGGCAACACCAGCCTGCTTGACAACCCCAACGTCGCGGACATCGACACCGAAGATGGCGCGAAGATCGCGCACCACATCTTCGGTTCGAACGAGGGAGCAGTGGCCGAAAAGGTTGCGGCAAAGAGCGGCACCGACACGAGCCTCATCCAGAAGCTCCTGCCGATCATCGCCCCGATCGCCATGGCTTGGCTTGCCTCGCGCCTGTTCGGTCAGAAGGACACCCCGGCCGCCGAGCCGGTGCAGCGCCAGTCGGAGCCAGTCGAGCGTCAGGTCGAGCCGGCCGAAACAAACCGCGGCGCTGAGGCGCCCATCTTCCCCGGCCAGACCGGCAACGACCAGGCCGTCGGCCAGGGTGGTCTCGGTGACCTGCTCGGTGGCATCCTCGGTGGTGGCAGCGGCAGCAGCCAGGGCGGCGGCGGTCTCGGTGACCTCCTCGGTTCACTCGGCGGTCTGCTTGGCGGCGGCCGCCGATGAGCCCAGCCTCGCTCGCAGGTCGCACCCTACTCATCAGTGGCGGCAGCCGCGGCATCGGACTCGCGATTGCCCGGCGTGCCACCGCTGATGGCGCGAACGTCGCCCTGCTCGCGAAGACGGCCGACCCGCATCCCGCCCTCGACGGCACGGTATTCACCGCCGCTGACGAGATTCGGGATGCGGGCGGCCGTGCCCTGCCCATCGTTGGTGATGTGCGCAATGAGGACGATGTGCGCGAGGCCGTCTCGCGTTGCGTCGAAGAGTTCGGCGGGATCGACATCGTCGTGAACAATGCTTCGGCGATCAATCTCGGCGGTTCGGCCGCCATCGAGATGAAGCGCTTCGACCTCATGCATGACATCAACACCCGCGGCACGTTCCTGCTCACGCGCACTGCGCTGCCGCACCTACAGGCGAGTGAGGATGCACGCATCCTCACGCTCTCGCCGCCACTCAACCTCGACCCGCGCTGGCTCGGGGCCTACCCCGCCTACATGCTCGCGAAGTACGGCATGACGCTGGCGACGCTCGGAATCGGTGCCGAGACGGGCATTACTGCCGGATGCTTGTGGCCACGCACGACCATTCAGACCGCCGCAGTGCTCAATATTCTCGGTGGCGAAGAGGTCTACCGCCGCTCGCGCACGGTCGAGTTGTATTCGGATGCGGCGCACGCCGTGCTGGTCGGTGAGGCTGCCGCGATGGCTGGGCAGACGCTGCTCTGCGAAGACGTGCTGCGGGATGCGGGGGTCACCGACTTCGCGAAGTACTCCCCCGGCGTCGCCGAGTCAGAGCTCTACCCCGACGCCTTCGTTGACTGAGAAAGACGCAAACCATGCGCATCGCTGAAGCCCTGATCGAGCGGGCGGCACTCCATCGCCGCATCGAGGATTTGCGCGCCCGCATCACGCGCTATGCGCGCATCCAAGAAGATGAAACCCCGGCCGAAGACCCGCAGGTGCTCATCTCGGAACTTGACCGCGCACTTCGCCATCACACCACCCTCGTGCAGGCCATCAACCGCACGAATGCGGCGACCGCGTACGACAAGGACCGCACGATCACCGATGCCATTGCTGAACGCGATGAGGCAGCAACGCGTCAGCGCATCTTCAAAGAACTCGCGGCCGCTGCCGCCGGCGACTTCGGCGGCGGATTCGGCGCGGTGCGAGCTACGCGCACCGAGATTCGTCTCGTTTCCACGATTGATGGCGGCGGCCTGCAGCGAAGCGCCGATGAGTGGGCCAAGCGCCATCGCGAACTCGACACGCGCTTGCAGGAACTCAATTGGCGAACGGAGTTGCTCGAGTAACACGACCGAACGAGGAAGTCGGTAGCGATCAGGCGGCGAGCATCAACCCCGCACCTCGCGGGCAATCGAGGTTCCTGGGGCTCATGGCATGGGCCAACTCTTATTGATTACGGCCACCCAAGATGCACCAGCGCACATGGCAATGTGAATTGCGCACTACCGGATGCTGAGCAAGATCGCGAGGGCGGGTTTGGGGACCTTCCTCGTTTGGTTGCAGGCGGCGTCTCGATACGCGTCGCTACTCGACGAACCAGAGATGCCATGGGGGGTCGAGTAGCCGCAGCGAAGCGGAGGCGTATCGAGACCCACCCAACGAGCCACCTCAGCATTCGACGACGTTCACCGCGAGACCGCCGCGCGAGGTCTCCTTGTACTTCGAACTCATATCGCGGCCGGTCTCGCGCATCGTAACGGGCTCTTCGCAGTTGAGGGTGTAGTCGAGGGTCGGCGGC
>NZ_RQVS01000005.1 GCF_003865375.1 Gulosibacter macacae | reverse complement strand
GCCCGAATCCATCCACTATTTATGGCCGGTAACCCGGAACATGCGCTCTTGGCGCACAAATGGGGGAGAAGAGCACGGATTGCGCTCGGGAACATAGGTTGCCATGCCTAGGCCAACGGGGAGGCAAACTCGCCGGAAACCAAACACGACCCGGAAACCAATCAAGGCCCCGCGAAGCGGGGCCTTGACGATCATGGTGGGCGATGCCGGGCTCGAACCGACGACCTCTTCCGTGTGAAGGAAGCGCGCTACCAGCTGCGCCAATCGCCCATGACGAGGGTCAACTTTGCCACAAAAATCGACCTTGCGCGAATCAACAGTGCGCCGCACCTCCGTGACACACCGAGTTTTAGGATGCTGATCAGGAAGTTTCTAGAATTGCATCGGCGTGATTTGGTTTTCCGCGAATCGGTACGTTAGAGTCATTGACGCGCTGAACGATGCAAATCGCCAGGCGCAATGCGGATGTAGCGCAGTTGGTAGCGCATCACCTTGCCAAGGTGAGGGTCGCGAGTTCGAGTCTCGTCATCCGCTCGAGTGTGATCGGGGCCGCCAGTTCCGGAACACGGGAGACAGAATCCCACACGGTGACGTGGCCGAGAGGCGAGGCAGCGGCCTGCAAAGCCGTCCACACGGGTTCGAATCCCGTCGTCACCTCGCAAATGGGCGATTGGCGCAGCGGTAGCGCGCTTCCCTGACACGGAAGAGGTCACTGGTTCGATCCCAGTATCGCCCACTGATCAGTCTGGTACTGATCACGTCGACGCAAGTCGGCACGCGGATGTAGCGCAGTTGGTAGCGCATCACCTTGCCAAGGTGAGGGTCGCGAGTTCGAGTCTCGTCATCCGCTCTGAAATACCGAGTTTTCGTCGCTGGCAGTTTAGGCGGCAGATCACGGGCGATTGGCGCAGCGGTAGCGCGCTTCCCTGACACGGAAGAGGTCACTGGTTCGATCCCAGTATCGCCCACCACTCAACCCGGGGATGTGAGCGATGACGACCGACTTCCATCCCTATGAAGACGAAGAAGCCTCGCTGCGTCGAGCACCTTCATTGCGCTTCACCATCTCACTCATGGTGGTGCTCGGCCTCATTGGCCTGGGCCTGCTGGCGACTGCGGGCTTCCTGCGCTACTACCCAATCGGTATCTCGACGCCTCAGGTTGATCGCTGCGGCAGCATCGCTGAGCCGCTCGTGCTCAGTGACACTGGGCCGGCTCCGCTTGAACTTCGCGAGGCGGCCTGCGCGCAGGCACTCAACCAAGCCGGCGGCGAGGCGATGATGGCCGCATCAATTGGTATTGCCATGCTCGTGGCGCTCGTGGTCGTCGTCATCATCACCATCCGCCGGCGCGCTCGCGCAAACTGAACTGCATCCCGCGAATCCTTCGGCAGGCTGACGAGTCGAGAGCTTTCCGCGCAGTACGCTCGCGATATGCAGCACAATGACGCCGGGATGCCGAACAACGCACAGCAACCGAATTCGGTACCGAGCCCCAATGCCGGGCAATATGCCCCGTATGTGCCGGGTGACACTCAGCAAGCCGGTCAAGTGCCGCCCACTCAGGGATATCAGCCCAGCAACCCGCAGGGCTACCAACAGGGTTACCCGCAGGCGTACGCCCAGCAGCCCGGCGCGTACGCCCCAGTCGAGGTAGTGCCACGCAAGCCCAACCGCGTGACCGCGTACATCACCGCTGGCATCGTGGTGCTGCTTTCGGCGATCGTGATTGCAGTCGGTTTCTCGATGTTCTCGCAAGAGGTGACGATCACCTATCCGCAGGCCGACAATTGCGGCTCGGTGATGCAGCCGGCCTCGCTCAGCGAGGGCGGTAACTTCGATGTCGGGATGCGAGAAAAGGCGTGCGAGCAGGCACTGTCAAGCAAGACCGGCGAGGCGTTCATCCCGATCGGCATCGGTGTGGCGCTCATCGCGCTCATGTCATGGACGGCGTTCAGCGTCACCCGCCAGCACAAGAAGTGGCAGGAGCAGTACGGCCGTCGCTAATGCGTCGCGCCGGGCAATAGGACTCGCTTCGGCCTAGGATGGCCGAGTGAAGTCTCGCTCATTCGTTGCCACCACCCTCGCCCTTGTCGCTTCTGCCGCGCTTGCTGGTTGCGCGGGCGGGGGAGAACCGATCCCCACGATCACTGGCACACCGTCGAGCTACGAGTCGGTTGAGTCGATTCGCGATGCCTTTGTCGCAGCCGGGGGAGCGTGCCCCGCGTGGGAAGCAATCGACCCGGGCGACTACGACGCCGAAGCTGGCCGTTGCGACGACTCGACCGTCATTGCCGTCTACAAAGACCCGGCCGAGTTGGCGGATGTGGTCAAACGGGCCACCGAGCTCGCCACCGAAACGCACCTCCTCGTGGGTGAGAACTGGGTACTCAATACCCCGAACCCGCAGGACTTCGTCGACGCGCTCGGCGGAACTGTCGTCACTGGCTAGAGCCCCGGTCGTAGACTGAATCTCTGCGCGCCTCAACCAACAGGTCGAGCCGCTTGTCCGCATCCACATATCTGAGATCTCTTCAGGAGTTGTCGTGACCACATCCGACGTCGAGCCCATCGCCGCTGCCCCCACTGAGGCACCCCTTGCGGTGACGGCGACAGCGACCTCCGATGGCTTCACGCTCTTCGCCGATGCCCCGCGTCAGCCGGCGGTCGTGGCGATGAAGGTCAATGGCGAACTCAAGGATCTCTTCCGTGAGGTGCAGCCGGGCGACCAGGTTGAAGCGGTCACCATCGATAGCGAAGACGGTCTCAACATCCTGCGGCACTCGACCGCACACGTGGTCGCGCAGGCGGTGCAGAAGCTTCATCCCGGTGCGAAGCTTGGCATCGGCCCGTTCATCACCGATGGCTTCTATTACGACTTTGACGTTGACACGCCCTTCACGCCGGAGGATCTCAAGGCGATCGAGAAGGAGTCGATGCGCATCGTCAAGCAGGGTCAGCGGTTCGCCCGCCGCGTCGTGAGCGACGAAGAAGCCCGCGCGGAACTCGCGGGCGAGCCCTACAAGCTCGAACTCATCGGGCTCAAGGGCTCCGCCGGTTCGGCCGACAACGAGAACGTTGAGGTAGGCGAGGGCGAACTCACCATCTACGACAACCTCGACCCGCGCTCGGGCGAGGTCTGCTGGTACGACCTCTGCCGCGGCCCGCACTTGCCATCGACCCGCTATATCGGCAATGGCTTCGCTCTGCTGCGCAACGCTGCCGCCTATTGGCGCGGTAGCGAGAAGAACCCGATGCTGCAGCGCATCTACGGCACCGCCTGGCCGACTAAAGAAGAGCTGCGCGACTACCAGCACCGCCTGGAAGAGGCACAGAAACGCGACCACCGTCGACTCGGCCGCGAGTTCGATCTCTTTTCGTTCCCCGATGAGATTGGTTCGGGTCTCGCGGTATTCCACCCCGCCGGAGGCACCATCAGGCTCGAGATGGAAGAGCACTCGCGCCGCCGCCACGTCGAAGAGGGCTACTCGTTCGTTAACACACCCCACATCACCAAGGGCCAGCTCTACGAAGTCTCGGGCCACCTTGATTGGTATCGCGACGGCATGTACCCGCCGCTGCAGATGGATGAAGAAGTCGACGCCGAGGGCCACATCACCAAGGCCGGGCAGGACTACTACCTGAAGCCGATGAACTGCCCGATGCACAACCTCATCTTCGGTGCCCGGGCACGCAGCTATCGCGAACTGCCACTGCGCCTCTTTGAGTTCGGCACGGTGTACCGCAACGAAAAATCTGGTGTGCTGCACGGACTCACCCGCGCCCGCGGCTTCACGCAGGACGACGCGCACATCTACTGCACTCGTGAACAGATGCACGCGGAACTCACGAAGACCCTCGAGTTCGTGCTGTCGCTGCTCAAGGACTACGGTCTCGACGACTTCTATCTCGAGCTGTCGACTAAGGACCCCGAGAAGTACGTCGGCGATGACGCGACCTGGGAAGAAGCGACGCGGACGCTCGCCGAGGTTGCCGAAGCATCCGGCCTCGAACTCGTGCCCGATGAGGGTGGTGCCGCGTTCTACGGCCCGAAGATTTCGGTGCAGGCGCGCGATGCGATCGGCCGCACCTGGCAGATGTCGACGATTCAGCTCGACTTCAACCTGCCCGAGCGCTTTGACCTCGAGTATGCGGCGGCCGACGGCACCCGACAGCGCCCGGTGATGATTCACCGCGCCCTATTTGGTTCGATCGAGCGCTTCTTCGGTGTGCTCGTCGAACACTACGCGGCCGCCTTCCCGGTGTGGCTTGCCCCCGAACAGGTGGTCGGCATCCCGGTTGCCGAAGAATATGCCGACTATCTCGGCGAGATCATCGACCGGCTCAAGGCCGAGGGCGTGCGCGCCTGGCTCGATGACTCGGGTGACCGCATGCCGAAGAAGATTCGCACGCACACGAAGGCGAAGATTCCGTTCCAGCTCATTGCCGGTGAAGACGACCGCGCGGCAGGTGCCGTGTCGTTCCGCTTCCGCGACGGTTCGCAGCGCAATGGTGTGCCGGCCGATGAAGCCGTAGCGATCATCCTTGCCGCAATTGCCGAGCACAAGAACATCAACGGCGACTCAGACCTGTGACGGGTAAGCATGCGGGGTACCTCGGCTTCCCGGAAGGGGAGTTCGAGCAGGTCGAGATGCGTTCGGCCGCCGAGTTTGCGGGCGTCCCGGATGCAATGCAACGCACCTGGGTGCCACACCGGATGACGTATATCGCCGATGGCGAAGAGCGAAACCGGCCGAGCGCAAGCTGCCCGTTCTGTGACGTGCCAACCCGCAGTGACGATGACGGCCTCATCGTGCACCGCGGCGAGTTTGCCTATGTGGTCATGAACCTCTACCCCTATAACTCGGGGCACCTCCTTGTGTGCCCCTATCGCCATATCGCCACCTATGACGAAGCCAGCGATGCTGAGATCCTCGAGATCGGAAAGCTGACGCAGCAGGCAATGGGTGCGCTCGCGCGTGTCTCGAAAGCTGCTGGGTTCAACATCGGGATGAACCAGGGCGAAGTTGCCGGCGCGGGTGTCGCCGGTCACTTGCACCAGCACGTCGTGCCGCGCTGGTTTGGCGACGCAAACTTCCTGCCGATCATTGGCCGCACAAAGCCTGTGCCGCAATTGCTCGGCGATCTGCGGGCATTGCTGGCCGCTGGCTGGGAAGCGTGAGCGGCGACGCGTAATCTCGCCTAAAATGAATGCCATTCCCCAACGGAGTGGACGAAAGGACAACAATTGACCGAGCAGCTCACTGGCACCGATCGCGTCAAGCGCGGACTCGCCGAAATGCTCAAAGGCGGCGTCATCATGGACGTCGTCACCCCCGAGCAGGCGCGCATCGCTGAGGACGCCGGCGCGGTTGCCGTAATGGCGCTCGAGCGGGTTCCCGCTGATATCCGTGCCCAGGGCGGCGTCGCACGCATGAGCGACCCCGATCTCATCGATTCGATCATCGCTGAGGTCTCGATTCCCGTGATGGCGAAGGCCCGTATCGGCCACTTCGTCGAAGCCCAGGTGCTTGAAGCACTCAAGGTCGACTACATCGACGAGTCCGAGGTGCTGAGCCCGGCCGACTACGTCAACCACATCGACAAGTGGGCGTTTGACGTGCCGTTCGTGTGTGGCGCGACCAACCTCGGCGAGGCGTTGCGACGCATCAACGAGGGTGCGGCGATGATCCGTTCGAAGGGCGAAGCCGGCACCGGCGACGTCTCGGAGGCGATGAAGCACATCCGCAAGATCAAGGGCCAGATCCGCGAACTGCAGGCGCTCTCGAAGGATGAGCTCTATGTGGCCGCGAAGGAACTTCAGGCTCCCTACGCGCTCGTCGAAGAAATCGCGCGCACGGGCGAACTGCCCGTCGTGCTCTTTGTCGCCGGTGGTGTGGCCACTCCGGCTGACGCCGCGATGATGATGCAGCTCGGCGCCGATGGCGTGTTTGTGGGCTCGGGCATCTTCAAGTCGGGCAACCCGGAGGCTCGCGCAGCGGCGATCGTCAAGGCTGTGGCTGCGTACAGCGACCCGGCCACCATCGCCGACGTCTCGCGCGGCCTCGGTGAAGCCATGGTCGGCATCAACGTCGCCGACCTCCCCGCCCCGCACAAGCTCGCCGAGCGCGGGTGGTAATCACCGCGCCCATTGGCGTGCTCGCACTGCAGGGCGGTGTGCGCGAGCATGAGCAAATGCTCGCCTCACTCGGCTGTGAGGTGCGGCTCATTCGCAAGGTCGGCGATCTCGATGGGATCGCCGGCCTTGTTCTGCCCGGGGGTGAGTCGAGCGTGATCGACAAGCTCACGCGCATCTTCGGCATCCAAGAACCCATTCGCGAATTGATTCGCGGTGGTCTGCCGGTGTTTGGCACCTGTGCCGGGCTGATTCTGCTTGCCGAACGCCTTGCCGACGGCATCGCCGGACAACAGACATTTGGCGGTCTCGATGTGACCGTGCGCCGCAATGCCTTTGGTTCCCAACTCGACTCGTTCGAAACCGATCTTGAAGTGCCAGCGCTCGGCCCTGAACCTGCGCACGCCGTGTTCATTCGCGCGCCGATTATTGAGTCGGTCGGCGCGAGTGTTGAGGTGCTCGCGAGCGTGGGCGACGAGATCGTTGCGGCGCGCCAGGGTAACCTCCTCGGCATTAGCTTCCACCCCGAAGTCGCCGGGGATGCGCGCTGGCACGAGTACTTCTTGAAGATCGTCGCCGCTCGCAACTAGTTCACGTATTCAGAGGAGATCGCGCCATGACCGACAGCCAGACCGCCACCTTTGGGCAGCTCGCTGAGCTGGTTACCGCCGCACCTACCTCGTATCACGCAGCGGCGGTTGTTGCGGAACAGTTCACTACGGCTGGGTTTACACGAGTACACGACCAGGATGCCTGGCCCGCCACCCCGGGTGGCTACGTCATCGTGCGTGATGGCGCGGTGATTGCCTGGCGCATCCCGGCGGATGTGGCTGCCGAGACACCCGTGAACGTCGTTGCCGCCCACACCGATTCACCGGGGTTCAGGCTTAAGCCCGAGCCCGACACGGAGCGCGCGGGTTGGCGCTCGGTGAATGCCGAGGTGTACGGCGGGCCCCTGCTCAACTCCTGGCTTGATCGCGACTTGCGCATCGCGGGGCGGCTCGTGCTCGCCGACGGTACGACTCGACTTGCGAGCACCGAGGCAATTGCACGCATCCCACAGCTTGCTGTTCACCTCGACCGCGAAGTCAATGAGGGGCTCAAGCTCAACCGCCAGCAACACACCCGGGCGGTCGTCGGCCTGGCAGATCAGCCCGGTGTGGTCGAGCTTCTTGCTGCGGCGGCCGAGGTCGACGCTGACACGGTCGTCGCCTTTGACGGGTTCTTTGCCGACGGCCAGGCCCCCGCGCGCATTGGTGGCGGGGGAGAGCTCATTGCCTCCGGCCGCCTCGACAACCTCGTCAGCGTGCACGCGGGCACTCAGGCGCTGCTCGCCACTGAGCCGAGCGGCATCATTCCGATGCTCGCGGCCTTTGACCACGAAGAGGTCGGTTCAGATACCCGCAGCGGCGCCGGCGGCCCATTCCTCGAAGACGTGATCACTGGCATCCGCGAGAGCCTCGACGCAACGCCAACAGAAGCTCGACGCGCTGCGGCCGCAAGTTGGGTGGTCTCAAGTGATGTGGGCCACGCCGTGCACCCAAACTACCCCGACAAACACGATGATGATGTGCGCCCGATTGCCGGCGACGGCACGATCATCAAGACTAACGCGAACCAGCGCTACGCCACTGACGGCGTCGGCGAAGCGCTCTGGCGGCGCCTTGCCGCAACGGCTGGCACACCCGTGCAAACCTTTGTCTCGCGGAACACCATTCCCTGCGGCTCGACAGTCGGCCCAATCGTCGCGACGCGCCTGGGCATGCGCACGGTCGACGTGGGCATCCCGATGCTGTCAATGCACTCGGCCCGCGAAGTGGCCGCGCTTGTCGATATCGCCGCACTTGAGGCCGTCCTGCGCGAGTTCCTGCGCGCGGCGCACTAGAATTGACCCTCGCGGCACAGCCGCCACAACAAATCAACCGACCGAGGATTGGAGCAGGGGAGCAATGGCCGGACACTCCAAATGGGCGACGACGAAGCACAAGAAGGCAGCGCTCGACGCGAAGCGCGCGAAGTCGTTCGCAAAGCTGATCAAGAACATCGAGGTTGCCTCGAAGATCGGCGGCCCCGACCCGGCTGGTAACCCGACGCTGGCTGACGCCATCCAAAAGGCCAAGAAGCTTTCGGTGCCGAACGACAACATTGACCGCGCCGTCAAGCGCGGTGCCGGGCTCACCGGCGAGTCGATCAACTACGACCAGATCATGTACGAGGCCTACGCCCACGGCGGCGTCGCCATGCTCATCGAATGCCTCACCGACAACAAGAACCGCGCCGCCGCCGAGACCCGTCTTGCAGTGTCCCGCTCGGGTGGCAATATGGCCGACCCGGGATCGGTGTCGTTCAACTTCGAACGCAAGGGCGTCATCGCTGTGCCGAAGGTGGGCGACGAGCCGAGCGAGGATGCACTCCTCGAAGCCGGTCTTGAAGCTGGGCTTGAAGAGGTGCTCGACCACGGTGAAATGTTCGAGCTGCGCACTGAGGCAAGCGATATGGTCGCCGTGCGCGCGGCGCTGCAAGATGCTGGCATCGACTACGACTCGGCTGAGGCGGAGTTTGTCGCGAACGTGTCGGTGCCTGTCGACCTCGAGACGGCGAAGAAGGTGCTCGGCGTGATCGACGCGCTGGAAGACCTCGACGATGTGCAGAACGTCTTCACGAACATGGAGATCCCCGCCGACGTGCAGGCGCAGCTCAACGACGAAGAGTAGCGACACCTCGGTGACCAAGCGCATTCTCGGCATTGACCCCGGCCTCACGCGATGTGGGGTCGGGGTCATCGACGTCGGTGCCGGTCGCAAGTGCACGCTCGTGGCCGTGAGCGTCGTGCGCACTGCGGTCGATATGGAGCTTGCCGAACGGCTCGCCACGATTGGCAACGAGATCGCGCGGCTCATGGATGAGCACACACCCCAGGTCGTCTCGATTGAGCGGGTGTTTGCCGAGGCACGCAACCTCAATACCGTCATGGGTGTCGCCCAAATCACCGGCATTGCCCTGCGTGAGGCAGCAAACCGGGGCATTCCCACCGAGCTGCACACGCCTTCTGAGGTGAAGGCGGCAGTTAGCGGCTACGGGCAGGCCGACAAGGCGCAGGTTGCCGAAATGGTGCGCCGCATCCTGCGGCTCGATGCCCCGCCGAAACCTGCCGATGCCTCGGATGCGCTCGCGCTCGCCATTTGCGCCGGTTTCCAAACGCCGATTGCCCGGCTCGGGGGAGCGAAGCGCTCGCACGGTTCGGTGCCCGCTGCCGCAAAGCGCCCCACCACCCCGGCGCAGGAAGCGTGGCTCGCCGCCGAGCAAGCGGCGAAATCAGGGCGCCGCAACCTAGGCTGACCTAGTGATTGCCTCGCTGACCGGTCTTGTCGCCCACCTCGGTGCATCGTCTGTGGTGCTTGATGTTTCGGGCGTCGGCTACCACGTGCAGATCACCCCGGCGCACGCACTCGAGTTGCGTCACGGCGCCGAAGTGCGTCTCACGACCGCGCTCGTGGTTCGCGAAGACGCGATGCTGCTTTACGGCTTCCGCGATCAATCCGAGCGCGAAGTATTCGACCAGCTCACCGGCATCTCGGGCGTTGGCCCAAAATCCGCCCTCGGCGTGCTCTCGCAGCTCGGCCCGGATGAACTCGCACTCGCCGTCGAGCAGGAAGACGAAAAGGCGTTCAAGCAGGTGCCTGGCGTTGGCCCGAAAACGGCGAAGCTCATCATCTTGCAGCTCATGGGCAAGCTGCGGGCACCGGGTGCGGCGTCCGGTGAGGTGGGGACGCGAGCGATCGTGAGCGCATCCACGAGCGATGATGTTGTTGAAGCGCTGGTCGGCCTTGGCACCCCGCAGAAGCAGGCCGTCATGGCGGTTGAAACCGCGCTCGAACGACTCGACAACGAGGTGCCCGACGTGCCGACGCTCTTGCGCGCGGCGTTGCGTGAACTGGGCGGCGCGCGATGAACGCGATCCCCGAGCATCCCGAATCTGACACCGAACTCGAGTTCGAATCGACCCTGCGCCCGCGCAATTTGCGTGAGTTCGTCGGCCAAGAAAAGGTGCGCACACAGCTCGATCTGCTCCTGCGCGCGGCACGACTGCAGGGCCGCACGCCCGACCACATCCTGCTTGCTGGCCCGCCTGGACTCGGCAAGACGACCCTCGCAATGATCGTTGCCGAAGAGACGGGTCAGGCGTTACGACTTACTTCGGGCCCAGCCCTGCAGAATGCGGGTGATCTCGCGGCGGTGCTCTCGAGCATGACCGAGGGCGAAGTGCTCTTTATTGACGAGATTCACCGGATGGCGCGCACCGCCGAAGAGATGCTCTATCTCGCCATGGAAGACTTCCGCATCGACATCATGGTCGGCAAGGGCGCCGGTGCGCAGTCGGTACCGCTCGATCTGCCGCCGTTCACCGTCGTCGGTGCCACCACGCGCGCTGGGCTCCTCCCAGCGCCCCTTCGTGACCGGTTCGGCTTCACCGCACACCTCGAGTTCTACTCGGATGCGGAGCTCGAGCGGGTGCTCGAGCGCACGGCGCGACTGCTTGAACTCGGTGCGAGCGGCGCGCCGCTCGCGGAAATTGCCTCTCGATCACGGGGGACGCCGCGTATTGCGAACCGTCTCTTGCGCCGCGTACGTGACTGGGCACTCGTGCACCAAGCCGAGCTCGACACGCCGTCGGCGCAGGCCGCACTCGAACTCTATGACGTGGATGCTCGGGGTCTCGATCGCCTCGACCGCGCGGTACTCGAGGCGCTCATTCTGCGCTTCAGTGGTGGCCCGGTCGGCGTGCGCACGCTTGCCGTCACCGTGGGTGAAGAGGCGGAAACCGTCGAAGCGGTCGTCGAACCCTTCCTCGTGCGCTCTGGGCTCATTGCTCGCACGCAGCGTGGCCGAATCGCGACGCTTGAGGCCTATGACCACCTCGGAATCGCGCCGACTTCCCGTTAAGTTGGGCTGACTCGCTTATACTCGGTCTGTTTGCCACCAACGGCTCACGCCGACCGAAACTGGAGCCTCCACTCATGCAAGAATTTACGCTCGTTCTTCCTCTCGTCCTGCTCGCCGTCATGATCTTCTTCATGTGGCGCACCAACAAGCGGAACCAGGAGAAGCAGCAGGCGATTCGCAGCTCGATGGCTCCTGGTGTTGAGGTCATGACGCAGGCCGGTATTTACGGCACCCTCGTTGAGATCAACAGCGACGACAACCAGGCGATTATCGAGACCACCCCGGGCACCCGCCTGCGCGTGCACTCGGCCACCATTGTCAACGTCATCGAGCCCACCGTCGACGTGCCGAACGTGGTTATCCCCGACGACGCAAGCGCCCTCACCAACAGCAACTCGGCCGACGAGGTCGACAACTCGGTGAAGGCCAGCGAGCCAGACTACGTCGAGACCGTTGAGCCGGTCGACACCACCGAGGCTGACCAGCCTCGTGACCTCCACAACGACGACAAGAACGACGCACCGAAGGCTTAATTCCTCCAGTGTCGAACACGAACCGCGCACCCCGGCACCGTTCGCCCGCAGTGCAGTCTGCCCGCGTCGCTCTGACGTGGCTACTCATTGTGCTGGCGGGCCTCGTCGGCATTAACTGGCTCGCTGTCGCCCTCCAAGGCGGCACCTGGACGCCCAAGCTTGCCCTCGACCTCGAGGGTGGCACGCAGCTCGTTCTCGAAGCGCAGCTTTCTGAGGGCCAGGCCGACCCGACTGCCGAACAGATGGCGCAGGCAGTCTCGATCATTCGCCAGCGCGTGGATGCATCCGGTGTCAGCGAAGCTGAAATCACCACGCAGGGTGGCAAGAACATCGTCATCTCGGTGCCCGGTGAAATGGACCCCGAAACTCGCGCCCGCGTTGAGTCGAGCGCGAAGCTTGAATTCCGTCCGGTGCTCATGGCGACCTCGGCCGCCGATGTTCAGCTCATCACGCCCGACATGCTCGGCCCGGATGCGACGATCGGTCAGACGCCGCTCGGCGAACCGACCGACCCGTCGGATGTCATGCAGCTCTCCGACCAGCAGATCGTTGACTACTACGCGTTCGACTGTGCCGCGGCGCTGAGCGAGCGGCGTGCCCCGGCCGATCCGACCCAGCCGCTGATCACCTGTGACGCTGCCGGTGTCGAGAAGTACCTGCTCGGTCCGGTGGAAATCGAAGGCACGCACATCAGCAATGCGAGCAATGGCATGTCGACGAACGCGCAGGGCGTGTCGACGGGCCAGTGGGTCGTCAATCTCGAGTTTGACGCTGAGGGTGCTGCAGCATTCCGCGACGTCACGACTCGCCTTTACGCCATCGGCGCCACCATTGACCCGGCGACCGGCCAGCCCGATCAGACTCGCTCGCGCTTCGCCGTCACCATGGACAACCTGGTGATCACAGCGCCGACCGCGAACGCGGTCATCACCGATGGCAAGGCACAGATCAGCGGTAGCTTCACCGAAGTGAGCTCGAAGGCACTTGCCGACCAGCTCAAGTTCGGGGCTCTGCCCTTCAGCTTCGAAACGAAGTCGGCGCAGACCATCTCGGCGACGCTCGGTACCTGGCAGCTGCAGGCCGGTCTCATCGCCGGTGCAATCGGTCTCGCACTCGTCGTGATCTACTCGCTCTTCCAGTACCGTGCGCTCGGTCTCGTGACCATCGCCTCGCTCGCACTCCTCGCGATCGTGGCGTATCTCGTGGTTACCTTCCTCTCGAACCAAGAGGGATACCGCCTGTCACTGGCGGGTGTGGCCGGTTTGATCGTGGCGATCGGTATCACCGCCGACTCGTTCATCGTCTACTTCGAACGCATCAAGGATGAGCTCCGCGACGGCAAGACGCTGGCAGCTGCGGTCGAACATGGCTGGTCGCGCGCGATCCGCACGATCCTCGCCTCGGACGGCGTGAACTTCCTCGTCGCGATCGTGCTCTTCTTCATTGCGGTCGGGAATGTGCGCGGATTCGCGATCACCCTCGGGATCACGACGCTCATCGACCTCTTCGTCGTGACGCTCTTCACGCATCCGGTTATGCGCCTGCTTGCAACCACGAAGTTCTTCGGCGGCGGCCACCCGCTCTCGGGCCTCAACCCGAAGGCACTTGGTGCCGTCTACCGCGGCCGTGGCGAGTTCCGTGCGACCGCAACCGGTGGCAAAGGCGCGAGCCGCGAGGCAGCGAAGCGACAATCACTCGCTGAACGCAAAGCGGCAGCGGCCGGGAAGGTTGACGACTAATGGCGAACTTCCAGCAGTTCGGTAACGACCTCTACACCGGTAAGCGCTCGATCGACTTTGTCGGCAAGCGCAAGATCTGGTTTGCCATCGCTGCGGTGCTCATCATCGTGTCGGTGCTCATCCCGATTCTGCGCGGTGGGTTCAACCTCGGCATCGAGTTCACCGGTGGCTCTGAGTTTCAGGTGACCGCCCCGGCGAGCACCGACCAGAAACTCGCCACCGACACCGTGCGCTCAGTGACCCCGACGCCCGCGCGCGTGCAGGTGCTCGGCGATGGCTCCATCCGAGTGCAGACCGACCCGCTCACCGAAGAAGAAAACGCGCAGCTTCGCCAGGGTCTCGCCGAGGCCTACGGCGTGGATGCGGCAGAAGTTACGGTCTCGACCATCGGCCCCTCGTGGGGTGCAGATATCACCAGGCAGATGCTCATCGGCCTTGGGGTGTTCTTGCTCCTCGCTGGCGTGTTCATGGCGCTGTATTTCCGCGCTTGGAAAATGTCGCTGGCTGCGATTCTGGCGCTCTTCCACGACCTCATCGTGACGGCTGGCCTCTATGCCCTCACCGGCGTCGAGGTGACCCCGGCGGCGGTCATCGGCTTCCTTACGATCCTCGGTTACTCGCTCTACGACACCGTCGTCGTCTTCGACAAGGTGCGCGAGAACACCCTCGGATTCGGGCCAGAGTCAGAGCGCACCTTTGGCGGTTCGGTGAACCTCGCAATCAACCAGACGCTGGTGCGTTCGATCAACACCTCAGTCGTGGCGCTCCTGCCGGTTGCCGCGATTCTGTTCATCGGCGCCTTCATCATGGGTGCGGGTACGCTCCGCGATATTGCCCTGGCGCTGTTCATTGGTATGTTCGTCGGCGCACTGTCGACGATCTTCCTCGCCGGACCCCTCTATGTGGAACTCCGTAGCCGCGAACCCGCGTTGCGCGAGGCTGACGAGCAAATCCGCGAGTCAGCGGCGGTATAGAATTGCCCCTCACCGAGGCCACCGCATGGTGGCCTCGGTTGGAGTACCCGAAGGGAGTGCCGCATGAGCGAGACAAGTTCGCTATCGATGCGTCGACTAGTGCCGCGAATCTTTACCAAGTCGGCC
Source organism: Gulosibacter macacae (assembly GCF_003865375.1). Taxonomy (GTDB): domain Bacteria; phylum Actinomycetota; class Actinomycetes; order Actinomycetales; family Microbacteriaceae; genus Gulosibacter; species Gulosibacter macacae. The sequence goes on along the minus strand of NZ_RQVS01000005.1, from coordinate 194,890 downwards.
GCGCTCCCTGAAATTGAGCCGCTCATCCGCACACTCAAGCGGCACGATCCGAAAGCCGACGTGCTCCTCGTGCAGCGCGCCTACGAGGTCGCCAAACGCTGCCACGAGGGTCAGTTTCGCCGCTCTGGCGAGCCGTACATCACGCATCCCATTGCCGTCGCGCAGATTCTCGCTGATCTCGGCATCGGACCGGTGACGGTCGCGGCGGCGCTCCTGCACGACACCGTCGAAGACACCGACTATTCGCTCGGCCAGCTCAGCGATGAGTTTGGTGATGAAATCGCCATGCTCGTCGACGGAGTCACCAAGCTCGACAAAGTGACCTACGGCGACTCGGCGCAGGCCGAAACCGTGCGCAAAATGATCGTCGCGATGTCGAAGGACATCCGCGTGCTTGTCATCAAGCTCGCCGACCGGCTGCACAACGCACGGACCTGGGGCTTCATGCCGCCCGAGAAGGCGAAGGGCAAGGCTGCCGAGACCCTCGAGATCTATGCGCCGCTCGCGCACCGCATGGGTATTCAGGGGATGAAGAACGAGCTGGAAGATCTCTCGTTTGCGGTCATGCATCCCAAGATCTACAGCGAGATCGAGCATCTCGTGCGCGAACGTCAGCCGCAGCGCGAGCGCTATCTCGGCCGGGTTGTTGGGTCGATTCGTACCGATCTGCGGGAGATGCGCATCCGCGGTGAGGTGGTGGGGCGACCGAAAGAGCTCTACTCGATCTATCAAAAGATGGTGGTGCGCGGTCGCGACTTCGACGAGATCTACGACCTCGTTGCCATCCGCGTCATCGTCGACACTGTGCGCGATTGCTATGCGGTCCTCGGTGCAATTCACGCTCGCTGGACCCCAATGCCGGGCCGCTTCAAGGACTACATCGCCACCCCTAAGTTCAATCTCTACCAATCGCTCCACACCACGGTGATTGGCCCCGACGGCAAGTCGGTGGAGATTCAAATTCGCACCCACGAAATGCATCAGCGCGCCGAGTTCGGTGTTGCGGCGCACTGGATGTACAAGCAGAACGTTGCCACTGGCGGCGAGCGCGTTGCCCGCGGCACGAGTGAGATGGCGTGGCTTAAGCGCATCAACGATTGGCAGCAAGAGACGAGCGACTCGGAGGAGTTCCTTGACTCGCTCCGTTTCGAAATCGGCGCGAGTGAGGTGTATGTCTTCACGCCGCAGGGCAAGGTGATTGGCCTGCCGCAGCTCGCGACCCCGATCGACTTCGCCTACGCCATTCACACCGATGTCGGTCACCGCACCATGGGTGCCAAGGTGAATGGCCGGCTCGTACCGCTTGAGACAAAGCTCGTCAACGGCGACACGGTCGAGATTTTCACGTCGAAGAATCCGGATGCGGGCCCCAAGCAGGATTGGTTGCAGTACGTCGCCTCGCCGCGCGCACGCAACAAGATTCGCCAGTGGTTCTCAAAGGAGCGCCGCGACGAAGCGATTGAGGTGGGTCGCGAGCAGGTCGCGAAGGCCATGCGGAAGACGAGTATTCCGCTTTCACACGACTACGTACAAGAGGCGTTCCGCACGGTCGCGTCAAAGCTGCGCTATCAGGATCTTTCAGCGCTCTACGCCGCCATCGGTGACGGGCACGTGTCGACGCAATCGGTGATGGAGAAGCTGCAGGCCGAACTGCGCACCGAGAGCGACTCGAGTGTGCCGAGCGACGAACCGCACTTCGACACCCAAGAAAAGGTCAATTCGATCAGCGACTCGGGCGTGCTCGTGCGCGGAGCCCCCGACATTCTGGTTAAAGTCGCGAAGTGCTGCACGCCGGTGCCGGGCGACAAGATCGTTGGCTTTGTCACCCGCGGTCAGGGTGTGTCAGTGCACCGCGCCGATTGCCGCAATACGAGCTCGCTCGAGCCCGAGCGGATGATCGAGGTCGAGTGGGCGGCACACTCGCAGGCCGTGTTCCTCGTGAACATTCAGGTGGAGGCGCTTGACCGGGCAGGCTTGCTCAGCGATATCACGAAGACGCTCTCAGAGCACCACGTGAACATTCTGTCGGCGACGGTGCACACTTCGAAGGCCCGCCTGGCGATCTCGAAGTTCTCGTTCCAGATGGGTGACACGACGCATCTCGACCGTTTGCTTGCGGCAGTCCGCCGCATCGACGGCATTTACGACGTCTACCGAGTGCAGAACAGCTAGCGGGTGCCACGCAGCTCGGCCGGATGCTCGAGGCGCTCCACGAGGACGCCACCGAGTTCGACCACGTCGTCTGGCGCGAGGGCGCGATAGTGCCATTGCACATTGCTGGGCGCATCGGCGATGAGCCGATTCGAGCGACGGCCAAGGTGCACCTCGGTCGGAGTCGGGCCGCCCTCGTGCACCCAGCGTGCAGTCGGGCCAATCACGACACGTGGATGCACTGCGATGCTGTGCAGACTCGCCGCCCGGTCAACCGCCGTCGCTGCCTCACCAATCGGAAGGTAAAACTCGAATCCACAAATACCGTGTCGTTGCACTTCGCCATCGAGTCGCATGACTTCGAGTTCGATGCGACTCAGTCCGGTAAGCGAGGGGGCAACGTGGGGTGCTGCTGGAAGCATGGTCACTCCGGCATTGTTGCCGGAAACGAGTTCGGTCACCTGCGGAATCCACAGGTGACCGAACTGGGGGAGTCGGTACTCAGCCGAGCGGGAAACTAGCCACCGATCGCCTTGAGCCACGACTTGCGCGTTTCGAGGGCTTCTTCCGCCTGCTTGATCTTCTTGGCGTCGCCACCAGCCCGAGCGGCGTCAAGCTCCGCCTCGAGCTTCGTGATGGCGTCGTGCAACTGCGCCGACATACCCGATTGGCGTGCCTGGCGCTCGGGGTTGGAGTTGGCCCAGTGGTCGTCGTCGAGCTTGCGCACGTGCTGTTCGACCTTACGCAGACGCTCCTCGACCTCCTTGAAGCGGTCGCGCGGCACGCGACCCACTTCATCCCAGCGCGTCTGAATCGCCGAGAGCAATTCGCGGGCCTTGACGCGGTCGCTCAGCTCGAGAATGGGCTGGGCGTCGTCGAGGATCGCGAGCTTGGCATCGAGGTTCGCCTGGAACTCTTCGTTGTCGCGGGCGTCAATTTCTCCCTTCGCCTGGAAGAGCACGTCACCGGCAGCCTTGAACCGAGCCCAGAGCGTGTCGTCGAGCTTGCGGCCAGCGCGGCCGACGGTCTTCCACTCATCGAGGAGTCGACGGTATTCGGCAACGCCATCGGCGCCCTGGGGCGCCAGGGCTTCGGCGCGCTCAATGATGCGCTGCTTCGCGTCGCGTGCGGTCTTGTGCTGCGAGTCGAGCTCGGCAAAGAACTTGCGACGTTCGCCGTCGAGGTGAGTGCGGGCCGCGCGGAATCGCTTCCACAGTTCGTTCGCCTCACCCTTGGGCAGGCGCGGGCCATCCTTCTGGTGCTGCTGCCACTGACCGAAGAGTTCTTCCACCTTCGCCGAGGTCTGCTTCCACTGGATGGAGGCGGGGTTCTGCGCGGCGAGCTTCTCTGCCTCAACCACAATCGACTCGCGGTGGGCGAGGGCTTCGGCGAGCGCCTGCTTCTGCTCTTCCTGCTGCTGGCCGCTGAGTTCCTCAACTGCGCCACCGAGTGCATCCAGTCGCGTGCGCAACGCTTCGAGGTCACCGACCGCATTCGCGTCGGTGAGCTGCTGGCGCAGGTGCTTCGCGCCCTTCGTGATGTCAGCGGGATTCGCACCAGCACGCACGCGCTGTTCGAGCAGCGTCACCTGGCCGGCGAGGTCATCGAACTTACGCACGAAGTAGGCGAGCGCCTCTTCGGGCGTGCCATCGGGATACTGTCCGACCTGGCGTTCTTCACCACGATCGGTGACGTAGACGGTGCCGTCGGCCTCGACGCGGCCGAAGGGGTGCTGGGGAAGTTCGGACATCTTGGTGTTCCTTGGTTGCTCGTCAAGCCGAAACTTGTCGGGTGGGCGAACGGCGCTCGTGGGCGTTCGCGGGCATCTCTACGATGCTAGGCCATGTGCGAGACCCGCTTGGGCTATTCGAGGGTGATCGCAGTAATTGTGGCGGGGGCGACGGGAGTGCCATCGCTCTCGGAGCGCCCGGGAACGACACCGGCCGTGACAATGTCGTTCTTGAGTTGGTCGAGACCCTCGGTGACGTGGCCGAATACCGAGTAGCCGCCAGGCAGGTTGGTGTCTTCGTAGACAATGAAGAATTGGCTCCCCATCGAGTCGGGCGTACCGCTATTTGCCATCGCGATCGTGCCAGCGGGGTACAGCCCGTCGGCCGGCACATTCTCGAGCGGACCGAACTGATAGCCGGGGTTGCCGGTTCCGGTGCCCGTTGGGTCGCCGCACTGCAAGACGAACAGGCCCTCAGTGGTCATGCGGTGGCAGGCAGTGTTGTTGAAGTAGTCCTTCTGCGCGAGATCGATGAAGTTCGAGGCGGCCTGCGGCGCGGCGGCTCCGTCGATCGTCACCTTGAGCGCGAGGGTTTCGTTGAAGGTGATCTCACCGGTCCATTCGCGATTCTCAGCAATGGTGGTCGGCGGCACGGTGGCATCAGGGAGCGCGTTCGGGTCGGCCGGGGCTGTATCTGTGGCCGCCGGGTCGGTCTGGGCGGGGTCGGCGGCCGGGCCCTGCGTGGTGAACCCACCGAGCACGAAGGCGAGCTGTGAGGCGAGGGCGAGCACCGCGGCAATCGCAATGATGATGATTGCTCGCTTATTATCACTGCGTGCGCGGTCGACCTCAACGTCGTGCACGACCACGCGTGCCTCGTACTGGCGCTGGCGGCGACGCGCTTCGCGCTGCTGTTTCGTTGATTCGGCCACGGTGTCCTCCCGACTGGCGCATTCCACTGCGGAATGGGCAATCCCGCCGGGCAGTTTACTAACATCGACGAGATGACTGATCAGGCGACACTCGGGAGCGGCGCGGCGGCACCGCTGGCAGCACGGATGCGTCCGCGCTCCCTCGACGAGGTGGTGGGTCAGCGGCACCTCCTCCGCCCGGGCTCGCCATTGCGTCGCCTTGCTGATTTGGATGCGGCGGAAACGGCCGGCACCTCGGTGATTCTCTGGGGTCCGCCCGGCACCGGCAAGACGACGATTGCCCAGGCGCTGGCGCAATCGGGTGGTCGCCGCTTCGTGCAGCTTTCGGCGATTTCTGCCGGGGTGAAGGACGTGCGCGCGGTCATGGAAGAGGCGCTACGTCACCGCGACTTCTATGGCGAGAGCACGGTCCTGTTTCTTGACGAGATTCACCGGTTTACCAAGGCGCAGCAGGATGCATTGCTTCCCGGCGTTGAACAAGGCTGGGTCACGCTCGTGGCCGCGACCACCGAAAACCCCTCGTTCTCGGTCATTTCGCCGCTCTTGAGCCGCTCGCTCTTGCTCACCCTACGCTCTCTCGATGAAGCCGACCTTGCTGAAGTGGTCGAGCGTGCAGTGACTGCGGCGCACGGACTCGGCGGAGCCTTTGAGCTTGAAGATGACGCCCGCGATGCGATCGTGCGACTTGCCTCCGGCGATGCCCGCCGTGCCCTGACGACGCTGGAAGCGGCGGCCGGGGGTGCGCAGGCTGCCGAGCGTGACCGCATCCTTGCTGAAGATGTTGAGGCTGCCAGTGACCAGGCACTCTTGCGATACGACCGCGATGGCGACGAGCACTATGACGTCATCAGCGCATTCATTAAGTCGGTGCGCGGCTCAGACCCGGATGCTGCGCTCCACTACCTAGCGCGAATGATCGTCGCGGGGGAGGACCCGCGCTTCATTGCACGGCGCTTGATGATCCTGGCGGCCGAAGACATCGGAATGGCTGATCCGCAGGGACTCGTGGTTGCGCAGGCGGCCGCGGCGACCGTGCAGCTGATCGGTATGCCGGAGGGTCGCATCCCGTTGGCCGAAGCGACGGTGTACCTCGCGACCGCGCCGAAGTCGAATGCAGCGTATGTGGCAATTGATGCGGCGATTGCCGATGTGAAGGCCGGGAACATTGGCCGAGTACCGCCGCCCTTGCGCGATGCGCACTACGCGGGCGCGAAGGCGCTTGGCCATGGCAAAGGCTATCGCTACCCGCACGACGATGCGTTCGGGGTGGTGGCGCAGCAGTATCTGCCTGATCCGCTCGTCGATCGCGTCTACTACGCGCCGACCGAACACGGTTACGAACGCGAGATCGGCCCGCGCCTCGACAAGCTCCGCCGCATCACCCGCGACCAGACTTCCTAATCCGCGTGCTGGACTCTGCGGAGCGGCTGGGGCTGTGGTAACGTTGGTAGGTCTGTTGCCTGGAGCGCACGGCTGCCGCACCGGATGCAGACATCGCGTTTGACGCCTCGGTTCCAAAGGGAGAGGCGGAGAAGCACTTATCTGCGCGCTCACGCGCGCCAACGCAACCACCGAAAGGAAGACACTTCGTGTCGAAGAAGTCGCGGACCCGTTCCAAGGTCCGGATGTCCCGTGCCCTCGGCGTCGCTCTGACCCCGAAGGCTGCCCGCCTCATGGAGAAGCGCCCCTACGCGCCCGGCCAGCACGGCCGTACTCGCCGCAAGACCGACAGTGACTACGCTGTGCGTCTGCGCGAGAAGCAGCGTCTGCGGGCTCAGTACGGTCTGCGCGAGAAGCAGCTCCGTATCACCTTCGAGCAGGCCCGTCGTCAGCCGGGTCTGACCGGTGAGAACCTCGTTGAGCTCCTCGAGATGCGTCTCGACTCGCTCGTGCTTCGCGCCGGCTTCGCTCGCACGACCGCGCAGGCTCGCCAGCTCGTGGTGCACCGCCACATCCTCGTCGACGGCAAGATCGTCGACCGCCCGTCATTCCGTGTGAAGCCGGGTCAGCTCATCCACGTGAAGCCCCGCTCGGAAGAGCTCGAGGTCTTCCAGGTCGCCGCTGCCGGTGGCCACGCCGAGGTGCTCCCGGCCGTTCCGGGGTACCTCGCCGTTGAGCTCGACAAGCTTCAGGCCCGTCTCGACCGTCGCCCGAAGCGCGAAGAGGTGCCGATCACTTGTGACGTGCAGCTCGTCGTCGAGTACTACGCCGCGCGCTAGCAACTAGTATCGGGGGCGGACCGCCAGCAGGTGGTCCGCCCCCGATCTGTTTCCCAATCGACAGATTTACTCAGAGCAACCCAGCATTTCGAGAGCATCACAAGGAGTTCACCATGACCGGTGGCGACATCGCAGGCCTCATTGCCGCGGGCGTCTTCCTCATCCTCGTCGCCCTGCTTGCGGTCCCGATCATCAAGCTCGGTGGCGTCTTCGACGAACTCCGTCGCTCGATTCGCGAGTCGACCGATGAAATCACCCCGACGCTTGCCGAAACGCAGGTCACCATGGCTGAGACGAACAAGCAGCTCGCCAAGGTTGACGCGATCACCACGAATGTGCACGAGGTCACGAGCAATGTGAACTCGCTCGTGGCACTTACCGCGGCCACTGTCGGTGGCCCGCTCATCAAGCTCGCTGGCTTCTCGGCCGCCGCCGTTGCTGGATTCAAGGCGCTGCGCCCCGAGCGCAGCCGCCGCAAGTAGCTTCCATCCCGCACGCAAAGGATTTCTTATGAGCAGTTTTCTGCGCACCACCGGACTCGTACTCGGCGGCATTGCCGCCGGGTTCGCACTGGCCCACCTCGTGAACTCGACTGAGCGTGGTCGCGCGTTCTTCGCATCCGTGAACGAACGCACCGACGAGGTCGTCGGCGCGATCAAGCAGGGCTACCAAGCCCGCACCGAGGCGATCTACGCTGCCCTCGACGAGCGCAACTAACTTCCGAACCACCCCTTGACCTGGCTCTGACGAGCACGAAAGCCACGCCGCAATGCAGACCGCAGAAATCAAGTCCCGCTTCCTCCAGTTCTTCGCCGACCGGGGCCACACCATCGTTCCCTCGGCGTCGCTCGTGAGCGATGACCCAACGGTGATGTTCACGATCGCCGGCATGGTGCCGTTCATCCCGTACATGACGGGTGTCGTACCGGCCCCGTATCCGCGGGCGGCGAGCGTGCAAAAGTGCATCCGCACGAACGACATCGAGGAGGTCGGCAAAACTCCTCGCCACGGCACCTTCTTCCAGATGGGTGGCAACTTCTCGTTCGGCGATTACTTCAAGCGCGAGGCAATCGAGTTCGCGTTCACCTTCCTCACCACTGCTGAGGATGAGGGCGGGCTCGGCTTCGATTCGAAGGACCTCTGGGTCACCGTCTACAAGGATGACGATGTCGCCCGCGACGCCTGGCTAGAGATCAGCGACATTCCCGAAGAACGCATCCAGCGCCTGGGCGCCGAAACCAACTTCTGGTCGGCCGGCAAGCCCGGTGGCCCCGCGGGTCCCGACTCCGAGATCTTCTTCGACCGCGGTCCCGCCTACGGCATCGACGGGGGACCGGCTACCGACGACGACCGCTACGTCGAAATCTGGAACCTTGTGTTCATGCAATACGAGCGTGGTGTTGACCTCGGTGACGGCACGTTTGAGCTGCTCGGTGACCTGCCGCAACGCAATATCGACACCGGCATCGGTCTTGAGCGCATCGCCTTTCTCAAGCAGGGCGTCGAGAACATGTACGAGACCGACCAGGTGCGTCCGGTGCTCGACCGCGCCGCTGAGCTCTCGGGCAAGACCTACGGTGACGACGCTGAAGACGATGTGCGGATGCGTGTGGTCGCCGACCACGTGCGCTCGGCACTCATGCTCATCACCGACGGTGTGCAGCCCTCGAACGAGGGGCGCGGCTACATTCTGCGCCGCCTGCTGCGCCGCGCGATTCGCAATATGCGCTTGCTTGGTGTCGAGACGGCAACCTTCCCCGAACTCTTCCCGGCTTCGATGCGCGCCATGCGCGACGCCTATCCCGAGGTTGAGCGCGACTTTGACCGCACCTCGCGTATTGCCTACACCGAAGAGGCACTGTTCTTGCGCACGCTCGCACAGGGCACGACGATCTTCGAAGAGGCGGCAGCGTCGGCTCATGAGCAGGGTGCCGTGATCATTCCCGGCGATACCGCGTTCAAGCTGCACGACACGTTCGGGTTCCCGATCGACCTCACGCTCGAGATGGCGGAGGAGGCCGGGCTCAGCGTCAACCGCGAAAAGTTCGACGAGCTCATGAGCGAGCAGCGTGCCCGTGCCAAGGCGGATGCCCGTTCGCGTCGCTCGGCACTCGCCGACCTCAGCGTCTACTCTGACTTCCGCGCCAAGGGTGAAACCGCCTTCCTCGGCTACGACGAACTGCGCCTAGAATCGCAGGTGCTCGGTCTCATCGTGAATGGGGTGAGTGTGCCGGTGGCACGCGTCGGCGACCGCGCCGAAATCATCCTCGCCGAGACGACGCTGTACGCCGAGGCTGGTGGCCAGGACTCCGACCAGGGCTGGATCTCGTCACCCACCGGCGGCTTCGAGTCGACCGTCGTCGATGTGCAGCGACCCGTGCCAGGACTCATTGCCCACACCGTCGATGTCACCCTCGGTGAGATCGCGGTTGGCGACACGGTGGAGACCATCGTTGATGAGCAGTACCGCCGCCAGGCCAACCAGGCTCATTCGGCGACCCACCTCATCCACGCGGCCCTGCGCGACACGCTTGGCCCCGACGCGCACCAGGCCGGTTCGTACAACAAGGCTGGCTACATGCGCCTTGACTTCAACTGGGCACAGCCGCTGTCGGTCGATACGCGCAGTGAGGTTGAAGAGATCGCGAACAATGCGATTCGCCAGAACCACGATGTCGTCACCCGCGTACTGCCAATCGATGAGGCGAAGGCGCTCGGCGCCCGGGCCCTATTCGGTGAGAAGTATGGCTCGGTCGTACGCATGGTGGACATTGGCGGCCCCTGGTCGCGGGAACTCTGCGGTGGCACGCACGTGGCAAACTCGGCGCAAATCGGACTCGTCAACCTCATTGGCGAATCGAGTGTTGGCGCGCAGAACCGCCGTGTTGAAGCGCTCGTGGGCCGGGATGCCTTCAGCGAGTTCGCTGCCGAGCGCGCGGTCGTGCGCGAGCTCTCGGCCGGATTGAAGGTGCCCCGCGAAGAGATTCCGGGCCGCATGCACGATCTATTCGCGAGCCTCAAGGCTGCCGAGAAGCGCATTGCTGAGCTTGAGTCAGCCCAGCTTGCCCGGCAGGTGCCGGCACTGCTCGAATCGGCAGTGGATGCGGGCGGCTCGCGTCTGGTTGCCGCGTCGATCGGCAATGTGCATTCGGCCGATGATGTGCGTCGCCTCGCGCTTGACCTGCGTGAACGACTCGGCGTGGATGCCGCTGTGGTTGCCCTCGCTGGCGTCGCGGACGGCAAACCCGCCATTGTGGTCGCCACGAACGAGGCGGCGCGCGAGCGCGGCGCCAAGGCCGGTGCTCTCGTGAAGCTGGCTGCAGGCATCCTTGGCGGTGGCGGTGGCGGAAAGCCCGACGTCGCGCAGGGCGGTGGTCAGGATGCGTCGAAGCTTCCCGACGCGCTCGCCGCGATCCGTAGCGAATTGGCAGGCGCCTAGTGCGTCAAGGTGTGCGACTCGGCATCGATGTGGGCAAGGCCCGCATCGGTGTCGCGCGCAGCGACCGTGACGGACTGCTGGCAACTCCGCTGGAGACGGTCGCCCGAGATTGGGCCGACGATGGCTCGGCCGGTGAGGCGCACATCCGGCGCATTGTTGAATTGGTTGATGAGCTCGAAGCAATCGAGCTCATCGTCGGCCACCCGCTCAATATGCAGGGCCAATCCACGCCATCGACCGAGGATGCGCTGTCGGTTGCCGGTGCGCTGGCCGAGGCGGTTTCGATCCCGGTGAGATTGCTCGATGAGCGGCTCACCACGGCCGCCGCTGCGAAGCAATTCCGTGCCACGGGACGCAAGGCTTCGCGTTCGCGCGATGTGATTGATCAGGCCGCTGCGGTAATACTGTTGCAAGACGCGCTCGATCGGGAGCGCGCCAGCGGCACTGCTCCCGGCACCGTCTATTCGACCGATTGACGAGGAATTACTGGTGAGCTCAGAAGACCAGCCGAAAACCCGACGAGAGCGATTTGCTGCCGAGCGAACGCGCCAGCGTGCTGCTGAAGAGGCAGCACGCCGAGCCGCGGCCGAGCAGCCGGGGGATGCCCGCACGGATGTGCCACCCGTCGCACCTGCAGAGGCGGCCGCCGCAACTGAGCAAGCAGCAACAACACCGTCGCTCCCTCGGCAGGAACCTGCTGTCCCGCAGCAGCCGGTGTCGCAGCAGTCGCAACAACAGCAGCCGCCGACAGCCGAACAACCGGCACCGCAGCAAGCCGTGTCGACCGCATCCAGTGGGCAAACCACGGCGGCCGCCACCCCGAGGAACGCAACTCAGTCGGCTTCGGCGGCCGCGTCGACAGACGCCGATGGCGACACGCTCCTCACCGACAGCCCCGATCCGTTCGCGAAGATCTTCGGCACCGACGACGACCCGGATGCCTCGCACATCGGCAAGCCGGTGCGGCAGCGCCGCAAGCGCAAGAGTCCCCGCATCGGCACGATTGCCGTGGTGCTCGTCGCACTGCTCGTGATTGGTGGCGGCGCCGTGGCCGGATGGAGTTTCTTCGGTGATCCAATCCAGCAGATGTTGAGCGGCGGCCCGGAGGACTATGAGGGGACCGGCAATGGCACCCCGGCTCAGTTCTCGATCATCGCGGGCGACACCGGTACCGATATCGCGATTCGACTCGCTGAGGCCGACATCATCAAGTCGAGCGAAGCCTTCATCGATGCGGTGCTCGCACGCCCCGAACAACCCGACTTTCATCCGGGCACCTACCAATTGCAACAGCAGATGAGCGCGTCTTCGGCACTCGTGGCACTGCTCGACCCGAACAATGTGCTCGCGAAAACCGTCATGATCCCCGAGGGCACGATCATGAAGGACATCTTCACGTCCATCGAAACGTCGCTCGAGATTCCGCTGGCCGACATCGAAGCCGCCGCAGCAGATCCAGCTTCCTACGGTCTACCGGCTGAGGCGACGAACCTTGAGGGCTTCCTCTTCCCGGCGACCTACACGTTCGAACCCGGGGTCGATGCCCGCACTGTGCTGCAGACGATGGTGAACCGCATGTTCCAGGCCTTCGATGAGCACGGCATTGCCGAAGAAGACCGGTGGGAGACCGTATTGCTCGCCTCGGTCGTGCAGCGCGAGGCATCAATGCGCGTCGACTTCCCGAAGGTCGCGCGCGTGTTCCTCAACCGCCTCACCATTGACATGCCGCTGCAGTCAGATGCGACGATCACGTACGGCACCGGCAATACGCACATCATCACCACCACCGATGCTGAGCGTGCCGACGCCTCCAACCCGTACAACTCCTATGTGCACCACGGTCTCCCGCCGACACCGATCTCCAACCCTGGCGACATGGCGCTGGAAGGGACCGTGCATCCGGCCGATGGTGAATGGCTCTACTTCGTCACGGTGAATCTCGACACTGGCGAGACCGTGTTTTCGAACACCTACGAGGAACACCTCGTGGCGGTGGACCAGTACCTTGCCTGGCTTGAAGATCACCCGGAGTACCTTGGCTAAGCAGCAGTGGCCCGAGCGGCCCGCGCCCGTTGTTCCCGTTGGCGCATTCGAACAGGAGCCGCCCCAGGGCGTTGGTTCCGCACGGCTCGCCGTGCTTGGCGATCCAATTGAGCATTCCAAGTCGCCCGAGCTTCACATCGCGGCTTATCGCGACCGTGGCCTTGAGTGGGACTATCACCGCTGGCGCATCCCGGCGGGCCAGCTCGCCGCAAATCTTGACGCGCGCGGCCACGGCTGGCGAGGATTCTCGGTGACCGCACCGCTCAAGGCCGAGGCGCTCGCTTGGGCCGACACCGCTTCGGCGGATGCACAGCTCACCGGAGCTGCGAACACGCTCGTGTTCGAGTCACTCGATTCGTCGTCGAAGAAGCACGCCGAAAACACTGACATCGCCGGAATCATCGGTGCCCTCGCCGAAGTTGAGGTCACGGCCCTCGATGGTCCGGTCGATGTGCTCGGCGCCGGTGGCACGGCCTCGTCAGCAATCGCGGCGGCGCACCGGCTCGGTGCTGACCGCATCCGCATTCTGGCCCGACGCCCCGAAGCCGCAACTGAGGTGGCCGAGCGGTTCGCCGCGGTGCCGGGGCTGGCAATTGAGGTTGCCGATCTCGCAACCTGGCAGCTCGCATCCGGTACCTCGCTCGTAATCGACACGATTCCCGAGGGATTCGCTGAGGTCGCGGGTGTCGACCAGGCACTCGTCCCTGGTGTGGCGCTGTTCTCTGCCGCTTACGATCCGTGGCCGACGCCGCTTGCTGACGTCTGGACCGCAGCCGGAGGCAAGGTAACTGCGGGGCTACAGATGCTCGCCCACCAGGCGCTCGTGCAGGTGCGACTCTTCTCGGGATACTCGGCAGAAACGCCACTTCCGAACGAGGAGTTCACCTTCAAGGCCATGCGCGCGGCGGTGGGCCTGCCGACCGCATGAGATGATGGGCTAATGCTTCGTTGGCTCACTGCCGGGGAATCTCACGGCCCCGAACTTCTCGCAATCCTTGAAGGGATGCCCGCGGGCATCCCCATCTCCCTCGACGACGTGCGTACTGACCTCGCACGTCGCAAGCTCGGCTATGGCCGCGGTGGGCGGATGAAGTTCGAGCAGGACCAGCTCACGCTGTCATCGGGGGCGCGTCACGGTTTCACCATCGGCTCGCCGATTGGCATCCGCATCGAGAACACCGAGTGGCCGAAGTGGACCGAGGTCATGTCGCCCGAACCGGTTGATGAGGCGGTGTTCGAGACCGGCCGCGGTACGCCGCTCACACGTCCGCGCCCGGGGCATGCCGACCTGATCGGGATGCAGAAGTACGGGTTTACCGAGTCGCGTCCGGCGCTTGAGCGTGCGAGCGCCCGCGAGACCGCGGCTCGGGTCGCCCTCGGCGCCGTGGCCAAGCGGTTCCTCGCTGAACTCGGCATTGGCACGATCAGCCACACCATCGCCATCGGCACCGTGGCGGTGCCCGAAACTGCCGCGTGGCCCGTGCCCGAGAACGTCGACGCAATCGACGCCGACCCGGTGCGCTGCTTCGATGCTGAGACCTCCGCGCGCATGGTTGAGGCAATTGACGAAACGCGTCACGCCGGCGACACCATCGGTGGCGTCACCGAGACGCTCGTGTATGGTCTCCCGCCCGGGCTCGGCTCCTACGTTCACTGGGACCGTCGTCTCGACTCGCGCCTCGCGGGTGCCCTCATGGGAATCCAAGCGATCAAGGGAGTCGAGGTCGGCGACGGTTTTGAGACTTCGCGTCGGCCCGGCTCCACCGCACACGACCCGCTCTATTCGGTTGACGGGGTCATCCACCGCGCCTCGGACCGCGCCGGTGGCATTGAGGGTGGTATGACCACCGGCACCGTACTGCGCGTGCGCGCCGCGATGAAGCCCATCGCGACCGTGCCCCGCGCGTTGCATACGGTCGATGTGAACACTGGCGAGAACGCGACCGCACACCACCAGCGCTCGGACGTTTGCGCGGTGCCCGCATCCGGTGTTGTCGCCGAAGCGATGGTCGCGCTCGTGCTCGCCGACGCCGTGCTCGAAAAGTTTGGCGGCGATTCGCTGAACGAGGTGCGCCGCAACATTGACAACTACCTCGCCGCAATTCCCGCGCACCTGCGCACGAGCGCCGAGATCATCGATGCCGCGAGCATCGACGGTGAGATCGACGACACGCCCATGGGTGATTCGCTGAGCGAGTGGCGAGTATGAGTCTCGTCTTCATCGGCCCGCCCGCGGCCGGTAAATCACGCGCGGGCAAACGTATTGCCCAGCGCCTTAAGAGCAGTTACGCCGATACCGACAAGCTGTTTAGTCGCGATCACGGTGCGATTCACGAGTTCATTCCGCGCGAGGGCGAACCGGAATTTCGTCGACTCGAACGCGAGATCGTCGCCGCGGCCCTCCGCGACTACGAAGTCGTGTCACTCGGCGGCGGCGCGATTCTTGACGCCGACACGCAGCGTGATCTCGAACGCGACGAGCACACGGTGATTCTGCTGGTCGCCTCGCCCGCAGCGATTGAGGAACGTATCACCGGTCGAACTAACCGGCCATTGCTCAGCGGCATCGACAGTTGGATCGCGACCTATGAAACGCGCAAGCCAATCTACGACCGACTCGCCGACCTGACTGTTGACACGAGTTTTCGCCCCATGTGGCAGGTCGTAAATGATGTGCGTCGCTATCTCAAGCGCACGAATTCGCCACTGGTCACCCGCGACCAAGGCGACGACGAAACGCACGACACACCCGAAGTAGAGGAGACTGCAGAGCAGTGACGAATTCGAGTTCGATTTCTGGGCAGGATGGGGTCACGGAGCTCCGCAGCGCTGGAGAGCACGGCCCCGTGCTCGTGGGGCGCGGCCTGATCAACCGCCTTGAAACGCTCCTTCCTGAGCTTGTCGGCGACAAGGTTGAGCAGGTGCTCATCGTGCACCAGCCGACCCTGCGCGAGATCGCCGAAGACGTGCACCTGCGACTCAGCAGTACCTACCGTCGTGCGCTCCTCGCCGAAATTCCGGATGCAGAATCAGGCAAGCGCATCGAGGTCGCCGAGTTCCTCTGGCAGATTCTCGGCCAGAGTGACTTCACCCGCACTGACGTCCTCGTCGCAATCGGCGGGGGAGCGGCCACCGACCTCGGTGGCTGGGTTGCCGCATCCTGGCTTCGCGGTGTCAAGGTCGTGCACGTGCCGACGACGGTGCTCGCCATGGCTGACGCTGCCGTGGGTGGCAAGACCGGCATCAACACGAACGAGGGCAAGAACCTCGTGGGCGCGTTCCACTTGCCGGCCGGCGTGATCTGCGACCTCGATGTGCTCGAGTCGCTGCCGCGCAACGAACTCGTCACCGGCTTCGCCGAAGCAGTGAAGATCGGTTTCATCGCCGAGCCCGAGATCCTTGATCTCATCGATGCTGACCCCGAACGGGCGACGAACCCGGCAAGTGACGAGTTCCGCCGCATCCTCGAACTTGCGATTGCCCACAAGCTTGAGGTGACGTCGAACGACCTCACCGAGCAGGGCGGCCGCGAGATGCTCAACTACGGGCACACGCTCGGCCACGCGATCGAACACGGCGAGCGCTACCAGTGGCGCCACGGTGCCGCAGTCGCGGTTGGCATGGCCTACGCCGCTGAACTGGCGCGCCTGTCGGGCCGCCTCAGTGATGCCGACGCTGACCGCCACAAGCGGGTACTTGAGCTTTTGGGCCTGCCGACGAGCTACCCTGCTGGCCGCTGGCCGACGCTCCTCAGCGTGATGGCGCGCGATAAGAAGTCTCGGGGCAAGCTCATGCGCTTCGTCGTACTCGACGGCATCGGTCAGCCGACGATCATGAACGCACCGGATGAATCGGTGCTCTTTGCCGCCTACCAAGAGATCGCGTCGTAGGTCCAACCGAGGGCAACAACTGAGTGCAACTCCCATGTGCACTGGCGCCTGCGCGCTAAGGTAGAGCGTTGACTTTCGCTGCGGCCCGGCCGGTCGCGCAATTCGAACTAAGGAATTTTCATGGCAACCACCGCCGACATCAAGAACGGACTCGTCCTCATCATCGAAGGCCAGCTCTGGCAGACGATCGAGTTCCAGCACGTCAAGCCCGGCAAGGGTGGCGCCTTCGTGCGTACCAAGCTGAAGAACGTTGTTAGCGGTAAGACCGTTGACCGCACCTTCAACGCGGGTGCGAAGATCGAGACCGCCACGGTTGACCGCCGCGACTACCAGTACCTCTACCAGGATGGCGACTCGTTCGTCTTCATGGACCAGCGCGACTACGACCAGCTCAATGTTCCGGCCACGGTCGTCGGCGATGCCGCCAAGTACCTCCTCGAGCAGCAGGAAGTGCAGATCGCGATGTACCAGGGCGAGCCGCTCTACATCGAAATGCCGGCCTCGGTCGTGCTCGAGATCACCTACACCGAGCCGGGCCTGCAGGGCGACCGCTCGAACGCTGGCACGAAGCCCGCAACCGTCGAGACCGGTGCCGAGATTCAGGTGCCGCTGTTCGTGAACCAGGGCACCCGCGTCAAGGTTGATACGCGCACCGGCGACTACCTCGGTCGCGTGAACGACTAGTGAGCGCACGTACCAAGGCGCGCAAGCGCGCGCTCGACATGCTTTACGCAGCCGAGCTCATTGATCGTCCCCTCAGCGATGTCATCGCCGAGGAACAAATGCGGGCCCTCGACGAGCCCGACCGCGAGAGTTCGTGGCGCTACGCGCGCGAGATCGTGCTCGGTGTTGACGAGCACGCCATCGAGATCGATGAAGCCATTGAGTCGGCCTCGCGCGATTGGACAATCGACCGGATGCCCCGCATCGACCGCGCGATCCTGCGCATCGGCGTGTGGGAACTCAAGTACAACGCCGAGGTTCCCGTAGGCGTGGTCATCAACGAGGCGGTCGAATCAGCGAAGCAGTACTCGACCGATGACTCGGCACGGTTCGTGAACGGCGTGCTGGGGCGCATCGCAGAGCGCTAACCGTCGGCCAATGGGGTGGGGCCCGAAGCAAGTTGCTTCGGGCCCCACCCCATTGGCATGTCCTCAGGACGCGTAGCTAGTGAGCACTCGTCGGCGCATCTGCATCCTGCTTGGGCAGCTGCGGGTTCTCCTGCTGCTTCTTCCCGAATGGCAGCACATGCAGGATGCCCATGATGATCGTGCCGATGATGAAGCCAAAGATGGCCGAGCAGATGGTTTCGACGAGCCAGCCGAGCACCGGGCCAGCAAACGGCGACGATGCCGCCCAGAGCGACAACTCGTGCACCCAACCGTAGGGCTGCGCGATACCGAGTTCGTGAATGTTCACGAGCAGAATGTGGCCACCGACCCAGAGCATCGCAATCATGCCTACGAACGAGATCACCGCGAGTACCCCCGGCATCGCCTTCACCATGCCGGTGCCGAGGCGCTGGGCAAACTCGTTCGGCTTCTGAGCAAGGTGGAGGCCCACATCGTCCATCTTCACGATGAGCGCCACGGCTCCGTAGACGGCGATGGTGATGGCAATGGCCACCACGATGAGAATGAGCGCGCGGTTGAGAATCGACTCGGCCGCGATCTCATTCATCGCAATCACCATGATCTCCATGCTCAGGATGAAGTCAGTGGTGATTGCGCCCTTGACGACCTTCTTCTCGGCCTCGGGGCCACGGTCAACCGCGGCTTGTTCAGGCACGTGATCGCCAGGGCGCATCATGTGCCAGAGCTTTTCAGCACCTTCAAACGCGAGATAACAACCGCCGGCCATGAGCATGAAGGGGAGTAACCAGGGCGCGAGCCAGCTGATCAAGAGCAGCAGAGGCAGAATGATGAGCAGCTTATTGATGAGTGAACCGCGGGTGATCTTCCAGATGATCGGGAGCTCGCGGCTCGGCTCCACATCGCGCACATACTGCGGCGTCACCGCAGCGTCGTCGATTACGACACCGGCGGCCTTTGCGCCAGCGCGACCGGCCGCAGCAGCGACATCGTCAAGGCTCGCGGCCGTGAGTTTGACCAGGGCGGCAATGTCATCGAGGAGTGCAGCGAGTCCGCTCACGGTGGTCCTTTCGATCGGTGCCGCAGGTGGAGAGCAAAGGCGACGGAAGCATCCTAGTCCCGAGAGGCATCCGTGCCGGTGGTAGGCTGAACAGGTTCAGATCATCCTTTAAATTCCGTCCGGCGAGGCGGGAAAGGAGGTCGTCTCATGGCCGAGCGCACTGTGCTCCAGCCTGATGACGTATCGCGCGCCCTCATGCGTATTTCGCATCAGATTCTCGAAGTCAACCAGGGAGCCGACGATCTCGTCGTTCTCGGCATCCCTACTCGCGGGGTACCGCTTGCCGGGCGTATTGCGCGCAATATCGCGCAGATCGCGGGTCTTGAAGGTCACGACCTCGACCCCGAAGCATTCGTTGGGGCCCTCGACATCACGATGTACCGCGATGACCTGCGTCGGCGCCCACTTACGCAATCGCATCCCACCGAGGTTCCACTCAGCGGCATCGACGGCAAGGTCGTCGTGCTCGTCGACGATGTGCTGTTCTCGGGCCGCACGATTCGCGCAGCCCTCGATGCCTGCCGCGACCTTGGCCGTCCGCGCGCGGTGCAGCTTGCTGTGCTCGTCGACCGCGGACACCGGGAGCTGCCCATCCGTGCCGACTTCGTCGGCAAGAACCTCCCGAGTGCTCGCTCGGAGCGCATCGACGTGCTCCTCAGCGAGATCGACGGTGGCGACGATCGTGTCATCATTCGCGATGGCGAGGAGGCGTAATGAAGCATCTACTGTCAACTTCGACGCTGTCGCGTGACGAAGCAATCCTCATCCTCGACACTGCCGAAGACATGGCGGCAACGCAGGAGCGTGAGGTCAAGAAACTCCCGGCACTGCGCGGCGTGACCGTCGTCAACCTCTTCTTCGAAGACTCCACCCGCACCCGCATTTCATTTGAAGCGGCCGAGAAGCGTCTGAGCGCCGATGTGATCAACTTCGCGGCGAAGGGGTCGAGCGTCTCGAAGGGGGAGTCGCTCAAAGACACCGCCCAGACGCTCCACGCCATCGGCGCGGATGCGGTGGTCATTCGCCATCCCTCCACCGGCGCCCCGCAAATGCTTGCCGAACGCGGCTGGATTGACGCGCCGATTCTCAATGCCGGTGACGGTTGCCACGAGCACCCCACTCAGGCGCTCCTCGATGCCTTCACGCTGCGTCGGCGCCTGCACGGGGTCGCCTCGCGCGGTAAAGGACTCGATGGCGCGCACATCGTCATCGTGGGCGACATTCTGCACTCACGCGTAGCGCGCTCGAACGTGTGGTTGCTCACGACGCTCGGCGCTCGTGTCACACTCGTCGGTCCGCCGACACTCCTCCCCGCTGCCATCGATGGCTGGCCTGCCGAGACGAGCTACGACCTTGACGCGGCACTTGCCGAAGGGCCGGATGCGGTGATGATGCTCCGCATCCAGGCCGAGCGGATGCACGACTCGTTCTTCCCGCACACTCGCGAGTACGCGCGGATGTGGGGGCTTACGGATGCTCGCTTCCGCGGGCTTCCGGAATCAACCTCGATTATGCATCCGGGCCCGATGAACCGTGGTCTCGAGATCGCTTCGGCGGCCGCCGACTCCCCGCAATCGACCGTGCTTGAGCAGGTCGCGAACGGTGTGAGTGTGCGCATGGCCGCACTCTACCTCCTCTGCTCCGGTGTGAAAGAAGGCCGCTAAGTGACTGACACGATCCTCATCCGCGGCGCCCGCCCCTATGGCGAGGCGCCCCAAGACCTGCTCATTGAGGGCGACCGCATCACCCGCATCGCCGATGCCGGGTCGATTGAGGCGCCGGAGGGGGCCGAGGTGATCGACGCCGATGGGCTCATCGCGCTTCCCGGTCTCGTTGACCTCCACGTGCACCTGCGCGAGCCCGGGTTCGAGTCGTCTGAGACCGTGCTCACCGGCACCCGCGCGGCCGCCAAGGGCGGCTTCACGACGGTGTTCGCCATGCCGAACACGCAGCCGGTGATGGACACCGCCGGTGTGGTCGAGGCCGTGTGGGCGCTCGGTCGCGAGGCTGGCTACGCCGATGTGCATCCGATCGGTGCCGTCACTGTCGGCCAGAACGGTGAGCAGATGGCCGAACTCGGTTCGATGGCAGCATCGCGTGCCGGGGTGCGCGTGTTCTCCGACGACGGCAAATGCGTGTTCGATCCGCTCATCATGCGTCGCGCGCTCGAGTACGCAAAGGCCTTTGGCGGTGTCGTTGCTCAGCACGCGCAAGACCCGGCACTCACCGTCGGTGCCCAGATGAACGAAGGCGCGCTCAGCGCTGAACTCGGGCTCGGCGGCTGGCCGGAGACTGCCGAGACCTCGATCATTGCCCGGGATGCGCTGCTCGCTGAAGCGACCGGGTCGCGCGTGCACGTGTGTCACCTCTCGACTCGCACTTCGGTGGATGTGGTGCGCTGGGCGAAGGCGCGCGGAATCGACATCACCGCCGAGGTCACCCCGCACCACCTGCTGCTCACCGAAGAAAAGGTGCGCGGCTTCGACGCACGCTTCAAGGTGAACCCACCGCTACGCACCGATGATGACGTTGCGGCGCTGCGCGAGGCGCTCGCCGACGGCACGATCGACATTGTCGGCACCGATCACGCTCCGCACCCGGCCGATAGCAAGCAGACCGAGTGGGATCACGCCTCGATGGGCATGGTCGGCCTCGAATCGGCGCTGCGTATTGTGCACGCGACAATGGTCGCCAATGGTCTGCTTGATTGGCGTGGCGTTGCCCGCGTCCTCAGCGAGACTCCCGCGCGCATCGGTTCGGCCCCGGACTCGGGTACCCCGCTCGAAGCCGGTGCGCTCGCGAACATCGTGCTCTATGACGCCGAGACCGAGAGCGTCTTCACCGAGGCCGATCTCGCTGGCAAGTCGACCAACTCGCCCTATCTTGGGCTCACGCTGCCGGGCTCGGTGCGCTACACGCTCTATCGCGGTACGCCCACCGTGCGCGACGGCGACGTCGTTGATGAAGACACGATCGCTCGCGCCAGCCGTCAGCGACTCGCAGGAGAGGTGGCGTAATGCCGGCTTGGCTTTGGATTTCACTCTGCATCATCGCGATTTGCGGCACCTTCATTGGCTTGCTCTGGCTCGGTTGGCGTCACCGTCAGCGCCAGCAGCATGCGCTGCCCGAGCCAGCGACACTCCCCGCCGGGCTCGGCGAACCGACCTTCGCGATCGACGACATTCACTACGTCGCCACCACCGAGATTGAGCGGGCACTTGAGCGCATCACGGTAAAGCCGCTGGGATTCCTCGGCCGCGCCGACCTCGAAGTTCACCCGAGCGGTATTGCCGTCGGTATTACCGGTGAGCGCGCGTTTTTCATCCCCACCGCCGATCTCATTGCGGTCGGCCGCGCCCAGGCCACGATCGACCGTGCGGTCGAGCGCGATGGCCTGATCAATCTGCGCTGGCAGCTCACCCCCGATTTCCCCGTTGACTCGTTCTTCCGCGTTGTCGATCCGGCGCAACGCCGTGAACTCTTCGACGCTATTGACTCGCTCATTTCCGCATCCACCTCACAGGAGCTCGTATGATCCGCACCGACCCCGCCGTACTCGTTCTCGAGGACGGCACCCGCTACGAGGGCACCGCGTACGGCGCGACCGGCGAGCGCTTCGGTGAGCTCGTGTTCACCACCGGTATGACCGGCTACCAAGAGACGCTCTCGGACCCGAGCTACGCCGGCCAGATCGTCGTGCAGACGGCGCCGCACATCGGCAATACCGGCGTCAACGCCGAAGACATGGAATCCGACCGCTTTTGGGTCGAGGGCTACGTCGTGCGCGACCCCAGCCGAATGATCTCGAATTGGCGGGCCGAAGGCACACTCGACGAGCAACTCGAGGCGGAAGGCATCGTCGGCATCAGTGATGTCGACACCCGTGCGCTCACCCGCCTCGTTCGGAACGAGGGTGCCATGCGCGCCGGCATCTTCTCGGGCGAAGCACTTTCGGCTGACGCGGATGCACAGCTCGAGAAGGTGCGGGCCCAGGCTCCCATGGCCGGTCGCTACCTCTCCGACCTGGTGACCACCAAAGCGGCCTACACCGCCGCGCACACCGCTTCCGAGCGCATTGGCTCAGTCGCGCTTCTCGACCTCGGCGTGAAGCGCGCCACCATCTCGAACCTCGCTTCGCGCGGCTTCGACGTGCACGTACTCCCGGCTGAAGCCACGCTTGAGCAGATTCGTGAGACCGGCGCCGACGCCATCTTCTATTCGAACGGCCCCGGTGACCCCGAAGCCAACGACGCCCAGGCCGTCGTGCTCCGTAAGCTGCTCGCTGAAGGCTTCCCATTCATGGGCATCTGCTTCGGCAATCAGTTGCTCGGCCGCGCCCTTGGCTTTGGCACCTACAAGCTGCCCTTCGGCCACCGCGGCGTGAACCAACCGGTGCGTGACACGGCCACCAACAAGGTCGAGATCACCGCGCAGAACCACGGCTTCGCTGTCGACCTGCCGATCGAAGGTACCGTCGACTCGCCGGTTGGCCTCGGACGCGTCGAAGTCAGCCACATTGGCCTCAACGACCAGGTGGTTGAGGGCATCCGCTGCCTCGACATTCCGGCGTTCTCGGTGCAATTCCACCCTGAAGCAGCCTCGGGTCCGCACGATGCCTCCCCGCTGTTCGACCGCTTCCGCGACATGGTGCTCGCCGCCATGGCTGAGCCTCGCCGCACCACCGAACTGACCGAAACGCAGAACGAGAACTAGGAACACCGCCAGCAATGCCAAAGCGTCAAGACATCAACTCTGTCCTCGTCATCGGTTCGGGCCCCATCGTCATCGGCCAGGCGGCCGAGTTCGACTACTCGGGAACGCAGGCCTGCCGCGTGTTGCGTGAGGAAGGCGTCCGCGTCATCCTCGTGAACTCGAACCCCGCCACGATCATGACCGACCCCGACTTCGCCGACGCCACCTACGTCGAGCCGATCACTCCCGAGGTCATCGAGAAGATCATCATCAAGGAACGCCCAGACGCGATCCTGCCGACCCTCGGTGGCCAGACTGCGCTCAACGCCGCCATGCAACTCGATGAGCTCGGCATCCTCGCCAAGCACGGCGTCGAGCTCATCGGCGCGAAGGTCGATGCCATTCGCCGCGGTGAGGACCGCCAAATCTTCAAGGACCTCGTGATCGAGTGCGGTGCCGAAGTGGCCCGCTCGCACATCGCCCACACCGTCGAAGAGGCGAAGACCTTCGCCGCCGACCTTGGCTATCCGCTCGTCGTGCGCCCATCGTTCACCATGGGTGGCCTCGGCTCGGGTTTCGCCTACACCGAAGAAGAGCTCGTGCGCATCGTCGAAGACGGCCTCCTCTCGTCGCCGACCACCGAGGTACTCCTTGAAGAGTCGATCCTCGGCTGGAAGGAGTACGAGCTCGAACTCATGCGTGACGCCTCCGACAACACGGTCGTCATCTGCTCGATCGAGAACGTTGACCCGGTTGGTGTGCACACCGGTGACTCGATCACGGTCGCCCCGGCGCTCACGCTCACGGATGTCGAGTACCAGAAGCTCCGCGATGTCGGCATCGCGATCATTCGCGCCGTTGGTGTCGACACCGGCGGTTGCAACATCCAGTTCGCCGTTGACCCGACCAACGGCCGCGTCATCGTCATCGAGATGAACCCGCGCGTTTCGCGCTCGTCGGCGCTCGCATCGAAAGCCACCGGCTTCCCGATTGCGAAGATCGCCGCGAAGCTCGCCATTGGCTACCGCCTCGACGAGATTCCCAATGACATCACCCAGGTGACGCCGGCCAGCTTCGAGCCCTCGATCGACTACACCGTCGTGAAGGTGCCCCGCTTCAACTTCGAGAAGTTCCCGGCTGCCGACCCGACGCTCACGACCACGATGAAGTCGGTGGGTGAGGCGATGGCGATTGGTCGTAACTTCACCACCGCGCTGCAAAAGGCGTTGCGCTCGCTTGAGAAGCGTGGCTCGTCATTTACCTGGCGCGAAGACGACCGCACGGTCGACGAACTGCTCGAGATCATCAAGGTGCCGACCGATGGCCGCATCGTCGATGTGCAGATCGCGCTCAATAGGGGCGCAACTCCTGAGCAGATCTTCGCCTCGACGGCGATTGACCCCTGGTTCATCGACCAGATTGTGCTCATCAACGAGATCGCCGCACTCGTGCGCGACGCCGAGGGCCTCGACGCCGCGACGCTGCGCCTCGCGAAGCGGCACGGTTTCTCGGATGCACAGCTCGCAGAACTGCGAGGCCTTGAAGAAGGCGAAGTGCGCGCGATTCGTCGAAATGCCGGCATTCGTCCGGTTTACAAGACCGTTGACACCTGCGCGGGGGAGTTCCCGGCATTCACGCCGTATCACTACTCGAGCTACGACAGCGAAACTGAGGTCACCGCATCCGACCGACGCAAGGTGATCATTCTCGGTGCTGGCCCGAACCGCATCGGTCAGGGCATCGAGTTCGACTACTCCTGCGTGCACGCCTCGTTCGCGTTGGCTGAAGCCGGCTACGAGACCATCATGGTCAACTGCAACCCCGAGACGGTGTCGACCGACTACGACACTTCCGATCGCCTTTACTTCGAGCCGCTCACCCTCGAAGACGTGCTCGAAATCGTCGATGTCGAGCGCTCGAACGGTGAACTCCTCGGCGTCGTCGTACAGCTCGGTGGCCAGACGGCACTGGGTCTCGCCAAGGGGCTCAAGGCTGCTGGCGTGCCGATCCTTGGCACCACCCCGGAGGCAATTGACCTCGCCGAAGAGCGTGGCCTGTTCTCGGAGATTCTCGAGAACGCGGGCCTCGTTGCCCCGGCAAACGGCACCGCCACGAACCTCGAGAGCGCCCAGGAGATCGCCGACCGCATCGGCTTCCCCGTGCTCGTGCGTCCGAGCTTCGTACTCGGCGGCCGCGGTATGGAGATCGTCTACTCGGCGGCGCAGCTCAGTGACTACTTTGAGCGCACCGCAGGCGAGGTCATCATCTCGGCCTCGCATCCGCTACTCGTTGACCGATTCCTCGACGACGCCACTGAAATCGACGTCGATGCGCTCTACGACGGCGAGCAGCTGTTCATCGGCGGCATCATGGAGCACATCGAAGAAGCCGGTATTCACTCCGGTGACTCGGCGTGCACCCTGCCGGCCATCACGCTGAGCGACGGCATGCTCACGAAGGTGCGCGACGCGACTGAAAAGATTGCGTCGGGTGTCGGTGTGCAGGGTCTGCTCAACGTGCAGTTCGCCATCGGTGCGGGGGAGCTCTACGTGCTCGAAGCAAACCCGCGAGCCTCGCGCACGGTGCCCTTCGTGTCAAAGGCACTTGGCACGCAGCTAGCGAAGGCCGCGAGCCGTGTCATGGTTGGCGACTCGATCGCAACGCTCCAGGCCGAAGGCATGCTCAGTGAGTCTGACGGCACGTTCCAGCCGATGGATGCACCGGTCGCGGTCAAGGAGGCCGTGCTTCCGTTCAAGCGCTTCCGCACAAAGGAGGGCTCAATTGTCGACGCCCTGCTTTCGCCCGAGATGCGCTCGACCGGTGAGGTCATGGGTATCGACCGCGACTTCCCGACGGCCTTCGCCAAGAGCCAGCTCGCGGCCTATGGTGGCATGCCCACCGAAGGCACCGTGTTTGTCTCGGTGAACGACCGCGACAAGGGCGGCATCGTGGCGCCCATCATGCGGTTGGTCGAACTCGGCTTCGAGCTGTTTGCCACCGAGGGCACCGCCCGGGTGCTTCGCCGTCACGGAATCGACACCCAGGTGGTCGGGAAGTTCACCGACGCGGACAATACTGCCGATGTGACTGAAGACCGCCCGAACATCGTGGAAATGATCAACGAGGGCAAGATCGACATCGTCATCAACACACCCTCGGGTGCGTCGGCGCGCGGTGACGGCTACCAGATTCGTACGGCCGCCGTCTCGGCGGACATCCCGATCTTCACCACGATGTCGGAACTGCACGCCGCGGTCGCTTCATTCCGCGTGTTGCAGGACGGCTTTACGGTCACTTCGCTGCAGGAGTACAACGAACGACGGAAGGCATCCAAGTGACCACTGCCACATTCGGCGAGCGTCTCGCCGCCACGACCGATCGCTACGGCCACCTCTGCGTGGGCATCGACCCGCACACCTACCTGCTCGAGCGCTGGAACCTGCCGATTTCGGCAGTAGGCGCCCACGAATTCGGCCTGCGCATTATTGATGAGCTCAAGGGTCGGGTCGGCATCGTGAAGCCTCAGGTGGCGTTCTACGAACGCTTCGGCGCGAACGGCTACAAGGTGCTCGAGGATGTCTTCGAGGCCGCCCGCGCAGCTGGGCTCCTGGTCATCGCCGATGTCAAGCGAGGCGATGTGGGTTCGACCCTCGAGGCCTACTCGGAAGCCTGGCTCACCCCGGGCATGCCGCTCGAAGCCGATGCCATGACGCTCAACCCCTACCAGGGCTTTGACACGCTCGCGCATCCGCTCGAGATGGCTGAGGAGCACAACAAGGGTCTGTTTGTCCTTGCCGCCACCTCGAACCCCGAATCGGCCTCGGTGCAGACCGCCCGTCGCGTGCGCGGCTCGCAGGAGGGTCGTTCGGTCGCCGGCGGAATCGCGGCCCGCGCGGTGCTCTGGAACCGTGACCGCTTTGCTGGCCGCACAAAGGGCTCGGTTGGTGTGGTGATTGGTGCGACGGTCGACCTCGAACTGCTCGATATCGACGTAGAAGACCTTGCCACTGAGCCCGACACTCCGATCCTCGCGCCCGGTTTCGGCCACCAGGGTGCGGCATTCGAAGACGTGAGGCGTATTTTCGGCTCCTCGGCGGAGAATGTCATCGTGACCTCATCCCGATCGCTCCTCGAAAACGGCCTCGAAGGCCTCGGTGGCGCCATCGACTCGCAGGTCAAGGTGCTTCGGGAAGCCTACAAATGAGCCAGACACCTCCAGAGGTTGATCGCGTCGCCGCCTCCAAGGCGGCGGTCGCGGCACGCCGCGCCCGGGCTGCGGTCAAACAACGCATCGCCTCGGGCGCGGCACGTCCGCTCGATGTGCTCGCGGCGGCAGTCGGCGAGCATCCGGCTGCTTCGCTGCGGGTCACGCAGTTCCTACGCGCTATTCCGCACATCGGCATTACCAAGACCGAGCGCATCCTGATTGAACTCAAGATTTCCGAAGTGAAGCGGCTCGGCGGCCTCGGCAAGAATCAGCGCGCTCGGCTTGAGCAATTTCTTGCGGATTGGGAACGCAGTAGCGGGCCAGAAGAGCCGCGCGTGGTGGTGCTCGCTGGACCCACTGCTGTGGGTAAGGGCACCGTCGCGCAGTACATTCGCGAGCACTACCCAACCGTGCATATCTCGGTGTCAGCAACGACCCGCGAGCCACGCCCCGGCGAGGTCGACGGTGTTGACTACTACTTCGTGACGCCCGAAGAGTTCGATCGGATGATCGAGGCGGGGGAGTTGCTCGAATACGCGACGGTGCACAAAGTGCACCGCTACGGCACCCCGGCCGCGCCACTGCGCAAGCGTCTCGCCGAACACCAGCCAGTGCTCTTGGAGATTGATCTTCAAGGCGCGCGCCAGGTGAGGGAACGCATGCCGGAGGCTAGACTGGTATTTTTGTTGCCCCCGAGCTGGGATGAGCTCGTGAACCGACTCACGGGTCGGGGCACGGAATCGTCCGAGGAACAGGCGCGCAGGCTCGACACCGCCAAGGTGGAGCTCGCTGCGCAAGACGAGTTCGACGCCCGCGTCGTCAACTCGACTGTGGCGGAAGCAGCACAACAAGTGGTCCGTCTGATGGGGCTCGACGTCGCACCGCGATAGCGCCAGCCCGCAACATCAGACAGCCCAACCCCGAATGGAAAGTAGCAATATGATCGACAAGCCCAAGGGCATCATCGACCCGCCGCTCGACGAACTCCTCGAGCGCGTCGACAACAAGTACCAGCTCGTGATCTTCGCGTCGAAGCGCGCTCGTCAGATCAACGACTACTACACCGACCTGCAGGACGGCGCGATCTACGACAACGTTGGCCCGCTCGTCGACTCGAACGTCGATGACAAGCCGCTGTCGATCGCACTGCACGAGATCAACGAGTCGAAGCTCACGATGCACCCGCCGGTGGCCGAGGAAGAAATCATCCTCGACGAGGGCGAACTCATCGACTTCGGCGACGACGCGGTCACGCCCGCCGAATAACCGAAACGAGCAGACCCATGCAGGACGAACGCAGCTGGCGCATCGTCGTCGGTGTCACGGGCGGTATTGCCGCCTACAAGGCCGTGTCCGTGATTCGCTCGCTCGTCCTGCTTGGTCACCACGTTGACGTCATCGCCACCGACGAGGCGCTGAAGTTCGTGGGTCAGCCCACGCTCGAGGCGATCAGCCGCAATCCGTTGCGCACTGACCTCTACGAAAATGTGGCGACCGTCCAGCACGTGGCACTCGGTCAGCAGGCCGATGTCATCGCAATTGCGCCGACAACGGCGAACACCATGGCAAAGCTCGCGAACGGGATTGCCGATGACCTACTCACGAATACGGTGCTCGCCTCGCTTGCACCGCTTGTGATCGCACCCGCGATGCACACCGAGATGTGGCAGCACCCGGCGACGCAAGCGAACGCGCACCGCCTCGATGAGCGCGGCGTGATTATCGTCGGCCCCGACTCGGGCCAGCTCACCGGCACCGACTCGGGCCCCGGGCGTATGTCTGAACCCGAGGTGATCGTTGGCGCGATTCTCGCGGCTGCACGTGCCGGTGCCCGCCGTCGCGATGACCAGGCCCGCGGTCGCGATCTCGAGGGCCGCCGCATCCTGGTGACCGCCGGAGGCACCCGCGAGCCAATCGATCCCGTGCGCTTTCTCGGCAACCGCTCTTCCGGCCGTCAGGGCGTTGCCGTGGCGGCGCGCGCGGCCGCCCGTGGCGCTGAGGTCACCCTCGTGGCGGCAAATATCGAAGTGCCGCCGCCGGACGATGTGCGCGTCGTGCGTGTGTCGAGTGCCGAGCAGATGGCGGCCGCCTGCGCCGAGCTGGCGCCGCGCCATGATGTCATTGTCATGGCCGCGGCCGTGGCCGACTTCCGCCCCGAGCACGTGCAGGAGGGAAAGATCAAGAAGGAGCAGACGGGCGATGACCTCACGCTCACCTTCGTAAAGAACCCCGACATCCTGCGCAACCTCGTGATCGCGCGGGTTCCCGATCAGGTCATCGTCGGCTTTGCTGCCGAGACTGAAACCGATGACGAAGCTCGCCTCGAGCTTGCGCGCCGAAAGCGGGAACGCAAGGGCTGCGACTACCTCGTGCTCAATCGGGTCGGTTGGAACGAAGGATTTCAGCGCGAGGACACCGAGATTCAGCTCATCGACGAACACGGCGAGGTTGTCGCCGAGGTCGTCGGTGACAAAGTGTCGGTGGCTGATGCGATCCTCGATGTGGTGGCGCCCGAGCGCTAACCACGCAGCACAAGCTGCACCCAAATTCACACAAGTTCTCCCACGCACCTTGGTGCGCACTCCTAGGGAAAGTGAGCCAATTCATGTCCGCACTCCGTTTGTTCTCCTCGGAATCTGTCACCGAGGGTCACCCCGACAAGATCTGCGATCTCATCTCCGATCGCATCCTCGATTCACTCATCGCCCAGCAACCTGACTCGCGCGTTGCCGTCGAAACGATGGTGACCACCGGCCAGGTGCACGTCGCGGGTGAGGTACGCACCGAGGGGTACGCCGACGTCGCGGGCATCGTGCGCGACACCATCACCGGGATTGGCTATGTCTCGAGCGACTTCGGTTTTGATGGCTCACTCTGCGGTGTCTCGGTCTCGATCGGCGCGCAATCCGATGAGATCGCCCAGGGCGTTGACACTTCAATGCAGCACCGCGACGAGGGCAGCAGTGACGCGATCGCGCAACTTGGTGCGGGTGACCAGGGCATTATGTTCGGCTATGCGAGCGATGAAACCCCGCAGCTTATGCCGCTACCGATCTGGCTCGCACACCGACTCTCCGAGAAGCTCACCGAGGTGCGGAAGTCGGGCGTGCTGCCCTACCTACGCCCCGACGGCAAGACGCAGGTCACGATCGGCTACGACGGCGACACTCCCCGCACCGTCGAGACCGTGGTGGTATCGACCCAACACGGCCCGGAAGTTTCGAACGAACAGCTCAACGCCGATGTTGAGCGCGAAGTGATTCGCCCGGTGCTCGCCCTCGTTGACCTCGACTCGAGCGCCACGAAGCTCCTGATCAACCCCTCGGGTCGCTTTGTGCTCGGTGGCCCGGCTGCCGATGCCGGGCTCACCGGCCGAAAGATCATCGTCGACACCTACGGCGGCATGTCGCGCCACGGTGGCGGTGCGTTCAGCGGCAAGGATCCCTCAAAGGTTGACCGTTCGGCGGCCTACGCCATGCGCTGGGTCGCGAAGAACGTCGTGGCCGCTGGCTGGGCGAAGCGCGTCGAGTTCCAGATTGCCTATGCGATTGGTTCTGCTGAACCCGTCGGCCTCTACTGCGAAACTTTCGGCACCCACTCGGTTGACCCGGATGCAATTGTTGCCGCCGTGCGCGAGGTGTTCGACCTGCGCCCGGGTGCCATCATTCGCGACCTTGACCTGCTCCGACCGATCTACGCGCTCACGTCAAACTACGGCCACTTCGGCCGCGAATTGCCCGAGTTCACCTGGGAACGCACCGACCGTGTCGACGCGCTGAAGGCTGCCCTGCAGGCGGCTTCGCACTAGCCGTGCCCACTGTTGCCCGGGTCGCACTCGACTCGCCGCTGCCCCAACTCGATCGCGTCTTTGAGTACGCGATCCCGGAACCGCTGCGCGAGCGAGTCGTCCCGGGCATTCGGGTGAAAGTGCCGCTGCGCGTTGGCGGCCGGATCATTTCAGCTTGGGTCGTCGGCGTGGCCGACAAGGCCGAATACGCGGGACGGCTTGCCGAAGTCGATTCGGTCGTGAGCGAGGCGCGCGTGCTCACCCCCGAGCTCATCCGCCTTGCCCGTGGCATTGCCGACCGACAGGCGGGCGCCTTTGCCGATGTCGTGCGCTTGGCTATTCCTGCCCGCTCAGCACGACTCGAGGGCCGCTGGCTCGAGGATGCCGACGGCGAGCGGGCCGCGCGAGCGCAGCGGCCCGAACCAATCGCGGCTCCGGCGACGACCGATGCTTCGTCACCTAGCTGGGCCGCCGAACTGCTCGCAAACGATGGTGCGCAAGCGCCTGCGCGCATCACCCTGCGCGTGCCCGTCGGACTGGCACCGGGTTCCTCCGAGCCGCGCCACCTCGGGGCGCTTGCCGACCTCGTTACCGAAAGCGTCGCATCCGGTCGCTCGGCGATTTTGCTCGTGCCCGACTTCCGTGACCTCGCACTTGCGGTAGCGGCACTCGAGCGGCGGCTGCCCGCATCCCGAATTCGCCGTTTTGATTCTCGGCTGAAACCAATGCCGCGCTACGACGAGTTCCTGCGGGCGCTCGAACCAGTGCCGCAGGTGATTATTGGCACGCGCAATGCCGTGTGGGCGCCCGCGCACGAACTCGGACTCATCGCGATGTGGGACGACGGCGACGAGTCATATCGCGAGCCGCACACGCCCTATCCGCACACGCGCGAAGTCGCGCTCATGCGTGCGCAACAGCAGGATGCGGCGCTCGTGCTCGCCGCCCACGCCCCCTCACTCGAATCGCGCCGGCTCGTGGCCACGGGGTGGATGCAAGAAATGCAGGTCCCCGGCGCCGCGCGGCCGAAGGTGATTCCCGCGGATGCAACACTGAGCGATGACCCGCTCGCGCGCTCCGCGCGGATTCCGCAGGCCGCCTGGCGTGCGGCTCGTGAAGCGCTCACGCACGGCCCAGTGCTCGTGCAAGTGGGACGCGCGGGCTATCGACCTGCGCTCGCCTGCGCGAATTGCCGCACGCCCGCGCGCTGCCAGCGTTGCCACGGTCCCCTCGGGCAACCCTCGGCGCAGCGCCCGCCGGCCTGTACCGTCTGCGGTGCCGTGCACGCGAACTGGCATTGCGCGGAATGCAGCGGAACGGCCTTGCGTGCGAGCGCCATTGGTCATGAGCGCACTGGCGAAGAGCTTGGCCGGGCATTCCCCGGGGTGCCGGTGATCGTCGCCGATGGGGGCCGCGAACTCATTGAGATTGGTGACGCGCCTGCCCTTATCGTCGCCACCCGTGGTGCCGAGCCCGTGGCCGCGGGTGGATACTTCGCGGTGCTCCTTCTTGACGCTGAAAATGCGCTCGCTCGCGAATCGCTCGACACCGTGGGCGACTCGCTTCGTGCCTGGTCAAATGCCGCAGCACTAGTGGCCGATGGCGCTCCCGTCATCATCACTGGCGCGCCTTCGGCACCGCTGCATGCGTTGCGCGATTGGCAGCAGGCCGGTCTAGCCGACCTGGAACTTGCCGAACGCCGTGCGCTCGACTTCCCACCGGCCATGCGGGTAGCAACTGTGCGTGGCAGCGAGGCAGAGGTCGAGGCGGCATTGCACCGACTCGATGAGTTGCAACTGCCAGAGCTCCACGTACTGGGGCCGGTGCCCGACCCAGACGAGCCTGGCCGCATCCGAGCAACGCTACGGTTCTCGTATCGTGCGGGGGAGGCGATCGCAACCGCGCTCAAGACTGAGCTCGTGGCGCAGGCGACGAGCTCCCGACGACGGGTGGCGAACCGCGCCGTCGCGCACGCCTCGACGCTGCGAGTGCACTTCGACGCCAGCGATGTGTTCTAGTTCACATGCGAGCACGTCGGCGCGGTAGTCAGCCGCCGATGTACGACATTTCGATGCGTTCGGGGTTGCCACCGAGTGGCGTGAGGGCTGCGCGCAGCTCGGAGTAGCGATCATCGCGACCGCGCCAGACGCCGGCGAGCGCGGCCGTGACGGCGTCATCGTTCGAGCCATCGCGCAGGAGTGCCCGCAGATCAGTGCCCTCGGTGGCGAAGAGGCAGGTGAATAGCTTGCCTTCGGCAGACACGCGCGCGCGGGTGCAACCACCACAAAAGGCATTCGTGACGCTCGAGATGACGCCGATCTCGCCAGCGCCGTCGAGATAACTCCAGCGCTTCGCGGTTTCGCCCGGATGTGCCGGTGCCATCGGTTCCAGCGGCCAAACCGCATTGACGCGTTCGACGATTTCTGCGGAAGGGACGACTTCGTCGAGGCGCCAGCCGTTCGAGGCCCCCACATCCATGTACTCGATGAAGCGCAGTGTGTCTCCGGTGGCGCGGAAATAGTCGGCAAGCTCGACGATCTCGTCATCGTTCATGCCGCGCTTGATTACCGCGTTCACCTTGATTGGCCCGAGCCCGGCGTCACGTGCTGCGTCGATGCCGTCGAGCACGCGGGCGACCGAGAAATTGACATCATTGATTGCTTGGAAGCGCTCTTCACGGAGCGAATCGAGTGAGACAGTAACGCGCTTGAGACCGGCATCGGCAAGCGCTTGTGCCTTGAGGGGGAGCACCGAGCCGTTGGTCGTGAGCGCGAGGTCGACCTCGTAGCCCTCGGGGGTGCGCAGGGCGGCAAGCTTCTCGATCAGGGTCTCAATGCCACGACGAAGCAGCGGTTCGCCGCCGGTAATGCGCAACTTCCGCACGCCGAGCGAGACGGCGATGCCGGCCAGCCGCTCGATTTCCTCAAAGGTGAGCAACTCGCTGCGTTCCCGGAACTGGAAATCTCGGCCGAAGATTTCCTTCGGCATGCAGTAGACGCAGCGGAAGTTGCAGCGGTCGGTGACCGAGATGCGCAGATCGCGCAGTGGCCGGTGGAGACGATCAGCCAGGCCCGACGAGGGGAGCGCTCGCGCACCCTGCATTCGGTTCGGCTCGTCTCGTGACATCATCGCGCCAGCCTACGCGCCGCCACCCGGATGCGCCCGAGTCGCGGCAAGCGCGCCAGCCGTCGCTACTACGCGCGCTTCCGCCTAATACGCCCGCTGCAGCGCGCGGTTTAGGCGGCGACGCGCGTATTAGGGCGGGTCAAGTGCCCCAGCGCCGCCGACTACGATTCCCTCTATGCGTATCGTCTTTGCCGGCACCCCCGAGGCCGCAGTTCCCACGCTCGAGGGGCTCGCCGCATCCGGTCACGAGATTGTCGCCGTGGTGACCCGCGAGGATGCGCCGCGTGGCCGCAAGCGCGTGCTCACGCCCTCGCCGGTCGCGCAGCGCGCCGCGGAACTCGGTCTGCCGATCGTCAAGGCAAACCGCCTGGATGCTGAGGTCACGGCCGGTCTGCTCGCTCGCGAACCAGAACTTGGCGTCGTGGTCGCTTACGGCGGACTTGTCCGAGAACCACTCCTCAGCGGCCCCACCCACGGCTGGATTAACCTGCACTTTTCAGAACTCCCGAAGTGGCGGGGGGCCGCCCCCGTGCAGCGCGCCGTGCTCGCTGGCGACACGACCTCAGGCATCGCCGTCTTCCAGCTCGAGGCGGGTCTCGACACCGGCCCCACCTTCGTGAATCGCGCCGTAGAGATCGGCACCGAAGAAAGCTCGGGGGAGTTGCTCGAACGACTCGCGACCGAGGGCGTCGCCGACGTGCTTACCGTCGTCGATGCCATCGCGAGCGGCACCGCCATCGCCACCGACCAGCGCGGCGAGCCCACTTACGCGCCGAAACTCACCGGAGCCGATGGCGAGATCGACTGGAACGCGAGTGCCGAGGCGGTGTCGGCACGCATCCGTGGGGCCACACCAGAACCCGGCGCGACGACCCGCCTCGGCGGTGAGCGTTTCAAGATTCACCGCATCGCGCATCCGAGTAGCGACACGGCGCTCGAGGCTGGGCTGGTGGCGCTCGTCGACGGCCGGGTGCTCGTCGGCACTGCCACCACCGCACTTGAACTCGTGCGCGTGCAACCCGCTGGCAAGAACGCCATGGATGCGGCCGCCTGGTGGCGCGGCCGCCACGGCGCGGAGGTTCGCTTCGCATGAGTACCCGTAACCCTGGTCGCTTTCGTGACCCGCTCCCCGGCCGCGATTTTGCCGCTCGCCAGCGCGGGCCGCGCGCCGTCGCACTCGATGTGCTCATCGCCGTCGACCGTGACGATGCCTACGCCAACCTGCTCCTGCCGCACCGCCTGCGCGACGCGGGTCTGCGAGGTCTGGATGCCGCCCTCGCCACCGAGCTCACCTACGGCACCCTGCGGCTCGGCGGCTACTACGACGAGATCATTCGCATTGTTGCTGGCCGCGAGATCGACCAGATTGACCCGGTGGCGCTTGCCGCACTGCGTCTCGGCGCGCATCAACTGCTCGGCACCCGTGTGCCGAAGCACGCCGCCGTCAACGAAACCGTCAATGCCGCTCGTGATCGTGGCTCGCGCGGGGTCGCTGGTTTCATCAACGCGAACTTGCGGGCCATCTCGGCGCGCACGGCCGAGGAGTGGCGCACCGCTGTCGCCGAGCGCCACGAGCGCGCGGATGACCGCCTCGCCGCGCTCACCTCGCATCCTGCCTGGATCGTCCGTGCGTTCCGCGATGCACTCGCTGATGAGGGTCGCGAGGATGAGCTCGAAGCGCTTCTTGACGCCGACAATGTCTCGCCGCTCGTGCACCTCGCGGCGCTTCCGGGCCTTGCCGATCGCGAGGACGTGCTCGACGCCCACCCGACCCGCCTCGTTCCCGAGCCGGCGTCACCCATTGCGATGCGCCTTGACGGCGGCGACCCGCAAGAGCTCAGGGAAGTGCGTGCCGGCACGGTTCGAGTGCAGGATGCGGGTTCACAGCTCGTCGCGCTGGCGCTCAGTCGAGTCGCGCCTATTCGCGAGGGGGAGCGGCTGCTCGATCTCTGCGCCGGTCCCGGCGGCAAATCGGCGCTGCTTGCTGCAGAGAGTCTTGTGGCCCGCGCGCATTTCGAGGCGAATGAGGTGACGCCATCACGCGCGAAGCTCGTGCGGGATGCGCTGCGGCCCATCACGCCCGAAGGTCACGAGTTCGAGGTGACCGAGTTTGATGGGCGCACGGTCGTGGACTCGCCCGAGAAATTTGACCGCATCCTCGTGGATGCCCCGTGCACCGGCCTCGGCGCCCTGCGCCGTCGCCCCGAGGCGCGGTGGCGTAAGCAGGCGAGTGATCTTGCCAATCTCACGCACCTCCAAGAGGAGTTGCTCGCGGCGGCGCTCGAAGCGACCGCCCCGGGAGGGCTCGTCGCCTACGTGACCTGCTCACCGCATCCGGCCGAGACGACCGCCGTGGTGAAGCATGTCTTGCGCAGTCACGATGCCGAGGTGCTCGATGCCCGGGCGATCTGCCACGAGCTCGCACCCGAACTCGATCTTGCCGAGCGACCGCTCGCCGAGGGCACCACGGTGCAATTGTGGCCGCATCGCCACGGCACCGACGCGATGTTCCTCACACTCCTGCGCAAGCGCGACTAGCGCCCGAGCCGGGCGGCTAGGCTCGAGGGCGTGACCGATGTGCGCATTAATCCCTCGATCCTGGCCGCCGACTTCGCGAATTTTGAGCGCGAGTTTGAGCGAATCTCTTCGGCCGATGCAGCCCATGTCGACATCATGGACAACCACTTCGTGCCAAACCTCACCTTCGGTCAGCCGATGGTGGAGCGGCTACAATCGCTCGGCACGCTGCCGCTCGATCTGCATCTCATGATTGAGAACCCCGACCATTGGGCACCGCATTTTGCCGAGATGGGCGTCTTTTCGGTGACCTTTCACCTCGAGGCAGCGACGGCGCCCGCGACCATCGCCCGCAACATCAAAGCGTTCGGCGCGCGAGCCGGTGTGGCGCTGCGCCCCGGCACTCCGTTCGCGATGATTGAAGAGCTTCTCCCGCACTTCGACCAGCTGCTCATCATGACGGTCGAACCCGGCTTCGGTGGCCAGAAGTTCATGCCCGAAACGATGCCGAAGCTGCGTCAGGCGCGGGAGTGGGCGACGCGTACTGGCTCGGAGATCTGGCTTCAGGTCGACGGCGGCGTGGGCGCCGAGACCATCGAGAAGGCGGCGGAAGCAGGTGCCGACACCTTCGTGGCCGGCTCAGCGGTGTTCCGGGGCGAGCCCGCCATCGAGATCGCACGCCTCCGGGAACTTGCCGCCACACACCGGCACTAGACTGGTCGATCGTGAAGACGTTCGAATCGCTATTCGCTGAGCTCGCCGAAAAAGCCGCCACTCGCCCCGAAGGCTCGGGGACCGTTGCCGAACTCGATCGGGGCGTCCATTTCATTGGCAAGAAGCTAGTTGAAGAAGCGGCCGAAACGTGGATGGCGGCCGAATACGAGTCCGACGCCGAGTGCCAGGAAGAAATGGCGCAGCTCATCTACCACCTCCAGGTCATGATGCTCGCGAAGGGGTACACCCTCGACGACGTCTACCGGTATCTCTAGGAAGGTCCCCAATGCTTCGCATTGCTGTGCCCAATAAGGGCATGCTTGCCGCGACCGCCAACGACATGCTCGTTGAGGCCGGCTACCGCGGTCGCCGCGACGATCGCGAACTCACGGCCGTTGACCCGGCCAACGAGGTTGAATTCTTCTACATTCGTCCCCGCGACATTGCCACCTACGTTGGCGAGGGTGTGCTCGACGCCGGTATCACCGGCCGCGACATGTTGCTCGACTCCGACTCGCCGGCGCAAGAGATCCGCTCGCTCGACTTCGGCGGTTCGACGTTCCGCTTCGCCGGGCCGGTCGGGGAGTACACCGATGTCTCACAGCTCAACGGCAAGCGCGTTGCCACGAGCTACACGGGCCTCCTCGGTCACTTCTTCGAAGATCACGGTATCGATGCTGAGCTCGTGAAGCTCGATGGTGCGGTTGAGTCGTCGATTCAGCTTGGGGTGGCGGATGCGATTGCTGATGTCGTCTCGACCGGCAACACCCTCCGTCGCGCTGGTCTCGAGATCTTTGGCCCGGTCATCCTTGACTCCACGGCCATCCTGATTTCGACCCCCGAGAAGGTCGGTGGCGCGGAGAAGCTCATCAAGCGCCTCGAGGGTGTGCTCGTCGCCCGCCAGTACAGCATCATGGACTACGACATCCCGGCCTCGAAGCTCGATGCCGCGATGGCGGTGACCCCCGGGTTCCAATCGCCGACGGTCTCCGCGCTCCACGACCCCGAGTGGCTTGCCGTGCGCGCGCTCGTGCCGCAGCGCGATCTCAACGCGGTCATGGACAAGCTCAGCGCGATCGGTGCGAAGGCCATCCTCGTAACCGCGCTACAAGCAGCCCGGATGTGATTGACGTGAACGAATTCGACACCCCGCAGCAATCAGGTGGTCTCGCGATTCGCGTCATTCCCTGCCTCGATGTGGCTGACGGCCGCGTCGTCAAGGGCGTGAACTTCCTTGATCTGCGCGATGCCGGTGACCCGGTCGAACTCGCTGCCCGCTATGCGGCCGAGGGCGCCGATGAAATCACCTTCCTCGATGTGACGGCAACGACCGACAACCGGGCGACCACCTATGACCTCGTCACCCGCACCGCCGAGCAGGTCTTTGTGCCGCTCACGGTCGGCGGCGGTGTGCGCTCGGTCGAAGATGTGACGCGTCTGCTCGGGGCCGGGGCCGACAAGGTTGGCGTGAACTCAGCGGCGATCGCGCGTCCCGAACTTATTGACGAGATTGCCGCGAAGTTTGGTTCGCAGGTGCTCGTGCTTTCGCTCGACATTAAGCGATCTAATTCAACCCCCTCGGGTTTCGTGGTCACCACGCACGGCGGCCGCAAGGAATCGGGCCTCGACGCACTCGAATGGGCGCGCGAGGTGTGCGATCGCGGTGCCGGCGAGCTGCTCGTGAACTCGATGGATGCAGACGGCACTAAGGCTGGCTTCGATCTCGAACTCACTCGCCTCGTGCGCGAACTCGCGACCGTACCGGTCATCGCGTCGGGTGGCGCCGGTGCCGTCGACCACTTCGCCCCCGCGGTCGCCGCCGGTGCTGACGCCGTGCTCGCGGCAAGTGTCTTCCACTATGGCGAGATGACGGTCGGTGAGGTGAAGCGCTCGCTCGCGGACGCCGGTTTCACCGTGCGTCTGCCGGGTAATGGTGCGGCCGCCAATGCGTGAGGTCAAGCTGCTCAGCGAGGCGCAGATCGACGAGATCATCGCGGCCGCGCGCTTCGACGCTGACGGCCTCATCCCGGCCATTGCGCAGCAGTACGACAGCGGCGAGGTGCTCATGATGGCGTGGATGAACGCCGAGTCGCTGCGGGAGACGCTCACGCAGCAGCGCGTTGTGTACTGGTCGCGCTCGCGCGGCGAACTCTGGCGCAAGGGGGACACCTCAGGTCATGCGCAGCGACTCATCGAGTTCGCGCTCGACTGCGACCGCGATGCCGTGCGCATCAAGGTCGACCAGGTCGGCTCGGCCTGCCACCTCGACACTCGTACCTGCTGGGACTCCGACCCGCTCGCCGTGCGCTTTGCGGAGCCAGCGTGACCGGCAAGCGCGCCAAGCGCCTCGCCCTCCTCGTCTTGCTCGTGGGGGCGGGGCTCGGGATGCTCGCCTGGTCGCAGCCGTGGGCCAGCGCCTCCCTTGCCGATGGCGGCACGCACGAGGTGCCAGGGAGCCAGGCAAGCCCCGAAACGCTCGCACTCGCGATGACGGCCCTTGCCGGAGTCGTGGCCCTTGCGATCGCCGGGCGCGTATTACGCCTCGTTGTCGGTGCCCTCATGGTGATCGTTGGCATCCTCATGGCTGCCACGGTCTTCCCGTACGAGGTCGCCGCCGTCAGCCTCGAACCACTCGCCGATGCCGCCGTGACACAAACGTTCTGGCCGATCCTCGCGGTCGTGGCTGGAGTCGTGATCGCGCTGAGCGGCATGGTCGCGCTCGCCACTGGCCGCACTTGGCCATCCACCGATCGCAAGTATTCGACAAGCAGGATGCAGGATGCGGCGGCCCCAGCCGACGACGCGAGCACCCGAATGGATCAGTGGGATGCGCTCTCGGCCGGTGATGATCCGACCGAAGAAGCGGAGTCGGAATCACCCGACGAGCCGGAAACGCCTCGAGCCCACTGAAACGCCTCGGGCACAGTAGACTGAACGCGTTCTGTTGTTCCTGAAGGAGTCACGCATGTCGAACCAGCAAGCCGTAGTCGAGCACCACGAAGACGAGGGCCACTCGGTCGCCGGTTGGGTTGGCGTCATCGTCATCCTCATCGGCTTCACCCTCGGCGCGATTGGCCTGTTCATCGACAACGCCGTGCTCACCTGGGTTGGCGTTGGCATGGTCCCCGCCGGAGCCATCATCTGGCCCGTGCTCAAGGCATTCGGTCTCGGTCCGAAGGAACACTAGTGATTCTCGACGACCTGTTTGCCGGGTCGCTCGAGGATGCCGCACGCCGTCGAGAGCAGTTGCCGACGGCACAGCTTGAGACGCTTGCGCTCGAGCAGACTCCCGCCATCGACGCGGTCGCAGCGCTATCGCGCGCCGAACTCGTGCACATCATTGCCGAGGTGAAGCGTGCGTCGCCGTCGCGCGGCCTCCTGGCGAACATCCCCGACCCCGCCGAACTCGCCACCGCCTATGCGCGTGGTGGTGCCTCGGCGATCAGTGTGCTCACCGAAGAACGCAAGTTCCTCGGCTCACTCGACGATCTGCGCGCCGTGCGCGCGGCCGTCGATGTGCCGGTGCTCCGCAAGGAGTTCATCGGCGAGGAGTACCAGATCCTCGAGGCGCGCGCCGCTGGTGCCGACCTCATCCTGCTCATCGTGGCGAGCCTTGACCAGCCCACACTCGATCGACTCAAGCGCTTCACCGAAGAACTCGGCATGACCGCGCTCATTGAGGCGCACACTCGCGACGAGTTCCAGCGCGCGCTCGATGTCGATGCCCGAGTGCTCGGCGTAAACGCCCGCGACCTCAAGACCTTCGAGATGCATCCCGAGCTCTTCGGCGAACTCGCCAGCGAGTACCCGGAGGGCGTCGTCAAGGTGGCCGAGTCGGCGGTGCTGCGCCCCGAACACGTGCGCGCCTACCGCGACGCGGGTGCCGACGCCGTACTCGTTGGCGAGGCGCTGGTCACCGGCGACGATCCCGCCGCATCCATCCAAGAATTCAGAAACGCATGACCGACACCCCACTTCGACACGCTCCCGGCCCGTACTTCGGTGAGTTTGGCGGGCGTTTTGTGCCCGAAAGCCTCATCGCTGCGCTCGACGAGATCGACGTCGCCTGGCAAGCAGCCAAGAACGATCCCGAGTTTCTCGCCGAGTTTGAGCGGCTGAGCCGTGACTTCTCGGGCCGACCGTCGCTCCTCAGCGAAGTGCCGCGGTTCGCTGAGCACTGCGGCGGTGCCCGCATCCTGCTTAAGCGCGAAGACCTGAACCACACCGGCTCACACAAGATCAACAATGTCGTGGGGCAGGCGCTTCTTACCAAGCGCCTCGGCAAGAAGCGCGTGATCGCTGAGACCGGCGCCGGTCAACACGGCGTCGCGACTGCGACGGCTGCGGCATTGTTCGGCCTTGAATGCACGATCTACATGGGTGCCGTCGACATTGCGCGTCAAGCCCTCAACGTCGCACGGATGCGCCTGCTTGGTGCCGAGGTCATCTCGGTTGCCTCGGGCTCGCGCACGCTCAAGGATGCGATCAACGAAGCGTTCCGCGATTGGGTCGCGAATGTTGAGCACACGAACTATGTGTTCGGTACCGCGGCCGGTCCGCATCCCTTCCCGGCGCTCGTGCGCGATCTGCAGCAGATCGTCGGCGAAGAGGCGCGCGCACAGGCCATCGATCAGTTCGGCGGTCTACCGGATGCGGTCGTCGCCTGCGTTGGTGGCGGCTCGAACGCGATCGGCATCTTCGAAGCCTTCCTCGATGACCCCGAGGTCAAGCTGTACGGCATTGAGGCGGCGGGCGAGGGCATCCACACGGCCCGCACGGCCGCGACCATCGAAACGGGTCGTCCGGGGGTGCTCCACGGCGCGCGCACGATGCTGCTCCAGGATGCCGACGGTCAGACCATCGAGTCGCACTCGATTTCTGCCGGGCTCGACTACCCGGGCGTAGGTCCCCAGCACTCATGGCTCAACTCGATTGGCCGCGTCGAATACCGGGGGAGCACCGACGCCGAGGCCATGGTTGCGATGCGTCTGCTCTCGCAGACCGAAGGCATCATCCCCGCGATCGAATCAGCCCACGCGCTTGCTGGTGCCATGAAGCTTGGCCGCGAGCTCGGCCCCGACGCCACGATCATCGTGTCGCTCTCGGGTCGCGGCGATAAGGACATGGAGACCGCAATGACCTGGTTCGAACTCGGCGATGCGAACCGTGTGATCGGAGACAGTGAATAGTGAGCCAGGTAGAACAGGCCATCGACCGCGCCCGCGCGGAGCGACGCGGTCCACTGATCGGCTATCTCCCCGCTGGTTTCCCCGACGTTGACACCTCGGTTGCGGCTGCTGTCGCAATCGCCCGTAACGGCGTCGACATCATCGAATTTGGTGTGCCCTATTCCGACCCGGTGATGGACGGGCCGGTTATCCAGGCTGCCTGCCAGACGGCCCTGCGCAACGGCTTCCACACGAACCAGCTCTTCGAGGTTATCGAGCGCGTCCGCGCCGAGATCGAAGTGCCAATTGTCGTCATGGGCTATTGGAACCTCATCCTGCAACGCGGTGTTGAGCGCTTCGCCGCCGACCTCAAGTCGGTCGGTGGCGCCGGGCTCGTCACGCCCGACCTCATTCCCGATGAGGCGGGCGAGTGGATCGCGGTTTCAGATAAGTACGACCTCGACCGCATCTTCCTCGCTGCGCCCACCTCGTCAGATGAGCGTCTGCGCAAGATCACCGAGGCGTCGCGTGGATTCGTCTACACCGTGTCGACGATGGGCATTACCGGTGCCCGCGCCGATGTCGACCGCGCCGCGCGCGTGCTCGCCGACCGCCTGCACGGCGTCGGTTGCGAGCGTGCCTGCGTCGGCATCGGCATTTCGACCGGGGACCAGGTGCGCGATGTGCTCGGCTATGCCGAAGGCGCCATCGTTGGATCCGCGCTCGTACGCTCGCTCACTGAAGGCGGCGTCGACGCCGTCGGACGTACCGCCGCCGACCTTGCTAAGGGAACTCTTAACTAATGCCATTGCAGCCCGCTCCCGCGTCGATTCCCTCACCACCGCTTGAGTGGGCCTCGTTCACCGTTGGCCCGTTCACCTTCCACGCGTACGCGCTGATCATTGTGGCGGCGATCATCATCGCCACGTGGTGGACGAACAAGCGGATGACCGCGCGCGGGGGCGAGCCGTGGATTGTGATTGACATCGTGATCCCGGCGGTGCTGCTCGGTCTTCTCGGTGCGCGGCTTTACCACGTGTTCACGCATCCGGCCGACTTCTTCTACGAGGGCGCCGAGTG
The DNA here is from genome assembly GCF_003865375.1 of Gulosibacter macacae. Classification (GTDB taxonomy): domain Bacteria; phylum Actinomycetota; class Actinomycetes; order Actinomycetales; family Microbacteriaceae; genus Gulosibacter; species Gulosibacter macacae. Next base: position 151,045 of record NZ_RQVS01000005.1, on the reverse strand, counting down.
GTGGCGCGTGTTCGCCATCTGGGAGGGCGGTAACGCCATCATTGGCGCGCTCATCGGCGGTGCCATTGGTGCGTACTTCGCCTGCCGCTTCCGGGGCGTGCGCTTCCTCGCCTTCGCGGATGCGGTGGCACCGGCAATCCTGCTCGCCCAAGCCATTGGCCGCCTCGGTAACTGGTTCAATCACGAGCTGTTCGGGTGGCCAACCAACCTGCCCTGGGGGCTCGAGATTCCGGCCACGAACCCCGCGTTCCCGGCGGGCCTCCCGGCCGGTACCCTCTTCCACCCGACGTTCCTCTACGAACTCATCTGGAACCTCATCGGCGTCGGGCTCATTGTGCTCCTGGGCCGCATGTTCCGACTCGGCCGCGGCCGCACCCTCGCGATCTACCTCATCTGGTACGGCCTCGGTCGCATGATGATCGAGTCAATTCGCGTCGACTACTCCGAGATCGTCCTCGGGATGCGCTCGAACGTGCTCGGTGCGCTCATCATGGTGCTCATCGGCATCGGCCTGATGATCTGGTCGCTACGGCAGCGTGACACCGACGTGTCGATCTACACCGATGACCACGTGTGGTCGGAGGAAGACGAGAGCGACAGGGATGCGGCGACCGACAAATCACCGGCCCCAGATGCTGAAGATTCTGTGGTCAAAGAAGATTCTGTGGAAATTTCTCAAGAAGAATCTGACGACAACGAGGATGAAGAAAAAGTCCCGGCTGAGACGGAAACTCGCCCCGCATCCTGAAATATGAACCATTTTTCTCGGGTTCATTTGAAACGTCCGCGTAACAAAAAGCGGTCGTAGTCTGAACGCCCCCGGCGGGCGCAGGCGTCCGCCTGCGACACCCCCCGAGGACACAGTGACTGCTTCCGCCTTTCATGCGACCGGTCTGCCCGAGGCCGTAGGCCTCTATGACCCGCGCAACGAGCACGATGCCTGCGGCATCGCCTCAGTTGCCACCCTTCGCGGTACCCCCGGTCACGACATTGTTGAACTTGCGCTTGAGGCGCTGCGCCACATGGAACACCGCGGTGCGGTTGGTTCTGACGCGGGTACCGGCGATGGTGCCGGCATTTTGCTGCAGGTGCCGGATGCGTTCTTCCGCGCTGTGGTGCCGTTCGAACTTCCCGAGGCGGGCCGCTTCGCGGTCGGCAATGTTTTCCTGCCGGTTGACCGCGAGGAGCGCGAGCAGGCGCGCCAGCGCATCACCGAACTCTGTGGTGAAGAGGGCCTACGAGTCCTTGGTTGGCGTGAAGTGCCAATCGTGCCAAGCGAGCTTGGTCCGTTGGCGCTTGAGGCAATGCCGCACATCGAGCAGCTCTTTGTGCGCTCCGAGCGACAGAACTTCCGCGGCCAACCTCGACGTGGCATTGCCCTTGACCGGCAGAGCTACCGACTGCGCAAGCGCGTCGAGCACGAACTCGGCACCTTCTTTTGCTCGCTGAGTTGCCGCACGATCACCTACAAGGGCATGGTGACGACGTTGCAGCTCGAGCCGTTCTACCCCGACCTCAGCGATGAGCGTTTTGCCTCGAAGCTTGCCATCGTGCACTCGCGCTACTCGACGAATACCTTCCCCTCGTGGCCGCTCGCGCAGCCGTTGCGCATGATGGCGCACAACGGCGAGATCAACACCGTGCGCGGCAACCGCAATTGGATGCGCGCCCGCGAATCGCAGCTCTCGAGCGACCTGCTCGGTGACCTCAGTGAGCTCACGCCCATCGTCTCCGACGGCGGCAGCGATTCGGCGAGCTTCGATGAGGTGCTGGAACTTCTCACCCTCGCGGGGCGCTCGCTCGTCCACGCGGTGCACATGATGGTGCCCGCCGCCTGGGAACACGCGAGCGACCTTCCGGCCGAAGTGCGCGACTTCTACGAGTACCACTCGCTCATCATGGAGCCGTGGGACGGGCCCGCCTCGATGACCTTCACCGATGGTCGCTTCCTTGTTGCCACTCTCGACCGCAACGGCCTGCGCCCGGGCCGCTTTGTCGTCACCGATGATGGCCTCGTAGTCGCGGGCTCAGAGGTCGGCATCCTCGATATCGCGCCCGAGCGGATCGTGCGCAAGGGTCGCCTCCGCCCGGGCCGAGTGCTCGTTGTTGACACCGAGATTGGCCGCATCATCGAGGATGAGGAGGTCAAGCACGATCTCGCCGACCTCGCTCCCTGGGGCGATTGGCTTGACGATGGCCGCATCCGTCTCGAAGAACTCCCCGAGCGCGAGCACGTCTCGCACACCTCATCGTCGGTTGAGCGTCGCCAGCGGGCCTTCGGCTACACCGAGGAGGAGTTGCGCATCCTGCTCGCGCCGATGGCACGCACCGGTGCTGAACCGATCGGTGCCATGGGTTCTGACACGCCGATCGCAGTGCTCGCCGAGCGTCCGCGCCTGCTTTTTGACTACTTCACGCAGAACTTCGCGCAGGTGACGAATCCGCCGCTCGACGCCATTCGCGAAGAGCTTGTGACGAGTCTGTCGACGTCGATTGGCCCGCAGGAAAACCTGCTCGCTGACGGGCCAGAGCACGCTCGCCAGATCATCGTGCAGTTCCCGGTGCTCGACAATGACGAGCTCGCGAAGATTCAGCACCTTGAGTCGAGCCCCGGCATCGACGACACCGTGACGCTACGCGGTCTCTACCGCATCGACCACGGGGTTGAGGGTCTGCGTCAGCGTCTCGAAGAACTCTGCGCGGAAGCCGACGCTGCGATCGATGGTGGCGCGAGCTTCCTCATCGTGAGCGACCGAGATGCGAACCGCGACTACGCGCCAATTCCGTCGCTGCTCATGACGAGCGCCGTACATCATCACCTCATCCGCACCCAGCGCCGCATGCGCGTCGGCCTTATTGTCGAGGCGGGCGATGTGCGCGAGGTGCACCACGTGGCAGTGCTGCTCGGCTACGGTGCCTCGGCCGTCAACCCGTACCTCGCGATGGAATCGGTCGAGATTCTCGCGGATGCGGGCAAGCTTGCGGTGACGCCCGAAAAGGCGACTCGTAACCTCCTCAAGGCGCTCGGCAAGGGTGTGCTCAAGATCATGTCGAAGATGGGCATCTCGGCCGTTTCGAGCTACTCGGGCGCGCAGACCTTCGAAGCCGTGGGGCTCGCCGGGGAACTGGTGGAGGCGTATTTCACCGGTACCGTCTCCAAACTCGGCGGTATTGACCTCGACATCGTGCACGCCGAAGTCGAGGCCCGGCACTCGGCGGCGTACCCGATTGATGGCACTGCGCTTTCGCATCGCTCGCTCGACATTGGTGGCGAGTATCAGTGGCGTCGTGAGGGACCGACGCACCTGTTCAACCCCGACACCGTGTTCCGCCTGCAACACGCCACCCGCGAGGGCCGCTACGACATCTTCAAGGACTACACGAGCCGCATCGATAACCAGGCGCGCGAAACCGCGACCCTGCGCGGGCTGTTCAACCTCGCAAGTGACCGCGAACCCATCTCGATCGACGAGGTCGAGCCAGCCGCGAGCATCCTGCGCCGCTTTTCCACGGGTGCCATGAGCTATGGCTCGATCTCGAAGGAAGCGCACGAGACCCTCGCGATCGCGATGAACCGAATCGGTGCGAAGTCGAACACCGGTGAGGGTGGCGAAGACGTCGAGCGCCTGCTCGACCCCGAACGCCGCAGTGCGATCAAGCAGGTGGCCTCGGGCCGGTTCGGGGTGACGAGCATGTATCTCACCCACGCCGATGATCTGCAGATCAAGCTCGCGCAGGGCGCGAAGCCGGGCGAGGGCGGCCAGCTCCCGCCGGCGAAGGTCTACCCCTGGGTTGCTCGCACGCGGCACGCAACGCCCGGTGTCGGACTCATCTCTCCGCCACCGCATCACGACATCTATTCGATCGAAGATCTCAAGCAGCTCATCTTCGACCTCAAGCGCGCGAACCCAAAGGCCCGCATCCACGTCAAGCTCGTGAGCGAGAACGGCATCGGTGCCGTGGCCGCTGGTGTGACGAAGGCGCTTGCCGATGTGATCCTCGTCTCTGGCCACGACGGTGGCACGGGTGCTTCGCCGCTCAACTCACTCAAGCACGCGGGCACGCCGTGGGAGCTCGGCCTCGCCGAGACGCAGCAGACGCTGCGCATCAATGGCCTGCGCGACCGAGTCACCGTGCAGGTCGACGGCCAGCTCAAGACCGGTCGCGATGTCATCATCGGCGCGCTCCTCGGTGCCGAAGAATTCGGTTTCGCGACGACCGCCCTCGTCGTCGAAGGCTGCATCATGATGCGCGTCTGCCACCTCGACACCTGCCCCGTGGGTGTTGCCACGCAAAACCCGGCGCTGCGCGAACGCTTCACCGGCAAGGCCGAGCACGTCGTGAACTTCTTCGAGTTCCTCGCCCAAGAGGTGCGCGAGCTACTCGCCGAACTCGGCTATCGCACCCTCGACGAGATCATTGGTCGCGATGACCTGCTCAATGTCGACGACGCGAAGCGGCACTGGAAGGCCCAGGGCATCGACCTCGCGCCAGTGCTCGAGGGTCCCGAACTCGGTGCGGCACCGCGCCGACGCCTGCGCACCCAAGACCACGAACTCGATGAGCACTTCGACCAGACCCTCATCAAGCTCGCGGCCCCGGCGCTGACCGACGGAGACGAGGTCGTCATCGAGCAGGAAGTGCGCAACACCGACCGTGCCGTCGGCACCATGCTCGGCCACGAGGTCACTCTCGCGGCGGGCGAGCTTGGTCTGCCCGAGGGCAGCATCCGCATTGAATTGCAGGGCACCGCCGGCCAATCGCTCGGTGCGTTCCTGCCCGCGGGTATTTCGCTGCGCCTCGAAGGCGATGCGAATGACTACGTCGGCAAGGGACTCTCCGGTGGCGAGATTGTGCTGCGACCGGATGCTCGTTCGACCTTTGCCGCTGAACACAATGTCATCGCGGGCAATGTCATCGGCTATGGCGCCACGAGCGGCACCATGTTCATCCGCGGAGTTGTGGGGGAGCGCTTTATGGTGCGCAACTCCGGTGCCACCGCGGTGGTCGAAGCAGTTGGCGACCACGCCCTCGAATACATGACCGGTGGCCTCGTCGCCATTTTGGGGCCCACTGGCCGCAACCTCGGCGCCGGGATGTCGGGTGGCGTCGCCTATGTGCACCGCCTTGATTCGGAACTCGTCAACCCGGTCTCGCTTTCGAGTGGCGAACTCCTCCTCGAACCGCTCAGCGACGAGGATGCGACCGAGCTGCAAGAGCTCCTCGAACGACACCGCGAAGCCACCGGCTCCGCGCTCGCTGCCGAGCTACTCGTCGACTTTGCGCGCTGCCGCGAGGAATTCACCAAGGTGCTCCCGCGCGACTACGCAGCCGTCACGGCCCTGCGTCGTGATGCCACCGCCAATGGTGAAGATCCCGATAGCGCCGACAACTGGACCAAGATTTTGGAGGTGACCCGTGGCTGATCCGCACGGCTTTCTCAACCACACCGAACGCGAACTGCCCGCGAAACGCCCCGTACCGGTGCGGCTCATGGACTACCGCGAGTTCACTGAGTCGCAATCACGCGACCAATTGCAACGCCAGGCGAGCCGCTGTATGGACTGCGGCATCCCGTTCTGCCACCAGGGTTGTCCGCTGGGCAATCTCATCCCCGAATGGAACGACCTTGCCTACCAGGGCGACCTCGTGACCGCGGGGGAGCGACTGCACGCGACAAACAACTTCCCGGAACTCACCGGGCGGCTCTGCCCGGCCCCGTGTGAGTCGGCCTGTGTGCTCTCGATTTCGCAGCCGGCGGTCACGATCAAGCGCATCGAGCAGACGATCGCCGACGAGGCGCGCGATGCGGGCCTCGTGCCACATCCGCCTGAGCGACTCACCGGCAAGACGGTAGCGGTAGTCGGCTCCGGGCCTGCGGGCCTCGCCGCAGCCCAACAGCTCGCCCGCGCGGGCCACACGGTGGCGGTGTTCGAGCGCGACGACCGCATTGGTGGTCTCTTGCGCTACGGCATCCCCGATTTCAAGCTTGAGCGCGAGGTGCTCGACCAGCGACTCGCGCAATTGCGTGCCGAGGGTGTGCGCTTCCGCCCGGGCATTGAGATCGGTCGTGACCTGCAGTGGGGGGAACTTCGTCGCCGCTACGATGCGATCGTCGTCGCCACCGGCGCCCAAGCGCCGCGCGCCTTCGACGTTCCCGGACGCGATCTCGACGGCGTGCTCGAGGCGATGCCGTTCCTCATTGCCCAAAACCGGCGTATCGCCGGTGATGAGGTCGATGAAGAACCCTCGGCCAAGGACAAGCATGTTGTGGTCATCGGCGGTGGCGACACCGGCGCCGACTGCATCGGCACGGCACACCGCCAGGGTGCGGCGTCGGTAACGAACCTTGCCATCGGTCGTCGCCCACCGACCGAACGCGCGGCCAATGAGCCGTGGCCGACGACGCCGCGCATCTACGAAGTGCAGTCGTCGCACGAAGAGGGTGGCGAGCGCGTCTTCGAGGCCTCGACCGTCGAGTTTGTCGGCAATGCCGACGGCAAGGTCACCGGCCTACGGGTCGCCGAAACCGAATTCCGCGAAGACGGTAGCCGCGGCCCGAAGGCGGGCACCGAACGGGTGATTCCCGCCGATCTCGTATTGCTCGCCACCGGATTCACCGGCCCGGAGCCTGCTGATCTCGAAGCGCAGCTTGGCGTCGAACGCACTCGCCGCGGCGCCTACCAGCGCCGCCCCGACTACGCGACGAGCACTGAGGGCGTCTTTGTCGCCGGCGATGCTGGCCGCGGTGCCTCGCTGATCGTGTGGGCGATCGCGGAAGGCCGAGCCGTGGCGGCTGCAGTCGACGCCTACCTCACGGGAGGTTCGAGTCTGCCGTCGCCGATTCCAGCGAATGCGGTGTCCATCTCGCTGTAACCGACGTGAGCCACACTTCAGGCGTCCGGTAGCATCGATCACCGTGCCACTGGGCGCCTGGAGAACGGAGAACGCATGTCGCGTCGCGCGAAGATTGTCGCCACACTTGGCCCTGCCGTGTCGAGCCCGGAGGGCGTACGTGCGCTCCTCGAGGCCGGCGTCAACGTCACCCGCTTCAACCTCAGCCACGGGGATCACGAGGTCCACTCAAACAACTACCAGCTTGTGCGCCAGGCCTCTGAAGACCTCGGCGTTGCGACTGCCATCTTGGTCGACCTTCAGGGACCCAAGATTCGTCTCGGCAAGTTCGATGACGGCGCTCCTTATCACCTCGCCGAAGGTGACCTCTTCAAGATCACCATTGACGACATCGTCGGCAACCAAGAGATCGTCTCGACCACCTTCAAGGGCCTGCCTGCCGACGTGAAGCCCGGCGACCCCATCCTTATCGACGATGGCAAGGTGCTGCTGCGCGCAATCTCGACCACCGACACCACGGTCACCACGCGCGTCGAGGTACCCGGCCCGGTCTCGAACAACAAGGGCATCAACCTGCCGGGCGTGGCCGTGAACGTGCCGGCACTCAGCGATAAGGATGAGGCTGACCTGCGCTGGGCTCTGCGCATCGGTGCCGACATCATTGCGCTCTCGTTCGTGCGCGGCCCTGAAGACATTCACCGCGTGCACCAGATCATGGATGAAGAGGGCGTGACCCTGCCCGTCATCGCGAAGATCGAGAAGCCGCAGGCTGTTGACCGCCTCGCCGAGATCGTGGATGCCTTCGACGGCATCATGGTCGCCCGCGGTGACCTCGGTGTCGAGCTGCCGCTCGAGTCGGTGCCGATCGTGCAGAAGAAGGCGATTGAACTGGCTCGCCGTCGCGCCAAGCCCGTGATCGTCGCCACCCAGATGCTCGAGTCGATGATCTCGAACCCGCGCCCGACGCGTGCCGAGGCCTCTGACTGCGCGAACGCGGTACTCGACGGTGCTGATGCGCTCATGCTCTCAGGCGAGACGAGTGTTGGCCAGTTCCCGATCGTCACGGTTGAGACCATGGCCCGCATTATCGAGTCGACCGAGGTGCACGGTCTCAACCGCATCCCGCCCCTCGGCACGAAGCCGTTTACGCAGGGTGGTGCCGTGACGCTCGCCGCGGCCGATCTCGGTGAGTTCCTCGGCGCGAAGTACCACTGCGTGTTTACCGAGTCGGGCGACTCGGTGCGCCGCATGTCGCGTCTGCGCCCGTCGATTCCGGTGCTCGGCTTCACACCGCGTGAGTCGATCCGCCGCCGCATGAGCCTCTACTGGGGCGTGCAGTCGACGCTGGTTGATCGCGTCACGCACACCGACGAAATGTTCTCGCAGGTCGACGACTATCTGCTTGGCGAGGGTCTCGCGCAGCGCGGTGAGAAGGTCATCATCGTCGCGGGCATGCCCCCGGGCGTTCCGGGTTCGACCAACGATGTACGTGTGCACCGCGTTGGCGACGCGGCGGATGCGCTGGCGCCAGCCTATGAGGGCCGCCACACGCGCAAGAGCTAGCGCCGCGCTCGTTCGCTGAGGTTCTCGAAGCGCCACCACCACCGTGCTTCGAGAGCCTCAGCACACCAGCTTGACCAAGGTTCAGAGAGAACTTGCGGGATTTAGTTAGGTAAGGCTAACCTAACTATCAGCACAGCAGTGCTGTTCCATCCCGACTTCAGGAGTCCTCTCCATGCGCCTTCGTCGCATCCTCGCCGCCACCGCCGTGGCCGCAACTGCGCTCGCCCTCACCGCTTGCTCGAACGATGCCGCAATCGACACTCCGGCAACCGGTGCTGCCGACGCCGCGAAAGCTGACCTCACGCTGACCACCGTCGACGGTGAGATCACGCTCGACGGAGTGCCTCAGCGCGTCGTCACCTTCGACTACGCGAGCCTTGACACGCTGAACACGCTCGGCCTCGGTGATGTCGTCGTGGGCGCACCGACCGCGATGCTTCCTGAATCGCTGCAATCGTTTGCTGAGGTCACTGCTGTCGGCACGCTGACCGAGCCCGACTTCGAAGCCGTTGCCGCGCTCGACCCTGACCTCATCCTCATCTCGAACCGCCTTGCCGAGCAGCTCCCGCAGCTCACCGAGATCGCTCCGACCGCAAACGTCGCAATCGACACTAAGCAATGGCTCACCTCGAGCACCGAGCGCGCCACCGACCTCGCGGCGCTGTTCGGTAAGCAGGATGCGGCTACTGAGTTCATCGACAAGATCAACGCCACCGCTGATGAGATCCGCTCCCTCGAAGTTGACGGCTCGACGATGTTCGTCATGACTTCCGGCGGCAAGGTCTCGACCTATGGCCCCGGCTCGCGCTATGGCTTCCTCTATGACGACCTAGGTCTCACCCCGACCGTCACCGGTGGCGACACCTCTTCGCGCCACGGCCAGGAGGTCTCGTTCGAGTTCATCGCTGAGAACAACCCCGGCCACATGCTCGTCATCGACCGCGACGCGACGATCGGTGAGTCGGGCCAGGCGGCAGCAGCACTTCTCGACAACGCCCTCGTCGGTTCGACCGATGCGTGGAAGAATGACAAGGTTGCCTACCTCAACGGGGCCAATTGGTACCTCGTTGGCGGTGGACTCACTACCTCTCAGTCCATGCTCACGGAGTTGCTCGATTCGCTGAAGTGATCCTCTTTCAACAACGGCTCGCGCGCTGGGGGCTTCCGCTCCTGATCGCGCTGACCCTCGCCGCCGGCGTCGTTAGCCTCTTCGTAGGGGCTGGCGGCGCCGTTGGCGCGACACCAGACGGCGAAGTCGGCTACTTCTTCTCGAGCCGAGTGCCGCGCACGCTCGCCCTCATCCTCGCCGGTGTGGCCATGGCACTCTCGGGCATGATCATGCAGATGCTCGCGCGCAACCGCTTCGCCGAGCCATCGACTGCGGGCACGATCGACTCCGCGACGCTCGGCGTTCTCATGGTGATGATCTTTGCGCCGGGGATGCCCGTGCTCGGTAAGATGATTGCGGGCACCATCGCGGCACTCATCGGCACCGGAATTTTCATGCTCATCCTGCGTCGCATGCCGCTGCGTGACCCACTCATGGTGCCGCTCGTCGGCATCATGCTCGGGGGAGTGATCGGAGCGGTGACCTCATTCCTCGCCTATCGACTCGACCTCTTGCAAGCGCTCACCGGCCTGCAGACGGCGAACTTCAGCGCAATGATGCAGGGCCGCTACGAACTCATGTGGCTCGCGCTCGTACTTAGCGTGATCGCCTTCATCGCCGCCGATCGCTTTACCGTCGCTGGGCTCGGTGACGACATGACCACAAACCTCGGCCTCAACTACGGCCGCATCGTCGCGATCGGGCTCATCATCGTGGCCATGAATACCGCCCTCGTGGTTGTGCACGTGGGGGCAATCCCGTTTATCGGCCTCATCGTGCCAAACCTCGTGGCCATGGCCCTCGGCGACAATGTGCGCCGCACGGCGCCCTGGGTGGCCCTGCTCGGCGCGTTCCTCGTGCTCGTCTGCGACATCATTGGCCGCTTGGTGAACTGGCCGTACGAGCTGCCGCTTGGCCTCGTAATGTCGGTCGTTGGCGCCGCAATCTTCCTCGTGATCTTGCTTCGCCCCGAACGATCGAAGGTGGCGCGTGCCTAATCAGCTCACTGTCACCACTCACGATCGTGCCGAGCAGCATCGCGCTGATCTGCGCCGCGATGTCTTGCTCATTGCCGCGCTCACGGCGCTGGCCGTTGGGTCTATTGCGGCATATCTGTTCACCGGTCTCACCGGCAACATCGATTACGCACTGAGCCGCCGGATCACGAGCGTCGCGGCGCTCGTGATCGTTGCCGTCGCGATCGGCGTATCGACGGTCGCCTTCCAGACGATGACGGCGAATCGACTGCTCACCCCGTCGATCATGGGGTTCGACTCGCTATATTTGCTCCTGCAGACTGTCGTGATCTTTGCGCTCGGTGTCACTGGCTTCGCCGTCATCGACGCCCTGGGCCAATTCTGGCTTGAAGTGGCCGCGATGCTCGTATTCTCGGTGCTGCTCTACGGGTGGCTACTCTCACGCAACACCCGGGTGACGAGGCTCCTACTCATCGGCGTGGTGTTCGGGATGCTCTTCCGCGGCATCTCAACGTTCCTGCAACGGATGCTCGACCCCGACGCCTTTGCCGTGCTGCAGACCCGCTTCTTTGCCTCGTTTACCGATGTGCCGAAGGAACTCGTGCTACCTGCCGCCGCACTCACGGTGCTGGGGTTGTTGATTGCCTGGTTCGACCGCCGCCGCTACGACGTCATGAGCCTCGGCGTGCCGATCGCAACCAACCTCGGCATCAACCCAGCGATGCTGCGGGCGCGCACACTTGGCGTGGTGGCACTGCTCGTGTCGGTGTCGACCGCGCTCGTTGGCCCAGTGATGTTCTTTGGTCTCATCGTCGCGCAATTGGCCTATCGCGCCGTGCGGCTCTCGCGGCACGAATTGCTTATGCCCGTGGCGAGCCTTGTCGGCGTGATTGCACTCGTCGGCGGCCAGACGCTCGTGCAGCGCGTTTTCGGGCTCGACGTGGCGCTCTCGATGATCATCGAGTTCCTCGGCGGCCTACTGTTTATTGCCCTCATCCTGCGAAAGAAGCCCCTGTGATCACGATCGAGTCCTGCACGAAGCGCTACGGGGAGAACGTCGTCGTCGACGATGTGAGCCTCATGATTCCCGCCGGTGGCATCACTTCGATCATCGGGCCAAACGGTGCCGGTAAATCGACCCTGCTGGCCCTCATGAGCCGCCTGGAGCCGCTTGGAGCCGGCAAGATCACCGTCGATGGCCTGAATGTCACAACGACGCGTTCAGACGCCCTCGCGCGCCGTCTGGCGATTCTGCGGCAGGAAAACCACGTCACCATTCGACTCACGGTGCGTGATCTCGTCGCGTTTGGTCGGTTTCCGCACACGCAGGGGCGAATGACCAAGAAGGATCACGAGCACGTCGATCAGGCCCTTGCCTTCCTCGGCCTCACCGAGCTACAAGATCGCTTCGTCGAAGAGCTCTCTGGCGGTCAGCGGCAACGCGCGTTTGTGGCGATGGTGATTTGCCAGGACACCGACTATGTGCTACTCGATGAGCCGCTCAACAACCTCGACATGCGGCACTCGGTCGCGATGATGCAGCACCTGCGCCGTATCGCTTCTGAGCTTGGCAAGACGATTGTGATCGTGGTGCACGACATCAACTTCGCCTCGGTGTACTCCGACACGATCATTGCGATGCGTGAGGGCAAGGTCGTGGTGCAGGGCTCACCCGATGAAGTGATGAATTCGAAGACCCTCGCCGAGATTTATGACATGTACATCCCGATTCATGAAATCGAGGGACGTCGCATCGGCTCGTACTACTGGGCACCCGAGATGCCGACACGCCGGGCGTAGGGCGGGTCGCAGGGTTTCGAAACCCCGCCCCGAAGGGCCTACATAACCGTGCCGGTGGTGGGACTCGAACCCACACGTCCTTTCGAACAGCGCATTTTGAGTGCGCCGCGTCTGCCATTCCGCCACACCGGCGAGCACGTTCGCAACACAGTACAGTAGCCTTTCCCCGTGACTGAAACTGCATCCAACCAAACTCCCCGCCGCGTCGTCGTCGCTGAAGACGAATCGCTCATCCGCCTCGACATCGTGGAGATCCTCCGCGACAACGGATTCGACGTGGTTGGCGAAGCGGGTGACGGCGAAACTGCAGTAGCCCTCGCACGCGAACTTCGCCCCGATCTCGTCGTCATGGACGTGAAGATGCCGAAGCTCGACGGCATCTCCGCCGCCAAGCAGCTCTCGGATGAGCACATTGCGCCGGTCGTGTTGCTCACGGCGTTCAGCCAGAAGGAACTCGTCGACCGCGCCACCGAAGCCGGTGCGCTCGCTTACGTCGTCAAGCCGTTCACGCAGAACGACCTGTTGCCCGCAATCGAGATTGCGCTCGCGCGTCACCAGCAGATCGTCGCGCTTGAGGCCGAGGTCGCCGACCTCGCTGAGCGTTTCGAGACCCGCAAGCTCGTCGACCGGGCCAAGGGCCTGCTCACCGACAAGATGGGGCTTACCGAGCCTGAGGCGTTCCGCTGGATTCAGAAGGCGTCGATGGACCGTCGCCTCACGATGCACGAGGTCGCCCAGGCGGTCGTCGAGCAGCTCGCCCCGAAGAAGGACTAGGTAGCGCTTCGAGAGCCTCAGCGCGCGGGACTGGAGCCTCAGCGCGCCAGCTGAGGCTCGTGCACTACTTCGCGTCGGGACGACGGCGAATCAGATTAGTGATCCGCACAGTCGAGCAGCGTCGGCCCGCCGCATCCGAAATCACGATCTCGTGCACGGTCATCGTGCCGCCAAGCTGAATCGACCGGCACTCACCGGTTACCCAGCCGCGCGAAGCCGAACCGGTGTGGGTGGCATTGATATCAGTGCCGACAGCGTAACCGCCCTTCGGCCAGGCGTGCAGGTTTGCGGCAACCGACCCCATGGCTTCGCCAAGCACGCAATAGGCGCCGCCGTGCATGAGGCCGATGGGCTGGGTATTGCCTTCAACGGGCATCACCGCGAGTGAATACTCCGGCGTGAGTTCAATGAAATACACGCCCATGCGCTCAGCCAGCACACCGACACCACGGCCCTGCGTCACCTCGAACTGATCGGGAATCGTGTGTCCGTTCACGACCTCGCCGATGTGCTCGGTAGGGAAGCGGGGTTCGAAGTCGAACATTGACACGGATGCTCCTCGATTCGCGGCCTCTAGACTGGCCGGGTGACAGCCACTCAACCCACGTCGAAGCCTACTCTCATGGTGATCGACGGCCACTCGCTCGCTTTCCGTGCGTTCTTCGCCCTGCCCGTTGACAGCTTCGTCAATAGTGAGGGCCAACACACGAACGCCATCCACGGCTTCATTTCGATGTTGCTTTCGCTCCTGCGCGATGAAAACCCAAGCCACCTCGCGGTGGCCTTCGATGCGGGCTCGCAATCGTTCCGCAACCGCATCTACGAGGAGTACAAGGGCGGTCGCGACGAGACGCCGCCGGAGTTCCGCGGCCAGATTGGTCTGCTCAAAGAAGCGCTACAAGCCATGGGCATCACCTGGCTCGAGAAAGACGACTTCGAGGCCGACGACATTCTCGCCACCCTCGCGCACGAAGGTGAGCGCGATGGCTACGAGGTGCTCGTGGTGTCTGGCGACCGCGATGCGATCCAGCTCGTGAACGAGAAGACAACCCTGCTCTACCCGGCCGTGCAGGGTGTGTCGAAGCTCACGCGCTACACACCGGATGCGGTCGAAGAGAAGTACGGCGTGCGCCCCGAGCAGTACTCCGACCTCGCGGCCATGGTGGGCGAGAAGGCCGACAACCTGCCGGGTGTGCCGAAAGTCGGCCCGAAGACTGCCGCGAAGTGGCTCGCGCAATTCGGTTCGCTCACTGGCGTACTCGAGCACGAGGATGAGCTCACCGGCAAGGTTGGCGAGTCATTCCGCGAGCACCGCGAAAACGCGATTCGCAACCGTGAGCTCAACCAGCTGCTCGTCGACGTTGAGCTCCCGTATCAGCCGAACGACCTCGACATTCGTGCAATTGACGTGGATGCGGTGCGCGAGGTGTTCACCCGCCTCCAGTTTCGCACCCTGCAAGACCGCGTGCTCAAGCTGGCGGCCGAGCGAGACGGTGCTGTCGCAACTGCCGAGCATCCTGCATCGGAGCTCGACATCGACGTGAACCTCGGCGGCGACGCGCTCACTGCCTGGCTCGAGCGCGAGCAGCAAGCCTGCCCAAAGGGCATTGGCCTACGCCTCGACTTCGTCGACGGCAAGCTTGCGGAGGCGGGGCTCGGCGGTGCCGAATCGGCCGCGACCGTGATTGCTGCCGATGACGCGGCACCGCTCCTTGAGTGGCTCGCCTCCGATGCCCCGAAGACCATGTTCGACGCCAAGCCCACCCTCAAGGCGGCTCTCGCCGCCGGAATCGAGATCGGCGGCGCGATCAATGACGCCCAGGTTGCCGCCTTCCTCGGTAACCCCACCGGCGTACCCAAACGCCTCGCCGAGCTCGTGCACCAGTTCCTCGGCGAGACCCTGCCCGAAGCCGACCCGAACGAACTCGTGCCGGTCGAGGATGCGACGAACTCGCTCGGTGCCGATGCCTGGTTCGTGCGCCGCGGCGCCGAAGCTGCCATCGCCCGGCTACCGGAACCCACCCGACCGGTCTTCGACGAGATCGAGGCCCCGCTCATCCCGGTGCTGGCCCAGATGGAGCACACCGGCGTTGCGGTGGAGCGCGAGTTTCTGCAGGAACTCGCCGATGGTCAGTCGGCGAAGGTCGTCGAATACGAGCAGGAGGCGTTCGACGCGGTTGGCGGCGAGCGTTTCAACCTTGCCTCGCCAAAGCAGCTGCAAACGGTGCTGTTCGACCAGCTCGACATGCCGAAGACGCGCCGCACTAAGACTGGCTACTCGACCGACGCGGAGTCGCTCGAGGCGCTCGAAGCGAAGTCGCCGCATCCGTTCTTGGGCGCCCTGCGCCGCCACCGTGATGCCTCGAAGCTCAAGCAGATCATGGAGTCGCTACTCAAGACGATCGACGCGAGCGGCCGCATTCACACCACATATCAGCAGACGGCGGCGGCCACGGGTCGTCTCGCGTCGACTGATCCGAACCTGCAGAACATTCCGATTCGTTCGGTCGATGGCATGCGCATTCGTGAGGCGTTCGTGGCAGGCGAGGGCTATGACGAGCTCCTCACCGCCGACTACTCGCAGATTGAGATGCGCATCATGGCGCACCTCTCGGGTGATGAAGATCTCATTGAGGCCTTCGTGCGCGGCGAAGACACGCACCGCTTTGTCGGTTCGCGAGTGTTCGGCGTTGCTCCCGAAGAGGTTGATGCAAACATGCGCACCAAGGTGAAAGCCATGTCATACGGCCTCGTCTACGGACTCAGCCCCTTCGGACTGTCGAAGCAGCTCGGCATCGAGGTGTCCGAGGCGCGCCAGCTCATCGAGGGCTACTTCGAGCGCTTCGGCAAGGTGCGCGACTACCTGCGCAATTCAGTGTTGCAGGCGAAGGAAGACGGCTACACCGAGACGCTCTTCGGCCGCCGCCGCCCCTTTGGCGATCTCAATTCGACGAACCGCGTCGCGCGTGAGAACGCCGAGCGCGCAGCCCTCAACGCACCGATTCAGGGGGCGGCTGCCGACATCATCAAGATTGCGATGGTGCGGATCGACGCCCGGATGCGGGCAGAAGAGTTCGCCTCGCGCATGTTGCTGCAGGTTCACGACGAACTCGTGTTCGAAGTGGCACCGGATGAGGGCGATCGTCTCGAAGCGCTCGTGCGCGAAGAGATGGGTGGGGCCGCAGAACTGCGTGTGCCGCTCGATGTCTCGGTCGGCCGCGGCGCAAACTGGCAGACCGCAGGACACTAGCGAACCAGCATGATTCGCGAATTCTTTGGCGGCGTCGCGCTCTTCTTCCGGGGTTTCGGGATGTGGGCGCGACGCCCCGGGATGATGGCCATAGGCGCGATCCCGGCGCTCATCGTGAGTGTGCTCTACTTCACCGCGGTCATCATCCTCGCGATCAATGCCACCCGCATTGCCGAGTGGGCAACGCCGTTTGCCGACAACTGGGCCGATCCCGCGACGACGCTCGTGCGCGTACTCGTCGCCGTTGCTGTGGTGGCGGCAGGTGTCGCCCTCGGCGTATTCACCTTCGCCGCTGTCACCCTCGCGGTGGCAGGCCCCTTCAACGAGCGCATTTCGCAGCGCACCGAACGCGAACTCGGCGGACTTGCGATCATGCCCGATGAAACTTTCTGGCAGGGATTTCGCCGCGGCCTCGGCGACGCGGCCCGCCTCATTGGCACAGGTATTCTCACAGCCCTCCTCGTCTTCCTTCTCGGCCTCATCCCGGTCGTGGGTTCGGTGCTCGGCTGGATCGCCGGCGCGTTTTTCGGCGGTCGTGCGCTTGCCATTGAGCTCACCGGCACGCCGGGTGATGCCCGCCGCATCCCGCTTAAACAGCGCGAGAAAATGCTTGCCACCCGACGCGCCCGGTCGCTCGGATTTGGCGTCTGCGCGTACCTGATGTTCCTCATCCCGCTCGGCGCCGTCGTCGGAACCCCGGCGGCCGCGGTCGGCGGCACACTCCTCATGCGCGATCTGCTCGGCGAGCCGACACGCCCCATGCCGCCAACGCCACCAGCACCAGCTGGCGCGGCCCTCACCCCAAACCCGGAGCCACCCCAGCACTAGGCTCGCGGGCATGACTGACGTCGCTACGCCCAACCCGAACCCTGCATCCCGCCCGCACACCGCGCTCGACCGTCTCGCCGAGCGCTGGCTCGACACTCAGGTCGAACTCAATCCCGCGATGCGAATCGATCTCGGTCGTCCGGGCGATCAAGCCGAATACGGCGACTACTCACCGGCAGGTCTCGAGGCGCGCCGCGCGGCAACGGCCACGACGCTTCGCGAAGTTGCCGACACGCCAGTGACCGACGAGGTGGATGCGGTCACCGCAGCTGAACTCACCCGCACGCTCGAACTCGACCTCGAACTCCTCGATGCGGGAGAGCCGCTGCGCGAGATGAACAATCTCGCAACAGTGGCCCACGAGATTCGCATGGTGTTCGACCTCATGCCGCAAGAAACGAGCAACGACTTCGTCGAAATCGCCCGCCGTCTCGCCAATGTGCCGGAGGCCGTTGCTGGGTATGCGGCAACGCTCCGCGAAGGGATGCGGCGGGGCATGACGCCCGCGGTCCGACAGGTCAACGAGCTCGCGACCCAGGCGGCCGACTACGGGCGCGCTGACGGTATGTTCGCGGGACTCGCAAACTCCGCTCCCGATGATGCCTCACCGGCCCTGCGCACCGACCTTGCCAAGGGTGCTGCAGCTGCCGCAGAAGCGTACGCGGGGCTCGCAAGCTTTCTCCGCGAGGAACTCGCGCCGGTCGCCACAGAGCAGGATGCCGTGGGTCGCGATCGCTACGCCCTGTACTCGCGCCTTTTTCTCGGTGCCGCGGTTGATCTCGACGACAGCTATGAGTGGGGTCTTGCTGAGCTCGACCGCATGCGCCGTGAGCAGGAGGCCGTGGCCGCCGAGATTGCACCGGGCCGCACGGTCGCCGAAGTCGCCGATCTTCTCGATCGCGACCCGCGCTATCGACTCGAAGGCACTGCTGCATTGCAGGCGTGGATGCAGGAGCGCAGCGACGCTGCCGTGAACGCGCTCGCTGGGAGTGAATTTGCGATCACGCCTGAGATGCGCCAACTTGAGTGCCGCATCGCACCAACCCAAGACGGCGGCATTTACTACACCGGCCCCAGTGACGATTTCACGCGTCCCGGACGCATGTGGTGGTCGGTGCCCGAGGGGGTCACGGAGTTTTCGACCTGGCGCGAACTCACGACGGTGTACCACGAGGGCGTGCCGGGCCATCACCTGCAGATCGCCACGAGCACGGCAGAGAAGGCGACGCTCAACGCCTGGCGGCGCGTGAACTGGTGCTCGGGGCACGGCGAGGGATGGGCGCTCTATGCCGAGTCACTCATGGATGAACTTGGCTTCCTAGATGAACCGGCCTACCGCTTCGGCATGCTCGATGCGCAGCGGATGCGCGCCGCCCGCGTCGTGCTCGACCTCGGCATGCACCTGGGAAAGCCCATGCCCGGAACGGGGGATCCGTGGACCTTTGAGCGCGCCATCGAGTTCTTCACGGGCGAAGTGAACATGGATGCGCCGTCAATTCACTTCGAGGTGACGCGCTACTTCGGTTGGCCAGGGCAGGCGCCCTCGTACAAGCTCGGCCAGCGCATCTGGGAAGACTTGCGCGCTGAGGCCGCACGTGTAGCGGGACCAGACTTTGATCTTGCCGCCTGGCACGAGCGCGCCCTGCGCCTTGGCACAGTTGGGCTTGACACGCTGCGTCAACAGCTGTCTCGCTAGTGCTTCAAGCACCTCAGCACACGGCGCCACCGCGTGCTGAGGTACTTGAAGTAACGAATAGAGCAGGCATCCCCAAGCCGGAGCGCCTAGGCTGTCCCGACCAGAACGAGGGGGTTCGGGTGACCAGCCAAACCACTCCCGCCGAAGCGCGGGGGAGTCGCACCGCCGAGCGGATGCGCGATCTCATCAGTGCGTCGCATCAACGCTCGACGCGCTTGCTTGGCACGCCGAACAATGCCCACCCCGAGCTCGCCATCGCCCGCGACGAACTCGCCGCATGGCAGGCGGATGCGCCCCTCGCGCCGGTCTACGACCTCCTCGACGAACTTGTGGTGCAGCCCGCGCGCGAATCTGGTCTGGTGGTCGCACTCGCTAACGATGAAGGTCGGCTCCTTTGGGTTGACGGTGCGCACCGAACCCGCGGTCAAGCCGAAGATATGGGCTTTGTTGCCGGAGCGGATTGGTCCGAGGCAGCCGTCGGCACCAGCGCTCCCGGCACCGCGATTGCCGCGGATGCTCCGGTACAGGTCGAAGGCGAGGAACACTTCGCTCCTGCCGCACACGGCGTGAGTTGCACGGCGGTGCCGATTCATGACCCCGCGACCGGCCGCATCCTCGGGGTGCTTGATGTCACTGGCGATCGCGATGCCGCCGCTCCACACACGCTCGCACTCCTACGTGCCGCGGTCGCCGCGAGCGAAGCAGAGTTGCAGCTCCACCGCATCCAACAACCTGCCGCCACCCGGGTGCCGAAGCTGGTGCCGCCCGCGGCCGGTCGCATCCGCATTCGCCTACTCGGACGCGCGAACGCAAGCATCGAGACCGTCGATGGTCGCAGCGTCGAGCTCAGCCCCCGACACTCCGAGATTCTCATGCTGCTCGCCTGGCACCGTGATGGCCTCAGCGCGGCGGAACTCGCCGGCTACCTGCACCCCGAAGGGATGCGACCGGCAACGCTGCGCGCCGAGATGGTGCGCCTGCGCCAGGTGCTTGCAACCATCGACCCGACCATCGAGCTTCGTTCGCAGCCGTATCGGCTCGACGATCGCGTCTCCTCAGATGCGGCGGATGTATTGCGTGCAATTGGCCGCGGCGCGCATCGACAAGCGCTGCACGATTACGTGGGTGCGGTGTTGCCGGCCTCGGATGCTCCCGGGGTCGTTGACATTCGGGAGATCACCCGCTCGACGTTGCGCGAAGCCGTGCTCACTCAGGGGAGCCCCGACGCTGTCGTGGAATGGCTCGAACTGCCGGGCCATGATCTCGACGTGGATGCGCATTTTCAGGCCCTGAGGCTGTTGCCGCCCCGCTCGCCCAAGCGTGCGGCGGTGGTCGCACGACTCGAGTCGCTGGAAGGCAACGACGTCGCGTAGCGCGGGGCGGCGCATCCCATTGCAACGCCGTACAACGCCATGTAGCACCGCTGCAACCCCGCTGCAACCCCTTGCGCTATAGCGTGCAGTCACGCGTGACCAACGCGGACTTATCCACGACAACGACGTCAAGGAGCAGAGATGACCGTTTACGCAAACCCGGGTACCGATGGTGCTGTGATGTCGTACCGAAGCCGGTACGACCACTACATCGGCGGTGAATGGGTAGCGCCCGTCAAGGGCGAGTATTTCGAAAACATCACCCCGGTCACCGGCCAGGTGTTCTGCGAGGTGGGCCGCGGCACGGCCGAAGACATTGAGAAAGCGCTCGACGCCGCACACGCGGCGAAAGCTGAATGGGGCGCGACTTCGCCCGCACAACGCGCGGTAGTACTCAACAAGATCGCCGACCGCATGGAAGAAAATCTCGAGAAGATTGCCGTCGCTGAGACGTGGGAGAACGGCAAGGCCGTGCGCGAGACGCTCAATGCCGACATCCCGCTCGCAATTGATCACTTCCGCTACTTCGCCGGGGCCATCCGCGCGCAAGAGGGCACGCTTTCCCAGCTCGACGACGACACCGTCGCCTATCACTTCCACGAGCCGCTCGGGGTCGTCGGCCAGATCATCCCCTGGAACTTCCCGCTGCTCATGGCAACGTGGAAGATTGCCCCGGCGCTCGCTGCCGGCAACTGCATCGTGCTCAAGCCCGCCGAGCAGACGCCCGCGTCAATTCTCTACCTGATGGAACTCATCGGCGACCTGCTTCCGGCCGGTGTGCTCAACGTCGTCAATGGTTTCGGTGTTGAGTGTGGCAAGCCGCTTGCCTCAAACCCACGTATCGCGAAGGTCGCCTTCACCGGTGAGACGACGACGGGCCGGCTCATCATGCAGTACGCCTCGCAGAACATCATTCCGGTGACGCTCGAACTTGGCGGCAAGTCGCCGAATATTTTCTTCGAAGACGTCATGGAGAAGGACGACGCGTACTTCGACAAGGCGCAGGAGGGCTTCGTACTTTTCGCGCTCAATCAGGGCGAGGTGTGCACCTGCCCGTCGCGCGCGCTTATTCAGGAGTCGATCTACGACAACTTCCTCGAGGTCGTGACCGAGCGCACGAAGCTCATCAAGCAGGGCAACCCACTTGACACCGACACGATGATCGGTGCCCAGGCCTCGAACGATCAGCTCGAGAAGATTCTGAGCTACATCGACATCGGAAAGCAGGAGGGCGCGAAGGTGCGTCTCGGCGGCGAGCGCGCCGACCTCGGTGGAGAGCTCTCGGGTGGCTACTACGTGAACCCGACGATCTTCGAGGGCGACAACGCGATGCGCATCTTCCAGGAAGAGATTTTCGGCCCTGTGGTGTCGGTGACGAAGTTCTCAGACTTCGACGACGCCATGCGCATTGCGAACGACACGCTCTACGGCCTCGGCTCGGGCGTGTGGACCCGCTATCAGAACACCGCCTACCGGGCTGGCCGGGCAATTCAGGCCGGACGGGTGTGGGTGAATCACTATCACAACTACCCGGCGCACGCCGCGTTCGGTGGCTACAAGTCATCGGGTATCGGCCGCGAGAACCACCTGATGATGCTCGACCACTACCAGCAGACAAAGAACATGCTCGTGAGCTACAGCGAGAACAAGCTCGGCTTCTTCTGATTCCCTCGGCCGCTCCGGCGGTCACTACCGCAAGTCCACGACACCAAACGACTACGAAACGAAAGTGAAGACCATCATGAAGCAAATGACCGCAGCAGTGGTGACCGCCTTCGGTGACCCCCTAGAAATCAAGCAGCTCGACCTTCCCGAACCCGGCCCACACGAGGCGCTGGTGAAGCTCATCACGAGCGGTGTGTGTCACACCGACCTGCACGCCGCCGAAGGCGACTGGCCGGTCAAGCCGAGCCCGCCGTTCGTTCCCGGCCACGAAGGCGTCGGCGTTGTAGAAGCAGTTGGCTCAGAAGTATCCGATGTCAAGGTGGGCGACATCGTCGGCAATGCCTGGCTCTGGACGGCCTGCGGAACGTGCGAGTTCTGTGAGACCGGCTGGGAAACGCTCTGCGAGGAGCAGCAGAACGGTGGCTACTCGGTCGACGGCTCCTTCGGTGAGTACATGCTCGTCGACGCTCGCTATGCACCGCGCATTCCAGAAGGGTCAGACCCGCTCGAGGTCGCGCCAATTCTCTGCGCTGGTGTGACGGTGTACAAAGGCCTCAAGATGACCGACACCCGACCCGGCCAGTGGGTAGTGATCTCGGGTATTGGCGGCCTTGGACACATTGCCGTGCAGTATGCGGTTGCGATGGGCCTCCGGGTCGCGGCAGTCGATATCTCCGATGAGAAGCTCGCCCTCGCTCGCAGCTTCGGTGCTGAGGTGACGGTAAACGCCCGCGACGAAGACCCGGTCGAAGCGATCCAAGCACAAACGGGTGGTGTGCACGGCGTGCTCGTGACCGCCGTCCACGAGTCAGCCTTCGGTCAGGCCATCGGCATGGCGCGACGCGGTGGCACGATCGTGTTCAATGGCCTGCCCCCGGGGGACTTCCCGGCTCCGATTTTTGAGGTGGTGCTCAAGGCGCTCACGATTCGAGGATCGATTGTCGGCACCCGCCGCGATATGAAGGAAGCGCTCGACTTCTACGCGCGCGGACTCATCCGCCCCACAGTTGCGGGACGCAAACTCGATGAAGTGAACGACATCTTCGCCGAAATGCACGAGGGCAAGATCGATGGCCGCATGGTCATCGATTACCGCTAAACCGCATCCGGTTTAGTACCAGGTAGTAGCCAGATCGGGGTTGATGCGTCGCAAACGCATCAACCCCGATCTTGCATGAATGCACGGAGGAATCATGGACGAAACAGCAAGCACCCAAGTCGCGCTGCAATCACGACCCGAGATCGATGGCGAAACCACCTCCCGAGTTGATCTGGCGCCTGCGGCACTCGAGCTGCTGCTCGACCTTGCCGAACGTCACGGCCCGCTCATGTTTCATCAATCTGGTGGCTGCTGCGATGGCTCGGCGCCGATGTGTTACCCGGCGGGGGAGTTCCTGACCGGCGACGCGGATGTGTTGCTCGGCACGTTCGATCTGCCAGCAGCCGGCGAGACCCCGGCGAGCGAGCTCGAGTTCTGGATGTCGAAAGAGCAGTTCGAGTATTGGCGGCATACCCGATTGCTCGTGGATGCAGTACCTGGCCGTGGTGGCGGGTTCTCGCTCGAAGGGCCGACCGGCAAGCGGTTCTTGATCAGGTCGACGATTCTGATCGGCGACTGACACATTCCTGCTTGTCAGGGTAATTTGCTCTTTGCCATCAGCATTTGCTAAGCATTGCCGCGGCCGATAGGCTAGGGGAGCACATTTGTGCGTTCCTATCCGTTTCCCGGACGGTAGTGCTCCGTCGCGTCGTCGTGTCGAGGCCTCCGGCCGGACTGATGACCCTATCCTTCTGGAGCACTACCTACATGACCAACATCACGACCGAACAGGCGCCCACGCAGATCGCCGTAAACGACATCGGCTCTGCAGATGACTTCCTCGCCGCGGTCGAAGCCACGATGAAGTACTTCAACGACGGTGACCTCATCACCGGCACCGTCGTTCGCATTGACCGCGACGAGGTTCTCCTCGACGTCGGTTACAAGACTGAGGGTGTCATCCCGCAGCGCGAACTCTCGATCAAGCACGATGTCGACCCCGACGAGGTTGTCGAGATCGGTGACGAGGTCGAAGCTCTCGTCATCCAGAAGGAAGACAAGGAAGGCCGTCTTCTCCTCTCGAAGAAGCGTGCGCAGTACGAGCGCGCCTGGGGCGACGTCGAGAAGATCAAGGAAGAGGACGGCGTCGTTACCGGTACCGTCATCGAGGTTGTCAAGGGTGGTCTCATCGTTGACATCGGCCTGCGCGGCTTCCTCCCGGCTTCGCTCATCGAGCTGCGCCGCGTTCGCGACCTCACGCCTTACCTGAACCAGGAGATCGAGGCGAAGATCCTCGAGCTCGACAAGAACCGCAACAACGTGGTTCTCTCGCGCCGTGCGCTCCTCGAGCAGACGCAGTCGGAGACCCGTTCGAACTTCCTCAACCAGCTTCAGAAGGGCCAGGTCCGCAAGGGCGTTGTCTCGTCGATCGTCAACTTCGGTGCGTTCGTCGACCTCGGCGGCGTTGACGGCCTCGTCCACGTTTCGGAGCTCAGCTGGAAGCACATCGACCACGCCTCTGAGGTTGTCGAAGTTGGCCAGGAAGTCACCGTTGAGGTGCTCGAGGTTGACCTCGACCGTGAGCGCGTGTCGCTCTCGCTCAAGGCGACGCAGGAAGACCCGTGGCAGGTGCTCGCTCGCACCCACGCCATCGGCCAGATCGTGCTCGGCAAGGTCACCAAGATCGTTCCGTTCGGTGCGTTCGTTCGCGTTGCCGACGGCATCGAGGGCCTCGTGCACATCTCGGAGCTCTCGAACCACCACATCGAGACCGCCGACCAGGTTGTCTCGGTTGGCGAAGAGCTCTTCGTGAAGATCATCGACATCGACCTCGACCGTCGCCGCATCTCGCTCTCGCTCAAGCAGGCGAACGAAGGCGTCGACCCCGAGGGTGCCGACTTCGACCCCGCCACCTACGGCATGCTCGCCGAGTACGACGAGCAGGGCAACTACAAGTACCCCGAGGGCTTCAACCCCGAGACCAACGAGTGGATGGAAGGCTTCGAGGCCCAGCGCGACGCATGGGAGCAGGAGTACGCCCAGGCTCAGGGTCGCTGGGAGCTCCACAAGGAGCAGGTCCGCAAGGCGCTCGACGCCGAGGCGACCGCTCCCGAAGCTCCGCAGGGTGCATCCTCGTTCTCGAGCGAGGTTGAGGACACCGGCGCGGGCACCCTTGCCGACGACGAGTCGCTCGCCGCGCTTCGCGAGAAGCTTGCTGGCAACTAGTCACTAGCCCAAACAAGTGGGGCGGTCTCCTTCGGGAGACCGCCCCACTTGCGTTATTGAGCTATTCGATCTGAGCTATTCGATCGTGGCGTCAGCAGCACGCTTGCGACGCCGCGTGAACGACCGTGTAATCCACCAGCCGAGGAAGATGCCCACCGCAAGTACCAGGATGACAATGAGCGGCGCAAAGATGGCGGCCGCGCTGAGACCAACGCTCACCGCATCCTCGCCGACCGAGAGCGCCGGGGATGCGGTACCCGCAGCCACCGCCGTGGCCGCGGCCCGCGTCGTCGATTTCGTGAGGTGGGTCACAAGCGCGACGACGACACCAATTGCGACCGGAATCCAGGCGTTCGAGGTGAAGAAATCGGCCGGATTCTCGATCGGCAGGGTCTGCGCCGAAGTTCCCGCCCCAAAGACGATGCCACCGGCCGTTGGTCGGATGAACGTCTGAATCGTGTCGTTGATGCTGTCGATCACCGGCACCTTATCGGCCACAATCTCGACGACCGCAAGCACGCCAACGATGATGAGCGTCCACTCGTTCGCAAGCCAGGCCCAACCGCCAGGCAGTTCCACGAACGAAGTGAATCGATCAAGCAACCCGAGTGCAAGCAGGGGGATGTAGGCGTTGAGCCCGGCCGCCGAAGCGAGTCCCAGGCCAGTCAGCATTTCCAGCATCATTCGTCTCCTTCCCGAGTAGTCTGACAGAACACCAGCCAATAGCCCGCGAAGGCGCGGGCCCGAACGTTCCGGGAGGATCCAGTGACCACCATCGCACTCACCGGAGGGATTGCTTCCGGAAAGACGACGATCTCGAACCGCCTGCGCGAGCTCGGTGCCGTGATCATCGACGCCGATGAAATTGCCCGCGAAATCGTGCAGCCGGGCAAGCGCGTGCTTCGTGAGATCGTTGATCGGTTTGGTCAGGAGATCCTCAACGACGACGGCACACTCAACCGCAAGGCGCTCGCCGACATTGTGTTTAATGACGACGACGAACTCCGCGCGCTCAACGACCTCACGCATCCCGAGATTCGTCGCATTACTCGCGAGCGCATCGAGACAACGCTCATTGACGACCCGGATGCAATCTTCGTACACGACATTCCGCTACTCGCCGAGAACCGCTCGAACTACGACTACGACGAGATCTGGGTCGCCGATGCCCCGGCCGAGGTGCGTCGCGAGCGACTCATGGAAGACCGCGGTATGAGCGCCGAAGAGGCGCAGGCACGCATCGATGCGCAGGTGAGTGATGAGGAGCGGCGGATGATCGCCGATGTCGTCATCGACACCACGCGACCGATCTCCGACACGATCGAGCACATTGACGAGATGTTCGTGCGACTGCGGCTCGGTGACTTCGCTGCTTCGGATGAAGTGAGTTACGACACTGCGCCAATCACGGTGCCGAAGGAAGAGCGGACGTCGGAGGACTGACTCCCGCGGCGCTTCGAGAGCCTCAGCGCACCAAGACGCGGGCCTCAGCGCACTCGCGCCAAACTGCGGGCTGAGGTTCTCGAAGTCCGCGGGCCTCAGCGCAACTCGCCGAGGTCAATCCAATCGGCGCCCTCATCCACTGCGACCGCCTCACCCTGGGTGAGCGCGGCGATGCGGGTGTCGAGTGCGGCTCGTGCATCCGGTTCGTCAACGATCGCGATGCGCAGCCATGCGACCTCGCTCGCATAGTCGGTGCCGAGTACGTCGAGCCCGGCGTGACGAAACTCGTGCTCGAGCCTCCCCGCCTCAGCGTGGGGGAGCGGCACCCGCACCACACGCATCCGCTGACGCGTTGCGAACTGCGCCCGGTGCAATGCCTCTGACACTGACTCGGAGTACGCGCGCACGAGGCCACCGGCCCCGAGGAGCACGCCACCGAAGTAGCGCACGACCACGGCGAGCACATCTGAGAGGTCGGCCTCCGCCTCACCCGGGCGCACAAATCGCGTGAGCGCATCGAGCATGGGCGCACCGGCAGTGCCGGAAGGCTCGCCGTCGTCGTTTGAGCGTTGCTGCATCCGGTCAGCACCGAGCACGAACGCCGTGCAGTGGTGACGAGCCAATCGATGTTCGGCACGTACGAGATCGACGCCATCGCGAGCATCCGCTTCATGTTCGACGCGGATGAGATAGCAAATGAAGCGCGAGCGTTTGATTTCTATCTCGTGCTCGATGTCGCGCAGCAACACCCCGTAGCGGGTCGCGCGCGACAATTCAGACATGACCGCAAGTCTAAGAGGTTCTACCGCAACACCGCAGTCGTTCGCGCAGGGCGTGCCGAAGCGAAGCCAGCATCCATGCCCGGCGACCTACCCTTGACGCATGGAACCCACTCGCGCCGTCAGACCCTTCGAGGTGATCAGCGATTATCAGCCGTCCGGCGACCAGCCGCAGGCAATCGCCGAACTTGCCCAGCGCATCAACGCTGGTGAGACCGATGTGGTGCTGCTCGGCGCGACCGGTACGGGTAAGTCGGCGACGACCGCCTGGCTTGTCGAACAGGTGCAGCGGCCGACGCTGGTGATCGCCCACAACAAGACGCTGGCGGCGCAGCTCGCCAATGAGTTCCGCCAGCTCTTGCCGAACAACGCGGTCGAATATTTCGTCTCGTATTACGACTACTACCAGCCCGAGGCCTATGTGCCACAGACCGATACCTTCATTGAGAAGGATTCCTCGGTGAACGATGAGGTCGAGCGGCTGCGGTATTCGACGACAAACTCGCTACTCTCGCGCCGCGATGTCGTCGTGGTCTCGACCGTCTCGTGCATCTACGGTCTCGGCAAGCCCGAGGAGTACTACGACTCGATGGTCGCGCTCCACGTGGGCGACCGCATCGATCGCGATGATCTCATCCGCCGCTTCGTGGCGATGCAGTACGCCCGCAACGACGTCGCCTTCCAGCGCGGCACCTTCCGCGTGCGCGGCGACACGATTGAAATTATCCCGGTGTACGAAGAGCTCGCGGTGCGCATCGAGCTGTTTGGCGATGAGGTTGACGCGATTTCAATGCTCAATCCGCTCACCGGCGATGTCGTGCGCGATGCCGAGTCGGTGAGCATCTTCCCCGCCTCGCACTATGTCGCGAGCCAAGACGTCATGCACCGCGCAATGGACGGCATCCGGGCCGAACTTGCCGAACGGCTGCCCGAATTGCACTCGCAGGGCAAGCTGCTCGAAGAACAGCGCTTGCGGATGCGCACCGACTTCGACCTCGAAATGATGGAGCAGATTGGCTTCTGCTCGGGCATTGAGAACTACTCGATGCACATTGATGGCCGTCAGCCGGGGGAGCCGCCG
Source organism: Gulosibacter macacae (assembly GCF_003865375.1). GTDB lineage: Bacteria > Actinomycetota > Actinomycetes > Actinomycetales > Microbacteriaceae > Gulosibacter > Gulosibacter macacae. The sequence goes on along the minus strand of NZ_RQVS01000005.1, from coordinate 122,588 downwards.
CACTGTCTGCTCGATTACTTCCCCGACGACTTCTTGTTGGTGATTGATGAGTCGCACGTCACCGTGCCGCAGATCGGTGCGATGTATGAGGGGGATGCGTCGCGTAAGCGCACGCTGGTCGACTACGGTTTCCGACTGCCCTCGGCACTCGATAACCGGCCGCTGCGCTGGGATGAGTTCAAAGAGCGCGTGGGACAGACGGTCTATCTTTCAGCGACGCCCGGCAAATACGAACTCTCGCAGGCCGATGGCGTGGTCGAGCAGATTATTCGCCCGACGGGCCTGGTTGACCCGAAGATCGTCGTGAAGCCTTCGAAGGGCCAGATCGATGATCTGCTCGAAGAGATTCGCCAGCGCGTGGATCGCGATGAGCGCGTGCTCGTGACGACGCTCACGAAGCGCATGGCCGAAGACCTCACCGACTTCCTCGGCGAGCACGGCGTGCGGGTGCGTTACCTGCACTCTGACGTCGACACGCTCAAGCGCGTGGAACTGCTGAGTGAATTGCGTGCTGGCGTCTACGACGTGCTCGTCGGTATCAACCTGCTCCGTGAAGGGCTCGACCTTCCCGAAGTTTCGCTCGTCGCCATCCTGGATGCAGATAAAGAAGGCTTCCTGCGCTCGGCGACTTCGCTCATCCAGACCATCGGTCGCGCAGCTCGAAATGTGTCGGGTGAGGTGCACATGTACGCCGACAAGATCACCGCGGCGATGGCCCAGGCAATTGACGAGACCGAGCGACGACGCGAGAAACAAATCGCCTACAACGAAGAACACGGCATCGACCCGCAGCCGCTCCGCAAGAAGATCAATGACATCACAGAAGTACTCATGCGCGAGGGGCAGGACACCGCCCAGTTACTCGCCGGGCGCGAGCGCGACCCGAAGCGGGTGGCTGCGCCGAACCTGCGGCGCGAGGGAATCGCGGCTCAGGGAGCCGAGCAGCTCGAAACGCTCATCGGTGACCTCAATGCGCAAATGCTCGCGGCAGCGCAGGAGCTCAAGTTTGAGCTCGCGGCACGCTTGCGCGACGAGCTGGCCGACCTGAAGCAAGAGCTGCGCAATATGGAGCGCGCCGGCCACGTGACGAAGGGCCGCGGATGATCGAGCGTCTCGCAGCGCTCAATACCACCGCGATGCGGGGCCCGGTCCCCATCGGCAGCACTCTCTTGCAGCGCCCTACCGATTCGGCGAAACGATTTGTGATTGGTGGCGTCGTTGCCGTTGCGGCGGTTGGTCTTCTGATCGGTGCAATTTCATCGCTCGTGCGCTGGCTGGGGTTGCCCGCTGCCGACGGCCCCGGACTCGTGCACGCCCAGCGCACGCAGGCGATGATGGCGACCGTCGGTCTTGGTGTGCTCGGCGTGGTGGCATTGATGATTGCCGGGTGGATTCTCGTTGGGCATCTGCTTCAACTACGTCGCATTCACCGTCTTTACCGGTTCGCCGTGGCGAACGAGCTTGCGTTCGCCCGGGAGCAATCTGGACAGCACATTGACGGGCCGGCCTTCTCGGTGTCGGGTAATTTTCGCGAGCATTCGCCACTCGTGCGCGGTCAGGTTGATGGTTCGGCCTTTGAACTCGGTGAGTATCAAGTGCGCCACGTTTCCGCGCAGCATGTCGGCAGCGGTCGTGGCAGTCGCACTAGGGATGCACGACGTACGCGATTCACCTACCTCTCAATCCACGTCGGAGTCGCGCTCCCTACCGTTCGATTGCAGGCCCGTCGGGCACCGCGGCTCCGATCTGCGGATACCTTGCCGCGGTGGCGTGGCGACGAATCGCTCGAGCGGGCCTTTGTCGTGCGTGGCGACGACGCGCGACTCGACCGGCTTGCGGAACCGAGACTGCGCACGGCACTCCTCGCGCACGCTGATCGTCATCACGTCGAGCTTCACGGCAGCCGTGTCACCCTGCTCACCGGCAGTGGCGCGTACGCCGACGAGCAACTACTCGCCGCGCTCCTTGAGGCTGGCGATGCGATCGCTCCGGCAGTGCACACGGCGTTTTCCTGAGTACGCGCAGGTGCCGACACCCTGCTGCTGAGCACTCAGATGAGATGATGGAACCGATGAACGAGCGAAATAACGGAGTCCGACGCGCCGGCGCCCCCACCTACCCAGGTGATCGCGGGGTACGAACAACGGCAGGGCGTGATGGTTCCGCGCGCCCTCAGGTGCGTCCGACCGCCGAGGGCTGGGTGCAGCCGATGGGGCCCGACGGCCGTCCGGTGCTGCAGTTTGCCGCCAAGCGTCGCGTCACGAAGCCGCCGCGGCACCTTGCCGACCTCTCGCTCGCAGATCGCCAGGCCGCGCTCAAAGAATCCGGCCACCAGCCATTCCGTGCGAAGCAGCTTTCGACGCACTACTTCGAGCACTACTCGGTTGACCCCGAGACGATGACCGATCTGCCAAAGGCGGGCCGGGAAGAGCTCGTCGCCGAGATGCTGCCGCCGCTCCTCACTGAAGTGAAGCGACTCAAGACCGATCGCGGTGACACGATCAAGTTTCTCTGGCGCTGCTTTGACGGGGTGCTCGTCGAGTCGGTGCTCATGCGCTACCCGGGTCGCATCACGCTCTGCGTTTCGTCGCAGGCCGGATGCGGCATGAACTGCCCCTTCTGTGCCACCGGGCAGAACGGTCTCACGCGCAACCTCTCGACGGCCGAGATCGTCGACCAGGTGGTGCAGGCCAACCGTGCCATCGCAGCCGGTGAACTCGGCGGAGCCCCAGGGGACGGCGGACCCGAGCGCGTCGGCAACATCGTCTTCATGGGGATGGGGGAGCCGCTCGCGAACTACAAGCGGGTGATGGAAGCCGTGCATCGCATGGTCGACCCATTGCCTGAAGGTATGGGTATGTCGGCGCGCGGCATCACGGTTTCGACCGTCGGTCTCGTTCCGGCGATCAACAAGCTCGCGGATGAAGACCTGCCGGTGACCTTTGCTCTCTCGTTGCACGCGCCCGATGATGAATTGCGCGATGACCTCATCCCGGTGAACAGCCGTTGGAAGGTCGACGAGGCACTCGACGCAGCTCGGGCTTATTTCGACAAGACCGGTCGCCGCGTGTCGATCGAGTACGCACTTATCAAAGACATGAACGACCACGGCTGGCGCGCCGACCTGCTCGCCGACAAGCTCAATGAGCGCGGCCGCGGATGGGTGCACGTCAACCCCATCCCGTTGAACCCGACGCCGGGCTCGATCTGGACGTCGTCGGATCCAAGGGTGATGCATGAGTTCGTCAACCGCTTGCGCGACAAGGGCATCCCGACGACCCTGCGCGACACCCGCGGCAAAGAGATCGACGGTGCCTGTGGCCAGCTCGCTGCTGGAGACTCCGAGTAGCGACGGGCAGTAAGTAGTGTCTCCGCGCCATCCTGGCGGTCTTGATGACCGCGAGCATCCTTCAATGCAGCGGGCGAGAAGGTAGTCAATGTCGCATTTGCCGCGCGCGATTTGCCATACGTATGCGATGGATACTAGGTCGCGTCCGGTGCCGGTAGCGGTGAGTGAAAATCTATCTCCCCAAATCTGCCTAACAATAACTACAACCACGCCTAGACCCATGGGCCGATGGGTCTGGTGGCACCGCTTCGATACCGTGGAGGCATGCGCCAACAACGAGTCCGCAACGTCGCTGCCTTGCTGGTTGCCATCGGCACAGTATTCGGCGCCTCGGCCTGTGCCGCCGGTCCCGAGTTGCCAACCGAGCCCGACGTGAGTACATCGAGCCAGCCAGCCACGACCGATACATCGGCACCGCAGGATAACTACGCACAATTGCAGCTGCATCCATCAACCACGCGAGATGGTTGGCTTCGAGACGACTACGCGAATGGTTTCGGAAACGTTTGGCAGCCCGAAAGCGATACTGCGAGTATCTGCGGCGTGGTTGATGGCGTGGTCATGCTCAACGAATCGTCCTCATCGCAAAGCTCGATTGTGGTTCGGGGTGTATGCCTCGACACCCACGAAGAGCTGTATCGAATCGAGAACGCTGAGTGTTCCCACGAGCAGTCGGTTGGGGATGCGGTCGCGATCAGAACGGTCATCGGCCCACTGACGAAGCTGCTCCTCGTTGAGGTGGCGAGTGGGGATGCAACGCAACTGCTCGAATCCGAAGATGTGATTGCGCCATTTGGCGCAGTGTACGAATTCAATGATTCGGTACTCCTTCAGGTCACTCACGCGCACTCCAGCGCCGCGGTCTATTCGATCGACAAATCAGGTGAGTTGCAATGGCAACAGCAATTCGACAGCGGAAACTGGGACTGCACCCTGCTCGATGGCGGCCCCACCGGAGTCTCCGAAGAGGCGCGTCTCGGATGTTCGAGCTTTCCCGACGACTACGCGATTGTTGACGCGACAACGGGCGAATTTGAAGTCGCGCCGGGGGAGTCACCGGTACCTGGGCAACCTAGGTGGGCGCGCGACGGCTTCTCAGTGTCGATCAATTCCTCGTCGGTTGAGCTCTTCGATCTAACCGGAACTCGCATAGACGAGGTCTCGGGAATCGACGGGTACCACCGGCCGAAATCGCCCCACGATGTGCTCTTGCCGATCGACGAATTCGTCGATGCCTATGGCGTCGCGGCATTGAGCCGCGAAGGCAGCGTGGTGAGCTATTACGCCTCAGCGAGTTCCGATCACACCTTCATTTCGACCGGTACTGTCGTCGAACGAAAGTCGGACCTCGGAGAGGTGCTCGTTACCGGTGCTGGTAATGCAGTGCTCTATATCGAGAATTCAGATTCGACGCTGTATTCCTCGAGCGGCGAGATGATCGGCGATGGCCCCCAACTCGAAGCCCATACGTGGACTGTGCTGGATGGGCTCATCGTGATTACCAAGGCTGGGCGCGCAGAGATTCACTTCCCTCGGTGATCAGCCCCTGGGGCGACGCGGCAGGAAGCCTCATCTGGCTAGGTTAACGATATGCGCCGTCTCCGAATGCGAGCAGCACTTGCCGCGCTCGTTGTGGCACTCACCGTAGGTATCGCTGGTTGTTCGACAATGCCAGCTGACGCGGGAAATACCGGAACTGACTACGCGACACTGCAATTTCATCCGAGCTGGCCGGCCGACTCATTCTTGTCCGCAGACTATGCTGCCGGACTCGGCGAATGGTGGCGACCACCTGGGCATAACAGCATCATTTGCGGTGTTTCGAACGGTATCGCACTCGTCAGCGAACCACACGTCAAAACTGATTCGGATGATTTCTTTTCGGACAATCGCGGAACTCTGCGCGGAATCCGTATGCACGACAATGCCGAAATTTGGCGGATCGAGAACGCCGCCTGCAATTCGGCGTCAGTTCTTGAGGACCATGCGTATATCGCACTCGGCGATTTCACCGAAGGATCGACTGTAGAACGGCTCAATATCGCATCCGGTGACCATGTCGCCAAATCCGAGCCGCTCAAGTACCTCACAGTCGATCGCGCAGTGATCGAGATCGAAGCAACAACACTGATCTTCGCCTCCTTCGATTCAAAGGTGCAAGGTCTTGTCTCGATGGATGGCAACGTTTCTTGGTCTAATGACTGGCCGAGTTCCTGGTACGGCTGCCACGTCCTCGATGGCGGGCCCAACGCAACTCCTGAGGACATGGTCTTGGGCTGCGAACGCGGGGATGGTTTCGCTCTCGTTGACCCTCGTACGGGTGAATTCAGCCTCGGGCCTACCGAGTGGCGCACGAAGAGTGAACGAATTATCTGGGCGCGCGACGGCTATCAGCTTTGGGGCGGGGATTCGTCGAGGACGTCAACGAGCGCGACCGGTGGATTCGGACTCGAAAGTGAGCGGTTCAGTTTTAAAGGCGAGTCGCTCGGCTGGGCCAGGCATATACTTCTCAGCCGAATCACCCCGTCAGCGAGCCAGGTGAAGCTACCGCTCAATGAAATGCCCCTGGCCGAATACGTACAGGCGATCACACCAACTGGTGAGGTCATCGCTTATCGCACGGCGGCTGTCGACGGTTTAGTGCTCGTCAATTCGGGTCGTGAAATTTCGGAGTCGGGCAGACTCGAAGCAGTGAGTGCGGACGGCAGCATCCTGCTGTTCAGCAACGGGAACGACCTCATTTTGCGCGATGGTAGGGGAGAGGAGCTCAACACAATTCCCAAGCCGTCATTGATCGACCTCCTCGACGGACACATTGTTCGTTGGCAGGCCGACGGCATCGAGGCGATTCTCCTCCCAGCGAAGTAGCCCGTCACGCGTTCGTCAACGTCGGAGTCACCCTCGACGACGATGCACCGCCGAGCCGACACGTCATACGGTGATGTCGTGACTCGCTTTCGAAACCACAGCTCACCGGCCCTGATCGGCATGACGGTGCTTGTCGCACTGACGCTTTCGGGCTGCGCCGGCCTGCCTGGTACGACAGCCTCGAGCGGCTCGGATGCGCAATTTCAGCCGAGCTGGGATCAAGACCGCTCACTTGCGGTTGAGTATGCGGCCGGTGTCGGAGATTGGTGGACCCCACCACTTCAAGGAAGCGTGATCTGCGGGGTAGCCGATGGCGTCGCACTCCTCATGGAGCCACGTCCCGATAGCGGGGGTGCGGTGCCAGAGGCCCATGATCGCTCGGCCGTGGTGGGCATCCGCATGGCCGACAACGAAGAGCTGTGGCGCATCGATGAGGCCGCTTGCACGTCAGACGAATCGGTTGGAGACGCCGTCTACGTCGCAATTGGTCCGTACCGCGGTGACTCGGTCATTGAGCGCGTCGTGATTGCGACGGGTGAGCGTACGCCGAAATCGACAGCCCTCGATCGGCTCGAACTTTCGGGCGTCATTACTGAGCTTGAGGACGTGACGCTGCTTACTGCGTATCAGGGCCCGGGTTCACGCACGATCCTCGCGCTCGACGGCACGATTCGGTGGCAGCTCACCGAACTCGGTTGGCTGAGCCGCTGTGAGTATCTCGACGGCGGACCGATCGCCGCACCGGGCGACGCTCGACTCGGTTGCAACGTCGACGAGGGGTACGCGCTTGTTGATACTGCATCCGGCGAAGTCGTCCTCGGCCCGAATCCATTGCGAGGCGACACAATCGTCACCTGGGCACGCGACGGCTATCTCGTGTACGAACGCGGACGCCCGACCGCTCAGGGTGAGTGGACGGTAACTGCCGAGCAGTTTGACCTCGAAGGCAACGCGCTCGACACCGTCACCTATGCACCAATGGCGGCAACTTCTCCCGCGCGACACGGGATGCTCCTCCCGCTCGACGAGGTCGCGGCTGCCGAATCGGTGACAGGAATCTCACCGACCGGGGATGCACTCCTGCGGCTAAGCGCGCGAGGTCGTGAGCTCGCGCTGTCCGGCACAAAGGTTGACGTCTCCGGCTACCTGCTCGCAGTGAGTAGTGGCGGTGAGGTGTTGCTCTTTCAGTCGAGCACTGCACTCACCTTCATTGATGCTCAGGGCACCACGCTGAGTGAGCTCCAGAGCAAGGACAGCGATGTCCGGGTGGTTAATGGCTACCTCGTGAAGCGCGCCCACCAATTGGGAGCTTCGGTGCTCCTGCCTGCCCCGCCATCTTGATCGCGAGCTAGCCGATTCCCAAGCGGGTGTACGCGGCGAGCACCGTGCGTTCCGAGTCGATGAGGTAACGCTCAAGCAATCGGGCCGCTTCGCTTGGTTCATTGGCCGCGAGCCGCTCGACGATCTCGGCATTGCGCACGACGAAGGGGCGGTGCAATTGCTCCGGGTTATCGATCTTCATGAACGCCAATCGCAATTCAGCAGCCGTATTGCGGTAGGTGCGGGCCAGGCGCGGACTGTCCGCGAGCGAAACCAATGCGGTGTGGTAATCCATGTTCGCAGTGCCGACCGCACTCCAATCGGATCCCTCAATCGCGGCCTCACCCGCGGCGATCGCGGCGCGCATCCCGGCAACTGCAGGATGCAGTGGGTCAGCAACTGCGAGCACACCGCACTCAATGAGTCGACGCATCCGATAAAGATCGATCACCGCCGCGGTACTCGGTGAACCCACCGACACCCCGCGGTGGGGGATGCGGGTGAGTAGACCCTGCTCAGTGAGCACGCCAAACGCTTCGCGCAGAGTGTTGCGCGATACCCCGAGCTCGGCGCTCACGGCCGCCTCATTGAGCCGAGCTCCGGGAAGATAGGCGCCGGCAATGATCGCCTCTCGCAGGGTGTCCACCAGGGCATCGTCGCCAGGCGCGGGCTGCATACCGTCCATGCTGGCATGCTACCGCCTGAGCGATCCATCCCATTTTGTTCAACAATAGTTGCGTGTTTGTAGAACGTCAGGCTATGTTGCATCCAACGCAATATCGCGTGCCACCGCCAGTGACGTCGATGGGACACCCAAGCAATGACTCGCAATGACTCGACCGAAGTCGAGACCCCGAAGCAAACTCCGCGTGAATTCGTGAAGACTCGCCGTGGTCCGATCCTCGGCGCAGTCTTCCTCATGGCCACCAGCGCCATCGGCCCGGGCTTCATCACCCAGACCGCCACCTTCACCGCAATGTTTGGCGCGGCCTTCGCCTTCGCCATCCTCGCGTCGATCATCATCGACTTCGCGGTTCAGATGAACATCTGGCGCATGATCACCGTCTCCGGCAAGCGCGCAGGTCAGCTCGCAAACGACGCCATCCCCGGCAGTGGGTATGTCCTCGCCGTGCTCATCGTGATCGGCGGCCTCGCCTTCAACATCGGCAATATTGCCGGAGGCGGGCTCGGCCTCAACGCCCTGCTCGGCATTGACCCGCAACTCGGCGGCCTGCTCACTGGCCTCCTCGCAATCGCGATCTTCCTCTACAAGAAGGCCGGTGCGGTCGTTGATGTCGTGGTCATGATCCTCGGCGTCGGCATGATCGTGCTCACGATTGTCGTGGCCGTCGTCACGAACCCGCCAGTGGGGGATGCACTGCGACAGACTGTGTTGCCCGACACGATCGACTTCGCCACCATCACCACCATCGTTGGCGGTACCGTCGGCGGTTACATCACCTATGCCGGCGCCCACCGCTTCCTCGACAGCGGTCAGACCGGCGCACAGCACGTTCGTAGTGTGCACCGTGCCTCGCTCAACGGCATCCTCGTCACCGGCATCATGCGCTACGTCCTCTTCCTCGCGATCCTCGGCGTCGTCGCCTCGGGCGTTACTCTCGACCTCACTTCGGGTGCTGCGAACCCGGCCGGTCAGGCCTTCCAGCACGCCCTCGGCGAAGCAGGTCTACGCGTGTTCGGTGCGATTTTCTGGGCTGCCGCACTGAGTTCGGTCATCGGTGCCGCCTACACCTCGGCAACCTTCCTTTCGACCTTCTCAAAGAAGCTCCGTGACGGCTGGCCGCTGCGCATCGCCACGGTCGCCTTCATCGCCGTGTCGCTCGTGCTTTACCTTCTCTGGGGTGCCGCGCCGGCCCAGATCCTCGTATTCGTGGGTGGCTTCAACGGCCTCATCCTGCCGATCGGCCTCACGATCTTCATGTACATCGGCTGGTTCCGTCGCGATCTCCTCGACGGCTACCGCTACCCGAAGTGGCTGCTCATCTTCGGCACGATCGCTACGGCGCTTACCTGGTACATGGGTGCGAACTCGGTCGTCCCGATCTTCAGCATGATTCTCGGCTCGTAAGCGAAGCTGACTGTAGAGGAGTACCCATGTCGAATATCGATCTCAACTCTGATCTCGGCGAGAACACGCCCGACCGCATCGTCGGCGATGACGCAGCCATGCTCGCACTCGTGTCGAGCACCAATGTGGCCTGCGGTTTCCACGCGGGCGATCCGGCCGGCATCCGCCACACCCTCAGCGAAGCCGCCGCTCGCGGAGTGACCGTGGGGGCGCATCCGGGCTACCGCGACTTCGAGAACTTCGGCCGCAACTCGGTCGAGATCGCCCCGGCGGCGCTCCAAGCCGAGGTCGAATACCAGATCGGCGCGCTGATGGGCCTCGCCGCCTCGGTCGGCACGCAGGTGAGCTACGTAAAGCCGCATGGCGCCCTCTACAACACCATCGTGCACGACCGCGAGCACGCCGAAGCCGTCGTCGCAGCCGTGCGCGCGGTCAACCCGCAGCTCGTCGTGCTCGGACTCAGCGGCGCCCTGGTGCTTGACCTCGCCGAGCGAGCCGGCCTCGCCGTCGCACGCGAAGCCTTCGCCGATCGCCGCTACAACCCCGATGGCTCGCTCGTCTCACGCAAGCTGCCCGGTGCGGTGCTCGACGATCCCGTGCACGTGGCAGAGCGGATGCTCGAGCTTATTGACCGCGGCACGCTTGAAGCTGTCGATGGCACTCGCATCCGCCTGGATGCGGAATCGATCTGCGTGCACGGGGACAGCCCGGGCGCCGTCGCCATGGCGGCTGAGTTGCGTCGACGACTGCTCGACGCCGGAGTGGAGATTGCCCCGTTTGCTGCCGCTGCGCGGAGCTAGGCGGCTCGTCATGACGCCGGATGCCCCACTTCGAATCGTGCCGGTCTCGGATCGAGCGCTCCTCATCGAGTACCCCGACCTCGACCACGCGATTCGCCACTACGCCGCACTCACCGCGGTAACGCTCGGGGGAGTCGACGAGCTCGTTCCGGCAGCGCGCACTCTGCTCGTGTGCTTTGATCCCACCGCCGTTGATGCCCCGACGTTGGCGTCGGCCCTGCGCGGAGTCGCGCCAGCCGAGTCGCTCACAACCGAACTGTCCCCGGTGACCATCGATGTGGTTTACGACGGAGGCGAGCTCGGCGAGGTCGCCGAGCACCTCGGGCTCAGCGTCGACGAACTCATCAGCCGCCACGCGGCGGCAAATTGGCGCGTGGCCTTCACCGGCTATGCCCCCGGGTTTGCCTATTGCGTTGGCGATGATCCGGTCTTTCAGGTGCCGCGCCGCGCGACGCCGCGTACCCGCATCCCGGCCGGATCCGTCGGCCTCGCGGCTGAATTCTCGGGCATCTACCCCCGGGAAGCACCGGGTGGTTGGCAGCTCATTGGCCGCACCGGTGCATCCATGTGGGATCTTGATCGGCAGCCGCCGGCGCTCTTGCAACCCGGCCAGCCAGTGCAGTATCGGGCGGTGCGCGAGGTTGTGCAGACGGCGGCCGCCGCCGCACTCGCAGTACCAGCTGTGGCCACCGGCCCGGCGCTCGTGGTCGAGCGGCCCGGTGGCCAGGCACTCCTGCAAGACCTCGGACGACCGGGACTCCTTGGCATGGGTGTACCGGCCTCGGGTGCGGCAGATCGGCGTGCTCTGCGGGCAGCGAACCGCATCGTCGGCAATCCGAGCAATACTGCCGCGATCGAAATCGCTGGCGGCGGCACCACCCTGCGTGTGCGGGGCGCGGCCGTCATTGCCGTGACCGGCGCGAGTGGTCCGCGCAGCATCCTCGCCGTAGATGGCACCGAAGTGCCGCTCGAGCGCGGCACCCCGACGGCCGTCGACGATGGCGATCTCGTGCGCATTGGCGCCTTTGATCGCGGGATGCGCGGCTATCTCGCCGTGCGCGGCGGATTCGCGGCGCCTAGAGTCCTCGACAGCGTCGCGACCGACACTCTCGCCGGCGTGGGCCCGGCGCCGCTGCAAGCGGGCGATGAACTCCCGATCAACACGGATGCGGTGCTGCGCGCCGTCGACGTGAACGACCCCGTGCGGCCGGAGCTCCCGGCGGATGGCGAGGTCGTCACGCTCGATGTCGTACTCGGACCGCGCACCGATTGGTTTACCGCGACCGGCCTACAGACACTCCTGCACACCGAGTGGCTGGTAACTCCGCAATCGAATCGTGTTGGCGTGCGCCTGGCAGGCGACACCCCGATCGAGCGCGCCGAGTCGGGGGAGTTGCCGAGTGAGGGCGCGGTCACCGGCGCCATCCAGGTACCACCGGATGGCCAACCCGTGCTCTTTCTCGCCGACCACCCGCTCACCGGCGGCTATCCCGTCATTGGCGCGGTCGTCGACCGCGACCTCGACCTCGCTGGCCAACTGGCTGCGGGGGTGCGCGTGCGCTTTCGCGCGCTTCACGACTTCACCGAACTTTGATCCTTCCGGAGCCACTCATGCAACGCATCCTCATTGCGAACCGCGGCGAAATTGCCGTGCGCATCATTCGCGCCTGTGCCGAATCCGAGCGCACATCCATTGCCATCTACGCCGACCAAGACCACGACGCCCTGCACGTGCGACTCGCCGACGAGGCGTACGCGCTCGGCGGCGCCACCCCGGCCACGAGCTACCTCAATGCGGAGGCAATCGTCGCGCTCGCCCTGCGAGTCAACGCGGATGGGGTGCATCCGGGCTACGGCTTCCTCGCTGAGAACGCCGACTTTGCGCGCGCGGTCGAGGACGCTGGACTCATTTGGATCGGCCCGCGCCCCGACACGATCGAGCAGCTCGGCAATAAGGTCGCAGCGCGGGAGCTTGCAACGAGCATCGGGGCACCGCTCGTTCCCGGCACCACCGAGCCGCTTGCGAATGCCGAAGAGGCAGTGGCTTTCGCCAAGGAGCACGGCCTGCCCGTCGCCATCAAGGCGGCCTTCGGAGGCGGCGGGCGCGGCCTGCGCGTCGCCCACAGTCTTGATGAGGTTGCCGACAGTTTCGCGGCGGCGACGAGCGAAGCGATTGCTGCCTTTGGCCGTGGCGAGTGCTTCGTCGAACGATTCCTCGAGCAACCGCGACACGTTGAGGCACAGATCGTCGGCGATGGTGAGGGTGCGGTCGTGGTCGTTGGCGACCGTGATTGCTCATTGCAGCGTCGCAACCAGAAACTCGTCGAAGAGTCACCCGCACCCGATCTCAGCGAGGAGCAGCGCACATCCATCCACGATGCCGCCCGTCGCATCGGTGAGGCGGTGAACTATCGTGGCGCCGGCACAGTGGAGTTTCTCGTCGGCCGCGACGGCACCGTTTCGTTCCTTGAGGTGAACACTCGACTCCAGGTCGAGCATCCGGTTACCGAAATCACCGCGGGAGTCGACCTCGTGGCCGAGCAGTTCCGCATTGCTGAGGGGCGCGGCCTTTCACTGAGCGAAACGCCCGTGCCAACGGGTCACGCCTTGGAGTTCCGCATTAATGCGGAAGACCCTGGCCGCGGATTCCTTCCGGCTGCCGGCCAAGTGACCGGCCTGCGTGTGCCCGGCGGCCCAGGTATTCGCTGGGATGCTGGGGTCGAGGCCGGTGACCGCGTCGAGGCTGCCTTCGACTCGATGCTCGCAAAGCTCATCGTGTTCGCCCCCGACCGGGCTCAGGCAATCGCGCGCGGGCGTCGTGCCCTGCGAGAACTTGAGGTGAGCGGCGTCGCCACCGTCGTGCCCTTCCACCGCGCGGTGCTTGAGGAGCCGGCCTTCACCGATGCGCCCTTCGGCGTCTACACCCAGTGGATCGAGCAGGAGTTGCTGCCGAAGCTCCCCAGCGCACCGCGAAGCGCCGCGACTGCGGCATCCGAGCTCGTGCGCTTCGCCGTCGAACTCGATGGCCGTCGAGTGATGCTCGGGCTTCCCGCCGAGATGCTCACCCGACTCGGTACGAATGCGTCATCGGATGCCGCTCAAGATGCTGCTCGCGAGACTCCCGAAACTGATCCGACACTGCTCGAGGCTCCCGTTGCCGGCACGCTCGTGCGTCGTCTCATTGATGAGGGCGCGAGCGTCACCACCGGCACTCCGGTTGCGGTGCTCGAGGCCATGAAGATGGAGACGCAGGTCGTCGCGCATCGAGATGGTGTCGTGCAATGGCGCGTGGATGAGGGCGAGACTGTTGCGCTCGACGCTCCGATCGCGGTGATCGCGGCCGAGTAGATCACCGCGGTTGCGCGAATTCGCGTAGGACTGGGCGTGGCCCGCCACGCGCTCAGCGAACCTCGACGGCGCATGTCGGAGGGGCGGCGTAACCTGGGGCGGTGACATTGCAGAGTGAGATTTCGACCACGAGTAGCTCTTCCACGAGCGCGTCGACGGTGAGCACCCCGGCCGAGGGGCAGCCGACGTTGCGTGTGCAACACGCGCGCGTGCACAACCTCAAGAACGTCGACCTCACGATCCCGCGCGACCGACTCGTCGTGTTCACCGGTTTGTCGGGCTCGGGCAAGTCATCGCTCGCCTTCGACACGATCTTTGCCGAGGGCCAGCGACGGTACGTCGAATCGCTGTCGTCGTATGCGCGCATGTTCCTCGGTCAGGTCGATCGCCCCGATGTCGACTTCATCGAAGGGCTCAGCCCCGCGGTTTCGATCGACCAGAAGTCGACGAACCGCAACCCGCGCTCAACCGTGGGCACGATCACTGAAATCTACGACTACATGCGTCTCCTTTGGGCGCGCATCGGCATCCCGCACTGTCCCATCTGCGGCGAGCGCATCGAAGCGTCGACGGTGCAGCAGATCGCCGACCGGCTGATGGAACTGCCCACCGGCACTCGCTACCAATTGCTCGCCCCGGTGGTGCAGCAGCAGAAGGGCGAGTTTGTCGATCTCTTTTCCTCGCTCTCGCAGCAGGGCTTTGCGCGCGCGATGGTCGATGGCGAACGCATCCAGCTCACGAGCCCACCGAAGCTGAAGAAGTCGTACAAGCACGACATCTCGGTGATAGTTGACCGTCTCGTCGCGAGCGACGAGTTGCTTGGCAGGCTCACCGACTCGCTTGAGACGGCGCTTGGCCTCGCTGGTGGAAGAGTCACCATCGAATTCGTCGACCGCGACGACGATGACCCCGAGCGCACGGTCACCTTCTCAGAACAGCTCTCGTGCCCGAATCAGCACAACATCGCGCTTACCGAGATTGAGCCGCGCACCTTCTCGTTCAACGCACCCTTCGGCGCCTGCCCCACCTGCGATGGGCTTGGTACCCGCATGTCGGTTGACGATGACCTCCTCATCGGCGATTTCGATGCCTCAATCGCCGACGGTGCGATCTTGCCCTGGTCATCGCAGGGGAAGTCGCTCTACCAGTATTACGAGCGACTCCTCGTCGGGCTTTCTGAAGAGCTCGGGTTCAGTCTCACAACCCCCTGGCGCAAGCTACCCAAGTCGGTGCAGGATGCATTGCTCCACGGCAAGGACTACAAGGTGCGGGTGCGGTACAAGAACCGCTATGGCCGACAGATGACCTACTCGTCGGGCTTCGAGGGCGTCGTGCCCTACATTGAGCGCCAGTACGCCGAGGCCGATAGTGACGCCAAGCGTGACCGCTGGGGCGAATATCTCCGCGAGGTGCCCTGCGCATCCTGCAATGGCGCGCGCCTCAAGCCCGAAGTGCTCGCCGTTACGGTCGCAGGCAAGTCGATCGCCGATGTCACCTTCCTCGCCCTCGACGACTGCCTCGAGTTCTTCGAAACTATCGACCTCACCGAGCGTGAAGCACAGGTGGGTGCCCAGGTGCTGCGCGAATTGCGCTCACGCCTGCGCTTCCTCACCGAGGTCGGGCTGACCTACCTCGATCTCGCACGCTCCGCCGGCACGCTCTCGGGTGGCGAAGCACAGCGCATCCGACTCGCCACGCAGATCGGCGCCGGGCTCACGGGCGTCCTCTACGTGCTCGACGAACCCTCAATCGGCCTGCACCAGCGCGACAACCGTCGACTCATCGACACGCTGGTGAAGTTGCGCGACCTCGGAAACACCCTCATTGTGGTCGAACACGACGAGGACACCATCCGCACCGCCGATTGGCTCGTCGACATCGGGCCAGGTGCGGGGGAGTACGGGGGCGAAGTCGTGCACTCCGGCAACTATTCCGACCTGCTTGCGAACGAGCACTCGATCACCGGCGACTACCTCGCCGGACGCCGCCGCATCGACACCCCGACGAAGCGCCGCAAGATCGACCGCAATCGCAAGCTCACCGTCGTCGGCGCCCGCGAAAACAACCTCAAGAACGTCACGGTCGATTTCCCGCTCGGCGTGCTCACCGCAGTGACCGGCATCTCCGGCTCGGGCAAGTCATCGCTCGTGAATGACGTGCTCGAGCGCGTACTCGCAAACAAGCTCAATGGCGCGCGCGGTGTGCCCGGCAAGCACACGCGGGTGACGGGCCTCGAACACCTCGACAAAGTCGTGCATGTCGACCAGGCTCCGATCGGCCGCACCCCGCGCTCGAACCCGGCCACCTACACGGGCGTGTTCGACCGCATCCGAAACCTCTTTGCCGAAACCCCAGAAGCAAAGGCTCGTGGCTATCAGGCCGGACGCTTCTCGTTCAATGTGAAGGGCGGTCGCTGCGAAGAGTGCCATGGCGACGGCACGATCAAGATCGAAATGAACTTCCTGCCTGACGTGTACGTGCAGTGCGAGACCTGTGAGGGCCGCCGGTACAACCGCGAAACGTTGCAGGTGCACTACAAGGGCAAGACAATCGCCGATGTGCTCGACATGCCGATCGCTGAGGCGTGCGAGTTCTTTGAACCGATCACGGCCATCCACCGCTACCTGCAGACGCTCGTCGATGTGGGCCTCGGCTACGTGCGCCTCGGGCAATCGGCCACCACGCTCTCGGGTGGTGAGGCGCAACGCGTGAAGCTCGCCACCGAATTGCAGCGCCGCTCAAATGGCCGCACCATCTACGTGCTCGACGAGCCGACGACGGGTCTGCACTTTGAAGATGTGCGGAAGCTACTCATCGTGCTGCAGAGCCTCGTCGACAAGGGCAACTCGGTCATCGTCATCGAACACAATCTCGATGTGGTGAAGTCGGCCGATTGGGTCATCGATATGGGTCCCGAGGGCGGTTCAGGCGGTGGCGAAGTGGTGGCCGAAGGCACTCCGGAGCAAATCGCAAAGGCACCGGGTAGCGCAACCGGTGAGTTCCTTGCCGAGATGTTCGCGCATGAGCAGGCGCGGGCAGGCCGCGCGAAGGCGTAGTCGGTGGCACGCGAACTCGAGTGGCGCCCACGGAGCGGCGACATTCCCAACGGGCCCGGCGTCTATCGCTGGCTCGATGCGGATGGTCGCGTGCTCTACGTCGGCAAAGCGAAGCGTCTGCGGCAGCGGTTGCAAAACTACTTCGCGCCACTCGAGACGCTGCCGGAGCGCACCCGGCGCATGGTGACGAGCGCGGCCACCGTCGAGTGGACCGTGGTCTCCAACGAGATCGAGTCACTCCAGCTTGAATACTCACTCATTCAAGAATGGTCACCGCCCTTCAATGTGCGGCTCAAAGACGATAAGTCGTACCCGTTCATGGCGATCACCCTCGCCGAAGAAGCCCCGCGAGTGATGGTCACGCGCAATCGCAAGATTAAGGGCGCGCGCTATTTCGGGCCGTATCCAAAGGTTTGGGCCGTGAACGAAGCTATTGATCTCATGATCAAGGTGTTCCCGATTCGCACCTGCAATGACTCGAACCATCGCCGCGCGATGCAAACCGGCAAGCCCTGCTTTGCTGGCCAAATCGGGCGCTGCGGCGGCCCCTGCTCACAAAAGGTGACCATCGAAGAGCACCGCGTACTCGTCAACGAGTTCGTCGACTTCATGGAAACCTACGACCGCTCCATCGTCGACGATCTGCGGGTCCGCATGGCCGCCGCATCCGCCGAACTTCGATTCGAGGATGCGGCCCGCCTGCGCGATCGCATCGTGGCCCTCGAGACGGTGCTTGAGAAGTCGGCCGTCGTATTGCCCGACTCTGCCGATGCCGATGTCTACGGCATTGCTGAGGATGGGCTTGCCGCGTCGGTGCAATTGTTCACCGTGCGTCGCGGTCGCGTTCGCGGAGTGCGTGGCTGGGTGCTCGACAAAGAACTTGATGTCGATACCGGCACATTTGTGCAGCAGGTGTTGCAGGAGGTGTATGGCAAGCAGGGCCAGGAACCGCCGCGCGAGGTCATCGTGCCGACCCTGCCGGAAGACGCCGAAGCGCTCGCTGAAGTGCTCACGCAAGTGCGCGGTACCAAAGTGCAATTGCGCACGGCAAAGCGCGGTCCACTCGCTGATCTGCTCCAGACTGCGCGCATCAACGCGCTCGAGGCACTCAAGCAGTACAAGTTGCAGCGCACGGCCGACTATGTCGCCCGTAGCGATGCGCTCAACGATCTGCGCGATGCCCTCGGTCTCGCGCAGGCACCGCTGCGTATTGAGGCTTTCGACGTCTCGCACCTGCAGGGCACCGGCATCGTTGCCTCCATGGTGGTATTCGAAGACGGCCTCCCAAAGCGCAGCGACTATCGACGCTTCAACATCGCGGAATCCACCGACGACACCGATTCGATGTATCAGGTGCTCACACGCCGCCTCGCCTATCTCCGTGACGACGAAGCGCCGAAGCCCGACCCAACCGACGCCGAGGCCCAGACACCTCCGAAGCGCTCGAAGTTCGCCTATCCGCCACAATTGCTCCTCATCGATGGTGGCCAACCACAGGTCGCCGCCGCGCAACGCGCGCTCGACGACTCCGGAGTCACCGGCATCGCCATCGTCGGTATTGCGAAGCGGCTCGAAGAGCTGTGGCTACCGAACGATGATTTCCCGGTGATCCTGCCGCGCTCATCCGAATCGCTCTTTCTCGTGCAGCGCCTGCGTGACGA
Organism: Gulosibacter macacae; assembly: GCF_003865375.1. GTDB lineage: Bacteria > Actinomycetota > Actinomycetes > Actinomycetales > Microbacteriaceae > Gulosibacter > Gulosibacter macacae. The sequence goes on along the minus strand of NZ_RQVS01000005.1, from coordinate 104,097 downwards.
AGCACACCGCTTCGCGATCAGCGCCCAGCGCTCATCCCGGAAGCGCGATATCCGCACGCAGCTTGCTGAGATTCCTGGGCTCGGTCCGGCACGCATCCGGGCACTCCTGCGCGAATTCGGTTCGGTCGCGCGACTTCGCGCCGCCGAGGCGGATGCACTCCAACGGGTTCCCGGGATCGGTCCGGCGATGGCGGCATCAATTGTGGCCGCAATTGGAAATCCGCGCGTCACACCAATCGCATCCGCAGGCAGTGATGACGATGACTCGCTAGGCTGAGGACTCGTCGGATTGGGGGACTGGATGGACGCCGTCACGGAGCTCGAGGATCTCGCGGGGCCCGCCGAGCTACAGCAAATCGTCATTGTCACGGGAATGTCGGGTGCGGGCCGCTCGACCGTGTGCAAGGCATTTGAAGATCTCGACTGGTTCGTCGTAGACAATCTGCCGCCGCCGATGATTCGCCCGCTCATTGAAGTTGCGGGTAAGGCGCGCGACTCATTGCCGAAGCTCGCCGTGTCGATCGACATTCGCGGTGGCCGCCTGCTCTCGCAATTTGATGAGCTCATTGCTGAGTTGGGCGAAACGCACGATGTGCACGTGCTCTTCCTCGATGCATCCGACGAAGCCCTCATTCGTCGTTACGAGCACTCGCGCCGCCCTCACCCGCTGCAGCAGGACGGTACCGTGTACGACGGCATCCGCCTCGAGCGCGAGCGCCTGCGCGATATTCGTAGCCACGCCGACATCGTCTTCGACACCTCCGAGCTCAACGTGCACCAGCTCGTGCAGCGCGTTACCGACCGGTTCGGTGAACCTGACCAGCACAAGGTGCAGGTCACGGTGATGAGCTTCGGATTCAAGTACGGCATTCCTAACGACGCCGACACGATGCTCGATATGCGCTTCTTGCCGAACCCGTTCTGGAAAGAAGAGCTGCGTCCCTTTAACGGACGTGACAAGCGAGTGAGTGACTACGTGCTCGAGCAACCCGGCGCCGAAGAGTTCCTCAAGGGCTTCGAAACCATGATCGACCCGGTGCTCGTTGGGTTTGAGCGCGAGAACAAGCGTCACGCGCTCATCGCCATCGGTTGCACCGGCGGTAAGCACCGCTCGGTCGCGATGACCGAACGTATTGCCGGGATGCTGCGAGAGCGCGATGACGTCATCGTCAGCGTGCGCCACCGCGACCTCGGTCGCGAGTAGGCTCGACCTTTTCCCCACCGCGGTTGACCCGAGTCCCGCGGTGACGCAGGCACCCCGGCGTGTCCGCACCTCAACGACCAATCAAGACCACGACCAGGAGCGAGATTGTCCCTGACAGCCAAAGTAAAACACGAGATCGCCTCGGTAAATCCGGGCACGACGCAGGCGCGGGCCGCGCAAGTGTCGAGCTTGCTGCGATTTTCGGGCGGGCTGCAGGTCATCTCACGCCGCTACATCGTTGAAGCCGAAGTCGAGGGCGAGCAGGTCGCCCTGCGGCTCGCGCGTGAACTCGCAGCGCTGTTCGGTGTGCGCCCGCGGGTAAGCCGCGTGGCCGGTATGTCGGAAGCCGATCTCTTCGTCGTGCGCGTGCTCGAAGAAGGCGAAACGCTCGCGCGTCAGACCGGGCTCATGGATGCGCGCCGCCAGATCGTGCGGGGCCTGCCGAACCGCCTCACGCTCGGCAAGGCCGATGTGCTTGCCGCGGTCTGGCGTGGTGCCTTCCTCGCGGCCGGCACCCTCACCGACCCGGGTCGCTCGGCTTCGCTTGACGTGGCAACCCCGAATCACGAGACCGCCATGGCACTCGTTGGTGCTGCCGGGCGCCTCGATATTGAGGCCAAGGCCCGCGAGGTGCGCGGAGTGCATCGCGTCGTGCTGCGCGAACCCGAAGCCATTCACCGGATGCTCGAGGCGATCGGTGCCACCGAAGTGCTCGCCGAGTGGGAAGCTATCCGCCAGCGCCGCGAGACGCGTGCCACTGCGAACCGGCTCGTCAACTTTGACGACGCCAACCTGCGCCGCTCCGCCCAGGCCGCAGTGGCCGCCTGCGCCCGCGTTGAGCGCGCCTTCGAAATCCTCGGCGAAGAGGTACCCGAGCACCTCCGCTACGCTGGCGAACTTCGCCTCGCGCACCGCGATGCATCCCTCGATGAACTCGGCACCCAGGCTGACCCGCCCATGACCAAGGATGCGGTCGCCGGCCGCATCCGCCGCCTCCTCGCGCTTGCCGATCGTGCCGCCGCCGACCAAGGCATTCCCGGCACCGAAGCCAACCTGCCGAGCGATCACGATCTTGACTAGAACGTCCCGGAAGCTGGGAACTGTGTTCGCTCAATTTCGATACCGTGACCCCGGAAGCATTTCCGAGGTCATCCAGACCAATCCGACCTCTATTTACGACGCATTCCGCCCCAAAAAGGAGCAAAAGTGACGAAGATCGCTATCAATGGTTTCGGCCGCATCGGACGTAGCTACGCTCGCGCCCTGCTTGACAACAGCCACCCGAACCTAGAGCTCGTCGCAATTAACGACCTCACCGACAACCTCACCCTCGCGCACCTGCTGAAGTACGACTCGACTTCGGGTGTGCTCTCGAACGAGATCAGCCACGACGACGAGAACATCTATGTCGACGGCCGCCAGATCCACGCGCTCGCCGAGGCCGACCCGGCCAAGCTGCCCTGGGAAGAGCTGGGTGTCGAACTCGTGCTCGAGTGCACGGGCCGCTTCAACGACCCGAAGAAGGCTGCCGCCCACCTCGAGGCTGGCGCAAAGAAGGTGCTGCTCTCGGCTCCGGCCAAGGGCGACGGTGCACCCACGTTCGTCTGGGGTGTCAACCACACCGACTACAACCCCGAGACCGACCACATCGTGTCGAACGCCTCGTGCACCACGAACTGCCTTGCGCCGATCGCCAAGGTCTTCAACGACAACTTCGGCATCGAGTCGGGTCTTATGACCACCGTGCACGCCTACACCTCCGACCAGCGTCTGCAGGACTCGCCGCACAGCGACCTCCGTCGTGCCCGTGCCGCCGCGCTGAGCATCATCCCCACCTCGACCGGTGCGGCCAAGGCCATCGGCCTCGTCCTCCCCGAACTCAAGGGCAAGCTCGACGGCTTCGCGCTGCGCGTTCCGGTTGAGACTGGTTCGATCACCGACCTCACCCTCGTCGCGAGCCGCGAGGTCACCGTCGATGAAGTCAACGCTGCGTTCAAGGCTGCCGCTGAGGGCGAGTTCAAGGGCATCCTCAAGTACAACGAGGATGCGATCGTCTCGCGCGACATCATCGGTGAGCACCACTCGTCGATCTTCGACGCCCCGCTGACCAAGGTCGTCGGCAACCACGTCAAGATCTCATCGTGGTACGACAACGAGTGGGGTTACACCGAGCGTCTCATGGACTTCTCGGCCTACATCGCTGACCGCCTCTAGTCACAACCGCATCATCACAACCCATTGGAAAGGCTGAGTCGAATGGCCCTGCGCACTCTCGAATCCCTCGGATCCCTTGAAGGCAAGCGCGTCATCGTACGTTGCGACCTCAATGTGCCGCTCAAGGACGGCGTAATCACCGACGACGGACGCGTGCGCGCCTCGCTCGGCACTCTCCAGGCCCTGGTCGACCAGGGTGCGAAGGTCATTGTGATCTCGCACCTTGGTCGCCCCAAGGGCGAACCCGACCCGCAGTACTCGCTGGCCCCCGCGGCAACGCGCCTTGGCCAGTTGCTCGGCGCCGACGTCGCCCTCGCTGAGGACACCGTTGGCCCGAGCGCCAAAGCCCTCGTCGACTCGCTCGAAAACGGCCAGGTCGTCGTACTCGAGAACCTCCGCTTCAACGCGGGCGAGACCAGCAAGGACGACGCCGAGCGTGGCGCCTTCGCGGCCGAGCTCGCCGCCTTCGGTGATGCCTTCGTCTCAGACGGCTTCGGCGTCGTGCACCGCAAGCAGGCCTCGGTCTACGACCTCGCCCAGCTCCTGCCTTCGGCAGCTGGCTTCCTCGTCGCGAACGAGGTCGAGAAGCTCGACCGCGTCGTCAATGACCCGGCGAAGCCCTTCACCGTCGTGCTTGGTGGCTCGAAGGTGTCGGACAAGCTCGGTGTGATCGAGAACCTCCTCCCGCGCGTTGACCGCCTTGTGATTGGCGGCGGCATGCTCTTCACCTTCCTCAAGGCACAGGGCCACGCGGTCGGCAAGTCGCTCCTCGAAGAGGACCAGCTCGAGACCGTCAAGCGCTACATTGCTGAGGCGGAAGAGCGTGGCGTCGAGCTGCTGCTCCCGACCGACATCGTCGTTGCCGAGAAGTTTGCCGCCGATGCGGCAAACGAAGTCGTGCCGGCCGACGCCATTGAGTCGTCGTCGTTCGGTGCCGAAGGCCTCGGTCTCGACATCGGCCCCGACAGCGCAAAGGCCTACGCCGAAGCAATTCGCACCTCGAAGACCGTGTTCTGGAACGGCCCTATGGGGGTATTCGAGTTCGAAGCTTTTGCCGCCGGCACGCAGTCGGTCGCCCAGGCCCTCACCGAAGTTGACGGTCTTTCGGTCGTCGGCGGTGGCGACTCGGCAGCGGCAATTCGCACGCTCGGCTTCGCTGACGACGAGTTTGGCCACGTCTCGACCGGTGGTGGCGCCAGCCTCGAGCTCATCGAAGGCAAGCGTCTCCCGGGCCTCGAGGTGCTCGGATGGTAGCCACTCGCACTCCGCTCATGGCGGGCAACTGGAAGATGAACTTCGACCACCTGCAGTCGATCGCGTTCGTCCAGAAGCTTGCGTGGACCCTCAAGGACGCCGACCACGACTACGCCAAGGTCGAAGTTGCCGTCTTCCCGCCATTCACCGACCTGCGTTCGGTGCAGACGGTCGTCGACGCCGACAAGCTCGACGTCGTCTACGGCGGCCAGGACCTCTCGCAGCACGACTCTGGCGCCTATACCGGTGACATCTCGGGAGCGTTCCTGTCGAAGCTCGGATGCTCCTATGCGCTCGTTGGTCACTCCGAACGTCGCACAATCCACGGCGAAGACGACGCCACCTGTAACGCGAAGGTGCAGGCAGCCCTGCGACACGGACTCACACCGGTGCTCTGCGTCGGTGAAACGCTCGAGCAGCGCGAAGCCACTGAGAACCCGGCCGAGGTCTCCATCGCGCAACTCATCGCGGGGCTCGAAGGCGTGGCCGACGACGCTGAGCTCGTCATCGCGTACGAACCGGTGTGGGCCATCGGCACTGGCCGCGTGGCCACCGCCGAGCAAGCACAGGAAGTCTGCCACGCCCTGCGCGGAGCGCTCGCCGAGCGGTTCGGCGAGGAGCGTGCCGCACAGATCCGCATCCTCTATGGCGGTTCGGTGAAGCCCGATAACGTTGCCAGCATCATGCGCGAGCCCGATATTGACGGGGCGCTCGTGGGCGGCGCGAGCCTCGTAATCGACGACTTCGCCGCAATCGTGCGTTACCGCGAGCACGTCGGCGCATAGCCACCTATACTCGGACGGGGTCGCAGTTCAGCTTCTGGACCGCGCCCCGTTCGAGTTTTCACTTCCGTTTTCCCCCGAGAGGCCCCCGTGGACATTCTTCTCGTCATCCTGCAGGTACTGCTCGCTATTACGAGCGTCCTGCTTGTGCTGTTCATCCTGCTGCACCGCGGCAAGGGCGGCGGCGTCAGCGACATGTTCGGCGGTGGTGTCACTTCGAATATTGCCTCGTCGGGTGTAGCCGAGAAGAACCTCAATCGCCTCACCACCTGGACGCTCGTCATCTGGGTCGCCGTGATCGTGCTCATGGGCGTGATTACGAAGTTCCAGGGTGGTCTCAGCTAATGGCGGGCACGACCGGTATCCGCGGCGCCCGCATTGGTGCTGCCGCCTCGAGCCTTCACGGTGACGCCACGCCAATGGCTGACCGCATTGCGGTGAGCTACTGGGATGCACAGGGCAATGAGACGGTGCGCTGGTACGCCGCCGACATCGCCGAAGAAGACATTCCCGAGACGATTGACTCGCCACGCACCGGTCTTCCGGCCGGACGCGACCAGCTCAACCCGCCAAGCGCGTCGACTGCCGTGCCGTACAAGACGCACTTCGAGTATGTGCAGGAACGCCGTACCGCTGACGAGGGCGAGCAATTGCTCGCTGAGGCGCTCGAGCGCCTGCGTGAGCGCCGCGGCACCGTCAAGAGCAACTAGCCGCACGCAAGCACAAACACTGTGCCCCGCACCGGATTACCGGGCGGGGCACAGTGTTTGATGATGCTGCGTTTGATGGTGATGTGTTTGCCGCTGCAGTGGCTTGACGTGGCAGTAGCTTGGCCGACATGCAGCTTGGCGCGAGCACTACTCGCCGATCGCCGCCGCATCCGCGTAGAGCACAACCTCGTCGCGTGCCGCCACGGCACCAACGGGCGACTCGCTTGCCGCAGCCCCCGAACGGGCAAGTTCGAGCGCCTCGCGCTTGCCCTCGCCGGTGGCATACACCCAAACATGCGCGGCCGAGTTGATCGCCGGATAGGTCAGCGTCACGCGCTCGGCCGGCGGCTTCGGCGAATTGCGCACCGGAGCGACGAGTACATCACTGAGGTCGACCGCCTCGTGCCCTGGGAAGAGCGAAGCGGTGTGGCCGTCCGGGCCCATGCCGAGGAGCACGAGGTCAAACATCGGCGTCATGCGGTCGGCACCATTGGGCACATAGCGCTGCACTTCGCGCTGATAGCTTGCTGCTGCCTCATCAAGGCTCACGCCAGCATCCGAGGCGGCCGGGATGTGGAGCTGGCTCGCGAAGAAGCCGGGAGCTTGGCGGAGCGCCATCATGATGAGGCTGGCGTTGCGGTCCTCGTGGCCGCGGGGCGCGAAGCGCTCATCAGCGAACCAGATGTGGAGGCGACCCCAGTCGAGCCCGACGGTGTTGCCGGCCTTGACGATTTCGGGCAGTGCTCGTTGCGCAACCGAGCCGCCCGAGACGACGAAATGAAACTGTGCCGAGTGCCGGAGTCGGTTCATGAACAGCGACACCGCGTCTGCGGCGAGCAGGAGATCTACGTCATTGGCGTCTGCGCCCTTGCGCACGCGCGCATCCGCCAGTGTCATAGGGTCTCCTCCTCGATTCCCGGATCGGACTCGACAGCAGTTGTTGCCATCTCATTGCAGAGTAGCGGAATGCCGTCGAGGAGGACGGTCGCATACACCTCGTCTGGAGCCAACGAACGCAATTCTTCAGCGAGCACATCGGTGTTGTCGCGGGAAGCGAGGGGGATGAGCTGTACCGGCTGGCCCGGCTGACGCAGACGTGCGGTCCCTGGGCCCACGCGCTCGAGCTCGATGGTGCCCGAGGCGCGCACGAGCTGCACCGAGTGAATGTTGTGGGCATGCGGATGCTCATCCGCTTCGGTCGACACGACCTCGACCGGCACGTTGAGGTAGACGCGCAGCCAGCTCGCCATGAGCAGCGCTCCGGAGGATCCTTCAACGCCAGTAACGATGGCCCGCTCGATGGGTTCGTAGGGAGGCTGGTCTAGCACTGCAGCAAGCTGCGCACGCCAGTGCGTCAGGCGTGTCCACGCGAGGTTGCTGTCACCGACGTTCCAGCCCTCAGCGAGTTCAGTGAGTGCCTCGACGCCGTCTTCGACATCGTGGGTATCGACGATGCGCACCTGGGCGATCTGACCGATGGGGGATTGCACCGGCGCGCCGCCATGGTAGTGCGGCCACCAGGCCACGACCGGCGCATCTGGCAAGAGCAAGCCCTGCACGAGCGTTTCCGGGTCGATGGCGGTGTCACCATACGCGTGGAGCACCACTACCTCACCAGCACCGGCATCGCGGCCCACGCGAATCTCCGCATTGAGGCGAGTTTCGCCCTCGGGGTTCGTGTGCACCACGATGACGCGCATCGGATGCTCGCTCGAAGCCTCATTCGCCGCGCGAATAGCGTCTTCATTGTCGTGGGCGTCGGTCACTACGACGAGGGTGAGCACGCGGCCGAGGGCGACGGCGCCGCCTTCCTCGCGCACCTGCACGAGCTTCTTGCCGATCGCCGACGAGGTCGTGTGGTGGAGTTCGATGATCATGGCCGCCTCCAGCTGCGTCCGTCGCGACGCATGAGTTCATCTGCTGAGTCGGGGCCCCAGCTTCCGGGTTTGTACGTTTCGGGGGCACCCGCGGCCGCCCAATACTCCTCAATCGGGTCGAGGATGCGCCAAGAGAGTTCGACCTCTTCATGGCGCGGGAAGAGCGGTGGGTCACCGAGCAGCACATCGAGGATGAGTCGCTCATAGGCTTCGGGGCTCGATTCGGTAAACGCGTGGCCGTAGCCCATGTCCATGGTCACATCGCGCACTTGCATCCCGGCACCCGGCACCTTCGAACCGAAGCGCATGGTGACGCCCTCGTCGGGCTGTACGCGGATCACGAGTGCGTTCGGGCCGAGCGAGGCACGCTCTGACGGCGCGAAGAGGTAGAGCGGTGCCTCTTTGAAGGTGATGGCGATCTCGGTAACGCGGCGGCCGAGGCGCTTGCCGGTGCGCAGGTAGAACGGCACCCCGCGCCAGCGCCTCGTATTGATCTCGAGGCGAATGGCCGCGAAAGTCTCGGTGGTCGAGGCGGGGTTCATCCCATCTTCTTCGAGGAAGCCGCGGACGTACTCGCCGCCCTGCCAGCCGCTACCGTACTGGCCGCGGGCGGTCGTCTTCGACAGGTCGTCGCCGAGGCTGACTGCGGCGAGCACCTTCTCCTTCTCGGCACGGAGATCCTTCGCCCCGAACGACAGCGGCTCTTCCATGGCGGTGAGCGCGAGCAGCTGCAGCAGGTGGTTCTGAATCACATCGCGAGCAGCACCAACGCCGTCGTAGTAGCCAGCCCGGCCCGACACACCGATATCTTCGGCCATGGTGATTTGCACATGGTCGACGGAGTTCGCGTTCCAGAGCGGTTCAAACATGGTGTTGGCAAATCGCAGTGCGAGCAGGTTCTGCACGGTTTCTTTGCCGAGGTAGTGGTCAATGCGGAAGATTGAATCACTCGGGAAACGCGACTCGATGATGTCGTTGAGTGCCCGTGCCGACTCGAGGTCGTGCCCGAAGGGCTTCTCGATAATGACCCGTCGCCAGGCGCCATTTTCGGATGCGGCGAGCCCCGAGCGCCGCAATTGCTCAGTCACCGAGGCGAATGAGCGCGGGGGAATGGAGAGGTAGAAGGCGTGGTTGCCGCGGGTGCCCTGTTCGGCGTCGAGCTGATCGAGCACCTCGCGCAGCTTGTCGAACGCGGCGTCTTCATCGAAGGCACCCGAGACAAAGCGGATGCCCTTGGCGAGCTGGCGCCAGACCTCTTCGTTCCAGCCGGTGCGCGCGTGAGCCTTTGCGTTCTCGCGGACGAAGGCGCGGAAGGCGTCATCATCCCACTCGCGACGGCCGAAGCCGACAAGCCCGAAGGAGGGTGAGAGGAGGCCGCGATTGGCCAGGTCATAGACGGCAGGCAAGAGCTTCTTACGGCTGAGGTCGCCGGTCACACCGAAAAACACCAGGCTCGAAGGCCCGGCGATGCGGTCAAGCCGGCGTTCGCTGGCCGGCCGAAGGGGATTCTGCTCCGCAGAGATATCCACAGGGGTCACGTCACTCGCTTTCGCGCACATCGCGGGGCGGATGCGAAGATCCACCCCGCGACGCGCGAGGGTTGTTTGCAGATTGCAGTCTAGATCGAGCGCAGCGCCTCGAGGAGCTGCTCGACACCGGCGTCCACATCCTGGAGCTCGAGCTGAAGCACCGGCATGCCGTTACCTTCGAGCACCGAACCATCACCGGCGGCCTGCGCACGGATGAGTTCACCGAAGGTGAAGGGACGTTCCGGAATCACAACGTCAGAGTCATCGTTCGTGGTGATCTGCAGGAACACCCCGACCCGCGGACCGCCCTTGTGGAACTGGCCGGTCGAGTGGAGGAAGCGTGGACCCCAACCAAAGGTGACGGGGCGACGGGCACGGTGGGCGATGAGGTCGCGCGACTTGACGAGTTCGTCGAGTCCGAGGCGATTTGCGTAGGCCTGCACCGCAACGTAGCCGTGGTCGGGGAGCGCGGCGAGGAGCGACTCGACGACGTCCTTGACTGAGTTGCGACCGGCAACGATCGATTCGGTACCGCGCACCGCGATGGCACCGTCAACAAACGCCGGGGGTGTGGGCTCGGGCGTGGCGTCGAGCATCGCGCGCGCGGCGATCTTTGCCGACTCCACATCGGGCTGGTCGAAGGGGTTAATGCCGACAATCTGACCGGCAACCGACACCGCGACCTCCCAGAGGAGCATCTGCTCAGCAAGCGGACCCGAGACGTTGATTTCGTCACCGAGTGCCGCATCCTCGGCCGCATCGGCCACGAGGCGCACGATCTGCAGGTCCGGGATCGGCAAGCCGATCTCGGGTGCGTCAGCACCGAGCACGACCGGCAACAGGCCCTTACCTTCCTTACCCGTCGACTCGGCGATGAGCTGCTCAGCCCAGTCACCGAAACCGACAATGTCGGTACCCTGATCGACCACACCGAGGTAGGTCTTAATCGGCTCGCCACCGGCGATCGCCGCGCCGAGCACAAGGCCAGGGTTCTGCGGCGAGTCGGCCGAGAGCTCGTCGGTCACCGACGCAGCTTCGGCGAGGAACTCATCGAGGTCGAGGCCCGCTAGACCCGCCGGCACCAGGCCAAAGGCGGTGAGTGCCGAGAAACGGCCGCCGACGGTCGGGTCGGCGTTGAAGACCTGGTTGCCAGCTTCGCGAGCAGCCTGGTCTAGCGGCGAGCCCGGGTCGGTGACGATGATGATGCGCTCGCGCGGGTCGATGCCAGCTGCTTCGAAGGCCGCAGCGAAGGCACGACGCTGCGAGTCAGTTTCAACAGTCGAACCCGACTTCGACGACACCACAACGGCGGTGCGCTCAATACCCTCGCTGAGCGCCTCGGCGACCTGCTCGGGGTGGGTGGAGTCGAGCACATCGAGAGCGATACCCGCAGTGCGGGTCATCACCTCAGGTGCGAGCGAAGAGCCGCCCATACCGCAGAGCACGATGCGGTCAACACCTGCGGCATTGAGCTTCTCGCGCAGGGCCACGATTTCGGGCACGAGGGGTGCCGAAACCTCGGGGGCCTTGGTCCAGCCCAGGCGCTTCGACGACTCTTCAACGGCCGCCTCGCCCCACATCGTGCCGTCCTCGGCAAACAGTCGCGAAGCAAAACGATCTGCGACGAGCTGGTCGAGGTGGCGTCGAGCCGCCTCGGTTGCCGCGCCTGAAGTTGAAACCTTGATGACCATGGGAACTACTCCTTAGTGGTGAGGTGAAATCGGAGTGCGAACGAGAGTTGGCTACTTGGCGGCGTCGAGCTGGTCGGCCACGGTCTGCTGGAGTTCCTTCCAGGCGACATTGAACTTGTCGACGCCCTCGCGCTCGAGCAGGTCAACAACCTCGTTGTACGAGATACCAACCGAGTCAACGGCGTCGAGCAGCTTGTTTGCGTCGTGGTAGGTCTCAGCAACCGTGTTGCCCCGCACCTCACCGTGGTCGGCGAGCGCTTCAAGCGTCTTCTCGGGCATGGTGTTCACCGTGTTCGGCGCGACAAGCTCAACGACGTAGAGCGTGTCGGGGAGGGTCGGGTCTTTGACGCCGGTCGAAGCCCAAAGCGGACGCTGCAGGCGCGCACCCTCGTCGAGCAGCACCCGTGCACGCTCTGAGTCGAACGATTGCTCAAACACCTGGTACGCGAGCTGAGCGTTCGCGACACCAGCGCGACCACGCAGTTCCGCAGCCTCCGGCGCATCCGATTCGTCGAGTCGACGGTCGATTTCGACGTCAGCTCGCGAGACGAAGAATGAGGCCACCGAGTGGATGCGCGAGAGGTCGCGGCCTGCGTCCCGGGCCTGCTCGAGGCCGGTGAGATAGGCGTTGATGACTTCGCGGTAGCGCGAGAGCGAGAAGATGAGCGTGACGTTGACCGAAATACCGGCGGCCGTCACCGCCGTGATCGCCGGTAGACCCGCGCGGGTCGCCGGAATCTTGATCATGACGTTCTCGCGATCGACCTTCTCGTAGAGCGCGAGCGCCTCAGCAATAGTGCCGTCGGTGTCGTCGGCGAGTAGCGGCGACACCTCGATCGAGACGCGACCGTCGACGCCATTGGTGGCGTCGTAGATGGGGCGCATGGCATCGCAGGCGCGACGCACATCTTCGGTCGTGATCTCAAAGATCGCAGTGTCAACATCGGCGCCAGCTGCGGCAAGCTCGCCCACCTGCTCGGCGTAGATCTCGCCGTTCTTGAGTGCCGCGGCGAAAATCGACGGGTTCGTCGTCACGCCGACCACATTGCGTTCGGCCACGAGTTCGGCAAGCGAACCTGACTCGAGGCGTTCGCGGGAGAGGTCGTCGAGCCAGATGCTCACGCCCTGCTTGGACAGCGCTTCGGTGTTCTGGTTACTCATGAACTTGGTCTCCTCTTGAGTGAAATCTGTCGCTTCTGGGTGCGGGGCTCGGGTCTAGTTGGCCGCGAGCGACTCGCGGGCGGCGGCAACGACGGCAGCCGTCGTGATGCCATAACGCTCGAGGAGCTCGTCCCCATCCGCCGAGGCACCGAAGGTCTCGACCGAAACCGAGCGGCCACGCGAACCGAGGTACGGCATCCAAGTAAGCGCGAGGCCCGCCTCGACGCTGACGCGTGCGGTGACGGCAGCCGGCAGCACCGACTCGCGGTACTCGTCGGACTGCTCGGCGAACCACTCCTGGCTCGGCATCGAGACAACGCGCGTCGGCACGCCATCGGCTTCCAGCTCGTCGCGGGCGGCGAGGGCGAGCTGCACCTCGGAACCAGCGGCGATGATGATGAGTTCGGGCTGGCCGTTGAACGCCTCGGCGAGCACGTAGCCACCGCGGGCGGTGAGCTTCGCAGTTGCGAGCGTGTCTCCGTCAGCGTCGCCCACACCGCGTGCGAGCACGGGGAGATCCTGGCGACTGAGGACTAGACCGACTGGGCCGTCGTGGCGACGCAGGGTCTCGAGCCAGGCTTGGGCAGTCTCGGCCCCGTCGGCCGGGCGCACGATGGCAAGGTTCGGGATTGCCCGCAGCGAGGTGAGCGTTTCGACCGGCTGGTGGGTCGGGCCATCGCCACCGAGTGCGATCGAGTCGTGGGTCCACACAAAGATGGGCGCGACGTTCATCAGCGCGGCCAGACGCACCGGCGGGCGCATGTAGTCGCTAAAGATGAGGAAGGTACCACCAAAGGCACGGGTGCGTCCGTGGAGCACGATGCCGTTGAGGATTGCGCCCATGGCGTGCTCGCGGATACCGAAGTGGAGCACGCGACCCGTCTTGTCGCCCGACCAGGATGAGGTCGAGTACTCCGCGGGGACGAACGACTTCGCCTTCTCGATGGTGGTGTTGTTCGAGCCGGCAAGATCGGCCGAACCGCCCCAAAGTTCGGGCAGCACCTCGGCGAGGGCATTAATGACCTTGCCCGAGGCTTTACGCGTTGAAATCTTCGCGAGGTCAGAGAAGTCGGGGAGCGCATCCTCGATATCGGCAGGCAGCTGGCCAGCCTCGAGGCGGTCCCAGAGCGCCTTGCGCTCGGGTTCGCGAGCCGCCCAAGCGTCGAAGTCCTGCTGCCACTGGGCACGCACCGGCTGTACACGGTCGGCGAGGCCGCGGGTGTAGGTGAGCACCTCGTCATCGACGGCAAAATCGGCGTCGGGGTCGAAGCCGAGGAGTTCCTTGGTGGCACGAATCTCGTCACGACCGAGCGGCGCGCCGTGCGAGGCACCGGTGTTCTGCGCGGTCGGGGCCGGGAACGCGATGACGTTCTTAAGCACGATGAGCGAGGGCTTCGAGAGGTCGCCCTTCGCTCGCTCTATCGCTTCGGCGAGCGCAGGCACGTCTTCTTCAACCCCGGTGCCACCGAGCGTCCAGTCGACCGTCTGCACATCCCAGCCGTATGACTCGTAGCGCTTGGCGACATCCTCAGAGAAGGCAATGTCGGTGTCGTCTTCGATCGAGATCTGGTTCGAGTCGTAGATCACCACGAGGCGGCCGAGCTGCTGGTGGCCTGCAAGCGACGAGGCCTCCGAGGTGACGCCTTCCTGCATGCAGCCGTCACCGGCGAGCACATAGATGAAGTGGTCAAAGGGGCTCTCGCCCTCGGGAGTTTCGGGGTCGAAGAGGTTGCGCTCGTAACGCTGCGCGTAGGCGAAGCCGACGGCCGACGAGAGGCCCTGGCCGAGGGGACCGGTGGTCATTTCGACGTGGTCCACGTGACCGTACTCGGGGTGACCGGCGGTGGGGTAGCCCCACTGGCGGATGTGCTTGAGGTCGTCGAGTTCGAGTCCAAAGCCGCCGAGGTAGAGCTGGCAGTACTGCGTGAGCGAGGTGTGGCCGTTCGAGAGGATGAACCGGTCTCGACCGGCCCACTTGGGGTCGCGCGGGTCGACGCGCATCACGTGCTGGTAGAGCAGGTGAGCGACCGGGGCAAGGCTCATCGCGGTGCCCGGGTGGCCACCCTTTGCCTTCTCGACGGCGTCTGCCGCAAGCAATCGCGCCGTGTCGGCTGCGCGCTGGTCGAGTTCGGTCCATTCCACTGCGGTCAAGGTGAGTCCTCCGGGTCAGACGGCACGCGCCAATTGGCGCGAGCATCAGCCTATCGCCCTGACGGCAACGCCCCCTGACGATTCTTGATCGCGGCTGTAGACTGGCCGATAGCTTTCAACAAGGGATGGTGCAGTGGCGGTCAACAATATTGCCGGGACGAGTGGGACGATTGCGACTCCGACGGACATCGCGCGAAAGCCGATTGATTTCCGTCATCGAGTTGCCGCCTATGTGTCACTGACGAAGCCGCGCATTATTGAGCTCTTGCTCATCACGACGTTGCCGACGATGCTGCTCGCGGCGCGCGGCATTCCTTCGGTGTGGTTGCTCCTCGGAACGCTCGTCGGTGGTGCCATGTCGGCAGCCAGCGCGAACGTCTTCAATTGCTATATCGACCGCGATATCGACCGACTCATGCGTCGCACGAAGAACCGGCCACTCGTCACTGGCGAGGTCACCGAGCGCGAGGCGCTCGTGTTCGCTTGGGTGCTCGGCATTGGGTCGACGGCGGTGCTTTGGTTTGTCGGCAACCCGCTCACCGCGGCCCTCTCTGTCGCCGCGATCCTGCTCTACGTCGTGCTCTATACGCTCATCCTCAAGCGCCGCACCGACCAGAACATTATCTGGGGCGGTATTGCCGGATGCATGCCCGTGCTCATCGGCTGGGCGGCGGTCACGAACACCGTGACGTGGGAGCCGCTCATCCTCTTCCTCGTCATTTTCCTCTGGACTCCGGCGCACTACTGGCCGCTCTCGGTGAAGTACAAGGACGACTACGACAACGCTGATGTGCCGATGCTCTCGGTCACGATGGGCGAGGGCTCAGTCGCGCTGCAGTCGGTGATTTACGCCTGGGCGACGGTCGTTGGGAGCCTGTTGCTCATCCCGGTCGCCCCGATGGGGTGGATCTACACTGCCGCTGCGGTGCTCGCTGGCGTGTGGTTCATCCTCGAAGCGCACCGGCTCTACTTCCATGTCGTGAAGAACGACGGCGAGGCAAAGCCCATGCGGGTGTTCCACCTCTCGATTACATACCTCACAATCGTGTTCCTCGCGGTTGGCATCGATCCGCTGGTCTATCTGCCGCTCATTTAGCGCAGACCAACGACGCGAGGCCCCTACTCACTGCTGTGGAGTCGGGGCCTCGTGCATTGAGCACCTCGGCGAGCTAGCTATTGCCGTTGAGGTCGAACGAGGCGAGTGGTCGCAGGAGCGAGCGCTTCTTTTCGACGTGGCCGCCCATCCGGTCAAGAATCGACGCCAGCGCTTCGATCGCTTCAACGATGAACGGACCCTTGTTGAGCATGACGGCCTCGGCGCGGCGGCCCATGGCCGCATCGGTCACCTCGGCACGCGAGGGGAGTCCCGTGCGTGCGAGCGTGTCGAGCACCTGCGTTGCCCAAATCACCGGTACATGTGCCGCCTCGCAAATCCAGAGGATCTCTTCCTGCACTTCGGCGAGGCGCTCGAAGCCGAGCTCGACCGCAAGGTCGCCGCGCGCGATCATGACGCCGACATCGCCCCAGCGCATGGCTTCGAGCAGCATCTGCGGGAGCGCTTCGAAAGCTGGTCCGGTTTCGATCTTGAGCGTGATGCCAACGTTCTGCGCATCGAGCGCTTCGAGCTCGCTAATGAGGTCGGCGACATCTTCGGGGGAGCGCACAAACGAGAGATTGACCGTATCGGCGTGCTTCGCGACGAACGGCAGGTGCGAGCGATCGGCCGCCGTTAGGGCCGGGATGCGGAGGGTCGTGTCGGGCAGGTTGATGCCCTTCTCGGCACGGAGCTTCACGCCGTCAACTCCGGCACGCTCGATGCCGATGACGATTTCGTCGCCGTTGACTTCGCGGATGCGGCCGGCGATTTTGCCATCGTCGAAGAGCACACGCTCACCCGGCTGTGCGTCGGTGAAGACCGATTCGAGTGTGCAGCCGATGCGGTGCGGACTCAGCTGCGTGGCCGGTTGCGGCGCGAGGCTGCGCTGTAGCCGCACCTCGTCGCCGACACGGATGAACAGGTGCTGTCGCACTTCGTCAAGTTCACCAATCGTGAGGGCGCCGTGGACGCCGGCGATGATTTCACTCGCCGTTTGGAAGTAGACGGTGCGGTCAAACTCGACCTCGATGCCCTCGGGGCGGACCGAGGTGATCACCAGCTCGCGGTGACGATCGCGGGCATCCCGCAATTGCAGGCGGTCGCCGCGGCGCAGTTCGAGTGCTTCGAGCCCGAGAACCGGCACCACTGCATCCAAGTCAGTGAGTTTGATCTCGTCGGCCTGCTCTGCCCGCACGAGCAGCACGCGAGCGCGACGTTCAACTTCACCGCGATCATTGCGGGTCGGCTTCACCTTGAGCACCTTCGGCCCAGGCTCGAGCGGTCCGGTACGGAGCTTCGGCCCGCCGAGGTCCATGGCGACGCGCACGCCACCGGGGAGCGCGCGCACGTAGTCGATCATGCGGGCCCACTCGGGTTCGTCATCGTGTGCGCAGTTGACGCGGGCGATGTCCATGCCAGCCGCACCCATGCGTTGCACAAGTTCGGGTTCATCGGCCGCTTCTGAGGGCATCGTCACCATGATGCGGCTCGAGCGGTCGTCACTGCCGTGCACGCTGCCGAGCACATCGTCGCGATTGCGCATGAGGATGCGGTGACCACCATCAAGATCGCCCCAGATTTCGCGACGGTAGCGGCCCTGCTCGAGCGCGTCGACGGTTTCGATGACCGTCTCGATCCATGAGCGCACGATCGACTCCATGCGGCCAAGGCTCGAGAGCCCATAGGCCGCGAGTGAAGCCTGCAACGGCCGCAGATCGTGCTGGCGCACGGCAACGTAGTGCACGAGGTTGCGCGCGCTCTTATGGTGCTGAGGCTGGACCGCGGCAATGAGCGGTGCGGCAAGGGCCTCAGCGCGCAGGAGATCATCATGTAGCGCGTGCAAGGCCTGAGAAAGTTCGTAAAGCGACATGACGTTCGCCGGAGTAGAAACCATGGGTTCAACGGTGCCAGATTTCCGTGAACAGTCGGCGCTGGAGGGTCGGTCCGAAGACGTGGGGCCGGTGCTCGTTAGAGATTCGGGCGTTGACGCAACGTGAGTGCTACTGGGCCGCGCGGGGCACTACTGCCGGCCGAAACGCATCCAGCGCTGCGATCTGCCCGCGACATCGGGCAGCTTCCGCAACCGTTCGTCGGACAACCGCCTGCGAGTTGCTCGGCACCAAGACGGCCGAGCCGGAGGAGTTCATCGATGATCGCATCGACGAGTGGGGCGCTGAGCTGCGTGCGATCGACGATCTCGCGCCGGCTTGTGGCGCCATCTGTGATCGCGGCGAGCACGCGGCGCATTGGGCCGCCAACCGGCGCCGAGGTCGTCGATGTCGTTGCCGCATCCATGTCGTTCACGGTCACCACCACAGCCGCAACAGTTGAAACACACCGGTCGCAAGAAGCCAGGCGATGCCGACTTGCAAGGCAACACCGAAGCCGGTCCAACGCCACCCCATTTCGCGCACCTGCACGGCAAGCGTCGACACACACGGGGTGTACGCGAGCAGGAAGATAAGTAACGCCCACGCCGCAGCAATTGGATGGCCGCCGCTTGATTCAGTAAAGGTCTCGCGGAGCGCGAGGCCGAGAGGCGAATGGCCCTGCTCTTCGCTGGAAAGCGCCGAAGGGTCATCGAGCGAATAGGTCTGAGCCCAGGATGAGACCACGGTCTCTTTCGCTACAAAGCCAGTCATGAGGGCTCCGGCGGTATGCCAATCATCGAGCCCAGCCGGAGCGAGCGCCGGCGCGACGACGCCGGCGGTGGCCGCGTACACGCTGTCTGTAACCGCGACCTGCCCGAAACTGCCCTGTTGTCCCGGTGCGGGTGTCGACTGCAGGGCCCAGACGGCGACGACGGTGAGCAGAATGATGGTGCCAGCAGTCTGCAGAAATCCGCGCAAGCGCATCCAGGTGGCTGACACGATGAGCCGCGGCTGGGGCACATGAAAGGTCGGCAAATCGATCAGTAGCGGTTCCCTCCCGACCTTGCGCCAGAGTGTCGAGCGCAAGAGCAACCCCACTCCGATCACGAGCGCGATCGAGACGAGATACACGACGAATACCACGGTGCCCGCGTTGGCGGGGAAGAAGGTCGACGCCACCATGACGTAGACGGTGAGTCGTGCGCTGCAGCTCGTGAATGGGATGAGGAGGCAGGTCATGATGCGCTCGCGCGCCGATCCGAGCACTCGGGTCGCAGTGATCGCAGGCACGTTGCATCCGAAGCCGACAATGAGCGGCAGAAACGCGCGGCCGGGAAGCCCGATTGCGGCCATGGCGCGGTCGACGACAACGGCGGCGCGCGCGAGATAGCCACTGTCTTCGAGGAGGCTCAGGAGCACGAACATTATGGCCATAAGCGGCACGAAGGTGAGCACCATGCCGACACCGGCGATCACGCCGTTGATGACAAGGTCAGCGAGGATCGTGCCGTCGAGTCGCAGTGCGCCGAATAGCGATTCCGCCCCTACTGTGATCGGTCCGCTGATGAGCGCATCGAGCCAGCCTTGAATGGGTGCGGCGACCGTCGTGGTGATCTGGAAGACGAGCCACATCACGCCGAAGAAAATGAGCGGCCCGAAAATCGGATGCAAGAGCACGCGGTCGGCAGCTTCTGTGGCTGAGCGACGCATCGTCGCAGCCTGGTGGAGCGCCGGGGTAATCGCGGCGTCGACCCAGGCAAAGCGGTCATCGACGAGCGCGAACTCATCACCTTCGTCTTCAACACCGCAGCCACTGTTCCGCGGCGAAAGCGGCGGAAGCGCCAGCGCGCGCTCGATCGCGTGTTCGAGTTCATCGTGCGGGGTTGACGCACCCTGTTTCCGCGGACGGATCATGCGGGGATCAACGGCCACGACTTCGCAGCCGAAGCCGTCAGCAAGACGCTTGGCATCAATCGTGAGACCGCGCGTTGCGGCGACGTCGAGCATGGTGAGGACAACGACGAGGCGGAGCGGCACCTCCCGCAATTGCGCGATGAGATAACCGGATCGGGCGAGGTTTGTGGCATCAGCCACGACCACCACCAGATCTGGTCGATCGTCAGGCGTGCAGTCGATGACGAGTTCCCGGGTGAGGGCTTCGTCGGGGGACTGCGGGTCGAGCGAGTACGTGCCGGGAAAATCGATTGCATCAAGCTCTCGACCGTGCCGGGTGCGCCAAGTCCCGCGACCAATCTCGACGGTGGTTCCCGGCCAATTGCCAGTCTGTCGGCGCGAGCCCGTAAGCAAGTTGTAGAGCGTCGATTTACCGACGTTCGGCGCACCAATGAACGCAACAACCGGCGAACCGATGGTTGCGGAGCGGTAGGTTGATTCGCCGTGGCAGCTGGATGGGGTCATCTTGCGGTCGGCTCTGCGCCGACAATGCGCAGGAGGGCACAGGTGTCTCGGTCAAGTGCGAGGCGACTGCCGCCGACGACGAGGATGCGTCCACCTCCCGGCGTGCGCTGCATCGGGCAGACGCATTCGCCACAACGCAGGCCGAGTTCGGCCAGACGACGCCGCAGGGCACCTTCGGCCGCCGGCACATCAAGTTCCACGACGGACCGGAGTTCAACGTCGAGCAACGTGGGGACAGAGGTCACTCAATAATGGTAAGGCTTGCCTTACCTACTGACCAGGGCTGAGCACCGAAAACGCTTCGAAAGCCTTATGAGCCGATTAGGAGCGCTGCGCCTCGTGCGACTCCTCAGCCAGTGACCCCTCAGCCAGTGACTCCTCGCCACGGTAATCCGAGGGTTCCTGGGCAGCAATCTCGCGGCGCGCGGTGACGAGCATGATCGAAAGCTGCGCCACGGCAACCACGGCGAGCAGCATGTGAATCACGACCGACCAGATTGGGAGCCCGGTGCGGGCCTGGTACACCCCGAAGCCGATCTGAATGAGCACGATGACGCCAAGCCAAATCGTCGAGCGTAGGGTTTGCTTGGCACCGTTACGGGCCGCCACGAAGAGCAATATGAGCAGTGCCGCCACGAGCGCATACCCCGGCCAGGCGTGCACGTGTTGCATGATCGCCGGATCGAGGCCGTTGCGCGCGGCCGCCGAGTCACCGGCGTGGGGACCCGCACCGGTAGTGAGCACGCCAAAGATTTCGGTGAACCAAGTGAGCGCCGCGACCACAATGGCACTGGCCCACAGCCCCGGAGCCGCCTTCGTCGCATCCGCGCGGGGGAGCGGCTCGGCGAGGCGCACGCGCTGAAGCAACAGGCCCGCCAACGCCACAATCGCCGCCGAGAACAGGAAGTGCACGCCAACGATGCGCGGATCGAGTTCAACGAGCACGGTGATGCCGCCAATGATTGCCTGCACGATGATGAGGACGCCAATAGCGAACGCTGGGCGCACGAGTCCGAGTGATTTGGGGGTGCGCAACACCGCAAGGAAGGCAAGGAGTGCCACCACAACGAGCACACCAGTGAGGGTGCGGTTACCGAATTCGATGAGTCCGTGAATACCCATTTCCTGCGTCGGCACGAGCGATTCGGGGGTGCACATCGGCCACGTCGGGCAGCCCAGCCCCGAGCCGGTGAGGCGCACGAGCCCACCGGTACCAACGATGCCGATGTTCACGATGAGGTTGAGCCACACGATCACGCGGGTGTACGCGGTCACTGTGGTGGGGAGCAATGCGCTCGTATTCACTCTGGTTCTGCTTTCTTAGGATTCTTCGGTGCCGGGGCTCCGGCCTCGACTCCTTGCATCCGATTACACGCTGGCCAAGCAAGGCCAGACTGCACTGCGCTCGTGGTGGTGAGTGGCTTAGACTCATCGTTGCTGTCCGTCGAGGAGGAGCCCTGCCTGCGGCTCCGCGCGTAACGCGGGATGATTCCGCGCCCCGCCGTCGTTACATTCTATGTTCGATGCCTGCCGACCTGGCCTTGACGGACCTGTGTTGAGACAAACACTGTCACCACGAACACAACGAGAAGAAGAAGAAAGAGGATGCGATGTCTGACGTGCTAATCGATCGCCCCGAACTCAATGATCTCGGTAACTACGAGTTTGGCTGGGCCGATTCCGATGCAGCCGGTGCCGCAGCCAAACGTGGCCTGAGCGAAGCCGTCGTTCGCGACATCTCCGGCATCAAGAACGAACCCGAGTGGATGCTCGAGCGTCGCCTCAAGGGCCTGCAGATGTTTGACCGCAAGCCCATGCCGACCTGGGGTGCCGACCTCAGCGGCATCGACTTCGACAACATCAAGTACTTTGTGCGCGCTTCCGAGAAGCAGGCACAGTCGTGGGAAGACCTGCCGGACGAAATCCGCAACACCTACGAGAAGCTCGGCATCCCCGAGGCTGAGCGTCAGCGCCTCGTTGCCGGTGTCGCCGCGCAGTACGAGTCGGAAGTGGTCTACCACCAGATCAACGAAGAGCTCGAGAAGCAGGGTGTCATCTTCATGGACACCGACACGGCGCTCCGTGAGCACCCGGAATTCTTCGAAGAGTACTTCGGCACGGTCATCCCGGCCGGCGACAACAAGTTCGCTTCGCTGAACACGGCGGTGTGGTCAGGTGGCTCGTTCGTGTACGTACCCAAGGGCGTCCACGTGGAGATTCCGCTCCAGGCCTACTTCCGTATCAACACCGAGAACATGGGCCAGTTCGAGCGCACGCTGATCATCGCCGACGAGGGCAGCTACGTGCACTACATCGAGGGTTGCACGGCCCCGATCTACAAGTCGGACTCGCTGCACTCGGCCGTCGTCGAGATCATCGTGAAGAAGAACGCCCGCGTTCGCTACACGACCATTCAGAACTGGTCAAACAACGTCTACAACCTCGTCACCAAGCGTGCCGTCGCCGAAGAAGGCGCCACCATGGAATGGGTCGATGGCAACATCGGCTCGAAGGTGACGATGAAGTACCCGGCGATCTACCTCACCGGAAAGTACGCGAAGGGTGAGACCCTCTCGGTTGCATTTGCCGGTCCGGGTCAGCACCAGGATGCTGGCGCCAAGATGATTCACCTCGCACCGCACACGCAGTCATCGGTGGTGTCGAAGTCGATTGCCCGTGGTGGCGGTCGCTCGGGCTACCGAGGTGAAGTGCGCGTGGCTGAGGGCGCCTACCACTCCTCGAACTCAGTGATCTGTGATGCGCTCCTTGTCGACACGATTTCGCGTTCGGACACCTATCCGGCGATTGATATTCGCGTGGATGACGTGCAGCTCGGTCACGAGGCCACGGTCACCAAGGTGTCGGCCGAGCAGCTGTTCTATCTCATGAGCCGCGGCCTCGAAGAGACCGAGGCCATGTCACTCATCGTGCGTGGCTTCATCGAGCCAATCGCCCGCGAGCTGCCGATGGAATATGCACTCGAGCTCAACAAGCTCATTGACCTCTCGATGGAAGGATCGGTGGGCTAACCCACATGACCACGACCACTCCTACGATCGTGCCGAATAACGCCACGAAGTTCGTTCCCGTGCAGACTCGTTCGGAGCGCCTCGCTTCGTTCGAGCCGACCGACTTCGAGGTGCCGACTGCGGCAACCCCGGGCTGGCGCTACTCGCCGATTGCGAAGCTCAAGGAACTTTTCCGCAATGAGCCGGGCGACGGCAGCGTGAGCTACGACGTCGACGCGCCCGAGGGCATCCTGGTTTCGACGCTCGGTGCGGGCGTTGCTCCCCGCGGCACCGGCTTCGTGCCGGAAGACCTGCCGGCAGCCATTGCCTCGAAGCACGTCACCGAGGCGCTCTACGTCAAGGTGCCGCGTGAAGTCGAGCGCGACGAGCCGGTGCGCGTGAAGATCCAGGGCAGCTCGGCCGACCAGCGCGACCTCGGCCACCTCGTCCTGCACGCCGAGTCGCACTCGCGCGCCACGATCATCCTCGAGTACTCCGGCTCGGCAACCTACGCCGAGAACGTCGAGATCATTGTTGACGACGAGGCCGACCTCAAGGTCATCGCCTTCCACGAGTGGGAAGACGACACCATCCACGCCGGTAACCACCAGGCAATCGTTGGGCGCGACGGCAAGCTCGACCACAGCCTCATCACCTTCGGTGGCGAGGTCGTGCGGGTGAACCCGACCCTCCACCTCAACGGCAACGGTGCAGATGGCGAGGCCCGCGGCCTCTACTACGCAGACGCTGGCCAGTTCTTCGAGCACCAGGTGTTCGTCGACCACGCCGGTGAGCGCACGCACACTGACGTCAACTACAAGGGTGCCCTACAGGGCGCCGGTGCCCGCACCGTGTGGATTGGCGATGTGCTCATCCGCCAGGGTGCCGTTGGCACTGACAGCTACGAGCAAAACCGAAACCTCGTGCTCTCCGACGGCGCACGCGCCGACTCGGTGCCGAACCTCGAAATCGAGTGCGGTGACATCGAAGGTGCTGGCCACGCGTCGGCCACCGGCCGCTTCGACGAGGAGCAGCTGTTCTACCTCATGGCTCGCGGCATCGACGAGCTGGCTGCCCGTCGCCTCGTGGTGCACGGCTTCCTCAATGAGATCGTGCAGCGCCTCGGCGACGCAGAGCTCATCGAGCGCGTCGAAGCTACCCTCGAGCGCGAGCTCGCAATCGCCGACGAGGCGATCGCGGCCATCGCTGCGCGCGAGGCGGAAGAGGCCCAGGAGGAGCGTGCCTAATGGCATTTGAACGTGTCTGCGCAGCCGACGAGGTTCAGGTCGACTCGCCCGTCAAGGTCGAAGTTGGTGGCCAGGTGATCGCGGTCGTCCGCGACTCGGCCGGAGAACTCTTCGCCCTCGGCGACCGCTGTACGCACGGCGACATTTCGCTGGCCGAAGGCTTTGTCGAGGACGACACCCTCGAGTGCTGGGCCCACGGCTCGAAGTTCTCGCTCCGCAATGGTTGGCCGCAGAACCTCCCGGCATTTGAGCCGGTTCCCGTCTTCGAAATCAAGCTCGAAGGCGACGACATCTTCATTGACCCGACTCCGATCTACAAGGAGAACAACTAGTAATGTCCCAGCTCGTCATTCAGAACCTTTGCGTCTCGGTCGAGACCGACCAGGGCCCGAAGGAGATCCTCTCGGGCGTGAACCTCACCATCAACTCGGGTGAAATCCACGCCATCATGGGTCCGAACGGCTCGGGCAAGTCGACCCTCGCCGCCACCATCGCCGGCCACCCGAGCTACGAGGTGACCGACGGTTCGATCACCCTCGACGGCGAAGACGTCCTCGAGATGTCGGTGGATGAGCGCGCCAAGGCGGGCTTGTTCCTCGCGATGCAGTACCCGGTCGCGATCCCCGGCGTCACCCTGTCGAACTTCCTCCGCACCGCGAAGACGGCCATCGCTGGCGAGGCTCCGGCCCTGCGTCCGTGGCTCAAGGAAGTCCGCGGCTCGATGGAAGACCTCCGCATGGGCAACGAGTTCCTCGAGCGCAACGTCAACGAGGGCTTCTCGGGTGGCGAAAAGAAGCGCGCCGAGATCCTGCAGCTGAAGCTCCTCAAGCCGAAGATGGCGATCCTCGACGAGACCGACTCGGGCCTCGACGTTGACGCGCTGCGCATTGTCTCAGAGGGTGTGAACAGCGCCAAGGATGAACTCGACCTCGGCGTCGTGGTCATCACCCACTACACCCGCATCCTGCGCTACATCAAGCCCGACTTCGTGCACGTGTTCGCGAACGGCAAGATCGTTGACCAGGGTGGCCCCGAACTCGCCGAGCAGCTCGAGGACCAGGGTTACGACCGCTACCTCGTGCCGGCCGAGGCGTAAGGGAGCCCAACATGGCAATGGTCTCGCTCGAAGCCAAGCGTTACGACGAAATTGAAGAGGCGCTCAAGGACGTCATTGACCCCGAACTTGGTGTCAATATTGTCGACCTCGGACTCATCTACGACCTCAACTGGGAAGACGAGCTGGATGCGCTCATCATTTCGATGACGCTCACCTCAGCCGGTTGCCCGCTCACCGATGTGATTGAGGACGAGACCGCGCAGGCGCTTGATGGCGTCGTCGAGCGGTTCAAGATCAACTGGGTGTGGATGCCGCCGTGGGGTCCCGAGAAGATCACCGATGACGGCCGCGAAATGATGCGGGCGCTCGGCTTCAACATCTAGTCACTGGTTGTACCTCGTAGGGCGTGGATCGAGATTTCGGTTCGCGCCCTACGTTGGTCTAGTCCAAAATCGCCCCGCCCACTTATCAGGAATCACGATGCTTACTCAGCAAGAGTCCGCTCCCGTTCGCCTATTTGATCCGATCACCCTGCGCGGCATTGAGTTCCGCAACCGCCTTTGGGTGTCGCCGATGTGCATGTACGCCGTGGATGCAGAAGATGGCGTCCCGACCGATTGGCACCTCGTGCATCTGCCCGCGATGGCGCGGGGTGGGGCAGGGCTCGTCGTCATGGAAGCCACTGGCGTCGTGCCTGAGGGTCGCATTTCACCGCGCTGCCCGGGGCTTTGGAACGACGCACAGGAGCAGCAGCTCGCGCGCATTGCCGAGCTGGTGCACGCATCCGGTGGCAAGCTCGCGATTCAACTCGCCCACGCCGGCCGCAAGGCCTCGACCGAACCGTGGCTACCCGAGTTCACCGGGGCCACGGTGCCGGAGGCCGAGGGTGGCTGGCAGACGGTGGCACCGTCGGCGATCGCCTTTGACGGGCTTGCCACCCCGCGGGCCCTCACGAGCGACGAGATTGCCGAGCTCGTTGCGGCGTTCGCGGCTGCCGCGGATCGCGCTGTCGCGGCGGGCCTCGACGCGGTGGAACTTCACGGCGCCCACGGCTACCTCATCCACGAGTTTCTCTCGCCATTCTCGAACGAGCGCGAGGATGAGTACGGCGGCGCACTCGAGAATCGCGCCCGATTCCTGCTCGAGATTGTGCGGTCGATTCGTGCGGCGCATCCTGAGTTGCCGCTCATTGTGCGCATCTCGGCGAGCGAGTGGCTCGAGGATGGCTTTGATCTCTCTGAAGCCAAGCAGCTTGCCGCGTGGCTTGGCGAGGCCGGGGTCGATCTCATCGATGTGTCGAGCGGTGGGAACACTGGCTCGGCGCCGATTCCCGTTGGCCCGGCCTACCAGGCGCCGCTTGCGGGAATCGTTCGCGAAGCGGGCGTACCGGTGTCGACGGTCGGACAAATCAATGATGCCGCGACCGCGCAGACGGTGCTCACGCTTGGCCAGGCTGATGTGATCACGGTGGGTCGAGCGTGGTTGCGGAACCCGTATCTCGCACTGAATTGGGCGAACGATTTGCGCGCCGATGTCTCGAGTTACCGGCCCGAACAGCTTTGGCGTGCGTTCCCCGCCGCCAAGCGTCGATAGCGATGCGCATCTAGGCATACGCAATGCGGCTCCGACGAACCTTTTCGTCGGAGCCGCATTGCGTTTGTTGCTGTGTGTGCGAGCTAGCTGGTGAGCGACTCAACTTCGACGAAGACGATGTCGGTGTCACCGCGGTTCTCGCAGCGGTGTTCCGATCCCTTCGGACGGCCGTAGGCGGTGCCAGGAACCATCACGGCTTCAATGAGATCCCCGTCACCCGTGATGACATGCATGACGTTGTCGCTGAGTGGCACGACGACGTACTCGTAGTCGTGACGGTGCATGGGGATGTGGCCGCTGGGGGAAATAGTCCACTTCGTCGTGCGGAACTGTTCGTTCTCGTAGACGATCTCGGCGTTGCTGCCCGGATGCTCGCTGTTCTCGCTCATGCGCCGATGCTACTGCGCCTTGAGCCAGAACTACTGCTCGTTACGACGCTCGAGCGCCTTGACGCCCTTCCACGCAAGCGGCAGGGCCGCGGCGGCGAGGAGCCACTTCACGATGCCACCGAGGATGAAGGGGGTGACGCCGTATTCCATCGCGAGGCCGAAGTTCATCGACGTGCCGAGCTGCTCGAGCATCAACCACATGTAGGGCACACCGAAGAGGAAGGGGATGATGCTCGCACCCAGGAAGGCAAGGAGCGAAGTGAGCGGACGGCGGTCCCAGTTGCGCTCGGCGAGCCAACCGACGACGAAGGCCGCGAAGATGAAGCCGATGATGAAGCCAAAGGAGGGCTTTCCGACGCTGGCGATGCCGCCGGTGAACCCGGCAAAGACCGGGAGGCCGGCCAGGCCTGCGACGAGATAGGTCGTCAGTGCGGCCGCACCGCGCCAGGCGCCGAGCGTCGCGCCGACGAGCATGACGCCGAGTGTTTGACCGGTGATCGGCACGGGCCACATCGGAATCTCAACCTGGGCGAGAAGCGCCACGAGTGCGGCACCAGCACCGATGAGCGCGAGGTTGGTGAGCAGGGTGCGGCGACCGATGAGCTGGTCGGCAAGCACGGTGCGCGCACCGAGGGTGCGGGGGACGGACACAGTTGACACGGGAGCTCCTTCGACAGCGCCTTGAACAGTGTTCAAGAGCGTAGCACCGGCCGCGCGAGGCCGTGGACCGCACGACCGAGACCGTCATGTGGCACCGGCTAATCAAGCCCGCGGGCGCGCAGAGCGGCACCGAGTGCATCCGCGTGTTGCAGTGCGCGCACGAGAAGCGGCACAACCAGCCGGTGCGCACCGACCGCGGCGCCCCGAGCGCGCTGCGCCTCACGCAATTCGGCGGCGAAACCAGCGATCACCGGGATCGACGTGATGGTGAGGGCGAGGAGAAGCGCCACCTGCGCCGGCGGCAGCCCGACGAATCGGAGCGGCGTGGCGACTACCTGCAGCGTGTCGAGCAGTTCCGACATCGGTGTCGTGAGTGTCACGATGGCCGCGAAGAGGACGACGAGCATGACCCGCGCGGTGTTGATGGCCGCATCCTCGGGTCCGAGAAAAATGAGCTGGGGGATGAGGGTAAGTGCGACGAGCCAGCGCAAGCGCCAGATCTGCTCAAGGAAGGTACGGAAGCCCAATCCCGCTACCACGAAGCAGGCGATCGCGAGGAGTGCTCCGCCACCGAGAAGCCAAACGAGAGTGATCGATGACCGCCCGGGGCTGGCAAATGACGCCGCAACACCGATGGCAACCAGCACCAAGAGCTTGAGCCAGGCTGGAGCCCGATGCACGAACGAGTTGCCTGGGACATAGAGCGAAATCATTGCGGGCTCATTCGGCGCTCACACTCGCGAGGTATGAGTCAACGACCTGGTCGGGGTGGCCCTGCTCAACCAAACGGCCAGCATCGAATCGCAGCGCAAGGTCACAGCGCCGCGCCAAATCGAGATCATGTGTGACGAGCACGAGCTGGGGCGCATCCACCGCAAGAAGCCGCGCCGCAATTGCCCGCGAGTTTACGAGATCAAGGAGCGCCGTTGGTTCGTCGGCGATGATCAGCCGCGGCTCGATGAGTTCAACTCCCAGCAG
Organism: Gulosibacter macacae; assembly: GCF_003865375.1. GTDB lineage: Bacteria > Actinomycetota > Actinomycetes > Actinomycetales > Microbacteriaceae > Gulosibacter > Gulosibacter macacae. Next base: position 75,207 of record NZ_RQVS01000005.1, on the reverse strand, counting down.
CGCCAGCAATTGCTGTTGCCCGCCGGAGAGCGAGTGCACTGGATCGTCGCCGCGCCCGGCAAGGGGCGAGGCCGCGATTACCTCCGCCACCCGCGCATAGATGTCGGCGCGCGCTAGCCCCCGGCCACGAAGTGACATCGCGAGGTCCTCACGCACGGTGGGCATGATGAGCTGCACGGCAGGGTTGCTGAACACGAAACCGACCTCGCGGCGCAGTCGTTTGCCGTCACGGTCTGGGTCGTGTCCGAACACCCGAATCTTGCCTTCGGACGCGGTCACGAGACCATTGAGCAATCGGGCGAACGTCGACTTACCTGAGCCGTTTGGCCCGATGACGGCGATGCGTTTGGCGCTGAGCGAGCACGTCACCTCCCGCAGAACCTCGTTGCCATTGAGCGTGACTCCCACGCGATCGAGTTCAATCGACCGCGACACGTGTGAGTTTGAGTCCTCAGTGTCAGCAGGACGCTCGCTCACACCGCATCCCGGTGCTCGGTCTGCGCATTCTTCGCCGGTACCGGCCAGCGGAATGCCGCCGGATACGCGCGCCAGAGCGCCATCGAGACGATGACGGTAAGTACCACCTTGATGAGGTCACCCGGCAGGAAGATCAAACTCGTGACCACGGTTTCGCCGAGCGGCATGCCGGTGATGAGCGATTGCACTGGGATGCCGACGGCATAGATCGCGAGGATGCCACCGACGATCGCGCCGAGAGCCACTCGCCACCAGCTCGGACCGGATGCACCGGCCCGCCCTGCACCAGCCCGCCGAGCACCAGCCCGCACGATGAGTCCGATGACGATCACCCCGAGCAACCAGCCGGTGAGGTATCCGGCCGTTGGTCCAGCAAAGACGCCCAGTCCGCCGCGTCCACCGGAAAGGAGCGGCAATCCCACCGCGACGAGCGCAATGAAAGTTGCGACCGCGGCAGCGCCGCGGAGCGGTCCAAGCACGGCTCCCGCAAGCATGACGCCAAGGGTCTGCAGTGTGATCGGCACCACACCCACGTTGATGGCACCGGGCAGACCGAGCACAGCAATGAGCGCCGCGAAGACGGCGATGCGAGCGAGGTCGGCGGCTTCAAACCGGGTGGCGTCTAAGCGCCAGAGCTGTGTCGACACGCGGGTGACCTTTCGTCCGGGGAGTCGCGACGAGATCCGCGGCGGGCGCTGACTTAGCCGGGCGTCACCGCCGGCCGAGCCGTCGCCGCTTCGAGTCGGGCGCGTGTGGCAAGAATCTCTGCCCGAAGGACGAGCACGAGTTCTGAGACGATCATAGGATCGTCGACCTCGCCACCGAGCAGTTCGCCGCAACGCGCGAGTCGATAGCGAATGGTGTTCGCGTGCAAGTAGAGCAATTCGGCCGTGCGCTGCACGCTGCCACCGCTCGCAAAATAGGTCACGAGCGTCTCGCAGAGTTCAGCATTGCCCTGAAGCGGCTCAAGCACGCCCCGTCGACGGGTGCGCAATTCGCCGGGCGCGGCCTGGCAGGTGACCCAGTCAATGATCGACATGGCCCCGAAATCCACCAGCTCGCCACTCGAGTGTTCGTCACCGAAGCGAAGCTGGTAGGCCTCCTGCCGCTCAGCGGCGACGCGCTGCGCGAGTTCGGCCTCGCGCAAGGCGTTGGGCACGCCGTCAAGTCGCGACACGGGGCGCGACGCGCCAAGGAAGAGCCCCTGCGCGGCCAAGGAATCGAGCCAGGCGAACGCCGTAGGCGAGTCGGGCACGATCGCGTGCACGATCTCGTCACTTGCGGCCCGAATGAGCCGGGTGGCGACGAGGAGCGGCATGTCGACGGGCGCCGCATCCATGAGATCACCAATGAACTCCGCACCACGCAGGGCCTCGTCGGGATGCTCCCAGACGACGACCACGAAGGGGGCGTGCGCCACGAAACCAAACTCCACCAGGCGTGGCCAGAACCGGTGCTCGCGGGCAGCGCTCACGCCCAGCTCCAGGGTTTCAAGAAGCTCAGCGTTCTCGCGGATGCGGCGAATATCAGCCCCACGTGCCATGCCGAGTAACGCCGCCACGGCGATCTCCGCGGCATCGACGACGTCGCCATCGAGCCGAAGCGGTGCATCCGATTTGCGTGCGAAGACGAGCGTAAATGGCCCGGTACCCGAGGTCGCTCGGCGCACCCGAATCTCCCAGCGACCGATGCGCGCATTGGCGTCACCCTCAGATTCGAGCGCAACCTCCCAGATCATCGCGATGGGCGCTTCACCCGTGGCTCCGAGGAGTTCGCCGCCACTGTCGTAGAGCAACACACTGCAGTTCGTGGCGGTCGCAAGCTCACGCAACACATAGTCAAGCTGGTCGCCGAGGGGGAGTGATCGCACCACGCGGCGCAGCAATTGCAGACCGTCAAGCTCTGACATGGCACCTCCGATTCGGCTCGAGCGCACCGGGCGAAAACACCCGCTGAACACTGAGTATCCTCGCCGCAACTGAGAGTGCACCCGCCAATGTGCCCCGTTTTGCCGCATCCTGATGCGGTGATTGGAATTTCTCCAAGACGCCGCCCGGCGAATTCTGCTTGGCTCCAGTATCCGAATCTGCCCGGATCGCGCATCGTTGTGGCCAGTTCAACGAAGAACATCAACCAGGAGGTAGGCATGACACAGCTTCGAGTTGCTGTCGATGTCGGAGGCACGTTTACCGACGTGTGCATTTTCGATGACCAGGCCAAGACCATGCGGGTGACCAAGGTCCCATCCACCCCGCACGACCCCATGATTGCCGTGATGAACGGCGTCAAGCGCGGCGAGATCAACCTCGCTGATGTATCGCTCTTCTCGCACGGCACCACAGTCGCGACGAACGCGCTGATCACCCGCAACTTCCCCAAGGCTGCGTTGGTCACCACCAAGGGCTTCCGCGATGTGATTGAGATTCGCGATGGCACCAAGGACGACCTTTGGGATGCGTACAACGACGTCCCGGGCCCGTACATCCGTCGCCGTGACCGCTTCGAGGTCACCGAGCGCATCGACTATTCGGGTCGCGTGATCACAAACCTCGATGAGGACGAGGCCCGCAAGGTCGCAGCACTGCTGCGCAAGCGCGGCACCACCACCATTGCGGTCTGCTTCATGAACTCGTTTGCCGACTCGCGCCACGAGCTGCGGATGCGCGAGATCCTCGAAGAGGAGATTCCGGAAGCCACCGTCACCACCTCGGCCGAGATTCTGCCGGAGATGTTTGAGTACGGCCGCTTCAACACCGCAGTCGCGAACGCCGTGCTCGCCCCGCTTGTCTCGGGCTACGTGAACCGCCTCGCCCACGAACTCAAGGAGGGCGGCTATCAGGGCGACCTGCTGCTGCTCCACTCGGGTGGCGGCTCAATGACCCCGCGCATGGTGGAGAAGTACCCGGTGCGTCTGGCCGCATCCGGCATTGCCGCCGGCGCCATCTCGGCGCAGCACATTGCCGCACAGTGTGGCTATGCGAACGCCGTGAGCCTCGACATGGGCGGCACCTCAACCGATATCGCACTCGTCGCCGATGGCGAACTGCGCGTGACGCAGGAGTGGTCGGTCGAGTACGGCCACCCGATCATCTTCCCCTCGATTGAGGTGCTCACGATCGGTGCCGGTGGCGGCTCGCTCGCGCACATCGACATCGCCGGATCGTTGCGCAATGGCCCGCAGTCGGCCGGTGCCGACCCGGGCCCCGCGTGCTACGACACCGGCGGCGACCAGCCCACGAACACTGACGCCAATGTCGTGCTCGGCCGCCTCGGTACATCGCTTGCCGGTGGCGCGAAGCACCTCAAGCGCGAACTCTCGGAAACGGCGATTCGCCGCGTCATCGCCGAGCCGCTCGGCCTCGGGCTCGAAGAGGCCGCCGAGTCGATCGTGCGGGTCGCCAACGCCAATATGGCGGATGCGGTGCGCCTCATCTCGATTCGCCGCGGCTATGACCCGCGCGACTTTGCGCTCCTCGCCTTCGGCGGTGCTGGCGCACTGCACGGCGTCGACGTCGCCCGTGAGCTGAACATCCCGACGGTGGTCGTGCCACCGAACCCCGGCGTCACCTCGGCGATGGGGTGCCTCCTCGTTGACATTCAGCACGACCTCTCGCAGATGCACACCGGGCTTGCCTCAGACATCGACGGTCGTGAGATCGAGGCCGCGTTCCTGCGTCTCGAGAACGAAGCAGCGAGCCGTCTTCGTCACGAGGGCGTGGGCGAAGATCAGGCCGTGCTGCAGCGACTCGTGTCGATGCGCTACGCCGGTCAGTGGCGTTCGCTTGTGGTGCCGATGGGCCACGGTGAGGATGCACTCGGCTACGCCGTCGAGGCATTCCACTCTCAGCACGAGCGTGAGTTTGCATTCCGCAATGACGAGACGCCAGTGGAGATCTACCAGCTGCAGCTCAAGGCCATCGGCCGCACGCCGAAGCCGAACTTCCAGCCGGAAACGATCATCCCGGGTCTCCCCGGCGCCCCGACCGAAGTGCGCCCCGTCTACTTCGACGGTGCCTGGCACGACACCCCGGTCTATGACCGCACCACGATGCCCGCCGGCACCGAATTCGCCGGACCCGCCATCATCAACCAGCTCGACTCCACCGTCGTTGTCCCGCCGCAGTGCCGCGCCGAGATCGACGAGTGGCTCAACATTCGTATCCACCTCGAGGGAGACGCCAAGTGACCACCACCACTCCTGCGCCCGCGGCGCAACGCAAGCTCGACCCGGTGACCTTCGAGGTGCTCAAGAACGCCTTCGCCACCTCGGTCGACCTCATGAGCGAGCAGATCCTGCGCACCTGCTACTCATTCGTCATCTACTCGCGCGACTTCTCGTCAGCACTCTGCGACGGTGAAGGCAACACCGTGATGCAGGGCTCGGCCGATATCGCGGTGCACGTGGGCACGCTGCACTTCCAGGCGAAAGCCGTCATCGAACAGTTCGGTGACGATATTCACCCGGGCGATGTGTTCATGATCAACGACCCCTACCGCGGTGGCACGCACTTCAACGATGTCTCGTTCGTGCGCCCCATTTTCTCGGAGGGCGACATCATCGCCTTCTCGCAAAACAAGGGCCACTGGGCTGACATCGGCGGCGTGGTACCGGGCTCGTTCTACGTCAACGCGACCGACCACTTCGGTGAGGGTGTGCGCATCCCACCGGTGCGCGTGTGGAGCCAGGGCAAGTTCCTCGACGATGTTGCCCAGCTCATCGTGTCGAATACGCGTGCTCCCGAGGTCGCTATGGGTGATCTGCACGCGCAGTCGGAAGCGACGGCCGTGTGCGAGCGCGAGATCCTGCGTCTCGTTGACCGCTATGGAAAGCAGACCGTCGTCGATGCGATGCAAGAGACCCAGGACTACGTGCAGCGCACCGTGCTCGCCCGCATCCAGGAGTTGCCGAAGGGCACGTGGGAGACCGTCGACTACCTCGACAACGACCCTTCGACGCCTGAGCAGATGATTCCGATTCGTATCAAGCTCACGCTCGATGACGACGGCATCCACTACGACCTCAATGGATCGGCTCCGGCGGTCGCAAGCTTCCTCAACTCGGGGTACGGCACGACGCACTCCTCGCTCTACTCAGGGACGAAGACGTTCTTCCCGGATGTGCCGCTCAACTCGGGCTTCTACCGCGCAGTGACCGCCGACATCGGCCCGGAAGGCACGGTCGTCAACGCTGGTTGGCCGAACGCCGTAACCGGCTTCTGCTCGGGTCCGCACGAAAAGATCATGAACGCGGTGTTCGAATTGTGGTCGCAGATCATGCCGGAGCGCGCCATGGCCTGTGCCTTCAACCTTGAGTACTTGCTCGTTGGTGGCCGCGATGCACGGTCGGAATCGAAACCGTACTTCATGTGGTACGACTGGATGGCTGGCGGCTGGGGCGGCCGTTCGAGCAAGGATGGCTCGAACGCAACGGCGCCGGTGTTCGGTGCGGGCCTTGCAGTGCAGCCGCTCGAAGGTCAGGAGCGTCTCTCGCCGGTGATCACCACCGAGCACGCGATCGCGATTGACTCGGGTGGTCCGGGTAAGTTCCGAGGCGGCCTCGGCATCTGGAAGGGCGGCGTGCTCACGGATGCACAGTCGACCGTCGTGAGCTACTGCTGCGACCGTGCGCGCTCAATTACCTGGGGCATCGAGGGTGGTCTGCCGTCGATTCCGCACGGTGTGTGGCTCAACCGCGGCACGAGCGACGAGCGCTTCCTCGGTTCGGTGTTCTCGTCGGTGCCGTTGCAGCCGGGCGATGAGTTCAGCCGACCCTCAGCCGGTGGCGGTGGCTTCGGTGACCCGCTTGACCGCGATCCCGAACTCGTGGTCGAAGATGTCATCGACGGCTACGTCTCGCTGGGGCGCGCCGAGCTCGACTACGGCGTCGTGATCACGGTCGGCGATATCGAACTCGACGAGTACACGCTCGATGAGGAAGCCACGGCGGCCAAGCGCGCCGAGATCGCGGCAGCACGCCGCGGCTGGCTCGAGACCGACCCGGAAAAGGTCGCCGAGCGCTTCCGCGCTGGCGAACTCAGCGTGCACGATGTCATCCGTCAGTACGGCGTCGTGCTCGACTGGGGCACGGGGGAGTTGTTCCCCGAGTCGCCCCGCCAGTTCCGCGAGACGCTCGAGTCTCGTTCGGCGCAGCACTGGAGCTAGTGCCGTAACCCGAGGTTGCGGGGGTGTGCCTGGCGCACCCCCGCAACACCGCCCGCAATTGCACTGTGCAACGTTCAACGTGCAACGTGCAACCACCGGGATATTCGTCGAGCCCGCAGCCGCCGGCCGCGCCCTCGACACCACGCATGCCACTCGACTGCGTGCATCCTCGACGCGAGCTGGCGTCAGTGACACCACGAGTCCGACTCAATGGAGAGTCCATCATGACCTTTGACCTCACCGGCAACAACGACACGGTTGAAGCCACCGACACCCTCGCTCGCGAGGGCAACGACGACGACCAGATGCGCCGCGGCCCACTGTGGCTCGCCTTCTCGGGCATCATCAGCGCGATGTTCTTCGTCTACATCGGCGCCGCCATGGCCCTCGCCTACGGCACCCTGAACGCGGCGATCGGCATCGGCCTCACGATCATCACTTACGGCCTGATCAACATGCTGCTGTCGAAGTATGCGATCAATAACCGCACGACCGTGGCGCTCTTCTCACGCACTATCCTCGGCAACTCGGGAGCGTCGATCGCGGCGCTCATCTTCGCGCTCATCGCGATTTACTACGCCGTATTCGAGGGCTCGATTGTCGCCTACGCCTTCCAGACCGCGTTCGGTGGCGAGACGTGGATGTGGTACCTCATCGTCGTGCTCTACTCGACACCGCTGATCATGGGTGGCGCCCGTCGCTTCCTCGACAAGATCAACGGCCTGCTCATGCCGCTCTACTGGGGTGGCTTCGTCGCCGCCTGCATCTGGGCGGTCGTGCAGTACGGCTACAGCGACGCCTGGCTCACCCACGCCGGCACTGAGGTGCCGTTTGCCCTCGGCGGCCCGGGCTGGCTCGCGACCTACGCCGGCTACATGGGCATCTGGATCATGATGATGTTCACCATGGACTTCGCCGCCCTCGGCAAGCGCAAGGACACGAAGTTCCACCAGAACGTCACCTTCGGCCCGCTGTTCTACGTGCTCGCCTTCGGCCTCAACGGCTTCTTCGGCGTGTTCCTCACGTTCATCATTCCCGGAATGGAAGCCTCAGAAACCGGCATTGCCGGTGGCCTCGTGCAACTCATGGGCTTCTTCGGCCTGCTCGTCGTGTTCGCCTCGCAGACCCGCATCAATACGGCGAACTACTACCTCGGCGCCGCGAACCTCCGCATCTTCGGCGAGAAGGTGTTCCGCGTATCCCTCCCGAACGTGGTTTGGGTGATCCTCTCGTCGGTGATCATCTTCTTGCTCATGCTGCTGCCGATCGTGCAGTACATCCTGCTCGCGCTCGCCTGGCAGGGCGTGCTCGTGACGGCCTGGGTCGCGATTGCGGTCACCCACATCCTCATGAACCGCGGCGGTGGCCAGGAGCACGCGGCCATTGGCGACACGCACTACCGCCGTTTTAATACCGCCGGCATGATTGCCTGGTTCGTGCCGACCATCGTCGGCATCGTGATGATTCAGTTCCTCGGTGGCATCGGGGCGACCTGGGGACCGGTGGTCACGGCGGTGCTCGCCTCCGGCCTCTACGCACTGCTGCGACGCACGATGAAGACCGACACGGCGCTCGTGCGCACGATCTCGGCTGAGGATGCGGCAGCCGATCTCGCCGGCAAAGAAGCGAAGGTCGTGACGAACTAGTAATCAACCTCGCCGAAGCGGTGGCCGGAGATGTTCCGGTCACCGCTTCGGTGCGTCCACGCGTAGGATGGGCAGGTTGCCGACATCCCGCTGGTAGCGCCCCGTTGAGAGGAATCATCCAGTGCTCGCCGTTCACGACCTCGAGATCACCGTCGGCGCGCGCACGCTGATGAGCGAAGTGAACTTTCGCGTTGCTGACGGCGACAAAATCGGGCTCGTTGGCCGTAATGGTGCTGGTAAGACGACCCTGACGAAGGTGCTGGCCGGGTGGACGCAGGCTTCGGGCGGCTCCATCGATCGCTCTGGGGAAATCGGCTACCTGCCGCAGGACCCGCGCACCGGTGACCCCGAGCAGACGGCGCGAAACCGCATCCTGGATGCGCGCGGCCTCGGCTCAGTGCGCGACCGGCTCGCCGAGGCGGCCACGCTCATGGCTGAAGCCGACACCGACGAAGAGCGCGATCGGATGATGCGACGCTACGCCCAACTCGACGACGAATTCGTCATGCTCGGTGGCTATGCCGCCGAGTCGGAGGCCGCGGCGATCGCGTCGAACCTTTCGTTGCCCGACCGCATCCTCGATCAGCCGCTCAAGACGCTTTCGGGTGGTCAACGGCGCCGAATCGAGCTGGCCCGCATCCTGTTCTCGGATGCGGACACGATGATTCTCGACGAGCCCACTAACCACCTCGACCTCGACTCGGTGGTCTGGTTGCGCGAGTTTCTCAAGGGCTACCGCGGTGGGCTCATCGTGATCTCGCACGATGTTGAACTCGTTGGCGAGACGGTGAACCGCGTCTTCTACCTCGACGCGAACCGCCAGGTGATCGACGTCTACAACATGGGCTGGAAGCAGTATCTGCGCCAGCGCGAGGCCGATGAGGAACGCCGGAAGAAGGAGCGCGCCAATATCGAGAAGAAGGCGAGCGCCCTGCAGCAGCAGGCGGCTCGCTTCGGGGCGAAGGCAACGAAGGCGGCGGCCGCGCACCAGATGCAGCGTCGTGCTGAACAGATGCTCGGCTCGCTCGAAGAGGTGCGCTCGGCAGATCGGGTGGCGAAGTTGCGCTTCCCGACGCCGGCTCCGGTGGGGAAGACTCCGGTCATGGCGCGCGGGCTGTCGAAGTCGTATGGCTCGCTGGAGATTTTCACCGGCGTCGATCTCGCAATCGACCGCGGTTCGAGGGTCGTCGTGCTCGGACTCAACGGTGCCGGGAAGACGACGCTCTTGCGCATCCTCGCTGGCGTGGATGATTCGGACACTGGCGAGATTCTGCCCGGTCACGGCCTCAAGATCGGGTACTACGCGCAGGAGCACGAGACGCTAGATGTGGCGCGCTCGGTGCTCGAGAACATGATTTCGGTGTCGCAACATCTCACCGACACCGAGGCGCGCAAGGTGCTCGGCTCGTTCCTGTTCTCGGGTGACGATGTGCATAAGCCCGCTGGCGTGCTTTCTGGCGGCGAGAAGACGCGTCTCGCGCTCGCCATGCTCGTGGTTTCGAGCGCGAATGTGCTGCTGCTCGACGAGCCGACGAACAACCTCGACCCGGCCTCACGCGAACAGATTCTGGATGCGTTGGCGCATTACGAGGGCGCGGTCGTGCTCGTCTCGCACGATGAGGGTGCGGTCGAAGCGCTGAATCCCGAGCGGGTGCTCATCATGCCGGAGGCGATTGAGGATCTTTGGACACCGGACTACTTCGATCTCATCGAGATGAACTAGCCGGGCCGAGCGTACCTAGGCGCTAGCGCGCGCCCGCGCCAGCTTCCTGCTCGAGCTCCGCAATGAGCGCATCCTCTTCGTCTGCATCGCTCGGACCACGGCGCTGCTTGCGTTCGCGCTCGCGCTTCCGCGCCGCGATCACGCGCGGATCGGATTCGTTGCGCTCTCGGAACTCCTCACGGATGCCGTAAACGAGACCGACCAGGGCGATCACCGCGAAGATGATCCACTGCACGGCGTAGCTGAGATGGTTGCCCTCGGTGGGTTGCGGTTTCGGCGTGAGCGCACCGGTCTCAGCTGCGACCGACTCGGAGCGCAACAAGCCATAGGCACCGGTGTAGACATTGCCGCCAAGCCATTCGTTGAGCGTCGGCAGGTTGATCGTGGCGATCTGCCCCGCCGGCGCAGATCGCCCTGGAATCTCGGGCTCACCTGGCTTGAGTCTCACCGTCACCGTGAGCTCACCCTCAGGCGCTGCCGGAATGTGATCAGGATCGTCCTGGGCGGCACCGGTCGGAATCCAGCCGCGGTTGACGATGAAGATCTCGCCGGTGTTCGTGCGGAAAGGCGTGAGGATCTCGAAACCGGGCATGCCGTCCTTCGGCCGCGCGCGGGCGAGCACCTGTTCTTCGAGGAGATACTCGCCAGTGAGTTCCACCGGGAGCCATTCCTGCGCGTCGCTGTAGGCATCACGCGTGGGGAGGGCTTCGGCGATCGGCACCGGCTCGGCGTCGTAGTTCACTGCGACCTTGTGGTTCTCATCCACCCGCTCGTCGCGGCGGTCGAACTGCCAGTGTGAAAGAAAACCGCAGGCGATCGCGAAGATCACCATGAGCACGAAGTAGCTCACCCATCGTCGCGAAAGCAGAAACCGCCAGCCTTGGCGACGCGAACTCATACAATCGGCTCCTCATTGACTGGATCACTGACCGCGTGCACCCGCACGGGGAAGTCGCGCGAGGCCAAGAATCCGAGCAAGAAGTCGAAGTGGGCCTCGCAAGCCAGCCAGATTTTTACTCGGTCAGCTTCGTGGATGCGCGGGTTGCGCCACTCGATGCGATGCACCGCCGGGTGATCGCACTGCGCGCGTGAGCAACTCACCGCGGGTGCGAAGGCGCCCTCTCCGGCGCGCAAGCGCATCCGCAGATCGAATTCGCCCGAGCTCATTGGTTTTGCTCCTTGTAATCCTGTGTGGAGTGTTCGTGTGCGGCTCGCGCCCAATCGTCAGCGCTGACGGGCGGCCGATAAATCTCGATTGCGCCAACGTCGGGACGTTCCACATCCCGGCGCCGGCGCTCTTTGATGTGGTTTACGAGGACCACAGCGATCCACGGCAGGAAAATTGCTCCTGCCGCAATGAACCAAATCAGCGGACCACGCACAAACACCATGAGCACTACACAGGCCGTGCGGAACGCCATCGTGAGCAGGTATTGGCGCATGCGCGCCTGACGCTCCTCTTCGGCCGATTCGGCCATTGAGGTGATGTTGGTCACCTGCTTGCTCATGGGTGTTCGACTTGCTCCGTCCGACCAGTCCAGCCTACTCCGCCCCCGCGTAGGATGGGCAGAATATGACCGGCATTCAGACCGGTTTCAGCGGATGAGCGCGAGGAGCACTATGACCGAGCAAGCCAACGTGAATGGCACGGCCGAATCGGGCCGCGTGGCCCTCGTTACCGGTGGTAACCGCGGTATTGGCCGGGCGATTGCCGAGGACCTCATTGCCGCTGGCTATCGCGTCGCCGTGACGTCGCGTTCGGGGGAGGGAGGCCCTGAAGGTGCGCTCACGGTGGCCGCCGATGTCACCGATGCCGCGTCGATTGATGCGGCGTTCTCGCAGATCGAGGCCGAACTCGGCACGGTCGAGGTTGTGGTCGCGAATGCGGGGGTGACGAAGGACACGCTACTGCTGCGCATGAGTGAAGAGGACTTCACCGACGTCATCGACACGAACCTCACGGGTGCATTTCGGGTAATCAAGCGTGCTTCGAAGGGGATGCTCAAGGCTCGCTTCGGTCGCGTGGTGCTCATTTCGTCGGTGGTCGGCCTCTATGGTTCGCCCGGACAGATCAACTACTCGTCATCGAAGGCGGGCCTCGTGGGTATGGCGCGTTCACTCACGCGCGAGCTCGGCGGCCGCGGTATCACCGCCAATGTGGTGGCGCCGGGCTTCATCGAAACTGAGATGACGGCAGTGCTGCCCGAGGCGACGCAGAAGCAGTACCTCGAGACGATTCCGGCGGGTCGCTTTGGCCGCGTGGATGAAATCGCGAAGACCGTGCGCTGGCTCGCCTCGGATGATGCCGCCTATGTGTCGGGTGCGGTGATTCCGGTCGACGGCGGCCTCGGCATGGGGCACTAGTCGGGAAGCGAGTGTCGGCTGAGGTTCTCGGTGCGCAACCAATGCGCCTCGAGAACCTCAGCTGACGGGTGTGTTACGGCAACATCGGGATGAGCTGACGCATATCGCGGTCGCGCAAGACTACTGAGGCCTCGGCGCGCACGACTGGCTTCGCGTCAAAGGCCACCGAGATGCCGGCGATCGACATCATCCCCAGGTCGTTGGCACCGTCACCGACGGCCATGGTGCGTTCCATGGGCACGTCAAGTGCGTGGGCCCAGGAACGCAGGGTGAGGAGCTTGGCCTGTTTGCCGATGATGGGCCCATCCACCTCGCCGGTGAGTGCGCCCTGCTCGTCAACGGCAAAACGGTTCGCACGCCAGAGGTCGAGGCCAAGGTGCTCAGCGAGCGGATCGAGCACCTCGTGGAAGCCGCCAGAGACTGCGGCGACCCGGCCGCCGCGCTCGTGCACGGCTGCGATCATCTCGGGCACGCCCTGAGTAACGGTGATGCGATTGCGCACTTCGCCAACCTGCTCGAGCGTGACGCCACGAAGGAGTTCCACGCGCGCCCGCAACGAACCTTCAAAGTCGAGTTCACCGCGCATGGCACGTTCTGTGACTTCGGCGACCTCGTCGCGCACACCGGCGTAGTCGGCGACGAGTTCGATGACCTCATCTTCGATGAGGGTCGAGTCAACGTCGAGCACCACGAGGAAACGCGCGCCCGGGGTTACCGCCCCGAGCCCAACCGGCGGTTCGAGGCGGAGTCCCTGCACGCTCAACGGGTAACCACTGCGTTCTTCGGCACCACCGTGAGACCGGATTCGGTGACCGTGAAGCCACGCGCCTCATCGGCCGCTCGGTCGACACCGACCGAAGCGCCCTCGCAGACGCGCACGTTCTTGTCGAGGATGGCGCGACGCACGACCGCACCCTGCTCAACCTGCACGCGATCAAAGGTGACCGAGTCAACGACGAGTGCGCCACTCATCACCCGCGTCCATGGGCCGAGCACCGAACGCTCAATGTGGGCCCCTGAGATCACCGAACCCAGCGAGATGATCGAGTCGATCATGGTGCCGGTCGAACCGCGGCCGTCGCGCACGAACTTCGCCGGCGGCGAGTTGAGCTGCTGCGACATGATCGGCCACTTCTCGTTGTAGAGGTTGAAGATCGGCAGCGTCGCGATGAGGTCCATGTGGGCCTCGTAGAACGAGTCGATGGTACCGACGTCGCGCCAGTAGTCGCGGTCACGCGGCGTTGATCCCGGCACATCGTTGTTGATGAAGTCGTAGACACCACAGTCGTTTGCCTCGACAAAGGCGGGGATGATGTCGCCGCCCATGTCTTTCTTCGAGGTTTCGTTCTCGGAGTCGCGGGTGACGTAGTCGACGAGTTTGTCGGCGTCGAATACGTAGTTACCCATTGACGCGAGGATTTCGTTGGGGCTGTCGGGCAGTCCGTCGATCGTTTCCGGCTTTTCGAGGAATTCTCGAATTCGCGTCGGGTTTTCGGGGTCAACATCAATCACACCGAATGACTTCGACATTTCAATCGGCTGACGAATTGCCGCAACCGTGGCGCCGAGGCCCGACGCAATGTGTTGCTCGATCATTTGTGAGAAGTCCATGCGGTAGACGTGGTCGGCACCGACCACGACAACGATGTCGGGCTTCTCGTCGTGGATGAGGTTGAGCGACTGGAAGATCGCGTCAGCCGAGCCCGAGAACCAGTGCTTACCGCGACGCTGCTGCGCTGGAACCGTCGATACGTACGCACCGAGCATGGCCGGCAGGCGCCAGGTCTGCGAAATATGACGGTCGAGCGAGTGCGACTTGTACTGCGTCAGCACGACGATTTGGTCAAGACCCGAGTTGATGAGGTTCGCGAGCGCGAAATCGATGAGGCGATATTGCCCCGCGAACGGCACTGCGGGCTTTGCCCGATCTGCCGTGAGCGGCATCAGGCGCTTGCCCTCGCCACCAGCCAATACGATCCCGAAGATCTTCTTTTTGCTTTGCCCCAGTGCCATGCCGCCACTCTAAAGGCAATTTGTGAACTATTTCTCTACCTTGCTCACGTACGCTGGCGGCATGCGAGTTGACGTCATTTCCCGTGAGTATCCGCCAGCTGTCTACGGGGGAGCGGGGGTGCACGTCACCGAGCTCGTGAAGGCCATGCGCGAGGACATTGACGTCGTCGTCCGCTGCTTCGGTGAGCCGCGTGATGAAGCAAACACCTACGCCTATGAGACGCCGGCTGACCTCGCCGATGCGAACGCGGCACTCGGCTTCCTTGGCACTGACCTGCGCATCGCCGCCGATGTTGAGGGTGCCGACCTCGTGCATTCACACACCTGGTATGCGAACCAGGCTGGCAACGTTGCCAAGTACCTGCACGGCATCCCGCATGTGATTTCGGCGCACTCGCTCGAGCCGCTGCGACCGTGGAAGGCAGAGCAGCTTGGCGGCGGCTACCGTTTGTCGAGCTGGATGGAGCGGGACGCCTACACGAACGCTGACCGCATCATTGCGGTATCGAACGGGATGCGGAACGACATTCTGCGCTCGTACCCGCAGCTCGACCCCGCCAAGGTCGTGACGATCTATAACGGCATCGACATTGACGAGTGGCAACCCGTCAACGACCCGGAGTTCGTGCGCTCACTTGGCATTGACCCCGACCGTCGCTCGGTGATCTTCGTCGGCCGCATCACCCGCCAGAAGGGCCTGCCGTACCTCCTGCGTGCGCTCCGCGAGCTTCCCGAGGATGTGCAGATCGTGCTCTGTGCTGGCGCACCCGACACGAAGGAGATCGAAGCCGAGGTGCGGGGCTTGGTCACCGAGTTGCAGCAGGAGCGCGATGGTGTGCACTGGATCAGCGAGCACCTTCCGCGCCCCCAGATCATGGCGCTCCTCACGCAAGCACAGGTGTTCATGTGCCCATCAATCTACGAGCCGCTCGGCATCGTCAACCTCGAGGCAATGGCCTGCGGCACCGCAGTTGTCGGCAGCGGCACCGGTGGCATCCCTGAGGTCGTGCTTGATGGCGCGACCGGACGCATCGTGCCGATCGAACAGGTGCAGGACGGCACCGGCACGCCGATTGACCCGGACAAGTTTGTTGCTGACCTGGCTGCGACATTGAACGAAGTGCTCGCCGACCCCGAGAAGGCGGCCGAGTACGGCCGCGCGGGACGTGAGCGCGTCGAGCAGGAGTTCACCTGGAAGCGCATTTCCGAGCAGACACAGGCGCTGTATCGCGAACTCATTGAGGGCTAAGCCGGTAGCCTGGCCGCATGTCTGAAGTCGTCAAGTTCTCCGACGTTCGCGTTGTCCGTTCCGGGCGCCCCATCCTCGATGGCCTCAACTGGACGGTCGAAGAAACCGACCGCTGGGTGATCCTGGGTCCTAACGGAGCCGGGAAGTCGACGATCCTCAATCTCGCAGCTGCCCAGCTGCATCCTTCGAGCGGCTCAGTTGAGGTGCTTGGGGAGCGGTTGGGTCGCACGGATGTGTTCGAATTGCGTCCGCGCATCGGTATCGCATCAACCGCCATGGCTCGACAATTGCCGGGCGAAGAGCTCGTAGCGGATGCGGTGATGACCGCAAGCTACGGAGTCACCGGCCGCTGGAACGAGTCGTACGACGAAATTGACCGCGAGCAGGCCGAGGCGGTGCTCGATGAGTGGCAATTGAGCGGCTTCGCGGATCGACTGTTCGGCACGCTCTCCGATGGTGAGCAGAAGCGCACGCTTACCGCCCGCGCGGTGATGACCGATCCAGAGCTGCTCCTGCTCGACGAGCCGAGCGCCTCGCTTGACCTCGGTGCTCGCGAGAGCTTGCTCGCATCCCTGTCGGAGTATGCCGCGAGTGATTTCGCCCCGGCGATCATCATGGTGACCCACCACGTGGAAGAGATTCCCGTGGGCATCACGCACGCACTGCTCTTGCGTGAGGGTCGCATCGTGGCCGCGGGACCACTTGCCGAGACCATCACGGCGGCAAACCTCAGCGAGACCTTCGGCTTGCCACTGCAGGTGAATGAGCAGGATGGTCGCTACACCGCGCGGGCAGTGAGCTAGCCAGCCGGCAAGCCAGCCAGCATCTTGGCACGGCGACTGGGGAACACTGCGGCAAACCTGGTGAGCGACACGCCATTGCGACTTCCGTGAGTCGTCACTTGGGTGCTATGCTCGATCCTTGGCTTGCCACGGCTCGAAGTGTCGCCTCCCGCGATCGTCGAGATCTGCGGTCGCCCGAGATGCAATTGCAGTGGCAGTTTCAACGGGCGGCGCACCGTGCACACTCCGTATTCAACGTTCACTTCATGAAGAAGGTAACCCGATGAAGTCAGAAATCCACCCGGACTACCACTACGTGGTGTTCAACGACCTCGCATCGGGCGAGAAGTTCCTCACCCGTTCGACGGTCACCAGCGAGAAGACCGTTGAGTGGGAAGACGGCAACGTCTACCCGGTCCTTGACGTCGAAATCTCGAGCGCCTCGCACCCGTTCTACACGGGTAAGCAGCGCATCCTCGACTCGGCCGGTCGCGTCGAGAAGTTCAAGAACCGCTACGCCAAGTTCGGTTCGGGCGCCAAGAAGGACTAGTCCTTCCACGCCCAACCAAGGGCGAGCGAGCAATGCTCGTATGACGGCGGTGTTCCCCTCGGGGAACGCCGCCGTCGTGTTTCTGCCTAGGAAGGTACCTCATGACTCGACAGCTCCCACGTGCGCTGCGGCCGTTCCGATCGTCGGATTACCGCATCCTCGCGTTGGCTATGGCGGTCTCGCTGTTTGGCTCTGGCATGTGGGCCGTCGCGATGGTCTACGAAGTCATCGAACTCGGTGGCGATGAGATCGCGCTCTCACTGGTCGGCACGGCAACGGCTGTCGGCCTCATCACGACGGCGGTGCTCGGTGGCATTGCGGCGGACCGCCTGCCTCGGCGGTGGATTTTGCGCGGGGTTGAGCTACTCAATGTGATCGCGGTGGGGTCGAGCGCGATTCTCAGCGCAATTGGTCTCGTCGAGGTGTGGCACCTCGCGGTCACGGGCGCGATGCTCGGCGCCGCGACCGGGTTCTTCTTCCCGGCGTACTCGGCGATTCTGCCGAGCATCCTGCCCGAAGACGAGTTGCTCGCGGCCAACGGGCTCGAGGGGATGGGGCGGCCGGTGCTCATGCAAGCAGCTGGCCCCGCGCTTGCCGGCACGATCACGGCGGCGATCTCGCCGGGCACCGCGATCATGTGGATCGCGCTCTGTCATGTGATTGCATTTGTGAGCCTGTTTCGCCTGCACCCTCGGGTGGATGAGGGGAAGCCGGCCGCGCCTGATGTCGTTGGGCTCGCCACGACCACGTCACCACGAACTTGCCCGATTCCGATCGCACATGCGCAGGAGGCTGACCCCGGAGCGGCAGCGGAAGCGGAGGCTGGAGTTCGGTCGGCAGCCGACGCCTTGTCTGCAGCCGACACCGCCGAGTCGAATTCAACTGCCGCTGCGGGCGCGACGACCACGGTCTGGCAAGACCTCGTCGAGGCCGTGCGCTTCACCGTGCGCACGCCCTGGCTCGCCTGGACGCTCGCCTGGTCATGCCTCATCGTGTTCGTCTACGTCGGGCCGTTTGAGGTGCTCACACCGTTCCTCTTGCGCGATCGGCTCGGGCTTGGCTCCGACTCGTTCGGACTCGTGCTCGCGGCATTCGGCGTCGGCGCTGCCGTGGGCTCCCTCATCATGGCGTCGGGACGACTGCCTCGTCGCTACTTGACTCTCATGCTCATGAGTTGGGGGCTCCCGCTCGGACTCTTTGCGGCGTTCGGGCTTGCCACCGAGCTCTGGCACCTCATCGTGATCGCCGTGATCGTGGGCGCCACCGGCGGCATCGGCGGCGTGATTTGGGGCACCCTGCTGCAGCGACGAGTGCCCCGTCACATGCTGGGACGCGTCTCGAGCCTCGACTTCTTCGTATCGCTCGCGTTCATGCCGCTGTCGATGGCCCTCGTCGGTCCCGTTGCGAAGGCAGTTCCGATCGAGTGGATCTTCATCGGTGTCGGTGCGATCTCCGTCGTGTCGACCATCGTGGTGTGGCTTGCCGGGCGCTTCACGGCCGACGAGATTGCGCATCCGCTCGATGTCGAGGGGAGCTAGCCCCGTCGACCGGAGTTAGCCCCGCACCGGCCAGCCACGCTCCACGGTGAAGTTCGGGTCACGCTGACGACGCATGTAGTCTTCGAAGTCGGCCGCTTGCGCATCCGCCCAGGCCACCTGCTTGGCGTGGAGTTCCTCGAGCGCGACACCAAGTTCATCCGGATACTTCGCCGCCATCGCGAGGGCAACGCGACCTGCCGCCACGGCGTCATCGGCAGCATCGTGCGCATCGAGAAGCTCGACACCGTACACGGTGGCCGCATCTCCGAGCGCGCGCTTGCCCTTGCGGTAGCGGTCGACCGCCTTGTCGATGACGAGTGGGTCAATCACCTGGGGCCCGAGCACCGGCGGTTCAATGCCGTAGCGACGGCATTCCGCGGCGAGCAGAGTGAGGTCGAAGGGCGCGTTGTAGATCACAAGCGGCAGGCGATTGCGGGCGATCCAGTCGAGCGAGGCGCGCACTTTGGCGATGACCTCGGCGGCTGGCTCGCCATTCTCACGCGCCATCTCGGTGGTAACCCCGTGCACGGCGGCCGCCGCTTCGGGAATCTCGACGCCCGGATCGGCAAGCCAATCCGTGCCGCGCTCAATCTCACCGTGCTCATCGATGATGCCCACGAAGGCAGTGACAAGCCGCGCTTCACGCGGATCAATACCTGTGGTCTCGGTGTCGAACACGGCCACGCGGCTCATCCAGGTCATCGGGGCTCCTTAGGCAGAATCAGCGGTGTCAATGTGGTGGAGCGGCTGCGGCGCATCCTCGTCAGTGCGAATGATCGAGATGGCGTTCGTTGCGGTATCCACGAACTCGGGGTCGGCAACGTAGAGCCAATAGAACTGCTTAGCACCAAAGGTCAGGGTGACGCGGCCATCCGCACCGACGCGCGGAAATTCTTGGCCGCCGAAGAGGTCAAATAGGCGCGCGCCGGCGTCAGCGGGCAGGTCGATGGTCGCCTGGGTCGGGGTGTCGGCGAATGAGAAGACGCAGAGGATGCGCTCGCGCCGGTCACCACCGTGACGATGGCTCGCCTCACCCTGGTAGTCGCGCACATAGGCGAGGACCGACTCGTGCGAGGTGCTTGCGACGGTCAGCCCACCCATGCCGAAGACCGGATGCTGGCGGCGCAGGTAGAGCATGTTCCGCATCCAATGCAGGAGCGAGCCCGATTGCGCCATCTGCGCCTCGACGTTGACGTGACCGTAGTTGTAGACGAGCGATTGCACGACGGGCCGGGCGAGCTTGCCGGGGTCGGCGCTCGAGAATCCGGCATTGCGGTCGGGCGACCACTGCATTGGCGTACGTGAGGCGTCGCGGTCGTCGAGCCAGATGTTGTCGCCCATGCCGATCTCGTCGCCGTAGTAGAGAATCGGCGAGCCCTTAAGCGAGAGCAGGATTGCGTTGGCGAGCTTGATCTCATCAAGCGAGTTTTCGAGGAGCGAGGCGAGGCGACGGCGGATGCCGACGTTGACGCGCATCCTCGGGTCATAGGCGTACCAGCCGTACATGGTCTGGCGATACTCCTCATCCACCATTTCGAGGGTGAGCTCGTCGTGGTTGCGGAGGAAGACGCCCCAGGTGGCCGTTGGCGGGATCTCGAGCTGCTGGCTCAGGATCGACTCGAGTTCGGTCTTGTTGCCCGAGCGCAGTGCGTAGTAGATGCGCGGCATGGTGGGGAAGTCGAACGCCATGTGGCATTCGGGCTCTTCTTCGGTGCCGAAGAAGTCGACGACTTCTTCGGGCCATTGGTTTGCCTCCGCGAGCAGGATGCGGCCGGGGTATTCGTCGTCGACCATGGCCCGCAGGCGGGTGAGAAACTCGTGGGTTTCGGGCTCTCCCTCGCCATTGCCCTCCTCGGATTCGAAGAGGTAGGGGATGGCATCGAGTCGGCAGCCGTCGACGCCAAGATCGAGCCAGAATCGCACGATGTCGAAAACCTCACGCTGAACGTTTGGCGATTCAAAGTTGAGGTCGGGCTGGTGCGAGAAGAAGCGGTGGAAGAAAAACTGGCGGCGGACCGGGTCGAAGGTCCAGTTCGATTCTTCGGTGTCGACGAAGATGATGCGGTAATCGCGGTACTTGTCGTCGGTGTCGCTCCAGACGTAGTAGTCGCCGTAAGGACCGTCCGGGTGCTCACGTGACTGCTGGAACCACTCGTGCTGGTCGGACGTGTGGTTGATGACGATGTCGATGAGCACGCGCATATTGCGGGCGTGTGCCTTCGAGACAAGCTCGCGGAAGTCATCGATGGTGCCGTAGTCGGGGAGCACCTTGCGGTAGTCAGCGACGTCGTAGCCGTCATCGCGCAGCGGTGATTCGAAGAACGGCGGGACCCATAAGACGTCGATGCCGAGCCACTGCAGATAGTCGAGCTTAGAAATGAGGCCCTGAAAATCGCCGGTGCCGTCACCGTTCGAGTCGGCGTAGGAGCCGACGAGGACCTCGTAGTACACACCTCGCTTGTACCAGTGCTCGTCGCGCTGGAGTCCGGGGAGCATCATGGGTGCGCCATAGCTCATCTCGAGTTCCTTTCTTGCGGCTTCTCTGGTTTCGCGGCCTACTTTGGGCCGGGCTCCGTACACTTTTCCACGATGCGCCTCCACAACCCCCTCGAAATCGCCCTTGCCGACATTCCCGTGCGTCGGAGTTCACTGATGATTGGCGGTGCCCGGACTGCTATCTGGGAGTATGGGGCGAACGATGCACCTGAGACGATTGTGCTCGTTCACGGCTTCCGTGGAACCCATCACGGGCTGCTTTCGCTCGTCGCGGCGATGCCCGAGGTGAGGTTCATCGCGCCCGATCTTCCTGGCTTTGGTGAGTCGGCTGTGTTTGCTGTGGAGCACTCGCTGGATGCCTACGCGACGTGGTTGCGTGAGTTGCTCGATGCGCTCGACCCGGATGCTCGAGCTGTCGTGCTCGGACACTCGTTTGGTTCGCTCGTGGTGGCGCGACAGGTCGCGGCGTTGGCGCCGCGACGGATCGTGCTCGTGAATCCGATTGCCGAGAATGCGCTTACTGGTCCGGATCGGGTCATGACCAACCTCGCGATCTTCTATTACTGGATGGGGGCACGTCTGCCGCGCGGGCTCGGGAATGCTTTGCTGAGTTCAGGGCTCATTACCCGGGTGATGAGCGAAGTGATGGCGGTGACGAAGTCGCGGGCGTTGCGGGCGTGGATTCACCGGCAGCACGCTGATCACTTCTCGGAGTTCGTGTCGCGCGAGTCGCTACTGGATGCGTTTCGGGCGTCAGTATCTGACGACATTCGCGCGCACAGTAGCGAGTTTCCCGAAGGCACACTTCTCGTCGTCGGCGAAAAGGACGCCATCGCGCCGTTGCCGGCATCGCGTCGCTTGCACGCGGCGATGCCTGGGTCGACACTGCAGGTCATTGGGGGAGTGGGACATCTCATTCACTACGAGACCCCACTTGCGCTCGCTAGGGTGCTGCGCGAACACATCAAGTAGAAGCCTCGAATGGAAAACCGCGAAAGAGTGCAGTGAGATGACTTCGACCGTCGCCATCGTTGGTGGGAATGGGCAGATTGCTCGGATGCTGACCGAGCTTCTCGTCGACGAGGGCAGTGCTGTTCGGTCGATTGTGCGCAATGCCGAGCAGGTGGACTCGCTGCGCGAGCTCGGTGCGGAACCGGTGGTGTGCGATTTGGAGCAGGCCGCGACGACTGAGCTGGCTGGCGCGCTCAGCGGATGCGATGCGGTCGTGTTTGCGGCCGGTGCTGGCCCCGGCTCAGGCGCCACGCGGAAGCATACGGTGGATTTTGAAGGTTCGGTGAAGTCCATGCGAACGGCCGTCGAAGCCGGGGTGACGCGCTTCGTGCAGATCAGTTTCATTGGCGCGGAGGATCCCGTGCCGACCGGAACCGACGAGGTGTTCGCTGCGTATTGGGATGCGAAACGCGCTGCCGATGAAGCACTCCGTGAGGAAGCCCTCGACTGAACCATTGTGAAGCCGGGCATGCTCACCGACGATGCGCCCACGGGATGCGGTGAGTTGTCTTTCCGGAGTGTCGGGCGTGGGGCGAAGACGCGACGCTCGGATGTGGCGAAGTTGTTGCAGCTCGTGCTGGCGGAACCACGGACGATAGGGCTGGACATTCGCGTCAGTGAAGGCGCAGAACAGCTCGAGGATGCGTTGGCTCGCCTCGTCGAGGACGCGCAACAATAGCTCGCTGAGTGCCTTCCGTTGACGCGCTCTTGGACCGAGCGCTCGTTGCCGGGGAGATGGGGACTAGAACGGTGGCGGCTCGTCGTCATCCTGTTGCGGTTGAGTCGGCTTGAACCAGACTCTTGGAGGATCTGGAACCTGCCTGGTTGACTCGACGATTGTTGATTCACTGCCTATCGATCGGGTGCCGGTGGCCTCGGTCAAGCGCTGCTCGTTCCAAGGTTTCGCGATTCGACCCGGCCGGTCCGCATAGATGCGGCCATTTGGCGAGGTCCACTCGAGCTCGCCGCGCGAAGTCTGACGCAAATTCCAACCGCGGTGCTTCATCGTGTGATGCGCGCGACACAGCGCCGAGAGATTGTCGTGCGTCGTCCTGCCGCCAGCGATCCACTCGATGGTGTGATCTAGATCGGCATCGCGAGCCGGGCGGCGACAACCCGGAGCACGACAGTGCTGATCCCGCGACTCAATAAACCTGCGCAAGGCGGCTGAGGGCCGGTAGGTGTCAGCGGCAATCGCCTCTCCCGAGATTGGATCGGTCAGGATTCGCGTCCACAGCGCGGCCGCGCCGCAAAGTGCCATTGCGATGTCGAGCGGAATCGGCCCGGTACCGTCGAGTACCGCAGGCTCGTCGGATGCACCGATAGCAGCAAGTACTGGCACAGTGATTGCCACTCGAGCCTGGATCGAGTTGAGCGCAGAGTGTGCTGAGTCGGTCGGCACGAAGCCAGCGAGCAAGAGATCAGCAAGCGCATCGGCGCGAACCGCGTCAAAGTTCCGGTCGTCAGAGTTCGGGTTGCTGGCGTTCCGGTCGTCGAAGTTCCGGTCGTCGGAATTTCGGCCATCGCCTGTGTCGTCTAAATCTCTGGCGTCTAGATCTCCGGCGTCTAGATCTCTGGCGTCTAGATCTCTGGCGTCTAGATCTCTGGCGTCTACATCTGCAGCCGCGCTGTTCCGATTAGATTCCCCGGCCGCACTCGACCCCTCCAGAACATCACGCTCGTTCGTGCCATCTTCCTCATCAAGACGGACGTTCTTGCCCACACCAGCACGGACATCACTATGCGAGGGAGGGGCGCCGTCGCCAGACACGACGCGACCAAATGCATCCATCGATGCCTTGCGTTCGCGAGCGTTGACGCGTGCGAGTTCGGTGAGCCGGTCATGAATGGCATGCGCGAATACCGAGGGCAACTCGGCAATCAGCAGCGACATACCGTCTTCAAGATCGGTCACCCGAACTCCTCGTTCCCGCCGAGCTCGCTGTTGGCGCTC
This sequence comes from Gulosibacter macacae, assembly GCF_003865375.1. Taxonomy (GTDB): domain Bacteria; phylum Actinomycetota; class Actinomycetes; order Actinomycetales; family Microbacteriaceae; genus Gulosibacter; species Gulosibacter macacae. The sequence continues at coordinate 51,242 of NZ_RQVS01000005.1, read as the reverse complement.
AGCAACGACTTCCGGTTCGAGCTCAGCAGCAAATCGCCGGGCAGACTTCTCTAACCGCCCCGGCGTCGTTTGCGCCGCCTGATCGATCGCCAGCTGCTCATATTCACTCCGAGACTCCGCCGCCTGCAGGGGAGCGCCGCACCGGGCGATCACTCGCGCGTGCGCCACGTCAATCTCGCCGAGCAACAGTGCCTTGGCCACCGACGGGAAGTTTCGATGAATCTCGGCCGCCTCATCGATACGCGCGAGGATAGTGCGCTCACTCCGCCGCGTGAGCATGCCTATCTCGGCGGCGATCGAACGCAACTCATTGTCGAGCGCTCGGGACGACTCGCCCTGTTTCGCCGCTACGCAGATCTCAAACGCCGTGCACAGCAGCGCCGACTCAATCGCATCGGCGATGGCACGCGCCCGGTGATTCGCTTCGATTGCGGTGAGCAGTTCGCGTCGAGCACGTGCGAAATCGATCAACGGCGCGGTTTTGTCGCGGTTGTTCATCCTTTGCACCTCCCAGCAGTGCAGCGAACCAAAGCATCTACGAACAAGAAACAGCAGTGATGGAGCTGGGTGGAACCGAGGTTGAGAGCAACTCAACCTCGCACGTGAATCGAACTTATGTTCTAGATTAGCCGATGGTGTTGAGGTTACGCAACTGTTTTCGCAAAGCAATCTCGTAGGTTTCGTAACGTAAATCGTGGCGATGCCGAGAGCTCATCTGGAACACACTGCATCCCATCATGAGCCTCCGACACCGCCACGTTCGCGAGTCTGAAACAGCACCGCCTAGCTACGCACGAGCTCCGGCTCCGGGTTCTCCACAAACTTCGAGTTGTTGTAGCGATCCTCATCGAGGATGCCGGCACGCTTCGCCACGATGGTCGGCACGAGTGCCTGACCCGCAACGTTCGTCGCCGTGCGCGCCATGTCGAGTATCGGGTCGATCGCGAGCAAGAGTCCAACGCCCTCAAGCGGCAGTCCGAGCGTCGACAGCGTCAGCGTGAGCATCACGATCGCACCCGTGAGACCCGCCGTCGCGGCCGAGCCAACCACCGCCACAAACGCGATCAGCAGGTAGTGGTGCAGCTCCAACTGCACGCCGAAAAGCTGCGCCACAGTAATCGCGGCGAGCGCCGGGTAAATCGACGCGCATCCATCCATCTTCGTCGTCGCACCAAGCGGCACCGCGAACGAAGCGTATTCCTTCGGCACGCCGAGCTGCTCGGTCGTGACGCGCATCGTGAGCGGCAGCGTGCCAATCGACGAGCGCGACACGAAGGCGAACTGAATCGCCGGCCACGCACCCGCGAAGAAGCGGCCGGCACGCAGGCCGTGCATCCGCGCAATCACCGGGTACACGATAAACATGACGATTGCGCAGCCGAGGTAGACGTCAAACGTAAACACCGCGAGGGGCGCAATGAGGTCCCAACCGTAGTCTGCAACCGCGCGACCGATGAGTGCACCACCACCGATCGGCGAGAGCAGAATCACCCACCACACCAGCTTCGAGAAGATCTCGAGCACCGCTTCAGTGAACTTCACGAACGGCTGCGCCTTCTCGCCGATAGCGAGCGCCGCGGCACCAATGGCGATTGCGAGCACGAGAATCTGCAAGACGTTGAAGGTGAGGCCCGAATCGTTCGTGCCGGCACCGAGGAAGTTCGCCGGCACGATCGACTTGAGGAAGTCAAGCCAGCCACCCGTGCGCTCAGGCGCCTCAGCACCCTCGAGGCTCAGCGTCGCATTCGCGCCCGGGTTCGTGAGCAGGCCAATGGTGATGCCAATGACCACTGAAATCGCCGCAGTAATGGCGAACCACACGAGCGTCGACACCGCGAGCTTCGCCGCATTTGCAACCCCACGCAGGCGCACGATCGACACCACAATCGCCGCGAAGATCAGCGGCACCACGACAACGCGCAGCACCTGCACAAAGATCGAACCGATGGTGCCGAGGGTGGTGGCAAGCCATTCGACGTCCCACACACGGGCGACGGCACCGAGCAGAATGCCGAGGGCGAGACCAATGAGTACGCGCGCACCGAACGGGATGCGCGACGGCGCCTTCTTCTGTGCGGGCGGCGCCGCAGCTGGAGAACTAGACAAGGTGATCCTTTCAACAGTCGCGGCGACAACGCCGCGAAACGGGTAAGCGCCGCGAGCACGCGGCCTGGCTTGGATGCACGCCCACCACTGGGGGGGTGACGCTCCCAGTCAGCGACGCGCCGCAGAGTGCGCGCACTTCGTGTCGCGGGAGAGAAGCGTGGAGAGCGGGGAGAGATCGTCAGCAGATCGACGCATCCGACCGCTCGGATGCACGAAGCTCACGATGGTAGACCACCACGAGGTGATCGAGGGCAGATACTAACGCGAACGCAGACAGCACATCGTCGACTGCCGGAGCAGGTCGATGTGCAGGCGACGCCAGAGGTGCAGGCGCTGCGGTTGAGTAGTCATGATCACCGAGACTAACAGTTGCACGCGCAACTACCGAGCCAAACGCATCCGCATGGCGCCAAATTACGCGAGCAGGAGCCCAGCGGCACCAGCAAGCGCCTCGCTTGTCCCCGCATCCAGTCGCAGCGTCGCAACCTCGTCAGCACGCGTCGGTCCGCGATTAATTACTGCCACCGGCAGGCCGCGCCGTTGCGCCCGGTGCAAGAGGCGGATGCCCGTATTCACCACCATCGACGAACCCGCGATGATCAGCGCATCGGCGTCATCGATGAGGCGCCCGGCGGCTTCAGTGGCCGTCGGCGGCACGAACTGCCCGAACATGACGACCTGTGGTGCGAGCATCCCACCACAGTTCAGGCATACCGGTACCTCAAACGCCTCGACCACTGTCTCGGGAATCGCGGCATCACCGTCTGGGTTGCCTTCGACCTCACTCGTGACGGCTGCGAGCGCGGGATTTTCGGCACGCATCCGGGTCAAAAGTGCCGCGCGCGATTCAACCGCGCCGCACACTGTGCACGCGACTGAGCGCACGTGGCCGTGCAGCTCGACCACGCGTGCCGAGCCTGCCTCCAGATGCAGCCCGTCAATATTCTGCGTCGCGAGCCCGGTCACGAGCTCCGCCGCCTCAAGTTCGGCGAGCGCGAAATGCCCAGCGTTTGGTCGCGCGCGATCGAACCTCGGCCAACCGATCGCGGCGCCCGCCCAATAGCGACGGCGCCGCTCGTCGGAGCGCTCGAACTCTTGCCAGGTCATCGGGTTCCGCACCGGACGTCCGGGGGAGCGGTAGTCGGGGATGCCCGAATCGGTCGAGACACCCGCACCGGTGAGGACTGCGGCATGGCGGCCATCGAGAAACTCCGCGAGTTGCTCAGCCGCGATTCCGGCGGCGCGGGCGGCGTCGAGGCTCGTCATCACGCATCCCTTCCGCACCGATCATGACAAACTCGACCGGTGCGCATCATTCCGATCACCAGTCTCGACCACGCCGACGCTGGACTGGCAGATTACCTGAGCCTCACCGACGTTGCCCTGCGCCGAAAGCTTGAGCCAGCCGGTGGTCTCTACATGGCGGAGTCAGAGAAGGTGATTCGTCGCGCCCTCGATGCCGGGCACGCGCCGCGTTCGATGCTCTTGCAAGATAAGTTCTTGCCCCAAGCCGAAGCCCTCCTCGCCGATCATCCCAACACCCCGGTGTATGTCGGGAGTGAGGCCTTGCTCGAAACGATCACCGGCTACAAGATGCATCGGGGCGTGCTCGCCGCCATGCACCGACCCGAGTTGCCGGATGCGGCCGAGATTCTTGCGCGGGCTCGCACGGTTCTCGTGCTCGAAGACATCGTCGATCACACCAATGTGGGCGCCGCCTTTCGCAATGCCGCGGGCCTCGGCGCCGATGCGGTGCTCGTCACCGAACGTTGCGCCGACCCGCTCTACCGCCGCAGCGTGCGCGTCTCGATGGGCACAGTGCTGCAGATTCCCTGGGCAAGGTTGCCGAAGTGGGATGCGGCCAAGAGTCTGTTCACCGAGGCCGGTTTCGAAACGGTGGCGTTGGCACTCGACCCGGATGCGATTGCGCTCGCTGACTACGCCGCCTCGCGTCCCGAACGGGTGGCACTCATGCTCGGCACCGAGGGGGATGGGTTAAGTCGCGCGGCGCTGCGAACCGCAGATCGCACGGTGATTATTCCGATGCAGCACGGTGTCGATTCGCTCAATGTCGCGGCGACGAGCGGCATCGCGCTCTATGCGCTCCTCGACGGGGCGGGCACCGCAAACTAGGCCGCAATGCGAACGCGCCACACGCTACTGACTGTCGGGCGTCGGGGGCGCCTCGTGGTCAGGCTCCACCGGCCCCTCGCGCCTCATCGCCCCGCGAATCACCCGAGGTTCGGGATACTTCGGTTCGATCGAATCACCACTCGATACCCCGCGGAGCCGACGGCCGAGCCACGGCACAACAAATTCACGCGCCCAGACGAGATCGTCACGCCGTGCCTCTCGCCAGCGTTGCGGTCGCATCGGTTCCGGTTGCATGGGTTGCAGTTCGTTGTCGACGTGGAGCGCCGCGAGCACGAGCCGCGCGACCTGGTGGTGCCCAAACTCATTGAGGTGCAGGCGGTCGGAGGCCCACATCCGGGTGTTCTGAATTTCTTTGCAACCCCATTGGTCGACGACGACGCAACCATTACGATTTGCGATGCTCCAAAGGTTGCTGTTGTAGATCGCTACCTCGGGCCGGATGCGGCGGAAGGCCACCGTCGAAAACTTCGTGTCGACGCCGGTGAAGAGCACCACGGTCGCGCCAGTGGCCACGAGCCGCTCGACGATGCGCTCGAATCGAGCCGCCACAATGTCAGCGTCGGCGCCGGGACGAATGAGGTCATTTCCGCCGGCACTAATGGTGATGAGATCGGGCTTGAGTTCGATGGCACGCTCGACCTGCTCATCACTGATTTGCGCAAGCAGTTTCCCGCGCACCGCGAGATTGGCGTAGGCGAAGTCGTCGCAGCCAAGGGCAAGTTGCTCAGCGACACGATCTGCCCAGCCGCGCACACCATTGGGTGCATCGGGATCGGGGTCACCGACGCCCTCGGTAAACGAATCACCGAGCGCGACGAAACGACGCCAGGGATGCGTCGGCGCGTTACTCGTGTCGGGCTCTGTCATGCTGTACTCCTGAATTCTGGGCAGTTGCGAGCGACGCCTGTCGGAGGCTGGGGTTACCGTAGATGACATGCCCACGAGTGATCCCCGCGTCCTGCTTGACGATGACCTGCTTGCTGCGTTTCGCGAGCGGGCCTCGCGGTACGACGTCGAAAACGAGTTTCCCACCGCTGACCTCGACGATCTTCGAGAAATCGGTTATCTCAAGCTGCTCGTGCCTCGTGAGTTCGGGGGCCTGGGCCTGAGTCTTGAGCAAACTGCCCGGATGCAGGCGCGGCTCGCTTCCGCCGCGCCGTCGACTGCGCTGGCAGTGAACATGCACCTCATCACGACCGGGGTCGCGCGCGTGTTGCGCGCTCGTGGTGATGACTCGCTCGATTGGGTGGCCAAGGAGGCCGCAAATGGCGAGGTCATTGGCCTCGCCATTTCGGAGCCGGGCAATGACTCCGTCACCTTTGATTCGACCGTGACCGCAGTGCCGGATGGCGAGGGCGGCTACACCTTCACCGGCACGAAGTTCTTCACCTCGCTCTCTCCGGTGTGGACACGGCTTTGGATCTTCGGTCGCGATGATTCCGGCGACGAGCCGCGACTTGTCCACGCCATGCTCCGTCGCGATGACGAGGGCATCCACATTCATGACGATTGGGACACCGTCGGTATGCGCGCCACGCAGTCCTGCACCACCTCGCTGTCTGGGGTGCATGTGCCTGCCGAACGCGTGATCGGCTATTCGCCAGTCGGTCCGAACGGTTCGCCCCTCGTGTTCGGCATCTTCGCGAACTTCCTTTTGCTCATCGGCGCCTGCTATGTCGGCCTCGGCGACCGAGCGGTCGAGCTTGCCATCGAGTCGGCGCACCGACGCATGAGCCACTCGCGTGAGGGCGCCCCGTATGCCGACGACCCGGCTATTCGTGACCTCGTGGCGCGCATGGGGATGCGGCAGCTCGCCGCACGCACGCTCGTCGAGTCGACCGCGCGCGATGTTGACGAGATTGCGAACCACGGCGCGAGCTGGTTCCCGCGGTTCACGGTGGCCAAGCACGATGCCTCCAATGCCGCTCGTGCCACGGTCGCCGACGCACTCGAGGTCGTGGGCGGCGCATCGTTCCGCTCGTCGTCAGAACTCGGTCGCCTTTATCGCGATGTCGCTGCGAGCATCTTCCACCCCTCGCAGGACCGCGTCGTGCGCGCGGGCGTCGCCAACTGGTTACTCGGTCCGATCGGCGCTGTCGATTCCGAGTCAAAGCGCAACGCGGAGGCGAACGCCTCGAATGACTGAACTCCGCCCGAATCCGGGCGGTCACCAGGTCGGCACCTACGCCGCCGAGCATCTTTCGCCGGCGTTTCCGAGGCGCGCCCCCTGGGGTACCGCCGGTAATCTGCGTGCCTGGCAACAGGAAGCGATTGAGCGCTACTTCGAGACCGAGCCGCGCGACTTTCTTGCCTCCGCGACCCCCGGCGCTGGTAAGACAACCTTCGCGCTGCGACTTGCGACCGAACTCCTCAGTCGCGGCACCGTGAACCGAGTCATCGTCGTCGCTCCGACTGACCACTTGAAAACCCAGTGGGCCGAGGCCGCGGCGCGGGTTGGCATCAGGCTCGACCCGAAGTTCACCAACGGCCAGCGCGCCTTCTCGCGCGAGTATCACGGTGTTGCCGTCACCTATGCGCAGGTGTCGATGAAGCCGTACGTGCACGCGCACATTTGCTCGGCGGCGCGCACGCTGGTGATTCTCGATGAGGTGCACCACGGTGGCGACGCGCTTTCGTGGGGCGATGCGCTGCGCGAGGCGTACGAGCACGCTGAGCGTCGGCTCTCGCTCACCGGAACACCCTTCCGCTCTGACGCTGCGCCCATCCCGTTTGTGCGCTACGAGCCCGACTCGGCTGGCGTGCGCGTTTCGCGCGCTGACTACACCTATGGCTACGGCCGCGCCCTGCGCGATGGCGTCGTGCGACCGGTGCTGTTCATGTCGTATGCCGGGTCGATGCGCTGGCGCGATACCTCCGGCGAAGAGATGTCGGCGGGCCTCGGCGAGGACAACACCAAGGACATCACCGCACAGGCCTGGCGCACCGCGCTTGATCCCGAGGGCGAATGGATGCAGCAGGTGCTGCGTGCCGCCGACCAGCGACTCACCGAGGTGCGCCACGAGGTGCCGGATGCTGCTGGTCTCGTCATTGCCACCGACCATGAAGCTGCCCGCGGTTACGCGAAGCTCCTTGAATACCTCACCGGCACCAAACCCGCGCTGATCCTCAGCGACGACAAGGGCGCATCCGATCGCATCTCGTCGTTCTCGGCCTCAGACGAACGGTGGATGGTCGCCGTACGGATGGTGTCGGAGGGTGTCGATGTGCCGCGCTTGGCTGTAGGCGTCTATGCCACGAGTTCGTCAACGCCACTGTTTTTTGCCCAGGCCATCGGCCGCTTCGTGCGCGCCCGACGCCGCGGTGAGACGGCCAGTGTCTTCCTCCCGTCAGTGCCGAAACTCGCTGGGCTCGCCTATGCACTTGAGCTCGAGCGTGATCACGCGCTTGACCGCCGCGAGAGCGGCGACGGCGAGGATGCGGATGGGCTCACCGCCGAAGAGCGTGAACTCGCCGAGGCGGAACGCGAAGACAAAGCCTCAGACGAGCTCACGAAATACACCTTCCAAGCAATCTCGTCGGACGCTCAATTCGACAAGGTGCTCTATGACGGTGGAGACTTCGGATTCGCGGCGGAGGTCGGATCGCTCGAAGAACTCGAGTACCTGGGTCTTCCGGGCATCCTCGATCACGACGAGGTCGCGGCGGTGCTTGAGCAGCGCGCACAGAAGCAGACCCGCATCCAGGATGCTCGCGGCCGCGGCATGATCAGCGACGGTCACGAGACGGTGATTCCCATGCATCGATCGCTCAAGGAACAGCGGACCCTGCTCAACTCGCTCGTCGGGTTGTACGCCCGGCAAAGTGGTGAGCCGCACGGAGCGGTGCACTCGGAGTTGCGCCGCACCTGCGGGGGACCGGCGGTAGGGCAGGCAACGGCGCATCAGATACAGCAACGCATCGACCTGCTGCGGCGCCGCCTGCGGTCGGTGTAGCGCGCGCCGCAGTGTGCGGGCCGAAGGCCTCAGTGTGCGAGCCGAAGGCTACTGCTTGTTGCCGCCATCCGGCTCAACAAAGTCGTTCGTGTCGAAGGGATTACCGTCGACTGCCGCCTCGGGATGCGGGCGGTTCTCGGTCTGGTCCTTGCCCTCGCGGCGCTGACGTAGCCACTTGCGCGTCTTGATCACGACATAGACCACCACGACCAACACCACGACCGCGATGACGATCCGCTGCAGCCAACCGGCCGCACTCTCGAGCGCCGTCCAGTTTTCACCGAGCACGAACCCGCCGTACACAAAGATCGTGTTCCACACGGACGAGCCGATGAGCGTGAGGAGGCCAAACCGCCACCAGCTCATGCGTTCAACACCGGCGGGAATCGAGATGAGCGAGCGAAAGATTGGGATCATGCGGCCGAAGAGCACGGTCCAGTAGCCGTACTTGTTGAACCACTTGATCGTGCGGTCAATGTCGTCAACGTCAACGAGCGGCAGCATCGACAGCAGTTTCACGGTGCGGTCATGTCCGAGCCAAGCGCCGAGCCCGTAAAGCAGATACGCGCCGATCACCGAACCGGCCGTGGCCCAAAGCACCGCCTCAATCCAGCCGAAAGCGGCATTCGGGCTCGCGGCCGCGAAGCCACCCAACGGCAGAATCACCTCGGATGGAATCGGCGGGAAGAGGTTCTCGGCAAGCACGAGGAGACCGATGCCGGGGGCACCGAGCCAGTTCATGACCGCGACTGCCCAGTCACCGATTACGCCAAACGTCGAAGTTCCATCCACCCGGCCAGCCTAGGCGTCAGAGGTGAGCGTGCTCCTCAGCCGCCCGGTCGGACGACCAGTACTCGCAGCTTTCTGAAGTCATTTCGCGCGTTACGGTCGCGCTGGTCCGAGCCGTGGCTTGCGCTCTCGGGTGTCACCACCACCAATGCGATTATTGCGTTCGACGAACGCCACCAGCGCAAGGTGGCGGTCTGCGGTCCAACACACCAGGCGTCCGCGCTGATCCTTGGTGCGGCCGAGGATGCCAGCCTGAGCCAGCTGTGTGAGTGCTCGATGCGCCGCTGCTGGCGAAACCTCGAGTCGTGCGCTGACGGATTCGGCCGTGAGAACCGGGTCAGCGGCGAGCGTCTCAAGGATGCGCAACACCACCGCATCTCGCCGCGGAACTGCGGGGCTCAAGCCGCCGTCGCTACGGAATGCGACGAGCAGGTCAAAGACTTCGCGGTCGAGAGCGGCGATATCTTCGGCGAGCCGCACCGCATTGCCCGCGGCCTTCTCGGTGGCCTGCGCGAATCCGAGCACCCAATCATCAAACCCCGGCGGATCGGCCCGGTACTCGGTGAGCCCGGCAATGTACGCGTCGGTGTTGCCGGCAAACACGGTGCTGATCGGAATGAGCACATTGCGGAGCGCGTCGGCGCGGCGCAAGACCGTGTGAATGAGCGCTCGCCCGGTGCGTCCGTTGCCGTCGATAAAGGGATGGATCGTCTCGAACTGGGCATGCGCAATTGCCGCCCGCACGACCGGATTTCCAGACGTGTCAGAGACGAATCGTGCGAGGTCGGCCACGAGTCGGGGTACCTCAGTCTCGGGCGGCGGCACGAAGGCTGCACGTAACGGCGACCAGCCCGACCCACCAACCCAGTTCTGTTCCTGCCGCAGCCCGCGTTCGAGCCGCGGCTCGATTACGTGCTGAAGGTCAATGATGTCGTCGGTCGTGATGGTGCGGGTATGGTCGGCCAATTCCTCGATGGCCGCTTCGGTGGCCCGGACATTGGCGACAACGTCAAGCGCTTGTCGCGGCCCCTGGTGAAGCAACTCCGCGATCGCCAGGCGCTTCGGGGTGACCCGGTTGCCCTCGATCCATGATGACGAGATGGATTCAGAGCGGATGAGCAAGTGGTTTAGGTAGCGGCCGCGCGTGCCGATTCGCTCGTCAGCGCGGGCGAGCACGGCCAGCGCATCCTCTGCGGCACCCTGTGCCTGCGAGCCAAGCGTCGGGAGGCCGTCACCCAGTTCGTCCGGCACATAGGCACGGTAGTGACCGGCGTCTCGATCCCAGCGGCTCAAGCCACTTGCATCCTCGGGAAGCCACAGCCGCTCGACGTAGTTGCCCATGACTGCCCCCTTCAACTCGGATATTTCTACTTTAGATGCAATAAAGGTGAAATAGCCGAGTCGAACGACCCTGCAGACGAATTGCGCGCAAACGAAACAGCCCCCGACCTGAGAAATCTCAGATCGGGGGCTGTTTCTTCTTGTGCGCGAGGGGGGACTTGAACTGACCTCGACCCCCTCGCGCCGCGAATCTCGACCTAGCGTTCTGCCGCATGAAATCAACGATCTACGGCATATGACCTGTGGATAACTCCACCGCGATACCCCGACCTACAGGTTGCTTAGCACTTTCTTTAGCACTTTTCGCGAGCGTGCTACCCGCCCATTTAGCAACCCAGATTGACACGAGGCCCACTATCAATGTAAGTTGCTAATCATGGAATCGACACAGATAGCGAGGACGGCTGCCAACACCAGCGATCCTCGCTCGGGGCTCCGTGCCATCGCCTCACTTCGGGCGCTTGCTGATCGCCTTGAACTTGCACAAGTTGAGGCGGGATTACGTGCCGGGATGAGTTGGCAGGAGGTGGCAGACGCTCTCGGCGTGTCCCGCCAGGCGGTGCACAAGAAGTACGCGAAGAGGATCGATCCGACTATCCCGGTTCCCAGGAGGAGTAGATGAGCAAGTTCACCGATGCAGCAGCCACCTCGCACATCCTCTCTGTCGCGGCGATGGAGGAGGCATCGCGGGTCGGCCAGCGCACTGCCGATATCGACCACCTGTTCATCGCCCTCGTGCTCAATGAGCAGACCGCAGGCCAGGTGCTCCGCAGCCTCGGGATCACCCTCGATTCAGCACGAAAGGCCGTGGAGAAGCAGCACGCTGAACAGCTCGCCGCCCTCGGCGTGCAGGCCGCACCAGAACCAGGCGACATTGTGTTCCATGAGACGGGCGGTTACGAGTGGGGCGACCGTGCTGTCGAACTCATCAGACGCGCGAACGGGGGAGGGAAGCGCGGCGATGCGGCAGCGGTGCTCCGGGAACTGGTTTCCGAGCCGAGCGGCATGATTGACGCGATCCTGCACAGGCTCGACACCACCCCTGCGGCGATCATCGCCAAGCTGGACGAAGTAGAGCGCTATCCTGCCCACCGCCCACAGCGCATCGTTCGCACCGATACCCTCTCCGGCGCCTCGGAGGCGTTCGCCCCGGCGCCACCCGACCAGGTGTGGGAACTGCTCACCGCACCATCCCGCATGCCCGAATGGGAGCCGAGCATCGGAAGCGTCGAGCACCCACCCACGGCGGCGAAGATGGGAGACACCTGGACGGTATGTGCCCGCACTGAGCGCCCCGACGGCAAACCGATCCCCGTCAAGCCTGGCTTCATCACGCAGCAGATCGAACTCGTCACCCTCGATGAATCCCGGCTTATCGAGTGGCGCTTCACCTACACGGAAGCGCCACAGGCGAACGCGCGTCGCGTCAGGATCGAACTCGAACCCGCAGCAGGTGGAACGCAGTTACGCCTTGCCCTCGCATGGGAGCGCAACCCGAACCGCCTCCGCCGACCATTCGTAGGCCTCATCATGCGCCCTGTCTTCAGGCTTGTGCTCTGGATGCAACTGTCGCAGCTTGGCAACGGCATCAGCCGCGCATTCCGCTAACAACAAGGAGCGCACGATGAGACGCATTGGAAGAATCGCCCTGGGCCTCGCGATGATCGCGATGCTGTTCGTCTGGCTGGTCTACCGGCATCACGAACCATTCAACGTCTGGGCGACGAGCAGCACGCTCGTCGGCTGGGCGCTCCAAGGCGCAGCCTGGCTAAGTTGCCTCGGCGGGGCCTATCTCATTGCAACCGCCTGGTCATCAAAGCCACAAAGTACAAGCACCGACCGCTCGTCGCTCAGTCGGTGACGGCGGCGACCGCTTCGATCTCGACCAGTTGGTCGTCATAACCCAGCACGGTCACGCCCATCAACGTGCTCGGCACGTCGTGTTCCCCGAATGCGTCGCGCACGACCTCCCACGCCGCGACAAGGTCACTCTGCGACGACGAGGCGACCAGTACCCGCGTGCTGATGACATCTTGGATCGTCGCGCCGGAAGCGGCGAGAGCGCGCTTCATCGTCTCGATGCACGCGGCAGCCTGGCCCGCGTAGTCGCCGACCGCGACGGTCGCGCCGTGTTCATCCAGGGGGCATGATCCAGCGAGGAAGATCAGCCGAGCATCTTTCGGCGCTGTGGCCGCATACGCATACTCGGCAACGCCGGAGAGGTCGGAAGCGCGGATCAACTGAACAGAACTCGGCATGTGCCTATTCTCTCAGGACGACCGCCGCCGCATCCTGGACAGCCTGACCCACCCGGCAACCGTTACCGCACTCTTCCTCATCACGCCCGGCACACCACGTCTCCGCTGCGCCCTGCCGTCCGCCTCCCAGCATTTCCCAGATCCCACATCTTCTCTTCTGAATGAACGTATGCTACCGTGGTAGACACGTTAGTTTCTTTAGTAGAAACATTAGGTGGTGAGTCTCATGCACGGCGGCGTGATCCTGTTCCGGGGAACCGGAGCCGACGCACGCCGCTATGTCGAGGCCGACCGCTCCCGCGCCGATGACTATTACCTCGGCACGGATGCGTCTGTGGCCGCGTTCACCGCGCTCGACGATGTCGGGAACGTGACCGCCGCGCTCGGGCTCGGCCCGGAAGCGTATGCGGCGTGGGTGGATTGGGTGAACCCGGTCACGGGCGAGCCGATGGGCACGCCCCGTTTACCGGGTGTCGGGAAACAGGGGTCGCCGCGGTTTGCGGAGATGGTGGTGAACGCCCCGAAGTCGCTCTCGATTGCCGCAGCGCTCCACCCGGAGGTGTCCGAAGTTCTCGACCGGGCGCAGCAGGATGCGGTGGCGGAGATTCAGGCGTGGCTCGCCCTGCATTCCGTGACCCGTGTCGGGCCGCGGGGTAGGCAGGGGGTGGTGCCCGTCCAGCAGTTGCAGACGGTGGCAGTGTCACATCGCACGTCGCGTGCGGGTGATCCGCACCGGCATATCCACTTTCAGATCGGCACCCGCGTGTGGGCGGCTGGGAAGTGGCGGGCGCTGGACACGACGGCGTTGTTCCGGCAGCAGGGCGCGATCCGCGCGCTCGGCACCGCTGTGATCGCCGCGCACCCGGAGCTTGCGGAGGTGCTGGATCGGCACGGCTTGACCCTTGATCCGGTTTCGGGCGAGGTGGTCGAGCTCGAGCGGTTCAACGGCGTGATGAGCAAACGCGGCGAGCAGGTGCGCAGGCACTTGGAACGCTTCGAGGCGGAGTGGGAGGCGGCACATCCGGGCGAGACTGTGGGGCCGGTCGTCTCGGCCCGGCTCGCGGCGAAAGCGTGGGCGTATGAACGGCCCGCGAAGAAGCCCACCACGCTCAGCGAAGAGCAGGCGTGGGCGACGGAGTTGCGAGAGGCCGGCTACGACCCCGAGACGTTGCGCCAGCCCGTGCGTCGTGCGCAAGTATCGCTGGATGACCTCTCCGTGCAGACCATCGCGAACCGGGCGCTGGATCGGTGCGCCGCAGGCAGTTCGGCGTGGACGCGGCACACGGTGCAGGAGCACGCGACCCGGATCATGACCGAGTACGGCGTGCACGCTGCACCCGCCGAGATACGCGAGTTCGTGCGCATCACTACGGCGTTGGCGATGGAGGATTGCTTCTCGATCCTCCCACCCGGCGCACCGGCTCCGGAGCATGTGGCGCACCTGACGAGCCTGCGCGTGGTGCAGGCCGAGACGGAACTGCGCGACCTCCTGACCGCTCGAGTGCCGAAGCGGGAACCGAAGCACCCCGACGTGCACGACGCAGCAAGGGCGCGGGGCCTGGATGCCGGGCAGGAGCGCGCCGCCGCTGCCGTTGCATCGACTGATCCGCTCGTGGTCGTGGAGGGTGCAGCGGGCGCGGGCAAGACCACGATGCTCGGTGTCGCAATCGAAGTCGCGGCGCAGCACGGACGTGCCGCACGGGTGGTTGCGCCGACGTTGCGCGCCGCGCAGGTCGCGCAGCAGGAACTCGGCGTGCCCGCGAGCAGTGTAGCGGCGCTCGTGCACGCGCACGGGTGGCGCTGGAACAGTGACGGCGTATGGACGCGCCTCGCACCCGGCGACACCGACCCCGAAACGGGCCGCACCTACCGCGGCCCGACCGAGGACGCGCGGCTCGTGCGGGGTGAGCGGGTGATCGTGGACGAGGCCGGGATGCTCGACCAGGACACCGCCCTCGCCCTCCTGACCGTCACCGCCGAGGCGGGCGCGACGGTCGCGCTGGTCGGGGATCGCGCGCAGCTCGCCGCGGTCGGTCGTGGCGGGGTGCTCGATATGGCCGCGCACATTCGGGGGCGCACGTTCGATATGGCCGAGGTGCACCGCTTCGCTGACCCCGCCTACGCCGAGGTCACAGTACGGATGCGCGACGGTAACCAGCCCGGCGAGGTGTTCGAGCAGCTTGCCGGGCTCGGTCTTGTTCGCCTGCACGACAGCGGCGACGAGGCGCGCGAGCACATCGCGCAGGAGCGGCAGGACAACGACGCGATCACCGTCAGCACGAACGACGAGGCCCGCACCGTCAACGCCCGCATCCGCGAGGAACGAGTCTCCCACGGTGTCGTCGACGACACGACGACCGTGTACGGTAGCGACGGCCTGCCCATCGGGGCCGGGGATGTGATTCAGACGCGGAAGAACAACACCAGCATTGGGGTGGCGAATCGGCAGCAATGGGTCGTGCAGCACGTCGAGGACGACGGCGCACTCTCCGTGCGCGAGGCCGGGAACGGGCGGAAGCGGCAGCGCACCCTGCGGCTCCCGGCTGAGTATGTGGCCGAGCACGCGCACCTGTCATATGCGGCGACCGCCTACGGGATGCAGGGCGCGACCGTCGCAGGGTCGCACACGATCCTCACCGACTCCACCAGCGCCGCAGGCGTGTACGTCGGCATGACCCGCGGGCGAGAGTCGAACGTGCTGCACATTGTCGCCGAGAACCTGGCTGACGCCAGGGTGCAGTTCATCGAGGCGATGGAGCGCGACCGCGCCGACCGTGGACTTGCCGAGGCGACCCAGTGCGCGGCCGAAGAAGTGGCCGGGCTGACTGAGAACGGCCCCGCGCGGTTCGTGAACGATGAGATAACGGCGCTCATGCAGCGTGCGGCAACGGCTGAGGCGCAGGCCGAACGCTGGCAACAGGTCAGCGCTGCCCTCGCTAGCCTCAGCGACCGTGAGGCCGAAGTACGAGAGAGGGCGCGAACGACCGAGCAGACCGCACGGCAGCGTGCCGAGCAGGTGCGTGTCGAGGTCACCGCGCCTATCGTCTCCGCAGCGAAAGCAGCACTCACCGACTGGCAGCAGGCCGCAACCGCTGAACAGGAAGCCAGCGAGCAGGTGCGGGCATCGTCGTGGTTCGGGAGGCGTCGCGCCCGCGACGAGCACGAGGACGCCCGAGCACAGGCCCGCGCTGCACGGCAGGAGTTGGCGAGCGAGTGGGGCGAGCCACCGAGGTGGAACGAACGCGCCGACGCTTGGGTGGAGCGAGTCACCCGCCCGATGATCGACGCCGACCCGCGAGTGGTCGAGGCGGAGCAAACGCACCGGGCAGCGCGCGACGGAGTCCTGAGCAGGCCCGAGCGGGTGCAGACGGCGCGCTTGGCGGCGTTCGGTCGCGTCTTCGGCGCAGAGCAAGTGTTCCGCAACCGCACGGCCTACCTCAGCACCAACCCCGCACAACGCGCCGCAAGCGCGGCCCAGGCCGCGACACGCGCGCGGGCAGAGGCCGAGCTGCTGCGCTCGCTTACGCCCGCCGAGGCTGTCGCACGGATCGAGCAGACCCGCGCTGTCGAAGCAGCGCGACGTGCGGAGCAGGAACGCGCCAGCCGCTACGACTACAGGCACGAGCACCGGAGTACGCCCCGACAGGACGGCCCCGCGCGCGGACTCTGAAAGTGAGCGCAGGTTCCTCGGTTGGTGTCGGTAGGGCGGCGTACACTATGGGTATGTCCATGAATGTCGCGGAAGTCGAGCAGGCGCTCCTCGCTCTTGACGAGCATGATCGTGCTGCCGTGATCCATCGCGGCCTGCGAAGCCTCGACGCCGAGGACGCAAATGCGGATCAGGCCGAGGTCGATGCGGCCTGGCGGGTTGAGCTTCGCCGTCGCATTGACGACATCGAGAGCGGCAAGGTCGAGTTGCTGGATGTGGACGAGTCGCACGCCCAGTTGCGGGCAGAGTTGGCAGCCCGTCGCGCGTGAGGCTGGAAAAGCGCGAGCATCCCGAAGCACGCGATGAACTCCGCGAAGCCGCATTTTGGTACGACGACCGAGAGTCGGGTCTGGGCGAGGACTTCTACGACGCCATTGACGAGGCGATAGCCCGTATCTCCGGCTGGCCGCGCTCCGCGCCTGCGTTCCCCGGCTGGGTGGACACGCCGACCGTGCGCAGCATGGCAGTTGCGGTGTTCCCGTACCGGGTGCTCTACTACCTCACCGATACGAGCTTCGTGATCCTCGCCTATGCGCACAACCGTCGCAAGCCGAGGTACTGGCAGCACCGGCTCGACCGCTGACTGTCCGTAGTAGAGGCGTCGTCACTGATATGAGGCGGTGATCCGCTGGTGGAGCCCGTCAAGCGTGACTTCGCCGCCGTAGGGCAGTATCCACTGGGGGCGGGTATGGCCGAATGGCGGGCCGACGCAGACTACGGCCTGCGGATTGTAGGCGCTGATTTCCTCGATCATGGCGTCGCGCTGTGCCGCACGCCACGCAGCCCGCACGTCAGCATCGGGGCGGGGTGCGCCGAGGCTGCTAGCCGGTGGCCTAGCGATAACGACCCCAGCAATGGCGGAAAGCGTGCCACGCTCACCCAGCGCACGCACCCAGCCGCGCACGGTATCCGCTGAGGGCAGTTCCTCGCTGGTTTCCAGCAGCAGGATCGCCCCGGCGAGGTCGTCGTTCCTTGGCATCCGGTCGGCCAAGGTGATCCATTCGAGCACGTCGAGGCACCCGCCCCAGGTGCGTCCGGTCACCGAGACGGGCGGCCCTGCCCATGTCCACGGTTCTGTCGCTTCGCGCTCTCCGAACTCGGCGAGTGCTCGCGGGTCGGCCCAGTCGAGGCCGAAATCCTCGGACTCGCCCGGCTCGGTGACCGCCAGTTCGCCTCCCTCCAGCAGCGCGGCGGTGAGCGAGGTTAGATGAGCCGGATCGAGGTGCGGGCCGGGCCCGAGGTGCACCTGAGTGGAGCCACCGTAGAACCCAGTAACACCGTTCGCCCACATCCAGTTCAGGATGTTCGTATTGTCGCTGTAGCCGAGGAACAGCTTGGGGTCTGCGCGCAACAGTTCCGCGTCGAGAAATGGCACGACTCTGATCTGGTCGTTGCCGCCAATCGTGGCGATGATCGCCCGTATCTCAGTGTCGGCAAGCGCCGCGTTAAAGTCAGCGGCGCGCTCCTCGGGTGATGCCCCGAGCTTGCGCGTAGTCAGGAACTCAACCGGCACCAGCCCGGTCAGTTCAGCAAAGCGTCGGAGCGCCTGCTCGTGCACCTCAGGGGCAACCGCAGGGGCCGCGAACGAGGGCGAAAGGACAGCGACCTTATCGCCGGGCCGCGCTTTCGACGGTTGCAGGAGACTTCCCATGCTGCACGATTCTACGCGGGGGTGCCGAATCGGCACCGCCACAGCGCGCCGCCTACGACCCGTCGTGCTCGGGTGCAGTGTCGGCGAAGAGGGCGAGGAACTTCTCGCGCGGTATCACGATGCGACGCCCGAGCTTCACATGCGGGATCGTGCCCTCGTTGATGCTCGTGGTGATCGTGCGGGGATCGACCCCGAGCGCTTCGGCGGCTTCTTTGCGGGTGATGACCAGGCTGCGCCGCTTGCGGAGGTCGTCCATGTCCAGGGTGCTCTGCCGCATGAGGTCACCGTCCGATCCGATACAGGGAGATTGAGGGGTGCCTACCACGGTAGAAGCCAAACCTTGCTGTGTCAAGTACAACCGTGTATGTTCTTAGCATGGAAACAGAGAGGGTGCGAGGCAACCCGCCAGGACACACGAACCAGTACGTCGCCGGGAACATCCGCGCGGCCCGCCAAGCGATCGGCATGGACCTGCGCACCATGTCGAAGCTACTGACCGACGCGGGGCGGAAACTCTCCCCGTCAGGAATCAGCAAGCTCGAAGCCGGGGATCGCCGCGTCGACGTGGACGACCTCACCGTGATCGCCTACCTGCTGCGCACCACCCCGGCGGCGCTCCTCACCCCACCCGACGCAGAAAGCGGCGTGACGGGAGTACCTGGGGAATATCTGCCGGAAGAGATCGAGAAGTGGATGCAGGGTTCGCTCAAACTCACCCCGGAAGGGCTGCTGCACTACTGGCAGCAGGAATGGTTCGCCTGCCAGAACCGCATCCAGTATTACGAGTCCTCCCTCAACATCCCCGGCAGCGACCAACTCCCGAGCACCGAGACCTATAGGCAGCGCCTCGCGGAGCAGCGGGAACGCGCACGGTTCATCAGGGTGCGAGGTGAGCAGATCGACCCGACCGGGCGCGTATTCAGCGGCCCCGACTTCCTCGACCGCCTCGCCCCCGACAGCACCGAATAGCCGCCCCGGCGCACCTTGGCGCAACCGGCGACCCAATAGAAAGGATGCAGTGATGGCACGAAAGACCACGACCGCCGGGCACGAACCCGGCGCAAACACCACAGGCGAGGAGGTGAAACCAGCACGTCGTTCCCGTTCCCGGCAGCCCGGCTCGATCCAGGGCTACGAGACCGACCAGGGCAAAAGGTGGCGGTTCCAGATCTACGTCCTGAAAGACCCCGAGTACCCCGAGATGGGATCGCGCCGTCTCACCCGTTCCGGGTTCACCAGCACCGACGAGGCGAACGATGCCTTGCAGGAGGCGTTGAAGCAGCGCAAGCAGAACGAGAAATTCGGGAACAAGGTGCCAACCGTGGGTGTATACGCCGATGAGTGGGCGGCGGGGTTGAAGCTCGCAGCGTCCACGATCAAGGGATACAAGAAGATCATCCGCAACCACATCAAGCCCCAGCTCGGCACTCTCCGGCTCGACAAGCTCACCGCCACGAGGATCGCCCGTCACTACCGCGACCTCGAAGACCACGGCCGCAAGGACGAGTACGGCAAAGGCAAGCCGCTGTCCGCGAACTCGGTTCACAAGGTGCATGTCGTGCTCGGTGCGATCCTCGATGCCGCGATCGACGACGGACACCTGACCGTGAACCCGGCGAAGAAGAAGCGCACCGTCAAGGCCCCGACCACGAGCGAGGTGCGGGCACAGAAACCCGAGATCGTTACGTGGACGGCCGAGCAGTTGCAGACGTTCCTCACCTGGAACCGCGACGAGCGTGAAGACGAGCTGTACCCGCTATGGCGCCTCATCGCCTACACGGGCATGCGCAGAAGCGAAGCCCTCGCCCTGAAATGGAGCGACCTCAACATCAAGACGATGCGGGTCAGCATCCGCCGCGCGGTCGATACCGACGACTGGACAAAGACCAAGACCACGAAGACCGGCAACGCGCGCGTGATCGACGTGGACGAAGACACCCTGAAAGTGCTCGCGTCCTACAAGGTCGCACGCGCGGAACTCTCGTTCACCCTCGCCAAGGCCGACGCCTACGTATTCGGCGACGACGACGGCAAGCTCCGCTCACCCGACGCGATGACCAGCCGCTGGGATCGCCGCATGAACTGGCTCACCAAGAAGTACGACACCATGAACCGCGTCACCATCAAAGGGCTCCGTCACACCCACGCGACCCTGCTGCTCGAACTCGGCGAGCACCCCAAGGTCGTGCAAGAGCGCTTGGGCCACTCAACGATCACCACGACGATGAACATTTACTCCCACGTCACCCCGACCATGCAGAGGTCGGCCGTCGACCGCTTCGCCAACCATCTCCGAGGAACGTGACCCCAGAGCTACCGGAGCGGTTTCGTTAGATAGACGAACTCAAGATCGTCGTTGATCCTCTCGCGGCGAGACTCGACATACCCCTCACGCTGGTAGAGACGGATGTTCCCCTCGCTCAGATGCCCGGTGAACAGTTCCGCAGTCCTCGCACCGGCCTCACGCTCAGCAAGGTTCAGCAGCCGGGTGCCCCACCCCTGACGTTGCTGGTCGGGCGCGACGATCAACCGGCCGATACGCACGACATCGCTGTCGACCACCCACCGCACAGACGCCACAATCCGACCGCTCGCAACCCCGACCAGTCCATCACTGCTCGTGAGTTCGTCTCGAAGCTCTTCAAGCGACTGGACAAGTGGAGGCAGAAACGGGTCGCCGTACAACTGCGCCTCGGTCGCGTAAGCGGCCCGTTGCAGAGTCAACACTTCACCTGCATCGGCCATCTCGATCGCTCGGGTTGCTGCCTCGGTCATGCCCCTATCTTATCAGGCCGCGCCGGGCAGCCGACAGTCATCCCCGGAGGTTGCAAGGCCCGCACGGGGCACATCATTCAGAGGCTTAGCACTTTTTCTAGCACTTCCAACGAAAATGGCCCCCGATCTGGAGTTCAAAACTCCTGATCAGAGACCATTTCCCATTCGTGCGCGAGGGGGGACTTGAACCCCCACGACCTAATACGGTCACTAGCACCTCAAGCTAGCGCGTCTGCCAATTCCGCCACCCGCGCGAGGTGTGGATTGTGCCTGGGCACGAACGATTACATTACTCCGTCGTCAGCGACAGCGCAAATCGGCTCAAGCATCCGGTGATTCGGGATGCTCGGCGACGCTACGCACGAGGGCGTGCATGAGTGCGGCGAAGCTCTCGATATCCGCCACCGGCCAGTGTGAGAGCGCGTTGCTAATCGCATCCTCATGCGGCTTGCGTGCCGCCGCGAGTCGTTCGCGACCGAGCTCAGTGGTCGAGATGACTCGCACGCGACCGTCGGCCGGATCGGCAGTGCGCTCGACCAGCCCCAAGCGTTCGAGTTCGCTCACCTGGCGACTCACGAGCCCCTTGTCAGCCGCGATTCGCTCGGCGAGCTCAGTGTTCGAGATTGCACCGCACCGATCAATGGCGAGGAGTGTCTTGAAGCTGCCCGGCAGCATCCCCGGACTCACCACTTCGGCAGCCCGCATATAGAGCGTTCGAAACTCGGCATAGAGGCCGCGAAATGCCGACTCGACAGCGGCAACTGCCTCAGCTCGCCCGGGGTCAATCGTGGTCATGAATCACGCTCCGTGTCCGTGTTTGCTTGCTCTTCAGCGCGTACATCGTCTGATGCGCCGCCGACCACGGCAATCGGCCCCGTTGCGGCGAGCTGTTGCATCGCCTGCGGCGCAGTCACCGTTGCGAGGTCAGCCCCGGCCGCCGATTCCCGCTCGCTCGTGGTCATTCGCGTCAGCGGCACATTCGGCAGGAACGCAATGGCGAGGATGCTCACCACCGCGACGGGCACCACCATGAGGAACGAGTGCGCAATGCCATTCGCATAAATGTCTTCGAACACGACGCGCAGTGCTTCGGGCATTGCCGACACCTGGGGGAGCGGTCCCGATTGCAATTGCTCGATCCAGGTCGGTGCCTCGTCGCCAAGGCTTGCGAGCGCTGCGCTGATGTCACCCTGACGCTGTGCCACAAGATCGGTCACCCGTGCCGCGAGCGCCGCGCCCATCACCGAGACGCCGATCGTGCCGCCAAGACTGCGGAAGAAGGTGACCCCCGAACTCGACACGCCGATTTCTTCGGGACGAGAGGTGTTCTGCACGACGAGCACGAGGTTCTGCATCGTCATGCCGACTCCGCCGCCGAGGAGGAACATGTACACCGAGACGAGCACGAAGTCCGTGTCGTAATGAATCGTCGAGAGGAGCCACGCACCCGCGGTGAGGAGCACCGAACCGATGACGAGGTAGGGCTTCCAATGGCCGTATTTGGTCACGAGCGCACCAACGCCGACCGAGGAAATCAAGAGCCCCGCCACCATCGGGATGGTCATCAACCCGGCTTGGGTCGGCGTCACGCCGCGCGCAAGCTGCATGTACTGACTCAAGAACACCGATGCGCCAAACATCGCAATACCGGTCGCGATTGACGCGACAACCGACAGCGTGAAGGTGCGGTTGTGAAAGAGCGAAAGCGGGATGAGCGGCTCACGCACCCGAGTCTCGAAGATGACGAAGAGCACCGCGGTGACCACCGCGCCGCCGACCATGAGCACCGTCTCAAGGCTCCACCAGGCGAACTGGTTACCCGCCATCGTCACCCAGATGAGCAAGAGCGATACGGAAGCCGAAAGCAGGACGATGCCGAGATAGTCGATCGACACCTTGCGCGGCTCGCGCTTGGGCAACCGCAGATTGCGCTGGACGGTAATCAGCGCAGCGACAGCAACCGGGAGCGCAACGTAGAAGTTCCAGCGCCAACCCCAGGCATCGGTAATAACCCCGCCAAGGAGCGGTCCGCCGACGGTCGCGAGCGCCATGACCGCACCGAATAGACCCATGTACCGACCGCGTTCGCGTGGACTGATGATGTCAGCCATGATCACCTGGCCGAGCGCCGCGAGCCCACCGGCGCCAATACCCTGCACCGCGCGGAAGGCAATCAGCGTGGCCGGATCTTGCGAGAAACCGGCTGCCGCCGTGGCCACGATGAAGATGATGATCGCGAGCTGGTAGAGCACCTTGCGGTTCACGAGGTCGGCGAGCTTGCCCCAGATCGGCGTTGAGATGGCCGTGGTGAGGAGCGTCGCGGTGACAACCCAGGTGAAGGCGGCTTGGTCACCACCGAGATCGTGCACGATCACAGGGAGCGAGCTCGACACCACGGTCGAGGCGAGCATCGACACGAACATGCCGAGAATCAGGCCCGAGAGCGCTTCGAGCACGCGGCGTTTCGACTTCTTATCGACAGGAACTGCTGGCGTTGGATCCGACATAGACATCCTTAGTGGCTCGAGCGGATGGACGAGAGCCGGGTGGAGCGAAAGGCGACCATTGAGAAAGGTCAACCATTGAGAGAAGTCAACAATAAGGGCTTAGTTGTGACATGTCAACGATCTACCGTGACCCAGCACGCCTAGGCTGGGATGCATGACCACGCATCCGCTTGCCACCGACCCCACAGTGCGCACCACCCAAGACCTCATTCGCATCAACACGACCAACTGGGGTGAGGGTCGCTCAGAAGGCGAGCAGGAAGCGGCGGAGTACCTCGAAGCACGGCTGCAACGACTCGGCCTCAAGGTAGACATGTTCGAATCAGCACCCCGGCGCACGAGCCTTGTTGCGCGCATCCCCGGACGAAACCCCGACAAGCCCGCGCTCGTCGTGCACGGACACACCGACGTTGTTCCCGCCGATCCGCGCGATTGGTCAGTTGATCCGTTCTCAGGCGAACTTCGTGACGGCTGCATCTGGGGGCGCGGCGCAGTCGATATGAAGAACATGGATGCGATGATCCTCACCGCCGTTGAGCAGATGCTCGCGGCGGGGCAACAGCCCGAACGCGAGCTCATCATCGCCTACTTCGCCGACGAAGAAGACGGCGGCAAGCTCGGTGCGCACTGGGCAGTGAACAATCGACCGGAGCTCTTCGCCGGCGCCACTGAAGCGATCAGTGAGGTCGGCGGCTATTCCATCGATATCGACGGCCGCCGCGCCTACCTCTTGCAGACCGGCGAGAAGGCGATGATCTGGTTCAAGCTGCGCGCCAAGCGCCCCGCGGGCCACGGTTCGAAGAAGGTCGCCCCCGAGAACAATGCCATCGCAGTGCTCGCCGAAGCCATCGTCAAGCTCGCCAACCACGAGTGGCCGATGCGTCTCACCGACACGACGCGGGAGATGATCGCCGCGCTCTGCACCATTACCGGTGATGAACCGACCCAGATTTCGCCGGATGAGCTCGTCCTGCGCGCCGGCTCGGCCGCCGCGTGGCTCACCGCATCCCTGCGCACCACCGCAAACGCCACCATGCTGCTCTCGGGTTACAAGCACAACGTCATCCCCGAAGAAGCCACCGTCGCCTTCGATGCGCGTCCGCTCCCCGGAACAGAGGCCGACGCGCTTGCCGAGATTCAGCGCATCGTGGGAGACGACATCGAGGTTGAGGTGAGTTGGCAAGACATTGGCGCCGAAGCCCCCGTGTCGGGCCCGCTTGTCGACACCGCGCGCGCCGCACTCGACGAGCACGATCCCGGTGCAATCGTCGTGCCGTACCTGCTTCCCGCCGGCACCGACAACAAGTCGCTCGCGAAGCTCGGGATTGCCGGCTACGGCTTCGCGCCCCTGCGCCTACCGGCCGACCTCGACTTCCCGGCAATGTTCCACGGTGTGGATGAGCGGGTACCGATGGAATCGGTCGTGTTCGGCCGCGAGGTGCTCGCGACCTTCCTGCGCAACTACTGAGGCTCCGCCAGTCGCAACCGCGCGCTCCCGTGGGATGGGCGTACACTTCACGCTTGGCCATTCCGCAGGAGAAAGCTGATTCATGAGCTGGTTCGACGCGATCATTCTCGCCATCGTGCAGGGACTCACCGAGTTCCTTCCCATCTCTTCGAGCGCGCACATTCGCGTCGTCGGGGAGTGGCTGCAGATTGGTGACCCCGGGGCAACGTTTACCGCGATCATCCAGATCGGCACCGAGCTTGCCGTCGTCGTGTTCTTCTGGAAGGACATCGTCCGCATCATCCAGCGCTGGGCCGGCTCCCTGCGCGGAAAAGTCGAGAAGAACGACCCGGATGCGCGCATGGGCTGGTGGATCATCATCGGCTCGGTGCCCATTGTGGTGCTCGGTTTTATCTTCCAAGACCTCATTCGCACGCAGTTGCGCTCGCTCTGGCTCGTCGCGACGATGCTCATCGTGTTTGGCGTCATCCTCGGACTCGCGGATGTGCTCGGTCGCCGCCAGAAAGACCTCACGAAACTGGATGCGAAAGACGGTCTGATCTACGGGTTCGCGCAGGCGCTCGCGCTGATCCCTGGCGTCTCGCGCTCGGGCGGCACAATCACCGCCGGACGCATGATGGGGTACGACCGACCCTCGGCAGCCCGCTATGCGTTCCTCCTCGCCATTCCGGCCGTTTTCGGCTCGGGCCTCTATGAGCTTTACAGCGCGATCAAGGAGCCGAGCGGCGTCACGGCCATCGAGTTTGGGCCGACGCTCCTCGCCACCGTCATCGCGTTCGTTGTCGGCTGGATCGTCATCAAGTTCCTCATGAAGTGGGTCGAGACCCGAAGCTTCATGCCGTTCGTGATCTATCGCATCGCGCTCGGCACGCTCCTCATGATGCTGCTCGCACTTGGCGTGATGGACCCACTCGCGGGTTCGGCGTAATCACCCGATTTGCGGAATTCACCAGCGGGGCACCTGGGCGTTACCAGCCGACTACACTGACAGCGTGCAGTCCATCCCATCCTGGCCGGCCCCCGAGGTTCCGCACCTCGCTGGCTCGCCCGTACCGGTCTCGCTTTACGACACGGCGCTCGGCGTCGTGGCACCGCTGGAACTTGACGGGAACACTGCCCGGCTTTACGTCTGCGGCATCACGCCCTACGACGCCACCCACCTCGGGCACGCCGCCACCTATCTCGCATTTGACACGCTCGTGCGGGCCTTGTTGCAGGCGGATGCGAACGTCGAGTATGCGCAGAACGTCACCGACGTCGATGACCCGCTCTTCGAACGCGCCGCCAAGGTGGGGCGTCCGTGGGATGAGATCGCCATTGAGCAGACCAACCTTTTCCGCTCCGGTATGACCGCGCTGCGGGTTGTGCCGCCGCGCGACTATGTGCGTGTGCAAGACGTCACCGAAGAGATCGCCGCCGCCGTTGGGGCGCTCGTCGAGGCGGGCGTTGGCTATACCGTGCCGACCGACGACGCCGAGGGCGATGGACTTGATGTGTACTTCGATGTCGCAGCCGCGCAACAGGCAGGTGGCTTCGAACTCGGCTCGATGAGTCACTTCTCGCCCGAACAGCTCGCTGCCGCCTTTGTCGAATTTGGCGGCGACCCCGATCGTCCCGGTAAGCGCAATCCGCTTGACCCGCTCCTCTGGCGCGCGGCTCGCGAGGGGGAGCCCCGCTGGCCGTCACCGGTTGGCGAGGGTCGTCCCGGCTGGCACGTCGAGTGCGCCGTGATCGCCACGGGTGCGCTCGGTAAGAGCGTCACACTGCAGGGTGGCGGTCGCGATCTGCGCTTTCCACACCACGAGATGACCGCCGCGCACGCCACCGCCATGACCGGCGAGCGGTTTGCTGATCGCTACGCCCATGCGGGCCTCGTCGCCTATGACGGCACAAAGATGTCGAAGTCGCTCGGCAACCTCGTGCTCGTCTCGAAGCTCACCGCAGCTGGCCACGACCCGGCAGCCGTGCGCCTCGCCGTGCTCGCGCATCACTATCGCGAGGATTGGGAGTGGCACGACGCCGACCTCACACTCGCCGAGAATCGACTCAGCCGTTGGCGTGCGACCGCGATGCGGGCGCGTGATCTCGAGCAGGCGGCTGATGGGGCAGGCCTCGTCACTCAGATGCGCGAAGCCATTGCCAACGACCTCGACACCCCGGCCGCGATCTCGATCGTCGACGAGTGGTCGGAGCAGGCCGAGCCGAGCGCTGAGGTCATTGCTGCAGTGGATGCACTGCTCGGTGTCGAGCTCTAGCTAGCGCGTCGGTTCCTCGCCGTCCTCATCCTCGTCGTTCGACGTTGATTCGCCCGAGACCGCGAGAAACTGTTCGAACTCCGCGGCAATCGCGTCACCGGTCGCTGCCTCTGAATCGACCACATCCCGAGTCTCTTCGAGGTAGCGCACGTAGTCGGAAAGCTCGTCATCCTGCTCAATGAGCCCGCTGATGCGCACCTGCCATTCTTCCGCCTCGCGCACGAGCTGCTTGCGATCGATCGCGAGCATGAGGAGTTCCGCGAGCGCATCCACGAGCGCC
Organism: Gulosibacter macacae; assembly: GCF_003865375.1. Lineage (GTDB taxonomy): Bacteria > Actinomycetota > Actinomycetes > Actinomycetales > Microbacteriaceae > Gulosibacter > Gulosibacter macacae. Next base: position 23,996 of record NZ_RQVS01000005.1, on the reverse strand, counting down.
AACTCGGCCTTGGGGGAGGGCGACTCAATCGACGTTGAATAATGCGGCACCGAGGCCCAGAGCGACATCACTCGGATGCCCACCGCTCGCGCTTCCTGCGCAATCACCGACATGACGCCGGTCGGCCCCTCATAGCTCGGCGCCTCGAGCCCAAACTCGTGCTGCACCTCCGGGTCTTCGCTCGTGCGGCCAACGCGAATCTCGCGCGTGTGCGGGGCATCGGCGAGCAGTGCCCCGACGAGCACGATGTTTTCGATCTGCTCGAGACGGCACACGTTGATCACCTCGGACACGAAGGTGCGCCAACGCAGCGAGGGCTCTTGTCCCGCCATTGCGTACACCTGTGACGACGACCCCGGGGTCGGTCCGACGATGAGCGCCTGCGGAAACTCGATGACGCGTTCGCCATGCTCATTCGTCGTGACCTGCGGCCGGGTGGCCGCATAGTCGAAGTAGATTTCGTCGTCGAGCCGCACCACAAGGCGCTCAAGTTCAGCAGTCTCGACAACCTGACTGATCGCCCCGCTGGCGGCACCGCCCGCGTCGCTCCATCCGCGTAGCCCGATCACGAGCGTGCGGCCTGAGGCGAACAGTGGTCGGCGCTGGGTGGTCACCGGGGAATCTCCTTGAGTCGACGAAGGACAAAGCCGAACCGAGTAGAACGGACGGGTTGATCCAGCCTACGCGTCCGCGACACGTAGACTGATGCCCTATGAGCACCCGTACCCCGGGTGCCGTTCTGTGGGATATGGACGGCACCATCGTCGACACCGAGCCCATCTGGCTCGCGGCTCAGCAGGGACTCATGCAGCGCCACGACCTGCCGCCACTCACCCCCGAACACGACGAATTGCTCGTTGGGGCATCGATGGAGATGTCGGCTGATCTGTTTATTTCGCTCGGCGTGCCCATGAGTAAGCGCGAGATCATCGATTCGATTCAGTTCGAAGTAGCCGACCGCATCCGCGAAGGAGTCGAGTGGCGTCCCGGGGCTCGCGAGCTCCTCCGCGATCTCTCGGCCAATCGAGTTCCGACGGCGCTGGTGACGAACTCCGGCCTCGGCATTGTGCAGGCGGTCCTCGAGATTCTCGACGATCACACGTTCGATGTGATCGTCTCGGCCGACGACGTCGAGCATGGCAAACCGCATCCCGAACCGTTCTTGACGGCAGCGAAGCAGCTCGGCGTCGACACCCGCGACACCGTGGCCATCGAGGACTCGATTAACGGCCTCGGTAGCGCCGTGGCCGCGAACTGCGTTGTTCTCGCCGTGCCACATGCGGTCGCAATTGCACCGCGACACGATTTGATCGTGCATCCGACCCTGCAGGGAGTCGGCTGGGCCGAACTCTCGCAGCTGTTCGCCGATCACCTTGACCGCAGATTTCCCCTCGAAGGCGCTGACCGAAAGCCGAGTGCATGATTCCCGCCCCACCCTCTGGACCATTTCGCGCCGGCGATCGGGTGCAGCTCACCGGCCCCAAGGGCCGAATGAACACCGTCTGGCTCACCCCGGGCGAACACTTCCACTCAACCCACGGTTCGATCGCGCACGATGCGCTCATCGGCGCACCCGACGGCTCGGTCGCGGTCTCCACAACGGGGTACGAGTTCTTGGCGCTGCGGCCACTGCTCGAAGACATCATCCTGTCGATGCCGCGCGGTGCCGCGATTATTTATCCGAAGGATGCGGCGCAGATTCTCGCGAAGGCTGATATCCGTCCCGGGGCGCGCGTCGTTGAAGCCGGCGTTGGGTCGGGTGCGCTTTCGCTCTGGATTCTGCGGATGCTCGGCGGCACGGGCTCACTCACGAGCTTCGAGCGTCGCGAAGAATTCGCCGAGGTGGCTCGCGGGAATGTTGCGAGCGTGTTCGGCGGCGAGCCCGAGAACTGGCAGGTGGCCATCGGCGATCTCGCCGAGGCGCTCCCGCGTGAGTGCCCGGATGGCACGGTCGATCGGGTCGTGCTCGACATGCTCGCGCCGTGGGAATGCCTCGATGCCGTCTCGGCGGCACTTGTGCCAGGCGGCGTCCTCTGCTGCTATGTCGCTACCGTCACCCAGCTCTCGCGCGTGGCCGAAGCAATTCGTGCGACCGGCCGCTTCACCGATCCGCAGGCCGACGAGACCATGGTGCGTGGCTGGCACGTCGAAGGGCTCGCAGTGCGCCCCGACCACCGCATGGTCGCGCACACCGGGTTCCTCCTCACCGCACGCCTGCTCGCACCCGGCACGACGCTGCCAGCGAAGCAGCAGCGCGGCTCGAAAAACCCGGGCACTATCGACGATGTTGAGGCCTGGACTCCGAGCGATGATGACCGCTGGAGCGAGGATGCCGTCGGCGCGAAGCAGGTGAGTGACAAGGTGCTCCGCAAGCGCAGCCGTCAGGCCCAGCGTGCCGCCGAACACGCCGAGTCCCAAGGAGTACCGTCGTCCAACGTCGAGTCGGCACCGGCAACTGACACAATGAGCGATGCCGACCCACGGGTCGACGAAGCCGAATTCATTCAGGGCACCGCCAAACAGGAAGCCGAGAGCAACGAGTGATCCGCGCCAACCGTTCCATCCGACTCGCTCGCGTCGCCGCCGCCACGGCCGTCGCTGCACTGGCGCTGGCGGGATGCTCGCAGATTCCCTCGAGCGACAACACGACCGCCTGCGAACCGACGACTGCCTTCGCCGTCGAGCGCAGTGGCGGCGGGAGCGGCCCTATGGTGACCGATGATGGCGTGGCCGTGCTCACGGTCACCCTCGTGGATGCGGCGGGCGAAGTCATCGTCGAAAACGAGCCCGTAAGCCCCGGCCAAGACGGCAAGCCGTCGCCCATTCGGGTTGCGGCATTGCAGCCCGGCATCATCGACCTCACGCGCTGCGCAACCACCGGCGAGACGGTGAGTGCCGCGGTGACGAACACGCAACTCTTCGGTGAAGAGTATGTCGCGCAGACGGGTCTTCCCGCCGACGACCAGCAGCACCTCACCGTGACCGTGAACAAGGTCTACCACTCGGCAGCCTCCGGCCGAATTGCCCCGCAGCTCAGCGGCATTCCGGCGGTCGTGAATGCGCCCGGTGGCGGTGTCGGTGTGACCATGCCGAAGGAAGCCGCACCGACCGAACTTCGCAAGGCACTCACCATTGAGGGCTTCGGTGCTCCAATTGCCGATGGTGACCTCGTAGTGACGCACCTCAGCACCTTCACGTGGTCGGATGGCACGGCGCATTATTCGAGCTGGGATGAACCGGGCGCCGTGCCCTACGTCGCGGCAACCGCGCTCGACAATTTCTACGGAGCTGCCGCGCAACTCGTTGGCGTGCCGATCGGTTCGCAGGTGGTCGTCGTCGTACCGGCCGCCCAGATTCAGCAGCAACCGGGCCCGTTCGGCCCCATGTTCGGCAATGGCGACGCAGTGGTGTTTGTCTTTGACGTGCTCGGCACGCTCTAATCGCGCGGTAGTTCAGGAGATTTGACGTGAAGAAGTTTGACCGAACTGGTACCCGCCGTGCGCTCAACGCAGTTGCTGCGGCCGCCGCGATCGTACTCGCGATTTCCGGCTGTGCCGCGGGTGCGCCCGGGCCGACGGCGGGAACGACTGCGGGGGCAACCTCGCCCTCACTTGAGGTGGTCTACGATGGCGCCGCGATCACCGCGACCTCGGTGTCAGACAACTTCGGCGCTGAGCCGGAAGTCACTCTGCCGGACGCCGCACTCGTGGGCGACAAGATCGAGCGCCGCACCATCGTCGAGGGCGCCGGCGAGCAGATTAACGCCGACTCGACCGTGGTCATGAAGTTGCTCGTGGTCGACCTCGGCACCGGTCAATCGGCTCAGCCGTACGGCTATCTTGGTGCGAACGTCGGCCTCAACGATCCGCAATTGCCCGGTTATGTAGCCGCCATGGTGAACGGCGCGACCTCGGGCTCTCGCATCGCCGCGATTGTTCCCGGCGAGGTGCTCCTCGGTAGCGCCACCACTCAAACCGAAGTACCGGCGTCGCTCTTCGTCATTGACGTGCAGTCCATCGCGCCGGCAGCTGCTGCCACTGGCACCCCGATGGACCCGACGCAAGACCTCGTGGTCGTATCGCAGACGCCGGGTAAGCAGCCAGAAATCACGGTGAACACTTCGCCCGACGCGCCAGCGGAGCAGGTCATCGACGTGGTGTTGCAGGGTAACGGCGCGACGGTAAAGGAAGGTGACCTCGTCACAGTCCAGTACACCGGACTCCTCCTCAGCGACGGCACCGAATTCGACTCGAGCTGGAGCCGCGGCGGTATGCCTTCCTCGTTCCCGACGACGGGTGTCGTGCCCGGCTTCGCGAACGCACTCGTTGGCCAGCAAGTAGGTTCGCGCGTCGTCACGGTGTTCGGCCCCGACCTCGGCTACGGCGAGAGCGGCACGGGCTCGATTCCTGCGGGCTCGACGCTCGTGTTTGTCGTCGACATCATCGACACGATGTAGCGAGCGGCCATGGCCACCTCCAATCGACCGGTCGCTGCGAGCGACGAGCGGCACATGCACCTCCTCATGCGCTTGCTCGATGCATCCCGACCGCTCACGAGCGACGAGATCTTCGCGACCGTCGAGGGCTATCGTGCTGAGCGCGGCGAAGATGCGCCGACCCGTTCCACGCTCGAAAAGCGTTTTGAGCGCGACCGAAAGTCACTGGCTGAGTTCGGCATCATCGTCGATTCGGTGCCCGATCCGATTGCGCCTGATGACCGCGCCCGCTGGCGATTCGCGCTGAGTCGCGATGAGTCGGCAGCGCGCACTATCGAACTCACTGCCGAGGAGACTCTGCTCGTCGACCAGGCAACGAGTATTTGGGCAGCGAGCGATGTGGCGGGGCTCGCGCGCCGTGCCTATCTCAAGTTGCTCGCCACGGGCGATTCGGGGGTGAGTGCGGCGCGGTCGATGCCGAGCACCGCGATTTCCACCGATCCGGCATTTACGGCCCTGCACGAGGCAATTGCAAACCGTCGCCAGGTCGAGTTCGACTACGTCAACGCCGGTGCCGAGTCAGCACTACGCCGCCACGTTGTGCCGCTGCGCCTCGTCGTCGTCGACGGCCGCTGGCTCTGCAATGCGCACGACCTTAAGCGGGATGCGGAGCGCAATTACCTCGTGAGCCGCATCGTTGGCGAGGTGGCCGACGCGGGGGAGCGTACCGACTCACTTGTGGCGCGCACTGATCTGCCGCGCGTGCTTGCGGAGCTTGCCGCATCCCAGCCTGCCCGACTTGCGGTGCGCATCGGAACTGACGCTGAGACGCGATTGCGCCAGCGCGCCAGTTCGATATTGGTCGACCCGGTAGCTTCCGAGTCAAGCGGCGAGTGGCTCGAGCTCGAGGTGCCCTCGTGGGATCACGAATTACTTGCCGACGACCTGGCCGCGCTGAGCACGCAGGTGCGCGTGCTCGCGCCAGACTCGCTCGCGGCCGCCGTTCGCCGGCGACTTGAGCGGATGCTGCACGCCCACCGCGAGCAGCCGGAGCAGGCGCAACCGGGGCGTGAGGAGACGGCACATGGCTGAGCCAAAGATTGATGCGCTGCTGCTCGCCTCAGTGCTCGATGTGTTGCGCGGCCACCCGCACGGCCACGACCTCGCCTCACTCGCCGAGCGCTTCGGTATGAGTACGGCGCGGATGCGTTCGGTCATTGAGTTTCTCTGGACCGTTGGCGTGCGCGATGAGCAGGGTTTCGATGACCCAAGTTCGATGTTCGACTTCGACGCGGAGGCCCTCGACGACGATTGGGTGCGTCTCACCCACGATCCGGTGCGCACTGCGCCGACGCGGTTTACCTCGGCCGAGCACGCCGCGGTGCTCACGGGGCTCTCGGTCTTGCGGGCGAGCGCCAACGCCGAAGAAGCCGCGCGCATCGATGCTCTCGCGGCCAAACTCACTGGCGTCACAAGCGAGACGCATGAGTCCGCGCCTGGCGCCGGTCGCAGTGTTGACCGCTGGCTCGAACCCATCCGCACCGCCCTCGAGCGCGGCGAGCAATTGCGCATCCATTACCGCGGTGAGTTCGCCGATGCCGGCCGTTGGCGGCAGGTCGACCCGCTGCGACTCGAGGTGCGCGGCGCGAGCACCTATCTCAACGCCTGGTGTCACGAGGCGCGTGAGCCGCGCTGGTTCCGCACCGATCGCATCCGCGACCTGGAACGCACCGAGTTGCCAGCCGGCACGCACACCGAGTCGGAGCGCGCGCGCCCACTCGAAGTGCGCAAGGCCTCCGGCCCCGAAGTCGATCTCGCGGTCGCGCCGAGTGCCATCGCACTCATTCGCCCGTACCTTGCCGGTAAGCCAGTGCCCGAACCCGACGCTGACGGGATGGTGCGCATCCGCGTGAAATTGCGCGCCACCGGCGTTGCCGTGCGCCTTGCGGCCGAACAGGCAGGAGCCATCATTGTCGAGGGCCCGGCCGAGGTGCGCAACGAGGTGGCGAAGTGGGCCGAGGCCGCACTCGCCGCCCTTGACGATCCGGCGGGCGACCCGGAGGCAGCGGGCTCCGCGAGTGCCGAGCCGGCGCCAAACCCGAGCGCGTAGACTTGGCCACTATGCCGTGGTGGTCGTGGGTACTCATTTGGACAGGACTTGTCGTCCTGCTCCTTGCCGTGCTCGTGCTCGGAGCGATCTGGCTCTACCGCAAGGCCATGGCCGCCAGCGCCGAGTTCGACCGACTTGAACAGGTGCAGGCCGAGTTCGCAAGCCTCGCGGAGCAACGCGTCACGCCGTATCAGCCACGCAAGATCGCACTGCTACGTGACCTCGACGACGTGCAACGCGAACGCGATGCGCGTGCGGAACGGCGTGATGAACGCCGCGAACTCCGCCGTGAAGCTAAACTTGCGCGCGCGCATGCGCTGACGCACGCCGACCCCCATCAGTACGCGTTCGTCGCGGAGCTGCACCCCAAGAAGGGATAACCATGCCATTCGGAAACCTCGGTGGATGGACCGGACTCATCCTCATCGTCATTGTGCTGCTCCTGTTTGCAGCGCCGAAGTTGCCTTCGCTCGCGAAGAACCTCGGCCAGTCGATGCGCATCTTCAAGCAGGAGATGAAGTCGATGAAGACCGATGACGCGTCGACGACCCCGCAGGTCGCACCGCCCGCCGCAGCTCCTGCCGCTGACCACTCGGCCCCCGCGGCACCCACCGCCCCGGCAACTCCGTCGGCAGAGCAGGTGCGTAGCGACGAGCCCGACGCCGGCACCGCGCCTAAGAACTAGGCGGCAACGTGGCGGATACGCCGCGCAAGCAGCCGCGCAAGAAACGTCGCAAGTATTCGCGGCGCGAAAATCCCGAAGGCCGGATGGGCCTCGTCGAGCATGCCATCGAGTTTCGGGATCGCTTCATCATTTGTTTGGTCGCCGTGGTGCTCGCGATGGTCGCCGGGTTCTTCCTCACGGGTCCCGCGCTCGACATCATCCGTCAACCCATTGAGACCCTTCAACAAGCCCGCGGCTCGAAGGTGTCGATCAACTTCTCGAACGTCACCACGGCATTCGACCTGCGCATGCAGATGGCGCTCACCCTCGGCATCGTGATCGCGTCGCCGGTCTGGCTTTACCAGCTGTGGATGTTCCTCATGCCGGGGCTCAAGAAGAATGAGCGTCGCTATGCGCTCGGGTTTCTCGGTGCCGCGATCCCGCTCTTCCTCGGTGGCGTGGTCGTGGGCTTCTGGGTGATGCCCCGCATCGTCGAGGTCATGACCGGCTTCGCGCCGGTCGAAGACACCGTCTTCTACGACGCCAAGACCTATTACTCATTCGTACTCACGCTCTGCATCGCCGTGGGTGTCGCCTTCGTGGTGCCGGTCATCCTGGTGATGCTCAACTTCGCGGGCGTACTCGCCGGCCGCACGATCTTGCGCGGCTGGCGCGTTGCCGTCGTGGCCTCCGCCTTCTTCGCCGCACTCGCAACGCCCGCGGCCGATGTGCTGAGCATGTTCTTGCTCATGCTGCCGATGGTCGCGCTCTACTTCATCGCGGGCGGAATTGCCCGCCTCAACGACCGACGCCGCGAAAAGCGCATCGCCAAGCAGGATGCCGAACTCGAAGCCGAACTCAGTAGCGGCACCGCCACACCGATCGCAGGGGAGTGATCCGCATGCCGAGTCCGTCCGAACGCTATGCCCAGGCGGCTCGACGAGCACAGCATCCACAGCTTGACCTGTTTCGCGCGGGCCAGCGCTTCGATCTCGACCCCTTCCAAGAGGCGTCGTGCGAGTCGCTCGAGGCGGGTCGCTCGGTGCTCGTTGCCGCACCCACGGGTGCCGGCAAGACGATCGTGGCCGAGTTTGCGGTGTTTCTCGCGATGCGCGAGCCGCACGCAAAGATCTTCTACACGACGCCCATCAAGGCCCTGTCGAACCAGAAGTACAACGAGCTCGTCGCCGAATACGGGGCGAGCGAAGTGGGCCTCCTCACCGGCGACACAAACATCAACCCCACCGCGCGCGCGGTTGTAATGACCACCGAAGTGCTGCGCAATATGCTCTACGTCGGCAGCGATCTGCTCTCAGATCTCGCCTATGTGGTCATGGATGAGGTGCACTACCTTGCCGACCGTTTCCGTGGTGCGGTCTGGGAAGAAGTAATTATTCATCTGCCGAGCGAAGTGCGACTCATTTCACTCTCGGCCACGGTCTCAAATGCCGAAGAGTTCGGCGATTGGCTGCAATCGGTTCGTGGCGAAACCGATGTCATCGTCTCGGAACACCGACCGACCCCGCTCTACCAGCACGTACTCGTCGGCTCGCACCTCTACGACCTCTTCGCAGGCAAGGGTGAAAAGCGCCAGGTGAATCCCGAACTCGTGCGCGCCGTGCAGGGAGCGCAGGGTGGTCGGCGCTCGCGTGGACGCTCGCAGCATCCGGGTAACCGCCTCGATCGCGGACCGTTTGTCGAGATGCTCGACGATGCCGACCTGCTACCCGCAATCTTCTTCATTTTTTCGCGAGCCGGATGCGATGACGCCGTTCGCCAGGTCGCCCGCTGGGGTGTGCAACTCACCTCGAAGGCCGAACGCGACGAGATTCGCTGGATCGTCGATGAGCGTTGCCGCACCCTGCTCGATGAAGATCTCGGGGTGCTCGGCTATTGGCAGTGGCGGGATGCGCTGGAGCGCGGCATCGCCTCACATCACGCGGGATTGTTGCCGGTGTTCAAAGAAGTCGTGGAAGAACTCTTCCAGCGCAAGCTCGTCAAGGTGGTGTTCGCCACCGAGACGCTGGCGCTCGGGATCAATATGCCGGCGCGTGCGGTCGTGCTCGAAAAGCTTGACAAGTTCAACGGTGAGTCACGGGTGCCAATCACGCCGGGGGAGTACACGCAACTCACCGGCCGCGCGGGACGTCGCGGCATCGACGTTGAGGGTCACGCCATCGTGCAGTGGCGCGAGGGCGTGCAACCCGAGGCCATCGCGAACCTCGCCTCGCGCCGTTCCTACCCCCTCAACTCGTCGTTCCGACCCACCTACAACATGACGGTGAACCTCATTGACTCGTTCGGTCGGGAACGCACGCGCGTGGTGCTTGAGTCATCGTTTGCCCAGTTCCAGGCTGATCGCGCCGTCGTTGATCTTGCTCGCAAAGTGCGCCAGCAGCGCGAAGCGCTCGAGGGCTACGCCGAGCCAATGTCGTGCGATCGCGGCGACTTCCTCGAATATTCGGGCATTCGTCGTCGCCTCAGCGAGGTGGAGAAGCAGCGCATCGGCGGTGAAGAGCACGGCTCGCACACCGCCCGCGAGCGCCGCAGCAAGGAGCTTGCCGAGCTGCGCGCCGAGATGAAGGCGCATCCCTGTCACGATTGCCCCGAGCGCGAGGATCACGCGCGCTGGGCCGAGCGCTATTGGCGACTCAAGCGCGACACCGATCGACTCACCGATGAGATCTCGCGCCGCACGGGTGCGGTTGCCAGAGTGTTCGATCGGCTCACGGAACTCTTGCTCGGCCGCGGGTATCTTGCCGAGCCGAAACCGGATGCTGACGGCACCGCGGAGCGCACCGGCGATGAGCTTGTGGTGACGGTGCACGGTCAGTTGCTCAAGCGCATTTTCGGCGAGCGCGACCTGCTTGTCGCCGAGTGCTTGCGTCGCCGCGTGTGGATCGACTTGGATGCTCCGCAGCTCGCCGCCATGGCCTGTGCGCTCACCTTTGAGTCGCGTCGCGGTGAGGAAAACCCGCCGCAGGGACACCTGCCGAAGGGTACCTTCCGCACGGCGCTCGCACGGGTGGAAGAACTCTGGGGCGAGCTTGACGAGCTCGAAGACCAGTATCAGGTGCCGCGCACGAGCCCGATTGCCACCTCGCTTGCCCCGGCAATGTTCAAGTGGGCGAGCGGCGCACCGCTTGATCGCGTGCTCGAAGATGCTGAGCTTGCCGCGGGTGACTTCGTGCGCTGGTCAAAGCAGACGCTCGACCTCCTCGACCAGATTTCGACCGTGGCCGATGGTCGCCTCGCGCGCACTGCTCGTGACGCCGGTGATCTCGTACGTCGCGGCATCGTCGCCTACTCCGGTGTTGAGGGCATCAACGGAGCGCTCACGTGACCGAAGCGCCTCCGCGCGCACTCGACTGGCCAGCCGCCATGGCGGCAACGCTTGCTGGCGCGCTCTTGCTCGCGGCCGCGTTTCCGGGCCTCGGGCTCTGGCCGCTCGCGCCCGTCGGTGTGGCGTTCATCCTCCTCGGGATGCGCGGTCGTCGTCCCACAGGCGCGGCGGGTCTCGGGTTCATTGGCGGGCTCGCGTTCTATCTCGGGCATGTGCAGTGGACCTCCGAGTTTCTCGGCGCAGTGCCGTGGCTCGCGCTCTCGACTCTGATGGCGCTGTGGTGGGCGGCCGGGCACGCCCTCATTGCCGCCTGCTATCGCCGGGTGACGACCGGCCTTGGCTGGTTACCCGTCGCGGTCGCCAGCGTCTGGTCGCTCCGCGAGCTTCTCTCGTCGACCGTGCCCTATGGCGGTTTCGCCTGGGGGCGCGTAGCCCAATCACAATCGGCCGCGCCCTGGGTCGATCTGGTGTCGTGGGTGGGGTTGTCGGGACTGAGCTTCGCGCTCGTCTGGCTCGCTGCCTTCGCCCTTGAGCTGGTGTTGCGGCCGGGGCTCCGGGCGGCCTGGCTGCCGCGCGCCACCGCACTCGGCCTCACGATTACCGCACTCATTGCCTGGCCGCTGTGGCCCACGCAGTCAACGGGCACCGTCCGCATCCTCGCCGTGCAGGGTGATACCCCGGGAGCGAGCTATTTCATTCCTTCTGAGCCCGGCGAAATCGTGCTCGCTCACGAAGCGGTGACGCGAACGGTGGATGCGGGGGAGCAGCTTGACCTCATCCTCTGGCCGGAAGGTTCGGTCGATGTCAGCCCCGTGTATTCGCCGGTGGTCGCCGACCTCTTCACTGCCCTCACGCGTGACTACCAGGCGCCGCTCCTGGCGAACACCGTCACCGTGATCGGGGAATGGGGCGAGCCTGGAACGGAGTATTTCAATAGCCAGTTCGTGTGGACCACTGAGGGTGGGTTCGGCGAGCAATACGACAAGGCGCATCCGGTGCCCTTTGGTGAGTACGTGCCCGATCGTGACTTCTTCATGTCGCTGGCACCAGATCTCGTCGGCATGATCGGCCGCGAGTACACGCCCGGCGCCCGACCGAATGTGCTCGAGATCGACGGTGTGCGCTACGGGGTGTTCATTTGTTACGACATCGTCGATGACCGGCTCGTGCGTGAGGCCGTTGCGGGTGGCGCTCAGGTCTTGCTTGCGCCGACGAACAATGCTGACTTTGCGCGCACGGATGAATCGGCGCAGCAGCTCGCGACGGCGCGATTGCGCGCGGTGGAGACGGGGCGGGCGCTGGTACAGGCCTCGACTGTGGGCTGGTCAGCCGCCTATGGGCCGGATGGTGCTGAGCTTGCCGCGCTCGAGTGGTATGAGCCGGGAGCGTTTGTCGTCGAGGTGCCGCTCGCAAGCGGCACGACGCCAGCCGCGGCATTCGGGGAGGTCATCGAGCGGGTGCTGGCGGGGCTTGGACTAGCGATCTTGCTTGCTGGGCGGGGACGCACTTCGAGAGCCTCAGTGCGCGCGCAGTAGGAGCCTCAGCGCGCACGACTGCGCACTGAGGCCCTCGAAGTGTCGTACGACCGACGCTACTTCTTCGCCGCTGTCGACTTCGCAGCCTTCGCCGCCTTCGCGGCAGCCGCCTTCTCAGCAGCGGTCTGCGCGCGGGGACGGCCAGCGATGTCGTGCACGATCGGTGCTTCGTCGGCGCGGCCGGTGGTCTGCGGCTTACCCGCAGTCGGCTCGCGACGCTCAGCGGTGCCGCGACGCTCGCGCAGGTAGTCGAGACGAATCTGCAGCACCTCTTCGAGTTCTTCGCGGGTGCGACGCTCGAGCAGCATGTCCCAGTGCGTACGCTGCGGCTTCTGCTCGGGTGCCTCGTAAGGGACGAGGTCGCCTTCGTCGTCAAGCAGACGGCCTTCGTCGCCGGTCTTGGGCGAGTCCCACACCTCCGGCGCTTCAGCATCGGCGGCAAAGGTAACGACGAATCGCTCACCCGCCTCGGTCTGGTAGGTGCGGTACTGGTGGTCGACGAGCACTACGCCCTCGTCACTCTGCAGGCTCTGCGCCCCAAGGCGCATGCCGCGAAGGCTACGATCTGCCATCGCTCGGGCTCCCTTCGATCGGCCGGGATGCAGTGGCACACGTCCGGCGATCAGCTCACTTAATCTTCGCGGGCTGCGAAGTCACAGTTCTTGTCTACCGGTCAACGCTTGGGAATCCCGTCCTATTCCGGGCGATCCGCCTGAGTAATTGCCATGGCCCGGTCAACTCGGTCGGTCACGATGCCGTCAACACCGAGATCGAGCAGGGCCCGCATCTCGGCCGGATCGTTAATTGTCCACACGTGCACCTCGCGCACGTGGCGTTTGAATGCGGCGATCCGCCGCTCGGTGACGAGGTTGATGCGGCCGAATTTCGGCGGAATCTGCACGGCGTCGCACCCCTCGAGCGCCTTCGCCAAGGCTCGCTCGTTCTTGCGTTTGTCGGCCCAGATTGCTCGCAGCACCTGGCGCGACGAGGTGCCGTGATGCGCATTCGGCAGGCGTTTGCGCAACGCCGCAACCGTGTGGTCTTGAAATGCGGTGACGAGCACCCGCTCACAGGCGTTCACCCATTCGAGGGCATCGGCGACCGCGGCCACCGCCCGATCATCCTTGACATCGATGTTGAATGCCGCGTTCGGCACTTCCCAGAGCGCCTCAGCCACTGTCGCAATCGTGTGGCCATCGCGAGTTCGATCCTGCAATTGCGCGAGCGAGAGCGAGTCAATCCGCGTGCGCGAACCATCCCAGCGTTCCAAACCCGGGTCATGCCAGAGCACCGCGACGCCGTCCCGGGTGACATGTGCATCCGTCTCGATATGGGTGACCCCGAGCGAAACCGCCGCATCAAACGCCGCGATCGTGTTCTCCGGCGCATCGCGAGCATCACCGCGGTGCGCAAGCACGCGCGGGGGAGCGGGATCGAAATAGCTCACGACTCCAGTCTGCCGTGAATTCCCCGCCGTGTCGCTAGACTCGCGCTATGGCAACTGCTACTCCTAACCCGCTCGCCCCCGGCTCACTCGACGGCAAGCGCGCACTCGTCACCGGCTCATCTCGCGGCGTCGGCGCCGACACTGTCCGCTACTTCGCCGATGCTGGCGCCAAGGTCGTCGTCAACTTCCGCAACAAGGAAGCCCGTGCGGTGAAGCTCGTTGATGAGATCACCGAGGCCGGCGGCCAGGCAATCGCCATCGGAGCCGACCTCACCGACAATGACTCGGTCGAGGCGATGATCGCCGCGATCAAGGCCGAATACGGCGGGCTCGACATCCTCGTGCTCAATGCCTCGGGCGGTATGGAGTCGAAGATGGGCGAGGACTACGCGCTGCGACTCAATCGGGATGCACAGGTCGGCATGCTCATGGCCGCGCGCGAGATCATGGAGCCGGGTTCGCGCATCGTGTTCGTCACGAGCCACCAGGCCCACTTCATCCGCGAAACCCCGACCATGGATGCGTACGAGCCGGTCGCGCTTTCGAAGCGCGCTGGTGAAGATGCCCTGCGCGAACTCATCCCGAGCCTCGAGGCCGATGGCATTGAGTTCGTGGTGGTTTCGGGCGACATGATCGAAGGCACGATTACCGCGACGCTGCTCGAGCGCCTCAACCCTGGCGCCATCGAGGACCGCCGCGAACAGGCCGGCAAGCTCTACAACGTCGCCGAGTTCGCCGCCGAGGTGGCGCAGGCCGCCGTTGACCCGGTCCCTGCCGACAACACTCGCCTCGTGGGGGATGTGTCGAGTTTCACGGCGAACTAGCCCACTCGAGTGCTGAGAGGCCCTCGAAGCCCGGTTGATCCGGCGCTTCGAGGGCCTCAGCGCGCGAAGGGAAGCGCTCAGCGCGCGAAGGGTAGCGCTCAGCGCACGAAGGGGTGCCGACTATTTTTCAGCGTCGTGGAGCTGGCGTGCGATGCGGTCGATTGTGCGCTGATCACTGAGATAGTCGTCGAGCGCTGCGAGCAAGTAGCGCCAACCGTCACGACACTCCGCCGCAATGAGTTCAGCGTACTTACCGTCAGGCAGGCCCTCTTCAACGATGCGCACGCGGGATTTGTGCTTGAGCTGGCTGACAATGATCGTCACCGAAGAATCAAATCCGCGCGGCTCTGAGTGGATGCGTAGCACCACTTCTTGGCCGGGTTCGAGGCGCGTGACGCGCCCGACCGCGATGCGAGGCCGCTTCTTGTGCGGTCGCGGCGTCTGCACGCAGTAACGCGCATCCACCCGCGAAATGAACTCAAGTGAGGGCCACCATTCGCTGACATAGCGGTGTTTGGTGAGCGCCGCCCAGACCACATCAGCGCGCGCAGTGAATCGCACCGATATGTCGAGCGAGGGGGTATAGGGCATCTATCGGGGGTGGAGCGGCCGGGCCGCCCGCCACGGAGCTCGCGGGCAACAGATCAATCAATGTGAGAACGCATGGGGATGGGTACACAAACGCCCCCGGAGAAACCTTCCGGGGGCGCGAAGTGCGTCGACGCGAGGCGCCGGCCGGGGAGCCGTTACTTGCGGCTGTGTCCCGTGAGCTGCCACGGGATGAAGAATGCAAGGCAGTTGAGGAGCACACCGGCGCAGAACACGAGGAGGCTCATCATGTCGGAGTCCATGTGGAAGGCAAGCGGGTAGCAGGCGATGCCGGCCGCGAAGACGATCAGGCAGCCGATGGCGATGAGCACGCTCACAGGGTTTCTCCCAACTAGACAGGTGCAGAACTTCGTGCTGTCACAGCACTGTTCAGCATCCTACGCGATTTTCACAGCCGGATGCGCCAGAGCCGACTTGCGTGTCAAGACCGTATTTCTTTGCGCCCAGAACCAAAAACATTAGTTCCATTTGCACGCAGATCCATATACGATGTGGTCTAAGTGGAATCACGGCGAGTGCTTGCAAGGATTGACTTGTATCGCACCATCCCGATTCCGCCCGACACACAGAGATGTGTGGCGAAGCATCCAATCGACTTGCCGTCCACAACGAAGAGGAGAGGCATCCGTGCTGTTCCACGAACACGGTTATGTGTCCACTGACCCGCGAATCAAGCCTGCTGCCGGATACGGCGTCGACCGCGCCACCGATCTGCCCGACGAAATGGACGTGCTCATTGTTGGCACCGGCCCCGCCGGCATGCTCGCAATGGCTCAGCTTTCGGTCTTCCCGAACATCAACACCCGCGTGATCGAGCGTCGCGAACAGCGCCTCGAGATCGGCCAGGCCGATGGCATCCAGGCGCGTTCAGTTGAGACCTTCCAAGCCTTTGGTTTCGCCCAGGAGATCATCAACGAGGCCTACCACCTCGCCGAGATGGCCTTCTGGAAGCCGGACCCCGAGAACCCGACCCACATCATCCGCACCGCGCTTTCGCCCGATGACCCGGCGAACGTGAGCGAATTCCCGCACCTCATCGTCAACCAGGCGCGCGTGCTCGACTACTACGCCGACTTCTCGAAGCGTCAGCCGGGCCGCGTTGAGCCCGACTATGGCGTGAAGTTCCTCGGTCTCACCATGGACGATGGCTCCGAGTACCCGGCCGTCGTTGACATCGAGTACACCGCCGGCCCCCGTAAGGGTGAGACCCGCACGGTGCGCGCCAAGTACGTGCTCGGCGCTGACGGCGCCCACTCGCCGGTGCGCGAAGCGATTGGCGCGAAGCGCCAGGGCAAGATCTCGTTCCACGCCTGGGGTGTCATCGACGTGCTCGCCACGACCGATTTCCCCGACATCCGCCGCAAGTGCGCGATCGCCTCGCACGATGGCGGCAGCATCCTGCTCATCCCTCGCGAAGGTGGGCACCTGTTCCGCATGTACGTCGACCTCGGCGAACTCGCGGAAGACGACAACCACGCCGTTCGCTCAACGCCGCTTGAGTCGGTCATCGCCCAGGCGAACGCGATCCTCAACCCCTATTCGATCGACGTCAAGGACGTCGGCTGGTGGAGCATCTACGAGGTTGGTCACCGCGTGACCGACCGCTTCGACGACATCTCGGAAGAGCGCACGCACCTCGAGCCGCACGTGTTCATTGCTGGCGACGCCTGCCACACCCACTCGGCCAAGGCCGGTCAGGGCATGAACGTGTCGATGCAGGATGGCTTCAACCTCGGTTGGAAGATCGCCCACGTGCTAGAGGGCCGCAGCCCCGAGTCGCTGCTGCGCACCTACAACGGTGAGCGCCAGGTCATCGCCCAGAACCTCATCGACTTCGACCTCGAATGGTCGGCGATGATGGCGAAGAAACCCGAAGAGTTCGCGAGCCCCACCGAGCTCGAAGACTTCTACCAGTCGACCTTCGAGTTCCCGGCTGGGTTCATGACCCAGTACGAGCCCTCGATGATCACCGCCGAGGCCAAGTACCAGGATCTCGCCACTGGCTACACCGTCGGCAAGCGTTTCCGCTCAGCCGAGGTGATTCGCGTCTGCGATGGCACCCCGCAGCACCTCGGTCACCTGCGTAAGGCTGACGGCCGCTGGAGCGTCTATGTCTTCCCGGGCAAGGCTGACGCCGAGTTCCAGGACTGGGCGAAGTGGTGGAGCGAGGGCGAGAACTCGCCGCTCAACGTGCACAACGCCCCAACCGATGACGAGGCCGCGTTCTTCGACGTCAAGGTGGTCTACGACGACGACTACTCGGGCATCAACCCGATGGAAGTTCCCGAGGCCTTCCGCCCGAAGGTGGGGCCGTTCCAGCTCACCGACCTCAACAACATCTTCGGCAAGGGCACCTCATGGCGCCACGAGGCCGACTTCTACGCGGAGCGCGGCATTGCCGACACCGGCGTCGTGGTTGTCGTGCGTCCCGACCACTACGTCGCGAACGTGCTGCCGCTCACGGCCAAGGATGAGCTCGCGGAGTTCTTCGCAGGCTTCCTCAATGACCGTCGTGGCGAGGCTGGCGAGCTCGAGACCGCTGGCCCGGTCGACCTCACGGTCGAGCGCTCGAAGGTTTCGGGCGAGTAGTTCGCTGATGCAGCGATAGCCGCAGGAAGGTGGGCCGGTGCGAAATTCGCATCGGCCCACCTTCCTGTTGTCGCGGCCGTGCTAGGTGGTCGTGTTGAGCGCAGCCTCGTCACTCCAGGCGGCGCGAACAGCGTCGAGCACATCATCGAGTTCGAGCGCCCGCCGTCGTGCATCCCGAACAAGCTCGGAAACCTGGCGGGCAGTTGCGGCGCTGATTCGGGTGGCGTCCGCGGCGACTCGGGTGCCTGCTCCGCGGCCGGTCACCACGAGCCCATCCTGCTCGAGCATGCGGATCGCCTTGGCCGCCGTACCGTGCGCAACATTGAGATCGCGGGCCGTCTGCCGCACGGTTGGCAGTCGTTCTCCGGCACCAAGGCGACCGGTGGCGATGAGGCTGCGGTAATGGCGATAAATCGCCGACGCGGGCCCAACCTCGTTGCTGAGATCGGTGGCGGGCGTGGGGGAGTCCCGGCCTGGTGCGGTCATGCCTCGGTCACCGCTGCGGCCGCCGGTGCGAGCACTGCTCGTCGCCGAATGACTCCGGCAGGTGCGAGTACGAGCAGGCCAAGCAAGACGCATCCCGCAATCGTCGGGATGCCCGCCAGGCTGCCAATCATGCCCGCGATTTCGGGTGCACCCCAACCGGTGCTCACCGGCACATCGCCAATGGTGGGATTCGCCATGGCCGCCGTATGACCAATGAGCCGCCAGGCCTCGCCCAGTGCGAGCAGCGCCGCTCCCGAAGCGAGCAGCAGCACGCCGCGAGCCCGCTGAGTGCGCTCGTTTCGTTCAACCTCGGCAGTTTCGGGTTTCCGAAACGGCCGCGCCGCATCGAGCTGCAGCATCCAGACGACGACTACCGCGAGGATGACGAGACTGGCAAGGACAGGCAAGCCATAGGCCCAACCAAAGAAGGTCGGTCGCATCGGATCAACGTCGGTATTCGGCACCGGCACATCCAAGTGGACGAACTGTCCCTGTTCGTTCGCACTTGACGCCAACCCGGCAACGACGATGGTGATGAGCAGCACGGCCCCGGCGAGCACCGGGAGCCAGGTGTTCGGTGCGGTGGCAAACGTCGCGAAATCTCGCCTGGCGGTCGGCGCCGTTGGCACCTCCGGTGTCGCAGGAAGGCTCCGCACGAAGACGAGCAGTGCGGCAACGACCAAGGCGGCCCCCATGAGCGGTAGCGCGTACTGCCACCATTCAATCATGGTCGCGAGGTCGACTACGAGATGCGCGACGCCGGCTTCGAGGGTGATCGCAATGAACACGGCGAGCGCACCGATACGCAGGATGCTGAGATCGGCTCGACCGCGCGTGGGAAGGGGCCGGGTGGCGATGAGCACGCCGATGATCACGAGCGCGGCGAGCACGGCAGCGACGGCGGGCTCGGCCGTGATGCCGAGTAGCTCGACCACTGGGCTTGGGGCGGCGATGGCGAGTGGTGGCGTGGGCAGCATTCGATCCCTCGAGTCATAGTGGTGTGCCGCGACCCTAAGCACGGCTACTTGTGTCATCAGAATGCAACATCTTGTTACATTGCACAAGAACAAGAATCTGGGAGATTACCGCGACACGTGGTTGACTAGCGCAGTGACTGCATCCTTGGCTCAGCGACGACAGCAGGTACTCGGCGGCACCTACCGCCTGTTCTACGACGAACCCGTTGAGGTCGCGAGCGCATCGGGGGTCTGGGTCACAGATGTTGCGGGCACTCGACTCCTCGATGCCTACAACAATGTGCCAGTGATCGGGCACTCCGACCCCGAGGTCGCGGCCGCGGTGCAGGCCGAGTTGCTTCGGGCGAACTCCCACACCCGCTACCTCGATCGCGAGGTCGTCGACTATGCCGAACGCCTCCTTGCGCGCTTTCCCGCGCATCTTGATCGGGTTGCCTTCACCTGCTCGGGGAGCGAGGCAAACGATCTGGCCTTGCAACTCGCCACACACCTCACCGGCCGCCGCGGCATCATCGTCACCGAGCACGCGTATCACGGCACAACGGCCGCGGTGCGCGCGGTCTCGCCGAGTCTCGTGACGCTGGCCGGCGTTGCCGATTATGTGGTGACGGTGCCGATTCCGCGCGATGGCTCGGATGCGGAGCGTGCTCAGGAATTTGCCGCCGCGGTCGACCGAGCCGTCGCGGAACTCTGCCGCCGCGGGCTCGAGCCAGCGGCCATCCTTGTTGATACCGCCCTCACGAGTGATGGCATCTTTGCACCGGCCGCGTTCGTCAGCGAGGGCATTCGACGGGCCCAAGCCAGCGGTGCCCTGTTCATTGCCGATGAAGTGCAGGCCGGTTTCTGCCGCACCGGCCAATGGTGGGGATTCGAGCACCTCGACGTCGCGCCCGACCTTGTGACGCTCGGGAAACCGATGGGGAACGGCCTGCCAATTGCCGCAGTCGTCGGACCCGCCGCATCCTTCGACTCATTCGGGGCCGAGTATCGCTACTTCAATACCTTCGCGGGTACCGCAGCACCGATCGCCGCCGCTCGGGTAGTGCTTGACCGCCTCGGCGCGAACGACACGCCTGTTCGCGTGAATGCGCTGGGGGAGCGGCTTCGCTCGGGGTTCGCGCAGGCGGCCACGGATGCGGGGGTCGGTGCGCTGGTGCGCGGGGCTGGCCTCATGGTCGGTGTGGATTTCGCGGTTGGTGGCGTGTCGCCGTCGCGCGCCGCCGAGTACGTCCGTGAGCTCGTCAATGAGCTACGACGTCGTGAGGTGCTCGTGAGTCACACAGGCGCGCATGGCGAGGCGCTCAAGATTCGCCCGCCGCTCGTGATCGATGAGGCAGAGATTGATGAGCTGATTGGTCGATTCGCTGCGGCGCTCCTCGCACTGCCACGGCTTGCAGGAGACGCAGCATGAGCACGATGCCCGCTCCAGACTTCCCGCTCGAGGTGCTTCGCGGCACGATTGCGCAGCGCTACGGACTCACGGTCAACGAGCCGCAGAATCTGCCGGGCGAATATGATCGCAATCTGCGCTTTGTCGATGATCAGGGGCGCATCTGGGTCGCGAAGATCAGCGCACTCCAGGCGGTGAAAGCAGTTGGCTGGCAGGCGCTCCTGCTCGACCATCTCGAAAACGCGACGCTCGATTGCGATGTGCCGCGCATCCTGCCTGCGCTTGACGGTGCCCGTCACGTGGCGGTGAGCTACGACGGCAAGCGCGGGCTGCTGCGAGTGCAGAGTTGGGTGGAGGGTGTGCCGATGCGGCATGCGCCGGTGCCGGGGGAGCAGCTGCTGCGCTCGATCGGGCGCGTCTCGGCGATGCTGACCTCGGCCTTGGCTGATGTCGAGGCGAACTCGACACCGCCGCGGCACCACTGGCTCGTCGAAGACTCGCTCAATTCGTTCGACACGGTGGTGCCCGAACTCGAATCGGAAGCGCTCGCCGAGCGGCTCGAGCCCGTGCGTGCAGCCTTCGCTGCCATTATGCCGATCATTCCGACGCTGCCGCGGAGTGTCGTGCATCAGGATCTCCACGATGAGAACCTGCTCGTTGATCCGATTGCCGAAGAAGTGGTCGGCGTCATCGACTTCAACGACTCCTTCAACACAGTGCGCGTGGCCGACCTCGCGGTCGCCGGCGCCTACGCGATGCTGCGACAGGATGATCCGGTCGCCGCCCTCGCGCAGGTTGTAACCGGGTATCTGCAACGTCGATCACTCACTGCCGACGAACTCGCGGCATTGTTGCCGATGTCAGCGATGCGACTTGCCATCAACGCCGCCACCTGGGCGGTGCGCAGTGCCGAATCTGGCGAACCCTATGCCGAGGATCGCTCAAAATTCACGCGCCCCACGCTTGAACGATTGCTCGACGAGGGGCTCGACTCCGCATCCGAGCGCCTGGCAACCCTCATCAAGGCTGCTATCGATCCGGCCGCCGTGTCGCTTGAGGGTCGCAGATTCGTCGCCGCCGAAAACTCGGCGACCGGCCAAGTCGGCGACGGCACGGTGTTTCATTATCACGAGGCCGACAACATGGTGTGGGCCGACTACGCGGGCGGCGCCATTCGCCGCGGTCGACTCATCGGCACGCGCAATGGTGCCGAACTCGACTTTCGCTATGTGCACCTCGATAACGCCGGTGTCACGTCAACCGGCCACTGCACGTCAACGCTCGAGGTTGATGTTCGGATCCGCCTGCACGAGACGTGGACCTGGGAGTCGAAGGAAGGGCAGGGCACGAGCCTGCTCATCGAACTCGTGGACTGAACGTGTCTATGGTCGGCGACTCAGCGCATCCAGTCACCCAGTGCGCCTTCAAGCGCGCCGAGCGCCGTGTCAATGAGCGGGAACCGCTCGGACTCGGGGTAACCGCGTTCAGCCCAGTGCCGGCAGGCATCGCCGACGAACCCTGACCAGGCGGCCAGCGCGTAATCGTGCCGGGCCCAGCCTTCGGTGGGGCCGAGGATGCGTCGAAGCTCGTTGGCGGTGCGGGCGCGCGCTTTGGCGCGTACTTCATTCGCTGCCGCGGGTTCGTCACCGGCAGCGAGCATGGATGGACGAGCCTCGACACGCTCGAGGAGCACGAGCAGGTGCGCGCGCACGCGATCTCGGGATGCGGAGTTCGGGTCGAGTGCTCGCTCGGCGGCAAGTTGGGCACGCAGGAGGAGTTCGAGTTCGAGTTCGACCACCGCCGCGTAGATACCAGCCTTATTGCCAAAATAGTGGAACACCAGGGCGGGGGAGGCGCCGGCTGCTTCGGCGATCTGTGCGACCGTCACGGCTGAATAGGTGGCGCCGGCAAACACGTCGACGGCCGCAGTGAGGAGTTCATCGCGGCGCTGGTCGACATCGAGGCGCTGGCGTGGCGCGCGAGCCTGGGGTGCATCCATGCCGTTCAGTGTAGCCCTATTGATATTGCGTCAACAGTGGTGTTGACTTGGAATCAATAGCAATTGAGTTTCGATCAACAGGGGAGTCGGGAGTGAGTCTGCTCGATCACGCAATCTGGTGGCAGGTGTATCCGCTCGGTGCCTGCGGTGCACCCATCCACGATCGCGATGGTGCTGATGCGGGACACCGCCTGCGGCGACTCGACGCGTGGCTCGACTATGCGATCGAACTCGGATGCTCAGGGTTGCTGCTCGGACCGATCTTTGCGTCGTCGTCGCACGGGTACGACACGCTTGACTATTTCCGCATCGACGCACGCCTCGGCGACGACGCTGATTTCGATGAATTTATGTCACAGTGCCGTGCGCGAGGGCTGTCGGTGATGCTCGACGGTGTGTTCAATCACGTCGGCAGTGCGCATCCATTAGTTGCTGAATCACAGGCCCAGGGCGGGGGACTCGTGCAGATTCGTGACGGCCAGCCCGCACCCTGGGAAGGCCACGGCGACTTGGCGTTGCTCGATCACCGAAACCCAGCAGTGGCTGACCTCGTGGTGGAAGTGATGCTGCATTGGTTGCGTCGCGGTATCGCTGGCTGGCGGCTAGACGTTGCGTATGCCGTGCCACCGGAGTTTTGGCGTGAGGTGCTCAGTCGCGTGCGCGCGGAATTTCCTGAAGCGCTGTTTCTGGGCGAGGTCATCCACGGTGACTACGAAGCCATCGTGCACGAAGGAACGCTCGACTCGGTCACGCAATACGAGCTTTGGAAGGGGATTTGGAGCTCAATTGCCGACTCGAACTTCTGGGAGCTTGCCTGGGCGCTCGAGCGTCACCAGGAATTCAGTGAAGAGTTCGTGCCCCAGACCTTTGTCGGCAACCATGATGTGACGCGCATCGCGAGCGAAGTTGGTGATGCGGGCGCAGCGCTTGCTGCTGCAGTGCTGTTCACGGTGCCCGGCATGCCGAGCATCTATTACGGAGACGAACAGGGTTTCCAAGGCGAAAAGGGCCATGGGCGCGATGCGGATGCGCCGTTGCGGCCAGCGTTGCCAGCCTCGCCAGCAGAACTTGGCGCTGATGGCTGGTGGCTGTATCGGCTGTATCAACAGCTCATTGGTTTGCGTCGTCGGAACGCGTGGATCGCGCGCGGCAAGCTCGAAGTGCTAGCGAAAGACAACGAGTGGCTCGAGTACGTTGTGCGCGGCGAGGCGCACGAGCTGCACGTGCGCCTCGAACTCGGTGACGTACCCAGTGCCGTGGTGAGCGTCGACGGTAGCCAGTCGTTCAATTGGGGCGCATCTCAGTAGCGCATCTCAGTAGCGCAAGGTCGCACGTCCGCGCCCCGATGCGTCATCCGATAATGCACATTATGTCATTCTCTAGTCTGCGTATTGCATCAGATGAATCACCACGGTCCCCCGGGCGACATGGTGCTGCGAGACGTCTGGCGAGGGCTCTGACCTGCGCAGATGCCTCTCCGTACACGATGTCGAGCAGCGGTAAGGCGCCCGGGGCTGTGCGTGGACGCGTTTGAGCCGGTTACGCAGACAGGCTCTGTTGCAAAAATCGTGAAGCTTGAGCATGCTTG
>NZ_RQVS01000004.1 GCF_003865375.1 Gulosibacter macacae | reverse complement strand
ACGACCCGGTGTTGCATCGACCGGTTGAATTCACCCAGTACCGGCATCAGGCGTACCGGGGTCTGCTGGATCGGCATGGGGCGACCCAGTCGATGTCCCGGAAGGGTGCGTGTTTGGACAACGCGATGATCGAGAACTTCTTCGGTCATGTGAAGACGGAGTGGTTCTATCCGGGGTCGTTCCCAAGCATCACCGAGGTCGAGGCCGGCCTGCATGAGTACATCCGTTGGTACAACCATGACCGGATCCGGAACACGCACGACGGGTTACCCCCGGTCGTGTTCCGTGCCCGGGCCATGGCTGTTTAGAGTAAGAACCGCCGAGTCCAACTTTCGGGGACCAGTGCATTCGCTGAGGCACTCGAACCGTTCGCTGAGGCACTCGAAGCGTTACGCGAACGCGTTCTCGCCGGTGAGGTGCTGGCCGAGAATGAGTGTGTGCACCTCATCCGTGCCCTCGTAGGTGCGCACCGACTCGAGGTTGTTGGCGTGCCGGAGAGGCGCGTTCTCGAGCAGGATGCCGTTGCCGCCGAGCACCGTGCGCGCCTCGCGGCAGATCTCGATGGCGACGCGGCAATTGTTGAGCTTGCCGACCGAGATCATGTGCCGCTCGAGCTTGCCCGCATCCTTGAGTCGGCCGAGGCGCAGCGCAATGAGCTGGCCCTTGACGATTTCAAGCGCCATATCGACGAGCTTCTTCTGCGTGAGTTGGAACGCGGCAAGCGGCTTGTCGAACTGCTTGCGCTCACCGGCATAGCGGGCGGCGGCTTCAAAGGCGTCACGCGCCGCGCCCATCGCGCCCCAGGCAATGCCGTAGCGGGCCTCATTGAGGCACTCAAACGGGGCTCGCAGGCTCGTCGCTCCCGGCAGTCGCTGCGCTTCAGACACGCGCACCTCATCGAAGTGAAGTTCGGTCTGGATGGAGGCACGCATCGAGAGCTTCGGCTCGAGTACCTGTGCCGAAAAGCCTTCGGTCTCGGTGGGCACGATGAAGCCGCGCACACCCTCGTCAGTGCGTGCCCAGACGATCGCGATGTTCGCGATGGTGCCAAGGCCAATCCAGCGCTTCGAGCCGGTGATGATCCAGTCGTCGCCGTCGCGACGCGCAACCGTTGCCATGCCGGCCGGGTCTGAACCCGCCTCCGGCTCGGTGAGTCCAAAGCAACCGATGACTCGCCCGGCGGCCATCTCGGGGAGGTAGCGCTGCTTCTGCTCTTCCGAACCGTGCTTCGCGATCGCACTCATGGCGAGCGAACCCTGCACCGACACGAACGTGCGCAGGCCCGAGTCGCCGGCCTCAAGTTCCTGCATGGCAATGCCGTACTCGGTCGCCGAGCGGCCTGCGCAGCCGTAGCCCGAGATGTGCATGCCAAGCAGACCCAGCTCGGCCATCTCGGGCACGATCTCGACGGGGAAAACGGCCTGCTCGTACCACTCGGCAATATTCGGGCGGATGCGGCGGTCAACGAACTCGCGCACGCGGTCGCGCAGAGCGAGTTCTTCTGCGGAGAACTCGGCGTCGAGGTTGAGGAGGTCGGAGAGGTCAGACATGGCGTGCTTCCTTAGGACGCGGTGGCGGGAGGGGTCGGGGAGTCAGGGGTAGGGCAGGTGGTGGTGGGGGAGTCGGCTTCGAGCTGCGCGCGCAATTGCTCGCCATCAGCATCCAGGGCCGGTGGGCCGAGCGCCGGAGTGTCGAACTCGGGCGTGTAGCGCACCGGATGCCGCACCCCGTTTGAATCCACACCATCGCGGTGGAGCGCCACGACTGGGTCGATGCCCAGGTCTTGGGCGAGCGTAATGCCTTCGGCGATGGTGGCGACGTGACCGACAGCGAGGTTGAGGGCAGTGAGCCGCTTTTCCCAATCGAGCGCGCTCGCTGATTGCAGTGCCTCCTCGAGCAAGGGACGCAGCGCATCCCGGTTTGCGACTCGCGCCGGGTTCGTTGCGAACCGTTCGTCGTTGGCGAGTTCAGCGACGCCAAGTTCGCCGCAGAAACGGCTGAACTGGGCGTCGTTACCGATCGCGACCGCGAGTTCGCCCTCGCCACAGCGCAGGGTTTCGTAGGGGCAAATCGACGGATGCGTATTGCCAATGCGGGTGGGTTCGGCACCGGCACCAATAACCGCTTGAATCTGGTTGGCGAGCGCGCCCTGCAGGCTCGAGAGCAGGTTGACCTCGACGAGCGTGCCGGTACCGGTGGTCTCGCGGCGGCGCAGGGCAGCGAGGACGCCGATGGTGAGGTCCTTTGCCGAAAGGATGTCGACGAGGGCCACCCCAACCTTCATGGCTTCGCCGTCGCGGGCGCCGGTGATATGCATGAGGCCGCCGAGTGCCTGCACCACGAAGTCGTAGCCGGGGCGCTCGCGGCCACCGGCGCTGCCGAAGCCGCTGATGCGGCCGATGACCGCGCGCGGGTTGAGGGCGTGAATCTCGTCGTCGCTGAGTCCGGCGCGATCGAGGGTGCCGGGGATGAAGTTGTCGATTACCACATCGGCGCGGCGCACGAGGCGGCGCGCGAGTTCGCAATCGTCGGGGTTCTTGAGATCGAGGGCGAGGGAGCGCTTATTACGGTTGACCGATTGAAAGTAGGTCGCCGTGCCGTCGGCCGCCCAGGGCGGGCCCCAGGTGCGGGTGTCGTCGCCGGCACCCGGACGCTCGATCTTGATGACCTCGGCACCGAGATCAGCGAGCGTCTGCGTCGCCAGGGGGCCGGCGAGGATGCGGGAAAAGTCGGCTACGACGATGCCCGCGAGCGGCCCGGCTGCGTCGGGTGCGGGTGGTGCTGGTGTCACGGGTGCCTCTGTCTACATCTCGGCTGCGTCGGTGTCTACGTCTCGGCTGCGCCTCGGGCAGCTGGCAATTCCGCCTCATCGCGGGAAATCGCGCTACCTCGACCCTGCCACGTCAATCTGAGTTCAGGGCAGTGGTGGCCCGAAATCGGTCATTGCCGCCACGAGTAGACCCTATCCGAGAATTCCTTGCATAAACCTACAGAATCGGTAGTATTACGAGCGAGAAGCTGCCGGCTTGTGATCAGTGACGATCTCTAGCTGGGGCGCTGAGTTCACCGCAATCTCCACACGAGGGAGTGGCCGGTACGGGCTCAAGCGCTACATCCGAAGGGCCAGCTGGCCTGCTCGGAAAGCTCTGATGCAGCACAGCAGCCGCATCAAGGCCCCCGAAAACTGCCGAAAACGACATAAATCATTCGGAAATCATGGGATTTGACCAACCCGTTCCGGCTTCGACATTCGCCTTGTCCGCAACACCTTGGCTCGTCCGCAACATCTGCAAGGACTCGAAATGAATCAGACCACTTCGCCAGTTGGCGACGTGCAACAGCCCGAAATCCACAGCGAGTTCAAGCGCGACATGGGGTTCTGGGGGAACCTCGCGCTTGGCTTTACCTACCTCTCGCCGGTCGTTGGCGTCTACACGACCTTCGCCGCATCCCTCGCGATTGCGGGCCCGCCGGCCTTCTGGATGCTCATCATCGCCGGTGTCGGCCAGCTCCTCGTCGCACTCGTGTTCGGTGAGGTCGTCTCGCAGTACCCAATCGCCGGTGGTATCTATCCCTGGAACCGTCGCCTCTGGGGCGCCAAGTGGGGCTGGATGAGCGGTTGGATCTACACGATCGCCATCAACGCCACCATCGCCTCGGTCGCCTACGGTGCCGGACCCTTCCTCAGCGCCTTCCTCGGCATTGAGAACGACCCGATCACGAACGTGCTGCTTGCGCTCGGCATCCTCGTGCTGGCCACGCTGATCAACTTCGGTGGCACGAAGTTCCTCGCCAATGTTGCCTTCATCGGCTTTGTCGTCGAGATTCTCGCCACCGTCTTCATCGGTATCTGGCTCCTCGTCGCCGCCCGCAAGCACGACCTTTCGGTGCTGTTTACCGACTTCCGTCCCGCTGAAATGCAGGATGCGACGCCGTTCGCGATCGCGTTCATCGGTTCAGCGATCTTCGGTATTTACCTCTACTACGGCTTCGAAGCCAATGGTGACGTTGCTGAAGAGGTGCAGAACCCGAGCCGCGTGATCCCCAAGGCCATGCGCATGACCCTCTACGTAGGTGGTGTCGCCTCGATGTTCATCGCCCTCGGCCTCATCCTCGCAGTGCCGGACTTCGGCGCGATCCTCGACGGCACGGCTACCGACCCAGTGGGCACGATCTTCCTCGACACCTTCGGTGCCTTCGGCTTCAAGATCGTGATGATCATCGTGCTCGTCTCCTACCTCTCGTGCACCATCTCGCTCCAGGCTGCCGCCTCGCGCCTCATGTACTCGATGGGCCGCGACCTGCAGCTGCCGGGGTCGAACCTCCTGCGCAAGTTCAACCGCAAGCGCGCGGTGCCGCCGTTCGCACTGCTGTTCGCGGGCATCCTGCCGGCAGTGGTGGTGATCATCTCGCTCCTCAGCGCGGATGCACTCATCGCGATCGTCTCGTTCGCGGCGTTCGGTATCTACCTCGCCTTCTCGTCGGTAGTCGTGGCCTCGATCCGTGCCCGCATCAAGGGCTGGCGTCCGGCTGGCGACTTCTCGATGGGCAGCCTCGGCTGGGTGGTCTCGTTCGCGGCCATCGCCTACCAGCTCTTCGCGATGTACACGCTCGTGACTCCGGTGCCGGACGTGCCGTGGTACCAGGCGTGGCTCGTGGGCCTCGTGGGTCTCGTGGTCCTCGTCATTGGTCTCATCTACCTCTTCACGGTGAAGCCGCACCTGCGTGGCGGAGGCGTCACCGGTGACGCGGCGACCGGCGTTGTCGACCTGCGCTACGCGACGCCGATCTCGCAGTCGGAGGAGATCGTCGACCTGGCGATTCGCCTCAGCGGTGGCAAGCCGCACGTGTACCCGAACACCGGTGCGTCGATCCCGCGCACCGAAGAGAACACCGGCGACGAACCGCGCCAGTAGTTCTCACTGCAAGGCGGGGCCCGCGAGCAACAGCTCACGGGCCCCGCCTTGTGCGTGGCGTCATTGGTTGGTCGAGTAGCCAGAGCGAAGCGGAGGTGTGTCGACGGTGGGATGCATGCATCCAGGCGCGCAAAAAGGCGCGTTGCCTGCGGGAGGTTCCGCAGGCAACGCGCCTTTAAGTTGTTGCTACTCGGCAGCCTCGAGGACGCCCGGCAGCCACTCGAGCGCGACATCGCTTGGGAGGTCCCACGACGAAGCGTCGTGGCGGCCGTACTCACCAACACGGGTGGCGCCGAGCTCAGCGAAACGGCGGTCGATGATCTCGGAGCCCTGGCTGTAGGTCTCCTCGTAGAACGTGTCGCCGAGACCGAACATGGCGTACTTCACGCCGCTGAGGTCGCCGGTGAACGCGTCGAGACGCTCGCCGAAGGGGAGTGCGGTGTTCGGCAGCTCGCCCTCGCCGTGCGTCGAGCACACCACAAGGTAGAAGTTCTCGGGCGTGATCTGCTCGGGAGCGAAGTCCTGCAGGTCGATGACCTCAGCCTCGTGGCCGTCTTCCTGCAGCTTTGCCGCGAGGTCCTGGGCGATGAGCTCCGAGTTACCCGACTCGGTGCCATAGAGCACGGTAATGCGCATGATGTGAATTGTTCCTTTTCGAAGTTGTCTTGTGATTCGAAGTTATGGGTGAAGCGGATGAGAGTTGCTGGCGCGCGCGGACTAGCCGAGCGCGACGTCGAGCATGGAGTCGTGGTTGGGGAGCTTGCGCCGAATGCGGTCGGCTTCGGCGGCGGCAGTTTCAGCCTCGTCGATGCGCTGCCACTGCTCGAACGATACGGCTCGTTCGCGCACTTCGGCGGGCAGGGCCGCGTAGCCCTGCTTGCCGTCGACGATCGGGGATGCGCCCGACTCGACGTCGGCGACGATCTCTTTCGCGACCTCAACCGCATCGGCGCGGTTCGCGGGAATCGCACCGACCGGGCCACGCTTGAGCCAGCCGGCTCGGTAGAGCCCGGGCTCAATGAGACCGCTATCGGCCGGAGCGAAGTCGATGTGCTCGGCGTAGTGCCACTGACCGGGAGCGTTGACATCAAAGCCGATGGCCGAGATGACCGTGTCGGCTTCGATGACCGACGACTCAGCCGCGGGGGCGGCACCAAGGTGCACGGCCTCGACGCGTTCGTCACCCGTGACCCGGGCGGGCTCAGCGCCAAAGATGAAGTGCACGTGCACGCGCGGCTCAGCCACGTCGATCGCGGCGAGATCGGCGAAGGCCGCCTCTCGCTTGCGGCCGAGCGCATTGTCTTCGGTGGCCTGGCTCGTGTTCGCGTAGGTGAAACGGGCGCCGGCGATCTTGCCGAGCTCTTTCACCATGGCAACATCTGACTTTGCCGAGGCGATCGGCGAGCGGCTCAGCACCGTGATGTGCGTCGCGGGCGAGGCGAGGTACTGCGCGAGCGCCACCGGGTTGACATCGCTCCCGGCGTAGTCGTCACCGGTCTTCGCGAGGAAGCGCACCATATCGAGCGCCACATTACCGGCGCCCACAACGACGACGCGCTTGCCAATCTCGGGCATGGGGATCGCCGGGCGCGGCACGGTGTTGAGCGCGTTGATGATGTCTCCCGAGGGCAGCACGCCCTCGAGGCGCGAACCCGGCACGCTGAGCATCCGGTCGCGCCAGCGGCCAGAAGCAAGCACGACGACGTCGAAGTGCTCGCGCAACTCGTCAAGGCTGACGTCGCTACCGATCTCAACGTTGCCGGCGAAGCGAACATCACCATTCGCAAAGGAGCGGTCGAACTGGCGGGTAATCGCCTTCGTGTGCTGGTGGTCGGCGGCCACGCCGTAGCGAATGAGCCCATAGGGCACGGCGAACCGGTCAAAGATGGTGATTTCTGCATCCGCCCAAGTGCGTCGCAGCGATTGCGCGACGAAACAGCCGCTCGGTCCGCTACCGACGATGGCGATGTGGCGGGGAGTCGCGTCGCTCATCCAAGATTCCTTCCGTCTTGTGAGATTTGGCGCCGTGCGGGGGCATTTTCCGCTGTCTGCAACGCTGCAGCGCGGGTGCCAGTCACAAAGATGCGTTAGTTGGGGTATTCAGATCATGACCCATTCCGCCCGGTGCTTCAAGTGTCTGCGCTGAAGATTCTTGCTCGGATGCACGGAAACTGCTGACTTCTAGGCCGAATCTGGGATTTCAAGGGACTTTACGAATCTTGCTTGACCCGCCCCATCCGACTGTGTTTATATTCATGCACCAATGAAGGTTTTGTCATCCCGCTCAAAGTTGAGTTGGAACATGACGAGAAAGGTCTCCGATGAGCTCCGTCGCTACGCCCACCGATCTTCCCTACTTCGACATCTCTGACCCGTCGTTCTCGATGCAGTCCGAGGCCGTTCGCGACGCTCGCGAGCAGTCGTGGATTGCCAAGACCAACTACGGCTACGCCGTCCTCCGCTACGACGAGGTCGCCGACCTGCTCAAGGACGTCCGCATGTCGCAAGGTTCGGCCAAGTGGCCCGAGCACCACGGTGTGCACTCGGGCCTGTTCTATGACTGGTGGTCGAAGAACCTGCTCGTCCTCGAAGGTGACGAGCACCACCGCCTGCGTCGCCTGCTCAACCCGGCCTTCTCGCCGACGGCTGCGAAGAAGCTCACTCCCGAGTTCGTCGCGCTCGCGGAAGAGCTCGTCAACAACTTCGCAGACAAGGGCGAGGCCGAGTTCGTGCAGGACTTCGCGGAGCCATTCGCGACCCGTGCCCTGTGCATCATGATGGGCCTCGACCACAAGCACTGGCAGTTCATCGCCGAGCACGCGAACACCATCGGCTACGCGCTGAGCATCACCGTCAAGGAAGACATCGACCGCATCGACGCCGCGGTCAAGGAGCTTTACGACTTCGTTGAAGAACTCATCCAGGAGCGTCAGGCGAACCCCGGCACCGACGTCGTCTCGCGCCTCGTGCAGTTCAGCGAGGGTGGCGACAAGCTCACCGGCGAAGAACTCCGCAACGCGCTTGTGCTCATGCTCTTCGGCGGCATGGACACCACCCGCAACCAGCTCGGCCTCGCCATGCAGACCTTCATCCGCAACCCCGACCAGTGGGAGCTGCTCGCAGCCGACCCGAGCCTCGCGACCGCGGCCCTCGAAGAGGCCCTGCGCGTCAACCCGACCACCCGCTGGGTGACCCGCGAGGTCGTCGAAGCCTTCGAGTACGGCGGCATTGAATTCGAACCCGGCACAACTGTGCACCTGTTCACCCACTCCTCGGGCAACGACCCCGAGGCCTACCCGAACCCCGAAGTCAACATCGTCGCCGAAGACCGCAAGCCGCACTTCACCTTCGGCGGTGGCGTGCACCACTGCCTTGGCCACTACATCGCCCGTGCCGACATGAGCGCCGCGCTACCGGTGCTTGCCGCAGCCCTCACCGACATCACCGTGCCCGGTGGCGACGAGTGGCTGCCCGACTCGGGCAACACCGGTCCGGTGCGCCTGCCCATCAAGTTCCGTCGCCGCTAAGCGCCGCGATTTCAACATCCTGGCACGGCTGCGATGACGCAGCCGTTCCACCAATCACGAAAGAACCCACATGTCGAACAACCTCTCAACGCAATCTGGCGGCGAGCCGATCCTCGAGAAGCTGAGCACCCAGGCGATTAACCTCGGCCGCAACCTCACCGACGTCTACCACGACCGCGTCGACGCTGCCCTCAGTGACAACGACGCCTTCGCCCGTCACCAGCAGCAGAACCTCTCGGATGAGTCGGTCGCCGAAATCACTGAGAAGATCGAGCGCTCGGGCGTCAAGTACCTCTACTACATGCTCCCCACCCTCGGTTCGCGCACCGTCGCGAAGATGGTGCCGGCCAAGCACGTCGTGCGTAACCTCGAAAAGGGCATCAGCTTCCACCGCACCGCGCTCAGCGACCTGCAGACCGACATCTTCGGCAATCTCATCGGTGGTGGCGTCGAGGCGAAGGAATTCGTCGGCCTGCCCCAGCCCGAGTCGTTCCAGCAGCTGCCGTGGGACGGCGAAGTTGGCCGCATCTTCTGCGCGGCCTACGAGCCCGAGCACCTCGTCAACGTCGGTGGCCGCCCGCTCGCCATTGACTCGCGCGCGAACATGCAGCGCACCCACCAGCTGCTCAAGGACACCTTCGGCCTCACCATGAAGTCGGGCACCGAGCCCGAGATGGTTTGGAAGGGCGACTCGATCGAGCCGAACATCGTGCCCGGTCACAGCCCCGCCTACCAGGTTGAGAACCTCGAGGTCATGCGCCCCATCTTCAAGCGCCTCGAAGAGTACGCGACCGCGCTCGACTTCGACATGATCGAAGGCGACTACGAAGACAAGGGCCAGATCGAGCTGAACTGGATGTTCGACGACATCGAGCTCACCGCCGACCGCCTCGTCACCTACCGTCAGATCTGCTCGCAGGTTGCCCGCGAGTTCGGCGTGCAGGCGAGCTTCATGCCCAAGCCCTACCTCGGTTCGATGGGTAACGGCTGCCACCACAACATCTCGCTCTGGGATGAAGAGGGACGCAACACCTTCGAGGTCGAGGGTGTCAAGGAACTCCACATGTCGCAGCTTGGTCGCTGGGCCATCGGCGGCATCCTCAAGCACTCGCCGGGCATGATGCTGATCATGGCGTCGACCGTCAACTCGTACAAGCGTTTCTGGGACCCGGGTCAGTTCGCCCCGGCCCGCGCCAACTGGGGTCTCGACGACCGCGCCTCGCTCGTGCGCATCTCGGCCAACGGCCGCGCCGAGGTTCGCGTGCCGGATGCATCCGTCAACCCCTACCTCTCGCACGCGCTGCTCATCGCCTCGATCGCCGACGGTATCGGCAACCAGATCGAGCCGCCGCAGGCTGGCGAAGCTGGCGAAGCGCTGCCGCTCTCGCTCGGCGAGGCCATCGACGCCTTCCGTGCCGACGAGTACATCCAGCGTTCGCTGCCCGACACGCTCTCCGAGATCTACCTCGAAATGAAGTCGGATGAATGGGCTCGCTACTGCGGCGCCGTCACCGAGTGGGAGTTCGACCAGTACTGGCAGGCGATCCCGTGACCAAGACACTGCGGCTTGCCTGCATTGATTCCGCGGCGGCTCCGCTGTTCGACCTCTCGGTCGACGGCGGGGCCACCCGCACGGGCTTCGAGCCCGACGTCGCCCAGCTCGTGGCCGATGAACTCGGACGCAAGCTCGAATGGGCCATCATGCCGTGGGACGAGATGATTCCCTCGGCCCAGCGCCACGAGGTTGACGCCGTCTGGTGTGGCCAGGGCATCATCCCCTCGCGCCAGGAGCAGGTGGCGTTCACCCGCCCCTACACCGTGTTCAACGAGTCGGTGCTCGTGCGTGCCGGCGACCCGGCGCGCAGCCCCGAAGACCTCTCGGGCTACCGCGTCGCCGCCATCACCGGCAGCGCGAACATGCGTCTCGCCGAGACCTTCCCGGGCGCAATTCTCGTGCCGTTCGACTCATCCGATGATGTGTTCGCCGACATGATTCAGGCCGTGCGTGACTCGACCGTCGACGCCATGGTCGATGACGATGTCGTCACCGTGCCGCTCGGCGACGAGCCCGAGTTCGACCTCGCGTTCACCGTCGAAACCCGCAACCCCTGGGGTGCTGGCGTCGCGAAGGATCGCCCGGAGCTCCTCGCTGAAATCGATGGCGCCATTGAGCGCATCATCGCCGACGGTCGCCTTGAGCAGGTCTGGGTGAAATGGATGCCCGACCTCCCGTTCCCGGGTGAGGCACTGCGCGCCGGACGGCCGTCGTGACCCGTCGTCCCCGCATCGCCGTGCCGGCCATGTGGTCGGCAAAGATTCAGGGCCTGCGCTATGCGGGTTCGGTGGCAGCGAATGCTGTGCTCGCGAGCATCGTGCGCGCCGGTGGTGACCCCATCCTGATCTCGCCCGTTGGTGAGTTCGACTCCTGGGACATCATCGACGGCATGGTGCTGCCGGGCGGTGCCGATATCGACCCCGCCCGCTACGGTGCCGTGGCCGATGAGCACGATTGGCGCACCGATTTCGACGGTCAAGATGACGCGGATGCGGCAACCATCGCGAAGGCGGAGGAACTCGGCATTCCGACGCTCCTCATCTGCCGAGGGATGCAGCTGTGGAACGTCGAGCGTGGCGGCACGATGGTTCAGCATCTGCCGGATGAACCGCAGAACCACGTGGGCACGATCCACGATGTGACGATCGAGGCCGGCACGCGCTTGTCGGCCGCGGTTGGCGGAAAGACGCGCATCGACACCTCGAGCTACCACCACCAGGGGCTGGGCGAAATCGGGCGTGGTCTCAATGTCATCGCCCGCGCCGATGACGGTACGGTCGAGGCTGTGGAAGATCCTTCACTCAACATCATCGCGGTGCAGTGGCACCCCGAAGACCGCGCCGCCGACGGTGGCACCGATGCGGCGCTGTTCGACTGGGTAGTCGCACAGGCGCGGGAACGGGTGGCCGCCAATGGCTGAGCCCGTCTCCCGGCTCGAACTCGACGAGGTGTTGCCAGCGGCAGCACCTCGTTCGGGTGCTGATGTCGATATTGCAGTGGTTGGCCAGCTCAACACACCCGGCCAAACGAAGTCGTCGGTCGAGGGCACGCGCGCTCTCACCATCGCGGCGCTTGAGTCGCTCGCAGAGCTCGGGGCACGCATCCGATTTGTGGATGTTGCCGGCGATGCTGAGCCCGACTACGAAGCGATTGCCGCGGCCGATGCCGTAGTCATGCTTGGCGGCGGTGACGTCGAAGCGACGCGCTACGGCCACACCGGTGAGGTGCCGAACGAGTACGGCGTTGACCCGCGCTCGGATGAGCGCCAATTGCGCGTGCTCGATGAGGCGATTGCTGATGACCGGGCGTTGCTGGCGATTTGCCGCGGTTCGCAACTGCTCAATGTGGCCTGCGGTGGCTCGCTGATTCCGAATCTTGATCCGCCGCATCCGCATCGCGGGGCACCGGGGGAGCCGCTCTTCTTGGATGAGCCGGTTGACCTGGTTCCTGGCACGATCGTGCACGGCATCTACGGCGGTCGTGATCGTATCTCGGTGCGCAATGGCCACCACCAGGCGGTGAATCGTGTGGGCGAGGGTCTGCGCGCGACCGCGGTGGCGCTTGATGGTGTGGTTGAGGGTACCGAGCATGTCGACCGCCGTTGGGTGGTTGGCCTGCAGTGGCACCCCGAAGAGGCCAATGCCGACACCGTTGACCGGCGCGCTGTGTTCGCCGCGATCGTCGACGAAGCTCGCCGCCGGCGCGACGAAGCCGCGCAGTAGCCGTGCCCTGAGGCCCAACAGCGTGTGCTGAGGCCCTCGAATCCCGTGTGCTGAGGTACTCGAATCCCGTGTGCTGAGGCCCTCGAAGCACAAACCATCCACCCCAACAAGGAGCCACCATGGCCGACGGCCAGTACGTCATCCACCTCAGCGATGTCCTGCCCGAGCCGCCCGAGACGCCGGGCGATGTCGAGGTCGCGGTCGTCGGCCAGCTCAATTTGCCTGACCAGGGTGCCGAGACCTACGAACTGCTCCTGCGGTTCACGAAGGTCGCCTTGCAGGCGATTCAGGATGCAGGCGCCCGCATCCGCTTCATCGATGTCACCGACGACGCCGAACCCGACTATGCCGCGATCCAGGCGGCCGACGCGATCGTCGTGCTCGGCGGCGGCGATGTGGAGTCGTCACTCTACGGCCACCACGACGAGGTGCCGAACGAGTACGGCGTCGATCCACGCTCTGACGAACGGCAGATCCGCGTCATTCGCGAGGCCATCGACCAGGATGCGGCGCTCGTCGCGATCTGCCGCGGCTCGCAGCTGCTCAATGTCGCGAGCGGTGGCACGCTCATCCCAGATCTCGTGCCCTCAGAGTTGCACCGAGGTTCGGGCGGCGACCCGATCTTCAAAGACGAGGAGATCAACCTCGTCGCGGACAGCATCATTGGCCGCATCTTCGAGGGTCGCGAGCAACTCGTTGTGCGCAGCGGCCACCACCAGGCGGTCGGTGAAGTGGCTCCTTCGCTGCGCGTCACCGCAGTTGCCCACGATGGCATCGTCGAGGGTACGCAGCACACCGACCGCGAGTGGGTGTGGGGCGTGCAGTGGCACCCCGAAGACTCCGACGGTTCAGCCGACGACCGTCGCGTGTTCTTTGCAGCGGTTGTTGCCGAGGCGCGCCGTCGGGCGGCACGCCGCTAGCTGCATCCCGGGGCTGTGCCCCGACCCGAGACCCGAGTGCTGAGGTTCTCGAAGCACGTACCACAGCGCACTTCGAGTGCCTCAGTGCACTTCGAGAACCTCAGCGCGCCCTCGTACGCAGCCCTATTTTGGGCTCGCAACCACCCGCAGCGTCGGGAACGAGGCCTCAAGGTCAATCACCCGGTGCTCGATCGACTTGTCAACCTTCTCGCCCGGCAAGAACCGCGATGAGGTCGTGCACACGATGCGTCCGTCGAGATTCACCAACGCCACATGCTCGTCAATCCCACGCGCGAGCTCAAGAAACACCTGCTCAAACTTTGCGAAGTTGAGATCGCTCGCAGCGACCCCGGCGAAGCGGCCACCAATCTCGATCGGGATCGAGCAGGTGAGCGTGTACTCATCAACGCCGAGGAAGTCGACGTACGGTCCGTGCAGGTGGGGGAGCCCCTCATCCCTTGGCACAGAGAACCACGGCAATTGCAGGAAGTCGTAGTACTCGGGTGAGTTCTCGTTGAACACAAACCCGTACGGTTCGTAGCCGTTGGCGCCTCGCACATGCCACTGGATGCACTCCTCCTTCACCGCGATGCGCTCGGGCGTAAAGATGACGCCGGCACCGTTCGCGATCTCATGCGAATCGAGCACCATGTAGGAGAGGTCGCGCATCCGTGTGAGGTCGCCGTGGTCGAAGGGGCCGATTTCGTGCCGACCAAAGCGCGGCTCAAGCAGGGCAACATAGTTCACGCCGATGACGCGCAGACTCGCGATGAGTTCGTCGAAGCGCGCCGTGAATTCAGCGGCGAGGGTCTCGGGTGTATTGGTCATGAGTTGAGTCCCTTCTCGGGCTGTCCGAGTGCCAGGGTGAGTTTCTCGTCGATGAGATGGAACGAGTCCAAGCGGATGCGTTCTTTGACTCGGGATGAAGCTGCTTCAGCGTCGTGGGTGGCCACAGCCGAAGCGATTTCAGTGAGTGATTCGGCGACCTGCGCGTGGTCGAGCGGGTGGGTGAGCGGCGTCCACAGCAGGTCGCCGATTTCGAGCTGCAATTGCAACTCGGATGCGAGCAGTCGCTGTGATTGCGCAGCGACCGCGAGTTCGAGCCAGAACCGACTGTGGGCGCGGGTGCGGCTGCCGGGAGAGTCGGCCGCACCAACGGCCTGGGCGAGTCGAGTGAGTCGGGCCGCATCACGCTCGGAGGAACGAGCGGCAGCGAGCCGTGCCGACATGCCGCTGATCGCGCTGCGCTGATCGCCGATGTCGCGGAGTTCCGCCACCGAATAGGCGGCGAGCTTGCGCTCGACCTCAGCTCGCGCCGGCTCCGGCGTATCAACGACGAACGTGCCGCCATTGCGGCCGCGGCGAGTCTCGACGAGACCGGCGTCGCGAAGCTGCGCGAGTGCATCCCGCAGCGTCGCCGGCGACACCCCAAACGACTCTGACATTTCGGCTTCGCTCGGCAGGCGGTCGCCGGGTCGAAGCACACCGAGTGAAATTGATCCGCGCAGGCGGTTCACGATTGCTTCGGCACGGTCGACGGCGGGCAGTGCGCGGTAGACGTGCTGGCCGACGGCACCGCCAATGGCACCAATATCGATCGCCGAGGTGGCCGTGGGCTCAGGCGTTGTCGCCTCGATCTCGCTCATTGCCACCTCCTCGTGAGAAAAACCTACTTTGTTGGATGTTTTCGGTGTGAGCCAACCTTTTCATCCTCCCAGCACCGTACCCTGGCAGGCATGTCGTATCGCACCACGAACCCCGCCACCAATGAAGTCGAGCGCGAGTTCGCCCTCGTCGCCGAAGCTGAAATCGAAACCGCCATCGCTACGGCTGATGCTGAATACCGTATCTGGTCGGCTCGCCCGCTCGCCGAGCGCGTAAGCATCATCAAGCGCGTCGCCGAAATCTACCGCGAGCGTCGCGATGAGCTCGCCGAAATCATCTCCCGCGAAATGGGGAAGCCCATCGCCTTTGGCCGCGGCGAAGTCGGCATCTCGGCCGACATCTTCGACTACTACGCCAACAACGCCGAAACGTTCCTCGAAGACGAGGAACTCACTGTCGCATCAGGTGGTCGCGCGCTCGTGCGTACCGCACCGATCGGTGTGCTCCTCGGCATCATGCCCTGGAACTACCCCTACTACCAGGTCGCTCGCTTTGCCGCGCCGAACCTGCTGCTCGGCAACACGATCATCCTCAAGCACGCCTCGAACTGCCCCGAGTCGGCCGCGGCAATCGCACAGATTTTCGAGGATGCAGGCCTGCCCGCAGGTGCCTACATCAACCTCTACGTCTCGTCGCGTCAGGTGCCGGCGATCATCGCCGATGACCGCGTGCAGGGCGTATCGATCACCGGTTCGGAAGCGGCAGGTCGTGCGGTCGCTGAAGTTGCTGGTCGCCACCTCAAGAAGTGCGTCACCGAACTCGGCGGCAACGACCCCTATATCGTGCTTTCGACCGACGACCTCGACGGCGCCGTCAAGGGTGCGGTGCTCGGTCGCATGGCCAATGGTGGCCAGGCCTGCAACGCCTCGAAGCGCGCGATCGTCGTCGACGACCTCTACGACGACTTCGTCGAGAAGTACGTCGCCCGCATGGCGAAGATGATCCCGGGCGACCCGCTCGACAATGGCACCCGCTTCGGCCCCCTTGCCTCGAGCGGTGCAGTCGACGAACTCATCGAGATCATCGACGACGCCGTCGCGAAGGGTGCAACCCTGCACACTGGCGGCAAGCGCATCGACCGTCCGGGAGCTTGGATGGAAGCGACCGTGCTCACCGATGTCACGCCCGAGATGCGCGCCTACCACGAAGAGATGTTTGGCCCGGTCGGTGTGATCTACCGCGTCGACGGTGAGCAGGCCGCGATTGACCTCGCGAACGACTCGCCCTACGGTCTCGGTTCGTCGGTAACGACGACCGACCCCGAGCAGGCTGACCGCGTGGCGAACGCACTCGAGACGGGCATGGTCGTCTTCGACGGCCCGGGTGACTCCGAGCCTGACCTGCCCTTTGGTGGCGTCAAGGCTTCGGGCATCGGCCGCGAGCTGGCGCGCTTCGGTATGGAGGAGTTCGCGAACAAGAAGCTCCTGCGCTGGCGCGCGTAGCGACGAAACTCGGCGCACGAAAAAGGTGGGCGGTCCCGATTCGGGACCGCCCACCATCTTGCTGTGACTACGAGCGCTGTGACTACGAGCGCTTCGCCTTGCGCTTGTTCGCAATCGCGATGAGTTCATCCTCGGCGTTCGGGCCAGCCTTGATGCCGCCAGGGATCTGCGCGAAGAACACCGCACCCACGGCCCACCACAGACCGAAGATGATCCACGGCTCGATACCGAGCGCTGCGGGCATCCCCGGAAGGTAGAGCACGACGAGGAACGCGGTGATCGCAACCGAGAGGCCACCGATGATGACGCCGAAGTTGCCCTTGCCGCCGACGCGCAGCGGACGCTCCATGTTCGGCTCGCGGCGACGCAGGATGAGGAACGAGATCGACACGAGGAGGTACGCGAGCACGATCATGGGCGATCCGGCGTCGACGATCCAGCCGAGCGCCTTCGCGCCGAAGAACGGGGCGATCGCGGCGATGGCGCCGAGCACGATGAGGGCGTTCGCCGGCGTGCCGTACTTCGGGTGCAGCTTGCCAAGCCAGGCCGGGAGCATGCCCGAGTGGGCCAGCGAGTACATGAGGCGCGAGGCACCCATCTGCAGCGAGTTCCACGAGGTGAGGATGCCCGCGACACCACCGGCGACCATTAGGTTCGCGAAGAACTGGTTGCCGAACAGGGCGCCCATGGCGTCGGCGGCCGGTAGACCCGAGTTGATGATCTGGTCTTCGGTGAGCGCTGCCGAGACGGTGAGCACGATCATGATGTACCAGATCGCCGCGATGACGACCGAGATGAACGCGATACGGCCGACCTTGCGGGGCTCGAGGTTGACCTCTTCAGCGGTCTGCGGGATGACGTCGAAGCCGACGAACATGAACGGCACGATAACGAGCACGGCGAAGAAGCCGCTGAGGTCACCGGTGAAGAAGGGTTCCATCTTCACGATCTCGCCGCCGGTGGCGGCGCCGAAGACCTGCAGGATGCCGATCATGAACAGGAAGATCACGACGAACATCTGGAAGCTACCGGCGACCTTGACGCCGACGATGTTGATCACGGTGATCGCAACCGCGGCGATCGCACCGACGAGTGCCCAAATGAGGAACACCTGTGATTCGTTGACGGTCCAGAGGTGGAACACCTCAAGGTCGATCACGTAGCCGATGGCCCGGGGGAGTGCGACGGCTTCGAAGGCGACGACGGTGGCGTAGCCACCGGTGATCGCCCACGAGCCGATGAACGACCAGCGCGGACCCATGGCGCGCAGGATGTAGTTGTGCTCACCACCGGCCTTCGGCATGGCGGCCACGAGCTCGGAGTAGACGAGGGCAACGATGGCCATCATCAGGCCACCGGCAAGGAAGGCGAGGGCGGCGCCCATCGAGCCGGCCTTTTCGATCCAGCCACCCACGAGGGTGACCCAGCCGAAACCGACCATGGCGCCGACGCCGAGGGTAAGGGTGGTCCAAGTGCCGAGGCCGCGCTTGAATTCGCCGCTCTGCGGGGCGGGAGACTTCTCCGTTGAAGTGTGTGTCATTGGTTCCGTATTCGCGTCGTTGAGTGCCCAGTCAAGATATGAACTGGGTTCTGTGAACTCACGGGAAACTACCAGGGTTTAACTTTGAGCGCATACCGCCGAACGGTGGGGGTCGTGCGCGGGGCCTAGGCTTGTGGCATCATGCGTTCCTCTATTTACAAGACTGCTGACGAATTGCGGATGATGGTGCCGGCCGGTGTGCTCACCGCCCGAGCCCTCGATGCCGTCGAAGCTGCCGTTCGTCCTGGTGTGTCCACGCTCGATCTCGATGCGATCGCCGAGCAGACGATTCGCGCCGCTGGCGGCGTGCCGAACTTCCAACTCGTGGAGGGCTACTCACACACCGTGTGCGCCTCGGTAAACGATGCCGTCGTGCACGGCATCCCCGATGACCGTCCGCTCGAAGCTGGCGATGTTGTGTCGATCGACTGCGGCGCGCTACTTGATGGTTGGAATGGCGACTCGGCTCGCACATTCATCGTGCCGGGCGAGGTATCGAAGCCGGATGCGCAGGCTTGGCTTGCCGAGGCAAATCGCGTAAGCGATGCGACCCGTGCGGCGATGTGGGCCGGTATTGCCTCGGTCGCGAAGGCGCGCCACCTCAACGATGTTGGCGGTGCGATCGAGGATGCGATTGAAGAGCAGCCGGGCCCGCTCGGCAACCTCGAGCAGTACACCGGCCACGGTATCGGCCGCGATATGCATGAGGAACCGACTGTGTTTAGCTACCGGGTGCGTCGCCGTGGGCCGGTCGTGAAGGCGGGGCTCGCGATCTGCATTGAGCCGATGCTCACGGGTGGTTCTGGCGATGTTGTTGTCGACTCGGATGGCTGGACCGTCCGTTCGGCCGATGGCACCGTGGCTGCTCATTGGGAGCACACCGTGTTGCGCCACGCGGGTGGAATTTGGGTGTCGACCGCTGAGGATGGTGGGGCTGCCGGACTTGCCACCTTCGGAGTGGTGCCCGTTAGGCCGTAGAACTCCCCGCGGCGGAGCCCTAGCCCGTTGGCGGAGGCTCAGAGAATCTGGCGTCAGCGACACTCCTCCTTGTGCTCACGCTCCTTCCGGGCCGTTGCGGTTGATATCTCACCCCCGTGTGCCAGGATCAAAGCCGTTAGCAACGCACTGATCTAGGAGTCCGCGGTGAGCGATCCGTTTGGTCCCATCCGAGTTACTGTCACCGGCGCCGCCGGCAATATCGGCTACGCCGCGCTCTTCCGAATTGCTGCGGGCGCCATGCTCGGTCGCGAACGTAGCGTCGACCTGCGCCTCCTTGAGGTACCACAGGCCGTGGATGCTGCTGAGGGCACCGCGATGGAACTCGCCGACGGCGCCTTC
Source organism: Gulosibacter macacae (assembly GCF_003865375.1). Lineage (GTDB taxonomy): Bacteria > Actinomycetota > Actinomycetes > Actinomycetales > Microbacteriaceae > Gulosibacter > Gulosibacter macacae. The sequence continues at coordinate 204,784 of NZ_RQVS01000004.1, read as the reverse complement.
CCACTTCTGCGCAATATCACCGTCACCGACTCCCTCGAAACCGCCTTCGACGGCTGCGATGTGGCACTGCTCATCGGCGCGATGCCGCGCAAGCAGGGGATGCATCGTTCCGACCTCCTCGCTGCGAACGCCGAAATCTTCACCGCCCAGGGTCGCGCGATCGGCGAACACGCGGATGAGAATGTGCGCGTTCTCGTGGTTGGCAACCCCGCCAACACCAACGCGGCGATTGCCCGCGCCGCCGCCCCCGATATTCGCGGCGACAACTTCCACGCCATGATGCGACTCGACCACAACCGCGCCATCGGCCAGCTCTCAAGCCGCACGGGTGTCTCGGCCGACAAGATTGCCCGCGTGACCGTGTGGGGCAACCACTCGAACACGCAGGTGCCCGACGTCGATCACGCATTCATTGAGGGTGTGCCCGCGCGCGAGCGCATCCAGGACGATGCGTGGCTCGACGGCGAGTTTGCGAGCACCGTCGCAAACCGCGGCGCCGAGATCATCAAGGCCCGTGGCGCATCCAGTGCTGCCAGTGCCGCCAACGCAGCTATCGACCACGTGCGCAATTGGGTGCTCGGCACCCCGGCCGACGATTGGGTGACCATTGCTCGGCCCTCGCACGGGGAGTACGGTGTGCCCGAAGGGCTCGTCTTTGGCATGCCGGCGCGTTCGCGCGATGGCGATTGGCACGTTGTCAGCGATCTTGAACGATCCGAGCGTGTGCTGCGACTTACTGAGGCCACGATCGCCGATCTCGAAGGCGAACGGGATGCGGTGCGGGCCCTCGGGATTACCATCTGAGCATCCTCGGAGCGAGTGGCCCTTGCAGAATCGCGATCATCGCGCCTATAGTTGACAGTCGGTGTGTTTCGCGTGCGTTGAATCGTACGCGTTTCCCCGATTCCGCATGACCTGCATGCGGGCGAAGATCTCAAAGCGACAGTGAGGCTATGGCCAAGAAAGACGGCGTCATCGAGATCGAGGGCACGGTAGTGGAAGCACTGCCGAACGCGATGTTTCGCGTGGAGCTCTCGAACGGGCACAAGGTGCTTGCTCATATTTCGGGCAAGATGCGACAGCACTACATCCGCATCCTCCCTGAGGACCGCGTGATCGTGGAGCTCAGCCCCTACGACCTGACCCGTGGCCGGATCGTCTACCGCTACAAGTAACCCGCTCGCGCGCGTGCTCTTGTTCTGAGAGCGCGTGGCGAGTTTTGCCCGTTTGCTGGATAAGGAACGGCCGATGCAATCCGTATCGGTACGAGGCCAGCGATCAAAAAGGAACCAATCATGAAGGTCAACCCCTCCGTGAAGAAGATCTGTGACAAGTGCAAGGTGATTCGTCGCCACGGCCGCGTCATGGTGATTTGCGACAACCCGCGCCACAAGCAGCGCCAGGGCTAGTCGCCTGCCGCACGAGCGGCAAGGTGCGGCAACCGCCGCACGAAAACTCAATACGGCAATCGCAGCGACAAGAACCGCGCATCCACTGAGGATGCGCGGGGACACCTCCGGGCACGAGGCCGGGGCCCAATTGCTGCACTACACCTCAACCAAACAGGAGCACACTCCCAATGGCACGTCTCGCAGGCGTTGACCTCCCGCGCGAAAAGCGCGTCGAGGTTGCACTCACCTACATCTACGGCATTGGCCGCACGCGCGCCCTCGCCACCCTCAAGGCCACCGAAATCGATGGCAACATCCGCGTCAAGGACCTCAGCGACGAGCAGCTCGTCCAGCTCCGTGACCACATCGAAGGCACCTATCAGGTCGAGGGTGACCTCCGCCGTGAGGTTGCCGCCGACATCCGCCGCAAGGTCGAGATCGGCAGCTACCAGGGCATCCGCCACCGCCGCGGTCTTCCGGTCCACGGTCAGCGCACCAAGACGAACGCTCGCACCCGCAAGGGCCCGAAGCGCACCGTCGCCGGCAAGAAGAAGGCGAAGTAACCCATCCGCAATCGCGGATGCGTGTGAACCGAGTTTCGTAGGAGAGAAGAATTGGCTACCCCCAAGACTGCGGCGCGCAAGCCCCGCCGCAAGGACAAGAAGAACGTCACCGTCGGACAGGCGCACATCAAGTCGACGTTCAACAACACCATCGTGTCGATCACTGACACCACTGGCGCGGTCATCAGCTGGGCCTCGTCGGGTGGCGTGGGCTACAAGGGCTCGCGCAAGTCGACCCCCTTCGCCGCGCAGCTAGCCGCTGAGTCGGCTGCCCGCCAGGCGCAGGAGCACGGCATGAAGAAGGTCGACGTGTTCGTGAAGGGCCCGGGTTCGGGTCGCGAGACCGCGATCCGCTCGCTTCAGGCCGCTGGCCTCGAGGTTGGCTCGATCAACGACGTCACCCCGCAGGCGCACAACGGTTGCCGCCCGCCGAAGCGTCGCCGCGTCTAACGCTCTGATCGCCCGCGCGAATTGCTCGCGTGGGCGATCTGCGGCGCTGAGTCGCCGCCCCCAACCCATACGCCTGCTCACGCACATCGCCACCGCTCGCCGATCACCCAGTGCGGCGAACACGCCAAGCGTCATATAGCGGACGCTTTGCCGAAAGGACCCACACAGTGCTCATTGCACAGCGCCCCACCCTCACCGAGGAAAACGTCTCGGAGTACCGCTCGCGCTTCGTCATCGAACCGCTCGAGCCTGGCTTCGGCTACACCCTCGGAAACTCGCTGCGTCGCACGCTCCTCAGCTCCATCCCCGGAGCGGCCGTGACCAGCATCCGTCTCGACAACGTCCAGCACGAATTCACCACCATCACTGGTGTGAAGGAAGACGTCACCGAGATCATCCTCAACATCAAGCAGCTCGTGGTGTCGAGCGAGCACGATGAGCCGATCACCGCTTACCTCCGTAAGACCGGTGTTGGCGAGGTCACCGCGGCTGACATTTCCGCGCCGGCTGGCGTTGAGATTCACAACCCCGACCTCGTGATCGCGACGCTCAACGACGACGCGAAGTTCGAGCTCGAGCTCACCATTGAGCGCGGCCGCGGCTACGTTTCGGCGCAGCAGAACCGCAACGAGTTCTCGGACACCGGCCAGATTCCGGTCGACTCGATCTACTCGCCCGTGCTCAAGGTGACCTACCGTGTCGAGGCAACTCGTGCCGGTGAGCGCACCGACTTCGACCGCCTCGTCGTTGACGTTGAGTCGAAGCCGTCGATCTCGCCGCGCGACGCCGTGGCATCGGCCGGTGGCACGCTCGTCGAGCTGTTCAGCCTTGCACGCGAGCTCAACGTTGAAGCCGAGGGCATCGAGATCGGCCCCGCGCCGGTCGACCAGGTGATCACCGACGAACTGTCGATGAGCATCAACGACCTCGACCTCTCGGTCCGCTCGTACAACTGCCTCATGCGCGAGGGTGTCACCACCGTGTCGCAGCTCGTGGCGCTGAGCGAGAGCCAGCTCATGAACATCCGCAACTTCGGTCAGAAGTCGGTCGACGAGGTTCGCGAGAAGCTCGCCGGGCTCGGCCTCACCCTGAAGGACAGCGTGCCCGGTTTCGAGGGCACCCACTTCTACGGTGCGCCCGAAGACAGCGGCGAGTACATCTAACCTGCGGATCCTGCGGTCCGAAATTCTGAGAAAGAGAACCACGAATGCCTAAGCCCAACAAGGGTCCGCGTCTCGGCGGCGGCCCTGCCCACGAGCGTCTCCTGCTTGGCAACCTCGCCTCGCAGCTGTTCACCCACAAGCGCATCCAGACCACCGAAACCAAGGCCAAGCGCCTGCAGCCGGTGGCCGAGCGTCTGATCACCCAGGCGAAGAAGGGCGACATCCACAACCGTCGCCGCGTGCTCCAGACGATCACCGACCGCGGTGTCGTGCACGAGCTCTTCACCGAGATCGCGCCGCTCGTTGCTGAGCGCGAAGGTGGCTACACCCGCATCATCAAGACCGGTTTCCGCAAGGGCGACAACGCTCCCATGGCCGTGATCGAGCTGGTGCTCGAGCCCGTCACCCCCAAGGTGAAGCGCGCCAAGGACGAGGTCGTTGTCGAAGAGCCCGCCGTCGAGATCGACGACGCTGAGGTCGAGCCCACCGAGGCCGAGGTTGAGGCTGCTGAAGCTGCTGAGACCGCCGCTGAGGTTGAAGGCGCCAACGAGGCCGCTGAGGAAGCAGCTGAGATCGAGGCCGAGGAAGCTGACGCTGACGCCAAGGACGACGAGAAGAAGTAACTACTTCACTCGTGTTTGACGCGAGCACCTGACCAAATGCCCCCGCAATTGCGGGGGCATTTGGCGTTTCCGGGGCGTGGCAGTACCCGGAATTGACTTCAGGTCATGGTGACTCTAAGCTCTGTTTCGAGAGTTAGGGTAGCAATGACACAAACTAGTGCTCAGGATGAGATCCGCGTTGCGGTCTCGACCGTGATCTTTGCACTCCGTCGCACACCCGAAGATGTGCGGGAGTGGGAAATCGTCATGCCCGTCGTAAAGCGCACCCGTGACCCCTACGAGGGGGACTGGGCACTACCCGGTGGCTGGCTTCGACCCGACGAGGGTCTGGCCGATGCCGCAGCCCGCACCCTGCGCGAAACCACCGGGCTTGCCCCGAGCTATCTCGAGCAGCTCTACGCCTTTGGCGCTGTCGACCGGGCCCCCGGTCGCACCGTGTCGATCGTCTACTGGGCACTCGTGCGCGCCGATGAAGCAAGCGCCGCGGTGGCGCCAGAGAATGTCGAGTGGTTCCCGGTCAAGCGCCTGCGCGGTCTCGCCTTCGACCACGACGAAATCGTTGCGTACGCCAGCTGGCGCTTGCAGAACAAGGTCGGCTACAGCCGCATTGCGCAGGGCTTCTTGCCCGAGCTGTTCACCCTCGCTGAGTTGCGCGAGGTCTACGAAGCCGTGCTTGGCAAGTCGCTCGACCCGGCGAACTTCCGCCGACAGGTAGAGGCCTCGCAGGCGATCTTGGCCACCAAGGAATTCCGTACCGGCGCGCACCGCCCGGCCCGCCTCTACGAAACAAACCAGGCGCTCGAACTCGCCGACCGCGGGCCACTGCGCAACCAGTGACGCTGCGCAACCAATAGCTCCGCGCCCCCACTTCCACCACAGCTCCACCCGCGGCACCGCCGCCGCATCACGCAAGGATCCACCATGAACGCACCCATCAGCACCGACGTCCGCGAAACTGCTTCGGTGGCCCGCAGCATCCAGCTCATCTCGACCGGCAAGCAAACCGGCTCGACCTGCGGCCCCGAGCTCGCTCGCCCCACCTGGAACTTCGACACCGCTCCCGGCTACGGCCCTGGCGCGTCCACAGCTGACGCCATCCCGGGTGACGCTCCGCAACAGGTGCCGATTCCCGCCGAATATCGCGAGGCGAGCGATGAAGTGCTCGCTGACCGCATCCGTGCCGCGAAGGCCACGCTCGGCGACAAGCTCGTCATCCTCGGCCACTTCTACCAGCGCGACGAGGTCGTGCAGCACGCCGACTACGTGGGTGACTCGTTCCAACTCGCCAACGCGGCGCTCGCGCATCCCAATGCCGAAGCGATCGTGTTCTGTGGCGTTCACTTCATGGCCGAAACCGCCGACCTCCTCTCGGGGCCCGAACAGGCCGTCATTCTGCCGAACCTCGCCGCCGGTTGTTCAATGGCCGATATGGCCAATATCGAGCAGGTCGAGGATGCCTGGGCTGAACTCACCGAGATTTACGGCCACGAGCCGGATGCTGACGGACGCGCGCCGCTCATCCCCGTCACCTACATGAACTCCTCGGCCGCGATCAAGGCGTTCTGCGGTCGCAATGGCGGCATCGTCTGCACGTCGTCGAACGCGGCGCGCGTGCTCGAGTGGGCGTTCGAGCGTGGCCAGCGCGTCATTTTCTTCCCCGACCAGCACCTCGGTCGCAATACCGCGAAGGCGATGGGCATTTCGCTCGAGCAGATGCCGCTGTGGCGCCCGAACCTGCCGCTCGGTGGCAACACCGAAGACGTGCTCAACGACGCCAAGGTGATCCTCTGGAACGGCTTCTGCTCGGTGCACAAGCGCTTCACCGTCGCCCAGATTGAGCGCGCGCGGGCCGAGCACCCGAATGTGCGCGTCATCGTGCATCCCGAATGCCCGATGCCGGTCGTTGATGCGGCTGATGAGGCCGGCTCGACTGACTACATCCGCAAGGCGGTTGAAGCGGCTCCCGACGGCACCGTGTTCGCGATCGGCACCGAGATCAACCTCGTGCAGCGCCTCGCCGCCGAATACCCGCAGCACACCATCTTCTGCCTTGACGACGTGGTCTGCCCCTGCTCGACGATGTACCGCATCCACCCGGGCTACCTCGCGTGGGTGCTCGAAGGACTCGTCGACGGCGTCGTGCGCAACCAGATCACCGTCGATGCGTCGGTTGCTGAGCCTGCTCGCGTGGCACTCGAGCGGATGCTTGCCGCGACGCCGAGCGGCGCTGGCACGAAGAGCGCGGCACGCTGATGAGCCGCGTACTCGGCCGCGTACTCGTGCTCGGCAGCGGCATCGCCGGGCTCACCGCCGCCCGGCATGCCGCAGCCGCGGGGCATGACGTGATCGTGGCGACGAAACACCGCGCTGAAACCGGATGCACCACATACGCTCAAGGCGGCATCGCCGTCGCGGTGTTCGCCGACGATAGCGTCGAGGCACACGTGCGCGACACGCTTGCCGCGGGGGCGGGGGAGTGCGACCCGGAGGCCGTGCGAGTGCTCTGCACCGAGGGGCCCGACCGCATCCGCGAGCTTGCGGCAATCGGCGTCGAGTTTGACCGTGCTGCCGATGGCTCGTGGGCGCGCGGACTCGAAGCCGCGCACTCGTCGGCGCGCGTCGTGCACGCGGGCGGCGACGCGACCGGCGCGCGCATTGAGACGGCGCTCATTGCCGCAGCTAGGCGCGCTGGCGTCACCATCACCGAAGATGCTTGCCTGCTCGACCTCATCGTGCGTGACGGCCGGGTGCGCGGGGCGCGCTTCTGCTCGTCGCTCGATGCTACGTCTGAGTTCGAAGTCAACGCGGATGCGGTCGTACTTGCGACGGGCGGCTTCGGGGCGCTCTACCCGCTCACCTCGAACCCGGGTTCGGCGACCGGCGATGGCATCGCGGTGGTCTGGCGCGCGGGCGCGGCGGTCGCCGACCTCGAGTTCGTGCAATTCCACCCGACCGTACTCGCGGTCGGCGAGCCGTTCCTCGTCTCAGAAGCGGTGCGCGGGGAGGGCGCGGTGCTGCGGGATGCCTCCGGTCACCGCTTCATGCCCGAGTTCGACGCGCGTGCCGAGCTCGCGCCGCGCGATGTTGTGGCCCGCGCCTGCGCTGCCGTCATGGCGCGGCAGGGAGGAGCCCCGGTAGTGCTCGACGCCACGATGTTTACGGATGCGGAACTCGCGCGCCGATTCCCCACGATCGATGCCGCTGTGCGGGAGCGGGGGCTCGATTGGTCGCGCGAGCCGATTCCCGTGCGCCCCGGGGCGCACTTCGCCATGGGCGGCGTGGCGACCGATCTCGCTGGTCGCACCTCGCTACCGGGCCTCTATGCCGTCGGCGAGGTGGCCTGCACCGGCGTGCATGGCGCGAACCGGCTCGCCTCGAACTCGCTGCTTGAGGGCGCTGTGTTTGGGGCTCGCGTCGCTGCGGTTATGGGCGAGGATGCGGTCAGCTCGCGCTGGCAGCCGCAGTTGCGTCGGCCGGTGCTGCAGTTCGTCGAGGGGGAGGTGGATGCGCAGTTCGAGACGGATGCGCAGTGCGAGTCGCAGCCGTTTTCGCGGCAGGCGCTGCAGCAACTCATGTGGCGTGAGGTTGGTCTGCTGCGCGACGAGACCGGACTCAAGCGAGCCGCCGGACAGCTCGCCGCGTGGCGGGAGGAGCTTGGCCACCTCGCCCTTCGAGTGCCTCAGGGCGCAGAAGCTGATCGAATGCGTCAGGGCGCGAACGCTGATCGAGAGCCTCAGGGCACGGATGGGGCCGAGCGTCAGGGCGCGAACGCTGATCGAGTGCTGAGGTTCTCGAAGCACGGCTTTGTTGCCCTTCGAGAGCCTCAGGGCACGGATGGGGCCGAGCGTCAGGGCGCGAACGCCGCCGAAGACCGACACCTGCTCGACATCGCGACACTCGTCACCGCATCCGCGCTACAACGCCAAGAAAGTGTCGGCGCGCACTTCCGCACTGACGCACTCACCAACCAACTCATCCACGACCACATCGAGGAATTCGCATGCTCCAGCTAGCCGTCATCCACCGCGCCGTGCAGGCCGCACTCGATGAAGACGCACCCTGGGGCGATCTCACGGCTGAAGTCTTCATCCCGGCCACCACCCAGGCAACCGCTGAGCTTGTTGCCCGCGAACCGGGAGTATTCAGTGGCGGAGCCGTCTTCACCGCCGCCTTCGAACTCACCGATCCGCGCATCCAAGTTAATCTCGCGGTCGACGATGGCGCGGCGTTTAAAGCTGGCGCTGTGCTTGCGACCGTGTCGGGTCCGGCCCGGGGCATCCTCACCGCAGAGCGGGTGGCGCTCAACTTCACCCAGCGCATGAGCGGCATCGCGACCCTCACCGCGACCTACGTCGCCGAAGTCGCCCACACGAACGCGCGCATCGTCGACACTCGCAAGACGACGCCGGGCCTGCGTGCCTTCGAGCGGCACGCGGTGCGCTCGGGCGGCGGCCACAACCATCGCCGTTCGCTCTCGGATTCGGCAATGGCGAAAGACAATCACCTCGCCGTCCTCGCCGCCGCCGGGCTCGACACGACCGCCGCCATCGCCCAGGCGCGCACCGCGATGCCGCACACCGCCCATCTCGAGGTCGAGGTCGATCGCCGCGACCAAATCGAGGCGGTGCTCGCGGGCGGGGTCGACTCGATCATGCTCGACAACTTCGCGCTCGACGAATTGCGCCTGGCAGTTGAGCAGATTGCCGGTCGCGCGACCATCGAGGCCTCTGGTGGCGTCAACCTCGATACCGTGCGCGCAATCGCCGAAACCGGTGTCGACATCATCTCGGTTGGCGCGCTCACGCACTCGGCGCGCGCACTCGACCTCGGCCTTGATGTGCGCATTAGGGTCGGTGCATGACCGAGCTGCGCTATCTCGACCACGCTGCCACCACGCCCGTGCGGGAGGAGGCGCTCGCGGCACTCCTCGAGGTGCAACGTGAGGTGTTCGGGAATCCCTCCAGCCATCACTCGGCAGGGGAGCGGGCCGCAGCCGTGCTCGCGAGCGCACGCGGCCGAGTTGCGCGCGTGCTTCGGTGCCGCCCCGGCGAGGTGGTCTTCACCTCGGGTGGCACCGAAGCCGACAACTTCGCGATCAAGGGCATCGTGCTCGGTGCGCCGGGCGCGCGCCACATCATCACCTCGCCGATTGAGCACGATGCGGTGCTCGCCTCGGTCGACTACCTCGTGCGCCTGCACGGGGTCGAGGCGACGTTTGTGTCGGTGGATGCGGCGGGTCGCGTCGATCCCGCCGAAGTCGCCGCGGCCGTGCGTGATGACACGGCGCTCGTCTCGATCGCATACGCAAACAACGAGGTCGGCACCGTGCAGCCCATTGCCGAGATTGCGGCGGCACTGCGGGCGCTTGATCGGCCGCGCTCGCTACCGGGCCGGGCATGGTTACACACGGATGCGGTGCAAGCGGCGGGCTGGCTTCCGCTTGATTTCGAGGCGCTCGGCGTCGACGCGATGGCGCTCGCGGGTCACAAGTTTGGTGCCCCGCGCGGTGTTGGTGCGGCAATCATCCGTTCGCGAATTCCGCTCGAGCCGCTCTTTCATGGTGGCGGACAGGAGCGCGGTCGCCGCAGCGGCACCGAGTTCGTCGCGGGTGCGGTGGCCTTCGCGACGGCGCTTGAACTTGCAGAGGCCGATCGCGAAGCGGCGTATGCCGCAGCGGCACGCAGCCGCGACGCGTTCGTCGAGGAGGTGCTCCACCGCATCCCGGGCGCCCGACTCACTGGTGCCGAACCCGGGCCGGGACGTATGCCACACCTCGCGAGTTTTGTGCTGCCGGGCACTGCCGGTGAGGGTGTGCTGCTGGAGTTTGAGCGGCGGGGGCTCCTCGCTTCGGCGGGATCAGCCTGCGCCGCCGGTGACGACGAGCCCTCGCATGTGCTCACCGCGATGGGCGTGCCGCGCGAAGAGGCACAAACCTCGGTGCGGTTCTCGCTCTCGCACCGCGTCGGTGAGGGGTTTGATGGGGTCGCTGAGCAACTTGAGCGGGCGGCCGCGGCCGTCCGTGGGCTCGCAACGTAGTCCGGGGCGAGCTCAGCCGGGGACCAGCCCAGCCGGGGGGGGGGGGGCTGACACCGGAAGGGTGGGCGCCGTGGCGAAGTACCCCACCCATGCGTTGGGTACTTGTCCACAAGGGGGCCACTTGCGAGTTGATGGTGGCTAGGCCCGGGGGTGTTCGGCTTGGGGTGGGCGGCTCGGGCGGGGCCTCGTCCCAGTGCCAACTGAACGGGGTGCCTGGGCGTGCTCGGTCGGGCTGCCCCCACCACAAGGGTGGGCCTCGTGGCGTTCTACCCCACCCATGCGTGGGGTACTTGTCCACGAGAGGGGTACTTACCGGGCGCGGGATCGTGCTTCGAGAGCCTCCGCACTCGAAAGGGCCTCAGCACGCTCAGGCGCAGCACGCAAGCAGTCGGCGCTTCGGGGCGACCGAATCAGCCAACCGGGGCAAGATGGGGGACATGCATTCCGGCACCGTGCGCATCCGCCTCGACATCGCCTATGACGGCACCGCGTTCAGCGGGTGGGCGGCGCAACCGGGTCTGCGAACCGTGCAGGGCACGCTCGAGGATGCGCTGCGCATCCTCTACCGCGATCTCGACGACTCGGGGCCACTACTCACCGTCGCCGGTCGCACCGACGCGGGCGTGCACGCACTCGGGCAGGTCGCCCACCTCGATCTGCCGCAGGATGTCTGGGCGACAACCGCCCGGCGCCTCGGCAGCGAAGAAGCCGAGGGCGCGTTCGTGCGGCGCATGGGCGGCATCCTCGGCGCCGAATCGGATGTGGTCATCGCCGCCTGCGCGGTCGCGCCCGACGGCTTCGACGCCCGATTCTCGGCGATCTCCCGTAGCTACGAGTACCGGCTCGCCGACCCGCTCACCCCGCCGAACCCGCTCGAGCGACACATCACCGCACAGGTGCGCCGCCCCCTCGACCTCGACGCCATGAACGAAGCCGCACAGGCACTCATCGGACTGCACGACTTCGCTGGCTTCTGCCGCCCGCGCGCGCACGCCACTACCATCCGCACGCTGCAGCGCTTTGACTGGACGAAGGATGCGCGCGGCGTCTTCGTCGCGCAGGTCAAAGCCGACGCGTTTTGTCACTCAATGGTGCGCTCGCTCGTCGGCATGTGCGCGGCTGTCGGGATGGGGCGCTTGTCACTTGACCGGGTGCCGGCGCTGCTCGAATTGCAGGAGCGCTCGAACGAGTTCACCGTGCTCGCGGCCAAGGGACTCACGCTCGTGACCGTCGCCTACCCCGAGGATGCACAGCTCGCCGAGCGACAGGAAGCGACGCGAGCACGCCGCCCGGCACTTCGGCTTGTCGATAACTAGACTTTGCAGAATTCCATACCCGTTTATGAATGCCGATCTGTACAGGCAAAGTAATTCCCGCCGACTTTGGCATGTGGTCTTCGGCAGATAATCCCTCACAGTCGAATCATCGCCATATTCTTGAAATACGGGCGAGAGCGGCAAAAGCCCGAATCGCTCGCTCGAATATGAGAATGGATGCGATTCCCATGACTTCAGTTAATTATTCCCCTCCGCCGCAGCAGACCGGAGGGTGGAATTCCACCATCCCACCGAATGGGCCGCCGCCGGGCCGTGGTCTCGCGCTTGCCGCGCTCATCCTCGGCATCGTGGCGCTCGTCGTCGCGGTCCTGCCCATTCCGGTGGTGCCCCTCATCGTGGCACCACTTGCAGGGCTCGCGGCCCTCATCCTCGGCATTGTCGCGCTGGTCAAGCGGCAGCCCAAACCGCAGTCCATCGCCGGACTAATTCTCGGTGTGGTGGCACCCGTAGTCGCCGTAATCATGGCGCTGGTATGGCCGCTAGTTGGTCTCGTGCAAGCTGCCAGCGAGGGCAAGCTCGACATCTCGAGTTCTGACCCAGCCATTGTGCAGGAAAACGGCACCGAGGCTGCCGACGAGCGACCCGATGTTGCGGGATTCCCGTCATTTGATATGCCAACAGATCCGCAGCCAATCGGCACCGAACTCATTAGCCCGGAAGGATTTACCATCAAGGTAAACTCTGTGCGCGAAGCAACAGAGATTGGTGCAGATGGGCAGCAGCCTTTCTATGACCGACTCGTTATCGTGAATGTGACCCTGACTAATAACTCCGGTGAAGAATATGATTTCTCAGGCTTTGATTGGGAATTGTTCGAAGACCCGGAAACTGCCTTTGATGCTTCGCTGAGCGGCACCTTTGTCGCCAATCCGCATCTCACGGCCGACGGTTTCAGTGTTCTCGTCGGTAACGGGGACACCACGGAACTTGACGTCGTGTTCGACCTGCGGACCGAGTCGGCCCCGACCGTGTTCGGCTTCGCAACCTTCATGGGCGATGGAGTACCGGTTGGGTGGGTGATCGGTTGACGATAACTGTGACCTCACCACTGTTCGCGCGGTCTGCATCTTCGGATGCGGACCGCTTACTCTTGAGCGCCATTGCGCCAAACGGCCGCACCACGTAAGCTGGGCAAGTTGTCCGTTCCAACGCGGGCATCGAAGTGAGCCCTCGACGGCGACGTTCCCCACTGCATCCGCTGTGGCAACTATCGCGACCGAGCGGGATTCACGGACCTCTCACTCCGATCGAAAGTTGCCTCATCATGCGCACCTTCACCCCTAAGGCTGGTGAAATCACCCGCGATTGGGTCGTCATCGACGCCACCGACATCGTCCTGGGTCGACTCGCCACCCACGCCGCCGCGATCCTTCGTGGCAAGCACAAGGCCATCTTCGCTCCGCACGTTGACACCGGTGACTTCGTCATCGTCGTCAACGCCGACAAGGTCGCGCTCACCGGCGCGAAGCTCGAGCAGAAGAAGGCGTACCGTCACTCGGGTTACCCGGGCGGCCTCCGCGCGACCACCTACGCAGAGCTGCTTGAGAAGCACCCGACCCGCGCCGTCGAGAAGGCCATCCGTGGCATGCTCCCGAAGAACTCGCTCGGTCGCGACCAGCTCAAGAAGCTCAAGGTGTACGCGGGTCCCGAGCACCCGCACGCGGCTCAGCAGCCGAAGCCGTACACCTTTGACCAGGTTGCCCAGTAGCGGCCAAGAAGACGAAGGACGAACAAGTGGCGACCATCGCAGACTCCATCGAAGAGCAGCCCACCAACTACACCACCGAGACCCCGGCCGCTGAGGTTACCGAAGCGACCCCGCGTCCGGCCCTCACCGTTTCGGGTGCGGCCGTCGGCCGCCGCAAGCAGGCCATCGCCCGCGTGCGCGTGATCCCCGGCACCGGCAAGATCGTGGTCAACGGCCGCGACCTCGCTGAGTACTTCCCGAACAAGCTGCACCAGCAGCTCATCAACGACCCGTTCACGGTCCTCGAGCTCGGTGGCGCGTACGACGTCATCGCGAAGATCGTCGGCGGCGGCCCCTCGGGCCAGGCCGGTGCGCTCCGCCTCGGCATCGCTCGTGCGCTCAACGAGATTGACCGCGAGCACAACCGCCCCGAGCTCAAGAAGGCCGGCTTCCTCACGCGCGACCCGCGCATCAAGGAACGCAAGAAGGCTGGTCTCAAGAAGGCCCGCAAGGCTCCGCAGTACTCGAAGCGCTAAGGCGACTTCGAGACTATGGCTCGCCTATTTGGCACCGACGGGGTTCGAGGCCTCGCGAACGACCTGCTTACGGTCGAACTCGCGACGGCCTTGGCCCAAGCGGCCGCCGCTGTCCTCGCGCGCGATGCGCGTGAGGACGGCCGGCGGCCCGTCGCCGTTCTAGCCCGTGATCCGCGCATCTCCGGTGAATTCATCGGTTCGGCTGTGGCCGCTGGGCTCGCATCTTCCGGTGTGGATGTGCTTGACGCCGGCGTCATTCCGACGCCCGCGGCAGCATTCTTGACCGCCGAGATCGAAGCCGACTTTGGCGTGATGATCTCGGCTTCGCACAACCCCGCGCCCGATAACGGCATTAAGTTTTTCGCTCGCGGCGGGCTCAAGCTTGCCGACGAGCTCGAGGATGAAATCGAGCAGCAGCTCGAGCGCGAACCGTTCCGGCCCACCGCTGGCGACGTTGGCCACATCGATCGCTTCGCCGACGCTGAGGACCGCTACGCGCTCCACCTGCTGCGCAGCATCCCGCAGGTCTACACCGATGGCCGACCGCCGCTCGACGGGTTGCACGTCGTCATCGACGCCGCACACGGCGCCGCCGCCGGTGTTTCGCCACAGGTGTTCAAGGATGCTGGCGCGGAAGTTACCGTCATCGGTAATGAACCCGACGGCACGAACATCAACGACGGCGTCGGCTCGACGCACCTTGACCGCCTCAAGGACGTCGTGACCCACCTGCAGGCCGACTTCGGTATCGCCCACGATGGCGACGCCGACCGCTGCCTCGCAGTCGACGCGAACGGCGAGACCGTTGACGGCGACCAGATTATGGCGATTCTCGCCACCGATCTGCACCGCCGCGGCAAGCTCGCCGAAGGCACGCTGGTGGCAACGGTCATGTCGAACCTCGGCCTCAAGATCGCCATGCGCGAGCATGGCATCTCGATGCTCGAAACGAAGGTCGGTGACCGCTATGTGCTCGCCGAACTCAACGAGCGCAGCCTTTCGCTCGGCGGCGAGCAGTCGGGTCACGTCATCCTCACCGAGTTCGCCACGACCGGCGACGGCATCCTCACGGGCCTCTTCCTCGGCACCGTGATGGCGGCAACCGGCAAGTCGCTCGCCGAACTCAAGCAGGTCATGAAGGTGTACCCGCAGGTGCTCGTCAATGTGCGCGATGTGCGCAAAGACGAGTGCGACACCAACGAAGCACTGCAAGCTGAGGTGGCCGCTGTGGCCGCCGAGCTTGGCGATTCGGGTCGTGTGCTCCTGCGTCCCTCGGGCACCGAACCGGTCGTCCGCGTGATGATCGAGGCAGAGACTCACGAAGCGGCACACCGCTACGCGCACGGTCTCGCTGACGTCGTGCGCCAGCACCTCGCGATCTAACGCACCTCAGTGAATCAAGCCCCGCGAACTTCGGTTCGCGGGGCTTTTTCGTGCGCAAGAGCGCTATGCAACAAATGTTGTGCAGACGCGGTGGTTGTTGTAGACATCCACGGCACACGGGCGACGTTCATTGAGTTTTCACCTCATCTTCAGAATAGGATGGGGCCGCTCAGACGCCCCACTCTGGCGGCGTCGCCTCGTCGAAGGAAAGCACGCTATGACTGCAGCAACACCAACGGCATCCGAGCAGAAGGGCGGCGCCCGCGTCGCAATCCAAAAGTTCGGTACGTTCCTCAGTGGCATGATCATGCCCAACATCCCGGCACTCATTGCCTGGGGCATCATCACTGCGTTTTTCATCCCCGTCGGCTGGACCCCAAATGAGGGACTCGCCGAACTCGTCGGCCCGACCATCCACTACCTGTTGCCGCTGCTCATCGCGAATACCGGTGGCCGCATGGTCTATGACGCCCGCGGTGGTGTGGTGGCGACCGTCGCCACGATGGGTGTCATCGTGGGTAGCGACCACCTCATCAACCAGTTCAACGCGACGCTGCCGGAAGGCGCCGCCGAACTCGGCACGGTGCACATGTTCATCGGCGCGATGATCATGGGTCCGCTCGCGGCCTGGGTGATGAAGCAACTCGACAAGCTCTGGGACGGCAAGGTCAAGGCCGGCTTCGAGATGCTCGTGAATATGTTCTCGGCGGGTATTGCCGCGTTCGGCCTCGCGATCGCTGGGTTCTACCTGCTCGCTCCGGTCATCAACTGGATCATGGATGTGCTCGGCAACGCGGTCGAGTGGCTGATCAACAACCACCTGCTCCCGCTCGTGAGCCTCATCATTGAGCCGGCCAAGGTGTTCTTCCTCAACAACGCCATCAACCACGGTGTGCTCACCCCGCTCGGCACGCAGATGTCGTCGGTCGACGGCAAGTCGATCCTCTACCTGCTCGAAGCGAACCCGGGCCCCGGCCTCGGCGTGCTCCTCGCCTTCACCATCTTCGGTGTCGGCGTCGCCCGCGCGACCGCTCCGGGTGCCGCGATCATCCACTTCTTCGGTGGCATTCACGAGATCTACTTCCCGTACGTGCTCATGAAGCCGGCACTCCTGCTCGCCGTGATCCTCGGTGGTGCCACCGGCGTCACGACGAACATGCTCTTCGACTCTGGCCTTCGTGCGCCTGCAGCACCGGGCTCGATCATCGCGATCATCGCGCAGACCGCGCAAGACTCCTACCTTGGCGTGATCCTCTCGGTCGTGCTTTCGGCCACGGTGTCGTTCCTCGTCGCTGCCGTGATCATCCGTGCTTCGCGCAAGGCTGACCTCGCCGCCGCAGAGGCGGGCGATGACGCACTTGCCGCTGCGGTCGCGAAGACCGAAGAGAACAAGGGCAAGAAGTCGGATGCACTCGCTGGCCTCGCCGGTGCAGGTGCCGGTGCCGGGGTGGCCGCCGCCACCCTCACCAAGCCCGTGCAGAAGGTCATCTTCGCCTGCGATGCCGGGATGGGCTCAAGCGCCATGGGCGCGAGCGTCATGCGCAACAAGATGAAAGCTGCTGGACTCGGCGACATCACGGTGAACAACCTCGCGATCGCGAACCTTGACGACTCGGCCGACATCATCATCACGCAGAACGAACTCACCCCGCGCGCGAAGGGTCGCGTGCCCGGTGCGATGCACGTGTCGGTCGACAACTTCATGAACTCGCCACGCTATGACGAGGTCGTTGAGCTCGTGCGCGCACAGCGTGCCGGTGAATTGGATGAGGTTGCTCCCGAAGCCGAGGCAGCTCCCAACGCTGCTCCTGTAGCTGCTCCCGTCGCCACTGCCGGTGCGGCCGCTGGTGCGGGTGCGGTCGCGGCAACCGCTGCGGAACCTGCCGCTGAACCTGTGGCGGCAGCCGAAGCTCCGGCTACTGAAGCAGCAGTTACTGAAGCACAGACTGGCGAAGGCCAGGTGCTCACCCCTGACCGAGTCATCGCAAACGGCAAGGCTACGAACAAGGAGGACGCGATCCGCGAGGCGGGCGAAATGCTCGTCGCCGCAGGAGCCGTCACTCCCGACTACATCGACGCCATGTTCGACCGCGAGGCAACCGTGTCGACCTACATGGGCAACTACATCGCCATTCCGCACGGCACGAACGAAGCCAAGGCCTCGGTGCTCGACTCGGCCCTCGCGTTCATCCGCTACGAAAACCCGATCGACTGGGACGGCAACGAGGTGCGCTTCGTCGTCGGTATCGCCGGTAAGGATGGCGGCCACCTCGAGATTCTCTCGGCCATCGCGACTATCTTCGCGAACCAAGAGAACGTCGATCGCCTCATCGCCGCACCCGACGCGGCGGCGCTCTACGCCGAACTCGAAGGAGTGAACAAGTAATGACGAAAGTTGCGGTCCACTTTGGCGCCGGCAACATCGGTCGCGGCTTCGTTGGGCTCGTGCTCAACGAAGCCGGCTACGACCTCGTGTTCAGCGATGTCAACGCCGAACTCGTCGACGCGCTCAACGCCGTCGACACCTACGAGGTGCGCGAGGTGGGCGCACAGGCGCGCACCCACACCGTGCGCAACTTCCGTGCCGTGAACTCGGCAACCAATGAGGCGGATGCAGTAGCGGCAGTTGCCGGTGCTGATGTCGTCACCTGCGCTGTTGGCGCGGGGGTGCTCAAGTTCATTGCCCCGGTCATCCGCAAGGGGCTCGAGGCGCGGGCCGCTGACGCGCCGAAACTCATCGTGATGGCCTGCGAGAACGCGATTAACGGCACCGATACGCTGCGTGACTTCATCCTCGACGGGGCTCCCGAGCTTGCCGAGAAGGCGATCTTCGCGAATACCGCGGTCGACCGCATCATCCCGGCCGTGCACGCTGACGGCGTGGATGTGGTCGTCGAGGACTTCTACGAGTGGACCATCGAGCGCGGTCCGTTCGGCGATGAGGTGCCGGATATCCCCGGTGCCCACTTCGTCGATGACCTCGGGCCCTACATTGAGCGCAAGCTCTTCACCGTAAACACCGGCCATGCCACGGCCGCCTATTGGGGCTATGCGCTCGGTGAGCCGTCGATTGCGGCGGCGCTCGGCAACCCGAAGGTGCGTGAAGAGGTCACGGCTGCCCTCGGTGAGACGAGCGAGCTGCTCATTGCCGAGTACGGCTTCAACCGCGACGAGCACCAGGCGTATGTGAACCGCGCGATTGAGCGCTTCGAAAACCCGGAGCTGCCCGATACCCCCGAGCGCATCGGCCGCCAGCCGCAGCGCAAGCTCGGGCGGCACGAGCGCTTCATTCAGCCGGCGCACGATCTTGCGGCGCGCGGGCTCGAGCACGATGCGCTCTTGCGCGCGGTAGGTGCGGCGTTGCGCTACGACAATGTCGATGACCCGCAGGCGGTTGAGCTGCAGGAGTGGCTCGGCGAGCTCTCGGCGGCGGAACTGACGACCCGGGTGACCGGGCTCGTCGACGGCGATACGCTCCACGACGAGGTTGTTGCCGTGGTGGAGCAGGTGCAGCAGGGCTGACTCAGGGTGTGGTGGGGTGGTCTCGATCCGTCGCTTCGCTCCTACTCGACCAGCCAAATTTCTTGGTTGGTCGAGTAGCGGCGTAGCCGCGTATCGAGACCCCACCCCACCTAGATCTTCCGCAACAGCACCCGGTCCACCGTGTGGTCCGGCGCCTTGCGCAAGATCAACCGAGCGCGTGACTTCGTGCGCGCAATATTGTCTTCGAGGTTCGGCAGGTTGATCGACTGCCAAATCTCTCGCGCCGTGCGCAGCGCATCCGCTTCAGAAAGATCGGCATAGCGGCGGAAGTACGACGACGGATTCGAGAATGCGCCCTTCTGCAAGCGAAGGAAACGCTCCTCGTACCAGCGCGCAATATCGCCGGTGCGCGCATCTACATAGACCGAAAAGTCGAACATGTCGCTCACGGCGAGCGGATGCGCCGAGGTCGGCGGCTGCAACACGTTGAGCCCCTCAACAATGAGCACATCCGGCGCATTCACGACGATCTCAGCATCCGGCACGATGTCGTAGACCATGTGCGAGTAGAACGGCGCGCGCACTTCGGGCGCCCCCGATTTCACCTGTGTGACGAAGCGCAGGAGCGAGCGACGGTCGTACGACTCGGGGAAACCCTTGCGGTGCATGATGCCGCGACGCTCAAGCTCGGCATTCGGGTAGAGAAACCCATCGGTGGTGATGAGTTCGACCCGGGGCGTGTCTTCCCAGCGGCGCAAGAGTTCCCGCAGGAGGCGCGCCACGGTCGACTTACCAACGGCCACTGAGCCCGCGACACCAATCACGAACGGGGTTGGTGTCGAGCGCTCGCCCAAGAAAGAACTCGTCGCTCGGTGTAACTCGCGCGCGTTCGCGATCTGCAGATTCAGCAATCGCGAGAGCGGCACATACACCTCGCGCACCTCATCAATATCGATCGGATCGCCCAAACCACGCAGGCGCACGACATCGGTTTCATCGAGGGTGAGCGGCGTCGTTGGCGCCAGTGCGGCCCAATCGCGACGCTCAATTTCAACGAACGGAGTCGACCACTGGGGTGCAGTGTCGCGACGGCCGTTGTGATTCATGAACTCGAGCCTAATCGCCAGATGAGGGCTATTTCACGCGCGTCTCATCTTTGCGAGGTGATGCCGGGTGCAGAATGTTTCCCATGTGTGGAATCGTTGGATACGTCGGAGATCGCCCCAGTCAGCAGATCCTCCTCAATGGCCTGCGGCGACTTGAATACCGCGGCTACGACTCGGCGGGTATCGCCGTGATCGACGCTGAAGGTGCCTTGCACGAGCGCAAGCGCGCTGGCAAGCTGCAAACTCTCGTCGACGACCTCGCCGCTCACCCCATGGCCGATGGCACGACCGGTATCGGTCACACCCGCTGGGCCACCCACGGCGCCCCGACCGATGCGAATGCCCACCCGCATCTCGCCGATAACGGCCGCCTCGCGCTCATTCACAACGGCATCATTGAAAACTTCACCGAGCTCAAGGATGAACTCCTCGCCGAGGGCGTCGAGTTTCGCTCCGAGACCGACTCGGAAGTGGCCGCGCACCTCATCGCGCGTGAGTACCGTCGCGTCGGCGACCTCGAGGCGGCATTCCGCGCCGTCGTTGGCCGCCTTGACGGTGCCTTCACGCTGCTGGCAATTCACGCCGACCAGCCCGGTGTCATCGTCGGTGCCCGCCTCAACTCACCGCTTGTGATCGGCCTTGGCGAAGGCGAGAACTTCCTCGGTTCTGACGTCGCTGCATTCGTCGAGCACACCCACAGCGCGATTGCGGTCGGCCAGGCGCAGATGGTGGTCGTGCGCGCCGATTCCATTGAAATCACCACCTTCGACGGCGAGCCGGCCGAGGGCGAGCCCTTCGAAGTGACCTGGGATGCTGCTGCCGCCGAGAAGGGTGGCTGGCCATCGTTCATGGCGAAGGAAATCTCTGAAGACCCCGAAGCCATCGAGAACACCATCCGTGGTCGCTTCCACGAGGGCCGCGTCACCCTGCCCGACCTCGATGCGCTCGGCGAGGGCTACTTCCGCGAGATTGACCGCATCATCATCGTCGCCTGTGGCACCGCCTACTACTCGGGCCAGACCGCGGCGTACATGCTCGAAAAGTGGAGCCGCATCCCGGTGCAGGTCGAACTCGCGCACGAGTTCCGCTACCGCGACCCGGTCGTCGACGAGCGCTGCCTCATCGTCTCGCTTTCGCAATCGGGCGAAACGATGGACACCCTCATGGCTGTGCGCTTCGCGCGCGAGCGCGGCGCGAAGACGCTGTCGATCTGCAACACGCAGGGGGCGACCATCCCGCGCGAATCCGATGCGGTGGTTTACACCCACGCCGGCCCTGAGGTTGCCGTTGCCTCGACAAAGGCATTCGTCGCCCAGATCGCCGCGATCTACCTGCTCGCACTCCACGCCGCGCAGGCCCGCCAGACGCTCACCGACGCCGAGGTGGCCCACATCCTCGCCGAGTTCGAAACCATTCCCGACAAGGTGCGCGAGGTGCTGCAGCACCACGACCGCATCCGCGAACTCGCGAACTGGATGGCCGACACTCGCTCAGTGCTCTACCTCGGCCGCAACACGGGCTTCCCGATCGCGCTCGAAGGCGCGCTCAAGCTCAAGGAGATCGCGTACATCCACGCCGAGGGCTTTGCTGCCGGCGAGCTCAAACACGGCCCGATCGCGCTCATCGAACCCGGCCAGCCGGTGTTCGTGCTCGTGCCGAGCCCGCGCTACGACGACACCCTGCACCCGAAGATCGTCTCGAACATCCAGGAGATTCGCGCCCGCGGTGCCCGCGTACTCGCGGTTGCCGAGGTGAGCGACGCTGCGGTGCTGCCGATTGCCGACGAGGTGTTCACGGTGCCGCCGACCGACCCGGCCTTCGAGCCGCTCCTTCACGTCGTGCCGCTGCAGATCTTCGCGCTCGAGCTGTCGACCGCGAAGGGTCTCGACGTTGACCAGCCGCGTAACCTCGCGAAGTCGGTCACGGTCGAGTAGCCACTCGGCACGATAGCCTTTGTCGATGATCTTCGGCATCGGAGTCGACACCGTCGAAATTGAGCGGGTCGAGCGGGCAATCCGCTCGGCCCGCTTTGCCGAGCGCGTGTTTTCGGCCGCCGAACTTGAGTTGCCGCTCTCGTCAATTGCGGCGCGCTTCGCGGCGCGCGAGGCCGCGATCAAAGCGCTGCGCGGTCTGCACGGCCTCGAACTCATCGACTTCGAAGTGACGCGCGAACCGCTCGGACCCCCGCACTTCGTCGAGTCGCCGCGGCTGCGGGCGATGCTCGATAGCATCGGGGTGGATGCGCTCCACCTCACGCTCTCGCACGACCGCACCCGCGCCACCGCGTTTGTCGTCGCCGAGCGGCGCTGACGCATCCTGCCCTGCCATCACCGTCTCGAGGAGCCCGCATGATCCCGACCATCGACGTTGATCTCGAGGCCATTGAGCACAATTACCGCGCCTTTTCCGACGCGGTCGGCGTCGCGGTGATGCCCATCGTCAAGGCCTCGGGTTATGGCCACGGTGCGTTGCCGGTCGCGCGCACGGTCGCCGCGGCCGGGGCCAAGTGGATCGGTGTGGCGGATGCGTCGGAGGGCATTGCGCTGCGGGCGGCCGGTCTCGATACCCGCATCCTCACCTGGTTGCACTCGGCGGGGGAGACCTGGGAGTCGGTGATTGCCGGGCAACTCGACATCGCGGTGTCGTCGATGGAGCAACTCGCGGTCGTGGCGGCGGCCGCCGAAGACCGTCGACGCGGTAGCCACGCGGCCACGGTCGATGTGCACATCAAGCTCGATACCGGCCTCGGCCGCAATGGCGCCCCGATCGAGGAATGGCGCACGCTCTTTGCCCACGCCCGCGATCTTGAGCGCGGTGGCCGCATCCATATCGCCGGCATGATGAGCCATATTTCTGGCACCTCCGCTGACGACGACCTCGCTCAGGTGGCGCAATTTGATCGGGCGCGGGAGATTGCGGCCGAGGTGGGCTTGCATCCGCAGCTGCTCCACCTAGCTGCGACCGGCGCGGCGTTGAAGTATCCGCAGGCACGCTATGACCTGGTGCGGCTCGGCATTTCGCTCTATGGGCTCGCGCCTGACACTGACGGCACCGCGGATGCGCTTGGCTTGCGGCCGGCGCTGCGCCTGCGCGCACCGATTCGCCGGCTCGCGGGCCGCTGGGCTGTGGGTGTCGGGCAGGGCGATGGTCTGCCTCCGCTACGCGGCGAGCTGCCGCCGCTCATCGATGATTCCGGGGAACAGTGGCGCATCGATGAGGTGACACCGGTGCACCTCTTTGTGTCGCCACTCGGGGAAGCGCCTGATGTCGAAGATGCGGCGTTCGCGCCGGATGCCTCGGTGCCGTCGCCGCGCCAGCTCACCGTGATTGCCCGACCGGGTGAGGGCGGTGCGACCGCTGACGATTGGGCCGCGGCCACGCAGACGATCAACTACGAGGTGACGACGCGGCTCACCGGCCGGATCGCCCGCGAGTACACACCCGCGTTGCCCTCCGACGACGCGCGCCGAGTTGCCTGGCCGCCGATCGAGGATCCAGGACGGGCAGTCACCGCTCCCCAGCGGCAGGCGGTGATCGACCTTGAACTCCTCGCGCGACGCCTGCAACGGCTCGCGCGCCGGGCCGCGACCGTGGGTGCGAACCGCCGTGATCTCGCCTATGCCGTCGATGTGTCTTCGGATGCGTACGGCCACGGCCTCGCCGAAGTGTTGCCGTTCATCCGCGATACCGGCTTGCCGATTGTGGTGCGTACGCGGAACGACCTTGAGGCGCTGCGATTGCGCGGCGTTGACGGGGTGCTCGCACCTGACGCCCCAACCTCGACGCGAGCGGTGTACGGGCTCGACCCGGCTGACCCGCTACCGTCGACGCTCTCGCTGCGCTCTGAGCTCATTGGCATCAAGCGAGTGCAGGCCGGGCAGCACGTGAGCTACGGCTACCAGTGGGAAGCGAAGGAGCCGACGACGCTCGGCTTGCTGCCGATTGGCTACGCGGATGCATTGCCACGCGCGGCATTCGGCCACGCGCGGGTGACGATCGGCGGCTGGCAGGTGCCGGTGGTCGGTCGCATCGCGATGGATCAGGTCGTGCTCGACCTTGGCGACTTTGAGTGCTGGCCGGGGATGCGCGTGCAGGTCTGGGGCAATGAGGGTAATGATGTGAAGCTGTCGGAGTGGGCCTCGTGGACCGGCTGGGCACCGGAGTCGCTCTGCGCGAACCTCGGGGAGCGCGTCGAGCGCATCTACACGGGACGCAAGACCTCGGGGTTCCGGCTATGAGCGGGGACGGGGCCGGCGCGGAGGTTGCGCGCGCGGTGGTGCCGAGCGCCGACGAGATGTCTGCGCTTGGAGCGCGACTCGCGGCGGTGCTCGGCGCGGGAGATGTGCTCGTGCTCACGGGGCCGCTCGGTGCCGGCAAGACGACGCTCGTGCGCGGACTCGGTGAGGCGCTCGGCGTGCGCGGCACGGTCGCAAGCCCGACGTTCGTGATTGCGCGCACGCATCCATCGCTTGGTAATGGGCCAGCGCTCATTCACGTGGATGCGTACCGGCTCGCCTCGGCGCTCGAACTCGACGACCTTGATCTTGACCTGGATGCGTCGGTGTCGGTGATCGAGTGGGGGAGCGAGGTCGTCGACGCGATCACCGATTCTTGGCTGGAGCTCGTGATTGAGCGGCCGACTGGTGAGGGTCTCGATACGCTTCGCTACTCGACCACCCAGGATGGGGACAACTTGGTTGGTCGAGTAGCGCCGCAGGCGCGTATCGAGACCCCCGCCACCGACCTCGACGAACCCCGCACCGTCACCCTCCGAGCCTTCGGCCCACGCTGGGCCGACTTTGACGCATCCACGGTACTCGTGCCGCGCGCCTGACCCACGCCGCCAACGCTTCTGGCGGACGCGCGCTGACCGCATCCGGCGACCGGAATAGGATGGGGGCATGTTGCTCGCCATCGACACTTCCGCCGGTACTGATGTTGCGGTGGTCACCGAGGCGGGTCGCCTGCGCGGCCACTACCGTCTCGACGACGCCCGCCGTCACGCCGAAGCCGTCGGCATCGGCATCTCTCGCGTGCTCGACGAAGCCGGCATCCGGCCGCAGCACGTGACCGGCGTCATCTGCGGCATGGGCCCCGGCCCATTCACTGGCCTGCGCGTCGGCGTCGCCGCCGCACGCACGTTCGCGTTCGTGCACGGCGTACCGCTGCATCCGGTGCCGAGTCACGACGCCATCGCGCACGAGTGGCGCCATGATCACCCCGACCACCGCGGCCCCATCCTGGTCACGACCGATGCCCGCCGACGCGAGTTCGCTGCTTCCCGCTACGAGCAGGGCGAGGTGACTTCGAGCGAGGGATTCACCCTCCTCACCCCGGCCGAAGCCGAAGCGGTCACGATCACCCGAGCCGACGCCTCGCAGGTGTCAGCCTGGCACCTCGCCCTCGCGTGGCTCGATCGACGCCAAGGCGGACTCCCCGAAGCGGCCGACGAGATTCTCTATCTGCGCGCCCCCGATGCGAAGCCGGGCGCCGTACCGAAGCGAGTGACCGGCTAATGCCCACGATGTATTCCACCGCAATCCGCCCGGCGACTCTCGCCGACCTCGACGAGATTGTGGCGATTGACCACGCTTCGTTCCCGCATGATTCGTGGAGCGAACAGGCGGTGCGCGCCGAACTTGAAAGCGAACACACCGGATATTGGGTCGTCGAGCGTGCCGGGCGCGTCATCGGGGCCCTCGGCATCCTGGCAGCGCAAGGCGCGGGCGAAGCCGATGTGCAGACGGTCGCGGTCTACCCCGAGTTTCGCCGGGGTGGCTGGGCGACGAGGATGCTCCGCGAGGGCGCAGCGTGGGCGCGCAGCCGCGGCGCCAAACACCTCTTTCTTGAAGTGCGCGAGAACGGCGAGGCCGCCCGCGCGCTCTACCTCGACCTCGGCTTCGACGAGATCGGCCGTCGCGAGAACTACTACCGGGGTGAGGGCGTCGCGGCGATCGTGATGCGCGCCGATATCGCGCAGACGCTCGAAATCATCGATGAGCGACTCGCGGCGCGCGCGCCCGACGAACCGCTCGTGCTCGGCATCGAGACGAGCTGCGACGAAACCGGCGTCGGTATCGTGCGCGGGCGAACCCTGCTGGCGAATGCGGTCGCATCCTCGATGGATGAGCAGGCCAAGTACGGCGGCGTCGTCCCCGAGGTCGCCGCTCGCGCCCACGCGGATGCGATAGTGCCGGTGCTGCGGGAGGCCCTTGATACTGCTGGGGTCACGCTTGACGACCTCGATGCCATCGCGGTCACGGCGGGCCCGGGGCTCGCGGGGGCACTCATGGTGGGCGTTGGCGCGGCGAAGTCGCTCTCGGTGGCGACTGGGCTGCCGCTCTATGGCGTCAATCACCTCGTCGGTCACGTTGCCGCTGACCTCTTGCGCGAAGACGGCGAACCGATTGAGTTTCCGGCTGTGGCGCTGCTTGTGTCGGGCGGGCACACCTCGCTCATCCGGGTCGATTCACTCACCGGCGATTCCGAAATGCTTGGCGAAACCATCGACGATGCGGCCGGCGAGGCCTTCGACAAGATCGCCCGCGTGCTCGGCCTGCCCTACCCGGGCGGTCCGCAGATCGACAAGGCGGCGGTCGGTGGCGATGCGGGCGCGTTCCGCTTTCCGCGCGGGCTTACGCATCCGAAGGATCTTGGCAAGCATCGCTACGATTTCTCATTCTCTGGATTGAAAACTTCGGTCGCTCGCACCGTCGAAAAGTTCGAGGATGCGGGGGAGCAGGTGCCCGTTTCGGACATCGCGGCAAGCTTCCGCGAGGCAGTTGCCGATGTGCTGCTCACGAAGGCACTCGCGGCTTGTGCCGACCTCGGAATCCCGCGGCTGTTGCTCGCCGGTGGTGTGGCCGCGAACACGCGGGTGCGGGAGCTTGCGGCGCAACGCTGTGCCGAAGTTGGCGTCTCACTGCACGTGCCACCGCTGGCCCTGTGCACCGACAACGGTGCGATGATCGCGGCGCTCGGGGTCGAGCTCGTGGCAGCTGGAAAATCACCCTCGCCGCTCGCGTTCCCGGCCGATTCGACGCTACCGATGACGACGGCATTCACTACGGCAGCCTCAGACGTCGGCTGAGATCGGGCTGAGCGAGCGCAGAGGGCTGGGCCAATAGGATGTGGCACAACACCCAGGAGGGAGCGCCGTCACGATGAGCGAGCAGAACCGCGGACCGCAGTCGCCGGGCGACGACACGAATGCCGATTCGGTCGAAGACCTGAAGCCAGCCGAGTCGGCCGCGATCGAGCGCCGCGATGGCGAGGCGCCTGCGTCGTCGGCGTCCGATGTGGTTGAGGCTGACGGTCTCGAAGCAGGCGTGCTTGACGGCACTGACGAGACCATCGACGCGAGCATCGACGCGAGCACCGACGAAACCATCGACACGAGCTACGCGGACGAAGCGGCCGTGCCGGCTGCCGGTGGCACCTTTGGGATTGAGCACGATGCATCCGGCTTTGGTGCGCACCAGACGCCGGCACCGGCCAATTGGGGTGCGCAGTCGGCCGAGGCGCAGGGTCTGGATGCGCAGGGTGTGGATGCGCAGGGTAGCGATGCGCACTCACCCGCCGCTGAACCCGCGATTCCGGCCGCCTGGCCGCAACCGCAACCGGTGTCGACGCCCGAGTCGACGACAGTTCGCGAGCTGGTGCGCGAGGGAAACCGACAGGTGCCCGCTGGCGGCGGCACGTTCGGGGTCACCGTGGATGAATCTGGCTATGAGGCCGCGGCAGGTCGCCCGGTGGCGGGTCCAGCTGCTGATGCCGGGTTCGGTGTGCCCGCGGCGCCGCGCGCGAACAGCTTTGACGGGCTCGGTCAGGGCGCTGCCGGGCGAGAGTTCTCGGCGCCACAGTTTGGTACCGGCGCCGCCGAGCAGGCTTCACCGATGCCGCTCGTGGCGCTTGTGCTTGCGGTGCTCGCGTTGCTCATTCTTTGTTTGCCCGGATGGGCGTGGATCGTTGGCGGGGTCGTTGGCGCTATTGCGATTGCACTTGGCCTCGCCGGGATGCGCGGGGCGCGGAAGTCGCTCGCGCGGCTCGCGGTTGCTGGTGGCGTGATTGCGGTGCTCATCGCGATCGCGACCGCGGTGGTGGTGTTCTTCATCTAACGGACTTTTTTCTTGCACCCGCTCTCGCGGGAGCGCCGAAATCAACATTCGGGCGCTCTGCTTGAGCGGGTGCAATTTTGTTGTTGACCAGGGAGATTAGGCACTCGTCCAAGAGTGGACGAGTCAACGTGAACGACGATCAAACGCAGCGTCTGCCGTTCACCTATGGTCCATCAATCGGACTTATGGCAGCCCCAAAGTAACCCCTGGGGTATCCCTGCGGTCCACTTCAACCCCCTACGTTCAACTCTCGTGCCTGCGGCCTCTTCGAGATCCGCAACCGCCGGCACTGAGAGGGAACACGTGATCACCGTCGACGGGCTGACCAAGCGATATCGAACCGTGAAGGCGGTGGATGCACTGTCGTTCGAGGTCGCAGATGGCGAGCTCTTCGCCCTGCTCGGCACGAATGGTGCCGGGAAAACCACCACCATCTCATGCATGACGACGTTGCTTGGCTTCGATGCTGGGGAGATCGTGATCGACGGCCTCACGGTCGGACGTGACGATCACCGCATCCGAGAACGCATTGGCGTCGTTTTCCAGCAATCGCTCCTCGACCCGATGCTGTCGGTTGACGAGAACCTGCGACTGCGTGCGCGCCTTCACGGCGTGGCCGATTCGCGTATTGACGAACTCACCGAACTTGTCGACCTCAAAGGTTTCCGCGATCGGCGGTACGGCGTGCTCTCGGGTGGCCAGAAGCGCCGAGTCGACATCGCCCGCGCGCTGATCAACCGGCCGCAAACCCTCTTCCTTGACGAGCCAACCGCAGGCCTCGACCCACAAAGCCGCGATCAGGTGTGGCGAGCGGTGAGCGGCCTACAACAGGATCTCGGACTGACCGTCGTGCTCACCACGCACTACATGCAAGAAACGGAATCGGCGGACAGCGTCATCGTCATCGACGAGGGACGCATCCTCGCCGAGGGCACACCCATTGAGTTGCGCGCCGAGCACTCGCAGCCCGAGCTCCTGCTTGTGGCCTCAGACGGTCGGCGAGATGACGTGGTCGATGGCGTCGAACGACACCTTCCCGATGCCGATTGGTTCGACGAAGGCGGCGCTGTGCACGTACCGGTACCAAATTCGGCGACCGCGCTCGCCGTACTCAACGATCTCGGCGATGCGGTGAGCACTTTCCAACTCGTGCAGGGATCGATGGACGACGTCTTCCTGCGCCTGACGAACGGACGTGAATCCGAATGACCACCGTGATGACCCTGATCGGCCGAAACCTGCGGATCTATTTCCGGGATCGTGCCGCCGTATTTCTCTCGCTGCTCTCGGCAGTGATTCTGTTGCTCCTTTACCTGCTCTTCCTTGGTTCGCTCCAGGTCGACAACCTCAAGGCGCAGCTTCCGAATAGCGACACCGGCGATATTGGGTGGTTCGTCGGCAGCTGGGTCTTTGCGGGAATCATTACGATCTCGACATTCACCACGGGACTGGCCGCACTCGGCTCCTACGTCGATGACCGTTCCTCGGGCCGCTTCAAAGAATTTCGCGTCTCGCCCATTCGTCGCTGGCAACTCATCCTCGGCTACTTGCTGTCGGCAGTGGTCGTCGCGACGCTCATGAGCACCGTCTTGCTCCTCGGCGGCGCGCTCCTCATGCAAGTGCTCTACGGCCACTTCCCGAGCGCGCTTGGGTTGTTGCAGGCATTCGGTCTGATCGTGCTGCTCTCAACCGCGTTCGCCGCGTTCTCTTCGTTCCTGCTCACGTTCATCGGCACGGCAAGTGCGTACACGGCCATGAGCACCATCGTCGGCACCCTGCTCGGCTTTCTCGCGGGCGCTTACCTGCCACTTGGCCTCCTGTCGACCGAGATCGGCAACGTCATCAACGCGCTGCCATTCTCACCCGCCGCGATGCTCCTGCGGGAGCCATTGGCTGGCCCCGCGCTCGACCAGCTCGCTGGCGGTGTCGCCCAAGCACACACCGAAATCGGGAACTACTACGGCTTCACGCTCTCGATCGGCGATCTCGTCATCGAACCCATCTGGGCGATCGTCGGACTCGTCGTCATGGCAGTCGTATTCACGGCGCTCGGCGCCTGGCGCATCGGACGGAGCCTGCGATGAACCGCAACGGCACCGCAGTGCTCTTCCCCGGGCAGGGGAGCCAGGTACCCGGCATGGGTCGACGCGCAACTGAACAGTCACCTGCCGCCGCCACATTCTTTGATGAAGCGAGCGTCGCAATCGACCGCGATCTGCGGGAACTCTGTTGGCACTCGAGTCTCGAGATGCTCACTCGCACCGAGAATCTGCAACCGGCGCTCACCACGGCGGCGCTCGCGACCTGGATCGCTGATGACCATCGCCCAAACCCGGCAGCGGCAACAGCTGGTCACAGTGTGGGTGCGCTTGCCGCGGCAGCGGTTGCTGGCGCCATATCGCCGGTGACCGCCGTGCAATTGGCAGCCGAGCGCGGAAGGCTCATGGCTGGTGCACCCACAGGTGGGACGATGCTCGCCGTCGCCACGACCAAGACGTTCGACGAGTCGGCCCAGCTCGCCGCCGCGACCGATCTCGCTGCCCAGTTCGATGTCGATGTGGCGGCGGTCAATGGCCCCACCCAGGTGGTCCTTGCGGGCGCCGAAGCGAACATCGCGGCGGCAGCCGCCGCAATTGGTGGTCGCTCGAAGCGCCTCGAAGTGAGCAATGCCTTTCATTCGCGCTTCATGCAACCGGTGGCAGCGGCCTGGTCGCAGACGCTTGGTGAGGTCGAATTCGCCGACGCGCTCGGTTACGTCGGTTGCGTGAGTGGGTCGCATGTGGATGCGGGCGACCGCATCCGCGCCGATCTGCGCGACGGACTCACCTCGCCCGTGCGTTGGCAGGCAGTGATGACCACGCTCGCGAGTTGCGCTGATTTTGACGTGTACGGGCCCGGCCGCGCCATCGCGCGCCTCGCCCGCCCCTATCTCGACGGTCGCCCAGTGCGAATCCACGAAGGAGCAGATGCCCGATGACTGAAGTGAATGCTCGCCCCGTGGCGCTGGTGACCGGTGCATCGCGCGGAATTGGCCGCGCGGCAGCCATCGAACTGGCACGCGTCGGCTACGACATTGCCGGTTGGTACCGCAGCAATGACGACGAAAGCGCGGCGACCGCGCGTGCAGTTGAGGCGTTCGGCGCTCGCTACTTCGGCACCCGTGTCGACGTCGCCGATGAGGATGCGGTGCGCGCGGGCATGCGCGCGATTCGCACCGATTTCGACGGCGCGCTGAGCGCGGTGGTGGTCGCCGCTGGCATCACCAGTGACGGATTCGCCGGCTCCATGAGCGCGGACAAGTTTCGCCGAGTGATCGAGACGAATCTCGTCGGCTCCTTCTTCATTTGCCGGGATGCACTGCGCGCGATGCGGAAGACCGGTGGCGCGATCGTGTTGCTCTCGTCAACCTCAGGTCTGCGCGGACAAGCCGGCCAAGCGAACTACTCGGCGTCTAAAGGCGGCGTCAACGCCCTCACCCAGGCCCTCGCGAAAGAAGGGGCGGCCGCGGGCATCCGCGTCAATGCCGTCGCACCCGGCTTCACCGACACCGACATGGTGCGCGGTATGGACGCCGCCTCGAGGCAGGCGCTTGTCGAGCGCATCCCGCTTGGCCGCATGGGCGAGGCCGAAGAGATCGCGCGAGCGATCCGCTTCCTCGCCACCTCCGAGTCGAGCTATGTGACCGGGCAGATTCTCGCCGTCGACGGCGGCATCACTGCCTGACCTCGACCCCGCCACCTCCCCACCGACGCAGTTTCACCCCTCGCTGAACCCAGAACAAAGGAACCCCCATGTCGCAGTTTGAGAAGGCCACTGAGCGCTTCGAACTTAACTCTCGCCTCCGCGCGCTCCTGCTCGAGGGCCTCGATCTGCCGGATGCACCGGAACAGGTCGACTTTGACCAGCCGCTATTCGGCCGCGGCCTGGAACTTGACTCGCTCGACACCCTCGAAATCGTGAGCCTGCTCGAAGAGGAGTTCGGCGTGTTCGTGTCGGATGAGCAGCGCGCGATCTTCGGTTCGATGAACAAGCTCGCCGACGAAATCGAGGCGAACCAGTGACCAAGTCGCGCCGCTTTGACGCGGATGCGCTGCAACGGATGCTGCCGCATCGCCAGCCGTTCGCGCTCCTTGACCGCGTCGAGGTCAGTGAACCCGGCGCGAATGGCGTGGGCCTCAAGAACATCTCGATCTCTGATCCAGTGTTTGCCGGTCACTTCCCGGGGCACGCGGTGTACCCGGGGGTGCTCCTGATCGAAGCCGCCGGACACACCTGCGGCATCGTGGAGAACGCGGCCGCTGAAGCCGATGCCCCGCCGAAGCTCGGCTATCTCGCAGGCATCCGCAAGTTCTCGTTCAAGCAGACCGTGCATCCCGGTGACCAGGTTGAGTTTCACGTGCGCCGTCGGGCAGTGCTGGGGGATCTTTTCGAGTACGAGTGCCGTCTGATCGTCGACACGAAGACCGTTGCCGAAGGCAATATCGCTGTGGCCACCCGCCCAATCGAGGGGTAAGCATTGGCCATCGAGGTCCGCACTTACACCGATGCCGACGCCGGGGCATTGGCCGACCTGCTCAACCGCAATGCGTATGGCCCGGCCGAGTTTGGCACGACGCTGACCGCCGAACAGGTGCGACAAGTGTTCGCAGAACGCCGCATCACCGAGTGCATTGTGGGCGATGATGGTACGGAGCTGCGTGGCTGCATCGCGCTTGCAATCGGCTCGGGCCGACGAGCGGCCGCACCGCATGAGCGGTTCGCGGGGCTCTTTGTCATCGACGATCGATATCGCAACTCGATGCTCGCCGGGAAGCTCTTTCGCGAAGTCTTTGCCGACCGCATCCGTGCTGGCGGTGTGCGGACCCTGCGTATTGAGGCGAATCCAGCGAATGTGCGGGCATTCCCGCTCTACCTGCGGGTCGGCTTTCGAGCACGGCCGGGCGCCCGCCCTGACGAAGACGGGTATGTGGAGCTCGTCTCCCATCTGCCGGGTGTCATTGACGATCTGATTCGGGCCAACCCCGGCGCCGATGTCGACGAGGTGGCGGTCAAGCTGAATTGGCGGATGATGCGCGCGGGTCGCGATGTCGACCCGGCTGCCGGGGTCGTAGTACGCGACGGCCGCCTGGTCGTCGATTATCCAATCGACACTGGCGACCTCGAACTCACTGCCGTTGTTGACCACGAACTTGGCACCGTCTTGGCGCTGGAACAGACGAGCGGCACCCCAATTGCGTCTCCGGCCGAGGCTACGGTGTCGGCTCCCGAACCGTGCAGCGAGAGAGAACGTATTGCGCTTGCTGACGGCCATGCGCTCGTCATCTTCGACGATGGCACGATCGAATTGCACCGGAACGAACCGGGCCGCGCACCTACCGTGCTTCTGCGCGAGCGCTGGCCGGTTGCCCTCGGCGAGGATGCACCTGCCGTGCGTCGGCAGGGCCACCGGCGTCGCATTCGCGTGCACGAAGTAACGGATGCACAAGCCCAGCGTTGGCAATTGGTCGCTGATGATGATGCCGTCACGCGGGAAGTTCGCATCGGTCATGAGGGCCACGCGATTGACCTAGTGACCTCGCCCAATCGCGACGTTGTCGCACTTACTGCCCCCTGGGTCACCATGCGCGTGGCCGAACACGCACTGCGTGATGACGGCGGTGAATGGCGGGGCGGCCCGGTGCTCCCGGGCCTCTGGCCGAATGACTGGGGTGATTTCGAGGCGGCCCGCGAACCGCTTGCCGCCACCGCGGCCTGGTGGTCCGACGGCATCACGAGCATGCGCCTCGGCTGGACTGGGATTGCTCGCGCCGATAGCCGCAGTGCACCGGCGCTGCACTCGGCGCATCCTGGTGCCGAGGTGCACTTGCGGATTGAGCTGGGTGCCGAAACTCCGCCGCTGACAACGAACCCCGAGGGGCTCCACCGAGTGACGGCAGCGCTACGGCGGCGCCGGGTCGGGGCGTCGAGCACGGCTGAGCCAGCGCTGGTCGTGGATACCGCGCCAACGCGGCTTGACACTGTGGCGGAGCGTGGCACCGTGCGGGAGCTTCACTACGGCGAGCAGCAACTGCGCGTGGCAACGGATGCGGGGCTCATTGATTGGCGGGTCGGCGACACCACGGTGTTGCGCGGCCCCTACCCTTCAGCAACTCCGTTTGGGTCACTCGCCACGCGTCGCACGGGCTTGTGGTGCACACCGCTCGCGGCCCGCGATGACGCTGATCAGGGGGTGGAGTGGGCCGAAGACCGAGAGGCACTCCGGTGGACTGAAGCGACCATTGGTACCGGCCCGCAGCCCGGAAGCTGGCAGCTCGAGGCGCTCGGCGCATCCGGGCTGCGGGTGCGAGCTGACGCCGCAGCCGCCGAGACGGCCATTCACCTCGTGCCCGATACCGGGGGCGCAGGCGAATTTGTCATCAGCGTGCTTGGGCGCCGCTGGCGGGTTGACCCGGGACATCCTTGGCGAGGGGCAGTGGATGCTGCGGCAATTGTCTTGCGCGACGGCCGCGCGCTCGTTCTGGTTCCCACTGGTGCGCGCGCTGAACTCTTCCTCCGTGCGATGACGACCGGGGTGCTCGTCACCGCGCTCGCGGCTGGTCCACTCGACTTGCGGATGCACGTGGTCGAGTCGCGGGCACAAGCCGAGCGGTTCCTCGCATCCGCAGCGCGTGGAGGCGAGGCATGACCAAGCTGCTGCGCATTCTCGCCCCGAGCGCCTGGTCGATTGGGGAACTCGCCAACGCCATCGAGCTGGCGAAGCGGCTCCCGGAGGGATGGCGCGCAGAGGTGCTCGTGTCGGCAAAGCACCTCGACTACGCGCAGGCCGCGGGCGTCGCTACTCGCGTGTTGCCGCGCGGTCGCGCGGCAGCGGCGGCGGTACGAGAAGCGGTGAGTGATGCCGAGGTGAGCGGCATTTTGCTTGCCGATCACCACCTGCTCGGGCTTGAGCGCGTGGGGTTCGGCTATGACGATCTTGCTTCGCGCACGGCGCCACTGGTGGCGTTCGATTCGCTGGCGTTTGGCGTTGGCCCAACTCGGCTCAAGCTCGCGGTGAGCCGGGGGAGCGAAGATCCCATGCTCCGTCGCTGGTTTCCGCCCGAGGTCGATCTTGACCGGGTGCCTGACGGGGTGCCACTGCTGCGGCCGGTACCCGTTGCCGCGCCAATCAGCGAAACACTCGAGACGAGCCGAACGGCACGCATCCGCAGTCTTGATCTCTACGGAGAGAGCGGCCCATGGGGTGACGCGGCGGTGACTGAGCCCGAGCGCATCCGCTCGCGCTTGGGCGTCGAACCGCACCGCAAGCTCGTCGTCGTCGCGATGTCGAATTGGGCGAGCATGGCGATGACGAAGCCGGGGCTCGGTGGGCCGAATCGCGAGCGGGATGCGTACCTGCAATTGCGCTTCACCTGGTTGCACGAGCTCATGCGTCGTCTCGACGAACCGATCGCGCTCGTCGGCGTGAGCGCTGAGGGCTTCGATGCCGAAGGCGCTGATGTGCAGACGATTGCCACCGGCTTCCTGCCGCTCGCCGAGTTCACCGAACTGCTCGCCGCCGCCGATCTCTATCTCACCGACAACCTCACCTCGGGTGCGATGGCGCGCGCGGTGCTGCTCGGTACTCCCGCAGTCACGCTCACCCGCGAAGCCGAATGGCACACCGAGGATGCGTTTGTCACTGCTTGGCTCGCGCAGATGCGGGCGGGTTTCCCCGCGAGCGATTTCGACTACCTCGTGAATCCCTTCGGCTGGATCGACGAACTGCAACCGCTCCTCGCAAACAATGCGTACCTGGCGGCGCTCCCGCGCATCCACGCCCACGATCTTGACGGACAGGTACGCGCCTGCCGCACCGCACTCGACAGCACTGCACAACTAGCGCGAGCCGCACTCAACGCTGCCCGCGGCGCGTTGCCAAGTGGCAGCGAAGCGCTGCTGGCCGCGCTCGATGCGGCCAGCTGACAGTTCACCAAACCTTGTCTTTATCTCCCACCACACCACTCCCGAACCCACGCAGTACCCGAGAAATGGAAACACCATGCTTGAACTCTCCACCAGCTACGACGCGCTTCGCCAGACCGCGGGGGTCTACTGTCGCGGCACCGCCACGGTGCGCATCCACGGCACCGATCGAGTGGCCTTGGCCACGCGCCTGCTCGCGAAGTCGATCGAGTTCGCACCCATCGACAGCTGCGTCGACTCGCTGCTGCTTGACGAGCATGGTGCCCCACTCGGACTTGCGCTCGCGCTCCTGCGCGACGACGCCATCGTGCTCATTACCGAAGCCGACGACGCCTGGTTCGCATTGGCACAGCGTGAAGCGAGTGCCTTCGACGTGACCATCGAGCAAGTCGCCGAGGTGTGCGTTGCCGTCGAGGGCCCGCTTTCGTGGCAGGTCGTGGAGCCGATCGTCACCGACCGCGGGATTGCCGATGTGCTCTTGGGCGAAGTGCTTGAGGCTGAGCTCGCTGGCGAGTCAGTGCTCGTTGCCCGCACCGGTACGACCGCCGAATTCGGCTATGTCGTGGTCGGCAGCGAATCGATCGTGGCGCCGCTCATCGCTGCTGCAGCAGCGGCCGGCGGCGGCGAAATTGACCCGGCCGTGCTCGACCGCGTGCGCGTTGAAACGAACTACCCGGTGTTGCCGCAGCAGCTTGCCGACGCCACCGTGCTCGAAGCGGGACTCGGCTGGTTCGCGACGCTCGGCCGCGAAGACGAGTTCGTGAGTGCCGCCATCGCCGAGCTCGCCGCTCCCGAGCGTCGTGCCATCGCCGCTGAATTCGACGGTGACAGCCCCGCCGCAGGCACCGAGGTGCGCGACGGTGAGCGCGTCATTGGCCGCGTGCTTGTCGCCACTGAGCGCGCGGGCCGCGACACCGGCCTGGCGCTCTTGCTCGTTGACGACCCCTTCGGTGTTCCCGGCCTCGAACTCGATGTCGACGGCGCACCCGCACGCACCCTGGCTCGTCCGACCATCGCCCCGGCCTCGTGGGACGCTCAGATTGGTGTCCGCTAATGCGCATCGCAATTACCGGCTACGGCCTCACCACAGCCGCGGGTGCCGACGCTGACGCGTGCTGGGATGCATTCTGCGAAGCGCGCACCGGCATCGGTGAAAACACCATCGTGCCCCGCGAGGGCGTCATGAGTGATCGTGCCGGCCAGGTGCGCACGCTCGAAGAATCGGATGCACCGCGGCACGACCGTGCGATCCGTCTCGGTGAGCGCGCCCTCGCCGAAGCACTCGAGCGCGCCGGTCTCGAGGGAGACAAGGGCCCGGCGCCCGAACGACGTGGTTTCAGCCTCGGCACTTCGCTTGGCGGCGCTCGCGCGGGGGAGCGCTTTCACCGCGATTGGCTGCAACAGGGCTATGCGGCAACGAACCGCTTTGACCTCGTGGAGTATCCGCTGCATGCCACGGCCGACGCGCTGGCGAGCAAGTTCGGCCTGCACGGGCCCCGCACGGTGCATTCGAATGCCTGCGCCGCCGGGGCAGTGGCCGTGGCCAATGGCTACGAATATCTCGTGGACAATCACGCTGACGTCGTGATCGCCGGCGGCGTTGACCCGCTCGCTTGGCTGTCATTCGGTGGCTTCTCATCGCTCGGCGTGCTCTCGCTCATGAACTGCGCTCCTTACACCCGAAGTGAAGGCATCACCCTGGGTGAGGGTGCCGGCTTCGTGGTGCTCGAACCGCTCGAGCGCGCCATTGCCCGCAGTGCCACGGTCTACGCGGAGCTCCTCGGTTACGGGCTCACCGCCGATGCGTACCACCCGACCGCACCTGACCCGCGCGGTCGCGGCGCACTCAAGGCCATGGATCTCGCACTCGGCATGGCCGGTATCGATCGTGCCGATGTCGACTATGTCAACGGGCACGGCACGGGCACCCCGGCCAATGACACCGGTGAGCTCAAGACCGTTCGCACCCTCGGTGACGGTGGAGTGCCCATGAGCTCGACCAAGTCGATGACCGGTCACACACTTGGCGCTGCCGGCGCAGTGGAGGCGGTCGTCTCGGTGATGACGCTGGAACACCAGAAACTGCATCCGACATATGTGCCCGAGGACGCGGCCGCGCAAGAGGCACTCGCGGCCCTGAAGGCAGCCGCAGAAGTCGATATCGTCGCCGAAACAGCCCGCGACACCAACGTCGACACGGTGCTCTCGAACTCCTTCGCCTTCGGTGGCAACAACGCCTCACTCCTCTTCGGCGCTGCCGGTAAGGAACGCAATGACGATGCCGTATCGCGTCGCGCAGAAATTGGTGTCGAGGTTGTCGGCGTCGCGGGCTTGGCTGGTGCTGCGAGTGATGCATCCGAGTTGCGTGCGGCGTTCGAACGCGGCGAGTCACTCGTGCGTGATGAGGTGGAGTTCGCGCCCGGACGGCGACACCCGATCGGTCGCAGCGATGACAAGGGACTTAGTCGCGGGCTCAACCCGCGCACCCTGCGTCGCTTTGACCGGCTGAGCCTGCTTGCGGTGCAGGCGGTGCACCAGGTCATCGCTGAACAGGGCATTTCGCAGACCGAGCTGGCCGACACCGGGCTCGTGTTCGCGACGTCGACCGGACCGCTCTCAACTGTGGAATCGTTCCAACGCGGACTCATCGTCGATGGTGAGGGCGATAGCAAGCTCTTCCCGAACACCGTGATGAATGCGGCGGGTGGGCACATTGCCATGACGTTCGGCATGCGCGGGCCAACGGCGACCATCTGCGCCGGCGGCACGAGCGGCGTTTCGGCGCTCCATCTCGGTCAGCAGCTCATTCGAAATGGCAGTTGCTCGCGCGTCATTGTGGTGGCTGCCGATGAAGCGAATGAGGCGTTGCTCGCGGGCTATGGCGGGTTCCCCGGCTACCTCACCACTGACACGCTGCGCCCGAACCAGGGCAGTGGCGTCGCCTTCGCTGAGGCCGCGGTTGCGGTAATGCTGGCCGCCCGCACTGATTCGGCGCCCGAGCTTGAGATTGCCGGTATGGGGCTCACCGGTGACGGGCCGGGTGCTGGCCGAATCGGCCGTAACACTGCCGCCTGGCGCCGCTCGTTTGAACTCGCGCTCGAGCGCGCCGGTATCGGCGTCGACGACCTGGATGCAGTGGTCTCGGCCGCCTGCGGACACGAGCCGATCGACCGACAGGAACGCGCGGCGCTCGCTGAACTTGGAGTGGCGGAGGCGGTTCCGGTCGTCCCTGCAAAGGCAATCACTGGCGATTTGCAATCGGTAAGCCCCGTGCTCGGGATGCTTGTGGCGCAGTGGCTTGCCGACGGCGCTGAACTCAAGGTGGATGGTGCGGTCGTGTCACTCGAGCGCAAGGAACAGCCGCGCCACGTGCTCGTCTCGGGCTATGGCATCGGCGGTAGCTTCCAAAGCTACGTCGTGCGCCGATAGGGGTGGTGGTCGCGCAGCTTCCGGCCGTTGCCCGCATCCACATTGAAACTCGCCGCGGCCACTGGCCAAGCGATGCCGGCACTCGGGGACTGCGTCACTGGTTGGCGCAGTCCCCGTGCTGTACCGCGGCGGATCTTGCGGTGCACGCCGACGGACGGCGGGGATGTCGCACCTGTGGCGAATGGACGAGCGCGAGTCACAGTGACGGGGTACTCGCGCTCGCGCGCTCGGCGCATCCGGTGGGAATTGATGTGCAACTGCCGAGACATCGTGCCGCCGCGTTGCGGGTGCTCGCGGCGGCGAGCGGGGTGTCGTCGCCGGGCATAGGCCACTGGGCGCTCGCTGAGGCGACGCTCAAGGCACTCGGGCAGGCCGGTCACCGGCCGAGTCGGCTGCCATTGCCTTCGGAGTTGGCGGGCGAGTTGCGGTGGGAAGCGGAAAGCGGGGAGGCGCTGGCGGGGTGTGTTGTTGATCTCGCCGACCGGCTCGACGTGCCGGTGGGCACCATGCTTGCGGTGGCCTGGGTGGTCGAGCGACGCAGCGTAGCGGAGGCGTGGTGAGGCCAGCGCCTACGCCCGCTCCGCGAGGAGCGCCACCCGACGCTCACCCACGCGCGTGCAGATGAGCGTCGCCGACGCATCCCCGCGCAGCGACAGCCGCTTGCGAAACTCGGCCGGATCAATGTCGACCCCGCGCTTCTTGATTTCAAGCGTGCCAATCTCGCGACGGCGCAGTTCCTTCTTCAGCGTCGATGCATCCAGTGCGAAACGCTCGACCACCCGGAACGATTGCGCGAACGGTGTCGTCACCGCCTCGTCAGTTGTGATCCAGGCGATGCTGGGCGACACCAACCGGCCGTCGAGCCGCCGGGCGAGGTCACCGACGAAGCGCCCGCGAATGAGCGCCGCATCCGGTTCGTGCAGCCACGCACCAAGCTCACCAACTTCGGCATCGCGCGCCTCGGTAGCCGACTCTGCCGCTGCCAACTCGTGCGCGCCGCCATCGCGCAAGACGAGCGCCGAGCGGCGCACGCCTGCCCGTGCCGCGCCGCCGAGCCAAACCGAACACTCGACGAGCTCGCCGCCCACCGACACCCACTGCGCCTCGCCCTCGGGCGGTAGTAACTCGTGCTCGATCGCTGGCCCGAGCTTCACGCCGACCGCCCGGCCGTTCTCGGCTGCCCCGAACGCGAACCCGAGCGACGGTTGCCAATCATTCGGATCAGCCAGCCGCCGAGACTCACCGCGCTCAGTCGCCCCACGCCGCTGCGCGCGCCGCGCCGGATCAAGAAACACCCCGTCAAACTCCGCGAGATCAACGTCTTCGGCCCGCGCCTGATGCACGAGTGCGTTCGGGAACGGCGCGAGATTGTGGGTCGCAATCGCCGCGGTCACCTCGTCAATGTCGACCGCGACGAGTTCAAAGCCCATCGCGGCGAAGGCGAGGGCGTCCGCGCCGATTCCGCATCCCAGATCAACGAGGCGACGCACCTCGGCCGCGCGAAAACGCTGGGCGTGATGCGCGGCGACCTGCAGGCGCGAGGCCTGGGCGAGCCCGTCTTCGGTGAACAGCATCCGGTTCGCAAAGTCGCCGAGCTTGGCCCGCGCGCGGCGACGCAGTTTGAGTTGGGTGAGCACGGCTGCAGACGTGCGCGCGTCGGCACCCGCGCGACGCAGCGCCGTGACCGCCGAGAGCGCATCCTTTGTCGTATCGAGCTCGGCAAACTCGTCGAGCAGCCGCATGGCTTCGGGGGTGAGTAGCGCCTGCAGATCCTCGCGTTCCATCCCCCTACGCTATCGGCGTACAGCGTCGCGGTGGCTCAGGTGGCACGCACGGCCCGGCCGCCCTACACTCGAGTTAGCACCCACAGGGTGGGAGTGCTAACTTTTTCACACCAGCGTTCATGCCAAGAAAGAGGTCAACCGTGTCGGTGAACATTCAGCCGCTCGAAGATCGCATCGTCATCCAGCAGGTCCAGGCCGAGCAGACCACTGCTTCGGGTCTGGTCATCCCGGACACCGCGAAGGAAAAGCCCCAGGAGGGCGAGGTTGTGGCTGTGGGCCCCGGCCGTTTCGACGACGAGGGCGAGCGCATCCCCATGGATGTCGCAGTCGGTGACAAGGTCATCTACTCGAAGTACGGCGGCACCGAGGTCAAGTACGGCGGCGCGGAGTACCTCATCCTCTCGGCGCGCGACGTGCTCGCCAAGCTCGTCTAGTTTCTAGCGCGACTCTTTAGTGGGGCCCGACCAGCAATGGTCGGGCCCCACTGTCGTTCGTAGGTTCGCTGGCGGGCCTAGGATGCGGGAATGACCACCACTCGCGACCCGCATTCTGTGGGGATTGCGCAAGCGCTTCTTGCCTACCTCATCTGGGGTTTCTTCCCCGTGTATTTCTGGCTCGTGCGTCCTTCGGGAACGCTCGAAGTCATTGGTTGGCGCGTCGTGCTCTCGGTGGTGTTCAGTGTCGTGCTCATCGTGGTGATGCGGCAGTGGTCGAAGTTCATCGCTGTGTGGCGGCAACCGCGGCTCGTTGGGGTGCTCGCAGTGGCGGGCTTCTTTGTCATGGTGAACTGGACCCTTTATGTCTGGGCCGTTGAACTCGGCCGCCCGATCGAAGCGGCGCTCGGCTACTACCTCAATCCGCTCATCTCGATCCTGCTCGGCATGATGTTCCTGCGTGAGCGGCTGCGGCCGCTGCAGTGGGTGGCGGTTGGTCTCGCGCTCGCGGCCGTGCTCGTGATGATCCTCGGCTACGGCGAGGTGCCGTGGCTCGCACTCGCGCTCGCCGTCACCTTCGGTATCTACGGCCTCGTGAAAAAGCAGGTGCGCGTGGATGCGGTCGTCGGGTTCACCGTCGAAACCATCACCATGGCACCGGTTGCGGTGCTCTTCTTTGTGCTCGCGATCGCCGGGCCTGGGCTCACGATGGGGCAGATCTCGGGCTGGCACACGACCGTGCTGCTGTTTGCGGGGGTGATCACGAGTCTGCCGCTCCTCCTCTTTGCTGCATCCTCAAAGAAATTGCAGCTCGCAGAGATCGGCATTTTGCAGTACATCACCCCGACCATGCACTTCGTCGTCGGGCTACTGCTGTTCCGCGAGGCGATGCCGCTCGAGCGCTGGGCCGGGTTCGCGCTCGTGTGGCTCGCGCTCATCCTCTTCACCATTGACCTCGTGCGTCACAGCCGTCGCAGGCCCCTCGAAAAGTAAATGCACGCGCATGGATTTATTCCCGCATCCTGTTCGCGGCAAGCGACTTTCGTTGCGCGCCGAACCGCCTAAGATGGGGAACCACCCCGTCCTTCGCCGGTGAATGCGGTCGCGGACGAAGTGCCGCGCACGTGACCAGGCGAGGATGCATCCTGACTTATGCAGTCGCCCAAACTCGTCGAACTGGAGACACGTCCGCAATGACCGAGCACGACCCCTTCGCTTTCACCGGACTCACGTATGACGACGTCCTCCTTCTGCCGGAAGAGACCGACGTCATCCCCAGCGAGGTCGACACGACCACGCAGCTGACCCGCAACATCTCGGTGAAGGTGCCGCTCATCTCGGCCGCAATGGACACCGTGACCGAGTCGCGCATGGCGATCGCCATGGCGCGTCAGGGCGGCCTCGGCATCCTGCACCGCAATATGTCGATCGAAGATCAGGCCGAAATGGTCGACCGCGTGAAGCGCTCAGAATCGGGCATGATCACGAACCCCGTCACCGCGACCCCCGAAATGTCGGTGGCCGAGGTTGACGCGATCTGCGGCGAGTACCGCATCTCGGGTCTGCCCGTCGTGGAAGAAGACTCAGGCAAGCTCGTCGGCAT
The DNA here is from genome assembly GCF_003865375.1 of Gulosibacter macacae. GTDB lineage: Bacteria > Actinomycetota > Actinomycetes > Actinomycetales > Microbacteriaceae > Gulosibacter > Gulosibacter macacae. The sequence continues at coordinate 161,697 of NZ_RQVS01000004.1, read as the reverse complement.
CATCTCGAACCGCGATATGCGCTTCGTACCCGAGAGCGAAATGCACACCACCAAGGTGCACGAGGTCATGACCTCGATGCCGCTCATCACCGCGCCCGTGGGTATTTCGGGGGATGAGGCCTTCCGCCTGCTCGGTCAGCACCGCATCGAAAAGCTCCCTCTCGTCGACGAGGCAGGCGTGCTCAAGGGCCTCATGACGGTGAAGGACTTTGACAAGCGCGATAAGTACCCGGATGCGTCGAAGGACGACCAGGGTCGCCTGCGCGTCGGTGCCGCCATCGGCTTCTTCGGCGACGCGTTTGACCGCGCCGGCGCGCTGCTCGAATCGGGAGTTGACGTGCTTGTCGTGGACACGGCCAACGGCCAGTCGCGCGGCGAGATCGAGATGATCAAGCGGTTGAAGGGTGACCCCGCGTTCGCTGGCATCGATGTCATTGGTGGCAACATCGCAACCTTCGGTGGCGCCAAGGCGCTCATCGATGCTGGTGCCGATGCAGTGAAGGTGGGCGTTGGCCCCGGCTCGATCTGCACCACGCGCGTGGTGGCCGGAGTTGGTGTGCCCCAGATCACCGCGATCTACGAGGCGGCGAAGGCCGCGCGCGGCACCGGTGTGCCGATCATCGCGGATGGTGGCCTGCAGTTCTCGGGTGACATCGCGAAGGCGCTCGTCGCTGGCGCGAACTCAGTGATGCTCGGCTCGCTGCTCGCGGGCACTGATGAGGCGCCTGGCGATCTGATCTTCGTGAACGGCAAGCAGTTCAAGTCGTACCGCGGCATGGGTTCGCTTGGCGCGTTGCAGACTCGCGGCAAGAAGACCTCGTACTCGCGCGACCGTTACTTCCAGGCGGATGTGCCGGCCGACGATGACCTGATTGCTGAGGGCATTGAGGGCAAGGTGCAGTACCGCGGTACCGTGCGTCAGAACGTGTTCCAGCTCACGGGTGGCCTGCACCAGTCGATGTTCTACGTCGGCGCGCGCACCGTGCCCGAGCTGCAATCGCGCGGCCGCTTTGTGCGCATCACGCCGGCTGGCCTGAAGGAATCGCACCCGCACGATGTGCAGATGGTTGTCGAGGCGCCGAATTACAAGCGCTAATCGGCTTCTTGCTTGCGAAAGGGCCCCAGCATCGCGCTGGGGCCCTTTCCAGTGCTTGCTGCAGGTTCAGAAGTGCATGAATGTGCGAATCTGTGCCTGTGGCGGCGCTATCTCCCCTGTGAGAGGAGGTAGCTCTCTGTGAGGCACAGATTCGTACATGCCTTCGCTATGCCGCACCCGAACGCGGCCGGATGTGCCAGTCGGCTCGAATTGCGGCGACGATCTGTCTCTCGCAGTACTCCCATCGATGCATCACGTCGGTGTAGGTGAAGCGCAGCACCGTGTAACCCGCGATGGTGAGTTGACGATCCTTCCAGTGATCCTTGTCGATGCTTTCGCGCGTGCGGTGGAAGTCCAATCCGTCAAGCTCGATGACGAGCCATTCGCCAACGACTAGATCGCATTGCCAGCCCAATAGATTCACTTGCGATCGCACTCTCACTCGAAGCTTTCGTAACCGCATGCGAATCAATGACTCGATGCCGGAATCCGATTCGGAATCAACCAGGTCAAGGGCTTTGACGAGGGTGGCACTCGCGAATGGCCTGAGCTGTTCGAGCTCGGAACGTTCCATACCGAGCCGCAATGCGGAGTCAAGCGCGGCCACCAATTCATCGCGGGGCTGGCAGAGTCCCGCCGTGAGGAGCGCGCGCAGTGGAGTATCCACTGGATCGGTAACTCGATTTCGCCACGGGGAAGGCAGGAGGTGGGGGATGTCGAGTGGTGCAAGCCGACGCCGAATGGGGTCGGTCGGCCAAGTGGACGCTGTCCGACGATTGACACGGATATGCCGTGGATGTGCGCCGTGCGGTACCCACATTCCGTGAATCTCAAGCGCTGAAATGCAACTCAGCGCTCCACCAAGTGCGCGTGCCACCCCAATATCGGTTGGGTTGCCAGGACTCTTATAAAGACCTTGGCGCAAGCGCTCCAATTGACCGTTCTTCACGGCTTCGCTTAACCCTCGCTGTGTCATTCCCGCGGCGAGTAGCTCGGCAGTGTTGGCAACTCCGCCCTGCTGGCGAAGGAGTTCGAGTGGCAACATGCGCGCAGACTTACATTGCTGCCTGTCCCAGTTGTGTCGAGAAGCTTGCCCCTGTGGATCAACCAGTTTCCACAGGGGTGCCGATCAATGTATGAATCTGTGCCTGTGGCGGCGCTATCTCCTCTGTGGAAGGAGATAACGCGCTGTGAGGCACAGATTCGTACAGCACAGACGACGCACAACAAACTATCGTCGCGCGGTGCCACGATTTTTGCCTCAGCACTTGAGCGAATCGATGGAAAGGATGCTCATGGCTAGCTTCAGCGAAATCATCGTGCCAGTGACCGATCTCGCAAGGGCACGCGATTTCTATCGCGTGCTCACCGAAGTCGATCCCTTCGTTGACAGTGAGCACTATGTGGGCTTCATGGTCGGCGAGATGCAGATCGGCCTCGCCAAGGGCAACCCGGGACCGGGTGGCCCGGCAATCTATTGGAAGACCGACGACATTGAAGCCTCGCAGCGCGCGCTCGTCGCTGCCGGTGGCGCGCTCGGCACGGGTCCCAACGAAGTTGGCGGTGGACTCCAGGTGGCGACGGTCACTGACCCGGATGGCAACACGGTGGGCCTCTCGCAGCCGCCGCAGGGGTAGTGTTCGGCGACAACTGCGAGCCAAACGCACAAGTGGGAGCCCCTAGGGGCTCCCACTTGGTGTTTTCGCTCGTAGTTGTGCGAGTTGTCGAACCGACTACCTACGCGAGTTTCGCGAGAATCTCGTTGAACGCAGCCGACGGGCGCATCACAGCCGACGCCTTGTCTGCATCCGGGCGGTAGTAGCCGCCGAGCTCGACGGGCGAGCCCTGCAGCTCGATCAGCTCGGCAGCGATCGCGTCGCCCGACTCGGCGAATGCCTCCGCCACCGGCTTGAAGGCCTCGGCGAGGGCAGCATCCTCGGTCTGCGCAGCGAGCTCTTCAGCCCAGAAGCGTGCGATTGCGAGGTGCGAGCCACGGTTGTCGATCTCACCCACGCGACGCGAGGGCGAGAGGTCCTCATCGAGGAGCTTCTCGGTCGCCTTGTCGAGGGCGTCGGCGAGCACTGCCGCGCTCGGGGCGCCGCGCTCAGCCTCGTGGCGGAACGACTCGGCGAGGGCGAGGAACTCACCGAGCGAGTCCCAACGCAGGTGGTTCTCTTCGACGAGCTGCTGCACGTGCTTCGGGGCCGAACCACCGGCACCGGTCTCGAACAGACCGCCGCCGTTCATGAGCGGCACGACCGAGAGCATTTTGGCCGAGGTGCCGACCTCGAGAATCGGGAAGAGGTCGGTGAGGTAGTCGCGCAGCACGTTGCCGGTCACCGAGATGGTGTCTTCGCCGCGGCGGATGCGGTCGACCGAGAGCTGCGTGGCGTCCTCGGGCGAAAGGATGCGGATGTCGAGGCCCTCGGTGTCGTGGTCGTTCAGGTACTCGTTCACCTTGGCGATGAGGTTGCGGTCGTGCGCGCGGGTCTCATCGAGCCAGAACACTGCGGGGGTGTTCGAGGCGCGAGCGCGCGTGACGGCGAGCTTCACCCAGTCGCGGATGGGCGCATCCTTCGTCTGGCAGGCGCGCCAGATGTCACCGGCGGCGACATCGTGCGACATGAGCACCTCGCCCGCAGCGTTGACCACCTCAACGCGGCCAGCTTCGGCGATCTGGAAGGTCTTGTCGTGCGAGCCGTATTCTTCAGCCTTCTGTGCCATGAGGCCGACGTTCGGTACCGAGCCCATGGTGGTCGGGTCGTAGGCGCCGTTGGCCTTGCAGTCGTCGATGACGACCTGGTAGATGCCGGCGTACGACGAGTCGGGGAGCACCGCGATGGTGTCTGACTCTTCGCCCTGCGGGCCCCACATCTTGCCGCCGATGCGGATCATTGCGGGCATCGAGGCGTCGACGATGACGTCGGAAGGCACGTGGAGGTTCGTGATGCCCTTGTCGCTGTTCACCATCGCGAGGCGCGGTCCGTCAGCGTAGCCCTGCTCGATCGCGGCGAGGATGCCGTCGCGCTCGGGGAGGTCCTGCACGCCGTTGATGATGCCGGCGAGGCCGTTGTTCGGTGAGAGACCGGCAGCGGCGAGCACCTCGCCGTACTGCTCGAACAGTGCGGGGAAGAAGGCGCGCACGACGTGGCCGAACAGGATGGGGTCGGAGACCTTCATCATGGTCGCCTTGAGGTGCGTCGAGAAGAGCACGCACTCATCCTTCGCGCGAGCGATCTGCTCGGCGAGGAACTTGTCGAGTTCGGCGACGCGCATGACGGTCGAGTCGACGACCTCGCCCTCAAGCACCTTCAGGCCTTCCTTGAGAGCGGTGGTGCCGTTCTCGGTGACGAGCTGGATGGTGAGGCTGTCGTCGGCGGGGAGCACGACCGACTGCTCGTTGTGACGGAAGTCGTTGTCGCTCATGGTGGCGACGGTGGTCTTCGAGTCGGCCGACCAGGCACCCATCGAGTGTGGGTGCTTGCGGGCGTAGTTCTTCACGGCCGAGGGAGCGCGGCGGTCGGAGTTACCTTCGCGGAGCACCGGGTTGACGGCCGAACCCTTGATCTTGTCGTAGCGCGCGGTGACCTCGGGCGAGGCGTCGTAGTCGGGCACGTCGAAGCCCTGCGCCTGGAGTTCGGCGATGGCGCCCTCAAGCTGCGGCACCGATGCCGAAATGTTCGGCAGCTTGATGATGTTGGCCTCGGGGGTCTTGGCGAGTTCGCCGAGTTCGGCAAGCGCGTCTCCGATGCGCTGCGCTTCGGTGAGGTTCTCGGGGAAGGTGGCGAGGATGCGGCCTGCGAGCGAGATATCGCGGGTTTCGACCTCGACGCCAGCCTTCGCGGCGTAGGCCTGCACGATCGGCAGGAAAGAGTAGGTTGCGAGGAGCGGAGCCTCGTCAGTGTGCGTGTAGATGATCTTCGCCATGGGCGGCACTCCCTAGTCTGGGCGGACGGTGCGAGAAGAACGCTCGGTGTCGAGATATCTCGACGTCAAGATTTCTTTGCCAGTGTATCGGACGGGGCAGTGGCTCGTCTGTAGTAGGTCGCGAGATGCACCGAGGCTCTCGAAGTGATGGCCGCAGGCTGCTTTGGTCGAGCGAGCGCCACTAGAACGCAATCGGGATGAGCGGAGCACACGATCTATGCGCAGAAATTGGGCTCGCTACTCGGATCAGATTTCGACACTTTGAACGTGCCGCCGGCGTTGGTCACGGTGAACTTCGCTGATTGTCGATCTGGTTCGAGCATGCCGCCACCATCGGCGGCGGTGATCGAAATACCGAAGTTATCGGCGCATCCACCCGCTTCGATGGTGACGGTCGTGCCCTCGACGACGTGTGAAAACAGCGTTGCGTTAGTCACGTTCATATTGCCGGTGACGGTTATTGGTGGCCCCGGGGTGCCGTCGAAGAGAAACGCAAATCGCTCGCTGAGTTCGCCGGTGACCTGCGCTTCAAGGGAACCATCGAGATCGCTCTTGTTGAGCGACGCAGTGACCAGTGCGGTGAGCATCTGTTCGTAGGTGTCGACGGCCAAGGTGAGCGCTTCGTCGTCGGTCATTGTGGTCGGCGTTGCCGCTACTTCGCTTGTCTGCTCGTTCGTGGTGGTGGTCGTGCCTTGCTGGTTAGCATCGGCAGCGCATCCGGCGAGCGCAAAGAGCGCAACGGCAGGGATGAGCAGGGCGCGGGCAGTCTTCACAGTGGTCTCCTCGGGATGCGTGGGCTCAGACTAAGGAATCTTCCGGAAGCCTCGAATCAACCCCCGAGACGACTTGGCAGCTGGTTGATTAGGGTCGCTGGCGCCCGCGCATCCTTTCGGAGGCCTCCGACACCAGTGCGTTCAGCGTCACTCACTGTCCGATTCACAAATGCTGTGGCTGCGCGACTCGATGGAGTAGAGCTGGTCGTAGCCGTCGTCGACAAGGCGCACCGTCAAGATGAATGTGGCCGGTTCTTCGGTCACGAGTGTCATCGTTTCGCCCGACACCGCGTCCACCCAATTCACCTCACTCGTGTCAAAGCAGGTATGAACACTCACTACTTGTGAGCCATCGGCTTCATCGCGGACCGACCAAATCGACGGGTTCGTGAAGCGCGTGAATCCGGACGTGCTCCACTCGCCGCTCCCCGCAACTTCAATGAGTTGCATCCCGACCGAAGTGACTGCCGTGCCCGATCGAGCACCGACTTCGCGAACTGCGGCCTCGAATGCCTCGAGGTCTTCGATGTCGGTGGCGAACATGGTCGCAACGGCCGCTTCGTAGTCGCGATAGGCCTCGAGTACCTCGTGCGTGAGCGTGGCCGCTTCGGCATTCGAAAGCGTACCGGCCCGAGCGGCACCGGCGACAAATGAGCAACCACTGAGGATCAGGATGGTGAGCAATGCTGTTGCGGCGAGCAGGGTTTTGCGCAAGGTCGTGTCCCTTCAGAGTGCAATTGAGCTGGATGACTCATTGACGCGAGCACCATAGGTGCGCTCGCCGACTGGCCCTCAAATGCATCCACAGTCGAACACCTGTGCATAACTCATGCAGTCGTGCACTGAATCGAGCCCAAGACGCCGCTCAAACTAGACGAGCGCGATGGCCCCGAGCTGCTCCTCGAGCCAGTCTTCCGAGACGATAGGGATGCCGTACTGCCGGGCCTTTTTCGCTTTACCCGAGAGCGAGTCGGGGTCGGCAGCGACCAACACGTCGGTCTTTTTGGTGAGCCCGCTTGGCGCGAGGAACCCGGCCGCTTCGAGCGCCTGTTGCCAGTCTTCACGGGGCCGGCGCATGCTGCCGGTGAGCACGATGATGTGGCCAGGATGCAGTGCTACCGGAGCTTCGGTCGCTGCAGTCTTCGTCGCGGCTCGGGTCAGCTTGGCGGCGGCGATCTGGGCCTCATTAAGCGACAGGATGTGGCCCAGCGCATCGAGCTGGGCAACTTCTTCGTTCGTGAGCACGCCATCGGCCCAGGCCGCATCGGCGACCTGCTCAAAGTAGTGCGAATGCAGCTGACGGCAACGTTCAGCTGTGATGCCGTGGGCTGCGGCGAGACGCTCGAGTTCGCCAGCTTCAGCGAGGGTGAGCAGGGCATCTTCGAGGCTGCGGTCGAGTAGCGCGAGGTAGTCAGCTTCTCCGTCGGTTTCGGCCTCGTCTGCGGGGAGTTGCGCGACGACGCGCGCAAGGGGAGCAGTTTCCATAATGGCGTTGGAGCTTCGCGCAATGGCCAGGCCGCGTCGCCCAAGTGGGCGCAGTGAGTGCGCGGCGAATGGTGCGTCGAGCACGCGGTTCCAGAACCGCTGTCCTCGAGAGGCATCGAGGTAGGCGGCGAGAAGGAGCGCGGTGGCCTCAGCGTCGCCGAGCGCGGTGTGGGCATTGACGACGTCGATGTCGTAGGCGGCGCAGCAATCGGCGAGCTTGCGGCTGGCTCCGTGCAAGAAGCGGGATGCCAAGCGCATTGTGTCGAGCCACGCACCCGGGAACTCCTCGACATCGAGCGCACCCGCACGCATCCACTCGGCGGTGAGGAAGCGGCTTTCGAATGTGGCGTTATGCGCAACGATGACGCGCTGGTCGAGCAAGTCGCGCAGTTCGTCGGAGATTTCAGCGAACTTCGGCGCGTTTCGCATATCGGCCCCGGTGAGCCCGTGAATGTGGGTCGGTCCGAGGTCGCGATCTGGATGCACGACCGTCTCCCACCGGTTCGTCACCTGGCCATCAAGGTCGACGTGCACGACGCCGACCTCGATGATGCGGTGATTCTGGGCGGGGTGGAGACCGGTCGTTTCCAGGTCGACAACTGCGAAGCCGCGTGTTTTCATCTCGTAATCCGTTCGGAGCGCTCGTCAATATCGTTCGGTAGGCACAGTGTGCCGCAAGCCTCCGACATGGGGGGATTTCGATACGCGGCTGCGCCGCTACTCAATCCACCAAGGGGGGGGCGGCGGTGCCGCTATTCATCAGGGGCGGGCTACGCGCAGAGATCCTGATCGGTGTAGGTCTGCACGTTGGACACCTTGAAGGCACCATCCGCGTCGGTCACGGTGACGTGCGAAGTCGTGAGCGGACCCGGTTCGGAGGCGCCGTCACTGCCGCTGAGCGTCATGCCGGTCGCATCGACACAGACCGCGAAGTCGATGGTTGAGGCAGTGCCGTCATGCGTGTTCGAGATCAATTGCGGATTGCGCATATCGGCGCTGCCTTCGACCTTGACGTCGACGTTCTCAAATGAGGCAATGAGCTCAGGCAACTTCTCGAGTTGCTCGCCGGTAATGAGCGCTGCCAGCTTGCCGTCGTTGTCGTGACCGTTTTCGGCGACCACGAACATGGCGTCGTACATGTCGGTGTACGTATCCATGCCGACCTGCAGCGCTTCCTCGTCGCTGAGTGCGCCGGCAGCATCCTTGGGTTCGGCGGTGGTTTCGGCAGTCGTCTCGATCGGCGCCTCGGATGCGGGGGCTGCGACAGACTCAGTGGGTTCAGTGGTTGCGGTGCCACCAGCGCAACCGGTGAGTGCGAGCAACAGCGCGGCGGGAGCGATGAGTGCGCGTGCGAGTTTCATGGGGGCCTCCTTGCCTTTGGTGCTTCCTATGAATGTAGGCGGTGTTGTGGGGCGCGTGGGTCTCGATTCGGCCTACGGCCTACTCGACCAGCCAGGTTGGCGACGGTGGGCGAGCTACGCGAGGTTGAACGAGTGCTCGACGGCCCGCAGCCAGCCGGCACGCAGCCGCTCCCGCTCACCCGCATCCATCGACGGTGCAAACCTCCGCTCCTCCTGCCAGAGCGCGCGCAATGCATCCAAGTCGTCCCAGAAGCCAACGGCGAGCCCCGCGGCAAACGCCGCCCCGAGCGCCGTCGTCTCGAGCACCGCGGGTCGCACCACCTCAACGTCGAGCAGATCCGCCTGAAACTGCATCAGCGTGTCATTCGCGGCCATCCCGCCATCGACGCGGAGCTCGCGCAGCGGCACCTCCGCATCCTTATTCGCAGCGGCCACCACATCGGCCACCTGATACGCCGTCGACTCAAGCGCCGCGCGGGCAATATGACCGCGATGGATGAACCCGGTGAGCCCCACAATCACGCCACGGGCATCTGGCCGCCACCACGGCGCGAACAAGCCTGAGAATGCCGGCACGATGTAGCAGCCACCGTTGGAGTCGACCGTACGTGCGAGCGTTTCGACCTCGGGCGCGGTCGAAATGATCCCGAGGTTGTCGCGCAGCCACTGCACAAGCGAACCGGTCACCGCCACCGAACCTTCGAGCGCGTACACCGGCGGCGCATCGCCGAGCCGATAAGCCACGGTCGAGAGCAAACCCTCCTCAGACCGCACCACCTCTTCACCGGTGTTCACGATCAAAAACGCCCCGGTGCCGTATGTATTCTTTGCCTCGCCAGCCGCAAACGCCGCCTGCCCGAAGGTCGCGGCCTGCTGGTCGCCGAGCATCCCGGCCACCGGCGTGTGCCGCAGCAACGAATTGCTCGCCGCCTTGCCGTACACCTCGCTCGACGAGCGAATTTCGGGCAAGAGCGCGGCCGGAATACCAAACGACTCAAGCAGTGACGCATCCCACTCACACGTCTGAAGCGACATAAGCATGGTGCGCGAGGCATTCGTCACATCGGTCGCGTGCACACCGCCATCGGGGCCGCCAGTGAGGTTCCAAAGCACCCACGAGTCGATCGTGCCAAAGGCGAGCTCCCCGGCTTCCGCGCGCGCACGCATCCCCTCGACATTCTCGAGCAGCCACACGAGCTTCGGCGCCGAAAAATAAGTGCTCAGCGGCAGTCCGCAGCGCTCGCGGAAGCGGTTCACATCGCCGTCGGCAAGCCGATCGACGACCTCCTGGGTGCGCGTGTCCTGCCAGACAATGGCCGGATGCACCGGGTCACCGGTCGCTCGATCCCACACCACCGTCGTCTCGCGCTGGTTCGTGATGCCGACCGCCGCGAGGTCGTGGCGGGTGATCTCAGCATCCGCCAGGGCAATACCCACGACCTCACGCACATTGCGCCAGATCTCGGCCGCATCGTGCTCGACCCAGCCCGGTTGCGGAAAATGCTGCGCGTGCTCTTTCTGGCCGGTACCTCGGATGCGGCCGGTGCGGTCGAAAATAATCGCGCGTGACGAGGTGGTGCCCTGGTCGATGGCGCAGATGAACTCGCTCATTGCGGTAGTCAACCAGCACCTGCCGGGGCAGAAGGTTAGTGCGCAGTCAGTGACCGATAGGCTAGAGGGGTGACTGAGATTGAGATCGGCCGCGCCAAGCGCGCCCGCCGCGTGTATTCGTTCGACGACCTCGCGATCATCCCGTCGCGCCGCACGCGCGACCCCGAGGATGTCTCGACGACGTGGAAGATCGACGCGTTCGAGTTCGGGGTGCCGTTCGTCGCCGCCCCCATGGACTCGGTGATGAGCCCGGGGACCGCAATCAAGTTCGGTGAGCTCGGTGGCCTCGGTGTGCTCGACCTCGAAGGTCTCTGGACCCGCTACGACGACCCGGAGCCGCTCCTCGCCGAGATCGCTGATCTTCCCGCGAAGCAGGCGACGAGCCGCATCCAAGAGATCTACCGCGAGCCGATCAAGGGCGAACTCATCAAGGCACGCCTGCAGCAGATGCGCGACGCCGGTGTCGTGGTCGCCGGCGCGCTCTCGCCGCAGCGCACGCAGGAGCACTACGCCGATGTGCTCGAAGCCGGTGCCGACGTCTTCGTGATTCGCGGCGCAACGGTCTCGGCCGAGCACGTCTCGACCAAGCAGGAACCGCTCAACCTCAAGAAGTTCATTTACGAGCTCGACACCCCTGTCATCGTTGGTGGTGCGGCGAGCTACACCTCAGCCCTGCACCTCATGCGCACCGGCGCCGCGGGGGTGCTCGTCGGCTTTGGTGGCGGCGCCTCGTCGACCACCCGCCGTGTGCTCGGCGTCCAGGCGCCGATGGCCACGGCCGTTGCCGATGTCGCTGGCGCTCGCCGCGACTACATGGATGAATCGGGAGGCCGCTACGTCCACGTGATCGCTGACGGCGGGCTCGGCACTTCGGGCGACATCGTGAAGGCGCTCGCCTGCGGTGCCGACGCCGTGATGCTTGGCGCCACCCTCGCGCGCTCGACTGAGGCTCCCGGCCGCGGCTGGCACTGGGGCGCCGAAGCGCGCCACCACCGCTTGCCGCGCGGCAACCGCGTCGAGGTGGGTCAGGTTGGCACGCTCGACCAGATCATCAACGGCCCGGCCGAGCAGGCGAATGGTGAGTCGAACCTCGTCGGTGCCCTGCGCTATGCCATGGCCAACACCGGCTACACCGACCTCAAGTCGTTCCAGCGCGCTGACGTCGCCGTGTCGACCTCGTAAGGGGTTTGACCGTCAGCATGTTCGCCACAATGCGCAAGCCGAAATGGCTTGCCCTGCTCGCCGGAGTGTTGCTCGTCGTCATTGGCTTTGGCTGGCTCGGCTGGTGGCAGCTCACCTCGGCGTTCACTTCCGCGCTTCCGCCGGAAGACGCTGAGGCATACGTCACTGCTGTTCCGATGGGCGAGCTCATCCACCCGGGTGAGGGGCTGATTGAGTCCTCGGCCGGGCGTCCCGTTGAAGCGACCGGCTGGGTGGATGCGCGCGATCTCGTCACCGTGTCTGGTCGCCTGCAAGACGGTGAAACCGGTTGGTGGGTTGTGGGTCGCCTCGTGGTCGCCGAAGCGGGCACCGGCGATCTCGCCGCACCGAACACCGAGGATGCTCAGGGCGCGACGGTCGCAGCCGCGCTCCCGAGCATCCCGGTCGCCATCGGCTGGGCCGCGAGCGAAGAAGCGGCCGCCGCCGCAATCGCCGACCTCAGCGACCGCATCCCTGACCTGCCGGCGGCTGCCGAGCATCGCGACACGACCGGTGCGCACGAATTGCGCGGCCAATTGCAGCCCGGGCAAGACCCGGTCGTGAGCCGCGATCGCGTCGATCCGCAGGCGATCGACTCAATGGCCCCGGGCCAGCTCATCAATATGTGGCAGGAGCCCTCACCGAGTTACTACTCGGCCTACCTCGTGCTCGATGGTGGCCTGCCGTCGAGTGAAGGAGGGATGCCCGAGGGGCTCGAGATCATCAACATCGTGCCGGTCGACCAGAGCTTCCAACTCAACCTGCTCAACATCTTCTACGCCATTGAGTGGGCCATCTTTATCGTCATGGCGTTCTACATCTGGTGGCGGCTCGTGCGCGACGACTACCTCGCCACACAGGCGGCGGATGCCGGTGCCTCCGAGCGCCTCGCCGCCGAGATTCGCCGCGAGAAACTGCGCGAGATTGCCGCCCGCCGCGGCCCGAACGTCGCTGCCGAAACCAGCGCATCCGAGGAAAAGAAATGACCAAGAACATCGACCCGACCGCGATTCCGGCGCCGAGCGAATTCCCGCGCATCAAGCGCTATCTGCGCTTCTACCAGTGGACCGCCTACATCACCGGTGTGCTGCTGCTCTTGCTCGTGATCGAGATGGTTTACAAGTACGCCTTCCACCTCGAGATTGAGCTGGGCGGGCCGTTCGGCTTCCTCGCGCTCGTGCAGGATGGCACGGTCACGGCGATCAACCTGTCGCGCTGGATCCTCATCGTGCACGGCTGGTTCTACGTCATCTACCTCATCGCCTGCTACCTCGTGTGGCAGAAGATGAAGTGGGAACTCGGGTGGCTACTCGCGATGGCCGGCGGTGGCGTCGTGCCGTTCCTCTCGTTCATTACCGAGTGGCTGATGACCCGACGCACGAAGCGCCAGCTCGCTGAATACCAGGCGTATTGGGATGCGCAGGGTCGCGAGGCGGAGGAGCTTTCGGCGGTCGAGGAGTCGCTCTCGGCGCAGGAGCGCGCGGCGCTGGATGCCGAGGTTGCGGCCGAAGTCGAGCGGCGTTCGCAGGAGTAGCGGAAACGAAGGAGGCGCCCGAAGTGAGTACTTCGGGCGCCTCCTTTGCGTTCTGGCTAGACCGCCGTGTAGCCACCGTCGATCGGAATGATCGCGCCGGTGATGAACTTCGACTTGTCGCTCGCGAGGAACGTGATGAGGTCAGCAACTTCCTGCGGCTGGCCAACGCGACCCATGGGGTGCAGGGCCGAGTACTGCTTGAGCGCCTCTTCGGGGATGAGCGGGGTCTCGATGACACCCGGAGCCACGGCGTTGACGCGCACGCCATCCTTCGCGTACATGGTGCCGGCGGCGCGGGTCATGTTCACGACGCCGCCCTTCGATGCCGAGTAGGCGATATTGTTCGACACGGCCACCATGCCGAACATCGAGGCGAGATTGATGACCGAGCCGCCCTCGCCCTGCTCGAGCATCTGCGCGATGGCGTACTTGTTGGTGTAGAAGACGCCGTCGTAGTCGATGCCGTTGGTCTTGGTCCAGTTGTCGACGGTTGAGGTGACGACGTCGCCCTCGCCGCCGACGCCGGCCGAAGCCACGGCGATGTCGATGCGGCCGAACGCTTCCACGGTTGCCTTGACGGCTGCCTCAACCGACTCAGCCTTTGAGACGTCGCCGGCGAAGAACTTCGCGCCGATCTCGTCGGCCACGGCCTCCGAAGCCGGGTTGTAGTCGAGGATCATGACCTTGGCGCCTTCGGCGATAAAGGTCTTGGCGGTGGCGAGGCCGAGGCCCGAGCCGCCACCGGTGATGAGGGCGACCTTGTTTTCGAGAAGCATGGATGCGTTCCTTTCGCGTTTCGCGGAGTCAGATCGTTGGTGGTCTAACTGTTCCGTTAGGGCTAACTGATGAATCTGCATAGGTATTCCGCGCAGTGCGGATAGCGCTCTCGTGCACGTCGGCGCCGAGTGCCTTGGTCACCATAGAATGGGCAGGTGACTGTTCCTGCATCCACTGACGCACGTCCGGTGCTCGTCGTCGATTTCGGCGCCCAGTACGCCCAGCTCATTGCCCGCCGCGTGCGCGAGGCCAATGTTTACTCCGAGGTCGTGCCGCACACGATCACCGCTGACGAGGTGCGCGCGAAGAACCCGCAGGCCATCGTCCTCTCGGGCGGCCCGGCAAGCGTCTACGCCGAGGATGCACCGAGCTTCGACGCCGAGATCTTCAGCCTGGGCTTGCCCATGTTCGGCATTTGCTACGGCTTCCAGACCATGGCCGTCGCGCTCGGCGGCGAGGTAGCACGCACCGGCCGCCGCGAATACGGCTCGACCCAGGTGCAGCTCACCGATGAGGCACAGGCCTCAAGTCTGCTCGTCGGCCAGCCCGCTGACCAGATCGTCTGGATGAGCCACGGCGACTCGGTCGCCCGCGCGCCCGAAGGTTTCACTGTGCTCGCGTCGACCGCCGACACCCCGGTGGCCGCCTTCGCCAATGAAGAGCGCAAGCTCTACGGCGTGCAGTGGCACCCCGAGGTGCTCCACTCCGAGCACGGCCAGCGCGTCATCGAAGCGTTCCTCCTCAATTCCGCGGGCCTCGCGGCCGACTGGAGCCCTGCATCCATCATCGACGAACAGGTCGCCCGCATTCGCGAGCAGATCGGTGAGGATGAGGTTATCTGCGGCCTCTCGGGTGGTGTCGACTCGGCCGTTGCCGCCGCGCTTGTGCAGCGCGCCGTTGGCGAGCGCCTCACCTGCGTGTTCGTCGACCACGGCCTGCTGCGCCAAGACGAGCGCCGCCAGGTCGAGGAGGACTACGTCAAGGCGACCGGTGTGCGCCTCGTGACGGTGGATGCTCGCGAGCAGTTCCTCTCAGAGCTCGCCGGCGTCACCGACCCCGAAACGAAGCGAAAGATCATCGGCCGCGAGTTCATCCGGGTCTTTGAGTCGACCGCAGCTTCGCTCGTTGAAGAGTCGAAGCACGACTCGGTGCCGGGTGAGATCAAGTTCCTCGTGCAGGGCACGCTCTACCCCGACGTTGTGGAGTCGGGCGGTGGCTCGGGCACGGCAAACATTAAGTCGCACCACAATGTGGGTGGGCTGCCGGAGGACATGACCTTCGAACTCGTGGAGCCGCTACGCGCCCTATTCAAGGATGAGGTGCGCGCGATCGGTCGCGAACTCGGCGTTCCCGAGGTGATCGTCGCTCGTCAGCCGTTCCCGGGGCCGGGTCTCGGTATTCGCATCATTGGTGAGGTAACGCAGGACCGTCTCGACCTGCTGCGTGAGGCGGATGCGATTGTGCGCGAGGAGCTCACGGCTGCCGGTCTCGACGCGCAGATTTGGCAGTGCCCGGTGGTGCTGCTCGCTGATGTGCGTTCGGTGGGTGTGCAGGGCGATGGCCGCACGTACGGGCATCCGATTGTGCTGCGTCCGGTGTCGAGCGAGGATGCGATGACCGCTGACTGGACGCGCCTGCCGTACGACGTGGTCGCGCGCATTTCGAACCGCATCACGAACGAGGTTGAGGGTGTCAACCGAGTTGTGCTCGACGTGACGTCGAAGCCGCCGGGGACCATCGAGTGGGAGTAGGACACCCCTCCTGGTTGGTCGAGTAAGCGAAGCGCATCGAGACCCCGCCCGCTAGCCAAACAATTCCGGCAGCGTCTCGCCGATCCCAGCATTAATCTCGACGACCCCCGCGTAATCGGCATAGGGCGTCGCTTCGCGATTCACGATGACCACGGGCTTGCCCTGCCGCAGCAACAGCTGCGGCAATCCCGCCACCGGATGCACGAGCAACGACGTGCCGAGCACGAGCATCGCGTCCGCCTCGGCCACCAGGTCAATGGCGTCATCAAGCGCATCCAAGCCCTCGCCGTACAGCACGACCTCGGGGCGAATCAGCCCACCGCATTCGCAGCGAATCGCGGTGCCCGGCGTCATCATCGTCGCGGTGTCGGCAGCTCGTCCGCAACGCGCGCAACTAAAGCGCGCCAGCGTCCCGTGCGCCTCAACCACACTCTGCGACCCGGCCTCGTGATGCAGGCCATCGATGTTCTGCGTGACGACCCCGATCACGCGACCGGCTCGTTCAAGCTCCGCGAGCATCCGATAGGACGCGTCGGGCTTCGCCGAGAACGCGAGCCGCGTGCGCAGGTACTCGTAGAAGAGCTCGGGTTGATTGCGCAGGGTGTCGACGTGAAGTAGATCTTCGGGATGCATCCCGTGAAAGTCGCTTGAGTAGAGGCCGCCGGGGGAGCGGAAGTCGGGCACACCGGCCTCGGTCGACATGCCGGCGCCGGTGAGCACGACGATGCGGGTCGGGTCAGCGAGGATGCGGCGAGTTTCAGCGAGAGTGGGCATGGTGGCAGGGTAACCATTCAGGTTGCGGGGCCTCGCTACGGCTCCGCTTCGCTCCGCCTACTCGACCACCCAACGTGGGGCCGTCGCTCGCTCGATACCCTGGAGCCATGCAATTCCTTCGTGCCGCGTACACCCACAAGTCCTGGATCCCGTTCGTCACCGACTTCATCCTGGTGATCGTGTTCGCGGCGCTTGGCCGGGCGGCACACGAAGGCGGACTCGGGCCACTCGAAATCCTCGGCACGGCTGCGCCCTTCCTCGGCGCGCTCGTGCTCGCCTGGGTCATCGTGCTCGTCACCCGGTTGCAGCCGTCGAAGTTTTGGCCCGCCGGCGTGATCGTCTGGGTGGTGACCGTGACGAGCGGCCTGGCGCTGCGCATCCTGTTCGGCGACACCGCGGCGCTCCCGTTCGTGCTCGTCGCGACGGGCGTGCTCGCGGTCTTTCTTCTCCTCCCGCGACTCTTGTTGCACCGGCGGGATGCGAACGAACCGCGGGATTGAACCGCATCCAATGTCACACCAGCGGGTGAAATACGTCCGCTGAGCGTGAAATTTCCGGGAATCCCCGGGGTGTGCGCGATGTTGACTCCGTAGACTGACCGAAGTTCCGCCGAATATGACAGAACACGGAGTGATCCCATGGCGAATCCCGCGCTCGAGCGCAACCCCTACTTCAACGGCAACGCCGACCAGGCTGCCGCTCAGGCGCGCGCCGCGTACGCCTACCAGCAGGGCCAGCAAGGTGCGCCGCAGTATGGGCAGCCCCAGACTGGTCAGCAGTACGGCGGTCAGCAGCCCTACGGCCAGCAGCCGGGCCAGGCCTATGGCCAGCAGCCCGGCCAGCCGCAGTGGCAGTCGATGCCCACTCCGGGTGCTGACGCGCTGAACCACCAGTTCGACCTTCCTTCACCGAGCGCCGACCAGATGGAGCGCATGACCGTGGAAGACACGGTCGCCAAGGGTGCGCTGCTCATGGGTGTGCTGCTCGTGGCCGCGGCGATCACCTGGTTCATTCCGTCGCCGCTCAACCTCATGCTCGCGATCGGCGGCTCGTTCGTCGCGCTCATCCTCGGCTTCGTCATCGCCTTCAAGAAGGAGGTGAGCGTTCCGCTCATCATGACCTTTGCGGTGGCAGAGGGCCTGCTCGTGGGTGGCTTCTCGAGCTTCCTTGAGCAGATGTACTCGGGCATCGTCGTGCAGGCCGTGCTCGCGACGCTCGTCGTCGTGGGTGTGACCCTGGCGCTGTTCTCGTCGGGCCGCGTGCGCACCTCGCCGAAGATCACGAAGTTCTTCATGATCGCCGGTATCGCCTACCTCGTCTTCTCGCTCATCAACTTCGGTCTGGTGATGACCGGCATCAACAGCGACCCGTGGGGCCTGCGCACCAGCGTTGAGATCTTCGGCATCCCGCTTGGTGTCATCCTCGGCATCTTCGCGGTGCTCATGGGTGCCTACATGCTCATCGCCGACTTCGAGTTCATCCAGAACGGTGCTCGTGCGGGTGCCCCGCGCAAGTACGGCTGGCTTGGTGCCTACGCGGTCATCTCGACCGTCGTGTTCATCTACCTCGAGCTGCTCCGTCTCATCGCGATTCTGCGCGGTAACGACTAAGTAGTTCTGCCAGGGCCGCTCTCCTTCGGGGGAGCGGCCCTTTGGTTTTCCGGTTTCGTGTCGCCGCGACCACCACTCGTTGGTCACCCGGGCGTAACTGACAGCGCGCACAATGGGCCGGTGAATAATCGTCCGCGCATCATTGGCCACCGGGGTGCCCCGGCAGTCTTCCCCGAGCACACACCCGCGAGCTACCGTGCAGCCTTCGCAGCCGGAGTCGATTTCGTTGAACCCGATGTCGTGCCGACTCGCGACGGTGTGCTCGCGGTGATTCACGAACCGCGTCTCGATGACACGACCGACATCGCGTCGCGACCGGAGTTTGCGAGCCGCTTCACCCGCAAGCGCGCGGGCCGCATCGCCGCCTCGGGTTGGTTCGTGGAGGAATTCAACTGGGATGAACTGCGCACGCTGCGTGGCATCGAGCGATGGCCCGAGCTGCGCCCCGCCTCGGCCGCGCATGACGGTGAAGAGGGGATGCTGCGCCTGCGCGAGCTCGTCGAACTCACCTCGGCCGAAGCGCCCGGAGTTGGGCTCGTAATTGAGCTCAAGCACGATGCCCGCACACTGAGGCTCGGCTTCGACTACGTGGAGTTGCTTCGTGCGGAGCTCGATGGACTCTGGGATGCACCAGCCCTCGCGGAGTTGCGCTGGGAGAGTTTCGAAGTGCCGGTGCTGCAGCGGCTGCGGGATGCGGGGCTGCCGGGCAAGCGCATCCAGCTTGTTGAAGATGGCCGCGGCCGACTTGACGAGGAAGAGGGCCCGGCTCGATTGACCGCCGAGGGGCTCGCCGAGGTCGGGGAGTGGGCCAACGGGATTTCGGTGCGGTGTGAGGTGCTCACCCGCGACCTGGTTGACCAGGCGCATGCGCTTGGGCTTGAGGTGTTCGCCTATACCTTGCGGCTCGAAGAGCGATTCTTGCCGACGGCGTTTGCTGGCGATGCGGCTGGGTGGGTGCGCTACCTCGCCGACACTGGCGTGGATGTGCTCTTCGCTGACGACCCTGCGGCGGTGCGGGTATTGCTCGGCTAGTGGTCGTCTGCGGGGATGCGTCAAGCGAAGGGCGGATTTGGCGTCGATGACGTCGCTGGGAGCATGATCGGCCCAGAATCCGCCCCTCCGTTGACGCGGCCACCTGCGGGGCGGTGCCATGTCGCCGCCGCCGCCGCTCACAGCGCCATCATCGAGCCCGAATCGGCGATTCCCTGCAGATCAGTTGCCAGTAACCTCGGCCCAAACCCGCTGTAACGCAGCCAGCGAGTACGCCCAAGGAATCCGCTCCTGCTCAAGCCGAGCATCACCCTCATCCCGCAGCACCGCGAGCGCCTCGGCCTCGACCGGAGTCAATGTGTCAAGCCTCCCGCGTGGCGGCTTCGTCTCAACCACCCAGAGGTCGCGGTGCATGAGCAACGTCGACGCATCCATGAGCGCTGACGTCACCGCTGCGTGCGACTTTCGCAAGCGATGCAGAATAGCGAATCCATTTGCGTCGAGGTCGCCCCAATAAATCACCGGCCGCTCGAGCACCCAAGGAATCTGCGTGAGCACGTCCACCGCATAGCCCGAGCCATGCACTGCGACCGCTCCAGGCCATTGCGGCATCGCGAGCACCGATTCAAGGTTCTCGAATACGAATACGGCCGCAGGCGTGAGGGGCAGTGCCGCCAGTTGCTCCACTGGTGCCGCGAATTCGGCAACTCCGCCGGGCGCGAGAGCAGAGTCAAGCACGCGCACGCGAATGAGTGGATCGCTATCGATGATGCCGAGCCCGGCGCGTCCGGTCACGGCGAGACACAGTTCCGAAGCGACGGAGCGGTGGTCGCGAAACCACTTCGAATCGACGCCTCGTACCGGAATTTGTCGCGGCCGCAGGCCATCAACCGGATGCTCCACAAGCCACTGCACGGCCGCCAAGAACTGCGTGAATCGTTCCGGCGAGTACCCCTCGAACGTTCGCGCATTTCGGCGCAGAACCGGGGTGAGTGCGGCTGAGTCACCTAGTTCGTCACGGATGAGCTGGGCTCGATCACGAAGCTCTGACCAGCGCCGCTGCAGCGAGCCGCCAACAAACTTGGCGACCGTCGCCACCTCGGTGATCGTGATCCGCACCGGAACCTGTTGCGACCCCAAGGCCGACCACTTGCGCGGCTGCCACTCAAGCACAGCACCGTCGAGCGAGAAAGCGGCCCACTCGCGTACCCATGCTTCTGTTGCGCGCACATCGGCGAGTGCCTGCGACTGTGTCGGTGGATGCAGCGCCGCTGCGAACGCGGGCAAGGACGCGTTCGTAGGGTCAACCGCCCAGCTGCCAAGGTTGCGTTCGAGTCGGGCGCTCGCGGTTGCGCGTGCGTCGTTCACGCTCATCATGCGACTGGCTCCGACACTTCGCCCCGTTGCTCCCAGACCACCGTTGCCGGTACCGACTTGCGCCGACTCGGGTTCTCGACCGAAGTGGCAGCGCCAATGTAGGGCTCAATCGTTTGCAGCAGCTTCTGCGGTGTCGCGAGCACGAGATGAAATCCAAACTCGCGAAACACGTCGAGCACCATGCGGGTGTAGCGAGCATCCGCCTTATCGAAGGCTTCATCGAGCAGCACGGTGCCGTATTTCGGTACCGCGTCGTCGGTGTCGGCCAGCTGAAACCGAAGTGCGGCGGCGAGGCAGAAGAACGCAAGCTTCTGTTGTTGACCACCCGACATCGCCGCACCTGAGTCGTAAGTGGCGTGCACCCGCCCATCCGCATCGATTTCTTCGGCGAGAAAGGTCACGTGCATCCGAGTGTCGAGGCACTGTTCCCGCCAGCGACGGTCGACGGCGTCGCTGGAACCGAAGCGTCGCATGACTTCAGCGAGCGTCGTGAACCGCCGCTGTGCAGATTCGAGATCATCGTCGAGCCAACTGCCCTCAGAAACCGACCGCAGATCGCTGATGAATTGCGCCACGGTGGCATTGCGGCTCACCTTGACGCGCAGTCTGAGGAACCGTTCGGCATCGAACTCGGAACGAAGGAGCGATGAGTTGACCGGTGCTACCCGTTCTTCGATCTCTCTCGGAGCGGCCAAGATTTCGTTGACAAGGTTGCCGACGAGATCGGTGGAGCGTTCCCGAAGCAGCCGTTGAAAATTCTCTACGTGTTCGGGCAAGCCCTGGTTGAGGATGCTCGTGAGCAGTTCGAGAAATCCGTGACGATCGTCGATCGTCGGCGTGAGATCGGCCATGGCCGCGGGCCAGGCATTGCCGAATTCTCCGGCGAGCACGACGAATTCATTACTCAGCCGGAACGACCGGCCTTGAGCGGCATCTCGCTCGTCGTGGAGCAGAGTAATGACCCGTTGCCCGACATCGGCGAGCTGTTGCCGAGTGATGCGCCGCTGTTCGGCGGCAAATCGGGCGTCTAGGGTGGCGGTGACCTGCGCATCCACCTCGGGGATTTCGCCGCGCTCCAGGGCCGCTTGTACGGATGCGATCTCGTCAGCGAGCTCCTCGGCGGCGGTGCTGTGCTGACGTTGCGCGATCCGTGCCTCGTCGTAGTCGTTGCGCGCGGCCTCGAGGAGCCGCCGCGATTCCTGTTCCTGTTCGACCGCGTCGCGGAGCTCGGCGTCATTGCGAGTGAGTGCCACGAGTTGCGTTTCGATCTCGGTGACGAGCAGTTCGGCGTGGTCACGGTCAACTTCGGCCCACTCCTGTTGGCGGAGCGCCGCAAGTGCACCGCGTCGCCGCTGGTCGCGATCGCGGGTCATTTCGGCGCGCTTGACTTCAGCCTCAGCGGCCGCAAGCTCGGTCTGTGCAGTTCGGCGGCGCTCGATGAGGGTCTCGAGCTTGGCGTCTTTGTCGCCGAGAATCCAGTGCTGACGATCATCGATGTCGATGCGGTCGTCTTTCTCGTAGCGAGTGCGTGACGATTTGATCTGGCCGCTGATGGTGACAGCCCGCACGTGATGATCGAGTTCATCCACGTGGTCGACGCAGGCCATATCGAATCGTTCCGAGAGTTGCCCCTCAACCCAGCGTGCGAATGGCCCCGGAGCGACCGCCACCCGATGCACGAGTGACTTGGCGGCGCGCGCGGGTCGCGGTGTGGGGGCATCGGTCCGCACCTCTTCAAACACCAATCGGGCATGGATGCGGTGAGTCTCGACCCAGCGTCGCGCAGCCGCGAGCTGCTCGGTGCGCACGAGCAGGGTGAGCGCGAACGAGCGGAGGACACGCTCGATGGCGCCGGTCCAATCCCGATACTCGGGTCGCACCTCGATGAGTTCTGCGGCGAACAGCAGCACGTTTTCGGGGAGGTGGAGCGCAGTTGCGAGCTCGTGTCGAATGCGCAGGAGCGCATCAGGCACGGTCACACCGCTGTGGCGCAATGCCTTGATATCGCGGTCGAGTCGTTCGATTTCGGTGCGGGCGGTGAAGTAGCGGGCTGATTGTTCGTGGCTTGGGCCGGGGGTTCCGGGGCTGGCGAGTTCGTGCTCGATTTGCGAGCGCAGTTCGGCATGCTCGGCGGCCGTCGTTGGGGGTTCGTTGATGCCGACTTCGGCGAGCTGATCTCGCAAGCGTCGCCACCTTGTCGCGGTCGCTTCGGCCTCGACTTGCGCAGAGCGGAGCTTGTCGTGGAGCTGTTCGGCAAGTCCGCCACCGAGTTCGAGCGCCCGGCGGCTGGTGAGCCGGTAGTGGTCGTCGGCTTGTCGCATCGCGGATTGGGTGCGCTGCACATCAATCTGAAGGGTGTGGGCGCGCTCGATGCGTTGACGCTGTTCATCACGCATGAGTCCAAAGGCGCGACGCAATTGGTAGGGACGAACATGCTGAATGAGTGCGCTCAATGAAGCGGCAGTGTCGGCGGCCTCATCAAATTTGCGCGACACTGCCTGCATCTTGAGGAGGTGATCGCGTTGCTGTTGCAACATCACCACGTGGTCGTGTGCGTCGCGTAACTCGCCGAATTGTTCGACGGCATTGTCGGCAAAGGCGAATGTTTCGGGCCGCTCGAGCATGTACTCGCGAAAGAGATGGTCGAGATTATCGAGGTGCTTGGCCGACTGCGTCTTATGGAGGAGACGTAGCGACGTTTCATCTTTGATGCCGAGCTGGCTGCGCATCCGACTAATGAACTGCTGATGCTTGCCTGAGGTCGTGACGATCGCGTCTGGTCGGTCCTGTTGTAAGGGGCGGGTCTTCAACCCGGTGCGGGCGTATGGCTCCAAATCCAGCAGTGTGGCGTCTCCGCGCTCAAGGAATCTCAGATCGCGCAGGTCTGCACGGGCGGACTTGCTCCCCTGTAAGAAGAACAGTCGGGCGAGCACGAGCGGCGCGGCATCCGCATCCTGTTCAAATCGCAACAGCACACCACTCCAGGTGGTGCCCGATCGCAAGAATGCGCTCTCGATGCGATCTTCAAGTTCATTTGCCGTGCGCGACCATGCCCCGCGCACGTAGCTCACGAGGTCGCGGTCATCGCCGCGGATGCGCGGACCCTGCGCTGCCTGATTGAAGCGCAACCATTTGTCGGGAATGAGCACGGCGGCGATGCCATCGAGCAATGATGACTTACCCGACCCCGAAGGCCCGGTAATAAGGTGGCCCTCGCGAGAAACGGGGATGTGGTGAATCTCGCCGTCAAAGGTGCCCCAATTAGCGACTTCGACTGCAGCAAGTCGCCACTGTGACGCCGTGGTCGTGATCATGCAGATGCATCCTGCTCTTCAGAGACGGCGAGTGCCGCGTAAGTCTCGGTGAGCGCGCGCACTTGTCGTTCATCAATGACGAATTTCACCACTGGTGAGATCTCGGAACGCTCGTCATCTACCTTGTGCAGCACCCGGAATTTCTCGTGCATGCGGCTCCAGGCACCGTTGAGATTCTTCAAGAACGTTGCCTCATCGCCGGTTCTATACACCGCCAGGCGTTCATTGATTTCTTCGCGGCCAATGATGACTCGTTGTTCGGTTCGCGCAGTCAACAATATTTGCCGCAGCACGAGCAGCATTGACGTGTCGATAAATGTGAGCGATTCGCGGCGCAATGCGCTCGGGGCTGAGAACTCTCCCGTTTCGGCCTTTTTCGTGAATGCGAACTCGTCAATTGGATCGATGACGAGATCGAGGAAGAGCTCGTGCAAGCGCGCTCGAATTGCCCGCTCATCGACCATGAGTGCCGCCCAAAGTTGTGGCCGTTGCACACCCGAAAGATACGGTCCTTTGAGTAATTCCAGGAGCGCCCGTCGCGAATTTTCGCGAAGTGTGCCGGTATCGCCTGGCCAGAGTGCCGTCGACCCAGCATCGTCGGGCAGCGGCTGCGGGTCACTCATGAGTCAATTGTCGTCGTGAACACCTGAGTGGTGATCTCAGCGCTGCGGGTGATGCCGTCGACACCCTGCCATTCGACCAGCTCGACCTCATCCGGGCACTGCAAACCGTGTTGGGTGGCGAGGGAAAGCAGTCCAATGAGACTCGCGAGCCCCTGAGTGGCTGGATATTCGGCAAGAACTTCGCCGACGCTAACCGGTCCGCGGGCGGCGAACGTCGCGTTCACATTGGACGTGAGTTCGTCGAAATCAATCTCACTTTCGCGCGCGAGCGCGGCGATGATCGACATGTCGATGCTCACCGGTGCAGCGACCGTGAGCGGCGCGCCAGTATCAAATTCAACAGGGTCGTGTGGATCGATGACCCCGACGCTGCGGAACTGCATCGCCGACAGTTCAAGCTCCAGGCCAATGTCGGTAAAGGGACGCACGACCTTGCTCGCGTCAACGGCGCTGGCAAGCGCAGTTTGCAGTGCATCCCGGAGCACTCGGTCGCGCTGAAACTCTTGCGAGTGCACGTAGCGGCGCAAGCCACGCGCGAACTCAGTGAGCACACCGTGTACATCGCGGCTGCCGTCTTTTAGCTCGCGTATGAGCGACCGAAAGGCGCGGCGGGATGCGGGAGGAAGCGCTGCTGAGAACTCGCGCGAGAGTACTGCCGCGACATCGCTGTCGAGTCGGGCTGATTGCTCGGGATTTCGGAGCAGTGCCGAGAACGCCGTGAACGTGCGGCCCTCATCCGAGGCTTCGATGAGGTCAACACCGCGAAATATCTCGTCAAGCACGGCGCTCTGCTGCTCGTCAGAGTCGAGGATGCTCGTGCGCAGCTCTTGATTGAGTTGTTCAAAACGGGCGCGCACTCTTGCGAAATCGGCGGGGAGATTCTGCGCCTGGAGCAAGACATCGACGACTCTTTCCATCGCAACGCGGTCGTCGAGCGTCGTGGATTCACCGGCGTTGATTTTCGCAATTTCGGCGTCAATGCGTTCGCGTTCTTGCAGGAGTGATTCGAGCTTGCGGGTGTGATCGGGATCGGTGTCGATGGCGATCTGGTGAATCGCGGCCGAAAGGTTGGCGAGCCGCGATTCGGTGAGCGTGGTGGTGGGCTCATCAAACTGCCGGAGGGTGTTGATGGCCGTGATGGCGGAAGCCGAAAGCTCATAGGTCTCAGCGCGAGAGGTTGAGGCCGCCCGTCGAATGAGAAAGCCAGCATTTCGCCAGTCATCGCAATAGGCCTTGGCCGTCTTGTTGCCGAGATCGAAATGGGGGCGCAGGTCTTCGAGGTCGAGTTCGATGAGTTCGTGCAACTCATCGGTGGCGATGCGGGTGCCTGGAGTGCCGAGGTGAGTTGCGAGGGTGCCGGCGATGAGGGCGACTCGGTCGGCGCGCAACATGCGCAGTGCGGCGCTTTCACCGAGCAGTCGCTGGAGTGCGAGGGCGGTGGCGAGCGCAGACATTGCTCCATCTTGCCTTGGCGAGGTGAGCGCGTCACGCGAAGGGCGGATTTGGCGTCGATGACGTCGCTGGGAGCATCATCGGCCCGGAATCCGCCCTTCTGTTGACGAGGTCGTATGCGGGAAGTGCTACTGCGCCCCAGCTGTCGGTGGCCCCGCCTAGAATCGGTCGGGTCATGACATTCCTCTTTGCTGATGATTTCGCCGCTCCCATCCCGGCCGACTTGGTCGACGGCCTCAACGCGCCGCAGCGCGAGGCCGTTGAATACCGTGGCGAGGCGCTGCTCATCATCGCGGGCGCGGGTTCCGGCAAGACGCGCGTGCTCACGCACCGCATCGCCGGACTCATCGCCACCCGTGAGGCCTGGCCGAGTCAGATTCTCGCGATCACCTTCACGAACAAGGCCGCCGCCGAGATGCGCGAGCGCGTGGGCCACCTCCTCGGCGAAGCCGTCGAGGGCATGTGGATCTCGACGTTCCACTCCGCCTGCGTCCGCATCCTGCGCCGCGAGGCTGAGCGCTTCGGCTACCCGCAGGGCTTCACCATCTACGACAGTGCTGACTCGAAGGCGCTCTGCAAGCGCATCGTCAAGGCGCTTGAGGCCGAGTCACTCGGCGTGAGCGTCTCGCACGCCCTCAACCGCATCTCGGCGCTCAAGAACGAACTCATCGACCCCGACGGCTTTGCCCGCCAGGCCGACCTGTCGAACCCGCGCGACGCCCTCGTGCTTGAGATCTACCGGCAGTATCAGCGCGAACTGCACCGCAATCGCGCCTTCGACTTCGACGACCTCATCGCGCAAACCGTCTGGCTTTTCCGCGCGCATCCTGAAATCGCGGCGCTGTACCAGCGCCGGTTCCGTCATGTGCTCGTTGACGAGTACCAGGACACCAACCACGCGCAGTACGCGCTCATTCGCGAGCTCACCCGTCGTGCCGAACCGCAGCATGTGCCCGCCGATACCCGCATCAAGCTCGATGACGATGGCTCGATTCCGCCCGCATCCCTCACCGTCGTCGGTGATAGCGACCAGTCGATCTATGCGTTCCGCGGCGCAGATATCCGCAATATCACCGAGTTTGAGCGCGACTTCCCGGGCGCAAAGGTGGTGCTGCTCGAGCAGAACTACCGATCGACGCAGAACATCCTCGATGCCGCGAATGCGGTGATCAGTCAGAACTTCGACCGCCGGGAGAAGAACCTGTTCACCACCGCCGGTACCGGCGCGAAGATCGTCGGCTACACCGGGTATTCCGCGCACGATGAGGCGCAATTCGTCGCCGATGAGATTCACAAGCTGCACGACTCGGGCACGAGCTTCAACGACATCGCGGTGTTCTACCGCACGAACGCCCAGACCCGTGCGCTCGAAGAAATCCTCATCCGCGCGGCCGTGCCCTACCGCCTGATTGGCGGCACGAAGTTCTATGAGCGCGCCGAAGTGAAAGACATGATCGCCTACCTCATGTCGATCGCGAACCCGGCCGATGAGCTGTCGGTGCGGCGCATCATCAATTCGCCGAAGCGCGGCATTGGCCCCGCCACCGAGACGGCAATCTCGAACTTCGCTGAGGCGAACGACCTCACCTTCCGCGAGGCGATGGCACGGGCGGATGAACTCGGTCTCGGTCCGAAGGTCCGTGGCGCAATTGCCGACCTCGTCGCGGCACTCGATCGCGCTGAGGCCTCGATTGATCCGCAACGCAACACTGGCGCGGCTTCGGTCTCGCAGATGCTCGCCCGGCTCGTGAGTGATGTGCGCTACCTCGAAACGCTGCGCGCCACGGGCAACCCGCAAGACGATGCGCGCGCCGAGAACGTCGAAGAACTCATCAGCGTCGCGAAGGAGTTCGACAAGCAGCACCCCGAGGGCAATCTCGTCGACTTCCTCACCGAAGTGGCACTCGTGGCCGCGGCCGATGAGCTGGACTACGAAGCCGGTGCCGTGTCGCTCATGACCCTGCACACCGCAAAGGGCCTCGAGTATCAGGCCGTGTTCCTCACCGGCGTTGAAGAGGCGCTCCTCCCGCACAAGATGAGCGCGGATGAACCGGGCGGGCTCGCCGAGGAACGTCGCCTGTTCTACGTGGGCATTACGCGCGCACGGCAGGTGCTGCACCTGTCGCTCGCAATGAGCCGCACGACGTTTGGTGAGTCGTCGGTGGCGATGCCGAGTCGCTTCCTCAACGATATTCCCGACGGTCTCATCGAGTGGCGGCAGTCGCCCGGAATGCCCGGGGCCATCGGCGGCGCGCGACCAGGGGCCGTGAGTTTCGGCCGCCGCGAGCCGGTCGAACGCGGGTTGCCGGCTGGCCGCGGTCTCACCCGCGAGTTCAAGCCGACCCGCGACAACCAGCGCTTCGCGAACCGCGTCACCGGGGCGGTGCGCGACAACTCGGAGCTCGAACTCGCCACCGGCGACCGCGTCAAGCACACCGACTTCGGTGAAGGCACCGTGCGTGCCGTGCTCGGCGCTGGGCCCAAGCGCATCGCCGAAATCGATTTCGACGAGGTTGGCCGCAAGAAGCTCCTCATCAAGATCGCCCCGCTCGAGAAGCTCTAGCGTCTCGCTAACGCCAGCACAAGCAACCCGTGCCCTCACAGGGCGAGCGCACAGTGCCGAGTGACCCCGCGCATCCCTAACATTGGCTCATCGAACGAGTTGAAGAAGGGGCCATGACACGCAATCGCAACACCGGCATGATCGTCGCAATTCTGACTGCCATCGCGTTTGCAGGCTCTGGTCCGTTCGTCAAACCGCTGCTCCTTGATGGCTGGACCTCGGGTGCCGCGGTCATCGTGCGAATGATCGGTGCCGCGCTCGTGATCATGCCGATCGCGCTGTGGCACACCCGCCACGACATGAGTGTCTGGATGCGCCGCTGGAAGTGGCTGCTCGGCTACGGCGTCATCGCCGTCGCGGCCACCCAGTACTTCTACTATTCGGCGATCGGGCTCATGCCCGTGAGTATTGCGCTCCTCATCCAGTACCTCGCGCCAGTACTCCTGCTCCTTGCCGCGTGGGTGCGCACGAAGCATCGGCCCGCCGCGATGTCACTCG
Source organism: Gulosibacter macacae (assembly GCF_003865375.1). GTDB lineage: Bacteria > Actinomycetota > Actinomycetes > Actinomycetales > Microbacteriaceae > Gulosibacter > Gulosibacter macacae. The sequence goes on along the minus strand of NZ_RQVS01000004.1, from coordinate 132,981 downwards.
GGGGAGCGGCGCTCTCAATCATCGGGCTCGTGCTCGCACTTGACCTCGGAAGCGCGACGGGTGCGTTGCATCCGCTCGGCATCCTGTTCGCGGCGCTCGCGGCAGTGTCGGTCTGCGGCTACTACCTGCTCTCGGCGGGCATCCCGGATGATCTGCCACCGACCGCGCTCATCGGCGGCGGCCTCGTGATCGGCGCGCTCACGCTGCTGCCACTCGGGCTCATCGGCATCGTGCCGCTCGAAGCGAACTGGGGCATGGTGGAACTGTTCGGCACGCAGGTGCCGTGGTGGGTGACGATGGCGATCGTCGTGCTCGTCGGCACGGTCGCGGGCTACCTCGGCGGCGTCTTCGCGGCGAAGGTGCTCGGCTCGCGGCTCGCGTCGTTCCTGGGCCTGCTCGAAGTGCTCGCAACAATGGCCGTGTCGGCGATCCTCCTCAGCGAAATTCCGAGCTGGATGCAGGGCATCGGCGCCGCGCTCGTCATCTCAGGCGTCGTCTTCGTGCGTCTCGCGCCCGACACCGTCACGGTGGAGGCACCGCTTGGTCCGGTTACGGCGCCGATCACGCTGCCGGTCGACCTCGAGGCAGTGCGGGCGGCCCGCGAGGAGTTTGGCGAAGATCTCTTCACCTCGAGCATCTCGGTGGTGCGGGATGCGGATGACTACACCGGGCCGATTGCGATCGTGGGGCGTGACGGCGAGCGGTAGGTCGTGGTTTCGATACGCTGCGCTACTCAACCACCCACAGATATTTTGGTTGATCGAGCGGTGCACTGAGGTTCTCGAAGTGTAGGCCGCAGGCCGTATCGAGGCCACTTCGCGCCGCGCCCCCAGTTGCGTGGTTTCGATACGCTGCGCTACTCAACCAACTAAGGCGAAGCGGAGTCGTATTGAGGCCACCCCGCGCCGCGCCCAGAAAAGTGCCCCGGCCACTGGAAAGCACGCTGAAGTCGCATCCGCACTACACCGGTGGCTACCGCACTTCAGCATCCTGACCGACGCCCCCGCAACTGCCGCCACCTAAACTGTCGGCATGACCGAGGAACACACCCCGAGGCTGAGCGATCTGCGCAGCCTGACGTTGGCGTTCCCGAAGGATGCGCTCGAACGCGCCACCTGGATCAGCGTCGCAATTGCGCTCGCACTTCAGTGGTGGGTCGCCTCGATCCCCGGCCGCGGCGGCGTGCTCTTCAGCGTCGTCGCGGGCCTACCGCTGTTCGTCGCCGCGACGATTCTCCTCGTGCTCGGCATTCGATCGCTTATCCGCAAGAAGCTGCCACGAACCCTCCTGCAGGCTGGCGTAACGCTCATCTTTGGCCTGCTCATGACCTCGAGCGGACTCCCGCTCAAGCTGCACTGGCCGCTCATCCAAGCGAGCCTCGCGGCCGCCGAGCGCGACGGCAGCTGCCCGGCGTTCGCGGGGCTCGCGCCAGTGCAGGGATGCACTGAGCTGCTCGACAAGCGCGGCTACGACTTCGGCGGTGGGTTCTTCATCAACTCGTTCGTCGTCATGCACGTTGGTGAGGCGTCTGGCGTTCCGGGTGGTGGCGTCATCTCCGAGCGACTTGGCGACGGCTGGGCGATCGTGAGGCTGCCGTGACCGTGCTCGACGCGCGCCGCAAGGGGCAGCGCATCCCCGGCATCGTGGTGACCGTCATCCTCGGCGTGCTCGTGGCGAGCTATCTCGGGCTCGGCTGGTATCTCACCTCGATTCCGGGCGGTGGCGATATCTTCCTCACCCTGTTGGCGGGACTGGCGTTCCTCGCCACGGTGGTGCCGCTGGTCACCCTGCTCATCATGGCGATTCGCGAACGGCGGATGCGTTGGGCGCTCGTGATTGCGCCGGTGCTCCTCGCGACCGGGTTTGCGCTCTTCAGCGCGCGAGTGCCAATGCAGCTGAGTTGGCCGAGCATCCGGGCAGATCTCGAGGCCGCGGAGGCCGCTGGCGTCTGCCCGGAGCGGGTGGGATTCGTCGAAGTGAAGCAGTGCGTGCTGGTGGAGGGATACCAGGGATACGACTTCGGCAACGGCTTCCTCAACCAGGATGTGTTGATGCACCTCGGCGAGCGAGAGGCAGCGGAAGCGGCGTTTCCACTCGCATCTGAAAACCCCGGGACGGAGGGGTGGGTGCTGCGGGAGGAAATCTCCGACGGGTGGTGGCGGGTGACGTTCGTGTGGTGAGTGGGCATCTCGATACGGCCTTCGGCCTACTCGATGAGCCAGGGGTGGCCTGCGGCCTACTCGATGAGCCAAGGGGTGGCCTTCGGCCTACACTTCGAGAACCTCAGTGCACCGCTCGATGGACCAACATCGCTGGGTGGTCGAGTAGGAGCGCAGCGACGGATCGAGACCGCCGCCGCTCTGCCCTAGAACCGGATCGCCTCGATGATCTGCACGCGCGTGGCCTTCAGTGCAGGCAACGCACCCGCCAATGCACCAACCACCGTCGAGGCCGCGAGTCCAATCAACGCCGCCTCAATCGGGAAGGCGCTGTGGTCATACACGCCCATCGATTCCAGCCACGTCTCCATGAACGAGTTCTGCAGCAGCGCAATCGCAATCATCACGCCGACGAGCCCCGCCACAAACGTGGCCACTACCGATTCGAGCAACACACCAAAGAAGATGCGTCCGCTCGTCGCACCGTAACTACGCCGAATACCTATTTCGCGCACGCGATGCTGCATCGTCACGAGGTTGATGTTCACGAGTCCGAGCGCACCGAGCAAGAACATGCCGACGGCCGCCGCGATCACACCGGTCTGCAGACTCGCGAGCTGATCGGCACCAAACTTCGCCCAGTCTTCACGAGAAGCGGTTACATCCAGCGATTTGCCGAGTTGGTGGTTGAGCTGTTGCGCAAACTGGTCGGCGATGTCTTCCGGCACCCACATGGCGATCTTGCCGCCACTGTCGCTCGTCTCGTTCTTGACGACCTTGTCCATGCCCGAATAGAGCATGAAGGCCGTCGGTGTATCCCACTCACTCATCGCCGATGACACACCAACTATCACTGCCTGCTGGCTGCGGTCACCTGAAACGAGCGTCATACCCGGGTTGGTGGCGATATCGGGCGAACCCAATTGCATCCATAGGGCGTGGTTGACGACGACTGCGGGCGCGAGTCGCTGCGCATCGTCCGCCACCAAGAACCGGCCCTGCTCGAGATGCACGCGATAGAGCGTCTCGTAGCTCGGGTCGACGGCATTGATCGAGAAGTCGATCTGCGCCACCGGTGTCCACGCGCGCGAGTTGTACTGGGCGACATGCGTCCACGAGGTCACCCCGAAGTCGTTCGGGAGCCGCTCGAGTCGATCGCGTTTCGCCTGCTCATCGCCGCTCGGCAGCGTCACGGTGACCGTTGCGGTGCGCCCTGATTGCCGCTCGCCGGTCTGAATCATCATGTCGCGCATGATCGTGCCGAGTCCGAGAGCACCGGTCAGGCCGACGACGGCCACCGTGATGCCAACGAGCGCGAGCAGAATGCGCAAGCGATTGACGCGCAACTCATTCCACGCATCCACGATCATTGCTGCGATTGCGGTGCTGCGGCCGCCCGATTCCGAGGCGCGCGCGAGCACGCGACGTTCCTTCACCGTGCTCATGCGTGTACCTCCCGGCGGGAAGCTCCGCGCACCGCATCCGATCGCAGTGCGGCCTCGGCTTCGTCGAGCGTGCACTCACGAAGCACGCCGTCTTGCAGCATGACGATGCGTTCGGCGGTCGCAGCCACCTGCAGGTCGTGCGTGATGGTGACGAGGGCGGCGCCGGTCTCGCGGCTCATGCGCGCGAGGAGATCCATCACGGCGTTGCCGGTACCAACATCGAGCGCGCCGGTCGGCTCATCGGCGAGGATGAGCGCGGGCCTGCGCACGAGCGCGCGGGCGGTGGCAACACGTTGCTGTTCGCCACCCGAGAGCTGGCGTGGCAATTGGTCACCGCGATCACCGAGTCCGACCTCGGCGAGCATCTCGCGAGCAAGCTTGTCGCGTGACCAAAACTGGCCGGGGGAGCCGTAGAGGAGCGGCATCACCACGTTCTCGTGGGCAGTGCGGCCCTCCAGCAGATTGAACTGCTGAAACACGAAACCAACCGAGCGCCCGCGCAAGCGTGCGAGCGACGCCTGCGACAGGCCAGCTGAGTCGCGGCCGCGAAAGCGGATCGATCCGCTCGTCGGGCGATCGATGAGGCCGAGCAGGTTGAGCAGCGTCGTCTTGCCGGCACCCGAGCGTCCCAGCACTGCGATGCGTTCGCCAGCGCCGACGCGCAGGTCGACACCGCGCAGGATGCGCAGGGTCTCGCCATCGGGCAGCGTCACCTCGCGCGTCACCCCGGAAACTTCGAGCACCGCATCCGAGCTGACGAGGCGACCGTCAATGAGTGTGGCGCGATGGCTCATCCTTCGCCGCCCTGTTCTTCGACGCCCTGACCCTCTTCGGGGGCCGCCGGTTCCGAACCGTTCTCTTCGATGACGACCTCCGGGCCGAAACCGCCCATGCCGTCGGGCTTCGCCACTGGCACCTCGCTCGGCACGTACTGCAGGATGGTCTGGCCCTGTTCGAGGCCTGACTTCACCTCAATGAAGGTGCCGTCAGTGAGGCCGAGTTCCACGCGCACCTCGAGCGGCGGACCGCCGGCGGGGTTCGGGGTGTAGACAATGCCGGTCGCGTAGTCGCCCTTCACCGCAGTGACGGGCACGACGAGCACATCGGATGCGGTGCCGGCGACGACCTCGATCGAGGCGTTGAGCCCGGCGAACACCGACTGGTCAGCGGGCACGGCGCAACGCACCTGGCCGGTCACCTTCGAAGCATCGGGATTCGTGCTGCCGGCAGAAGGGTCGGCAGGCTGGTCCGACGCAGCAGGCTTCTTCGGATCGGCGCTCGGCGGCGCCCCAATCTGCACATTGCTGCACTCAAACGGAGCCGGGCCACCCGAGATAGTGACCTTCGCGGTCGACGGCTGGTTGAGCATCCGGTACTGCATCGCGGCGGTGAGGTCGGCGACGACGGTAAACGTGCCCGGGCCGATCTGGCCGACTTCTTCGCCGATCGTCACGTTCTGCTTGATGAGCACATTGAAGCCCGAAATCACGCCATCGGCCGGGGCAGTGATCGAGTGATACTGATAGATCGGCTCGGGACTCGGGGCCGGAGGTGCAGGCTTATCGGGGTCGTCCGAGACCGGGGCCTCGGGATTCGTTTGGCCGATTTGCTCGCGCACGTCGAAGAGCACTTGGCCGCGATTCACCTTGTCGCCGTTCTTCACGAACACATCAGTGATCGTGCCCTGCTCGGTCGCGCGAATCGGTACGCCAGCATCGGCTGAAACTGAGCCCTGAATCGTGAAGGAGTTCACGACCGTCGAGCGATCAACCGTCACGGTCGGCGTTTCGAGCGTGCCGGTCGGCACCATTGCATCCGCTTCGGAGGTACCGGAGAAGAAAGCAAGCTTCACCAGCGTCGCCGCCACTATCGAGCCGATAACGACCCAGACAATCGAAAAAATGAGCTTGCGGCGGGCTGCGCGTGGTGGAGCGGTAGTCATACTTCGACCCTGGCACGGGGCGGTAATTGACGTACGGGGGATATCCCCACTGTGCCCGGTAGATAACTCCCGAGTTCATCCCCGCGAAAGCGAACCAGATTCATTTCTGAACGGTCGTTCAGGAGGGGTAGGCTGGCAGACGGTGCGCACGGAGACGACGGCACAGCAGCACGAAGCGATGACAGCCCAGTGCGAATGCGTTCGCCATGCGTGTGAGTGCGCTCCGCTTTCTCAAACCATGCTCTCCAGAGCGAAGCAAACGCGGCATGGCCGCGGATGGGATGCAACGTGGATCTTTTCGAGTATCAGGCGCGTGACCTGTTCGAAGCGCACGGTGTGCCGGTGCTGGCCGGTATCGTCGCCGAAACCCCCGAAGAAGTGAAGGCCGCAGCTGAGAAGCTCGGCGGCGTGACCGTCGTCAAGGCGCAGGTCAAGGTTGGCGGCCGCGGTAAGGCCGGCGGCGTCAAGGTCGCGAAGAACCCGGATGAGGCCTACGAGGCCGCGCAGAAGATCCTCGGTCTCGACATCAAGGGTCACATCGTCGAGCGCGTTATGGTCGCTGCTGGCGCCGACATCGCTGAGGAGTACTACTTCTCGGTGCTGCTAGACCGCGCGAACCGCAACTACCTCGCCATGTGCTCGGTTGAGGGTGGCATGGAGATCGAGCAGCTCGCTGAAGAGCGCCCCGAGGCCCTCGCGAAGGTCGCCATCGACCCGATCGTCGGCATCGACGACGCTAAGGCCCGCGAGATCGCCGAGCAGGCTGGCTTCTCGGCCGAGCTCGTCGAGAAGGTCGCCCCCGTGCTCGTGAAGCTCTACGAGGTTTACCGCGACGAAGACGCGACCCTCGTTGAGGTCAACCCGCTCGTGCTCACCGGCGGCGGCGACATCGTTGCCCTCGACGGCAAGGTCACCCTCGACGACAACGCCGAGTTCCGTCACCCCGAGCACACTGCGCTCGCCGAGGTCGCTGGTACCACTGACCCGCTCGAGCTCAAGGCGAAGGAAAACGACCTCAACTACGTCAAGCTCGACGGCCAGGTCGGCATCATCGGTAACGGTGCTGGTCTCGTCATGTCGACCCTCGACGTCGTTGCCGGTGCTGGCAAGAACCACGGCGGCGTGACCCCCGCGAACTTCCTTGACATCGGTGGTGGCGCCTCGGCTGAGGTCATGGCTGCCGGCCTCGACGTCATCCTCGGCGACGAGCAGGTCAAGAGCGTGTTCGTTAACGTCTTCGGTGGCATCACCGCTTGTGACGCGGTCGCCAACGGCATCGTCGGCGCCCTCAAGTCGCTCGGTGACTCGGCTTCGAAGCCGCTCGTCGTTCGCCTCGACGGCAACAACGTGGTCGAGGGTCGCCAGATCCTCGCCGACTTCAACCACCCGCTCGTCACCGTCGTCGAGACCATGGACGAGGCTGCCGACAAGGCTGCCGAACTCGCGAACGCCGCCTAGGCCCGAAGCACTGAGAAGGATTCAGACAACATGGCAATTTTTCTTGACGAGAACTCCGTCATCATCGTCCAGGGCATCACGGGCTCGGAAGGCACCAAGCACGCGACTCGCATGCTCGAAGCCGGCGCCAACGTCGTAGGTGGCACCAACCCCCGCAAGGCGGGCCAGACCATCGAACTCGTCGGCAAGGAACTGCCGATCTTCGGCACCGTGAAGGAAGCCATGGAGGCGACCGGTGCGAACGTCACCGTCATCTTCGTGCCGCCGGCCTTCGCCAAGGATGCAATCATCGAGGCCGTCGAGGCCGAGATTCCGCTCGCCGTTGCCATCACCGAGGGCATCCCGGTGAAGGACTCGGCTGAGGCCTGGACCCGTGCCAAGGAGGTCGGCAAGACCCGACTCATCGGCCCGAACTGCCCCGGCATCATCTCGCCCGAGGTCTCGCTCGCGGGCATCACCCCGGCGAACATCACCGGCAAGGGCCCGATCGGTCTCGTGTCGAAGTCGGGCACCCTGACTTACCAGATGATGTACGAGTTGCGCGACATCGGCATCTCGACCGCCATCGGTATTGGTGGCGACCCGGTCATCGGCACCACCCACATCGACGCACTTGCGGCGTTCGAGGCTGACCCCGACACGAAGGCCATCGTCATGATCGGTGAGATCGGTGGCGACGCTGAAGAGCGCGCAGCCGAGTTCATCAAGGGGAACGTCACCAAGCCCGTCGTGGGCTACGTGGCCGGCTTCACCGCACCCGAGGGCAAGACCATGGGTCACGCCGGTGCAATCGTGACCGGTTCGGCCGGTACCGCGCAGGCGAAGAAGGAGGCCCTCGAGGCCGCCGGCGTGCGCGTGGGCACCACCCCGACCGAAACCGCGAACATCATGAAGGAAATCTTCGCTTCGCTCTAGGTTGTAGCTCACTTGTAGCTCAAGAGGCGGGTCAGACTTCGGTCTGGCCCGCCTTTTCGTGCGGGCCGGGCACTGAAGCGCGGCGCGGAACCCAGTTGCATGAATCACTCTCGACTACCCTCATAACGCCATGACTCGCCCCGCCACGCTGATCGCTCTGCTCGCCGACGCCGTACTCTGCGCGCTCGCGGGCATCGGCGTGCCGCTACTCATCGCCACCATTGGCTGGCTGTCAACGGCTGGTTGGAACGAGATCGGTTGGTCGACGCTCGTCGACATCGCCTCAGCCCTCTGGGCGCTCGGCCTCGGCGGGGGAGTGGGCATCACGATCGCGCCCGAATTCCTGCCGCAGCTTCAGCTCGCCGAACCCTTCGCGTTCGTCATCTCGCTCGCACCCCTCGCCTTCGCCATCCTCATCGCCTGGGTCGGCTGGCATGCCGGTGCTCGCACGAGCGACGATGATTCGCCCTGGCTGGGACTCGGCGTTGGCACCTTCGCGTTTGCCATCGCATCCTGGCTCTCGCTGCAATTCGCCTCACCCGGCATGGTGCGCATCGATACCGCCGGGGCCGTCATCACCGGCACTCTGCTCTGGCTCGCCGCCATGCTCATCGGCGTGCGCGTGTGGGAGTTTGTGCCCTGGCAACAGTGGCTCGGTAAGCGCACCGATGCGGTGATGACGCGACTCGGCGCGGCCCTGCGCACTGGTGCGGGCCTACTCGCCGGCGCGGTGGCGCTCGCATCGTTGCTGTTGCTCGTATCCGTCTTCACCGGCATGGGCCGCGTGATCGGACTCATGCAGGCCCTGCACCTCGATGTGTGGGGCGTGATCGCGCTCTCGCTCGTGCAGCTCGCCTATGTGCCGACGCTCATCAGCTGGGCAATTTCGTGGATGCTCGGCCCGGGGTTCGCGCTCGGCTCTGGTTCGCTCGCTGGTCCCGGCGGCACCGAGGCAGGACCGCTGCCGATTGCACCGCTCATGGGATTGATTCCGGATGCGTTGCCGCCCGTGTGGTGGGCAGTCGTCGTGCTCCCGCTCGCGATGGCAGTGGGCATCACGATGCTCGCCCGGATGCGCACACCCGACCCCGAGGTGGCGCCCTGGTGGGATCGCTTCGTCGCTCCCGTCGGTGGCGCGCTCGTCGCTGCGCTCGTGCTTGGCGTACTCGCACATCTCTCGCGCGGGGCACTCGGCCCCGGCCGCCTCATTGACTTTGGTCCGGCGCCGGGCTGGGTCATGCTCGCGGCGTTCGGCATCTTCGCCGCTGGTGGTGTGATTGGCGCCTACCTGCCGCTCACGACAGTCGACTCGGATGCATCGGAGCAGGGCCCGGGTCTCGGCGCGCGGCTGCGTGGTTTCGTGTTCGCCGAAGGTGACGATGAACCTGAGTCGGCGGAGCCCGAGGTCAAGGCTGCTGACAAGCCGACTGCACGGGTGGAGGGGACGTCGAACACGATCGACCTCAGCGAGGTGCGGGCTGAGCGGGCGAAGCGTGAGCGGGAGGAAGCTCGGACCACCATGCCGAAGGTGCAGCCCCGCGAGCCAGTTGCGAAGCCTGCCCCGAAGGAAGCCCCGCGCCGTTCGAAATCGGCGCCCGATGGTGACCTATCCGACGTGTTGCGTCGCCCCGACGAGCCAGACATTTACGCCGACCTCGACGACGAGTTGTAGCGGGGCGTCTCGATACGGCCTTCGGCCTACTCGACGAACCAAGTTTGGTTGGTCGAGTAAGCGAAGCGCATCGAGACCACGGCGGCGGGGCCTCGCGAGCCGCAGCACACGCGGGGGCACGAGCCCGCGCGGTAGACTCGGCTAGTGCTCAAGCTTGTCGTTCTCATTTCTGGCACCGGTTCTAACCTCCGGGCGCTCCTCGAGTCTCTCGACCAGCACAGCGCGCTTGACCAGCACAGCACCCCGATCAACGCCCGCGTCGTCGCGATTGGCGCTGACACCGAGCAGGCGAACCTCGCGCTCGCCGACGAGTTCGGCATCCCGAGCTTCGTGATCAAGCCCCGCGACTACGAGAACCGCGCCGAGTGGGGCGATGCGCTCCTCGACCGCATCCAGAGCTACGAACCCGACCTCACCGTACTCAGCGGCTTCATGCGCCTCGTGCCCCCGCGAGTGGTCGACGTACTCTCGCCCGAGCTCCTCAACACGCATCCGGCCTTCCTGCCCGAGTTTCCGGGTGCCCACGCCGTGCGCGACGCGCTCGCGGCCGGCGCCACCGAAACCGGCGCGACCATGATGATCGTCGACAACGGCGTCGACACCGGCCCGATCATCGAGCAGCACCGCATCCCAATTCACCCTGACGACACCGAGGCGACGCTCCACGAGCGCATCAAGGTCGTCGAACGCCAACTTCTCATCGACACGGTCCGCCGCATCGCCGACGGCACCATCAACCTCAAGGAGATTGCCGCATGAGCGCACCGAAGATCACCGAAGCTCGCCGCGAGCGTGACCGCATCGAGGTGCGCCGCGCGCTCATTTCGGTGAGTGACAAGACGGGCGTACTCGAACTTGCGCAGGCGCTCGCCGAGGCAGGCGTCGAGATCGTATCGACCGGTTCAACCGCGCAGAAGATCCGCGACACCGGCATCGACGTCACGGATGCTTCGGCAGTGACCGGCTTTCCCGAGATCCTCGACGGCCGCGTCAAGACGCTCCACCCGCACGTGCACGGGGGCCTACTCGCTGACCTCCGCCTCGACTCGCACGAGCGCCAGCTCGACGAGCTCGGTATTGCGCCGTTCGAACTCGTCGTTGTGAACCTCTACCCGTTCGCCGAGACGGTCGCTTCGGGCGCCGAATACGAGGATGCGGTCGAGCAGATCGACATCGGCGGACCGGCCATGGTGCGTGCGAGCGCGAAGAACCACGCGAACGTGGCGATTGTCGTCGATCCGGCCGGATACGACGAGATCATCGCCGCAATCAAGGCTGGCGGCACGACTGCCGCGCAGCGTCGACAACTGGCCGCGGCCGCGTTCAAGCACACTGCCGAGTACGACGCGACGGTGTCGGGGTGGTTTGCGCAGGTGCTGGATGCGCAGGGCGCGAGCTTCCCTGCAGAACTCACCGTGAGCGCATCCCGCGAAGCGACCCTGCGCTATGGCGAAAACTCGCACCAGCAGGCCGCGCTCTACCGCAGCGCAGGCGGCGCCGGCATTGCTCAGGCGACGCAACTGCACGGCAAGGAGATGTCGTACAACAACTACGTCGACGCCGATGCCGCGCTGCGCGCCGCCTACGACTTCGCCGACCCGGCCGTCGCGATCATCAAGCACGCGAACCCCTGTGGCATTGCGGTCGCCCCGACCGACGCCGCCAACGAGGCTGAGGCCATCGCCGAAGCTCACCGTCGCGCCCACGCCTGCGATCCGCTCTCAGCATTCGGTGGCGTGGTCGCCGCGAACCGCTCGGTCTCGGTCGAGATGGCCACCACCCTCGCCGATATCTTCACCGAGGTTGTGGTTGCCCCCGGCTTCGATGAGGGCGCCGCTGAGATCCTCATGGCGAAGAAGAACATTCGCCTGCTCACGCTGCCAGCCGACTACGCCCGCGAAGACATTGAGCTGCGACAGATTTCGGGCGGTTTCCTCGCCCAGAGCGCCGATGTGTTCCCCGCCGAGGGCCTCTCGAGCAGCTGGGAGCTCGTCACCGGCGACGCCGCCGACGACGCCACCCTGCGCGACCTCGAATTCGCCTGGCGCGCCTGCCGCGCGGTGAAGTCGAACGCGATCCTGCTCGCAAACGATGGCGCCTCGGTCGGCGTCGGCATGGGCCAGGTCAACCGCGTCGACTCCTGCCACCTCGCCGTCAACCGGGCGGGCGAACGCGCAGCGGGTTCGGTCGCCGCATCCGATGCTTTCTTCCCCTTTGCTGACGGCCCGCAGGTGCTTATCGACGCCGGTGTGCGTGCGATCGTGCAGCCCGGCGGTTCGATTCGCGATGACGAGGTCAAGGCGGCGGCTGAAGCGGCTGGCGTCACCATGTACTTCACCGGCGAGCGCCACTTCTTCCACTAGGCCGCGCGCAGCGCACCACGACCGAGCCCCACTGAAACGGACAACGTGACCACTCCCGCCTCCCGCCCGACGAACGCAATTTTCGGCGCCGCCCTTGCGGCAGCCGCCGTCACCCTCGCCGGCACGCTCTACCAGACGAACCAGCGCGACCTCACCTTCGTGCTCACTCCCGGCCAGACCTTCGGTACCGCCTTTGGCCTCGCCGCACTGCCGGTGCTCGTCTATCTGCTCGTGCTCGTTGGCTTCGGCTATCTCGGGATGCTGCGCACCTGGTGGGGCGGGCTCGTCGCGGGTGCGGTCGGCGTACTCCTCGGTGGCACGATCGGTTACATCGTGCAGATCCTCACCAACGGTCTGCCGCTTGACGGCTCGGCCTGGGGTGCGATTTTCAGCGAGTTCATCGGCCTCAACTTCCCGTTCACCGTCGCGGGCCTCCTCGCCGGCGCGCTCATTGCGCCGCCCGCGTTTCGCGCGCTCGCAGGCATTGAGCAGGATGCACCGGCTCGCCAAAGCGCGGCCGTAGCGGCCTCGACGAGCGCACCCGGCTCGGCCTTCCTCCGCATCCCTTCCGATGCCTTTCTCGAGAACGCGAGCGATGAGTCGAAGGATGCGGCAAACGACCAGTGGGAAGCGCTTGTCTCGACGTTCGAAGACCACGGCTGGGGCACGCAAGCCGTGCCCACGGCCGCGCACGAGGCCGACTCGGTGTTCGTTGGCGACACCGCGCTCGTGCTCGGTGAGCAGGTCGTGCTGGCGCGCCCGAAGGGCGATGCCCGCCGGGCTGAACTCGCGGCCGTGAAAGAAACGCTCATTGACGCTGGCGCCGTGCTCGACGAGCTCGAAGCACCCGCAGTGCTCGACCCGGCCGATGTGGTCGCCGGTGACGGCGTGCTCTTCGTCGGTATCGGTGGTGCGACGAATGCCTCGGCGCTGCGAGGCCTGCGTCGTCTCGTCGAACCGCGCGGCTACCGCGTGGTCGGTGTGCAGGTGACCCAGGGCATCCGCCTCAGCGAAGTGCTTTCGGTGCTGCCCGACGGCACGTTGCTTGCTTGGCCCGGCGCCATCGAAACCCCGAGCGTGCTCGGTCGCTACCTCGCGGTTGACGAGCCGCGTGGCGCGGCGGTCGTGGCACTCGATGAGCGCACGATTGCGATTTCGAATTCGGCCGGCGGTACGGCCCGGATGCTCGGCAACCTTGGCTATGAAGTAGTCACGCTCGACATTTCGGAGTTTGAGCGCGCAGGTGGTTCGCTGCCGCGTCTCTCGCTGCGCTCGCGCGATTAGGCGTTTAGCGACTGCTCATGCCTTGTTGAGAACCCTGTTCACTTTCGCCTGACATGTTGCTCCGGTGCACTAGCAAGTGCATCGCAACGAAAGGCGCATCCGCGTGGGACTCTTCGACCGATTCCGTTCATCCGGCCTGGACCAGCCCGAAGCGCAGCCGCAGGCGCCGCGGGTGCAGAGCCCCGAGTTCATTGCGCGCCTCGCGCAAGAGCCCGAACCACAGCTCGTACCAAGCGCGCAGTTCTGGGTCACCGACGAACTTGAGCGTGCGCGCAACGAGGTCGACGTCGACGGCATGCTCAAGCTCTAGGACGCGGTGCCAGTGGGCCTTCGCTCCTGGCTCATGCAGGAATTTGAAGACGAACCGTTCGAGGTGAGTGACGAGATCATTACGCAGCGTCGGGCGCTCAGCCGCGCGTGGCTCGAGAAGCTCCGCTCGCGCAACGAACCGCAGGCGACGCTGTTCAAAGCCGAGATGCTCATGTCGCTTGCCTGGACGCACCGGGGCTACACGACCCTTGAGAACGTCGACCAAGACGATCGCGACAGCTACCGCGACCTCAATGAAGCGGCCTCCCACGCCTATCTCGACGCTGCCGAGCGGATGGGCAGCGAGGATGTGACTGCGCTCATTCGTGCGCAGGTGGCGACGGCGAATTGGTCGACGCAGTCGATTTGGGAGTTCGCGAGCGAGTGGCGGAAGCACGACCCGTGGAACCGTATTGGCATCTTGCTGCTCATTCGCTTCCTCGACGAACGTTGGGGCGGTGGACCGGAGGCGTGGCTGGGATTCGCGGCCGAGATCGCGGAACACGCGCCGGCTGGCTCAACCGCCTTGGGGCTCGTGCCCTTTGCGATCACCGAGCGCTGGGAATACCTCACGAGCTTCGAGGAAATGACGTTCAGCGACGCCGATCAGCTCGTGTACCAGCTACCGGCGGTCAAGCAGGTGTTGCGGCTCGCCTACGACCGCTATCTGCGCTCGGGTGCAGCGCCCGAGATCGACGAGTTTGTGACCTACGACCTCAATAACTTCATGTGGGCTTGTTACTGGGCCGATCTCGATGATCTCGCGTATGACGCGATGCGTCGACTCGGCGGCAACGTGCGCGCGGAAGTCTGGCAGGGACACCGACTCAACGAACCGCTTGGCGAGTTCACCTACGCGCGCAACTACCTCATCAGCGAGATCGAATACGGCGGCCGCGAGCCGGTGTAGCTCCGCAATACGCGGGGTGCGCTAGATGTACTGACCGGGAACGTTGATCAATCGTGAGAACGGCGGTTGGTTCCCACAGGCCGTGTGGGGCCGATGGTGGTTGTAGTAGTGCAGCCAGCCCTCGAGCTCACCGCGCCGCTCAGCCTCGGAGGTGTAGCAGCGAGCGTAGGCCCAGCCATCGGCCAGGGTGCGGTGGAAACGCTCGACCTTCCCGTTGGTCTGCGGCCGATACGGCCTCGTGCGCTTGTGCCGGATGCCCAGCTCGGCGCAGGTGTCTCGCCACAGGTGTGAACGGTAGGCGCCGCCGTTGTCGGACAGGATCTGCTCGACCGTGACACCGCGGGCGTTGAACCACTCGACAGCCCGAACGAGCACGGCGGCGGCGGTGAGGGAGGTCTCGTCGTCGTGGATCTCGGCATAGGCGACGCGGGAGTGGTCGTCGATGACGGTGTGGACGTAGGCCTTGCCCATGAGCGGATCCCGCCACTTGTTGCGGGGCTTGTCGGGTGTGGCGGCTCGGTTGCGGTCGCCTTGTTGTCGGCCGACGTAGCGCCAGCCGCCGCCGTCGGGGATGTTGCCGAGCTTCTTCACGTCGACGTGCAGCATTGCCCCGGGGTGGTCGTGCTCGTAGCGGCGCACTGGCTCCCCGGTGGCGCGATCGACGTGCGACAGCCGGTTCAGGTGCGCGTCGACCAGGATCCGGTGGACCGTGGACGGTGCGATCCCCAGCCGGCAGGCGAGTTGGACTGGGCCTTCGCGCAGTCGGAGGCGGAGCTGGATGCAGCGCTTCGCGGTGGCGTGGTTGGTCTTGTTCGGTGACCGGTGCGGCCGCGAGGTCCGGTCCTGCATGGACTGGCCTGTGCGGTAGCGGTCGGCCCAGCGCTTCACGGTGGGCCAGGAGACCTGAAACCTGGCGGCGACCTCGCTAATCGGCCAGTCTTGGTCGACCACGAGCTGGGCGACGATCAAGCGGTGGCGCGGCGTGAGGGCAGCGTTCGGATGTGACATGAGGACCTTTCGTGCTACGCCGGGCGGCGCGCAGTGGGACCTGGATGAGTGTCAGGTTGGGCTGACGTGGATCCGTAGTGCTTGGGCCGCGAAGTCGGCGGCTTCGGAGCTTCCGAAGGCGGGATGGAAGTCGGGATTGGTGACGTAGAGGTTGGCCATGCCGAGCACCATGGCGGTCGCGTTGGCCGGGTCGTTGGCATGGGTGGGGGTGCCGGGGATCTGGGCGAACCAGGCGACATGCGCAGCTGCATGGGCCTGTGCCTCGGGGCTCGATGGCCCATGGCCGGCGGCGTGCAGCTCGCCCCAGCGGGCAAGTAGCTGCTCGGCATCGGCCTGGAACTGCTGCTGTTGTGCCAACGTCTTGGCGTGCCACCACTGGTTGGAGGCGTCGAAAGCTTCTTGCCCCCAGCGGGAGACCACCTCGGTCTTGTAGCGGTCGTTGAAGCCCTCGAGCATCATGTCCATGCGGGGCAGACGCCCCTGGCGGCGCATGGCGATGGTGTGCTCGACAGAGGCTATGCGCCGGTCCAGAGCTTCACGGTCACGACGGAGTCTGACGAGGTGCTTCTCCAGGGCAGCTACCTCGTCGGCCTGATCGTGTTCGGAGTCGAGGACTGTGGCGATCTCGTCGAGCGACACCCCGGCGTCGCGCAGCAGCAGGATGCGTTGGAGGCGGGCCACGGAGGTTGGGCCGTAGTAGCGATAGCCGTTGGCGCCGATCCGGTCAGGGGTCAGCAGGCCGATCTGGTGGTAGTGCCGCAGGGCTCGGCCACTGATCCCGGCACGTTGCGCCAGTTGCTGGACGGTCCACTCCACCACGACCCACCCTCCTTCACTGTCCAGTCGTTGCCAGACCCAACTGTGGCAGGGCCACGGCCAGGATGTCGGCTGCGGGGACCGTCACGCAGTCGGCTGCACTGCGACCGGTCGCGGACAGGTAGGCGTTGGCGATTCGGGCACCCGCTGCATAACCCGCCCCGGTGGGCAGGCCCACCGGGGTCCCGCCGAACAGGCGCGCGCTGGCATCGCCCAGAACCCAGGCACTGAAGTCCCGCATCCCGGTCACCCCCAGCCCCTCGACGACCCGCGCCAGCACCGGGTCACTGGTTCGGGTCTGATCGCTGACGAAGTGGGTGAATCCCCGCGCACCGTAGGTCTCGGCAGCGAACAGGTCCGCCAGGCCCTCAGCCACGACGTGCTCACCGACGGTGACGGTCCTGGGGTCCCACACCACGCCGCCGGGCGAGTAGCGCACGTTGTGGTGGAGCTCATGCAGTGCGATGGCCTCCAAACGGTCCAGTACCTGCGAGGTGGGCCAGACGGTGATTGCGATGAAGCCGCTGATCCCGCCGAAGGCCGACAGTCCACGGATCTCGTCCATGAAGTGCTTGTTGTCGGGGTCGCCCAGGACGAGTAGCACGCGAAGGTCAGGCATGGACATGCTCGGGTTGGCTGCTGCCAACCGCTCCAAGCCGTCCTGCACGGCGCGCTCGACCCGACCCCACGCATCGGCTGCTTCCATGGCCTCCAGGCCTTCGAGGACCAGGTCGCGTGGGGCTTCAGGTCCGAAACCGAAGTTCTGGGCATGTACCTGGGCCAGGTCCGGGCCGCCCGGGATGAAGAAGTACATGCCGGCCATCGGCGCCCACAGGGCACGGGCCGCCTCATCCCATTCGCCCGGCTGTGCTTGAGCCAAGCGCCGCATGCCAGCGAGGCTGTCGATCATCGAGACTGTCATGCCCACGACCGTACACATTGACGTTACGGCAAGGTCAATCTCCCGCTTCGATCAACGTCTCCGGTCAGTACAGCTAGAGCACACGCTGGCCAACGACCTCGCCGTAGGGGGTCTCGCCGATGATCTCGAACCCCATGGCGGTGAAGAACTTGCCGGGGCCGAGGTCACCGTCGTCCCACATGGCAGTCACGACCTGGAAGCCGCGTTCCCGCGCCTCGTCGAACACCGCGTTCACGGCGAACGCACCAATGCCCTGACGCTGGTGGTCGGCATCCACGTTCATCCGCAAGATCGTCGAGCGGAAGTGCTCGTCGTCAGCCTCGGCGTTGAACGTCGCCATGATGAAGCCCGCGACCTCGCCGTCGGCAGTCACCACGCGCGGCCACATCGTGTCGGGGTTGACGTACGCCTCGGCGATCGAATGTGACACCGGCGCAACAAAGGCTTCCTGGCCGGGCTTCAGCGTGAGCGTGTTCGCGGCGACAACGTTGTCTGCGGTGAGGGGGCCAATGCGGAGGTCAGTCATAGGGGCAGGCTAACCCGAATCGCCTGACAACTCGCCCCGCCACGGCCTGGCATCCGCTGTGCCCCAGGCCAGCGCCCCTAAACTTGGGCGATACCAGCGGCGTGTCGTTGCTGCCTGGCATCCTGTTTTTCCGCATCCCGCTCACCTGGAGGACGTGACCCATGGCACAGGAATCGACCGACTTCGCCCGCGAACTCGTCGCCCTCATCCGCGCCGATGGCCAGGGTGAATTGCGCGATGGCGACCACGTCACTCGGATGCGCGCGGCCGACGCCGATGAACTGCGCGGCATGGTGATGGAACGCGCCATGGCCGTAGCCGCCGATGAGGGGCGCACGGTGCACGTGCGCACGATTGACGTTGATGGGGTGTACCCGCTCGTGCTCTCGCCCGAGGGCGGGATTGACCAGAACGGTGACATCGAGCCGCTTGCCCCCGGTGACATTGACCTCACGCCCGAAGCTGAGGAACCGGCCGAGGGGTACTCCGACCTGTTCCGCTCGCACGAAGACGGCGAAGACGAGCCACCGACCAATAATGACTCGGTGCACGAAACGATTAGCCTGCCGCGTCCGGGCATGATGGCGCCCCTTCCCGAGGGACCGATGCGCTTCGCGGGCGAGGATGCCGACGGCAACGAGCTCGAGGATGTGGATGACGACGCCGATCTCGACGAGTTCCACGATGAGGCGCTCGATCACGATTTCGACGACCTCGAGTCGGTGGCCGATGAGGTGAATGACGACGCCGAGCGCGCCGATGATGTCGACCCGGATGCTGAACTGGCGTTCGAAGACGAGGATGCGGCAGCTGAGGGTGCTGAGTCAGATAGCGATGATGAGTCAGGCGACGAATCCGCTGACGAGTCGGTCACGGAAGACGCATCGGAGTGGAGCCCCGCCTTCGCGCGCGATGGCCGCCGCGCCCACACACGCGTCTCGCTCGGTGCGGCGCCCGAGCCTCAGCCCGGCTATCCCGAAGTACCGCTTTTCGACGAAGAGCCCCTCGACAAGGTGGCACCACCGCCCGCCCAGACCCCCACGCCGACCCGTCAGTCGGCCCCCGCAGTGACGGCGCGCAACGCATCCGGCGAAGCCCCGACGCTCGATGACTTCTTTGCGGCAAGCGATAAGTCGCGCAAGTCGGTGGCCGAGCAGGGCTGGCGCGCGAGCCTCCGTCGCGCCAGTGGCGGGCTCATTTCACTCGGCCCCGGTGCCCGCGAGCGTGCTGAGCGCGACGAGATCGCAGCGATTCAGCGCCCCTTCGCTGGGCCGCGCACCATCGTGGTCGTGAATCCGAAGGGTGGCGCCCACAAGACGACCGCGACGCTCATGATCGCGGCGACCTTCGGCACCTTCCGCGGCGGCTACACGCTCGCCTGGGACAACAACGAAACGCGTGGCACGCTCGGTTGGCGCTCGCGCCCGGGTGCGACCAAGAACACCGCGGTTGACCTCCTGCGCGAGCTGCCGAAGTTCGAGATTTCGGGCGGCGCGACGATTTCCGATGTCGACCGCTATGTGCGCAACCAGGGCAATGCCAAGTTCGACGTGCTTGCGAGTGATGATGACGCAGCTTCGGCCGCGATCATCGACGACGATGCGTTCAGCCGCCTGCACCGCACGCTGAGCCGCTTCTACCGCATCATGGTCGTCGACACCGGCAACAATATGCGTGCCTCGAACTGGGAGGCAGCGCTTGATGTCGCTGACCAGCTTGTCGTCGTCTCGACGGCCCGCGAAGACACGGCAGCGTCAGCGGCCTGGCTTGCCGATGGTCTGCGCGAGCGCGGCTACGGTGAGCTACTCGCGAACGCAGTGACGATTATTTCCTCGCCGTCGGAGAAGGATGACGAGGATCTGCACCGCAAGCTCGAGGCGCACTTCGCGAAGCTCACGCGAGCGGTGGTGTCGGTGCCCTACGACCAGGAGTTCGTCGGCGGTGGCGAGCTCGACATCCCGCGCCTCCAGCCCGCCACCCGCGAAGCCTGGCGCCGCGCGGCGGCAGTCATCGCGCAGGGCTTGTAGCGGGGCGCGGTCTCAGTGTCGCCGCGGCGAGTACGGTAGAGCCAGCGCGCGGGCAGGCCGCGCGCGTGCATCCGAGGAACCGCATGTTCACCGCAACCACCATTACCCGTGCTGCCGACCCCGCCGAGATGGATGACATCATCTCGGGCCTTGACCACCGCGCTGGCGTGGTGCTCTCGAGCGGGGTGGAGTTTCCGGGACGGTACACGCAGTGGGATATCGGCTTCATCGACCCGCCGCTCGTGATCGAGGGCCGCGGCTTTGAACTGCGGATGCGTGCCCTCAACGATCGCGGACTCGTGCCGCTCAAGGCCTTCCGTGCCGCGCTCGAACCGCTCACCGGTATCGAGGTGCGTGAACTCTCCGCCACCGAAGTCGCCATCGACGTCACCCCGCAGCGCGACGAAGTGCTCCCCGAAGAAGAACGCACCCGCCGCCGCTCCTCGTTCACCGTGCTCCGCGCGATCATCGACACGCTCCCGAGCGATATCCGTCACCTCGGGCTCTACGGCTCATTCGGTTACGACCTCGTGCGCCAGATCGAAGCACTCCCAGCCCCCGCGGGCGGCGACCAGCGCGACCTCGTCGTGTATCTGCCCGACAGCATCCTCGCCGTTGACCGTCAGCGCGGCGATGCTCGCCGCTACGATTTCGAGTTCGCCTACCTCGGGCAAGCGACCTCGGGACTGCCGCGCACCGAAACGCCCGCGCCCTTTGTCGGCCCCGCCGCCGATGCGCAGCCGAGCCGCGACCACGAGCCGGGGGAGTACGCGGCACTCGTACGTCGCGCGAAGCCCTCGTTCGAGCGCGGCGACCTCTTTGAAGTCGTGCCCGGCCAGGCTTTCCGGCGCCCAGTGCGCACGAGCCCCTCGCGAGTGTTCCGCACGCTGCGTCGCGATAACCCCGCACCCTACGGCGCGCTCATGAATCTCGGCGGGAACGAGTTTCTCATCACCGCATCCCCCGAAATGTTTGTGCGCGTGAACGGTCACCGCGTCGAAACCGCACCGATCTCGGGCACAATCGCCCGCGGCGCCGATGCCATTGAAGATGAAGACCAGATTCGCACGCTGCTCAACAGCGATAAGGATCGCGCCGAGCTCACCATGTGCACCGATGTCGACCGTAACGATAAGGCGCGCGTGTGCGAGCCCGGCTCAGTGCGCATCATTGGTCGTCGCCAGGTTGAGCTCTACTCCAAGGTGATCCACACCGTCGACCACGTTGAGGGCACGCTGCGCGAGGGTTACGACGGTCTCGACGCGTTCGCCACGCATATGTGGGCCGTCACCGTGACCGGTGCGCCGAAGATTTGGGCGATGCGCTTCATCGACGAGCACGAGCGGTCACCGCGCACCTGGTATGCGGGTGCGCTCGGTGTGCTCGAGGCGAACGGCGATGTGAACACCGGTCTCACCATCCGCGCCGCGATGATTCGCGACGGAGTCGCCGAGGTGCGCGCCGGCGGCACACTCCTCATCGATTCGATTCCCGAGGACGAAGAGCGCGAGACCGAAATGAAGGCCTCGGCACTCCTCGAAGCGATCGAGGCCGCCGACGCCGACGAGGTCGAGGCAGAAGCCGCGCCGCAGTTGGGTGCTGGGCACCGCATCCTGTTCTTTGACCACGAAGACTCGTTTGTGCAGATGCTTGCGAGCTATATGCGCGAAACCGGTGCTGAGGTGCGCACGGTGCGTGTGCCGCTCGGTGGCCTGCCGGAGGCCGAGATCGCCGCCGCGATCGACAGCGCCGACCCGACCCTTGTGGTCATGTCGCCCGGGCCAGGTAACCCGCGCGATTTCAAGGATGCGGAGATCCTCGCTGAGGTCGATCGGCGCGGTCTGCCAGTGTTCGGTGTCTGCCTCGGACAGCAGGCGATCGGTGAGTACTTCGGTGCGTCGCTCGGGCAGCTCGGCTACCCGCTGCACGGCCAGGAGCGCGATGTGTCGGTCGTGGCACCTGGGTTCTTGGATGCACTGCCCGAGACGTTCGTGACCGGTCGCTACCACTCGCTCTACGTCGACCCGGCGTCGATGCCCGAGTCGATCTATGTGGTGGCCTCGGATGCGGACGGCGTGCCGATGGCAATTCAGCACCGCGAGAAGCCGTGGTTTGCCGTGCAGTTCCACCCGGAGTCGCTCATGACCCTGCGTGATCGCGCCGGTCACCGCATCATCGACGCGGTGCTCGCGCAGCTCTAGGGGGAGTGGCGCTCGCGAGGATGCGCGGGAATCGCATCCGGAGCGCACGCGAGGTCAAGTGCGGCGGGCCGGAACTCCTTAGGTTGACGTGACACGGGCGCGCTATGCGCCTGCCTAGCGAATGGAGTGGCCATGCGATTTGACGGCAAGATTGCGCTCGTAACCGGTGGCGCATCGGGGATCGGTGAAGAGGTTGCCCTGCGCCTCGCCTCGGAAGGTGCCGCAGTCGCGGTGGCCGACCTCAACCTTGAGGCCGCGAAGGCGACGCTCGCGAAGATCACTGAGGCCGGTGGGCGGGGTATCGCGCTTGCTGTTGACGTGTCGAACCCAGAGCAGGTTGGGAAGATGGTGGCCGACACGGTCGCCGAGCTGGGTGGTCTGCACCTTGCGGTGAACAACGCGGGCATCCCCGGTCACAACGCGAAGATCGAAGACCTGCCGGTGGCTGCGTGGGATCGCGTGATCAACATCAACCTCTCGGGTGTCGCGTACTGCCTGCGCGAAGAGTTGCCCGCGATCATCGCCTCGGGCGGCGGTGCGGTCGTGAACATGGCCTCGATTGCCGGCGCTGTGGCGGTGCCGCAGGACCCGGCCTACACCGCGGCGAAGCACGGTGTCGTCGGTCTCACGAAGGCCGTGGGTTCGGACTACGGCACGACCGGTGTGCGCGTGAACGCGGTGGGCCCGGGATTCATTGCGACGCCGCTGCTCAACTCGCTGCCGAATGAGGTGACCGATGAGATCGCGCAGGCGCATCCGGTGAAGCGCCTCGGCGAGGCGGCGGAAGTTGCCGCGCTTGTAGCCTTCCTGCTCAGTGATGAGGCGTCGTTTATTACCGGCAGCTACCACCTCGTCGACGGCGGCTACACGGCGGTGTAGCTGAAGGTGAGTCAGTACCCCCGGTGGTCGACGTAGGCGAGCTTCGCGCCGCGACGCGGCCGCCGGGGGCCGCTCATGAGGATGAGCTTCACCGCCCGGTACCGCTGCCCGGCCCACGGTTCAAGCGCCTCAAGCATCTCGGCATCGGTCATATCGCGTCCACGTAGCGCATAGCCAATGTGCTTTGCGAGGTGATAGTCACCCACCGACACCGCATCGGGATCGCCGAGGGCCCGCTGTGCCACCTCAGCCGAGGTCCAGACACCGATTCCCGGCAACGATTGCAAGCGCGCCCGAGCTTCGGTGGACGGCAACGCCGCCAGCCGATCAATCGCCGCCGCCCGCCCCGCGCAGCGCACAATCGTGCGCGAGCGCTGCGGATCAACGCCAGCCCGATGCCAGGCCCAGCTCGGCAACCGCTGCCACGTCGCGGCCGCCGGTGCCACCCGCATCCGCGCATCGACCGGCCCGGGGGCCTCGTCGCCGTAGGCGCAGACGAGCCGCCGCCACGCATCCTGTGCCTGGCCAACAATGACTTTCTGCTCGAGAATCGCAGGCACGAGCGCATCAAACACGTACCCCGTGCGAGGAATCCGCATCCCCGGATGTCGCCGGTGCGTCACCCGCACACCCTCGAGATGCGGCTCAAACGCACGCGCGTCATCGCGCGCACCGAGGAGCTCGGGCGCCGCCGCCACGGCGACCGCAGCACCCTCACCCCAGCCCTCGCAGCGAAGCGAGCCGTCATCGAGCTCGGCCACTCGGATGCTCGCCGTGCCCTCCGGTGCGCGCAGCGTGCGCCAGATTGCCGCCCGCTCACCTGCCCGCGCGGGCGCCTCACGCTGGGTCGGGTCGCTGGGACCACGGCGCAAGCCACCTATCGTTTCGCGCAGATTCGTCGGATGCGGCGGGCGCCACTCGAGCAGAGCATCGGGAGTCATGTGGCAAGGATGCACTGAGCCTCCGACATTCGCGCTTCGAGAACCTCAGCGCGCCGGGTTGCCTGGTGTGCTGAGGCACTCGAAGCACCCTCATCAAGCACAATGTCACCATGATCAAACACGTCGTCATCTTCAATTGGCACCCCGAAGTCACCACCGAGCAGGTCGCCGCGCTCCAACAGAACCTCGAAGCCTTTGCCACCACGCTCGAAGGCTGCATCGAATACGCCGTCGGCGCCAACGCCGGGTTCTGCGAGGGCACCGCCGATTTCGCAGTCGTCGCCACCTTCGAAACCGAGGAGGCCTGGCGAACCTATTTCGAGCATCCTGACCACCGCCGCATCGTCGTCGAGCAGATCGGACCGATGGCCGCATCCCGGCTCGCGACCCAGATTCGGCATTAGCCAGCCGCACCACAAGTCGGCCGCAGTACGCTCAACATCCGACCCGCGTGACGAAGGAGCCCCCATGAGCGAACTCAACCTCGACGCTGCTGCGAAGCTGCGCATCCAAGAAGCCCTCGCCAGCGCCCTGCGCGCCGACATCGCAGCGGCTGAAGCGAATGCGGAGGAACAGCGCGCTGCCTCTAAGGTCGATCGGACCCAGTCGCACACCGTCGACGATCTCTCACAGGCCGACGCCGCGGCCGATATCAGCGCCATCGACCGCGCCAGTGCTGATGCGCAGCGCGAGGCGCTCAAGCGTGTGCTCTCGCTTGGCTTCGAGCCGCGCGACACCGTCGGCGATGGCGCCGTGATCGAACTCGATGGCGAATTCTTCGTCGTCGGTGTCGTTGCTGCCACGTTTGAGAGCGAGGGGAACGAGTTTCAGGGCATCTCGCCCGACGCGCCGATTTACCCGGCGATCGAGGGGCTGCGCGCCGGCGACGAATTTACCTTTAACGGAGTCAAGCACCGCATCGATTCTGTCGCCTAAGCAACACCGAATTCGCGACCGTCCAGGCCAAACTGGGCGGTCGCGTTCGGTTTCCGATCGGTCGGGGTGAGGCCGTACTATTCCCTGCGGCGCGCATCCGCGCCAGAACAGGATGCGCGCTCCCAATCGGTGCGCGCGTGAAGCACCGAAGGAGCGCCGATGGATACCCGCATCGACTTCCGATACCTCTCTGAACCCGACATGATTGCGGCCGGCGTGCTCGACATGCCCCACTGTGTCGAGGTGATGAACGAGACGTTTGATCTTTACGCCCGCGGTGACTACCGCATGGCCGGTCCGAACAATGACTCGCACGGCGCCCGCATGATCTTCCCCGACGACCCGCCCTTCCCAACCATGCCGAAGGGCGATGATGAGCGTCGATTCACCGCCATGCCGGCCTACCTCGGCGGTAGCTTCGGCACGACTGGCGTGAAGTGGTACGGCTCGAATCTCGCGAATCGTGAGAAGGGGCTGCCGCGTTCGATCCTCATGTTCACGCTCAATGACACCGATACGGCAGCGCCCCTCGCCATCATGTCGGCGAACCTGCTCTCGGCGATGCGCACCGGTGCGGTCTCGGGCGTCGGCGCCCGCTACTTCGCGCGGCAAGACTCGCGCGTGGCGGGTGTGGTCGGCCCTGGCGTCATGGGCCGCACGACGCTCGCGGCGATGGCTGCAGTGCTCCCGAACCTCGACACCGTGCAGGTGCGGGGTCGCGGCCAAGCGAGCCTCGATGACTTTGTCACGTGGGTGCGCGCCGAACTCCCGCAGATCACCGATATCCGCATCGTCGACTCGAACGAAGCCGCCGTGCACGGCGCCGATGTCGTGGCCTATTGCGCCACCGCGAAGGCCGGAGACGTCGAGAACTACCCGATGCTGCGCCGCGAGTGGCTGAAGCCGGGTGCCTTCGTCGCCATGCCGGCGCCAGCCAACATCGATGAAGGGCTCGAAGACACTTCGGTGCGGAAGGTCGTCGACAGCTACGGACTCTACGAAGCCTGGGCAATGGATGCGCCGCCGCCGACCCACCAATTCGTCGGCATTATCGGGTGCAAGTTCCTCGACCTCGTCGCCGAGGGCAAACTGCGTCACTGGGATATCGAGGAGCTCGGTCCGGTCGTCACCGGCGACGCCGATGGGCGCCGAAACGACGAGGAGATCGTGCTCTTCTCGGTCGGCGGCCTGCCGATCGAAGATGTCGCCTGGGGCACCGCGATCTACCGCAATGCGGTCGAGCGCGGTATCGGCACGGTGCTGCCGCTCTGGAACACCCCGGCGATGGCCTAGCGGGTTCGGCCTAGCCGGCCGGGTGCACGGTCGTCTGCCGCGGGTTAGCGGAAGACGATCGTGCGCTGGCCGTCGAGCAGGATGCGGTGCTCGGCGAACCACTTCACCGCCTGCGTGAGCGTGCGCGACTCCTCATCCTGGCCCATCGACTGCAGTTCGGCGACCGAATCAGCGTGGTCGACGCGACGCACGTTCTGTTCAATGATCGGACCCTCATCGAGGTCGGTCGTGACGAAGTGTGCGGTGGCACCGACGAGCTTGACGCCGCGAGCGTGCGCCTGGCGGTAGGGGTTCGCGCCCTTGAACCCGGGCAGGAACGAGTGGTGAATGTTGATCGCCCGGCCCTCGAGCGCTTCGCAGAGCTCGGGCGAGAGAATCTGCATGTAGCGAGCGAGCACAACGAGCTCGATGTCGTGCTCGTCGACGACTTCGAGCACTCGGCGCTCGAACGCGGCCTTCTCATCCTGGTTCGTCACCGCGAGGTGCTCGAACGGCACCTTGTAGAACTCGGCGAGCGGCGCGAGGGTCGGGTGATTCGCCATCACGAGCGGCACCTCGATCGGCAGGTGGCCAGCGCGCTGACGGAAGAGCAGGTCGTTGACGCAGTGCTCGGCCTTCGAGGCGAGCACGAGGGTGCGCAGCGGGCGACCGGCAACGTCCAGGGTGATGTCGGCACCAAAGCGCTCGGCCACCGGGTTGAGTTCGGCGAGCAGCGCACCGCGCGTCACGGGGGAGTCCACCTCGAGGCGCAAGAAGAATCGGCCGGTGTCGGTCGAAGAGAATTGTTGCAGCTCGGCGATGTTTCCTGCCGCCGCGACAATCGCGGCGGTCACGGCATGCACAATGCCGGAGCGGTCATCGCAATTGAGGGTGAGTACCCAGTGCTGCATTTTGGTGGGGGCGGTGTCGTTCACCGCACCAGCGTACGACAACGGTCGCGGCGGTCGCGTGCCAATTCCCGCCTCACAGCCACCTATCTCCCCTCACAGCAGACATAGCGTGCTGTGAGGCGGAGATTGGCACCTATCAAGTGCTACTGGTGACGCGTAGGCTCTATCGGTGCCCACGACCACTGAAAAACTCCCGCTGCTGCCGCTGATCATGCTCGCGGCGGCGACGTTCATGTCGATCACTATCGAGATGTTGCCGACGGGCCTCATGCACCTCATGAGCCCCGACCTCGGGGTGAGTGACTCGCAGGTGGGCCTACTCATGTCGATCTTCGCGTTCACCGTGGTGATCACCTCGACGCCGCTCATGGCGCTCCTGCACCGGGTGCCGAAGCGCATCCTGCTCGTGGCGGTGCTTACGACCTTCGTGGTCGGCACGCTCCTCACCTCAATCGCTCCGACCTACTCGCTCATCGTGCTTACGCGCATCCTCACCGGCATCGCGCATGGGGTCTTCTGGGCTTCGGTGACCGCCTACACGGGCACCCTCGTGAGCCGTGAAAACCTCACGAAAGCGGTGTCAATTACCTCGGGCGGTGGTGGCCTTGCCTTCGTACTCGGCGTGCCGCTCGGGACCGCCCTCGGCCAGTTCGTCGGCTGGCGCTGGACCTTCGTCGTGCTCGCGCTGAGCTGCCTCGTGGTCGCGGTGCTGCTCTGGTTTGTACTGCCGCGCGGTGCCGATCGCGTGCCCGTCGACACCTCACCGATCGAAGTGCAGCCCGCCCCGGGTGCCCTTGGTGACCCCGAGCAGATCGGTCGCGCGGCCAATCTGCCGCCACGGCCGAATCGATCGATGCGGATGGTCGTACTCACGTGCATCCTCTGCGCACTGATCATGACCGGGCAGTACGGCTTCTATTCCTATATCTCGCCCTACCTTCTTGGTCCGGGCTCCCTGCCCGAACCATGGCTCCCAGCAGTGCTTTTCGGTTATGGCGTCGCCGCCGCGATCGCGACCGCGCTCACCGGCACGATCTTCACCGGTCGCCCGCGCATCGGCTTTTATGTGTCGGCCGCGCTCATGCTCATCGGTGGCGGATTAGTGGCGCTCCTGCCCGGTCAATTTGCCCTCGTCATCGTCGGCATCCTCGTGTGGGGCGTGTCGATGGGCTTCATGCCGGTGTTGCTGCAATCGCGGCTCATCGCGGTTTCGCCGAACAATCAGCGCGATCTTGCGAGCGCCCTCTACACCTCGGGATTCAACCTCGGCATAGCTTCGGGCGCCTACCTCGGCGGGCTCCTCCTCGACGACTTCGGCTTCAGTGCGCCGGGCGCGTTCTATCTCACGCTCATTGCGGGCGCGACAATCATGTCGGTCATCATCGACCTGCGCATGAAGCGGCGACAGGATGCGCTACGCGGCGGGGCCACGCCGGCACAGTAGCGACACATCCGGTCATCTGCGGCAACGACCCCGGATGCTAGGTCTAGGATTGTTCGAGTCGCGACTGGCGTCAGGTGGGTCACCATCGGGGAGCGGCCACGGATCACGAGCCGCACGCCTGGGCTCGCCGACACCAAGACCATCCAGTTCGCAGAGCCGGAATGACTAAGGAGTCCCACGTGTCCGATTACCAGAACCTTCCGCTTTCGCAGGTCGACCCCGAGATCAACGCGGTGCTACAGGGCGAACTCGAGCGTCAGCGCAACACGCTCGAGATGATCGCCTCCGAAAACTTCGTGCCCCGTTCGGTGCTTGAGGCTGTCGGCAGCGTGCTCACGAACAAGTACGCCGAGGGTTACCCCGGCCGCCGCTACTACGGCGGCTGCGAAGTCGTCGATGTCGCTGAAGACCTCGCCCGCGACCGCGCGAAGCAGCTGTTCGGCGCCGAGTTCGCGAACGTGCAGCCCCACTCGGGTGCCTCGGCGAACGCCGCCGTGCTCCACGCCCTCGCCACCCCTGGCGACACCATCCTCGGCCTCTCGCTTGACCACGGTGGCCACCTCACGCACGGCATGAAGATCAACTTCTCGGGCCGTCTCTACAACGTGGCCGCCTATGGCGTGAACTACGAGACTGGCCTCGTCGACATGGATGAGGTGCGTCGCCTCGCGCTCGAGCACCAGCCGAAGGTGATCATCGCCGGTTGGTCGGCCTACCCGCGTCAGCTCGACTTCGCTGCGTTCCGCGCGATCGCCGACGAGGTGGGCGCTTACCTCTGGGTCGACATGGCCCACTTCGCTGGCCTTGTCGCCGCGGGCCTGCACCCGAACCCGGTGCCGCACGCCCACGTCACTTCGTCGACGGTGCACAAGACGATCGGTGGCCCGCGCTCGGGCCTCATCCTCACCAACGACGCCGAACTCTCGAAGAAGATCAACTCGGCAGTCTTCCCGGGCCAGCAGGGCGGCCCGCTCATGCACGTCATTGCGGCAAAGGCCACCGCGTTCAAGCTCGCGATGACGCCGGAATTCCGCGACCGCCAGGAGCGCACGCTCCGCGGTGCCCAGCTGCTCGCCGAGCGCCTCACCCAGGCCGATGTGCGCGAGGCGGGTATCGCCCTCACCACCGGCGGCACCGAGGTGCACCTCGTGCTCGTTGACCTCCGCGACGCGGTGATCGATGGCAAGCAGGCCGAAGACCTGCTGCACGAGGTCGGCATTACGGTGAACCGCAACTCGGTGCCGAACGACCCGCGCCCGCCGATGGTCACCTCGGGCCTGCGCATCGGCACGCCGGCGCTTGCGAGCCGCGGCTTCGGCGACGCCGAATTCGCCGAGGTTGCTGATGTCATCGCCTCGGCCCTCAAGCCGAACCCCGACATCGCCGCGCTCAAGGCTCGCACCGCCGCGCTCGCCCAGGCTTTCCCGCTTTACGAGGGCCTGGTCTACGCATGACCGCGCGTCGACTTGATGGCACGTTTGCCGCGGGCCAAATCAAGGACGAACTGCGCGAGCGTGTCACCAAGTTGCGCGAGGCCGGTATCGTGCCAGGCCTTGCGACGGTGCTCGTCGGTAACGACCCGGGCTCGCAGCTCTATGTCGCGGGCAAGCACCGCGATTGCGAGGCCGTGGGCATTGAGTCGATTCGCGTGGACCTCCCCGCGGATGCCACTCAGGACGACGTTGAGGCAGCTATCGATGCGCTCAACGCCGATCCAGCGTGCACCGGCTACATTCTGCAGCTCCCGTTGCCGAAGCACATTGATCAGGATGCGGTGATCGAGCGGATCGATCCGGCCAAGGATGCGGATGGTCTGCATCCAATGAACCTTGGTCGACTCGTGCTCAATGCCAAAACGCCAATTCACTCGCCGCTGCCGTGCACTCCGCGCGGATGCATCGAGTTGCTGCAGCGCAACGGCATCTCGCTCGATGGCAAGCATGTCGTGGTGATTGGTCGTGGTGTGACGGTGGGTCGCTCAATCGGTTCGCTGCTCACCCACCGCAGCATCAATGCGACGGTGACACTGACGCACACGGGTACGCCCGACATCGGCGCCATCGCGCGCACGGCCGACGTGATCATCGCGGCGGCCGGTTCGGCCTCGCTCGTGCAGCCCGATTGGGTGAAGCCGGGCGCGGCAGTGCTCGATGTGGGTGTTTCGCGCATTGAAGACCCCGACACGGGCAAGTCGAAGGTGCGCGGCGATGTCGACCCGGCAGTGTGGGATGTGGCTGGCGCGGTGTCGCCGAACCCCGGTGGGGTCGGACCGATGACCCGGGCGCTGCTGCTCGCGAATGTCGTGGAGACTGCGGAGCGCTCGCAGCTGTAAGCGGTGCGTGGGTGGTCTCGATACGCGCTTCGCGCTACTCGACCAACCAGATTCCCTGGTTGGTCGAGTAGCGAAGCGTATCGAGACCCCTGCGCCCTACGCGTCGCGGCGGGCGCCGGGGGAGGAGTGCGCCTCGTAGATTTCGAGGCCCTCCCAGCCGTACTCGGCGTACGCCTCGGCAAGCATTGACCGCAATTGGTCAACGTGTTCGAGCGGCACGAGCGCAAACACCGACCCGCCAAAACCAGATCCTGTCATCCGGGCACCGGTAGCCCCAGCGGCGAGCGCAATCTCACAGATCGTGTCGACCCGCTTCGTCGACACCTCAAAATCATCCCGCAATGACTGCTGTGACTCGGTAAAGAGCCGCCCGACCGCGCTCGCACCCTCGGTGCGCAAGAGCCGCGTGAAATCAAGCACGCGCTGAATCTCGGTCACGATGTACCGTGCCCGCTGAAAATCGACCGGATCGACACGCTCGGCCGCCGCCTGCAGATCGTCCGCATCCATTTCACGCAGCGCCTGGAGCCCAAGCGTGCGCGACACACGCTGGCACGCCTCGTGGCGATCGTTGACGGTGCCAGCCCAATTACGGTGGGTCTCGCCGCTTTCGATCAGGATTGGCGCGAAGCCCTCAGCGGCAAGCGCTGGCACATCGATGAGCGAAACATCGCCGCCGCGGGCGTCAAAGAACACATCGTGGTCTTCATCGCCCGACAGCACGGTCACGTGATCGGACATGCCGGCCGAGGCGCCGATATAGACATTCTCGACCTCGTGGCCGAAGCGGGCGAGCCGATAGCGGTCGACATCGAGATCCCAAAGTTCGTTGAGCGCGACCGTGAGCGCTGCACAAAGCGATGCGCTCGAAGCCAGTCCGCCGCCGATCGGCACATCAGTCGTAATGAAGAGGTCGAGCCCCGTCGCCGTTCGTGGGGTCGCGCCCTCGTCGTCGGCGGGACGGTCGGCGAGCCAATTGCGCATCGCCCAAATCACGCCGAGCGGGTAGTCCTTCCAACTGTGCTCGGTCGGCGGGGTGAGTTCGGCGAGCGTCGTTTCGACCTGCTCATCGGTGAGGTCAGTGCGAATGCTGATCTGGTCGTCGTCGCGCAGGCGCACGGCGACGGCAGAACGGGCCTCGTAGG
Organism: Gulosibacter macacae; assembly: GCF_003865375.1. Classification (GTDB taxonomy): domain Bacteria; phylum Actinomycetota; class Actinomycetes; order Actinomycetales; family Microbacteriaceae; genus Gulosibacter; species Gulosibacter macacae. Next base: position 101,164 of record NZ_RQVS01000004.1, on the reverse strand, counting down.
TGAAGCCATAAGTGATGCCGTCTTCGATGTCGGTGTGGTCACCCATGAGACTCACACGACCAGGAGCCGACCAAATGCCGGCGGGTTCCTGGCCGAACTCGGCGACAAAACCGGCGCGTACGACCGCGCTTGTGTTCCGGTGCATAGCTCCCTCGCGGTTTCGATCGGTGATCCCGACGCTCTTTTGCATGTTACGACGGGTGGGCTGAGCGCCAGGCGAGTCTGGCTGTGGAATTCACCTACTCATCGTCGGCCTTGCCTATTCGTCGTCTGGCGCGAGCTGCAACGCGGCTGCGCCCCCGATGGCGTTCGCGCCAAACTCAGCGGCGCGCGCACGCAATTCGCGGTCACTGCTCGCGAGCAGAATCGGCAGTTCAGGAGCGGCGCTCGCGGCCTCCGAAACTGCTTCGAGGATGCGGTCATCACCCGCGCCCGAGGCGGCCACCACGCTCACCCGCGGGTGGCGCGACTCGGTGAGCACCGCATCCGTCACAGCCTGCCCTTCGACGACGAATACGACGCGCGGCCACACGACCGCCGCATCCATGTCGAAGAGCGCTGCATCAACACCAGTCGTGGCGACCCGAGCAAGGTCGCGGATGAGCCGTGCCGCGGCGCCCGCGCGATCACGCCACCAGCCGTCGGGTTTCGCACCCATGACATTGGCGACATCGACGACGAGGAGCGGCCGCGGGCCCAATTGGGTGCGCAGCACCGGCCACGAACTGCCGAAACCGGGATGCAGTTTCAATCGCTCGAGTTCGCTCGGCGCGACCCAGGCAAGGCCGGCTGATTCTTCATCGGTGATGCGCGCTTCGATCGTGCGGGTGGTTTCGGCGACGAGGGTCGTGTATCGCCAGAAACCGAGGTCGACCACTCGACTGAACAGCGGATCAAGCGCATCCGGCGGCACGGCAGCTTCTTCGAACGCTTCGCGCATCGCGGCGGTGTGTGCATCTTCGCCACGATTCAGGGCGCCACCGGGAATCCCCCAGGTGCCGCCGAAGTGGCTCCAGGCGGCGCGGTGTTGCAGCAGCACACCGCGGTTGCGATCGAGGGCGAGCAGGCCTGCGGCACCGAAGCGCCCCCACATGCGTGAGCCGTCGGGGCCATAGGCCCAATTGTCGCCAGGGTCGGCGTCTTCTTCGTAGAGGTGGGCGGGCACCTCGGGGGAGCGGGCGGCTTCCGAGCCTTCCAAGTATTCGGCGAACACCGGCATCACGCCGGTGAGTGCGCCCAGGTGCCGCGCCTCGTCGAGTTCGTCTTGTGTTGGCCTCGGCGCATCATCGGGCAGATCGCGGCGTCGTTTTGTCATCGCGTCCTCCGAAGAAACCTGTGATTCGGGCTAGCCAGGGCGGCTCGGCACCGGTGCCGGTGCCTGCATGCAGAGTACGTGACCGAGCCAACAACGCGGAGGTAGCACGAAACACAGCGAAATAGACCGAGGTGTGAAGAAGTCTGGGTTGAATAGTGGACTTGATTCAGGTTCAGGGTGGACAATGGGCGTTATCAAGGGAGAAGTCGCAAGGATGCGCTCCCCTCAGGTGGCGGGCGGTCGCATGAGTGGCAATTGGTCGGTAGCAGTACCGAAGCGTGCCCGCTGGATGCTCGCAGCGCTCACCGCATCCACCCTTTTGCTCGGGGGCCCAGCGCTCGCGGCGGTCGCAGGTCCTGCGGCACCGGCCGTGCGCACGGTTGACCCGGCCGCGCCGCCGGTCGCAGAACCGGCTGATCCGGCGCCCCCGAGCGATTCCACGCCACCGAGCGATCCCGGGTCAACCACTGATCCCACGCCGAGTGACCCGGCACCGAGCGACCCGACATCTACCGACCCGGTGCCAAGCGACCCGACACCGAGCGATCCGACACCGAGCAATCCGACACCGAGCAATCCAACTGAGACGGCTGGCCCCACGACGCCGCCGACCAGCGGCGGCGCCCCGATAGCAACACCCACGCCGGGCGTGACGCCACCCGCTTCGACGCCCACAGGTGCGCCCGACCTCGGTGTAATCGACTTCGCCACCCGCGAAGACATGCAGCGCGTGGCCGGTGACCCGGCCGCGGTGGCGCAATTCGCGAGACAGGTTGAGGCGCAACTCAAGCTCATCGACGATGCGCTGCGCGAGGCACAAACGAAGGTTGACCAGACCGGCGCTGCCTACGATCTCGCCCGCACCGCCGCCGAAGAAGCGCGCGGCACCGTCGATCAGCTCGAGGCTGACGCGACAATCCTGCGCGATAACGCGACCCTCTCTGACGAAACGGTCGGGATGCTCGTGCAACGAATGCGTTCGGGAAGCTACGTCGTTCCTCCCGAGCTCGGGGTGTTCCTCTCGGTCGACCCGCACGATGACCTGCTCTACCAATACGGTGTCGTCTCGGCGCTCTCGGTGAACGAGTCTGAACTCAGCGCCCTCGCCGAGGCCACCGCGATCGAAATCGACCGGCTACTCGACAGCGCTGAGGTCGCGCGCGACGAAGCTGAACGGCTCGAAGACGAAGCTGAAACGGCCAAGACTGACGCCGTGGCGGCGCAGCAATGGCTCACGAGCCAGCTCAATATCGCCGAGAACAACCAGAATGTGCTCGCCGATATCCTGCGCGAACTCGGCTATAACGTGGCGCCCACGAGCTATCTGTCGACCATGATCGCAACGCGCCAGACATTGCTCGCCTCGCCACCCGGTGCCGTGAATGCGCTCGGGTTTGCCGCACCGATGGCGAACGCAACGATTTCCAGCCCGTTTGGTCCGCGTACGCATCCAGTCAATGGCGGTTCGGCAATGCACTACGGTACCGATTTCGTGACCGGCGGAACCTGCGGCGTTACCATCTATGCGGTCGCTGCGGGCACGGTGACCTACTCAGGCTGGCTCGGTACCTACGGCAATCACATTGAAATTATGCTCGCCGATGGCACCCGCATTTCGTATTCGCATATTGCCGATGGCGGGCTCGGTGTACGGGTGGGTGAACGGGTTGTCGCGGGGCAAGCTATTGCGCTCGCTGGCACCACCGGTCTTTCCACCGGCTGTCACCTGCACCTTGAAGTGGTGGTGGCTGGCCAGCCAATTGATGCGATGGGTTGGCTCACCGCACGTGGTCTCTAGGCAGTTCTCTGCTATCGCAGTGACTGCGCCGCCGCGGTCAGGAGTGCTGCCGCAGTGCGCTCGAGGGCTGGCGTGCCCAGCGTCCAGGCGTGCCAGTAGAGCGGCACATCGATCGCCGCATCCGCGAGGATAGGCACGAGATCGGCCGTGAGCTGCGGCTCGGGCACCATGCCCCAGCCGAAGCCGAGACGCGCTGCCGCCGCGAAGTCGACCGAGCCGGGCACCCGATGTCGCGGCGGTGCGGCGCCAGGGGCGATGCGCTCGAGCACCTGCCGCTGCAGATCATCGTGCTCATCAAACTCGAGCACCGGCGCGTGTGCGAGCGTTGCCGCATCCGCGCCATTCGGAAACCAACGGGCGCAATACGAGGCCGCAGCAACCGGCAGATATCGCATGGCGCCAAGCCTGCTGACCGTGCATCCCTGCACCGGCTCATCATCAGAGCTGATGGCCGCGACCACCGTGCCGGCGCGCAATTGCTCGAGCGTGCGCGATTGGTCGCCGCGGTGAAACTCGAACGCGATCTCGGCGGCAAGCGGCGCAAGCGTCGGCAACACCCAGGTCGAGAGCGAGTCGGCATTGACGGCGATGGGCAGGGATGCGGCGGGCCCGTCGAGTGCGAGCGCCGCGTCGGCCGCGAGCACGTCGATTTGGCGCGCGAGGCGCAGCAGGCTCTCGCCAGCGGCGGTCGGCACCACGGGTCGGGAGCGAATGAGCAGCACCCGACCTGCATCCTTTTCGAGTGCGCGGATGCGCTGGCTGATCGCCGACGGGGTGACGTGCAGCGCCGCGGCGGCCGCGTCGAAAGTGCCCTGGTCGACGGCGGCGGCGAGGGCGCGCAGGCGCGCGAGTTCAAGTTCCATTAGAGCTACTAATGTAGGCCAAGAATCCTGAACTGGACTGTTGTTGTGCGAGTCAATACGCTCGCTGGGTGCTCACTCAGTCCACTGCCGTTGCTGCGGCGCTCGCCGGTTTCGGCTTCAGTCTCTCGCTCATTATTGCGCTCGGCGCACAGAACGCGTTCGTGCTTCGGCAGGGCTTGCGTCGCGAGCATGTGTTACCGGTGGTGCTGTTTTGTGCGAGCTCGGATGCGATCCTCATCTTCTTCGGCATCTTCGGTCTCGGGGCACTCCTGCAACTCGTGCCGTGGCTCCTGGGCGTCATTCGCTGGGGCGGCATCCTGTTCCTGATTGGCTACGGCATCTTCGCGTTGCGGCGCGCGTTCAAGCCCGAGGTGCTCAACACGGATGAGGGTGGCTCGCGCACCTCGCTCAAGCTCGTCATGCTCTCGATCGCGGCAATTACCTGGCTTAACCCGCACGTCTACCTCGACACCGTGATGCTCATGGGGTCGGTCGCAACGAGCTACGCCGAGAATCGCTGGTGGTTTGGAGCGGGGGCGGCCTCGGCGAGTTTCGCCTGGTTCTTCACACTCGGCTTTGGTGCGCGCTTTCTGCGGCCGCTGTTCGCGAAGCCGCTGTCATGGCGCATCCTCGATGTGGTCATCGCGCTCATCATGTTCGCGCTGGCGGCCAGCCTCGCGTTTGGGGCGATGTAGCTAGCCTTCCGGCGCTGGCTCGGCGAGCACTCGTCCGAGCAGTGCGGCGAGTTTGATCTCGTCGACCTGGCCGAACGAGATGCTGCGGATGCGTCCGGCTCGATCGGCAACGAGCGTTGAGGGGGTGCCCTGCAATTGATAGCGGTCCATTGTCGAGGGGATCGCCCGCCCAGGAACCGGTCGGTCAATACCGATGGGGAAGGGGAAGCGATACTCGGCGACGAACACGCGCAGCGCATCCGCATCTTGCACCTTGTGGTGCTCAAACACCGTGTGCAGGCCGAGCACTCGAACGCCCTGATTGCTCAGCGCATTGTGTACGCGGCGGGCTGTCGGCAGGCCGTGCTCAATGCATCCGGGGCAGAGCATTTGGAAGGTCTCGACCATGACCACCTGCCCGCGCAGCGATGCGGCGTCAATCGGATCGGAGTTGACCCACTCGCTCACGTCGAGGCCAAGCACATCTGGGTCAATATCGGCGAAGTCCGTCATGATGAGCCTCCGTTTCGGCCGCGCGGTGCGACCGTTCGAAGCAGTCTTGCCGAGCTTCCGGTGAGTCTCAGGTGAACACGTGAGGAAAGTAAGTGGGCCCAGCGGGGCTCGAACCCGCGACCCGCGGATTAAAAGTCCGATGCTCTGCCAGCTGAGCTATAGGCCCGTCGGCTACTAGGGTAGCGCCTCTAGCGACTCGGTTTGTCACCCTCGTCGTCGGGGGCAGGCTTCGCCGCATCCTCCTCATCGAGCGCCTGGAGCAATTGTTCGGTCGTCAGCGCATCGCCATCATTGGGCTCTTCGGCGGCACCAAGGCGCAGGCCGCCGCGCCGCGGCCACAGCGACTTCTCGCCGAGCCGCCACCAATTGCCGAACGCGGTTGCGGTGAACAGCGACACGATCGTTGCGATGAGTAGCCCCCAGGTGGCCGGATGCTCGCCCTGCGTGGCGTTGAGTCGCGCCCAGCCGAGCACAACCAGCCATATCGCGGCGAGGAACGCAAACACGGCCCAGAGCACGATGGTCGTTCCCGGGAGCGCTCGCGGCTTCGTGGCCCGCACCACGAGCAGCGCAATGAGTACTAGCAAGGGCAATACCGGCACGACACCGAGCAATACATTGCCGAACACCGAAAAGCCCGTGTAACCCGCAAACGGCGCAATGCCGAGCCCGGCCGCGAACAGCTGCCAGCCGGCGAACACGGGGAACTCAAGTCGCACGACCGGGTCAGTGAGCCACCAGGGCACGAAGAGCGTCACAAGCAGCACCACTGCAAGCACCGCGGCCGTGACTCGCTTGACCGTGTGTTCGGGCAAGCTCCGCCCATCCACGGTGCCGCTCAGGGCAGCGTCATCGCGGGCAGCATCGGGGGCGGGGGAGTCACTACGAAGGGCCATGACTGCCAGCCTACGGCGGCGGCGGGCACGACCCGCCCGGCAACGCGGGATGCGCGACAAGCGAACGAGTTCGCATCCTCGCCCTTGGGCGCGCAGACTTAGATGCGCAAGCCGCGATTGAAAGGAGAGCACGTATGGAGCGACCGCACCGTCCAGTGCGCCTGCCGATCGAGGCGTTCGATGTTGTCAAAGGCGCCGAAGATCCCGCGACGATCAGCCGCATCGCGCATGAGACCGCGCAGGCGCTGCTCCACCGGGTGCGGGGGAGTGATGACCCCGAGGTGGTCGCCCGCACGGTGCGCTACACGATCGAGAATGGCATCGACGATGTGGCCGAACTCTGGTCGCGCTCAGCGGCCCGCTCACTGCCGGGATCGCTCTGGCGGCTGTATCTCATCCACGCAGCGGTTTCGCGAGATGCTGTCGGCACCGCCGAGGTGTACCGCCGCGGCGTCGCGGTTGACCGTTCGATCAGCCATATCGTGGCCGGGGCGGTTGAGCCGACCGGCCCGCGTGAGATTCGTGCGCTCACCGAAGAGATCTTGCGCGGTGCGTTCGTCGGCGACTTTGCGGATGCACTGGCTCGCGCCGCCGCGTTCAGCGCCGTGATGTCACTCGGAAGCCACGCGCTCGCCGAAGTCACGGATGCGGATGACCCCGAGCACGCCTCGCTCGTCACCCTGCGCTCGGCTCGCTACCTCGAATTCTCGAAGGATCTTGCGGCTTCGGCGGCTCTGGCGCGCGACGGCCGACTCGACTAGAACGCGGATGCTGCCTGTTCGCGCAGCGCGAGCAACGTGCCCTTGAGCGCATCCCGATTCGCCGGGTACAGTGGTGACCTGCCGGGCCGCAGTAACCCCGGGCTCCATTTTTCGCCGCTGCGAGCGGCCTTCCGCCGAGAGGCGTTCTGCGGTCCGGCATTTTTCATGCGAAAAGGCCCCGACTCCACAAGGGAGCCGGGGCCGTAGCGCGCACTACGCGGGCTTAGCCGAAGCGGCCGGTGACGTAGTCCTGGGTCTGCTGGTTCGCCGGGTTCTCGAAGATCGTGCGGGTCTCGTCAAACTCGATGAGCTTGCCGGGCTTGCCGGTGCCAGCGATGTTGAAGAAGCCGGTCTTGTCCGACACACGGGTCGCCTGCTGCATGTTGTGCGTCACGATGACGATCGTGTAGTCGGTCTTGAGTTCGTGGATGAGGTCCTCAATCGCGAGCGTCGAGATCGGGTCGAGCGCCGAGCAGGGCTCGTCCATGAGGAGCACGTCGGGCTTCACCGCGATGGCGCGCGCGATGCACAGACGCTGCTGCTGACCACCCGAGAGGCCGGCGCCCGGGGCGTCGAGACGGTCCTTGACCTCTTCCCAGAGGTTGGCGCCGCGAAGCGAGGTCTCGACGAGTTCGTCGGCGTCCTTCTTCGAGATGCGCTTGTTGTTGAGCTTCACGCCCGCAAGCACGTTCTCGCCAATCGACATGGTGGGGAAGGGGTTCGGACGCTGGAAGACCATGCCAATCTGGCTGCGCACGCGCACCGGGTCAACGCCTGCGCCGTAGAGGTCGTCGCCGTCGAGGAGGATCTGGCCGTCAACCCAGGCCTTGGGGATGACCTCGTGCATGCGATTGATCGAACGCAGCACGGTCGACTTGCCACAGCCCGAGGGGCCGATGAAGGCGGTGACGCTCTTCGGTTCGATCGTCATGTTGACATTCTCGACAGCCTTGAACTTGTCGTAGTAGATGTCGAGGTCCTTGATTTCAATGCTCTTAGACATAGAGAGTTCCTTTTCTAAATTCTAAAAATCGCGCGGGCCCGACCTAGCGGTCGCCCTTCGGGGAGAAGAAGTGGGACACGAGGCGGCCGACCACGTTGAGGAGCATGACGATGACGAGAAGCATGAGCGCGCCACCCCAGGCAAGCAGGTTGCCCTCTTCGGTGGTGAAGCCCCACTGCTGGTAGACGAACGTCGGGAGTGATGCCATCTGGTTGTTGAACAGGTCGCCGTTCATGCGGAGGAACAGACCCGCGGCAACAAGCAGCGGAGCGGTTTCACCGATGACGCGAGCGATGGCGAGAAGCACACCGGTCACGAGACCCGCGAGACAGGTGGGGAGCACAACCTTGCTAATCGTGCGCCACTTCGGCACACCGAGCGCGTACGAGGCTTCACGAAGCTCATGGGGGACAAGGCGGATCATCTCTTCGCTCGAGCGCACGACAGTCGGGATCATGAGCACCACGAGCGCGATCGCACCAACGATACCGGCGCGCACCGTCGTGAGGTCGCCACCGGTGGCCGTGGTGATGAGCGCGAATAGGGCGTAGGCGAACAGACCCGCGACGATAGAGGGGATGCCGGTCATCACGTCGACGAAGAAGTTGATCGCCTTCGACATGATGTTGCCCTTGCCGTACTCAACGAGGTAGATGGCCGTGAAGATACCGATTGGCACCGAGATGAGCGAGGTCGCGAGGGTGATGAGCAGCGTACCCACGATCGCGTGCAGCGCACCACGCTGGCCGGGAACCGACGCGTCGTTGGTGAAGAAGTTCGGCTGCACGATGCCGGGGAGGCCGTTCACGACGAGCGTGTAGATGAGCGAGGCGAGCGGGATGATCGCGAGCACGAACGCGGTCGTCACGAGGCCCATGACAAAGCGGTTGGTGGCCTGACGGGGGCCCTCAACGGCGCGCGAGATGCCGTAGATCGCGATGAGGTAGATGACCGCACCGAGTGCGAGCCAGCCGCCCCAGTTGAAGTTGAGCGTGAGCTTGCCCGAGCGCTCCACAACGGTGAAGAACGGGTCGCCCGAGGCCATCCAAGCGATGAGGAAGATGATGGCGCTGACGACGAAGCTGCCGAGCAGAATCGCGGCGCTTGCACCCTTCGGCAGCCGACCCGCGGTGAGCGAGTTTTGCGGTCGCGTGGCGACGGCAGGAGTTGTAGTTGCAGTAGTCATGTTGGTCAGCTCCTACTTCTTGCCGCGAGCGACGATCCAGCGGCCGATCGAGTTCACCGCAAGGGTGATCGCGAACAGCACCAGACCACCGGCGATGAGCGTCGACGAGTCGGTGCCGTGAGCCTCGGGGAAGTTCTTGGCGATACTTGCGGCGATCGTCTGCGGGTTCTCAGAGGAGAGCAGCTCGAACGTGATGATCGGTGACGATGAGAGCACCATGGTGACGGCCATCGTCTCGCCGAGTGCGCGACCCAGGGCGAGGATGCCGGATGCGAAGATGCCCGAGCTGGCGTACGGGAAGACTGCCTGCTGGACCATCTCCCAGCGCGTGGCGCCGAGGGCGAGCGAAGCCTCTTCGTGCAGGCGCGGGGTCTGCAGGAAGATCTCGCGGCTGAGCGAGGTGATGATCGGCAGGATCATGATTGCGAGCACGATGGCTGCGGTCATCATGTTCTTACCGGTCGGGGTCGGGTTGTCCGAGAACAGCGGAATCCACGACATGTTCTCGCCGAGCCAGGAGTAGAGCGGGCCGGCGATGGGCGCAAACACCAGGATGCCCCAGAGACCGAAGACGACCGAGGGAACCGCCGCGAGCATGTCAATGACGAAGCCGAGGGGGCCGGCGAAACGACGCGGCGAGAAGTGACTGATGAACAGCGCCACACCGATGCCGACCGGCAACGCGATGAGCATGGCGAGCAGCGAGGACCACACGGTACCGAACACGAGCGGGAGCACGTAGTCGCCGAAGCTGCCGGCCGTGGCACGCAGGTGGTCGTCATTCGCGTCGGTGACCGGCGAGAAGATGGCCGGGGCACCCTGCGCGAGCAGGAAGATAAACACCGCGGCGAGGATCGCGAGGATGAGCGCGCCCGAGGTGGTCGAAATTGTTTGAAATACGGTGTCACCCACGCGCCGGACGGTGGCCGGACGCGTTGGCGCTGTCGGGGTAGCGGTGTCGGTACTCGACATCAAAGTGGCCTTCCTGGCGAAGCTTCGAGCTGGAGGACTTGGGGTGGGAGTTTCCATTCAAACGATCAGGCCCGGTGCCGGCGATAAGCGCGGCACCGGGCGAGATCGTCTGGTGATTCGAGTCAGGCTCGAATCAAGGAATTGCTACTTGATGGTCGCGATCGCGTCGAGAGCAGCGGTGCGGACCTCGTCCGAGATCGGCGCGCTCTGGGCGGCCTCAACGGCAGCAGCCTGGCCCTCTTCCGAGACGACGTACTCGAAGTACGCCTTCACGAGCTCACCAGTGGCGGCGTCCTTGTACTCCGAGCAACCGATGAGGTACGAGACGAGGACGATCGGGTAAGCACCCTCAACGCCGGTGTAGTCGAGCTTGTAGACGACGTCAGTCTTCTCGCGGCCCTCTTCGAGCGGCGAGCCGCCGACGACTGCAGCAGCAGCCTCGGGCGAGTAAGCAACGAAGTCGTTGCCCGACTTGATCTCAGCAACCTGGAGGTTCGAAGCAGCCGAGGCGTCGAGGTAACCGATGGTGTTCTCGCCACCCTCGATTGCAGCAGCAACACCAGCGGTCTTGTCTGCCGACTCGCCACCGAGCTCAGCCGGGAAGGTGTCGTCGGTGCCGTAGGTCCAAGCCTCGGGAGCGGCTTCCTCGAGGTACGAGAGGAAGTTGCCGGTGGTGCCCGACTTGTCACCACGGTGCACAGCGGTGATGTTCGACGAGGGGAGCTCGACGCCTTCGTTGAGGGCGGCGATGGCCGGGTCGTTCCAGGTGGTGATCTTGCCAGCGAAGATGTTGGCGATCACGGTTGCGTCGAGCTTGAGGCTCTCAACGCCCGGGAGGTTGTAGGCGATTGCGATCGGCGAGATGTAGGCCGGGAACTCGACGAGCGGGGTACCGTCGGCGCAGAGCGAGAAGCCGCCAGCCGAGATCTCGTCAAGCTTGTAGGCGCGGTCCGAACCGATGAAGTGCGACTGGCCAGCGAGGAAGTTCTCGCGGCCGGTGCCCGAACCGGTTGCGGTGTAGTTCACGACGACGTCCGGCTGAACAGCCTGGAAGCCGGGGACCCAGCCGTTAACCTGAGCCTTTTCCATCGAGCTGGCGCCCGTGGCCTCGAGGTTGCCCGAGAGCGAGCCGCCGGCCGAAGCGCCGTCGGTCGAAGCGGCACCGTCGGTGGCAGCACCGTCGGTCGCAGCGGGGGTGCCGCCGCCGGCGCAGCCAGCGAGCGTAAGAGCGGCGATGGCGGTCATGGCGAGCGAGGTGCCGACGCGCGAAAGCTTCATTGAATGTCCTCCATGCAGGTGGTTTGGGAACCAGAACGGGTTCGCAGTGACGCTAAGGGTCGTCGGTGACCGCGCGGCGGTGCGCAGGTGAACGTAAGGTAAACGAATGGCATTCTTAAGTGCGCTCGTCACTAGTGACGTTCTCGCAAAACCCCTCGTCGGAGGCGCTAAATAATTGGCCCGTGAGTCTCTGCCGCAACGATGCCGCGGCTCGGATCATCGCTTGGAACGTGCATGACGGAGCATTCGGCCGTCGACAACATTGCCTGGCGCGAGAGACCGCTCAGACGCGTCTGGGTGGCGTGGGCGAGGCTCGAGACGATCTCCGGCATCACTGGCGAGTGGCTGCACACGACGACCGCGTCGCGAGCGGCGAGGATGCCATCGAATACCTGGCGAATCGCGCCATCGGATGCGCTTGCCGATTGCGAAAGTGCGCGCACACTTTCGGGCGTGATGCCGACCTCATGTGCGAGCGGCGCAATAGTTGCGCGGCAGCGAACGGCCGTCGACGTCACGATGCGCTGCGGCAGATAGGCCCGCAAGATCGGCACGATCTGCTCAGACTGCGCTTTGCCGCGTGCGGTGAGCGGTCGCGAGTCGTCATCGCCGGGCCAGGACAGCGGCGGCACCGCCTTGGAATGCCGTAGCGCAATGATCGGAAAGGTGCGGGCAACGCCGCGCTCAATGCGATCGAGCAGCAATTGCACGACCTCGCGATCGCGCTCATAGCTCAGGCGTGCGAGGGCCTTCTTCGGTGACATCCACTCGAGCTGGTCGACCTCGCTATTGGGCCGAAACTCGTGGGCCTGGTAGTCGGCCTCACCGATCTCGCACGACCAGTAGTGCACTTCCTTCGGGCGTCCCGAGGGAAGCACATAGTCGATGAACCCGAGCGGCGCGCCGAGTGCGACTCGGTAGCCCGTCTCTTCCCAAACCTCACGAACGGCGGTCTCGGGGAGCGTTTCTCCCGCATCCACTTTGCCCTTCGGCAGCGAGTAGTCGCCGTGACGTTCGCGATGGATGAGGAGCACCCGTATCTTGCCGGCCTCGACGCGCCACAGCAGCGCGCCGGCGGCGTAGACAGTGGTGTCCGGATCCACGGAAACTGGCATTAACGCATCCTCATTTGAGCTTGGCGAGCGGGCTGGCGACTCGACGCTACCGCAGTGAGTGCAGGCGCGGGCGGGCGACGATGCGGCGCATCATCTCGTCGTGCATATCGAGCAGCGGATTGCCCGCAGCGTCGACGTGGTGTCGCGTCCACACACCATCTGATCCCATGTGGAAGGTCGAGGTGCCATCCGACATCGCGAGCTCAAACATGTCGATGCACTGCTGCACGTGGTCGGGGTCGCTCAGGCGCACGAGCGCCTCGATGCGGCGGTCGAGGTTGCGGTGCATCATGTCGGCCGACCCCATATAGACCTGCTCATCGCCGCCGTTGTGGAAGGCAAAGATGCGCGAGTGCTCGAGGTAGCGACCGATGACCGAACGCACCCGGATGTTCTCGCTCATCCCGGGCACGCCCGGGCGCACCCCGCAGATGCCACGCACGAATACGTCGACCTGCACCCCGGCGCGGCTGGCCGCGTAGAGCGCGTCGATGAACTGCTCGTCGATCATCGAGTTCACCTTGACGCGCACGCGGGCCGGCTCGCCGCGCAATGCTGCCTGGCGCTCCTGCTCGATGAGGTCAAGCAGGCCCTTGCGCAGGTGCAGGGGAGCGACGAGCAGGCGCTTGAAATCGCGCTCGATCGCGTAGCCCGAGAGCTGGTTAAACAGGCGCGTAATGTCGCCCGACACCTCTTCGTCGCGGGTGAAGAGCCCGAGGTCCTCATAGATGCGCGAGGTCTTCGGGTTGTAGTTGCCGGTGCCGATGTGGTTGTAGGTGCGCAGCCGGCCATCCTCGCGGCGAATCACCTGCAGCAGCTTGCAGTGCGTCTTGAGGCCGACCAGGCCGTAGACCACGTGCACGCCAGCCTTCTCGAGCTTGCGCGCCCAAACGATATTGTTCTGCTCGTCGAAGCGGGCCTTGATCTCAACGAGCGCGAGCACCTGCTTACCCGACTCGGCCGCCTTGATCAGCGAGGCGATGATGGGGGAGTCACCCGAGGTGCGGTAGAGCGTCTGCTTGATCGCGAGCACATCCGGGTCGCTCGCGGCCTGCTCAATGAACGCCTGCACGCTCGTCGAGAACGATTCATAGGGATGCTGCACAAGCACATCGCGCTCGGCAATCGCGCCGAAAATATCGGCCTGCTCATCGGAATCGCTCGTGCGGAAGGCGGCGGCCGTCTGCGGCACGTGGGTGGCGAACTTGAGGTCGGGGCGACGCACGCCGCCGAGACCGAACAACGCGGTGAGGTCGAGCGGGCCCGAGAGCACGGTGACCTCGTCGTCGGTGATGTCGAGCTCATCCTTGAGAAGGTTCAGCGTCTCGACGTCCATGTCGTCCGAGACCTCGAGGCGAATGGGCGGGCCAAAGCGGCGCCGCAGCAGTTCCTTTTCGAGCGCCTGCAACAGGTTCTCGGTCTCGTCTTCTTCGATCGTCACGTCTTCGTTGCGGGTGATGCGGAAGGCGTGGTGGTCGATGACCTGCATGCCCGGGAAGAGCGCGTCGAGGTGGTGCGCGATGAGGTCCTCGAGCAGGATGAACCAGCTCTCGCCCTCGGGAGCACGCAGCGGGAACAGTCGCGGGAGCACCGGCGGCACCTTGAGGCGGGCAAATTCAGTCTTCTTCGTCACCGGATTGTGCACCCGCACCGAGAGATTGAGCGAGAGCCCCGAAATATAGGGAAAGGGATGCGCCGGGTCGACGGCGAGCGGCATGAGTACCGGGAAGATCTCGCTGAGGAAGACTTCGTGGAGGTGCTCGCGCGCGCCATCGCTGAGCTCGGCCCACGAGAGGATGCGGATACCTTCTGCAGCAAGCGCAGGGCGCACATCATCGTTGAACGCCGCCGCGTGGCGCAGCTGCAGCTCGCGCGCCTTGGTGCGAATCTGCGCGAGTTCGTCGGTGGGAGCGACGCCCGCGGGCGTCGGTACCGCAAGGCCGGTATCGATGCGGCGCTTGAGACCGGCGACACGCACCATGAACCACTCGTCGAGGTTCGAGGGGAAGATCGCGAGGAAGTTGGAGCGTTCAAGCAGCGGTAGCGACTTGTCCTCGCCGAGTTCAAGCACGCGCTGATTAAAGGCGAGCCAGCTCAGCTCGCGGTCGATGTAGCGGTCGAGACCAAGGTCGTCGAGCGTGTCGAGCGGGAAGTTCATGACGGTGATCCTGTCACTGGTGGATGAACGTGAGTGGCTGCGCTTCGAGAACCTCAGCGCGCGGGAGTTTCGAGTGTTTCAGCGCGACGGCTCGTGCACTGAGGCACTCGAAGTGCGGCTAGTTGCGGTACTGCACGTCGACAGCGCGGTTCACGAAACCGAGGCGCCGATAGAGCGACACCGCGCGTTCGTTTCCGCCGTCGACATAAAGAACTACCGAGTCCGCGCCACGCGCGCGCAGGTGCTGCATCCCAGCACGCATGAGCGCCGTGCCATGACCGGCACGAGCGGCATCCGGGTCGATGCCGATGACGTAAATCTCAGCCTCGTCGATGCCGGCATCACTCTCGATGACCTTGCACCAGTTGTAGCCGATGAGCCGCTCGTGCTCGTCGACGAGCACGAGGAAATCATTGGCACGGAACCACGATTGCTGCATCCGAGCGTCAAGGTCAGCTCGTTGCAGTCGCCCCTGCTCGGGGTGGTCGGCAAACGCGCGGGCATTCAGCGCAACCCAGGCGTCAGCGTCGGTGGCGGGGTCAAAGGCGCGGATGCGGGTGCCTGCGGCCGGCTGCGGAGCGGGCAGTTCGCCGTCGAGCGGCTTCTCAAGCACATAGAGCGTGCGTACCGCCGTGAATCCAAGCCGATCAGCGAGCGCGCGGGCGCCGGGGAGATCGCCGTGCGCCCAAACGCTCAAGGGCTGCTCACCCGTGATCTCGACGAGCCGCTCGACGAGTGCACGGCCGAGGCCAGCCCGGCGCGCGTCCGGCTCCACGGCAAGCTCGGCTTCAAAGCTGCGGTCATCGAGGTGGTGACCGAGCGCGAGTGCGAGCGGAGCATCCTCGCCATCAATCACGAAGCCGGTGCGTGCCTCGGGGCGCAGCAGCGTCTCCTCATTAAAGGGAGCGACCCCGTCAACGGTGGTCACGGCTTCACTGAATGCGCCGAGCGCGGCACCGAGTTCGTCACCGCGAATCGGCGTGAGCGATGGGGTCATGAGGCAGCCTCCTGCGACGTGAGCGGACGAAGGTCGGTGACGTCACCGGCACCCGGAAGCAACGCATCCTCGTCAGTACCCGGGCGCAGCAGGCGATAGCCAACATTGCGCACCGTACCAATCACGGTCTCGTGGTCGCCGAGTTTGGCGCGCAGGCGTCGCACGTGCACATCGACTGTGCGGGTGCCGCCGTAGTAGTCGTAGCCCCAGACCTCGTCGAGGAGGCGCTCGCGGGTGAACACGACCTCGGGATGCGCAGCCAGGTGTCGCAATAATTCGAACTCTTTGTAGGTGAGATCGAGGGTGCGACCGCGGAAGGTTGCGGCATAGGAGTCTTCGTCGATGATGAGCGAACCGACGCGCACCGTGCCACTGCGCTCCTCAACAACCTGCGGCACGTGCAGAAGCCGGATGCGGGCGTCAATTTCGCCGGGTCCGGCATCGCGCAAGATCACATCGGCAAGGCCCCAATCGCGGCTGAGTGCGGGCAGGCCGCCCTCGGTGAGCGTGAGCAGTACGGGTACGAGCGGGGCCGCGGTGTGGAGCAATTGGCTCAGGCGCTTCGCCGACACGAGATCGTTCGTGCCGTCAACGAGATAGAGGTCGGCCTGTGCCGCCTCGGCGAGCCCGGCGGCTGAGGGCGCGACGACGCGCACCGTGTGGGGGAGGAGCGCCAGGGCGGGAAGCGCTGCGTCGATGCCTCGGGCGCTGAAGAGTGCGAGCGTTGCCACCGGGCACCTCCCTCTCATTTCCGCTCACCATCGTACCGAGCGGCATCCGGCACAATGGGATGCATGTCATCGGAGCGCGTGGGAATCGGCATCGTCTGGGTCTCGGCAGTTGTCGCCGCAGCCCTCGTCGGTGTGCTCGCCGCTGACGATCGCAAGCTGGCCTGGGTGCCGATTGCGATGCTCATGCTCGTGTTTCTTGCGGCGCTCGTGCAATTGGTCACCGCGAAACCCGAGGGGTTCATCCACCGCATGTCGCTGAGTTTGGGCGGTGCGGCCGTCGTACTCGGGGCGGCCTCGCTCATCTTCGTGCTCACCGGCGCCGGCGGGCTCGTGCTCACGTCGTCGTAGCGGCGGGGCCTCGGCTAGACTGGCCGCATGGATCTGCCAATGTTTTTCGAGTACCTGTTCATGGGTCTGCTGGGCGCGGCCGTCCTCGGCATCCTCGGCGTCGCGACGGTGGTCATCCGTCGCCTCTTCAAGGGCCAGAGCTAACCCTCCTCGTCACGAGCTCCGCTCATGATGGAAATCCCCACGGGCCTGCCGCCCGAACTTGTGCCGCTTTCCTGGCTCATCGGAGTCTGGGAGGGCGAGGGCATGGTCGAGTACGCCATCGACGGCGAAACTCGGATGCATCCCTTCCGCCAGCGCGTTGAGTTTCGGCACGACGATCTGCCGCACCTCGAGTACCGCTCGCAAGTGTGGCTATTGCCGGATGCTGACGACGCGGATGCAGCCACGGACGCCGACGACGCCGAGCCGGTTGCCGTGCCACTCTCGGGCGAGGTTGGCTATTGGCGCCTGGCTCGCGAACGCGACGCCGGCGACGTCGGCCCGGGGCTCCTGCCGCCGACGCAGGACTCGTCGATGCCGAACGCGGATGCCGTCGAAACCCTCCGCAATAGCGACGGCGGCTTTGATCTTGAAGTCTCGATCGCGCATCCGACCGGCGTGATTGAGCTCTACTACGGCATGATCCGCGGACCCCGCGTCGATCTCGCCACCGATGGTGTGCTGCGCGCGAAGGGCGCCGAGGACTACCGCTCGGCGACCCGCCTCTACGGACTCGTGCAGAATCGCCTGTTCTGGGCGTGGGATATCGCCGCGCTCGACCAGGAGCTCGCGACGCACGCCTCCGCGCAACTCGACCGCGTTGACCCTGCTGAATCGAACTAAGTGACCCACTCGCCATTTCTTGACCTGCCCGGCGCCATTGCCGGGGTCGCCCCCGATGCTGGTGTGCCGGCCCACTATGGCGCGCCAATGCCCGAGCAGCGCAAGCTCGATCGCGGTCGCGCGGTTGTTGACGGCTCGCACCTCGGCGTCGTGCGCATTGCCGGTGAAGATCGCATCTCGTGGATCGACTCGCTCACCTCGCAGCGGCTCGTGGCGGGTGCCGATGGTGCCACGAGTGCCGAGACGCTGCTACTCAACCAACAGGGCCGCATCGAATACGCGCTCGACATCATCGACGACGGCACTGCGGCATATCTCATCGTCGAACCGGATGCGGCAGAGCCGGTTGCCGCGTGGTTCCACAAGATGCGCTTCCGCATGCGAGTGGAAGTGACCGATGTGAGCGACGAGTTCTTTGCGGTCACGACGATTGCACCGAGCTTCGATGATCAGGGCCTTGATGTGGGCGCCGTCGCACCGAACGGCGTGCCGCTCATCTGGACCGACCCCTGGGCGACTGGGGCACCCGGTGGCGCGAATTACGCGGCCGTGGCACCCGACTCGCACCCCGGTCGCACCTTTCGTCGGCGCATCCACCTGCTTGATGCTGCCGGTCGCGCCGCGCTCGTCGCGCGGGTGCGTGCTGGCGAGCTTGACGTTGCCGGCGCACTCGCACTCGAAGCATTGCGGGTGGCGGCCTGGCGACCGCGCGCAGCGACGGAGTTTGACGACCGCATCCTGCCGCACGAACTTGATCTCTTGCGCTCGTCGGTGCACCTGTCGAAGGGCTGCTATCGGGGCCAAGAAACGGTCGCGAAGGTGCATAACCTCGGCCATCCGCCGCGCCGGCTGACGTTGCTTGATCTCGACGGCATTGACGGCCGACTGCCCGGTTCGGGTGCGCTCGTGCGCCTCGCCGAGGATGCAGCGGGGAAGCCGGTCGGCCGGGTCACGTCGTCGGTGCGACACTATGACGAGGGCCCGATTGCGTTGGCGCTCTTGAAGCGCAATGTTGCTACCGATGCGGCGCTCGTCGTTGATCTCGAGGTCGCTGAGGCGGTCGAAGGGGCTGCGGCTGACGAATCGACGGCTGGGGCACCCGAGCAATTGGATGCGCACCAGACTGTCATCGTGCGTCCCGACGCCGGCCACTCCGTCGACATCCCGCGCTTCCGACGCTGACCCGCGTAACCGTCGAAACGTGACGAATGTCACGTCGAAATCGTGACGCTTGCCGCATCCAATTACGTGACCGAGCGGCGAGGCTGGAGTCATGAACGACATCGCGCTCCGACTCACCAACGTCAACAAGACGTTCAACGTTCACTCGGCCGAACCCGTTCGCGCCGTCCGTGACCTGAGCCTCACTATCAACCGCGGCGAAATCGTCGCCTTCCTTGGGCCGAACGGCGCTGGGAAGACCACCTCCCTCGATATGGTGCTCGGACTCACCGAACCCACGAACGGCACCATCGAGGTGTTCGGCGGCACCCCAGCAAAGGCCATCGCCGCTGGCCGCATCTCCGCCGTGCTGCAATCGGGGGGCCTGCTTGCCGACCTCACCGTCGGCGAAACGGTGCGCATGATCGCGAGCCTTTACGCCAACCCGCTCGCGCCCGAAGAAGCCATGTCGCGTGCTGGCATCACCAAGCTCGAGAAGCGCCGCGTGTCGAAGTGCTCGGGTGGTGAACAGCAGCGCCTGCGCTTTGCCCTCGCGCTTCTGCCCGAACCCGACCTCCTCATCCTTGACGAACCGACCGCCGGGATGGACGTCAACGCCCGCCAGGAGTTTTGGAAGACCATGCGGCAGGAAGCGCGCGGCGGCCGCACGATCATCTTTGCGACGCACTATCTGCAAGAGGCCGACGAGTTCGCCGAACGCATCGTCATGATTGCCGCAGGGCAGCTCATTGCCGACGGACCCACTGCGGAGATCCGCGAGCTCACCGGCGCTAAGACCGTGAGCGTGCGCTGGCCGAACGTGACCGAAGCTGATCTCGAGCGACTGCCCGGTGTGAGTGACGTCGTGATCACCGACGACCGCGCCGAGTTCAAGACGGGAGATGCCGACGCCGCGGCCCGCATCCTGCTGACTGAAACCCCCGCCACCGACCTCGAGATTCGCAGCGCCGGCCTCGACGCGGCGTTTACCGCACTCACCGAAAAGGCCAAAGAAGCTTCCGCGCGGGCCACGAACTAGCGCGAGCAGAAACGAGGAAGATCATCATGTCGACCACTGTCGCTCCCAGCCACAACGCCAAGCGCGTCTTCAACGCCGGCTACTTCGGTTATGACCTGCGCCGCAATCTGCGCATGTTCACGAATATTTTCTTCGCCATCGTGCTCCCGCTCGCGCTCTACCTCATTTTCGGTGCGATGACGCCCTATGCCGACTACGACCTATTGAGCGGCCGCGGCAATATCTCGGCACAGCTCATGGTGTCGATGGCGACCTACGGCGCCATCACCGCGACCGTGTCACTCTCGGGGGCCGCGGCCGTTGAGTTGCAGCAGGGATGGGGTCGGCAGATCGGTCTCACCCCCTTCACCCAGGCCGGTTACGTGCTCACGAAGCTGCTTGTGGCGATCTCAATTGCCGTGCTGCCGATCGTTGCGGTGTTCATCACGGGTGCGGTGACCGCCGCCCGGGTGAGCGAAGCGTGGCTCTGGCCGGTACTTGGACTGACCAGCCTCATCGGCGCTGTGGTCTTCGGGCTCTACGGCCTCATGTTTGGCCTGCTGTTCCGCAGTGAGTCGGCGGTGGGTGCCGCGGCCGGCCTCGTCGTCATCCTGATGTTCGCGGGGAACGCGTTCACGCCGCTGTCGGGCTTCCTCTTCGATATGGCGCCGTTCACACCGGTGTGGGGTGTCATGCAGCTTGCGATGTGGCCGCTCACGGATGGCGTCTCATTCACCGCCGACAACGCCCAGGTGCAGTATCAGCTCTGGCAACCCATCCTCAATGTCGTCGTCTGGTCGGCCATCTTCGGCGCCCTCGCGCTCTGGGGCGCCCGTCGCCACACCGGCCGCGCCTAAGCTGGAACCCATGACGAAGTCGGAATCGGGAGCCGTCATCCGTAATCGGGTGACCGGCTCCCAATTCTGGTTCACCGCCCTTTGGGCGGTCTTCCTGCTCTTCCCGATCGCGGTGCTGCTCTCTCCGCTCATCACCGTCGGACCCTGGCTGCGCGCGCTTGGCGTTGTTGCCGTCGTGGTCTTCGGGGCCGAGTTCATTCGGTCAGTCACGACGACTGCGGCACAGCATCCGAATCCGGGCTCGGTGCCGCCAGCGCGCATATTGCGCTGGGCGCTGCTGGTCTCGCTGCGACTCGCGGTCATTGCCGCCTTCGCCTACCCCGCTCTCGATATCGGCATCCTGTCGCTGACACCGTATTTCGTGGCAATCGGGCTATTTGCCCTACCACTGCGCTGGGGCATTCCCTGGACTGCGGCGTTCCTCGCAATCATGACGATCTGGTCGCTCCTCAGCTCGAACCAATTGTTCAGTGCCGCGTTCATCGGCCCCGGTATCGCCGCGGTCGTGCTCATCGTGGTGCGCCTGGTCGATGACCAGTCGATGCGGGAACAGCGCGTGCGACAAGAGCTCGCGGCTGTGCACGAACGCGAGGCGATTTCGCGCGATGTGCACGATATCCTCGGTCACTCGCTCACGGTGATCGCGTTGAAGACACAGCTTGCCCGGCGCACCCTGCGCACCGACCCCGAGCGGGCCGAAGCCGAGCTCGACGCGATGCTTGCGCTCACCCAGACCGCCCTCGACGATGTGCGTTCGACCGTCGGTCGTCTGCGCACCCCCGATCTCGCCGCCCAGCTCGACACCGCGCGCACGGCACTCGAAGACGCCGGCGTCGCGTTCGTGGTGCGCGGCAAACCGGATGCGCTCTCGCCCGAGCAGCGGGCGCTCGCGGCTTGGCTGATCCGCGAGGCCTCGACGAACATCATTCGCCACGCTCACGCCAGCGAATGCACGGTGACGTTCACGGTGCAATCGGTGAGCGTGGTCGACAACGGCCGTGGTTTCGCTGCCGACGAAGGGCACGGACTCACGGGGCTACGCCGCCGCATCGAAGAGGCTGGTGGCGAGCTGCTCGTGGCGCCGGCGTATCCGCATCGTGCCCAAACCGGCACCCGACTTGAAATGGTGATGCCGTGATTCGCCTGCTGCTTGCCGACGACCAAGACCTCGTGCGGGGTGCGCTCGCGGCGCTCCTTTCGCTCGAACCCGATCTCGAGGTCGTCGCCGAAACCGGTCGCGGTGACACTGTGGTCGCGCTCGCGGAGGCCGAGGCGGTCGATGTCGCGCTCCTCGATATTGAGATGCCGGGCGCCACCGGCATTGAGGCGGCGGCGGCACTTCGGGATGCGTTGCCGCACGTGCGGGTGCTCATCGTCACCACGTTCGGGCGGCCCGGGTATCTTCGTCGAGCCATGGATGCGGGAGCGTGCGGCTTTGTCGTGAAGGACACCCCGGCCGAACAGCTTGCTGAAGCGGTGCGCCGCGTGCATGCGGGTGGACGAGTGATTGATCCGCAGCTTGCGGCGGAGTCGCTTTCGGTAGGGGAGTCGCCACTCACCGATCGCGAGCGTGAAGTGCTTTGCGCCGCTGAGGATGGGGCGAGCGTGCGCGCGATTTCGAAGGCACTGCATCTGTCGGAGGGCACCGTGCGCAACCACCTTTCGGCCGCGATCGGGAAGACCGGTGCGGCGAACCGGACTGAGGCGGCACATATTGCCGCGGCGAATGGGTGGCTGTAGGCGGGCGGCGGGGTCTCGATACGCTTCGCTACTCGACCAGCCAGAACTCTTGGTTGGTCGAGTAGGTGGGCGGCGGGGTCTCGATACGCTTCACTACTCGACCAACCAGATGGGGCGCGCTACGCCGGCGCCACGGCCGACCACGGCAGGGTGAGTTCACCGAGTCGCCAGCGACGCGGACCATCAAGGAGCGGCCAGCCCGCATCCACGAGTGCCCGGCAGCTGACTTCAAAGCGTTGCCGCGCCCCAAACGTTTGCAGCGGCGCCGATCGCACCCACGCATCCTCGAGTGCCCGCAAGAAGTCATGCACCCGCTCACCCGGAACATTGCGGTGAATCAGCGCCTTCGGGAGCCGCTCCGCAGTGATCGCCGGCGACTCAAGCGAGGGCAGGTGCAACGACACCGTGAATGTCTCAGGACCGCGATCGGCCCCGGTCCCGGCGGCACGCAGCGACACCCAGCTCGCCACCCGGCCCACCTCATTGCAGGTGCCCTCGACGAGCATCCCGCCCGGTGCCAGCCGATCGAGCATGAGTTCCCAGGCCGCAGCAACCTCAGCCTCGTCGTATTGCCGCAGCACATTGAACGCGCGAATCACCAGTGGGCGCTCGTCGCCCGGCGTCGGCGTCTCAAACCCGCCGCGGCCAAATGACACGGATGCTCGGGTCGCCGCATCCTTCAGCTCAAGTTGCTTTGTGGCCGTCGCAACCCGCTCCGGGTCGATTTCAATGCCGTGGACGCGCACGTTCGGGATGCGTCGGGCGAGCCGATCGCGCAACTCAAAGGTGGTCGTGCCAGAGGCGCCAAAGCCGAGATCGACGACGAGCGGTGAACTCGCACCGCGCAACACTGCCTGCTCGGCCAGCCAGCGATCGACGCGGCGGAGACGATTCGTGTTCGTCGTGCCGCGGGTGAGATGTCCGGTGGCCATGCATCCAGTTTGCCGCACGAGACGAGCGCCCTGATTCATCAGCGATTCGTTCAATCGGCTCGCTAGGCTGGCAGGTATGAACGCACCGCTGACGCTCATCCTGGTTCGCCACGGCCAGAGCGAATGGAACGAAAAGAATCTGTTCACCGGTTGGGTCGATGTTGAACTCACCGACAAGGGCCGCGGCGAGGCCAAGCGCGCCGGCGAGCTCATCAAGGAATCGGGTATCTCACCCGACATCCTCTACACCTCGCGCCAGACCCGCGCGATTGACACCGCGAACATCGCACTCAAGGCCGCGGGCTTCGGCTGGATTGATGTGAAGCGCAATTGGCGCCTCAACGAGCGTCACTACGGCGCCCTGCAGGGCAAGGACAAGACGCAGATTCGCGACGAGTTCGGCGAAGACCAGTTCATGACCTGGCGTCGTTCGTACGACACGCCGCCGCCGCCGCTCGCCGATGACGACCAGTGGTCGCAGTTCGGCGATCCGCGCTATGCCGACCTCGGTGACGACCTGCCGCGCACCGAATGCCTCAAGGATGTGCTCGAGCGTCTCCTGCCGTACTGGGAGTCGGACATCTCGCAGGACCTCAAGGCTGGGAAGACGGTCATGGTTGCCGCGCACGGCAACTCGTTGCGTGCGCTCGTGAAGCACCTCGACGGCATTTCTGACGACGAGATCGCGAGCCTCAACATCCCGACCGGTATTCCGCTCGTCTTCCAGCTCGACCCCGAGACGCTGAAGCCGGTCGAGCCGGCCCGCTACCTCGACCCCGAGGCGGCCGCCGCTGGCGCTGCCGCTGTGGCAAACCAGGGCGCACAGAAGTAAGACTCCTCTAACCAAGAAGTGGGGCCCGGTGCGATTCGCACCGGGCCCCACTTGCATCGTCGCGCTGATATCGACGCGGATGCGGGGAACTACTCGGCCGTGGGCGCGCCGTCCTGCAGGTAGCGCATGCGACGAGCGATCGAGACGGCGTGGTCCGAGAAACGCTCGAAGTAGCGGTTCGCGAGAGTCGCGTCAACGATCTGCGCGGTCTGGCCGCTGAGGTCGTCGGTGTGCGCGGTGAGGTAGTCGAGCACCTCTTTGTGGAGGTCGTCGATGGCGTCATCGCTCGAGATGATGTCGTCGATGAGGGCTTCCTCTTCGGTGTCGAGGAGGGCCGCGATCTTCTCGGCCTGGGCGCAGGCGAGCTCACCGGCGCGCACGAACTTCTCCCGCAGACCCTCGGGGCCGACGAACTCGGGGAAGCGCAGGCGAGCGAGCTGCGCGATGTGGGCGGCAAGGTCACCCATGCGCTCAAGCGACGAGCCGATACGCATGGTGGTGACGACGAAGCGCAGGTCGCGGGCGACGGGGGCCTGCAGGAGCAGAATCTCTACGGTGAGGTCGTCAATGCGAGCGGTCTGCTCGTCAATGTTGATGTCGTTACCGATCACCTTGTCGGCGAGCGAGACATCGGAAGTCTGAAAAGCCTGAGTGGCGTTGCGAATTGCTTCGAGGACGCCTCGCGAGACCTCGACGAGCCCGTTCTGTACGTCGGCAAGCTCTTGCTGGAAAACTTCGCGCATGTTCGTCCTTTGCTGGATCGTTTTTCGCAGGCGGCACAGGTGTACCGGTGCATTGCGGGGGTCGGGACGGCAATCTATTGGGTGAAGGTGTCCGGGTGGTGTACGGCTCACGTTTTCGAAGCATGTAAGCACATGAGTTCATTTTCGGATGCACCACCCGCCCTATCCTGGAAGGTATGCAGTCACCGCTCGCCTCGATCATCATGCTCGCGATCGGAATGGTGATTGGAGCTGGCATCTTCGCGCTCGTGGTTTTCGCCGACCGGCAGCGTCGCCGCGCGGTCGCACTCATGGAGCCGCGCATCCCCGAAGGTGTTGAGGAGGTGCTTGCCGCGCTCCCGCAGATCGCGGTGGTCGTCGACCCCTCGCACAATGTCTTGCGCGCGACCGAGGGGGCGACGTCGAGCGGCATTATCAGCCGCAATGGCCGATTGATTCAGGTGTTGCAACCGCTCGCGAGTGGGGCGTGGGAGACCGGCTTGCCGGTTGAAACTGAGGTGACCATTCCGCGCGGGCCGTTTGGTCAGGCAGGGGTTCGATATCGGATGCGGGCAATGCGTTTGCAGCCGCGCTTCGTGCTCATCCTCGCCGAAGACCTCACCGAAGCGATTCGCGTGGAGGATGTGCGTCGTGACTTCGTAGCGAATGTCTCGCACGAACTCAAAACGCCGATCGGTGCGGTCACCCTGCTCGCCGAAGCCATCGGGGAAGCCGCCGATGATGAAGAGCAGGTGCGCTACTTCTCCAAGCGCTTGCTCGTCGAAGGCGACCGGCTCGCGCGCCTCACGCGCGAGATCATTGACCTGAGCCGGTTGCAGTCGATGGACACGCTCGAATCCGCCGCGGTCGTTGAAATCTCGGATGTGATTGCGCAGGCGGTCGACCAAACCCGCATCCCGGCCGAAGCTCGCGATATCGAGATCGGCGTGCGCGCACCCGAGGGGCTTGAGGTCTGGGGCGATGTCGACCTGCTCGTCATGTGCCTGCAGAACCTCATCACCAATGCAATCTCGTATTCATCGGCGGGTGCGTATGTGGGTGTCGGTGCGCGCCGGGCTGATGACGTGATCGAAATCTCGGTCACCGACCGCGGCATTGGCATCGCCGAGGCTGATCAGAAGCGTATTTTCGAGCGCTTCTACCGCGTCGATATGGCCCGCTCGCGCAACACCGGCGGCACGGGACTCGGGCTCAGCATCGTGCGCCACATCGTCGAAAACCATGGCGGCGATATTCGGGTGTGGTCGAAGCCGGGTCGCGGCTCGACCTTTACCGTGCGGCTTCCTGCCGCCGAAAGCCGGGCTCCCGAGGATGAACTCACCGAGGCCCCGACCACACAAGCGATTCCCTTGCCGCCGATCGGGGATGCGGGCAAACGCCGCTTCCTCTAGGCAGGACCGTCTGCCGCTGCAGTCGCTTTCCGCATTCACCGGGAGTTTCCCGATCGTATGCACAATGGGCAGGTGACTCGAATTCTCATTGTTGAAGACGAAGCCTCGCTCCACGAACCGTTGTCCTTCTTGCTCAAGCGGGAGGGCTACGACATTGCCGTGGTTGAAACCGGGCTTGAAGCCATTGAAGTGTTCGATCGCGATGGTGCCGACCTCGTGCTGCTCGACCTCATGCTTCCCGGAATTCCGGGCACTGAGGTGTGCAAGCAGATCCGCATGACCTCGAATGTGCC
Organism: Gulosibacter macacae; assembly: GCF_003865375.1. Lineage (GTDB taxonomy): Bacteria > Actinomycetota > Actinomycetes > Actinomycetales > Microbacteriaceae > Gulosibacter > Gulosibacter macacae. The sequence goes on along the minus strand of NZ_RQVS01000004.1, from coordinate 74,764 downwards.
GATCATCATGCTCACCGCGAAGGACTCCGAGGTCGACATCATTGTCGGTCTTGAGCTTGGCGCTGACGACTACGTGACCAAGCCGTACTCGACCCGGGAACTGCTTGCCCGCATCCGCGCCGTACTGCGCCGCAGCGAACAGGCCGAAGAAGATGAGGAAGACGGCATCGTCGAGGTCAACGACATTCGCATGGATGTCGACCGCCACACCGTCACCGTGCGCGGCGCGCTCAAGCAGATGCCGCTCAAGGAGTTCGAGCTGCTCGAGTACCTGCTGCGGAACGCCGGCCGCGTGCTCACCCGCGGTCAGCTCATCGACCGCGTGTGGGGTCCCGACTACTACGGCGACACGAAGACGCTCGACGTGCACATCAAGCGCATCCGCTCGCGGATCGAAGAGACCCCCTCGGCACCGAAGCTGCTCGTCACCGTGCGCGGCCTCGGCTACCGCTTCGAGGGCTAGAGCCCCCACGCCCAAACGCAGGTGGCCCCATCCGATTGGATGGGGCCACTTGCGTGTTGCGAGCTATTAGCCTGCCGGGGTCTCCACCGGCTCTTCGCCAGCCGGCGTCTCGGCCGGGGTCACGGCCGGAGCGGCCGGAGCGGCTGGGGCGAGCGTCGAGTATTCGACGAGCACATTGGTCGGGTCGCTGGCACCGAGGATCGGCACGAGGTGCGTGGTCTCCTGCGTCTGCGAGTTACCCTCGGCGTCGGTGTAGGTGGCCTTGAAGGTGACCTCAACCGTGGTGCCCGAGACGAACTGACCGGTGACAACCTGCTGCGGAGCGTCGCCGAAGCCGACCTGCACGAGGTTCGACTGGCCGCTGCTCGGAAGCACGATCTGGGTCGGAGCGCCGCCGTCAACGGTGACGGTGAGCTGTGCATTCGACGAGGTGGTGTTGACGGCCGCGAGCACGAGGTTTGCCTGCGTGGCTTCTTCGGTGTCGGTGTCAACGATGAGCAGCGCGTTGCGGACGGCGATGCTGCCGAGGTCGACGTTGACTCCGTCGCTCGCTGCGTACTCCATCGTCGTGCGCTGCGGGCTGATCATGTTGCAGCCGGTGAGCCCGGCGCCAAGGGCGAGGGCGAGCGCGGCTGCGGCTACGGCGCGGATCTTCACTGCAGTTGCCTCCCGTGAACGAGCGGGCGCACAAGTCGTGCTACCCGCGAAGCATGGCTCAAATCAGCCTAGCGGAAGTCTGGGGCGTGGATGCACCCCGGGAGGGTGAGGCGCGGAATCGTAGCACTAGTACGTGGTAGAATTGAACAATCCGCGAAAGGGGAAATTGTCTATGAAGCTCGAGGTTGGCGAGACCGTCGTTTACCCGCACCATGGTGCGGCGACCATCGAAGAGGTCAAGGTCCGGGTCATCCGGGGCGAAGAAAAGACGTATCTCAAGCTCAACGTCGCGCAGGGTGATCTCACCATCGAGGTGCCGGCAGAAAATGTCGAGCTCGTCGGTGTTCGCGATGTGATTAATGAGCAGGGACTCAACAAGGTGTTCGACGTGTTGCGCGCGCCGATCACTGAAGAGCCGACCAACTGGTCGCGCCGCTACAAGTCCAATATGGAGAAGCTCGCGTCGGGCGACGTCATCAAGGTGTCTGAGGTCGTTCGCGACCTCTGGCGTCGCGACCAGGACAAGGGCCTGTCGGCTGGCGAGAAGCGCATGCTCTCGAAGGCACGTCAGGTGCTCGTGTCGGAGCTCGCGCTCGCGCAAGAGACTGACGAGGATGCGGCAAACCTGCACCTTGACGAGGTGCTCGCGTCGTAGTTCGCCTGCACTGCAATGTGCAACACGCAAATGGCCGCCCGAGGGCGGCCATTTGCGTTTCTGCCAACCTTGGCTGGTTGAGTAGCGCGAAGCGCGTACCGAAACCACCGCCACGTCCCTCTGACAAACTGACTGCATGCCTGCATCCTCGAAGCCCTGCACCGGAGTCGTCATTGTTGCCGCGGGCAGCGGCACGAGATTGGGTGCCGGTGTCCCGAAAGCGTTCGTGGAACTCGGCGGCGAGACGTTGCTCGCCCACGCACTGCGCGGCCTGACCGGGCTACCAGGTGAGGTCGCCGTGGCAATTGCCGTGCCCGCCGCGGATGCACCTCGCCGACAGCTCGCTGAGTCACTCATCACCACCGAACTCGCGATGCTCGGCGAGCGTCTGGTCCACGCGAGCTGTGTCGACGGCGGCAAAACCCGCAGCGAATCGGTTGCCGCCGCGCTGACTACATTGCCCGACCACTGTGATGTGGTGCTCGTCCACGACGCTGCCCGCGCACTTACCCCCGCAACGCTCGTGGCTGCGGTGGCCGGTGCCGTGCGCGCGACCGGCCATGGCATCGTGCCGGCGCTGCCGGTCGTCGACACGCTCAAGCAAGTGGATGCATCCGGTCGCGTGCTCGACACCGCCGACCGCGAGGTGCTGCGTGCGGTGCAAACCCCGCAGGGCTTCCCGGCAGCGCAGCTGCGGACTGCCTACGCCGCGGCGGGCGCCGAAGCGACCGATGATGCCGGCACCTTTGCGGCGGCAGGCGGCATCGTCGAGGTCATCGCGGGCGATGACCGTGCCTTCAAAGTGACGACACCCGCTGACCTTGCCCGAGCAGAGCGAGCCGTGCAGCTCTCGAAGGGCGGGGGTGCTTCGAGAGCCTCAGCACACGGGGGAACCTCAGCACACGGGGGAGCGTCAGCATACGAGGTCGAGCTCCGCGTCGGCATCGGCACTGATGTGCACGCCTTCGACGACACCTCGCCGTGCTGGCTTGCGGGACTCCACTTCCCAGGTGAGCGCGGACTGTCCGGCCACTCCGATGGCGACGCTGCCGCCCACGCCCTCGTCGACGCCCTGCTCGGCGCCGCCGGGCTCGGCGACATCGGCTCGCGCTTCGGTGTCGACGACCCGCGCTACGCAAATGCGAGCGGCGAGACCTTCCTTATAGCCACCCGAGACATGCTCGCTGACGCGGGCTTCCGCATCCGCAATGCGTCAGTGCAGGTGATCTGCCAGCGCCCCCGCTTCGGCGACCGTCGCCTCGAGGCGGGTGAGGTGCTCAGCGCCGCAATCGGTGCTCCGGTGTCGGTGTCAGCGACGACGAGTGACCGGCTGGGTTTCACCGGTCGGGAAGAGGGCGTTTTCGCGGTCGCCACGGCGCTTGTCGAGCGGGCACCGTAACGCGATCTGCGATTTTCGCGCCGTTATTACCTTCAGAAGGGTTAACCGCCCGCAAAACGCAGATCGCGCAACGGCGCTCATTGAGCAAGCGCGTCAACGGAAGGGCGGATTCGAGCTGGATGAGGTCGCCTGCGACAACATCGCCGCGAAATCCGCCCATCGCGCAACGCCCGCCCGCCTAGACTGGAGCGGTGACTCAGCGCCTCTACGACTCTCGCCAGCAGACCCTCGTCGACTTCACCCCGCTTCAGCCGGGCGAAGTGTCGATGTATGTCTGTGGCCCGACCGTGCAATCGGCGCCCCACGTTGGCCACCTGCGCTCCGCGCTCGTCTACGACCAGATTCGTCGCTGGTTTGACCACGAGGGGATGCGCGTCACGCTCGTGCGCAACGTCACCGATATCGAAGACAAGACGCTCGCAAACGCCACGCCAGAAGAACCGTGGTGGGCGCTCGCGTACCGCGTCGAGCGCGAGTTCAACGCGGCCTACGCGACCCTGCGCATCCTCGCCCCAACCTATGAGCCGCGCGCGACCGCCTCGATTCCCGAGATGCAGGCGATCATCACCCGGCTGATCGACCGGGGACACGCCTACGTTGCCGACGACGGCTCGGGCGATGTCTGGTTCGATACCGCGAGCTGGGCCGACTATGGCGAGCTCACGCATCAAAAGCCCGCCGATATGGAGGCGGGGGAGCAGGCGCGCAATAAGCGTTCGCCGCAAGACTTCGCGCTCTGGAAGGGCCGCAAGCCCGGCGAACCCGATTCGGCGACCTGGGCTTCGCCCTGGGGTGCGGGGCGCCCCGGCTGGCACATTGAGTGCTCGGCGATGTCGACGAAGTACCTCGGCACCGAGTTCGATATTCACGGTGGCGGACGCGATCTGCGCTTCCCACACCACGAGAACGAACTCGCGCAATCGCGCGCTGCTGGGGATGCATTCGCTCGCCACTGGTTGCACAACGGTCTCGTGTCGCTCGGCGGCACGAAGATGTCGAAGTCGGTCGGCAATGTCGTGTCGGCGGCCGAACTCCTCGGCGATCGTCGCCCGATTATCGTGCGCTACCTCCTTGGTTCAGCGCACTATCGCTCGACGATTGAGCTGAGCGATGAGGCCTATGCCGAGGCCGAAGCCTCATTCGGACGCATTGAGGGCTTCCTCGACCGGGCTGCCCGTTCGCTTGGCGAGACCGAGGTTGCTGCTGAGCTTCCCGAAGCCTTCCGCACCGCGATGCTCGATGACTTTGGGGTGCCGCAGGCGGTCGCGGCCATCCACGAAGCGGTAACCCGTGGCAATCAGGCGCTCGAGTCGGGCGACGACGCCAATGCTCGGGATGAAGCGGCCGCCGTGCGCGGGATGCTCAGCATCCTCGGCGTCGACCCGCACGCTGAAGAGTGGGCCGAGACAGGCTCATCGGCGGATGCCGAACACGCAGCGCTTGATTCGCTGGTGCGCACGCTCCTCGAGCAGCGCGCCGAAGCCCGTGAGGCCAAGGATTGGGCCGCCGCAGACCGCATCCGCGATGGCCTCGCCACCGCCGGTATCACTATTGAAGACACCCCGCAGGGGTCGCATTGGAGCGTGAACGCATGAGTAACCCGTCGAGAAACCGACCCGGTTCGATCCGCAAGGGCGGCAAGAAGGGTCCCCTAAAAGGCACCGGCGGCCACAGCCGCAAGGCGCTGGAAGGTAAGGGTCCGACGCCGAAAGCCGAAGACCGCCACTGGGCCAAAGACCGCCGTCGCAAGGCTGCGGCCGAAGCGAAGGCTACGGGCCGCACGCCGGGACGTCCGCAACAGCAGCAGCGTCGTCGCCCGGCTGGTTCGGCAAGCGCCGAACACGAGATGGTGACCGGGCGTAATTCAGCGCTCGAGGCGCTGCGGGCGGGCATCCCGGCTACGACGGTGTACGTGGCCTCGAATATCGATCTCGATGACCGGATGAAGGAAATCATCCAAATCGCGGCGAAGCGCGAGATCCCGATGCTCGAGATCACGCGCCAAGAAATGGACCGGATGACGCCGTTCGATGCGGTGCACCAGGGCATTGCGCTCAAGGTGCCGCCGTATGAGTACGCCGATCCGATTGACCTGCTCGAGCTGTCGATTTCGCGGGCGCAGACGCCGCTGTTTGTCGCGCTTGATGGCATCACCGATCCGCGTAATCTCGGCGCCATCGTGCGCTCGGTCGCAGCGTTCGGTGGCCAGGGCGTGATTGTGCCGCAGCGCCGTGCGGCTGGCATGACCGCCTCGGCGTGGAAGACTTCGGCGGGTGCCGCTGCCCGCCTGCCGGTGGCACTCGCGACGAACCTCACGAACACTGTCAAGGCATTCAAGGATGCGGGCGTGTTTGTCATCGGGCTCGATGGCGAGGGTGAGGTGTCGCTGCCGAATCTCGAGCTGGCGACCGAGCCGCTGCTCATCGTGGTCGGCTCGGAGGGCAAGGGGCTTTCGCGCCTGGTCGCTGAGCACTGCGACGCGATCGTGTCGATTCCGATTGACTCGGCGACCGAGTCGCTCAACGCCGGTATCGCCGCGTCGGTGACGCTCTACGAGGTGTCGCGCCTGCGGGCAGCGGCGGCTGCGGAGTAGCGGCGGCATCTCGATACGGCCTTCGGCCTACCCTTCGAGAGCCTCAGGGCACCGCTCGATGGACCAGGGGTGGCCTGCGGCCTACCCTTCGAGGGCCTCAGGGCACCGCTCGATGAACCAGGGGTGGCCGCCGCGCCCTACCGCTCCGGCGTGAGCGGGTTGTCGATGCGCTCACCGGTTGCGGCATCAAACACGTGCAGGCGCGCAAGATCGGGAATCACCCGCACCACATCACCCGGAACCGGGTGGTTGCGGCCATCAACGCGCGCGACGAAATCCAGATCCTTGTCGCCGAGGCGCGCATCCCCGTAGAGGTAGCCGTCCGAGCCGAGCTCTTCAACGAGCGCAACCTTGAGCTCGATCCCTGGCTCACCCTCACCAGCCAAACGCAGATCCTCAGCCCGAATGCCAACGCGCACCTCACGCTCACCAATGCTCGCGAGTAGCTCGGCCGGCAGTCGGAACGTGTCCGCGTCGCTCAGACAAAGCGCACCCTCAGTGATGCGCGCATCCCACACGCTCATCGCCGGCGAGCCAATAAAGCGGGCCACAAACTCGTTGACCGGGCGATCGTAAAGCTCCTGCGGCGTGCCAAGCTGCTGCAGGCGACCCTGATCGAGCACCGCGATGCGGTCGCCCATGGTCATCGCCTCGGTCTGGTCGTGCGTTACATAGACCGTGGTCGTGCCGAGGCGTCGCTGCAGGGATGCGATCTGCGTGCGGGTCTGCACGCGCAACTTCGCGTCGAGGTTTGACAGCGGCTCATCCATGAGGAACACCTGTGGCTCGCGCACAATCGCGCGGCCCATCGCCACGCGCTGGCGCTGACCACCCGAGAGTTCAGCCGGGTGACGGTGCAAGAGCGGTTCGAGGTCGAGCAGCTTCGCCGCTTCGAGCACACGCTCGTGAATCTCGGCCTTCGGGGTCTTGCGCGTGCGCAGACCAAAGCCCATGTTCTGCTCGACCGAAAGGTGCGGGTAGAGCGCGTAATTCTGGAAGACCATGGCGATATCGCGGTCTTTCGGGGCGACATCGGTGACATCGCGATCGCCGATGAGCACGGTGCCCGAGTCGATCGGGTCGAGGCCGGCGAGCATGCGCAGGGTCGTGGTCTTACCGCATCCTGATGGCCCGACGAGCACGAGAAACTCACCGTCGTTGATCTCGAGGTCGAGATTGTCGACAGCATTGCGGGTCGCGCCGGGGAAGCGGCGGGTCACGCCTTGGAATGTCACGGTAGCCATGGCGATCAATCGTAGTTGCACGCACTTGGATGCACGGTACCGGCCGCGGAATGGTTACGATGTACGGGTTGCCCGCTTAGCTCAGTTGGTAGAGCAGCTGTCTTGTAAACAGCAGGTCGCAGGTTCGAGTCCTGTAGCGGGCTCTGTTGCCGCTACTCGTCGTCGTCAGGCACGAACTCGAGCGAGGCGGAGTTCATGCAGTAGCGGTTGCCGGTCGGGGTGCCGTAACCATCCGGGAAAACGTGGCCGAGGTGGCCGCCGCAGCGCGCGCAACGCACCTCGACCCGGCGCATCCCGAGCGAATTGTCTTCGAGATGCTCGACCGACTCGGCGCGTAGCGGCTCCCAGAAGCTTGGCCAACCGCATCCGGCATCAAACTTCGTCTGTGCCCGGAAAAGCGCATTGCCGCAACCACGACAGACGTACTCGCCCGCGCGCCACTCGTCGTTCAGCGCACCGGTGAACGCCGGCTCAGTGCCAGCCTGGCGCAAAATGTGGAACTCCTGCGGGTTGAGAACCGCCCGCCACTCATCGTTACTGCGCTCAACTTCGTAGCTCATGCCGGTCAGTGTACGCGCGCCGCCCACATAACGACCCGGCCGAGTCGTACACTCGGGGACACTCGAACGACACACGAGCTGAGCACTAGCGGGGGAGGGATGCACGTGGCGCAACCATCGGCAAAGGCCGCGCACGACGACCTCACCGAGCTGGAAGCTGCGCTCCTTGAGTTCGAAGAGTTGCATCCGGCTCATTCGCTCGCGAAAGCGGATGCACTGCGCGACCGGTTTGGTATGTCACCGGCGCGCTACTATCAGACTCTTGGCATCCTGATTGAGTCGTCGGCGGCGCTTCGTGCGCATCCGCTACTCGTCGGGCGGCTTCGTCGCACACGTGACGAACGACGCCTTCGTCGCCGTGGCGATGGCTCGCGCGCAACCCAGTAAGGACCCCCGGCAACGTGAAGTATCCGAAGGATCGTTTTGATGACTTCCCGTCATCACTCAACCGTCGTGGTGCCCACCGTGCGCCGCGCACGCGGCTGTCGAAGATCGGATCCTGGCTCATCGCGCTCGCGTCGGTCGTGTTGCTTGTCGGCATCGGCGTTGGCGTGATGTGGATGATCGACCGTCAGGTGCAGTTCTCGGGCTCGATGGGCGACCCGACCCCCACACCCACTGAGACAGCGCAAGAATCGAGCGAGACCCCGACGCCGACACCTGAGGCGCCGGTGGCGACCTTCGATGCTCAGATTGCTGTGTCGGTGCTCAACGGTGCCGGACTCGGCGGACTTGCTACGGCGGGTTCCGGCGTCTTGGAGGGTGAGGGATGGAATGTTCAGGTCATTGATGACGCTGACCATTCCAACTACGAGTCGACGACAGTTGCGGTCAACAGCGAAGCCGATCTCGGTGCCGCGCTCGCGGTCGTCGAAGCACTCGGTTTCGGTGAGGCGATCGTTGACCCGGCGCAGGCTTCGCCGGGCGAACTCATCGTCATCCTCGGCGCTGATGCGGCTGGCCTGCTCAACTAGCCTTCGCTGAGTTATCTCTACAAACGTAGCTTTTCTGGTTTGATCTGCGTTTACCTCGCGCACGGTAGCCGGTCATAGTCCGACCCCATGCGCGTCAGTTCTCGTCAGTAGGGTCGCCGCGCGCAGAGGATGCGCGTGGCAACAATGAGAGGCAACGGTTATGGCTACTGGCACCGTGAAGTGGTTCAACGCTGAAAAGGGATTCGGCTTCATTACCGTTGACGGCGAAGCTGCGCAGGATGTGTTCGTGCACTATCGCTCGATCGATATGCCTGGCTTCCGCACCCTTGATGAGGGTCAGCGAGTTGAGTTTGAAATCGTGGCTGGTGACAAGGGTCCGCAGGCAGATCAGGTGCGTGCCGAGCGCTAGGCCATAACTTCGACGTTCGCTCAGCGCGGAGCCGGTCCGGCTCGCTTGCACTCTCAGGGTGCGAGTGCAAACATGGTCTTTGGCACTCGGAGACCCGGAGTGCCAATAGCTAGGACCGAAGACTCCCGTCCGGGAAAGGACGCAAGAACTTATGTCGAAGATGATCGCCTTTGATGAAGAGGCTCGCCGCGGGCTTGAGCGTGGTCTCAACCTGCTCGCCGACACCGTGAAGGTGACGCTTGGCCCGCGCGGCCGCAACGTCGTGCTTGAGAAGAAGTGGGGCGCCCCCACCATCACGAACGATGGCGTGTCGATCGCGAAGGAGATCGAGCTCGAGGACCCGTTCGAGAAGATCGGCGCCGAGCTCGTCAAGGAGGTCGCCAAGAAGACTGACGACGTCGCCGGTGACGGTACGACCACCGCAACGGTGCTCGCCCAGGCGCTCGTCAAGGAAGGCCTGCGCAACGTCGCCGCCGGCGCCGACCCCATCTCGGTCAAGCGCGGTATCGACAAGGCCGTGGCTGCGGTGACCGAGCACCTGCTCTCGACCGCCAAGGAAGTTGAGACCAAGGACCAGATCGCCGCGACCGCGTCGATCTCGGCCGCTGACCCGGAGATCGGCCAGATCATCGCCGAGGCGATCGACAAGGTCGGTAAGGAAGGCGTCGTCACCGTCGAGGAGTCGAACACCTTCGGCACCACGCTCGAACTCACCGAGGGTATGCGCTTCGACAAGGGCTACCTCTCGCAGTACTTCGTCACCGACGCCGACCGCCAGGAAGTCGTGTTCGAGGACCCGTACATCCTCATCGCAAACAGCAAGATCTCGAACGTCAAGGACCTCCTCCCGGTCGTTGACAAGGTGATGCAGGCTGGCAAGCAGCTCCTCATCATCGCTGAGGACGTCGACGGCGAAGCCCTCGCGACCCTCGTGCTCAACAAGATCCGCGGCATCTTCAAGTCGGCTGCCGTCAAGGCTCCCGGCTTCGGCGACCGCCGCAAGGCCATGCTCCAGGACATCGCCATCCTCACCGGCGGCCAGGTCATCACCGAAGAGGTCGGCCTCAAGCTCGAGAACACGACCCTCGACATGCTCGGCCGTGCTCGCAAGGTGGTCATCACCAAGGACGAGACCACGATCATCCAGGGTGCCGGCGAGCAGGACGTCATCGAGGGTCGCGTTGCCCAGATCAAGGGCGAGATCGCGAACACCGATTCGGACTACGACCGCGAGAAGCTCCAGGAGCGCCTCGCCAAGCTCGCCGGTGGCGTCGCCGTCATCAAGGCTGGCGCGGCCACCGAGGTCGAGCTCAAGGAGCGCAAGCACCGCATTGAGGACGCTGTCCGCAACGCGAAGGCTGCCGTTGAAGAGGGCATCGTCGCCGGTGGTGGCGTGGCGCTCGCGCAGTCGGGTGCAATCATCGACGCCCTCGAGCTCAACGGTGACGAGACCACCGGTGCCAACATCGTCAAGGCCTCGCTCGACGCGCCGCTCAAGCAGATCGCGATCAACGCTGGCCTCGAGCCGGGCGTTGTCGCCGAGAAGGTGCGTAACCTCGACAACGGCCACGGCCTCAACGCCGCGACCGGCGACTACGTCGACATGGTTGCCACTGGCATCCTCGACCCGGTGAAGGTGACCCGCTCGGCGCTGCAGAACGCAGCTTCGATCGCTGGCCTCTTCCTCACCACCGAGGCTGTTGTCGCTGACAAGCCGGTTCCGCCGGCCGCTCCGGGTATGGACCCGGGCGCAGGCATGGACTTCTAAGCCTGAGTAGCTAACTCAAACGGGCGGTTCCCCTCGCGGGAACCGCCCGTTTGCTGTGCGCGCGGCTACGAAAACATGCGGATGACGTCGTTCTCGGTCGAGCCGTAGTGGTCGGCAGCCATGCTGAGCGCCTGGTTGAGGTTGAACGCGGCGGTCTCAACGGCAGATTGCACCCCGCGCCACTCGACCACCGAGTCTTGGAAGGCCACCGAGGCCTGGCCCGTCCAGCTGCCCTCGAGGGCACCGAGGGTGGTGGTGAGGTCGGATGCGGCATTCTGCACCGCGTCAATCTGCCCCTGGGCCGTGCCCACGGTGGCAACCAACTGATCCGAGTCGACGGTGTACTGAGCCATGTCTCATTCCTTTCGTGCATCCCCGCGCGCGGTGGGCGCGGGTGACGAGGGGAATGTAGAACGACTACTCAGCCAACGTCGGTGAGCGAGGCTCCTCCTGTGGATGTTTGAGTTTCCACAGGGGGTGCGGTCAAAAGTGGGAAGCAGAGCCGGAAGGTGGCGCCGCCGCCCGGAGTGCCGACGACATCGACAGTGCCCTCGTGGGCCTGCATGATCGCCGACACGATGGCGAGGCCGAGGCCCGTGCCACCGGTCTCACGGGCGCGCGAGGTGTCGGCGCGCCAGAATCGCTGGAAGATCTGCTTGCGCATCTCGGGCGGAATGCCATCGCCGTGGTCAATGATCTCGATCGTGGCCCGGCGACGCTCGACATCGACCACCACACCGACTTCAAGCGGGGTGCCCTCGGGGGTGTAGCGCAGCGCATTGCCGAGGAGGTTCTGCACGCCCTGGCGCACCTTGTCACTATTGCCATAGATCATGGCGGGCACATCAGACTCATCGTCATCGAGCCACTCATCCACCTCGGGCGTCGCCTCGACAACCGGCTCGGCCACCGGCACTTCGTCGGCCGCGCGTCGGCGACGGCCAAGTGACGGCACGAGGCGGATGCGGCCGGTACCGCGCCGACGTCGCGCACCATTGCCGGTGGCAGCTTCGCTCGCCTCCGGTTCGCGCTCGGGTGCGGCGGGTTCGTCGGCGAGCGGCGCGCGCCCGCCTGCATCCACGAACCCCTCGCCAAACGCGCTTTCGTTCGGGTCGTAAGACGTGTCGCCGGGCAGTACCACTCGCGTTGGCAAGACCCGCACGAGACGGTCTGGTGACTGGGCTGTGGTGTCGAGCGCAGCATCCTCGGCAATGGGCTCGAGATCGATGATGTCCTTCGGCATCTCACGCGACTCATCGAGACGGGCAAGTTGCAAGAGGTCTTCAACGAGCCCGGCCATGCGCTTCGCCTCGCCCTCGATGCGGTCCATCGCCTGGAGCACCTTGTCATCGTTGTCGAGTGCGCCCATGCGGTAGAGCTCGGCATAGCCACGCACGGTGACGAGGGGAGTGCGTAGCTCGTGGCTCGCATCCCCAACAAAGCGACGCATCTGGAGAATCGTGCGGTCACGGTCGTCGAAGGCCGAATCAATGCGCCCCAGCATCGAGTTGAGCGAGCGCGACAGGCGGCCCACTTCGGTGTTGGGGGTCGACTCCGGCAGGCGCTGCTCATAGTCACCCGCGGCGAACGCCATGGCGGTCGACTCCACCTGTCGCAGCGGTTGCAACGTCACTGAGACGAGCAATCGCGTGAGCGCGGCGGCGAAGATGAGCACCGAAAGCGCGAAGCCAAAGAAGATCGCGAGGAAGCTCGCCATCGTCGCGTTCACCGTCGACATCGGCAACGACATGACCAGCACGCCGTGCACGGTGTCAGCGTGATACTGGCCTTCAACGACCGTGACGCTGCGCCATGGCGAGCCGAGTTCATCCCGAACCTCGGTGATTTCATGCGAGGGGGCAAGCCCCGGCCGCGCCTCGCGCACCAGCTCACCGACTTCGGGTGCGAGCGTGCGCAGGCGGCCTGACCAATTGTCGACGAGCAGGCGCCCATCGGGGCTCACCACGGCGACGTAGTACGGCTGCGGGGCGTTACGAATGTTCTCGTAGCCGAATTGCCCAGTCACCGGATCGCCACCGATCACCAGCGTCGGATCCGACGCCGCCGCGAGGAGCGACGTATCGAGCTGGTTGACCAGTGTCGGCCGAAGCAAGAGCGTCGTGCCGATGCCCGCGATGAGCAGTGACAGCGCGAGCAACGCCACGTTGACGAGGGTGAGCTGATTACGCAGTGAGAGGTTGTCCCACCGCGCGAGCCGTTTGGCCACGGGCTATGCCTTGGTGCCGGGCACCTTGAGCATGTAACCGAAACCGCGCTTGGTCTGGATGAGCGGCTCAGCGGTGTGCGAATCAAGCTTGCGACGCAGGTACGAAATGTACGACTCGACAATGCCCGCATCGCCGTTGAAGTCGTACTCCCACACGTGGTCGAGAATCTGCGACTTCGAGAGCACCCGGTTGGGGTTGAGCATGAGGTAGCGCAGCAGCTTGAACTCGGTCGGGCTGAGGTCGACCGGATCATCGGCAACGAACACCTCGTGGGTGTCCTGGTCCATCGTGAGGTCGCCCACGCGAATCACGGCTTCTTCTTCGGTCTGCATCGTGCGGCGGAGGATAGCCTTGATGCGCGCGACGATCTCGTCAAGCGAGAAGGGCTTGGTGACGTAGTCGTCGCCGCCGGCATTGAGACCCTCGATCTTGTCCTCAGTGTCATCTTTCGCGGTGAGGAACAGGATGGGGGAGGTGTAGCCGGAGGCGCGCAGGCGCTTGGTGACACCGAAGCCCGACATGTCCGGGAGCATGACGTCGAGGACAATCAGGTCGGGTTCTTCATCAATCACTGCGGCAATGGCGCCAGCCCCGTTCCCGACGGTACGCACCATGAAACCGGCAAAGCGCAGGCTTGTCGAGAGCAGTTCACGGATGTTCGGTTCGTCATCGACGACCAGAATCTTGGGTCCACCTTCAGTCATAGTCATCAGTATTGCGCTGTTCTGCTGTGCGAACTCTTAGATGCCGCGCGGTGGCAAGATTGCGCTATGTCTCGCTATCTGCACGGTCACGCCGAATCAGTGCTCGCATCCCACGCCACGCGCTCTGCCGCGAACTCGTGCGGCTATCTCATTCCGCACCTCGAACCGGGGATGCGGTTGCTCGACGTGGGGAGCGGACCGGGCACGATCACGCTTGACCTCGCCGCGCTCGTGGGCGAAACGGGTCAGGTCATCGGCATCGAGCCGGTCGAGGCTGGGCTTGCCGCCGGTCGCGCCGAGGCTGCCCGCCGCGGTGACACCCGCACCCGCTTTGAACTCGGCAATGTGTTTGACCTTGCCGACGCCGACGACTCCTTCGATGTGACGCATGCGCACCAGGTGCTCCAGCACCTCACCGATCCGCCTGCGGGCCTGCGCGAAATGGCGCGGGTGACTCGGACCGGTGGCATTGTTGCTGCGCGCGATGCCGATTACGAAGAGATGAGTTGGTGTCCGATCGTGCCCGAACTCGAGCGCTGGCGCGAGCTGTATCTTGCGATCGCGCGTGCGAACGGTGCGTTTCCCGATGCGGGGCGGCGGATGCGCGGCTGGGCGAACGCGGCCGGGCTCACCGACCAGCTCATCACCACCTCGGCGTGGACGTATGCGACGCCGGAACTCACCAAGTGGTGGGGCGATTCGTGGTCGGTGCGAGCGCTCGAATCGCGCTTCACCGAGGAGGTGCTCGGTCGGGGACTGGCCGATCGTGCCGAGCTCGAGGCGATTTCGGCGGCGTGGAAAGCGTGGGGCGAGCATCCCGATGCGATGTTCATCATGGCGCACATCGAGTTGCTCGCGCGGGTATGAGCGAGTGCTGAGGTTCTCGAAGCACACGGTGTGCTGGCGCTTCGAGAGCCTCAGCGCGCGGGGTTGGGCGTCAGCGCGCGGGGTTGGGCGTCAGCGTGCGGGGCTGGGTGTCAGCGTGCGGGGCTGGGCATCAGCGCACGGCCAGCGAGTAGCTGCGCACATCGATGATCTTGCGACCACCGATCCACACACCATCTCGCTCGGCTACGCGGGCGTAACCGAGCGATTCGTAGAGCGCGTGGGCACCGTGCATCTCATGTGCTGACTTGAGGAATACGGCGCCATAGCCGTGTGCCCGAGCGTGCTCTTCGACATGCGCCATGAGCGCGCGGGCGATCCCGCGGCGGCGCGCAGTCGGCGACACCGCAAGCAGGCGCAGATCGAGTTCATCGCTCGCCGCATCCTCGTGCAACGCCACGGCCCCCGGCCGACGCACGGTCACCGCGCCGAGCACCTCGTCGCTCGTCGCATCAGCGGCCACCCACACATCGTGATCGACCGCACGCAACGCCGCGCGCCGGGCAAACTCATCGTTGCCCGGCACGGCGTCGTAATCGTGCGCATAGGCGGCCGCGACCACCGCATCCACGGTCTCGGCCTCCTCCGGACGCATGAGTCGAATCAGCAGACCGGCTGCTTGCGACTCAAGCGGGCTCATCAAGCGTTCGCCGGCGTCCACCCAAGTGCCGGACCAATCACGGTCGCGAGCTGGGTAAGCATCTGCTTCCAATCATCGAGTTCCATCTCGAACGGCAACTCGAAGAGGTAGTCGTCGGCGGCCTGGAAAGCCGGGTCGTTCTTGATGAATTCGATGATCTCGTCATTCGAGCCGAGCACATCAAGCGCGATGATGGTGCCGCGGCCGTGCACCGACTTCGTGCGCTCGGTGCGTCCCTCGGCGTACTCGCGGTACTTGCGCAGCTGCTCGGGGGTCGCGCCATCGGTCGGCACGAGCACGCGAGCCACGGTGGCGCGGGCAGCGTCACCAAGCGGTGAGGCGGCGCGATAGGCGTCGATCTGCTCGCGCTGGTTCACGCCGTAATCAACGAGTTCACCGGTGTTCGACGACGAGATGTTCGAGACGAGCCAGTGGAAGCCGTTCTCGCCGGCCCACTGGGCCGAGCGAAGCGAACCACCGCCGTACCAGAGCCGGTCGGCAAGGCCCTCGCTCATCGGTTCCACGCGCTCCGAATCGAAGTCGCCACCGATGCCCTGGTATTCGGGAATATCGCGTACTTTGTCGCCGCGCAGGAATGAGCGCAGACGCTCGAGGCGGCCGTAGGAGTAGTCCTCGTCGCGCCAGCCGTTGTCGTGAACGAGGTCGTTGACGGTCTCGTCGTAGCTCGGCGGATGCACCGACAGACCCGGCAGTAGGCGGCCGCCCGAAAGCGCATCCGCGGTGCCGAGGTCTTCAGCAAGGCGGAACGGGTTCTCGAACCCGACCGGAATGACCGCGTTTCCGAGGCCGATGCGCTCGGTCACCTGCGAAACGGCGCCGAAAAACACGGATGCACTGGGCAAGCCGTACTGCATGTGGCGGGTGCGCACCCAGCCAGAGTCGAGGCCGAGTTCTTCGGCGAACTTGAACAGTTCAACACCTTCGCGCAGGCCCGTGGCCGGGTCGTTGCGGTCGAAGGGAACGAGGTGGATGAAGCCGAGGTTGCGCAGCGGGCGCGAAGCGGCGGGCGTGGAAGACATCGCAAATCCTTTCTGGGGGAGCGAACTAAGTCGGAGCGTTAGATCTGGTAGTCGGCGGTGCCGTGGGCGAGGTGGTAGTCGCGGAGGAACGAACGCGTGCGTTCCGAGGCGTGCGGGCCGAAGAACTCGTCGGGAGTGGCATCCTCGATGAGTTCGCCATGCTCGAGGAAGAGCACGCGATTGGCGACCTGGCGCACGAAGTTCATTTCGTGCGAAACGAGCACCATGGTTTGGCCGTTGGCCGCAACCTGACGGATGGTGGCGAGCACCTCGCCGACGAGCTCCGGGTCAAGCGCCGAGGTCGGCTCGTCGAGCAGGAGCACTTCGGGTTCCATGGCGAGCGCTCGAGCAATGCCGACGCGCTGCTGCTGGCCACCTGAGAGCTGGGCCGGGTAGTGGTCGAGGTGCCCCGAGAGCCCCACCCGGTCAAGCTGTTCGCGAGCGAGCTGTTCGGCTTCGGCCGCCTCGATGCCGCGCACGACGCGCAGGCCCTCTGTGACGTTTTCGAGCGCGGTCTTGCGACAGAACAGGTTGAACTGCTGGAAGACCATCGCCGTGCGGCGACGCATCGCGAGCACATCGTGGCGTGAGGCGCTCGCCGCATCCACGCTGAGATCGCCGAGGGTGAGCTGGCCCGAGTCAGGCTGCTCGAGCAGGTTCAGGCAGCGCAGGAGCGTCGACTTGCCGGCACCTGACGAGCCGACGATGGCGGTCACCGAGCCTGGTTCAAGCTCGAAACTGAGACCGCGCAGAATCTCACGGTCACCGAATGACTTCTTGAGGTTGGCGATCGAAATCATGCCGGGCCCCTTTCACTGTCAACCCGAGATGCCACCGCGGCGGAGCCGACGGGCGTCGGCTCGGGCGCTGCCGCCACCTGTCCCTTGCGTTTGCGGGGGCCGGTGGTTGGCAGCGAGAGGCGCGCCTCCATGCGTCGAGTGATCTGCTCGACGATGACGGTCATCGCCCAGTAGACGATTGCGGTGGCGAGATAGGCCTCGAAATAGCGGTAGTCGCGGCCACCGAGGATCTTCGCGAAGGCGGTGATCTCGATCACCGAGACGACGAACGCGAGCGACGATTGCTTGAGCATCCCAATGAAGTGGTTGACGAGCGTCGGGAACGCAACGACCGTGGCGTTCGGAATGGTGATGCGCGTGAGCGTTTGCCACGGCGTCATTCCGAGCGACTGGGCCGCTTCGATTTCTCGACGGTCAACCGAGAGCAGGGATGCACGAATCGTTTCGCTCGCGTACGCCGCCTCGTTGAGCGCGAAGGTGAATGTCGCGACGATGAAGGGCGAGAGCGCCAGCGCATCCCAGTTCGTGCCAAAGGTCTGGTTCGACCAGATCACGAAAATCGGCATCGCATTGATGTTGAGCAGCAGCTGCACGAGGATCGGCGTACCACGCAGGTACGAGACGATCACGGCGGCAATCTGGCTCAACACGGGCGTGCGGGCCATCTTGATCAGCGCGAAGACGAGCCCCACGATGATGCCGAAGGCCGTCGCCAGCACCGCCAAGGCGAGCGTGACGGGGATGTACGGGATCAGCTGCAGCGCGTAGCTGCCGATGGCCCCGAAATCGATGATGCTCTCCACCGGTCGATTACTCCTTCGGAGTCATGTCGGCGCCGAAGAACTCCTCGCTCAGCTCCTTGAGCTTGCCATTGGCCTTGAGTTCGGCCAGCGCCGCATTGAAGTCGGCTACCACCTGGTCGACGTTTGGCGTCTGCTTCGAGAAGGCGAGTGCCGAGTTGAGGTTGGTGCCGAAGTTCTCGACGAGGTACTCGCCGGGAAGCGCTGCAAAGGTGATCGAGGGGTCACCTTTGCTGTAGCCCTGGTAGGCGACGCGCTCGACGAAGATGAAGTCGACCTGACCGGCAATGAGGTTATTGAACTGCGATTGCAAGTCGAGCTCGGTGTACTGGATGTTCACCTGCTTGTCGGGGTGCTGCTCGTTGTAGCTTTCGAGCACCTTCGTGAAGTTGAGGCCGGGCTGACCGTAGGTAGTCTGGCCAGCGAGCTCTTCGAGTGAGGCGAACTCGGTCTTGCCGGTGTCGGTCTTCACGACCGCACCGAACTGCGCGGTGATGTAGGGGTCAGAGAAGTCGTACTTCTGCTTTCGCTCTTCGGTGACCGAGAGGTTGTTCGCGACGATGTTGTAGCGGCCCGAGTCAAGGCCAGGGAAGATGCCCTGGAAGTCGGTGGCTTCAAACTTCACTTCGTACTGCGGGAGCATCTCGTCGATCGTGCGGACGATCTCGATGTCGTAGCCGGTGAATTCGCCGTCGTCGCCGATGTAGGTGTAAGGGCGGGGTTCGCCCGCGGTCGCGACGACGAGCGTCTGCACCGCGGCGCCATCAGTGCTTTCGGCGGCTGGGTCAGCGGCCGGAGCGCAAGCGCTGAGTCCGACGATGAGTGCCGCGGCAGTGCCGAGAGCAAGAGAAAAACGGGGAGCGCGTGCCATGTTGGTGTCCTTTCAGAGGAGGAGAACACCGAGCAAGCTACGCGCATTCCAAATTACTTGCACGCGCAAGTAGCGAATGTGACCTTATGCGTCGTAATAGAGACCGACGCTCTGCGTCACAAGCAGCATCGCCGCTACGCGTCGACGTCTGCGAGCACATCCGCAGCGTCGAGAATCGAGTAGGCATACCCCTGCTCCGCAAGGAACCGCTGACGGTTCTGCGCGAAGTCTTGGTCGACCGTGTCGCGTGAGACGAGCGTGTAGAACGACGCGGTCACCCCGGTCGACGAGGGACGCAACAGGCGACCGAGGCGCTGCGCCTCTTCCTGCCGCGAGCCATACGAACCGGAAATCTGAATCGCGACCGAAGCATCCGGCAGATCGACCGAGAAGTTCGCGACCTTCGAGACGACGAGGACGCGCGCATCCCCGTTGCGGAACGCTTCAAAAAGCTCCTCGCGCTCCGCGACCGGGGTCTGGCCAGTGAGCTTCGGCACCCCGAGCTCGGCGGCGATTTCGTCGATCTGGTCGAGGTACTGACCAATGATCAGGATGCGCTCGTCGGCGTGCTTGCGCACGAGCGCCCGCACGACATCGAACTTTGCCGGGGCGCTCGCGGCAATGCGGTAGCGATCCTCATCGGATGCGCTGGCGTACGCCATGCGGTCGTCATAGGGAAGATCGACGCGGATTTCGAAGCACTCGGCGGGGGAGATGAAGCCCTGGCGCTCGATGTCCTTCCACGGCGCGTCGAAGCGCTTCGGGCCAATGAGCGAGAACACATCCGACTCGCGGCCGTCTTCGCGCACGAGCGTCGCGGTGAGGCCGAGGCGGCGGCGGGCCTGCAGGTCGGCGGTGAGCTTGAACACGGGTGCCGGCAGCAGGTGCACCTCGTCATACACGATGAGACCCCAATCGAGCGCGTCGAGTAGCGAAAGGTGCGTGTACTCGCCCTTTCGGCGTGCCGTGAGGATTTGGTAGGTCGCGATGGTGACGGGCTTGATCTCTTTGGTTTCGCCGGAGTACTCGCCGATCTCGTCTTCAGTGAGCGAGGTGCGGCGGAGGAGTTCGGCGCGCCACTGCCGGGCCGACACCGTATTGGTCACGAGGATGAGGGTGTTCGTGTCGGCCGCCACCATGGCGCCCGCGCCAACGATGGTCTTGCCGGCGCCACAGGGGAGCACGACGACGCCCGAACCGCCATCAAAGAATTGCTCGACAGCCTGGCGCTGATAGTCGCGCAGGGCCCAGCCGTCTTCGACGAGCTCAATTTCATGCGGGCTACCGGGGGTGTAACCCGCGTGGTCGTCGGCCGGCCAGCCGAGCTTCACGAGTTGCTGCTTGAGCGAGCCTCGTGCCCAATCGTCGACGCGGAAGCTTGTGTCATCGAGGCGCCCAAGCAAGAGCGGCGCGATGTGCTTGTTCGCCGCGACCTGGGTGAGTACGGCCTCATCATTCGAGCGCAGCACGAGCCCTTCGTCATCACGATCGACGACGAGGCGGCCGAAGCGGCCGACGGTGTCGCGCAGGTCAATTTCGACCGCGTCGGGCACCGGAAACTTCGCGTAGCGGTTGAGCGTCTCGAGCATCTCATCGGCGGTGTGGCCGGCGGCACGGGCATTCCAGAGCCCGAGCCGGGTGATGCGATAGGTGTGGATGTGTTCGGGCGCGCGCTCAAGTTCGGCAAAGACCGCGAGGGCGTGGCGCGCCTCCTCAGACTCTGGATGCGCAACCTCGAGCAACACTGTGCGGTCGCTCTGAACAATTAGGGGGCCAAGAGTCATAACGGACGATTGTAGTCCGGCTGGATTTTCGTCGTGTGCTGAGGCACCCGAAGCATCAGTCGTCAAGCGACACAATCGACGCGAGCGGCAGGGTCCGCTCGACTTCTGCATCCTCATCGCGAGCCCGCACGCGCTGCGGTGAGACGGCAGTGGGCACCAGCCGCAGTGTCTGCGTCTCGTTCTCGCCAACCCGCACGGTCACCGCGATTGCGGTCTTGGCGCGGCGGGCGAGTTCCAGTCGGCGACGCAGCCAAGTGCTGTGATCATCACTCACATCGCTCTCGGCCGCGAGCGTCGCGAGGTCGGCGGCGGCCTTTGCCGCGGTGGGGCCGGGCTCGGCCTCATAGCTCGGGGCGGTGATGAGCGGATGCAGAGGCAGGGCATTGCCGAGCTCATCCTCGGCAACTGCCGGGTAGCGCGCGTCGAGGAGCGTCACGAGCACCGTGTGTGCCGAGACGGTCGACTCGAGCACCTCGCCCGCCGGACGCAGCCCAAGGGCCCGGAGCGAGGCATCGACGCGCAGGGCATCGAAGAGCTTCGGGTCAAGTGCCCGGACGCTGCTGCCAGCGCGGGCCGCGCCGCGCGAGCGGTCACGCACGCGCACGAGTCCGAACCGCTCCACCGTATTGCTGACGAGATAGTCGATGGGTTGCGGGATGCCCGTGAGCGAGATCCGCTCAAGGAAACCGCGAATCTCGGCCTCATTCATCCCCTCGCCGAGCGCGTGCGCAATCGACGCGGCCGTGATGCGGTACTCGCTTGCGAGCGCGCGGCGCTCAAGCGTTGAGATGCGGCGGAGCCCCGCATCGAGATCGCCGGGCAGGGGACCGGGGGCGATGATCGTCTGATCGGGCTGCAGGTAGACCTGCTCGACCTCACGCGGGAAGGCCTCGGCAACAGCGGCCTCAGCCTCATCAACCTTGCCCGCGAGCACGAGCGCACCAGCCGCGGTGAGTTGTCCGCGTTCGGCAAGCCCGAGCAGTTCCGCTTCGAGTGCGCGAGCATCACCATCGCCCGGGAGCGTGATCGCGCTCGTCGCCGAAGTGGGTTCGTCCTCGAACGCGGGGAGGTCGGTCACCACGGCGCCGCTGTCATCGCCGGCCCCGACGTGCTGCTGTAGCGCACGAATATCGCTGAGATTGAGCTCGCTGAGCCAGGCACGGATCAGCACCGACCAGCGCTGCGATGCGGGCAGGTTAATAAATGCGCGCCCGGCCGCCGTCGGATGCCACACCTCATCGAGTGGGGCCATGAGTCCGGCGCGCAGGAGCCAGCGATACATCGAGCCGATGAGGGCTGCATCCTGGTCGAGTTCGATGGCGAGGCGACGCACCTCGACGCCGCTCATGCGCACCCCGCCGCGAGCCGCGCGCACGGCGCGCGGTGCCTCATCGAGGAGCCAGAGCGCATCGTTCGCGAGTACTGCGGATGCGTGTGCCGCGGTGGCACCCGCGGTGGTGCTCTCACTGCCGACGGCAGCGTCGAAATCCGGAAGGACCGGTAGGAGTGCATCGAGCGTCGACTGCACGATCGGCAGGAGCTCCGCATCGCCACCATTCGGCACGGCGAGCATGAGCTCGGTCGCGCGCGTCAGTGCATCCTCGGTACCCGCACGCAGACCCCGTAGCGTCGGCCAATCGAGGCCAATGAGCGTGTCAGTGACATTGCGCGGAGAGTCGAGGAGTTCGGCAAGGTCGAGCAGATCCCCGATGCCGCGCGAAGCCACCCGACGCCCGGCGAGCAGGCTCGCGAATCCGGCCTCATCAAGAGGTCGCAGCGCGGTGAGAATGCGGAGCGAATCGGGAAGCTGGCCCGCCGTCATGCGGCTCGGTTCGCCCGGCGGTTCGCGACCATGCGCATCACGATGAGCGTCACGACCAGGATGAACGCCACCGGGAAGCCGTAGTAGGCGACAGCGAGGAGCGCATCCCAGTACCAGGCCGGCGGATTTCCGAACTCGAAACCGAACGCCGGCACGAGCAAAAGCACGATCAAACTCACGAGCGCGAGCACCGCAATCACCACCGACGAGATGGCGAGAATGCGCTCAAGGCGCGAGGTGGGGGCGTCTGCTCGGGAAATGCTCACCGAACCAGCCTAATCGACGAAGCCCCGCGCACGGTCGCCCGGGTAGGATAAGCGGTGGCGCGCCCACGGGGCGCACGGCATCGGGATGCGGCGAACACGTCATCGCGCACAGGTGCTGGGCGGCGAGGAACGCCGCCAAACCATTGACATTCAGACGACCGCTGCGTGGATCGCGGCACAGAGGAGATATGCCATGCCCACTGGCAAGGTGAAGTTTTTCGACGAGGACAAGGGCTTCGGTTTCATCGCGGGCGATGACGGTCAGGAAGTGTTCCTGCACACGACCGCGCTGCCGCCCGAGGTGAAGAACCTCAAGCCCGGCACCCGGCTTGAGTACGGCATCGCCGATGGCCGCCGCGGTGCCCAGGCGCTGTCAGTGCGCGTCATCGAGGCGCCGAAGTCGGTGGCAAAGCTGCACCGCAAGCCCGCCGACGATATGGCGATCATTGTGGAGGATCTCGTGAAGCTGCTCGATCGGGTGGGCGGCGACTTGCGCCGCGGCCACTACCCGAAGGCGCAGCAGGGCAAGCAGATTGCGGCGATGCTGCGCCGCGTGGCGGATGAGCTCGATGCCTGAGACGACCGAACAGCACGACGCCGAGGCCGTGAACGACTCCGAGGCCGAGCTCGAGGTGCTCGACCTCACCGAAGACGAACTCGACGAGTTGCCGCACGAGGTGCGCATCATCGAGTCGTCGGCAGTGACTCTTGCGCCCGCGCCGCTCGAGGCGGCGCCAGCTGACCCGGAACTTGCCACGGCCATCCGGGTAGCCGAGGCCGCGCTCGATGAGGTGACCGCGCCGACGAACGTCGGTGCTTTTGTCGATGTGGTGGATGAGGGCGAGGGCGTGTTCTCGTTGCGCTTCGCCACCTCGAGCCCCGGCCACAGCGATTGGTTCTGGACCGTCACCATGGTTCGCCTCGCGGATGCGGAGGAACCGTCGGTGCTCGAGTGCGAGCTGTTGCCGGGCAGCGACTCGCTCCTCGCCCCGGCCTGGGTGCCGTGGGCCGAGCGGCTTGCTCAATACCGCGCCACGCACGACCGCCACGGCAATGTCATCGTGGCAACGGATGCTGAGGCGGGCGAGGCAGAAGGCACCGAAGGTGAGACGGCGGCATCCCGCGAGTCGGTGCGCGCGAGCGGCCGCACCCGCACCCGTCGCCGCCTGCGCCGTGACCGCGAGCGGGCAAATGGCGAGGATGCGTCGGCAGACGACTCAGCCTCCGACGACGCAGCTGACACCACCGCCGCCGACGCGCCGACGAACGACTCGGCTGCGGCGCCGCCAGCCACGGAGCCCGAGGCTGACGCACCCGCGGCCGACAGCGCATCCGAGAAGAAGCGCAAGAAGCCCAAGGTCGACAAGGTCGACAAGAAGAAGTCGGCCAAGAAGAAGTCTGACAAGTCTGACAAGGCTGACAAGTCTGACAAGGCTGACAAGTCTGGAAAGCCAGATAAGAAGGCCGACAAGCACAACAAGCAGCGCTCGCGGCTTGAAGTTACCGAGGTCGTCGCGCCCCACTCATTGCCGGTTGCCGCTGACATTCGCGAGTACGCCGACGATATGGACGATGTGCTCGACGGCGTCGAGTTCGAAGACGACGCCAGCTAGCGCGGCACTTCGAGAGCCTCAGTGCACATTCGTGTGCTGAGGCGCTTGGCGCTTTAGTGTGCTGAGGCTCTCGAAGCACGTCCCCTAGAGGCGCTCGACGACGTAGTCGATGCTCGCGGCGAGGCGGCGCACATCCTCGGGTTCGACCGAGGCGAAGGTGCCGACGCGCAGCTGGTTGCGGCCGAGCTTGCGGTACGGGTCGATGTCGACCACACCATTGGCGCGCAGGGCCGCGGTGACCGCAGTACCGTCGATCGCCTCATCAAGATCGATGGTCACGACCACCTGCGAACGGTGCTCGGGGTTGGCCACATAGGCCGAGGCCCAGGGCGTGCGCTCGATCCAGTCGTAGAGGATGCCCGAAGACTCGCGGGTGCGCGCGTCGACGGCGGCGAGACCGCCGAGTTCATTCATCCAGCGAATCTGCGATTCGAGCAACGAAAGCGTCGCGAGCGCAGGCGTGTTCAGCGTCTGTTGCTTACGTGAGTTCGCGACGACATTGGTGAGATCGAGGAAGTCGGGCACATAGCGGTCCGAGGCACCGATGCGCTCGATGCGCTCGATGGCGGCGGGCGACACCAGCGCCAGCCAGAGGCCGCCATCAGCACCAAAGTTCTTCTGCGGCGCGAAGTAGTAGACATCGCACTGCGAGATATCCACCTCGATGCCGCCGGCGGCACTCGTCGCGTCGATCATGGTGAGCGCACCCGGTGCATCTACCCGGTGTACCGGCACCATGGCGCCGGTCGAGGTTTCGTTGTGCGGGGTGGCATAGAGGTCAATTCCCTCGGCCGCTTCGAGGAAGGCGACCGAACCGGGCGCGGCGTCGCGCACATCCGGCGCCTGCAGCCACGGCGCTGCTGCGGCCTTCGCGAACTTGCCGCCGAACTCGCCAAACTTCGCGGTCTGGGCGCGCGCCTCAACAAGACCGAACGCGGCCGAGTCCCAGAATGCGGTCGAGCCGCCGTTCGCGAGCAGCACCTCATAACCATCGGGGATGCGGAATAGCGTCGCGAGACCTTCTTGTACCGCACCGACGAGCTGCTTCACCGGCGGCTGACGGTGCGAAGTGCCGAGGATGTCGCGGCCACGCGCAACGAGGTCGTCAAGCTGCTGCTGGCGCACGAGCGAGGGGCCGGATCCGAACCGGCCGTCGTGGGGGAGGAGGTCGGTGGGAATGGTGATCTCGGTCATGGCTCAAGCCTATGACGATCGGGATCGGTAGGCTGACGCTGTCCGATCTACGCAATGATCCAAGCAATACCGAGAGAGGAGTGGCTCGTGGCAAACCTCGTGGACACCACTGAGATGTATCTGCGCACCATTCTCGATCTCGAAGAAGAAGGAATTGTGCCCCTGCGCGCGCGAATCTCTGAGCGCCTTGGCCATTCTGGTCCCACGGTGTCGCAGACGATTGCGCGGATGGAGCGCGACGGTTTGGTCGAGGTGGCAGAAGACCGCCGCCTCGTGCTCACCGTTGACGGCCGCCAGAAGGCGGTACGGGTGCTCCGCAAGCACCGCATTGCCGAGGGGCTTTTGGCCAACCTCATTGGACTCGACCTCAAGCTCGTGCACGATGAGGCCTGCCGCTGGGAACACGTCATGAGTGACGACGCCGAGCGACGGATCTTTGAATTGCTCGGACGGCCCACCGAATCGCCCTATGGCACGCCCATTCCGGGGCTCGAAGAGTTTGGTGCGGAAGCTGGCGCGGATTTCTTGGCCGGCGTGCATCCGCTCGTCGATTCCAAGCTCGATGGCGAAACTCGCCTCACAGTGCGTCGTATCGGCGAGCCAGTGCAGGCCGACCTAGAGACGCTCGAATTGCTCCAGGATGAGGGTGTGCTGCCGGGCTCGGTCGTCACGGCCCAGCCGGGCGCCCGTGGGCGCGTGATGGTGTTCCGCGTGGGTGCAGAGTCGGGAATCGAACTGCCAGCCGAGGCTGCCGGCCACATTTACGTGGCGATCTAGCGCGAAAGATCACGACGAGTCACGGCGTGGTCACGAGCAGGTCACGGGTCGTGTAACATCGTCTGCGGATCTGCTTCACCCCCGCACTTCGCCGAAATCACGCCGAACTTCGCGGATGCAGCTCCCGAATCCCACGCGAATCCGCGAGTGAATCGCGGCCCGGAATCCACGTCGTTACCGGTTTGTGAGATTTTTGTCACCAAAGCGTGACATTTCCGAGATCTTTCGTTATCGTCGTATCCATCGACGAACGCATTCCGCGTTCTGGTCCGATCAGAGCGTCACTACCCGCCCTCTGAACGGCATCGCCAGAAGAACACTGGTTGGGCGGGTTGGCTTCGGCCAAGTGACGGAGAGGGTCGAATCTTGGACAACATCACGAACATCACCGACGCGCCGCTTACTCGCCGTCAGGCTCGCGAGATCGAGCGCCGCACCGGTGTGCGCCCCGTCGCATCGTCGTCGGCATTCCGCCACGACACCGGCGAGATTGTGCGCAACGAGATGACCGCGCTCGTATCGGTGCTTCCCACCGAACTCGTCGAGCGCATCGCCGAGTCGGTTGCGCCGCGCGAAGAGATCGAGATCCCCGCAGCTTTTGACGGCCGCTCGCTCACGGTGCGCGCCGCAGTTCCCGCATCGATCGTCGCCCAGCGCCGTCGCCGTACCGCTGGGAGCTTCGCGGCCGCCGCGGCGGTGACCGCAGTTGCTTCGGTCGGCCTCGCATCGGCTGGTGCCGGCGGTGACGTCGTCGCTGCTGACCACCAGGCCAACCTGCTCACCGCGACTGCCCCGGCCGAAGCTGCCGACGAGGTTGTTGACGCTGCTGCTGAGACTGACACCATCGCTCCTGCGGCGCCGGCTGTTGTGACCGAGGGTGAAACCACGGTCGCTGCCTTTGACAGCGCTGCCATTGCTTCGGTTGCCACCGCTGCGGTCGCAACCCCGAGCACCTCGACCTCGACCTCGTCGTCATCGTCGAGTGACTCGACCCCGGCGGCTGGCTCGTCGACGAGTAGCTTCGTGCCGACCGCAGGCTCGCTGCAGGAAAACATTCTTGCCGCTGCCTACGCGCAGATCGGTATCTCGGGCCTCGACTGCACCGACATGGTGCAGGATGCACTTGCTGCCGTCGGCCTCGTGACCAGCCGTTTCGACGGTGGCCCCGACCTCGGTGTCTCGTCGTTCTTCGCATTCGGCACCGAAATCTCGTGGGACCAGGCAATGCCCGGCGACATCATCATCGCCCCCGGTGAGCACGTGGCCATCTACGCCGGCGACGGTATGGCTGTGCACGGCGGCTGGAACGGCGCCGCTGACGACACCGTGCTCGCTGGCCTCGGCCCGTACAGCTATTACGTCGTGCGCGTCGGCTAGTCCGACCCAAGACGTATGTCGGGATGCGAACTTGAGTTCGCATCCCGACATTGCTTTTCCGGCCACGATTGAAGTTGAGAAATCTGGACGTGACCTGGGAATCTGATGGATGCGTGATGTTTCCGTGATCTTTTCGTCACTTTGCCGTGACCTTTCCGTGATCTTTGGCTATCGTCGTGGGCATGGATACGACGCAGACCACGAACTCCGCGCCCCTCACTCGCCGCGAGGCCCGCGCGCTCGAGCGCCAGCAGGTACTTGCTGAGGCGGCCGCGCTCGCCGCGACGACAGATCTGACGACCGGGTCGCAGGCGTCGGCGCACGATTTCAAGGTCGACACCGGACGCATTGCACGTAACGAAGCCCCGACGCTCGTTTCGGTGCTTCCGACTGACCTGCTCGAGACGGTGGCTGCGGCAGACGTCGCGGTCGATGCATCCGAGACTGAGGTTCCGGCAGCGTTCCGCGGCCTCTCGGTTCGCGCTGCGCGCCCAGCGAGTTTGCGTCGCGCACGCGGTCGGCTCGTGGGTGGGGCGGCCGCCATGGTCGCAGTGTCGGCCACTGCAGTGACGGCGTTCGCTGTCACCGGCGGTGAGGCGCCGGCCAATCACCAGGCGAGCCTGCTCACTGCAACGACACTCGACACCCCGCCGAGCACGCCGCCGGTAACTCCGACGCCCGCGCCGAGCGAAGATGCGAGCGTTGCGCCTGAGCCCGAAGTGGCGGTCGATGAGGGCGGCACGACGGTCCAGCCCTTTGCCACTGAAACTCTGCTCGCGGCCGCCGAGCCGGCTGCAACCCCCGAACCGTCCCCTGAGGCAAGTGCTGAGGCGACCTCCGACTCGAGCTGGACAGAATCGTCGGCCGGCGACTCCTCGCAGCCGGAGTCGACTGGATCGAGCGATGATTATTCGTCGGCGCCCTCGGCCTCGGCATCGAGCGGTTCGATTCTTGCGATTGCCGAAAGCTATATGGGCACGCCCTACGTCTTTGGCGGCACCAGCCCGTCCGGCTTTGATTGTGCTGGCTTCGTGTCGTACGTGCTCAATCAATCGGGCTACAGCGTCGGCACGTCCATCTCGCAACTTGCTGCGCTCGGTACGGTGACCAGTAACCCCAAGCCGGGCGACCTCGTGGTCTACGGCAACTATCACATCGGTTTCTATGGCGGCCCGAACAGCCTGCTGCACGCACCCTATGAGGGAGATGTCGTGCGTTACGGCAACATGAACTGGGCAAGCCACTATTTCGTCAGCCTCGACTAACGCAGACTCGATCAGGCGCCGCATCCTCGGCACGCCTGTTGGTGCCCACTCAGGGGTGCCAACAGGCGTTTTCCGCCTTAACATCACACGCTCGTTATCATTTCGAGATTTTTCGTCACAAAACCGTGACATTTCCGTGACCTTTCGTTATCGTGGTGTTATCGAGAACGCATACGGCGTTCAACTGCCACCGAGGCGCCGCGATCCCGCCCCCTCGGAGTGAGAAAACCGAGTCTCTCGGTGGGCGGGCGGAATCTCGGCGCGGCGCAAAGGTCAACTTCTGTGAATAACACCACGACTGCTCCATTGACACGTCGTCAGGCCCGGGAAATCGAGCGACTCACTGGCGTTCGTCCCGTCGCCGTCGCGCCAACGGTCCAGCCGGTCATCGCCCACGACTTCCGACACGACACCGGCGAAATCAAGCGCAACGAACTCAACGCATTGATCTCGGTGATTCCCGCCGAGCTGCTTGAGCGCATTGCGGAGCCGGCCGTCGCAGCCGCACCTGCTCGCATCCCGGCATCATTCGCTGGCCGCGCGATTACCGTGCGAGCCGCCGTGCCAGCCCAGATTGTCAGCCAGCGCCGTCGCCGCGTCGCCGGTGGCTTTGCTGCTGCAGCCTCGGTGGGTGCCATGGCAACGGTGGGTCTCGCCTCGGCCGCGAACGCTCCGGCGCCGGTCGAGCACCAGGCCAACCTGATGGGTGCGATGACCACCACTGAGACCACCGCCGACGTAGCAGCCTTGCCCGAGACCGCCGCAACTGAAGTTGCTGCAGCTCCCGCGCCTGAAGCCGTTGTCGAAGAGACCACGGTCGCGGCCTTTGACACGGAAGCGGTGCTTGCTGCCGCCGAAACAATTGCCCCGACAATCGCCGAGACACTCTCGCCGGAGTCAGCTATGACGCCCGCGAGCACGGCCTACTCGTCGCCGATGGGCCCAGGTGCCCAGATCACCAGTAGCTACGGCAACCGCATTCCGCCGGTGACCGGTGTGTCGAGCTTCCACCGCGGCACCGACTTTACGGTCGCCGGCGGCACCTGCGGCGCCCCGCTCTACGCGGTGAGCTCGGGCACGATCGCCGCAGCCGGCTGGTCAGGCACCTATGGCAACACCATCGACCTCGATGGCTCGGGCTCGACGACGTTCCGCTATGCCCACCTCGAAACGATGCTCGTTTCGCCCGGCCAGTTCGTGAACTCCGGCGACATCATCGGTTACGCTGGCACCACCGGCGCCTCGACCGGATGCCACTTGCACTTCGAGGTCTTCGAAGGCGGCACGAACGTCGACCCCGAGATCTGGCTCGGCAACCTCGGTCTTCTCTAGGACGATCGCTAGCTCGAATCAACATTCGAGTGAACGTTTCGTGACCGGCTGCACGCTTGGCGCGGCGAAACCGTGCGCGAGCACTCGGCCCGGGGTACTATCGCCGGGATCACACAGCGTCAGCCGCGAAAGGATCCGTCATGCGAGTCGTCACGTTCATCCCGCCCAGGGATGCACGAGGCTGCTCGGGATTCGAGCGGCACGCGCACCACGGCATAGTTGCCGGTGCGCAACTCTCCAACTTTTCACGGCATCGCCACGCGGCGGTGCCGTGTCTTGTTTCCGAGACGCTCCCGCGATCACCCCAGGAAACCCCGAATCCGCGGGGATGACCGGAAGGAACCGCATGCGCACCCTCGTCCTCAACGCCGGCTACGAGCCGCTCGCCGTGGTCAGTGACCGCCGCGCCCTCATCCTGGTACTCGGAGGGAAGGCCGCAGTGCTCGAAGCCGACGAGGCGAATCCGCTGCGCGCGACGCACTCACAATTCGCGCGACCCCGAGTGATTCTGCTCACGCGCTATGTGCGCCTGCCAATGGCGAAGCGCACCCCTGTCTCGCGCAAGGGCGTGTTGCGCCGTGATGAGCACCGCTGCGCCTATTGCGAGCGCTTCGCGAACACGATTGACCACGTGGTGCCGCGTTCACGCGGGGGAGTGGACTCGTGGGAGAACCTCGTCGCTTGCTGCCTGCGCTGTAACAACGTCAAGGGTGATCGCACGCCCGAAGAGATGGGCTGGCGCCTGCGCTGGCAGCCGGCGGCACCGGTGGCGCGACCCTGGCAGATGCGCGGTGTCGACACCGAACTGCCGGAGTGGTCGGCGTATCTGCCGGCGGCGTAGCGAGCCGGTGCTAGCGCCGCTCGCGGTGGCGGGCTCCGGGGGCGAGTTCGCCCGAGCGCATCCGGTCGCGCACGCGGGAAACGAGCGTTGCATCCTCGCTCGCGACGACGAAGTCGGCCATACGCCGGTCGAGTTCCTCGCGCAAGGATGCACGCAGCGTCGCGCTGGCAGCGTCGGCGAACAGCGGTGCCGCGTGCCGCCAGGTGAGCTTGAGTGTGACCCGGCTGCCATCCTCGTCGGGGCGCACATGCCAGCCCTCGCCATATTCGGCGAGCCACCACGGCCCCTTGATCAGCTTCGTGCTCGAGAGCTGGCCCGGGTGCCACACATCGACCTCGACAATGACGCGGCGGCCATTGCCCACGCGCTCAAACACCTGCGCTCCGGGGCCGAGTTCACGATGCGCACGGATGAGCATGCGTGACTCGACCTCGGAGTCCCAGGCAGTGCGGTCGTCACCCAGCGTGTGGGCGAGCGCGAACGCCGTTTCGGTATCGAGGGGCACCCACGCGGAAGCTTCAAGCTGTTGCGACATGCCCGCCAGTCTAGGTGCGTTGCTAGCCCGCGGGGACGTATGGGTAGCCCTCGCTCGGCTGAATCACCACGAAGCCGGGACCGTGGAAGGCGAGCTGGAACGACTCACCCGAACCGCGACCAATGAGCGCGCCCATCTTGAAGTCGTTCTTGATGGTCGGGGTGAGGTTCGCTGACCAGCACACAGTTGCCTGCGGATCGGTGTAGACGGGCATCTGCGAAGCATCGAGCACGAGCGGCACACCGTCGCTGAGCACCGCGAGCGTGCCTGTGCCGCCCACTTCGAGGTTGAACAGGCCGCCAGCGAGCATGCCGGCGTTGCCGATCATGCGCGGCTCGTAGTTGAGCGAGGCATCGAAGGCGAGCACGTGGTCGGTGTTGAGCGTGAGGCCTTCGTTTTCGAGTTCCATCATGAAGATCTCTTGCGCGGTCTTCGCGAGCCACGCTTCACCCTGGCCGCTCACGCGCATGAGGTTCTTGCCTTCACCGGTGAACTGCTTCTTGAGGAACTGGCCCATACCCTTCGAACCCTGGTGGGCGAAGTCGAGCTGACCGCGGTAGGCGACCATCGCACCCTTCTGGGCGATAGCATCCGGGCCGAAACCGAGTCGCAGCAGCTTCGGCGACTCGAGGACCCAGCGGTCGGTGGCCGGGTCGCGATGGTTGGCCTGGTCAAAGATAGGACTGCGCATGATGGTCTCCGAGACGTAGGAATGCGAAACAGATTGATTCTGCTCCTGATTTGGCGTGAGCAACTCGCCCGCAAGGATGATGCCGGGACGAATTCTTCGGAGCGATCCGCATCCCAATTGCCCGCCACTGCACGGCCCTTGTTTGTTCGCGCCCGACGGTCCGTCCGTCATTGTTTGCACGCAGGTCGCTCGCTTAGCCTCGCTGAAAGGCGCGATCGCGCGCCGCGCTCAACGAAGAGAGGCCACCCCACATGTCTTTCCAGACTATCGACGACCTGCTCGCCGCGATTCAGCCCGCCGAAGGCGGCCGCGACGCCATTGACCCCTCGACCGGCGAAGCGTTCGCCCGCGTGCCGCAGGTTACCGCGGCTGATGTCGACGCCGCGATTGACCGCGTCGCAGCCGCACAGCCCGCCTGGGCCGCACGTTCGATGGAGGAACGCAACGGCCTCCTCAACGCCGCCGCCGACGCGATCGAGGCTGCGGCCGAGCCGCTTGCCGAACTGCTCTCGCGCGAACAGGGCAAGCCGCTTAACGGCCCGAACGCTCGCTTTGAGGTTGGCGCCTGCGCCGCCTGGTTGCGCGCGAACGCGGCGTTCGCACTCGAACCCGAGGTGCTCGTCGATGACGAGTCGGGCCGTTCGGAGCTCCACTACGGACCGATCGGCGTCGTCTCGGCGATCAACCCCTGGAACTGGCCGATGATGATCGCCATCTGGCAGTGGGCTCCTTCGCTCAAGATGGGCAATACGGTCGTCTCAAAGCCGGCCTCGTCGACGGCGCTTTCGGTGCTCGCACTTGCCGCCGTGATGAACGAGGTGCTCCCAGAAGACGTGCTCGTCGTCGTGCCCGCTGGTGCCAAGGACGCCCAGGCACTCACCACTGACCCGCGCATTGGCAAGGTCATGTTCACCGGTTCGACCGAGGTTGGCCGCATCATCGCTCGTGATGCCGCTGACAACGTCGCCCGCCTCACCCTCGAACTCGGCGGCAATGACGCCGGCATCGTGCTGCCCGATGTCGACCCGAAAGCCATTGCCCAAGATCTCTTCTGGGGTGCCTTCATCAACACCGGCCAGACCTGTGCCGCGCTCAAGCGCCTCTACGTGCACGAAGACGTCTATGACGCGGTCTGCGACGCGCTCGTCGAGGTGGCCCAGCAGATGCCAATGGGTCCGGGTCTCGACGAACAGAATGTGCTCGGTCCGCTGCAGAACAAGGGCCAGTACGACGTGGTCACCCGCCTCGTTGACGCGGCTCGTGACTCGGGCGCCCGCATCCTCGTCGGCGGCAACCCCGACCACGACGCACCCGGCTACTTCTACCCGACGACGCTCGTCGCCGACATCGACAACGACAACCCGCTCGTTGCCGAGGAGCAGTTCGGCCCGGCGCTGCCGATCATCAAGTACTCGAACCTCGACGAGGTGATCGAGCAGGCGAACGCTCTCGACGTCGGCCTCGGATCATCGGTGTGGTCGAGCAACCGCGACGAGGCGATCAAGGTCGCGAGCCGCCTCGAAGCCGGCACCACCTGGATCAACAAGCACGGCGCCATTGACCCGCGCGTGCCCTTCGGCGGTGCGAAGCAGTCGGGCTACGGCCTCGAGTTCGGTGTGGACGGCCTCAAGGCCGTATCGCAGCCGCATGTGATCTCCTGGTAGCACCTCAGGAGCACTCCGCCATACTGGGCTTCGCCCGTTCGATCAGCCAGGGCTGGAAGATCGAACGGGCGAAGCTCTTTCCGCGTCGAGAACCGCATGGTGCCCCCGGCGGGGATCGAACCCGCGCCTTCCCTTTAGGAGAGGGATGCTCTATCCACTGAGCTACGGAGGCGGCCCACCAATGGTACCGGCGTCACGGCACGACGTGGCGACAGTAGGGATGCATGAAACTCCCGCCAAGCTCCCGGCCACGCGCGGCACTCTCGCCTATGTTGAACAGCGTGTGGGGTCTCTTTCGCAAGCGCAATAGTTCCGACGACACGCCGTCAGCGTCGCCGGATGATCAGACGCGCGATCACGAGACCCAAGAGATTGAATTCGAGCGGGCCCGCGATCGCGACCTGAGCGACGGTGTCGAGGTTGGTGAGCATCCGGGTGGCTGGGTTGACCAGGCCCTCGCGACCCGCGGTCAGCGCGAGGATGCTGAGGTCGATATCGACCTCGACGCACCCGTCGGCGCCGTCAACGCCAACGCTGAGACGAAGCCTGCCGCCGAGTCTGCCGCCGAACCGGTGAACCCCTTCGCGCCGCTCAACCTGCGCCGCGTCGAGGGCGCTCCTGCCGAAACCACGGCGAGCGATGCTGAAGCACCGGATGCGCCGGCCGCTGAGGCAGGCCCTGAGGCAGACGCCGAGCCCGAAACTGACGACGACGATCTCCCCACCGAAATCGCCCCAGACCTCGAGGCGGCCCGTCGTCGTTGGCGCGAGGAAATCGCCGCGCTCGGTGGCCCGAGCGCGCTGCGCAACTTCCGCGGCGACCGCGGCACCTATGTTGATCTCACGACCGCCCACCCTTCGGGTGTGGCGACGCTCCTCGCTGGCCGACCGGTCATGCTTACGAGCCTCCTGCGCGAACCGCTCGCGTTCCGAAATGCCCTGGATGCAGCAGATCTCGTCGCGCAGAAGGGTGCCGAACTCGAGTCGGCGCGCGGGCTCAGCTGTGTGCAGCTCGCGATCGGGCTTGCCTCTTGGACGACGACCGGCGGCGAAATGCGCAGCCCCGTCTTCCTCCGCGCCGCCACCCTGCGTCGCCTCGGCCGCGACTACGAGGTGCGCCTGCGCGGACGCCTCCACCCAAACGTTGCGCTCCTGCGCGCGCTCCACGATGACGGCATCACCGTGCGCGCGAGCGAACTGCTTGAGGCTGCGGGCGATGGCGATACGCTCCTGCCCGAATCGGGCTTCGAAGCACTGCGGGCAGCTGCCGGCATCCTCCCGGGGTTCCTCGTCGATGCGCGCGCGGCCCTCTCGACCTTTGGCGATGTCGCTGAGCAGCTCAGTCTCGATGCTGAGGGCGCGGCGCTTGCGCATCCGGTACTTGATGCCCTCGCCGGTGACGGTGACCTGCGCGCCCGATTGCGTGGCGCGGCCCGCACTGAGACGAGCATTGACCCTGACCGCCGCGACCCGGCCGCCGACCGACTGCTCCTCGACGCCGACACCGAGCAGGAGCGAGTCATCGACGCGGTACTCGGCGGCACGAACCTCGTTGTCGAGACCCTGCCCGGAACCGGTCTGACGCAAACCGTGGTGAACACCATCGGGCAACTCGTCGACCGCGACAAGCGGGTGCTCGTGGTGACGCCGCGGGCCGCCTCGGTTCGTGCGATTCGCAGCCGCCTGCGCGCGGTCGGCCTCGATGGTCTCGCCGTCACACCGCGCACCCTGCGCCGCGATACCGTCGCGGCGATTGCCCGCAATGAGCGTGCAGAACGACCGGCAACCGGCGAACTCGACGATGCGCTCGTGCGGCTGCGGCATGTGCTCGCCGACTATCGCGCCGCACTCGCGGCGAAGACGCCGGAATTCGGAGTTTCACCCTTTGACGTGCTCGAGGCGCTGAGTCGGCTCGAACTCCTCGATGTGCCGCCGTCAACCACCGCGCGCCTCGAACGCGACACCCTCGGCCGCCTGGCCGACCCCGAAGCGCGCAAGGCAGCGGCCGCGCAATTGCAAGAACTCGGACGCCTCGGTGCTTTCCGCTACGGCCCCGATGACTCGCCCTGGTACTCGGTTGCGTTCTCGTCGACCGATGAGGTCGCCCGCACCCACGCCACCGCGCGCGAACTCGCCGATGGTCGCGTCGCCGAGGTCATCAACGCGGGCCGCGGCATTGTCGGTCAAACCAATCTGCGCCCGCCCGAGTCATTCGCCCAGCTCGGCGTCTACCTGCGCCTGCTCGCCGACATCCGTGAAACGCTCGATCGGTTCTCGAACGAGGTGTTCGACGCCGATCTGCCGCAACTTATCGAGGCGACCGGCGGACGCCGCGAAGGTAGCGATATGCCGGCCGCGCGACGCCGCGAATTGCGCGTCGTCGCCCGCGAACTCGTGCGCCCGGGCGTGAGCGTCAACGACCTGCACGAATCGCTGAAGTATGTGCACCGCCAGCGCATCCTCTGGCACCGCTTCGTCGCCGACGGCGCGCTACCGAATGTGCCGACGGGTATCGAGCAGGTGCGTGGTAACTATCGTGCGGTCGCGGCGCTCATGCAACCGCTGGATGAACTGCTCTCGGATGCGGGTGAGGTCACGATCGCCGACACTCCGATCGCCGAACTCGATGAGCGCCTCGACGGATTCGCGGCCGAATCGGAGGTGCTTGAGACCACGGTCGAGCGCCTGCGCCTCGCCGACGAATTGCGCGGTCAGGGGCTCGGGCCTCTTCTTGCTGACCTCCTCGAACGTCACATTGAGGGCGATGAGGTTGCCGATGAGCTCGAGCAGGCCTGGTGGCAATCGGTGCTCGAGATTCAGTTGCAGGAGCAGAAGGCGCTCCTCAACGCGAACACTCGCGTGCTT
Organism: Gulosibacter macacae; assembly: GCF_003865375.1. GTDB lineage: Bacteria > Actinomycetota > Actinomycetes > Actinomycetales > Microbacteriaceae > Gulosibacter > Gulosibacter macacae. The sequence goes on along the minus strand of NZ_RQVS01000004.1, from coordinate 38,088 downwards.
ACGCGCATTGAAAACGACTTCCGTCTTGTCGACCAGGCCCACACTGAGTCGAGCGCGAACCAGCTCGTCTGGCAGCTCGCGCAGACTTGGAAGGTCGACCTCGTCGACCAGGCCGATGAGGCTGAGGCGCTGCGTGAGCTCTTGCGCGCGCCCGGCGTGAGTTCGCGCCTGCTCGTCGACAGCGCGGCTCGACTCTCGCGCTCGATTGCCCAGGTGTGGCTCGCGAGCCCCTACGATGTGCCGCGCATTGACGACCGCATCCAGTTCGACACGGTGCTGCTTGTCGACGCCGCCGATATGTCGACCGCAGAGGCTGTGGCTGCAATCCGACGCGCCCGTCAGGTGGTCGCCTTTGGTGACCCGGCGACGCAGACGCCCGCCGAGTTTACGATCGCGGTGCGCCCGCGTACCGAATCGCATCCAGCTCGGGGGCTTGACGCCGCGACCGTCGCGAGCCGGGTCGCCGACTCGGTCTACGCACGCCTCGCCGAATTTCTGCCGACCATGTCGCTCACCCGCTCGTACCGGGCCGGTGGGGAAGACCTCGTTGAACTTGTCAACCAGCGTTTCTACGGTGGCCGTCTCGAATCGATGCCGTGGGCGGGTGCCTTCCTCGGCCACTCCTCGCTCACGTTCTCGTATGTGCCCGATGGCACCGGGATGCCCGACCCACGCACCGGCGCCGTCGAGGCAACTGACGCCGAGGTCACCCGCGTGGTAGAACTCGTGCTCGACCACGCCATTCACCGCCCGCGCGAGTCGCTCATGGTCATCTCAGCCTCGGCAACCCACGCCCAGCGCGTGGAACAGGCGGTGTGGTCGGCAATGACGCACCGCACTGAGGTCGTCGACTTCTTTACCGGTGCTCGCCGCGAGCCGTTCATCGTGACCACCATTGAGCAGGCCTCGGCGCTCGCCCGCGACCGCGTGATCTTCTCGCTCGGCTACGGCATCACGCCGCACGGCCGGGTGCTCTCAGAGTTCGGCGTGCTCGCAACGCCGCTCGGCGAGCGCGCGCTCGCGGTCGCCATGACCCGTGCCCGCCGCTCGCTCGTGATTGTGAGCTGCGTGCGCCCCGACCAGCTCGACCTCAGCCGCATGACCGCGGGCACCATCGAGCTCGCTGAGATTCTGCACGAACTTGAGCAGCGCACCGAACGCCCAGGGCAAACCGAGGAGCTCGACGAATCGCACGCCCCGATGCTCGTTGACCTGGCGCGCCGACTCTCGGCGCTCGGGATGCGGGTCGACCGCGACTACCGCGGCCACATTCCGCTCGCGGCCTCGTATGGTTCGCGCGCCATTGCCATCGATCTCGATGCGCACAGGATGCTCGCCTCACCGACCCTGCGCGACCAGCTGCGCTTGCGGCCAGAGCTGCTCAAGCGCCTCGGTTGGTACTACCTGCGCGTGCACGCCTTCGAACTCTTTGCCGATCCGGCCGCGGTCGCGCGTCGCATCGCCATTGCGCTCGAGGTGCCGCTGCCGGAGGAACGGGTGCCGGCAGCTGGCGAACTGCCCGCCGCCGAGGCCGAGGTGGCCACCGAGCTCGAGGATGCGGGGGAGCGGCTCGCACTCCCCGCCGCGGAATAGACCCTGCGGAATAGACGCTGCGGAATACCCAGCCCCAGACCAGGGTTATGGTCAGTGAACGACTCTTCAGCGCATCCGAATCGAGGCAGCATGTCGCGACCACGTCGACGCGTCACCACCGCACCGGTACCCGGCGCTGATCCCACGCCGCAGCGCATCCCGGCACGCGCTGGCGAGCCAGAGCGAATTAACGCGGTGCTCGCTGCCGAAGATCGCAGTGATAGCTGGGGCGATGCCGAGGTGGTGTTCGACGACGACACCACTGTCGTGCGACGCGACGAAGCTTCGGGCTCGAACGACGCGGCGCTGATAGAAAACGTGCCACCGCACAATGTCAATGTCTGACGGGCCAATGTCTGAGGCGTCAATGTCTGACCGCAACGCCGACAAGCGCGGCGACGACGCCCGCACTGACGGCTTCGAACGCCTCGCGGAGTCAGAATCGCTCGAAACCGGCTCAATCCCAATTCAGCGGATCGACGCGGGGAAACCGCTCGCAACCGAACGCATCCCTGCTGAAATCTGGACGCTCCTCGCCGCCACCTTCTTTGTCGCCGTCGGCTTCGGCCTCATTGTGCCGGTGCTCCCGCAATTCGCCGACTCGTTTGGGGTCGGCGCCACGCTCGTGAGCGTCGTGGTCGCCGCGTTCTCGGTGATGCGCCTCGCTGGTGCTCCCATCGCTGGCCCGCTCGTCGACCGTTTCGGCGAGCGGCCAATGTATGTCACGGGCCTGCTCATCGTGGCGCTCTCATCAGTCGCGACCGCATTCGCCGCCGACTACTGGCAATTGCTCATCTACCGCGGCCTCGGCGGCATCGGTTCAGTGATGTTCACCATCGCCTCGTCCTCGATGGTCGTGAAGTACTCGCCGCCGGCGCTGCGCGGCCGGGTCTCGTCGATGTGGGGCGGCATGTTCCTCATCGGCGGCATCTCGGGCCCCTTCATCGGCGGTCTTCTCGCCCAAATCGGGATGCAGGTGCCCTTTATCGCTTACGGCATCGGTCTCGTGATCGCGGCACTCATTGTCGCAATCATGCTCGGACGTGGTCGGAACGCGAATTCGACGAACGCGCCGAAGCTGCCGCCCATGCGGCTCGCCGAGGCCTTCGCGCTCCCGAGCTATCGGGCGCTGCTTTCGGTTGGGTTTGCGAACGGCTGGGCAAATATGGGGATGCGGACGGCGGTCGTGCCGCTGTTCGTGAGCCAATTACTCTCGGGGGAGCCGTGGGCAGCGGGTGCCATTGTCGCCACGGGGGCACTCGGTAATGTCCTCTCATTGCAGTGGGCCGGGCGCGCGAGTGACCGGATCGGCCGTCGTCCGCTCATCATGGTGGGCCTACTCATCGCGGCGGTCGGGCTCGTGCTGTTCGCCGTCACCGGTGCGCTCTGGTTCGCCTTCGTTGCGAGCCTGATCGCTGGCTTCGGCGCGGGCTTGGCGGCCCCGGCTACGCAGGCGGCCGTTGCCGATGTCATTGGCCGGGAACGCTCGGGCGGTAAGACGCTCGCGACTTTCCAAATGTCAGCCGATGTCGGTCAGATCCTCGGCCCGATCGTCGCCGGGCTCATCATCGACTCGGTCGGCTACACCTGGGCGTTCGGGCTCGCTTCCGTCGTACTCGTGGCACCGATTGCGATGTGGTTGCGCGCCCCCGACACCATGCAGCGCAGCTAGTAGCCGCGCCTTGCGGGAAATGCAGAACGCCCCCGACCTCGTTGGTCGGGGGCGTTCATTGCGCTCTACCGGCGCGTGCCGGCGGCGGTTACGGCGTGACTACCGCTTGTTGGCAGCGAGCAGGTCGCGGATCTCGGTGAGGAGATCGGTCTCGCTGGCGGCAGCCTCTTCCTCAACCGGCTTGTGGCCGTGCTTGCGGATGTACATCTGCTCGTTGAGCTTGTTCATCGGCAGGATGATCGCGAAGTACACGACGAGTGCGATGAGCAGGAACTGGATGATCGCAGCGATCACGGCGCCGACGCCGAGGGCGACGGGGCCGATGTTCCACACGGCGCTCGCAATGTCGTCGCTGTTGAAGACAGCGGCAATGATCGGGTTGAAGATGCCCTCGACAAGCGAGTTGACGATTGCGGTGAATGCGCCACCGATGATGACCGCAACGGCCAGCTCGATGACGTTACCGCGCATGATGAATTCCTTGAAGCCCTGCATGTGGCCCCTCCTCTTACGAGAACAAAACGCGGCGCGCGATCGGCGCAGTCCGCTACATACGTTGTATTGCCGGATTGGCAACAACAGAGTGTACGCAGATGCATGGTCTTTTTGAAACTATTTTTCAGTTTTTACGAGTACATTTAATCGTTTGTTCTTCCGTGACCACGCCATCGACGTGCATATCGTGCGGCTGGGTGGGCACCTGCTCGAGTAATTCATCCTGATGCACGAGCGCATAGGCAGGCGGCGGATCGGTCATCGACCCGAGCATCCGGTCGTAGTAGCCGCCACCCCAACCGAGCCGTGAGCCATCGCGACCGGCAAGGGCTGCGGGCAGCACGATGAGGTCGACCTCATCGAGTTCAATCGGGCTGAGCGGCTCGCCAACCGGCTCGGGGATGCGCAGGCGCGGATGCATGCGCTCCTCGCCGGTGTCAACGATCCAGTCGAGCAGACCGTCTTCGCGGGCCACCGGCAGGATCACCCGCACGCCAGCGTCACGCGCCCAGGCGAGGAACGGGCGGGTGCTCGGTTCGAGTTCGGTCGAAAGGAAGCAGGCGACGGTGCGCGCATCCAGCTCTTCGACCAGCCGTCGCAATTGCTGGGCGACCGCTTCGGCGACGAGTTCGCGTTGGGCTTGCGGCCGGGCGCGGCGACGTGCCCGCACCCCGGTGCGGAGCGCTTGTTTCTCAGCAATGAGTTCGGCATCGCGCTGTTCGGCATTCATGCGGCCAGCCTAGGCGGCACACGCGAACTCCCGCGGGTAGCATGCACCCATGGTGAACCGCGTAACGAAGGCAGTCATCCCCGCGGCGGGACTCGGAACCCGGTTCTTGCCGGCCACGAAGGCGATTCCGAAGGAAATGCTGCCGGTGGTCGATCGTCCGGCCATTCAGTACGTGGTGGAAGAAGCCGTTGCCGCCGGACTCGACGATGTGCTCATGGTGACCGGCCGCAATAAGACGCCGCTCGAAAACCACTTCGACCGCGTTGCCGAACTTGAAGAAACGCTCGACGCTCGTGGCGATGAGGCGAAGCTCGACGCGGTGCGTTTCGCGCAGAACCTTGCCGATGTGCACTATCTGCGTCAGGGAGCACCGCTCGGCCTCGGCCACGCCGTGTTGCGCGCCCGTCAGCACGTGGGGAACGAGGCATTCGGTGTGCTCCTCGGTGACGACATCATCATTGGTGGCGGCGCGTTCATGAAGGAAATGATCGACGTGCACCTGCGCACCGGCGCGAGCGTCGTTGCGGTGCAGGAAGTGCCGATGGAGCAGACCTCTTCGTATGGCGTCGTCGCGCCCTGCCTGCGAGACGGCGAGCCGGCGACGGTTGACCACGACGGCCACCCGGCGGTCTGGGTCTCGAATCTTGTCGAGAAGCCCGCACCCGCGGATGCGCCGTCGAACCTCGCAATTGTGGGGCGTTACGTGCTTCGTCCCGAGGTGTTCGAAGTGCTCGCGCGCACCGAACCCGGTCGAGGCGGGGAAATCCAGCTCACCGATGCACTGCAGGAACTGGCCGCGAACCCCGAGCGCTATGGCGGCGTCGTCGCGCTCACCCTGAACGAGCGTCGCTATGACACGGGTAATAAGGTCGATTACCTCAAAGCGAACATCGAATTGGCGGCGAAGCATCCTGAGATTGGTGCCGAGATTCGCGCCTGGTTGCGCGATGAGGCGGCGGCGCTGGGTCGCGAACCCGAACCGGATGCGGGCGCGTGAACTTACTCTCGGCCCCGTTCACGCCGACGCTCGTCGACGGCGACCTGGTGATGCGCCAGGTGCGTCCGCGCGATGCGCGGGAACTTGAGCGGGTCTTGCTTGAGCACCGCGCGTGGTTGCAGCCCTGGGAAGCGACGCTCCCGGGCGGCACTGGGCGCTGGGATGTGCGCGGCACGATCAAGGCACTCGTCGAGCAATCGCAGGCCGGCGAAACGATGCCGTTTGTGCTGACCACTCGGGATGCGATCGTGGGGCAGCTCACGGTCTCGGGCATCCAGCACGGTGCCGTGTCGTCGGCCACGCTCGGCTACTGGGTGGCGCAATCGGTGGCCGGGCGCGGCTTCACGCCAACTGCGGTGGCACTCGCAACCGACTACTGCTTCGGGATGCTCGGCTTGCACCGGATGGAGATCTGCATCCGGCCAGAAAACGCCGCCTCGCTGCGCGTGGTTGAGAAGCTCGGCTTCCGCTACGAGGGGGAGCGGCTGCGGTACATCCACATTGATGGCGATTGGCGCGACCACTATTGCTTTGCGCTCGTGCGCGAAGAGGTGCCGGGAGGCGTGCTCGCGCGGTGGCGCGAGGGGCGGGTCGACCCGTCGGTCCCCACGCACCCCGGCCGGCGCTGAGGCATCGTGCCCTGAGGTTCGCCCCAGCAGTGCGCTGAGGTTCAGCCCAGCAGTGCGCTGAGGTCCAGCCCCAGCCGTGCGCTGAGGTTCTCGAAGCGCGCCACCAACCTGTCGTAGGCCTGTGCTAGCGCAGACACACCAGTCACAATGCGTCACATTCGTCACATTGGCTCCTAACTTTGATGCATGCAGGAGTTCGGAGGCACCAGCGGGATCGCGCTCGCGCTGATTGCGTTGCTCTGGGTCGGTCTCCTTGTGCCCGGCTGGGTGCGCGAACACAATGAGCGACAGCTGCAGCGCAATGCGATTCGCCTGCAGCAAACCATCCGCGCGATGGCGGCCACCGCCGACCAGCCCGAGATCGTCGAGCTCGAAGCGAAGGCCCGCACCGTGCGCGCGCGACAGCGCGAATTGCGTCGCGCCGAGAAGCTCGAGGTGGCCTCGCAGCGAGAACAAGCCCGCCTCGAAGCTGCTCGGCGCGAACGGGAAGCGCTCGCGGCACAGGAGCGCGCGGCTCAGGAACTCCAGGAACAGGAACTTCGCGAAGAAACTTGGCGGCTGGCAGCCCAGCTGCGCACGGCGCAATTGACGGCAGAACGAGAGGCGGCGGAGGCGGCAATGACCGATGCACAGGCACGACGGGAAGCGGCAGCGCGAGCGCGGGCGGCAGCCCAGCAGGCCGAAGAGCTTGAAGCTCGGGCTGCAGGTCTCGCCTCGAGCGCGCAGGAGCGCTGGGCAAACGGCGCCTCGGGCGCCGAGCGCGCGGTGCATCGCCGCATCACCGGTGAGGTCATTCGTCCCGCAGGCAGCCTTGCACGCGAAGCGGCGGCGCGCCGCCGTCGCGGCCGCCTCGCCTCGACCATCGTCGGGCTACTCGGTGCCGTGCTCATGGTGGTCACCGGCGCTGGCCTCGCGACCGGCATGGTGCTCGGGCTCGCGATCGCCTGCGGTGTGGTCGGTGTGCTTGCCTTCGGCGGCGCGCTCTGGATGCTGCAGCGCATTAATAAGGTCGCGGCCGCGACGGTCTCGACGCCGCAGGCCGAATCGGTGGCCGAGGTTGCGATCACTCCGGTGGTCGAGCGCGCCGCATTCGTTGTGCATGACATCGAACCGAGGGCCTCGCCCGCCGCGGCCGACACCAACTCGTGGACGCCCGTTCCGGTTCCGGCACCCCTCTACTTGCAGCGCGCGACCGCCGATGAGCTTGAACCGCCGACGCCGACCGATCCGGACCGCCCGGGCCGCGAAGACCAGGTCGATCGCGACCTTGCCGCGCTCCTGCGCGAAGAGGCCGAGAAGTCGGCTGAGGCGTTGCGGGCGATGCACCGCGAAGCAGAGGGCGCAGGCTTCGGTGGCCCGGCGCGTGCTGAGGCGGGAGCGAGTCGCATCGAAGCCATCACCGTGGGCGCTGGTGAGTGGGATCGCATGGGTGACGTGGGTGCGCTCGCGGACGAGCTCGGTGCATCCGGTGACTGTGCCGACTTGGACGCCGTCCTACGTCGCCGCCGCGCGAGCTAACTACCTGCGACACGCCTGAGTTCTCGCCTAACATGGTGATCTCATCCGCTTGACGACCCTGGAGCAACACACATGGCGACATCGAAGGTCGACCCGTTCGACAGCACCGATGCTGAGCCCATTGCCGTTGATCCTGGGGAGTTTTCGGACGAGGGTCGCGAAACTGCCCGACTCGGCGCCACGAATGCACGGATGCGCGAAGGCGGGTTCATTGCCAAGTGGCGAGGGGCGTCGAACGCGCACCGGGTGCAGTGGATCTCAGCTCTGAGCATCCTGTTGATCGTGGGGCTCCTCTTGCCCGCGCTCATCTCGTATCTCGGCGCCGCGCAGCGTGCACGAATTGAGGCGTTGGAGAACTCGCCCGAGGCGACCTGGACCGTCATCACGCCCGAGGTCATCGCGGCGCAAGCGGGTGCCGATGGCCTCATTGGTTGCTACGCCATGTCGTCGTCGTTCGTGCCCGAGCCGCAGCGCGACGAGATGAAGAACAAGCTCGACGAAATCGCCGAGTCGGCATCGAAGAACGATGCGGGGCTCGTTGAGAAGCTCGTCGAAGAGGCGCGCAGCATCTTCGTCGATAAGTACTCGCTCGCCCTTGCGGACAACGTTGATCCGCTCATGCAGGAGTGGGCGTATTCGAATTGGGACACCGACGACGAGGTGTACACCGCGCAGGAGTCACTGCGCTCGCACCGCTCGATGGAACAAATCGACCTGCTCTGCGGCGATGTAGTGACGCTCGGTAACGCGCTCGCGAAGGCGCGCAGTGAAGACATGCAGTACCGCACGTCGTACATTCCGCCGGACCCGACGACGGCGCCGCCCGCAACGACCGCACCGCCGGAGACGACGGCGCCGGCCGAGACGCAGCCTCCGGCCACACAGCCGCCGGCGGAGCCCCAGCCTCAGCCGACCGTGGTCGACCCGGGCCCGCAGCCGACGAACGGTCCGCAGCCGACCGGCCCCGAGACGACACCCGCTGGATAGCTTGGTGGCGAATCGCCGCACTCGGATGCTCGACAAATTTTGTCGAGATTCGCGCCAGTGCTATTGTTGTCTCTTGTCTTCGGGGCTATGGCGCAGTTGGTAGCGCGTTTCGTTCGCAATGAAAAGGTCAGGGGTTCGAATCCCCTTAGCTCCACCAAAACCCGAATAGTTTGAAGAAATGCCCCGCATCTTTGCGGGGCATTTCTCATTGCTCGTCGAACTGAAGCTCGAGAAGTCGGTCATCGACCTGCGTGACTCCTATCTGCCGGGCGACAAGGTGCGCTACGAGTTCGTCGTGACGAACACCGGCGATGTGACGATCCGCGAGCTGGTGATCGTCGACGAGATGCTCGCAACGGCGAACGTGGCCGTTACCTGCGACGCAACTGAGCTCGCGCCAGGTGCCGCCACGACGTGCACGAGCGCCGAGTACACCGTCACTGACGCGGATGCGGCAGCTGGCACGGTGACGAACGTGGCGGTTGCGACGGGCTCGACTCCGAGTGGCGTGCCCGCGGTCTCGAATGAGGCGGATGCGGTGATCACGGTCAAGGTGCCGAGCACGCCGACCACGCCGACCACCCCGGGCACGCCGACGCCGTCGACCGCGCCGCCGAAGTCACCGACCGGCAACCTGCCCGGCACCGGCACGACGTTTAACGGCGGACTACTGCTCGCCGGAGCGCTGCTCGTGCTCGCCGGTGCGGGGGTTCTCGTTCGACGCCGCATGGCCAAGTAGCGACGGAATCAGCCGAACTGCAGGGTGCGCGCCACCCTGCAGTTCGGCTGTGTCGGCAACGCACGGTCATTGCAACTCACAGTCATTTATGACTTCCGTTCATTTAAGTTCGGGAGTACCGCCCCTGCGGTGCCACTGATTTCCAACGATGTGACTCAGGAAAGCTCCATGAACACCAAACTCACCCCGGTCATCCGCGATCTCACCCCGGCCGACGAGCCGCAGTGGCGCGAGCTCTATCGCGCCTATCGCGAGTTCTACCAACTCGAGCCCAATGAAGACGCGGTCACCACTGCCTGGCAGTGGCTCCTCGACCCGACCCACGAGTCCAGCGCGCTCGTCGCCGAATCGGGCGGCGAGATCCTCGGCCTCGCGCACATCCGTCCGGTGCCCTCGCTCTACACGGGCACCACCGGACTCTTCCTCGACGACCTGTTCACGGTGCCTGCAGCGCGCGGCCGCGGCGTGGGCCGTGCGCTCATCCGCCGCCTCACTGAGCTGGCGGCCGATGAGGGTTACGACGGCGTGCAGTGGATCACGGCCGATGACAATGCGCAGGCACAGGTGCTCTATGACGACGTCGCGACGAAGACCACCTGGGTGACCTATGAAGCGGCGCCGACGCCGCGATAGCTTGCGACAATAGCGGGATGACCACTTCGCTCCTGCGGCAATTGCCCGACCTCATTGACGAAGGCCGGACAATTGCCGATGAGGCGCGCCTCGCCAGCGTGCACCTCGAGGGGCATGACACCGCCAAGCAACTCATCACCGCCGACAACCTGGCAACGCTCTTGCGCCTCAAACCTGGCAGAGCGCGCCTCGTCTACCTCGACCCGCCCTTCGATTCGCGCGCGAACTACCGCAACCGCATCCAGACCCGCTCAGCCACGGGCGAACTACTCGTCCTCGACCAATTCGCGTATCAAGACTTTTGGGACGACGGCACCGCCGAATATTTGCGGATGCTCATCCCTCGGCTCATCGTCGCCACCGAACTCCTCGCCGACGACGGCGCCATCTGCGTGCACTTGGATTGGCATGCGAGCCACCTCGTGAGGCTCGTGCTCGATGAACTGCTCGGCCGAGACAACTTCGTCAACGAACTCGTCTGGAGCTATCGCAGCGGGGGAGCGTCACGCACCGCCTCGGTGCCACGTAAACACGACAACCTCCTGCTGTATCGCCGCTCGCCAGCCTTCCGCATCCAGCCGTTGTTCGAACGGCAGTACCTCGACAAGCCGTTCATCGGCACGAAACAGGATGCGGAAGGTCGCCACTACGTCGACACGATTCTGCGTGACGTGCTCGAAGGCTCGATCAATCTCGTGGAGCCCGGCGATGACCCGGCCAGCGCGAGCGTGCAAGCCGTCTCGGTGCGGCCGGTGCTCAATGTGTCGGCTGAGCGCACCGGCTACGCGACGCAGAAACCCGAGGGTCTGCTCGAACTCCTCTTGCGCTGGACCACTCGCCCCGGCGACCTCGTGATTGACCCCTTCAGCGGATCGGGCACCACTGCGGTGGTCGCCGAACGACTCGGCCGCAACTGGATCGCGATCGACGCGAGCGAGCGCGCGACCGTCGTCGCGCGCACTCGCCTCAACGCGCTTGGGGCGCGCTACCAGCACACGTCAATGGCGCGAGTATCGGACGGGAAACTCCACGTCGAAGCGGATGCCGGTCAAGGCACCGTGCGGCTCGTCAGCTTCGAGCCGCCCGCGGACCTCGCCGCGCGACTCAGCGGTGACCTCAGCACGGCGATCACGGGCGATGCGCTCGGCGCGCTCGCTGGCTGGAGCGCCGCGTTGGGGTCGCACACCATCACTCATTGGCGCTCAGCGACGGGTTCACTCAAAATCGAGGCTCAGTTTGACGAGCCCTTCCCACCAGACACCATCATCACTGTCGAAGGCTTCGACCTCGCTGGCCGTGCGACTGAAGCGCAACGCTTCCCGATCTAGGCTGAACGAATGCCTCACCTCCGCAAGATCTACCAGCTGGGCCGCAGCTACGCCTGGATCGGCGTCGCCATCGGCCTGTGCCTCATTGGCCCGGCACTCGCGACGGTGATGCTCGAGGGTGAAGGTCTCAGCCGCCGCGGCTATCGGAACGCATGGGCACTCTTGATTGTGGGCGTCGTGCTCGTGGTGCTCTCGTGCATCCCGCTCCTTCGCCGGAAGCCGGCCCTCGAGGTCACCGCTGACCACATCGCAATCACGCCGCACACTGCCGAGTCGGTGGTGATCGATCGTCGCCGGCTCATCTCGCTTCAGATCGAGCAGGGTTCCAAGCGCCTCGGCCCGCGGCGCATCCGCGCGCTCGTCGCCACGAGCTACGGGGCATTGCCGCAGCGCCACAAGATCGACCGCCTCGCGGTGCCGGTGTCGTGGCTCATCGATGCCCTCGCCGACACCACACCGGATGCGCAAACCCCGACCGAGGTCAAGGTCACTGACGAAATCGCGAACGACTTCGGCGACGCCTGGGTAGCGCGCAGCCACACGATTGCGCCGTTCGTCGTCGGGCCCATCGCCCTCGTCATTCTCGGGCTCGGCGGCTGGCTGGTATGGCGCGAGCTGGGCGATCTCGGGCAGGGCATCCCGGTCGGTTGGGAGAACATCACGATCGGCGCGGGCTTCGCGCTCCTCGCGCTCCTGCTCCTGTACGTCGTGACCGACCTCGCGATGCAGCTGCGCGGACGGCCACGCGTCGTGATCACCGACACCGAGTTGCGCCTATTTGAGCAGGATCGCGAGACCGTGTTCCCCTCAACGAAATCGTGGGGGTGCGACGCGACAATCTGCGCACTCGCCACCGCTGGGCACTCCTCCTCGACACACGCGGTGGCGGCGAGCACGTGATTCACGCGGGAGCGATGAAACCTGGACGTGGCGCACTGCTCCGACGCATTCGCGAGGCGATCAACCCACCGGCGTAATCGTCACCTCGTAGAGCTTCGGCCAAAGCTTGCCCGTGAGGTACCACCGGCCCGATATGGGATCGCGCGCAATCCCATTGAGCACCGCTCCGCGCTCGAGCGGCCCCGCCGACTCCGCATCGGCAAGGAGCGCACTCGCATCAAGCGTGCCGGTCACCGCCCCCGAGTCGGGGTCAATCCGGATGATCTCGGTCGAGTACCAAATGTTCGCCCAGATGCCGTCGGGCGCGCATTCGAGTTCATTGAGATCGTGCACCGGCTCGCCGTCTTGCGTCACCGAAAGCGTCAGCCCGGTGACGGCGAACGTCTCGGGATCATGCGCGGTGAGGACCTCCGTGCCGTCTGAACGCCAGAGCACGTCATGCGCCTCGTCGTAGCAAAGCCCCCAACCTTCACCCTCATAGGTGTACTGCGGCCCCGGCTCGAGATCGGGCAGTGACCAGGTGTGCGCCACCCCGTTCTGCCAGGTGAGCTGTACGACCCGATCGCCGACCACGGTCAAGCCCTCGCCAAACTCATTCGCCGCCAGTGGCCGCGACTCGAGCACCTCGCCGCTCACGAGGTCCACGAGCCGGATGGTCGATTCCCCGAGCAATCCGGTCGACTCGAGTAGCACCCCATCCGGCAACACCTCGAGCCCCTGCGTGAACGCCGCCGCATCGTGCGGATAGCTCGCCTCAATCGTGAGCGAGAACTCCTGCACCACGGGTGCATTCGCAGGAGCAGTTTCAACCGCAGTCGCCGACGAACTCTCCAGCGGCACACCTGGCCCCGCGCATCCAGCAAGCATTAGTGCAACGACGACACCCGACGCGAGCTCGACCCAGCAACGAGCCTCGTTCATCCGCGCCATCGCCGCCCCGTTCGCCTCAAGATCATCGGCCGCGCAAGCGCGCCACCTACGCTCTCAGTATGGACCCGTTCGCCGACCCCGACCCCTACCGGCGCCTCACCTCCGAGGCGATCGTGCTCGCGGGCGGCGGCACGGCGATCCTGCTCCAGCTCGCGCATCCGGCGGTAGCGGCCGGGGTCGCGCGGCACTCCGATTTTGCGGTGGCACCCATGCGGCGCTTGTGGGGCACGCTCGACTTCGTCACCGCCATCACTTTCGGCAAAGCGGATGAACGCGCCTTCGTCACGCGCCTCGTCACCTCCCAGCACGGCCGAGTCAACGGCGAGGATGCGGCGGGCCGCCGTTACGACGCGAACGATCCCGAGGCGCAGCGCTGGGTCGCGGCCACCCTTTGCTGGTCGGCGATGCGCGCCCACCGCCGCGCCTTCGGCAGGCGAACGGCGGGGGACGCCGACGCCATCGTGCGCGGCTTCGGCGCTCTCGCCACGAGCCTCGGGATGCCCGCATCCCTCTGGCCGCAAAGCGCCCGCGAGTTTGACCGCTACTTCCGAGACACCCTGGGGCACCTCGAAATCACGGCGGATGCGCGCCGAGCCCGCGACGAACTCTTCACAGCCCGTAACGTCAGCTGGTGGTTGCGGGCACTCATGCCGCTCGCCACTCGCCTCGCGGTCGACCTGCTCCCGGTCGAAATCGCGGCGGCCTACGGACACCCGCACACCCACGTTTCCCGCTTTCAGGCCGCACTCGGCTGGGCACCGCTCGTGCTCGCCAACCGCACACTGCCGCGGGCGGTGCGCATCCTGCCCAGCCGAATCGTACCCGCGCGCTTGCGGCAACGCATCCGGTTGCTCGAGACCCGCGCCAGCCGCCCCGATACCCCCGCCACCGCGCACTAACATCGAGACACGGGTGCCCAGGCAAGGAATGCGGGGCAGGCAGCGAGCGAGAGGACGTGCCGTCGTGACGATGCAGGAGACTGGCGCGAAAAGCCCGGCACTGAGCGGCGACCAGCGCGATCTCGCGCAACTCCTCCGCGATCGCATCGAGGGTGACGTTGACGCCTCGACGCTCCGCCGCGCCGAATACTCCTCCGACGCCTCGAACTACCGCCTCGTGCCCGAGGTCGTCGCCTTCCCGCGCTCGACCGACGACCTCATCGCAATCACCGAGACCTCACGCGAAACCGGCACACCGCTCACACTTCGCGGTGCCGGTACCTCGATTGCCGGCAATGCCATCGGCCGCGGCATCGTGGTTGACACCTCGCGCTACCTCAACCGCATCCACTCGCTCGACCCCGAGGCACGCACCGCCCGCATTGACCCGGGCGTCATCGTTGCCCAGCTGCAAAACGCCGCGAAGCCCTACGGCCTGCGCTTCGGCCCCGATCCGTCAACCTGGACCCGCTGCACCATCGGCGGCATGATCGGCAACAACGCCTGCGGTTCGCACTCGCTCGCCTTCGGTCGCACCGACGACAACATCATCGACCTCGACGTCATCGATGGCCTCGGCCGCCGCTACACCGCGAGCGACGACCTCAAAGTGGTGCCCGGGCTCGACGAGTTCACCCTGCGCCACCTCGCGACGATTCGCACCGAATTCGGTCGCTTTGGCCGCCAGGTCTCGGGCTATGCGCTCGAACAGCTCCTGCCCGAACGTGGGCACTCGCTCGCGAAATTGCTCGTCGGTTCAGAAGGAACGCTCGCGACGGTGCTTGGCGCCACCGTGAAGCTCGTTGAGATGCCCTCGGCGCCGGTCACCATCGCTCTCGGCTACCCGTCGATGGTCGAGGCCGCCGACGACATTCCGGCGCTCCTCGCGCAAAAGCCCGGTGCCATTGAGGGCATGGATGCACGCCTCGTCGACGCCGTGCGCCGTCACCACGGTGCCGCTGCGGTTGCCGCCCTCCCCGAAGGCGGGGGATGGCTCCTCATCGAAATGCCCGGTGCTGACCAGCTCGACGCGCTCGACCGCGCGCACAAGCTCATCGCCGCATCCTCGGCGATCTCGTCGAACCTCATCGCCGACCCCGACGAGGCGCGCCCGATCTGGCGCGTGCGCGAAGACGGCGTCGGCCTTGCCGGTCGCACCATGGACGGCGAGCAGTGCTGGCCAGGCTTCGAGGATGCGGCGGTGCCGCCGGAGCGCCTCGGCGAATACCTGCGCGAGTTCGACAAGCTCACCGAGCGCCACGGCATCGAGGGCATGCCCTACGGACACTTCGGTGACGGCTGCATCCACGTGCGCCTGTCGATTCCGCTCGAGCGCGACGGCGCCGCGATGCGCCGCTTCATGCTCGACGCCGGGCGGCTCGTTGCTGACTTCGGCGGCTCAATGTCGGGTGAACATGGCGATGGTCGCGCTCGTGGCGAGCTCCTCCCACTCATGTACTCCGACGACGCCATCGCGGCGTTCGGCGAACTCAAGGCGCTCTTCGACCCACGGAACCTCCTAAATCCCGAGGTGCTCGTGCATCCGGCCCCGCTCGACCAAGATTTGCGTCGCCCACAGGCACTGCCGACCCCGCGGGTGCGTGGCGGCTTCTCGTGGGAACACGACGCGGGAGATTTCACCAAGGCCGTGCACCGCTGCGTCGGTATGGGCAAATGCCGCGCCGACAACCGCGCCGCGGGCGGCTTCATGTGCCCGAGTTACCTCGCCTCGAAGGATGAAACCCACTCGACCCGGGGACGCGCGCGCGTGCTCCAAGAAATGGTGAACGGCAAGCTTGTCTCGAAGGGCTGGTCATCGCCCGAGGTTGCCGACTCGCTCGACCTGTGCCTGTCGTGCAAGGCCTGCGCGAGCGATTGCCCGGCCGGCGTCGATATGGCGGCAATGAAGTCGGAGACGCTCTATCGCAAATACCGGGGCAAGCTGCGGCCGATGAATCACTATGTGCTTGGCCAGCTCCCGCGCTGGGAGAAGCTCATGGTGCCGCTCGCACCGCTCGTGAACGGCGTCATGGGTATCGGCTGGTTGCGCCGCCTGCTGCTGCCGCTCGCCGGCGTCGACCGCCGCCGCACGATTCCGAAGGTCGCGGGTCGCTCATTCATGACCGACCGTAAGCGCGCGGTCGCAAGCGGTGCGGCGGTGGCCGTGGATGCGCCGCGCACTGGCCGCGATCGCGTGCTCGTGTGGGCCGACTCGTTCTCGAACGGCTTCGCCCCGAATGTCGACCACGATGTGGTGCGGGTGCTCGAAGCATCCGGCCTCGAAGTTGTCACGCCGGAACGCTCGGTGTGCTGCGGGCTCACCTGGATCTCAACCGGCCAGCTCGACGGTGCCCGCAAGCGCCTGCTTGACCTCATGGAGGTGTTCACGCCGCTCGTCGACGCTGGGGTGCCGATCGTGGGCGTGGAACCGAGCTGCACGGCGGTGCTGCGCAGTGACCTGCTCGAACTCTTCCCCGACGACCCGCGGGCGAAGCGCATTGCCGAGGCGACCTACACGCTTTCGGAAGTGCTCACCGGCAAGGCACCGGTGCGCCCGGCTGCCGAGTTCGAGCTGCCGCGCCTCGACGGGGTTGAGCTCATCGTGCAGCCGCACTGCCACCAACACGCGGTGATCGGCTTCGCCCCCGATCGGGCACTGCTTGAGGGGCTTGGCGCCGAGATTAACCAGCTCTCAGGATGTTGCGGTCTCGCGGGCAACTTCGGTCTCGAACGCGGGCACTACGAAATGTCGGTGGCGGTGGCGGGCAACTCGCTGTTGCCGGCGCTGCGTTCAAAGCCGGAGGCGATCTTCCTCGCGGATGGTTACTCCTGCCGCACCCAGGCCGACCAACTCGCCGGTCGCGAGGGCGTGCATCTGGCGACGCTGCTGGCTGACCGGCTCGGTGCTCGCTGAGGCGCTCGAAGCGAACGTGCTCAGCCGCATCCCAGGTGCGTGGTTAGAATAATGAAGACCGTTCGTATGGCGCATCCGCGCCGGCGTACTGGTACGGACAATCGCAACGAAGCGGTCGCGATCTGACGCACCAGACCAACACGCCCCATCACCACAAGGAGCACGACGCAAATGGCGCAGTTCAGCGTGATCAACCCGGCGACTCAGCAGGTCGTCAAGAGCTACGAAGCCTCGACTGACGAGCAGATCGAGCAGGCAATCGCGGCAACGCACGAGACCTACAACAACTGGTCGCGTACGACCACCCTCGCTGAGCGCGTTGCGCTCGCACAGCGCCTCGCGGAGCTCTTCGACGAGCGCAAGGATGAACTCGGCGAGATCATCAACCGCGAGATGGGTAAGCCGCTCGACCAGGCGATCGGCGAGGCCGAGTTCTCGGGCGCCATCGTCAAGGCCTTCGCTGACAACGCCGAAGAGTGGCTCGCCGACGAGGAGATCAAGGTCGAAGACGGCCTGCGCTCGTTCATCCGCCACCAGGGTCTCGGCGTGATCCTCGGCATCATGCCGTGGAACTACCCCTACTACCAGGTTGCCCGCTTCGCGGCACCGAACGTGATCCTCGGCAACACCATCATCCTCAAGCACGCGAGCCAGTGCCCCGAGTCGGCGCTCGCCCTTGAAACCCTCTTCCGCGACGCCGGCTTCCCCGAGGGCGCCTACGTCAACGTGTTCGCCACCCACGCGCAGCTCGGCACCATCATCGCCGACGACCGCGTGCAGGGCGTCTCGCTCACCGGTTCGGAGCGTGCCGGCGCAATCGTCGCCGAGCAGGCCGGTCGCGCGCTGAAGAAGTGCGTGCTCGAGCTCGGTGGCTCGGATGTGTTCTACGTCACCGACGATGTCGCTGACCTCGACGCGGCGGTGGAGTACGCCGTGGGCGGCCGCATGGAGAACACCGGCCAGGCCTGCAACGGCTCGAAGCGCATCCTCGTCGCCGACAAGGTGTACGACGCCTTCGCCGAAAAGTTCAACGCCGCCATTGGCGGGCAGTCGTACTCCGACGGCGACTTCGGTCCGATGTCGAGCGACAGCGCCACCGAGACGCTCACCGAGCAGGTCAAGCGTGCCGTCGACCAGGGTGCCGAGATTCTCGTCGGCAATAACGAGCCCGAGGGCAACGTCTACACCCCGTCGGTGCTCGGCAACATCACGCCCGACATGGACGTTTACAGCGAGGAGCTCTTCGGCCCCGTTGCGCAGCTCTACAAGGTGTCGAGCGATGACGAGGCGATCGCGCTCGCGAACTCGTCGCCCTACGGCCTCGGCTCGGTCGTCATGTGTGACGACGAGGCGCGCGCCGAGTCGATCGGTAACCGTCTCGACGTTGGCATGGTGTTCGTCAACGCTTCTGGCCTCGAGGGTGCGGATGTGCCCTTCGGTGGCGTGAAGAAGTCGGGCTACGGCCGCGAGCTCGGTAAGGGCGGCATGCTCGAGTTTGCGAACAAGAAGCTCTTCCGCTTCGCGGAATAACAACTGACCAAGAAGCGGGCCTCACCAATCGCTGGGGCCCGCTTCGTTGCTACCGCACCGCCGGCCGATCCAACTCCGTCCCCGGCCCATAGGGCCCCGCCATGAACAGATCAGCCCCGTCGAGCGTGAGCCGCGCCGACCCATCCGCAGCCAGCTTCGCAAAGGCCACCCGCCCTTGCCCGTCGTCGAGCCACAACTCGGTCGGTGCCTCAGCGGGTTCGAGCGACGGATCCCGCAAGGTCACCCGCAGCATCCCGTGATGGGCGGTGAGCACGACGCCGCCACGAAATGTGCCCGGCTCAGTCGCCGGAAACACAAACTCTCCATCGACTTCGCTCGCGCCATCCACCAGTTCGACGGTGCCATCGGGCTGGGCGCGCACATAGTCAATGAGTGAGCGTTTGATTGCCCAGTGCAGGGCAGTTGCGGTGGTCATAGGCGTCCTTCTTCTGGCCAGTTGACACTGTGGGCAAATTCGATGAGCGCACGGACGCGCGCGGGTGGCGGTCCCGCATCCGGCCACACGGCGTCGATGCCGACGGCGGGCACTGCGGGCGAGATCTCGCGGGTGACGAGTTGGTACCCCTCGTAGCTGCGGTCGTTCGCAGTGCGCTGCACCAGGATGCCGTAGCCGAGTCCGCGTGCCACGAGCGTGCGCACGGCTTCGAAGCTCGCGGTGCGGTGCCGGATGCGTGGGCTGAGCCCACGGGCCGAGAACAGTGACAGCGTGTGCGTGGTCGACGGGGGAGCGTCGAGGAGGATGAGGTCGCGATCGACGAGGTCTTCAAGTCGGAGCACCTCGCGCGCCGCGAGCGGATCGTTCGCCGCGAGGAGCACATGCGCGCGGTCGGCGAAGAGCCGCGCCCGCTTTTCGTGCCCGGGCAGGAACGAGTCGTAGACGAAGGCGAGGTCGATCTCGCCGCGGGCCATGCCGCTCGCGAGCACATCCTGGGTCGCCTCGACGAGTTCGAGCTGCACGCGCGGATGCGCGGCACCAAAGTCAGCGAGAAGCGGCGGCAACACCACCGGCGCGAGGGTCGGATAGCAGCCAATGGTGATCGGGCCGACGAGTTCACCCGCCTCGCCGCGAAGCGAGGTCGCGAGATCGTCGGCGCTCACGAGGAGTTCCTGTGCCCGCGAGAGCACGTCGGCACCGGCAGTCGTCACGGTGAGACCGTGCGCACGACGACGGATGCACAGGCTCGTGCCGAGCGCGCGCTCGAGTTCGGTGATCGCATCCGAGAGCGCCGAGGGGGAGACGTGGAGCTCGGCGGCGGCGCCCGAGATGGTGCCGTGGCGGGCGGCCGCGGCGAAGTAGGCGAGCTGCCGGAGGGTGAAGTCGGGGGCGTTCGTGACCATACGCATCCTCATCGATGAAATCGTGGTTACTGAGCGAATCTACCCGCTTTTCTACGCGAATGGAATCGCGCACACTGGAGCCATCAAGCGGTGCAACGAGGCGCCGCGATGTGGAGGATGAGATGTCTGACAACAGCGCATTCGACGCCGCACCCGAGGCCCCGACCGCCGATTGGGTACGCATCGACGAACTCATGAACGACCCCTTTCCGTCGTTCGAGCGCCTGCGCGCCGAAGGTGGCGTGCACTGGGTACCGGCCATCGGCCGCTATCTGGTGACGAGCTACGACGCGGTGCACACCACCGAGCTCGACCAGGAGATCTACTCGGCCAATGAGCAGGGCTCGCTGATGATCCGCGCGATGGGCCACTCGATGTTGCGCCGCGACGATCCTGAGCACTTCGTTGAGCGGAAGGCCTGGGAGCCGGCGTTGCGGCCGGGGGTCGTGAAGCGCGTGTGGACCGAAAAGTTCGACCGCAATGCCGACCTTCACCTCGACGCCCTCATCGCCAAGGGCCCCGGTGCCGACTTCATCACCGATTTCGCCGCGCCCTACGTCGCTGACAGCCTGCGCGATGTGGTCGGCCTCTACAACTGCACCGCCGAAGATCTCATTCGCTGGTCACAAACGATGATCGACGCCACCGGCAATTACGCCGATGACCCTGAGGTGTGGGCCGCGGGGGAGCGCTCGTTCAACGAGGTTGACGATGCGCTCGACGAGATGCTCGTGTGGCACCAGCAACATCCCGATGAGTCGGTCATCTCGCAGCTCCTGCGCATCCCCGACTACGAGATGCCGCTCGAACGCATCCGCGCGAACCTCAAGATGACCATTGGCGGCGGGCTCAATGAGCCGCGCGACGCCCTTGGCACGGCCGTGATGGCACTGCTGCAGCATCCCGAGCAGCGGGATGCGGTGCTCGCCGACCCGAGCCTGTGGCAGACCGTCTTCGACGAGACGATCCGCTGGGTCGCGCCGATCGGCATGTATTCGCGCCAGGTCACCCGCGATACCGTGCTCGCCGGGGTGCGCCTGCCGCGCGGCGCGAAGCTCGGCATCAGCCTCCTTTCGGCGAACCGCGACACTGCGGTGTGGGAGGGTGCAGCCGAGTTCGACATTCACCGCGAAGTGCAGCCGCACCTCGCCTTCGGCAAGGGTGTGCACGTGTGCCTCGGCGCTTGGGTGGCCCGCGCCGAAGTGGCGAATGTGGCGCTCCCGAAGGTGTTCGCGCGCCTGCCCGAACTCTCGCTCATTGCGGAGCGCCCGCCGGTCTCGCAGGGCTGGGTGTTCCGGGGCGTCGCCACCATGCCGCTCAATTGGGATGCGGCTGGAGCCGTCACCGCCGACGCCGCGGCCGCGCTCGAGGCAGAAACCAGCGAAGCGCCCACACCAACCCCCGCGATTGCGATCATTGGCTCGGGCCCGGCCGGATGCTTCAGCGCGCAGGCCCTGCGCCGCCAGTTCCCGGGTGCGCACCTGCACGTGTTCGATCGCCTGCCCGCGCCCTACGGTCTCGTGCGCTCGGGCGTTGCCGCCGACCACCAGGGTACGAAGTCAGTTGCCCGACAGTTCGAGCGCCTCTTTGTGCGCGATGGCGTGCACTTCCACGGTGGCGTCGAGATTGCCGACCGGGCGGAGCTTGCGGCCCTGCGAGAGCAATTTGATGCGGTCGTCGTCGCCACGGGCCTGAGCGGTGACCGAACCCTCGGCGTCGCCGGCGCCGACCTCCCCGGCATCTACGGGGCCGGCCGGATTACGCGCCTACTCAACGCACATCCCGATGAGGCGGCAGCCCCGCAGCTTGGCGAGCGGCTCGTCATCGTCGGCCACGGCAATGTTGCCATTGACCTCGTGCGCCTCATCGGCCGCGCCGAGTGCGATTTCGACGGTACCGATGTGCACGATGAGGCGCGCCGCCAGCTCGCGGGCCAGGTGCGTCGCATCCACATCGTCGGCCGCTCGCTGCCAGAGGCGGCGAAGTTTGATCCGGTGATGATTCGCGAACTCGCTGCGCTCGACGGTATGTCGCATGTGGTCCACGGTGCCGAACTCGAGGCAGTGGCCCCGGGCAAGGATGCTCGGGTCGATGCCGTGCGTGACCTTGCGGCGGCCGTGCGCCCCGACGCGTCGGTGGTGGTCGAGTGGTGGTTCGGGCTCACGCCCGCGCGGCTCGAGGGCGAGGAGGCGGTCGAGCGAGCCGTCTTCACCGGCCCCGAGGGCGAGATTGCGCTCGACACCGACTCGGTGATCACCGCCGTCGGGTTTTGTGGTGAGGGCGAGTTGCTCGTGGAGCCGGGCGCACATCCCGATGGCCGAGTCGAGCCGGGTCTCTATGTCGCCGGATGGTTGCGTCGCGGCCCGCGCGGCACAATTCCCGACCAGCGCAGCGATGCGCGCGGTCTTGCGGCGCTCGTCGCGGCCGATCTCGGCGCATCCTCGCGTGATTCGTTCACCTACGCACCGCCGGCCGGAGCCACCGACTTCACCGGCTGGCAGCGCATTGACCGAGCCGAGCGTCTCGCCGCCGCCGCAGGTCGCGTGCGCGCGAAGTTCACGAGCGTGGAAGCGATGCTTGCTGCCGCTAATGACCCGCGGTTCGACCCGCCGGTGGACGAAGCCTCCGCCGCGACGATGCTGCGCCTGCCGGCCGAGGGCG
This sequence comes from Gulosibacter macacae, assembly GCF_003865375.1. Lineage (GTDB taxonomy): Bacteria > Actinomycetota > Actinomycetes > Actinomycetales > Microbacteriaceae > Gulosibacter > Gulosibacter macacae. Next base: position 15,535 of record NZ_RQVS01000004.1, on the reverse strand, counting down.
TCACGATCCTCGTCGGTAGCGAATCAGGAAACGCCGAACTCACCGCTGACCAGCTCGCTAGCGAGCTTCGCGGTGCCAGTCAAGGCGGTGGTAGCGATACACCGATCACCGTGCGCGATCTCGGATCCTTCACCCCGACCGAGCTTGACCGAGCGCAATTACATCTCATCGTCTGCTCGACCTATGGCGATGGCGAACTGCCAACGAATGCGCGGGAGTTCACCGCGGCGCTCGCCGATGCCGATCTCGCCGGTCTGCGCTTTGCGGTGTTCGGCATGGGGGATAAGTCGTACACGAAGACCTATTCGCGCGGCAGTGAACTGCTCAGCGAGGCGCTTGAGCGCGCCGGAGCAGAACGGCTCGGCGAGTACGGTCGCCACGACGCCGGCTCGGGTGATGACCCGGCTGAACTCGCGCTTGACTGGGCCGCAGCGTTGCTCGACGACGACGCGGCGGCGATTGTTGGCTGAGGGTGTGCTTCGAGGGCCTCAGCACACGGTATTGCGCTGAGGTGCTCGAAGCGCCGGCCTCAGCGTGCACCAGGGCGGGCGGTCCAAACTGGATGCATGACTGAGCCGCGCCCCGCCACCGCTCTCGACCACATCCCCACTCTCGTCGCCCAAACGCGACAGTCGTTCGTGAGCGGCCGCACGAAGCCCATCAGCTGGCGGCTCGCGCAATTGCGAGGTATCGAGGCGCTCATCGTCGAGCGGCGGCGCGAACTCTCCGTCGCGCTCGCGGCCGACCTCGGCAAATCCGAGACCGAGGCCTACCTCACTGAGCTTTCGATTGTGCGTCACGAGGCGCAACTCGCCCAGCGGCAGCTGCGCCGCTGGCTACGGCCAAAGCCCGTGGGCGTGGGCCTCGCCCTCACCCCGGCGCGCGCGTGGACGATGCTCGAGCCGCTCGGCACGGTGCTCATCATCGGGCCGTGGAACTACCCGGTGCAGCTCGTGCTCGCGCCGCTCGTCGGCGCCGTCGCGGCTGGGAATGCCGCGGTGGTGAAACCGAGCGAACTCGCTCCGGCAACGAGCGCTCTGCTCGCAAAGCTCTTGCCGAACTACCTCGATGCCGATGCGGTCACGGTGGTCGAGGGCGGTGCCGACGAAACCCAGGCGCTTCTCGCCGAACGCTGGGACCACATCTTCTACACCGGCGGCAGCCGTGTTGCCCGCATCATTGCGCGGTCGGCCGCCGAGCACCTCACGCCAATCACGCTCGAACTCGGCGGCAAGTCGCCCGCCTTCGTCGACGGTTCCGGCGATCTCGATACCGTGGCGCGACGTCTCGTCTGGGCAAAGTTCACGAATGCCGGCCAGACCTGCATCGCTCCCGACTATGTGCTCGCGACGAAGGATGCGGTGCCACGGCTCGAGCGGGCGCTCACGGCCGCGATCACTGAGCTGTACGGCCCTGATCCCATGCGTTCACCCGATTTCGCGCGCATCGTGAACCGCAGGCACTTCGACCGCCTCACCGCGTTCCTCGGCGGTGGCCGCACCGTCGCCGGCGGCACCTCCGACCCGGATGCGCTGCGCATTGCGCCGACCGTCCTCGGCGATGTCAACCCGGCGTCACCGGTGATGGCCGAGGAAATCTTCGGCCCCATCCTGCCGATCGTGCCGGTGGCGGATGCCCGCGAAGCGATCGCGTTCATCAACGCCCGCCCGAAACCGCTTGCGCTCTACACCTTCACCGCCCACCGGCGCGTCGAGCGCGCGTTTGAGCGGGGCACGAGCTCAGGTTCGCTCGTGCACGGCTTTGCCATCGCGCAGGCCTCCATTGCCGAGCTCCCATTCGGCGGCGTCGGTGAGAGCGGTATGGGCGCCTATCACGGGGAGGCTTCGGTGCGGGTGTTCAGCCATGAAAAATCGGTGGCGACGAAGCCGCTGCGGCCCGACACCCTCAAGGTCGCCTACCCGCCCTACAGTCGGGCGCAACAGAAGCTCTTGCGCGGCCTCCTCTAGCGGCCCGACCTCCTGTAGCGGACCTAGACCACCGCGCCATCCGTGCGGGGCGCGTCTCCCTCGTCGCCTTCGTCAGCAGCCTTCGCGGCACCCGACTGTTCGGCGGCGATCTTCTCGCGCACCTCATCCATGTCGACCTGCTTGACCGCGTCGATGACCTGCTCGAGGGCAGCGCCCGGAAGGGCACCGGCCTGCTGGAAGAGGAGCACACCGTCGCGGAACGCCATGAGCGTCGGAATCGACTGAATACCCATCTGCGCCGACAGCGCCTGGTTTGCCTCGGTGTCAACCTTGGTGAAGTTCACATCGGGGTGCTTCTTGCTCGCCTCTTCGTAGACGGGGGCGAACATCTGGCAGGGGCCGCACCACGAGGCCCAGAAGTCGACAAAGTGGATGCCTTCGCCCGTGACGGTCTCGATGAAAGTTGCCTCGGTGAGATCAACGGTAGCCATGGGAATAGTCCTCTCGGAAGTTTGAGCGCAAGTACGCAGATACGAGTCAAAACGCTAATACGGTGCGGGGTATTCCGCAGTCGAATCGCTGTGAGCGAATTGTGACTAGTTGCGTCGTTCGGGGTCGTTGAAGCGCTCGTCGGTGATGTCGTAGTCGAGGCCGAGATCGTCATCGGACTCCTGGGGTTGCTCGACCGGCTGCTCGACTTGTTGTTCGACCGGCTGCTCAACGGGCGGTGCGAAGGCCGCAGTGTCGTCAGTAGCAGCAGCGGCGTCGGCGGCTACCGGCTCACTCGGCGCATCGAACTCGCCGTAGGCGGGCGCCTCAGTGTCGCTGAAGCCTTCGAAAAAGCCCGGCGCCCGATCCTCATCAGCGGGTTCGACTGCCACCTCATCAACCACAATCGGCTCGTCGGCAATGGGTTCGTCGGCGAGTACCTCTTCAGGCAAAACATCGCCCGCTGGTACTTCGTCAGCCGGTACCTCATCGACTGGCGCCGCCTCAGTTACCGGCATACCGAGCGGAGCCGGTGCATCCTCGGCCACCGTCATGCGACCGGGCACGCGGTAGTGGTTGTAAAGGTCGTCTTCTTCGGCGGGGGAGAGATTCTGGTCGATCTCAGTGCGCGGTGAGGAGGTCACGACATCCTTGGCATAGGGCACGTGAATCTGCTTCGCCTCGTAGCGCGCCTCATCGAGCGGTACGAAGAACTCCTTCGTACCGAATAGGCCCGTCTTCACGGTGACCCAGTTCGGATCCTGCGTCTGGTCGTCGAGGTAAACCTGCCCGACTCGACCGATCTTTTCGTTGTTCTCGCCGAACACCGTCGACTGGAATAGCCGCAGCAGCTGCTCTTCGGCCACCGCCTCGGCAGACTGCTCGGGCGCAACCTCGGGAGTCGCATCAATGAGCGTCTCGTCGTCGCCCTGGGGCACGGCATCCGCCTCAGCAGAGGTGTCGAACTGCGTTGTTTCGAACTGCGTTGTTTCGAACTCTGACGGCTCGGCAACCTTGTCTTCGCCGGTAACCGGCCGCTGGTCGCCAGTGGGGTCATTGAGTTCAGACATGAGGTACTTCCTGATGAATCGGATTGGGCATGCTCCCGGGCCGCTGGACGCGGAAGCTTGCGTCCGAGCCTATTGCGCAAACCCTTGGCGAAGCCTCACGGTTCACAGCAAAGGTGCCGTTACTCCGATTTCGGGGGTTCGCTCGCGGCTCCTGCTTCGGGAAGCGGCGGCATCGCCGAAGCACCAGCCAGATGCGGTTCCACCTCGAGGAATGATGGATTACTCGGCGCCGGGTCGCCATCCGCAGCTTCGTTGGCAGCAGCTTCGTTGGCAGCATCCGGTGCGGCCGCGGGCTCAGCACCACCAGCAGCCGCAGCCGCCGCCCGACGCGTCCGCAACCGCGGTCGAATCGCCCAGAACCAGATCGCCAGCGCAATCAGCCCGATGATGACGATGCCCGGCAGCAGGTAGCCGAAGATCGTGATCACGCCACCGAAGAAATTCACGAGGTGCTCGAGGCCCATGCCAAGTCCGGCGAGGAATCCGGGCGGGCCTTCGCTGACTTCGCCGCGCTCATACGGGGTGGTGATCGACACATTGATGGTGCTCATCGCGACCTGGTCAATGAGCACGTCGTATTGCGCCTTGAGACCCTGGAGTTCCGCATCCCGATCGCCGAGTTCGCGCTCGATCTCGAGCATGTCCTTGACGTTCGTTGCGGCCGCGAGCATGCCCTGGAGCGAGGTGATCGAGCTTTCGAGGCTCTTGATGCGCGCCTCGAGGTCGACCTTGACGAGGGTGACATCGCTCGCGGTCGTCGACACATTGAGCACCTCGTCGCCGATGCCGCGCAATTCGTTGATGAACGCGTCGTGTTGGTCAGCGGGCACGCGGATCGACATGCTCGCGTAAGGCGAACCGCCCTCGGTGCGCTCCTCGCGCTGCTCGATGCGGCCGTGGTGGGCGACGACGAGCGATTCGAGGGCGCCCACGGCCGCGGGCACATCACTGGAGCGCAGTGAGACATCAGAGGTGACGATGATTGCCCGGTCGGCGTCGGGGCTTTCAGGCCCGACCGTGGCGTTCGGTTCAGCCTGATACTCCGAGTCGGGAGCAGCCGCGCCACCCGCATCGGGGACAGCCTGCTCCATATCAACGCGAGCATCCTCGGCAGGAGACGACGAGCCGCCACCCGCCGCGCATCCTGCGAGCAGGCCAATGCTCGCAAGCGCGAGGGTAATCGCGGCAATGAGGCGGGAACGTGTGATTCGCATATCTCATCGTCGCCCGGATGCGTCGGGCCTGCATCCGCGAATCGACGAAGTTTCCTCATCCCGCCGGGTGACGGTCACTCAGCGCAAAGCACCGGGCTGCGTGCGCGCTAGTCAGGAATGACGATCGGCATGGTCTCGGGGCGCGGCTGGAGATCGTGATCGCGAAGATCGGGCAACCAGCGAATCACCGAGACGGCGACGAGGAGTGCGGCGACGACGAAGGCGACGGCAACGAGCATCCCGCCTCGGGCGCCATCGGCGTCGATGGCCACGCCAGCGATGGCACTCGAGGCCGCCGCGCCGATGAGCATGGCGGTGCCGAGCCAGCCATAGGCCTCGGCGGTGTCGCTGAAGCGCACCGTGGCCGCCACCGCGGCGTTCGTGAGCGCAAAGAACGGGGCGCAGGCGGCACCGGCGATGAAGTAGCCGATCCAGAGGAGCGCGGCATCATCAATCAGCACGAGCGCGAGCACCGTGCCTATTACAGCGACGGCGATGCGCGTTGCGAGCGAGGTGCGGCGCATCGGCAACGAGCCAGAAATCACACCTCCGACGACCGAACCAACCGCTCCGAGCCCGAGCACCACACCCACCAGGGGGCTTTCGTGGCCGAACCGGGCCACGGCTGCCGCATCGAGCGCGCCCCAGGAACCGATCGCGAGGAAGCTCGACACCACCATGATGAGCACGACTGGTTCGCGCAGCACCATACCCATGCGGCGCGGCGAACGCGGGATGCGAACGGTGCCGATCGGCGGGGAGGTAATGAACCAGACGCCGCCAATGATGAGGAGCGCCGCCGAGGCAAGGATGCTGCCGCGCGGGCTCCAGAGTGCCGCGATCGTGGTGGTCGCGAGCGGGCCGATGATCCAGATGATCTCTTGCAGCGTCGCATCCATTGAAAACAACGCCTGGAGGCGGCGGCCGGCCACGAGCTTCGGGTAGACGGTGCGCACGGCCGGCGGAATCGGCGGCACGGTGAGCCCACCGAGGAAGGCTAGGGCGAGGAGCCAGGGGAGCGACGGCGAGGTGAGTGCGATGGCCGTGAGGGTCGCCGCGCAGACGAGCATGGTCGGCGTGAGCACATTGCGCATCCCGAAGCGGCTGAGCAGGCGCCCGCCGAGCGGCCCCGCGATGCCCTGGCCAATGCCGAAGGCGGCGAGGGTGAACCCGGCGGCGGTGTACTCGCCGAAGGTCTGCTCGACGTGGATGAGGAGCGCAATTGAGAGCATCCCCGCGGGGAAGCGCGCGAGCACCTGCGAAAACAGCAGGCGGGCGACAAAGCGCTCGCGGAGGGTCTCAACAAACTGGCGCACCGGCTCAGCCTACGCCCGTCTACTCGCTTGTTGGATCCCATCCGTGCATCGCGAGCGCGGCCCGGGCGGCATCTTTCACCGAGTAGGGGATGAGCCGCCCACGCACCTCGACATCGCGGCGGTGGCCGTGCCCGCCCACGAAAATGAGGTCGCCTTCGTTCGCGAGCGAGACGGCCTTCGCGATGCCGGTAGCGGAGTCAGCGATTTCGTAGACTTCGCGGTCGGGGAACTCGGCGTGCAGGGTTTCGACGAGCGTGCGTCGAATCGCGTCGGGGTCTTCGAAGCGCGGGTTGTAGTCGGTGACGATGATGGTGTCGGCGATTGCCGCCGAGCGGGCCATGTCAGGGCGCTTCGACGGATCGCGGTCGCCATCGGCGCCAAACACCATGAAGAGCCTGCCTGCGGTGAAGCGGCGCAGCGTCGTGAGTACGGTGCGGAATGACGCCGGCGTGTGGCCATAGTCAACGAGGATGCGCGGGCCAGGGCCGCTGGGATTCACCACATCGAGACGGCCGGGGAGTTCAATTTGCAGGCCATCGGTGGCCTGGAGCGCGGCATCGAGCCGTTCGAGCTCAACGCCGTGTTCGTGGAGTGCGACGATCGCGAGGGCAAGGTCAAAGGCAATGAACCAGCCGGGTTGGCTCACCGAGGTGGTGAGCGTGCGGCCATCGCGGTGGCGTAACTTCACCTCGGTGCGGTCGAGGGCAAGTTCGCGGGTCGTGACCTGCCAATCGGCGTCGATCTCGGGGTCGTGCGAGACGGTTGCCACTGGGATCTCAGCCTCGGCGGCAAGGCGCTGCCCCCACTCGTCGTTGACTGCGATGACCCCGCGGCGGGCGTGCTCGGGCGTGAAGAGCGGCCGTTTCGCGGCGAAGTTGTTTTCCATCGAGCCGTAGTCGTCGAGGTGGTCCTGAGTGAGGTTTGTGAAGATCGCGATGGCGAAGCACAGACCCTCGATGCGGCCGCGTTCGATGCCCTGCGCTGAGACCTCGATCGCGGCAACTTCGGTGCCCTGTTCGCGCATGGCCGCGACGAGTTGGTGCAAATAGTCGACCTGCGGTGTGGTGAGGCGGCCGCTGAGCCTCGTGGCGATGGAACGGTCACCGATGCGACGCTCGACGGTGCCGCTGAGCGCGGCGGGGATGTCGAGGGCATCGAGCAGTGCGTGCAGGAGATAGGTCGTTGTGGTCTTGCCGTCGGTGCCGGTCACGCCGATGAGCGCGGGGGAGTCGGGCTCGGTGCCGTAGACGGTCTTCGCGACATCGGCGATCACCTCTCTCGGATCGCCGACGACGAGCGTGGGCAGGCCAGCTTCGGCGGCGATGTCAGCACCGAGTTCGCCGGTGAGGAGGGCAACGGCGCCAGCGTCGCGAGCTTTGTCAGCAAAGGATGCGCCGTGAAAGCGCGCGCCGGGAACGCCGACAAAGAGCGTGCCCGGGGTGACCGCAGTGGTCGCGCTGACGACGCCCGTGACCGCGACATCGTCGCCGGCGTGCTTGGCATTCACGAGCTCGGCGATTGCGCTCAACAGGATGGGCTGAGTGTCGGTCGGCGTGGTGAACGGCGACGCAGGTGCATGTTCATTCATCGAAGTCAACGTTATGCATGTACGCGCATGGATTTCTAGGATGGATCGTCCAAGTTTTTATGTTACGAAACGGTAACGGTGTCAGTCTGTTTTCAGTTTCGAGCACGCGCAAACCACCTCCGGCCGCGCGGCGATGTCGGAGGCTCGTGGTGAAGTGCAGTTGTCCACAGGAGTTGTGGACTCGACTGTGGAGCGAATGTGCATAGGGGTACAAAACCCGTGCAGACACGCCGATTTGTGTGGAAAAACATGTGGAGAACTACACGCTTGTAATACACCATCTAGTGGTGTTAGCCTCGTCCAGCACAACATGTAGTGGTGCTTCGGTCGAAGCCACACCACGACCACATCACACGTGTTTCCCTCACTTCAGTACCTATCCACCCCTACGAGACAAGGCGTTGACATGACCATCTCCGTGTACAGCAAGCCCTCCTGCGTTCAGTGCACCGCGACCTACCGCGCCCTCGACAAGCAGGGCATTGAGTACGAGATCTTCGATGTTTCGGCCGACGAGAAGGCGCTCGAGGCAGTCAAGGAGCTCGGCTACCTGCAGGCCCCGGTCGTCGTCACCGACTCCGACTCGTGGTCGGGCTTCCGCCCCGACAAGATCAGCGAGCTCGCAGCCCTTCGCAGCGCCTAGGGGGCGAGGATGTGACCCAGCTCATCTATTTCTCAAGCGCGTCGGGCAATACCCACCGCTTTATTGAGAAGCTCGGTCGCGACGCGCGTCGCATCCCCCTCTATCTCAAAGAAGACACGATCCTGGCCGATGAGCCGTATGTGCTCTTTCTCCCCACCTATGGGGGCGGCAACGGCAAAGGCGCCGTCCCCAAACAGGTCATCAAGTTTCTCAATGTGCTCCAGAATCGAGAACTCATCCGCGGCGTCATCGTCGGCGGAAACACGAACTTCGGTGCGGCCTACGGGCTAGCCGGAGACATCGTCGCAGCGAAATGCCACGTCCCCGTGCTTTATCGCTTTGAACTTTTCGGCACTCCTAGGGATGTCGACACTGTCAATGAAGGATTGGATCAGTTTTGGCTACAGCAACCGACACTCGCGACGACGTAATTCCGCACGTCGAGGTGCACAAGAAGGGGCAGAGCTCGGGCATGGACTACCACGCCCTCAACGCGATGCTCAACCTCTACGACGACCAGGGCCGCATCCAGTTCGATAAGGACCGTGAAGCAGCGCGCGAGTACTTCCTGCAGCACGTCAACCAGAACACGGTCTTCTTTCACGACCTTGAGGAGCGCATCAGCTACCTCGTTGACAACGAGTACTACGAGCCCGAGACCTTCGAGCAGTACTCGATGGAGTTCATCGGCCAGCTGCGCGACCGCGCCTACTCGTACAAGTTCCGCTTCCAGACCTTCCTCGGTGCGTTCAAGTTCTACACCTCGTATGCGCTGAAGACGTTCGACGGCCAGCGCTACCTCGAGCGCTTCGAGGACCGCGTGCTCATGGTGGCGCTCGGCCTCGCCCAGGGTGACGAGCAGCTTGCCACCGCGCTCGTCGACGAGATGATCACCGGCCGCTTCCAGCCGGCAACGCCCACCTTCCTCAACGTCGGCAAGCGCCAGCGTGGTGAGTTCGTGAGCTGCTTCCTGCTGCGCATCGAAGACAATATGGAGTCGATTGGTCGTTCGATCAACTCGGCCCTGCAGCTGTCGAAGCGCGGCGGCGGCGTGGCGTTCAACCTCTCTAACGTGCGCGAGTCGGGTGCCCCGATCAAGCAGATCGAGAACCAGTCATCGGGCATCATCCCGATCATGAAGCTGCTCGAAGACAGCTTCTCGTACGCGAACCAGCTCGGTGCGCGTCAGGGTGCTGGCGCCGTCTACCTCTCGGCCCACCACCCCGACATCATGCGCTTCCTCGACACGAAGCGTGAGAACGCTGACGAGAAGATCCGCATCAAAACCCTCTCGCTCGGTGTGGTCATTCCCGATGTGACCTTCAACCTCGCGAAGAAGAACGAGCCGATGTACCTCTTCTCGCCGTACGACGTCGAGAAGGTGTACGGCAAGCCGTTCGGTGACATCTCGATCACCGAGCACTACGACGAGATGGTCGACGACCCGCGCATCAAGAAGACGCGCATCGACGCTCGCCAGTTCTTCCAGACTCTCGCCGAGATTCAGTTCGAGTCGGGCTACCCCTACATCGTGTTCGAAGACACGGTGAACAAGGCGAACCCGATCGAGGGCCGCATCAACATGTCGAACCTCTGCAGCGAGATCCTCCAGGTGAACTCGCCGTCGACGTACCACGCTGACCTCAGCTACGACGAGGTTGGCGACGACATCTCGTGCAACCTCGGCTCGATGAACATTGCGCTCGCCATGGACTCGGACGACCTCGGTCGCACCGTCGAGACCGCAATCCGCGGCCTCACCGCAGTGAGTGACATGTCGAGCATCGACTCGGTGCCGTCGATCCGCAAGGGCAACAGTCAGTCGCACGCCATCGGCCTCGGCCAGATGAACCTGCACGGCTACCTCGGTCGCGAGCGGGTGTTCTACGGCTCCGAAGAGGGCCTCGACTTCACGAACATCTACTTCTACACGGTCGTCTACCACGCGATTCGCGCATCCATGATGATCGCGCGCGAGCGGGGCGAGCGCTTCGGCGGCTTCGAGAACTCGACCTATGCATCCGGTGAGTTCTTCGACAAGTACACCGAGCAGGAGTGGGTGCCGCAGACCGAGCGCGTGCGCGAGCTGTTTGCAAACCAGATGATTCCCACCCAGGACGACTGGCGTCAGCTCAAGGCCGATGTGCAGCAGTACGGCATGTACAACCGCAACCTGCAGGCGGTGCCGCCGACCGGTTCGATCTCGTACATCAACCACTCGACCTCGTCGATCCACCCGATCGCCTCGAAGGTGGAGATCCGCAAGGAAGGCAAGCTCGGCCGCGTCTACTACCCGGCGCCGTTCCTCACGAACGACAACATCGAGTACTTCCAGGATGCGTACGAAATCGGTTACGAGAAGATCATCGACACCTATGCGGCGGCAACCCAGCACGTCGACCAGGGTCTGTCGCTGACGCTCTTCTTCAAGGACACCGCGACCACGCGCGACATCAACCGCGCGCAGATCTACGCGTGGACCAAGGGCATCAAGACGATCTACTACATCCGCCTGCGCCAGATGGCGCTCGAGGGCACGCAGCTCGACCAGTGCGTGAGCTGCATGCTGTAAGCGCCACCTGAAGTGGCCCCTGAAGTGCAGACTTTGGGGGCCACCTCGTTTTCCAGTAGGGCGATCTGCGCGGAAGTGCCGATTCGCGGTCGATGATGCCGATGGAGGCAACATATGCCCGGATTTGGCACATCCGCGCAGGGCACACTGGCTCAATGGACCACGACACCCGCATCCCCCGCTCATTCTGGATCGACCGTGCCCCGGCGCGCCCCGCGCAGCCGCCACTCACCGGCGAGCGCGGCGCCGACCTGGCGGTCATCGGCGGCGGTTACACGGGCCTCTGGACCGCCCTCCACGCGAAGGAGCGCAACCCCGAATCGCGCGTTGTGCTCCTCGAGGGCAAGCGCATCGGTCACGCGGCGAGCGGCCGCAATGGCGGCTTCGTCGACCCAAGCCTCACCCACGGGCTCTCGAACGGCCTCGCCCGCTGGCCCGATGAGATCGACACCCTCATTCGCCTCGGCCGCGAGAACTTCGCCGGGATGCGTGCCGACATCGAGCGCCACGGCATCGACTGCGATTGGTGCGAGGGCGGCGCGATCGCCTTTGCCCGCAATGCGTGGGAAACCGAGTACCTGCGTGAGAGCGAGGCGGAATGCCGCGCTCACGGCGAGGATGCGGACTATTTCGGCCCCGAGCGCATCGGCGAGGTGACTGCATCCCCGGCATTCGTCGCGGCGCTCAAGCAGCCCGAGCAGGCCACCGTCGACCCCTACAAGCTCGCGCTCGGCCTCCTCGATGCCTGCCTCGCCGTCGGGGTTGAGGTCTACGAAGGCACTGTCGTGAGCGATCTCGACCACGCAGGTGCAGGCCCCGTCACCATCCGCACCCGCGACGGCGCCGTGCTGCGTGCCGATCGCGTTGCCCTCGGCACGAACGCCTATCCGTCACTCCTCAAGCGGCTCTCGCTTGTGACCGTGCCGGTCTACGACTACGCGCTCATGACCGAACCGCTCACCGACGAGCAGTTCGCCGCGATCGGCTGGACCGGCGACGAGGGCCTCGCCGATGCCGGCAACCAATTCCACTATTTCCGCAAGTCCGATGATGGCCGCATCCTCTGGGGCGGCTATGACGCGGTCTACCACTACGGCTCGAAGCGCAGCGAGGCGCTGACCCAGCGCGAAGAGACCTTCGCAACGCTCGAACGGAACTTCCGCGAGACCTACCCGCAGCTCGCCGACGTGCGGTTCACGCATCAGTGGGGCGGCATGATCGACTCGTCGACGCAGTTCTGCCTCACTGCCGGCGTCGTAGCACGCGGCCGCATTGCCTACGCGCTTGGTTACACCGGGCTCGGGGTGGCGGCGACGCGGTTCGGTGCCGATGTCATGCTCGATTTTCTCGCGGGAGAGCGCACCGAGCGCACCGAGATCAAGATGATCAAGCGCCGCCCGGTGCCGTTCCCGCCCGAGCCTGTGCGCGCCCTCGGCGTGAACCTCACGCGCTGGTCAATGGCCGCGGCCGATCGCACCGGCCGCCGCAACCCGTGGCTGCGGCTCATGGATGCGCTCGGCCTCGGCTTCGACTCGTAGTCCCGGAGCCTTAGCTCTCAAGCCACCAAGTGTCGGCATCAATGAGCCAGTGATTGCGCAGCGTGAGCGCGCGTTCGATCGCCGCGGCGACCGCGGCTACGCTGAGCGAAATCGCGAACCATTCCGGCAGCACAATCGGCGAGGTGAAGGTGCCGATATTCGCCGCGACCCAATCGAATTTCGAAATTGCCTCGACCAATGTCAGCGCGAGTAGCCCCAGGCTTGCGAGCAGAATCACGATGGCCGTAATGCCGATGACCCGGCTTGCCTCTGGATGCTGTCGCGCGAACCATGCCCGCCACGCTTCTGCAGTGCCCGGCATCGGCCGCAACGCCTGCTCCTGCCCGTCGGGTGTGACGAAGTGCACCCGCGACATGCCGTAAATCCCCATTTCCGCCTCGATCTTGCCGCCCGGTACGCGAAACTCGGCGGGTGAGGTGCCGACGGCGATCTGCTTGCCGTCGTGGTAGAGCTTCAGGCGCTCCGAAAAGTCGAAGTAGTCGACGTCGACTGCGTACTTGCCAGCACGATCTACGGCCGGGTCGGGGCTGAGTTCAAAGATCGACCGGTAGATGAACTGATGCCGCTTCATGTTCGGTAGTGCACTGCCATCGCCGGGTTTGTTGTTGCGGTCGCGGTTGCGGCGGGACATGCGGATCAGTGTAGCGAGGCCCGTTTGCTAACTTAGGTATACCTAACTTTCAAACAAAGGTCGTCATGCAGAAACTTGCCAGCCCCGCCGTCGATTCGGTTCGCCTCCCGTTCAAGACCCGCCGGATGCGGCTGGAATCGATCGAATCGAACGGTTCGGCATTTGTGACCTGCTGGTTCTCGGGTGATGATCTGCGCGATCTCCAGTCGCCGGGCGCGGGTGACCACATCAAACTGCAGGTGCCGGATGCATCAGGTCACCTCGTCGTGCCCGCGTTCGACGAGGCGGGGGAGCGGCTCGCGAATCGCGCCGACCTCGCGTTGCGAGACATGACCCCACGCATTGTGGATGCGGCGGCCGGCCGCCTGCGCATCGACTTTGTGCGTCACCAGGGTGGCGTCATCGGCCCGTGGCTCGAGCGCGCGGCCGTCGGTGACGAACTCGCGTTTGTGGGTCCGCGCGGTTCGCGTCGCATCGTCGAGGCGGTCGACGAGGTGCGTTTTGTCGCCGACCTCACCGCGCTTCCGTCGGCTGAACGTCGCTTCGACGAGCTTCCCGACACGGTGACCGGCGAACTCCACCTCGTGGTCGATACCGCAGCGGATATCGACGCCATCAGCGTGCCCGAGCGCATCCGCATCATCACCCATGAACTCGGTACCGACGGGGTCGCAGGCGGCTGGCCCGGCGTCGCAACCGCACTGGAGGCGAGCCTTGCGAGCATCAAGCCGACTCAGCGCATCCTGATTTGGGCGGCCGGCGAAGCGAGCGGTGTCGCGAGCATCCGTGCGGTCGCAAACGCCATCGCACGCGAGGGCGTGTTCGGCGCGTTTAACGGCTATTGGCGCGCGGGCGAAGCTGAATATGACCACCACGCACCGCTTCCTGAGCTGTAATTTGTGCCAAACCTCAGCGAGCTGAGGCTGAAGACGCGCGGGTTAGAACGCAGGGCTAGACTCGGCGGACGGGTCGGCAAGCGATCCATATTTTTAGCGGCGATAACGCGCCGATTTCTTGTCATCGGAGGAACATTCACATGGGTGATCACCTGCTCGACCAGGTCGAGGCGATCAACTGGAACCGCATCGAAGACGAGAAGGACCTTGAGGTCTGGAACCGTCTGACGAACAACTTCTGGCTGCCCGAGAAGGTGCCGCTGTCGAACGACGTGCAGTCGTGGGCGACGCTAACCGAAGAAGAGCAGACACTGACGATGCGCGTGTTCACCGGCTTGACGCTGCTTGACACGCTGCAGGGCACGGTCGGTGCGGTCTCGCTCATTCCGGATGCGTATACGCCGCACGAAGAGGCGGTCTACACGAACATTGCATTCATGGAGTCGGTGCACGCGAAGAGCTACTCGTCGATCTTCTCGACGCTGGCGAACACGCCGCAGATTGATGACGCGTTCCGCTGGGGTGCTGAGAACCCGCAGCTGCAGCGCAAGGCGAAGATCATCATGTCGTACTACCACGGCGATGACCCGCTGAAAAAGCGCGTCGCGTCGACGCTTCTCGAGTCGTTCCTGTTCTACTCGGGCTTCTACCTGCCGCTCTACTGGTCGACGCGGGCGAAGCTCACGAACACGGCTGACCTCATCCGCCTCATCATTCGCGACGAGGCCGTGCACGGCTACTACATCGGCTACAAGTACCAGCAGGGCCTTGCGAAGGAGTCGGAGGAGCGCCAGCAGGAGCTCAAGGACTACGTGTTTGAGCTGCTGTTCGAGCTCTACGAGAACGAGGTGCAGTACACGCACGACCTTTACGACGGCGTTGGCCTGTCGGAAGACGTGAAGAAGTTCCTGCACTACAACGCGAACAAGGCGCTCATGAACCTCGGCTATGAGGCGATGTTCCCGCAGTCGGTGACCGACGTGAACCCGGCGATCCTGTCGGCCCTCTCGCCGAACGCGGATGAGAACCACGACTTCTTCTCGGGCTCGGGCTCGTCGTACGTGATCGGCAAGGCCGAGGTAACGACGGATGATGACTGGGACTTCTAGAAGTTTTCTGAGAAGCCTCGGCTGAAAAGCCTGGTCAACGGCCCGGATCCGCGAAATCTCGCGGGTTCGGGCCGTTTTTGTGCCCTCTGTTCGACGACAGAGGAGAACAGAGATGACCAGGAATGTCCGTTCGGAGTGGCACGTGGATGGCACGCGCACACCTTCCCCATGGAAGCGAGGAGGCCAGCCACCCGAAATTTGGGGTTGGCACACCGCCGAGGCCGTGCCACTTCGTGCCATAGGAAGCTCGGGTGATGCCCCACGATCCGCGGAAACACGCGGGTTTCGGTGTTCACGCGGATCTAGTGGCACGGAGTGGCACGAGGGTCCAACCGCGTCCATCCGAGTACACGGGAGGGCACCATGAGCGGGACGAAACGCGAGGCATGGGGCAGCTTGCGCAAGCTCCCGTCGGGTCGCTGGCAGGCCCGCTATCCCGCGCCAGATGGCGAGATGTACCCGGCGCGAACCGAGGACGACGCTTGACCCCTGATCTTGGACACGCTGATTCCAGCATGAA
>NZ_RQVS01000037.1 GCF_003865375.1 Gulosibacter macacae | reverse complement strand
GGCGGATTCAATTGGTTGTCGCAACACCCTGACACCGGAGGTGCTCAAGAATGGCGACGAAAGATTGGACCGCGAAAACCAGCGACGCGCCCGAGGGGGTGCGTAGGCAGTGGCGTGCGGATAGGGCGTTACGGCCCCCGATGCGATCTCCCGGTAGGCCGGAACCTTCCCGGCCAGTTCAGCGCGAGTTTTGGCGTCTGATCGCCACAGGAATCACCTCAGCTGAAGCTGCGCTACAAGTGGGCGTGTCAGTGCCAGTAGGTACGAGGTGGTTTCGGCATGCTGGGGGCATGACGCCACTCAGTTTGTGTGAGCCCACTGGGCGCTATCTCTCTTTTGAGGAACGTGAAGAGATCAGTCTCCTGCGCGCCCGAAATACAGGGGTGCGTGAGATTGCCCGCCAGTTGGGGCGTGACCCGGGCACAATATCGCGTGAGTTACGCCGCAATTCAGCCACCAGAAGTGGAAAGCTTGAGTACCGGCCATTGGTGGCGCAATGGAAAGCGCAACAGGCAGCCAAACGCCCCAAAGCAGCGAAGCTTGCTCAGAACGAGCGGTTGCGGGAGTATGTTCAAGAGCGGCTTGTTGGTGAGGTTCGGTTGCCCGATGGCACCATCATTCCGGGGCCCAAAGCCCCCGAATGGAAAGGACTGAATAAGCCGCATCGGGAGGACCGGAAGTGGTTCCTTGGGTGGAGCCCGCAACAGATTTCCGAACGGTTGAAGATCGACTTCCCCGATGATGAGAGTATGCGTATCAGTCACGAAGCGATCTATCAGTCTCTCTATATCGAGGGGCGAGGAGCACTCAAACGTGAACTCGTCGCGGCGCTACGAACTGGGCGTGCGCTCCGGAAACCGCGGGCAAGGTCGCAAAATAGACCACAGGGGCATGTCACCGCTGATGTGGTGATTTCCGAGCGCCCGGCCGAGGCGGCTGATCGCGCAGTTCCTGGGCATTGGGAAGGAGACCTCATCATCGGAACGAACCGGTCCGCGATTGGCACCCTCGTTGAGCGGAAGAGCCGTTCCACGCTGTTGGTACATCTGCCTCGACTTGAGGGATATGGGGAGCAGCCGGTAGTGAAGAACGGGCCCGCGCTTGGCGGTTATGGGGCTGAGGCGATGGCC
>NZ_RQVS01000036.1 GCF_003865375.1 Gulosibacter macacae | reverse complement strand
CAAGGGGTCGCAGGTTCAAATCCTGTCAGCCCGACATAATGCCCCCGACTTCCCTGGAAACAGGCCGAAGTCGGGGGCATCTTTCGTTTCCGGCTGGCTCCAGTTTCCGGGCCGTCCATGATCCGTCCATGACGGCTCACGCGGCGTCGTGGTCACGACGGTTCGACTTCGCCTTCTCGAGGTCGGCAACGCGCGTGAGCTCGATCGCATCGGCGACCTCGTCAAGTCGTTCCGGCCACAGACCGGCGTACGTTTCGAGCGTCTCAACTGCGGTCGCGTGACCGAGCACTGCCTGCAGCGTCTTCACATCGGCGCCCGCGCGGATCGCGATCGATGCGTACGTGTGACGAAGCGTGTGAATGGTGAGCCCTTCAAGCTCGTCGAGACCCGAGGTAGCCACTGCGGCGGTCCACTCACGGTTGCGCCAGTTATTGACGTTGAGCTGCGCCCCTCGCGTTGTGCGGAACAGCGGCGCATTGCTGGGTCGGCGGCCGGCCAGAGCCTTGAGATCTCCCAGCAAGAACGTCGGCACGGGAACCTTGCGTGACTTGCCACCCTTCGGGCTACCTTCGGTGTCAATGCCGTTCTCGTCGATCGTCAACGTCCGCGAAACCCGTAGACGCTTGCCAGACGCATCGAGATCGCCAACCCTCAGAGCGGCAAGCTCCCCGATCCTGAGACCGGTGTACGCCAACGTGCGCACGATGAGCGCCGATTCCCCACCCTTCGACTCCTGCGCACCTGCCGCCAGCTGCTCAACCTGCTCCACCGTGAGATAGAGACGCTCACCAATATCACTATCCGGCTTCGGCAACTCGACCCGAGCAAGCGGCGACCGTTGAATCAGATTCCGATCGACCGCATCACGCAGCACCGCACCGAACACGACGCCAACCACATGGTGAATCATCGACGCGCCAAGCGGCTTCGCCTTCTCGGCCGACTTCACCTTGAACGAGACAACCGCCTTGCCCTCACGCAGTTGGCCCACCCACTCATTGATTGAAGTCTCGCCAATGTGCTCGAGCCGTACATCACGCCAGCGCGGCAACACGTACGTGTCGAGCTCGCGCCGGTACCGAATCTTCGTCGAGCCTTTGATCTTGTGCTTCGACGCGAACCACTCCTCGGCCACCTCGCCAAACGTTCGGGCTGCATCTTCCGGTCGCACATATCGACCTACGCGAATGTCCTCTTCCATTGCCGCGGCA
>NZ_RQVS01000035.1 GCF_003865375.1 Gulosibacter macacae | reverse complement strand
AGGCGTTCGGGCTGATGTTGCCGATCGCGGAGTGGCGCCGGCGAGTGTTGTAGCGGTTCGCCCACCGGAACACGGCCCGGTAGGCGGTGGCCTGGTCCGGGAACGCTGACCGGCCGGCGAGGAGTTCGCGCTTGAGCGTGGCGTTGAAGCTTTCCGCGAGTGAGTTGTCGGCACTCGTGCCGACCGCGCCCGTGGACTGGGTCACGCCCAGCTGCTCGCAGAGCGCGGCGTAGGCCTTCGAGGTGTAGACGCTGCCGTGGTCGGAGTGGAAGATCGCGCCGACCAGCGACCCGCGGTCGCGGTGCGCGGCACGGAGGGCGTCTTCGACGAGTTCGGTGCGCATGTGGTCGGCGACTTGCCAGCCCGCGAGCTTCCGGGAGCCGAGATCGATGCAGGACGCGAGGTAGAGGTTCGTGCCGTCGGCGATAGGCAGGTAGGTGATGTCGCCCACGTAGCGGCGGCCGGGGTCGCCGACGGAGAAGTCCCGTCCGATCAGGTCGGGAAAGCGCCTGGCGGACTGGTCCGGGATCGTGGTCTTCACCCGTCGTCGCAACCGGATCCCCGCGAGACGGTGCTCACGCATTACCCGCGCGACGCGCTTGTGATTCACCCGCTCCGCCACGGGCACACCGTCGTTGAGGTCGGCGGTGATCCTGGGCGCCCCGTAGGCGCGGTCGCCACCCTGAGCGGGGTCTTGCAGCACCCGGATCCGCGCCGCCAACACCGCGTCGTCTGTCGCCTTCGCGGCTCGCCGCCCGGCGGAGTCCAGCCAGGCGTAGAACGACGAGCGGGCGACCTCGACGACCTCACACAACCGCTTCACGCCGTAGGCGTCCTTGTGATCCTCAACAAACTGCAAGCGGTTCACCAGTTCGTCTCCCCAGCGAAATACTTCGCCGCCTGACGGAGGATGTCCCGCTCCGTCTCGAGCTTGCGGGCCTCGGCCTGCAAGGCCGCGAGGTCGGCCTCCAACCGGAGGACCTTCGCCGCCGGCGACTCCGGTCGCCCCGTCGCCCCCGGCGGCGACGCAGCGGCAACCGTGACCCCGGAGCCGAACTTGTCGACCCACTCTTTCAGCGCACCCCGAGAGATCCCGAGATCCCCGGCGATGCCCTTGAGCGTCGAACCCGGCGTGGACTCATACAAGTCCACCGCCCGCTGCCGGAACTCGTCCGTGTAGTTCTTCCTAGCCATCCCTTGGATTCTCGCTTCCCCAGCATCGTGCTGGAATCAGCGTGTCCAAGATCAGGGGTCAAGGCCC
>NZ_RQVS01000034.1 GCF_003865375.1 Gulosibacter macacae | reverse complement strand
TAGAGAAGTTGCTCTCGTGCAAGACTGTGCCGGTTGGTGTGGTGGCGGCGGGGTGCGTCTGATCCTTGAGAACTCAACAGCGTGCACAATGTCAAATGCCAAATATTTTGACCTCGTTGCATCATCATTTTGTTGGTGGTGCGCGATTTCTTTGGATAATGATGGATTGTCAGTTGACGATCTGAATTTGTCATGATTGAACTCGCTACGCTCGCCTATTCCGGTGAGGGTGGTATTTATTCCATTTACGGAGAGTTTGATCCTGGCTCAGGACGAACGCTGGCGGCGTGCTTAACACATGCAAGTCGAACGATGAAGCCCCGCTTGCGGGGTGGATTAGTGGCGAACGGGTGAGTAATACGTGAGCAACGTGCCCAGAACTCTGGAATAACTTCGGGAAACCGTGGCTAATACTGGATATGTGCCGGGGAGGCATCTCCTCCGGTTGGAAAGATTTATCGGTTCTGGATCGGCTCACGGCCTATCAGCTTGTTGGTGAGGTAATGGCTCACCAAGGCGACGACGGGTAGCCGGCCTGAGAGGGTGACCGGCCACACTGGGACTGAGACACGGCCCAGACTCCTACGGGAGGCAGCAGTGGGGAATATTGCACAATGGGCGCAAGCCTGATGCAGCAACGCCGCGTGAGGGATGACGGCCTTCGGGTTGTAAACCTCTTTTAGTAGGGAAGAAGCGAAAGTGACGGTACCTGCAGAAAAAGCACCGGCTAACTACGTGCCAGCAGCCGCGGTAATACGTAGGGTGCAAGCGTTGTCCGGAATTATTGGGCGTAAAGAGCTCGTAGGCGGTTTGTCGCGTCTGCTGTGAAAGCCCGAGGCTCAACCTCGGGTCTGCAGTGGGTACGGGCAGACTAGAGTGCGGTAGGGGAGATTGGAATTCCTGGTGTAGCGGTGGAATGCGCAGATATCAGGAGGAACACCGATGGCGAAGGCAGATCTCTGGGCCGTTACTGACGCTGAGGAGCGAAAGCATGGGGAGCGAACAGGATTAGATACCCTGGTAGTCCATGCCGTAAACGTTGGGCGCTAGATGTGGGGACCATTCCACGGTTTCCGTGTCGTAGCTAACGCATTAAGCGCCCCGCCTGGGGAGTACGGCCGCAAGGCTAAAACTCAAAGGAATTGACGGGGGCCCGCACAAGCGGCGGAGCATGCGGATTAATTCGATGCAACGCGAAGAACCTTACCAAGGCTTGACATATACCGGACATGGCCAGAGATGGTCACTCCCTTTGGGTCGGTATACAGGTGGTGCATGGTTGTCGTCAGCTCGTGTCGTGAGATGTTCGGTTAAGTCCGGCAACGAGCGCAACCCTCGTCCTATGTTGCCAGCACGTTATGGTGGGAACTCATGGGATACTGCCGTGGTCAACACGGAGGAAGGTGGGGATGACGTCAAATCATCATGCCCCTTATGTCTTGGGCTTCACGCATGCTACAATGGCCGGTACAATGGGCTGCGATACCGCGAGGTGGAGCGAATCCCAAAAAGCCGGTCTCAGTTCGGATTGGGGTCTGCA
>NZ_RQVS01000033.1:698-2834 GCF_003865375.1 Gulosibacter macacae | reverse complement strand
ACACGCCAGCCCCACCTACCCCCTCAACTGCGAAGAGCCCCCAATGCCTCAAGTGACCGAAGTAGATGAAATTGCTCTTCGACTCTCTCTTCAGGTCGGTCGAGTGGCGGAGGCGTGGCACAACCACAAGGGATGCCAATAGAACGCCGCTCAGGAGACAGGCGAGGCCGAGCTAGTACCCAGTCTTCAACCAAGTGGGTGCGATGTCATGGAACACCCTCCCGGTCGCTGACAATGCGACCGTCGTGGCCATGGACGCCGACGCTATAGCGAAGATGAACGATGCCTTGACGTCTACCAAGCCCGTCCAATCAGTCTGTGCTTGATGGATGCGCCAAGCGGTATCTACCCCGTCGAGGTTTGTCATGGGGTTCTCCTCCAGCCTGAACTGTAGGTAGTGACTATGTGCGGACCGACTGCGCTCTCATCGCGCTTCTTCCACATGGACTCGCCGTTCTTGGCGGTCTTGTTGCGATCAAGCAGAAAATTGTAGACGCGTGAAGTGATTGTGACATGGCCGGACTCGCCGCGAACGCTACTGAGTCTAGCGGCGATATTCGGGGCAGATCCGATCGAGACGAGATCGCTGTTGTCTCTCGCCCCACCTCGAACGATAAACGTATTTCCATCGTCAATGCCGCATCGTTGACTGACATGCCAAGACAAGGACTGTTTGTCGAGTCGTGCTTTGATTAATGGATTGAGCGATTTATCGACAACCCACTGGATATTGAGTGCAGCTTCTACTGCGTCGTTGCGGCGTCTGTCACCGATGAATATCCCCATTACTCGATCGCCGTCGAAACTCCTGATATGGCCCCCTTTGGCGCGCATACAATCGACAGCAATACGGAGGTATGAACGAACAACCCGTGCTGCGAATTCCACTTTGAACTTCTTAGCTAATAGCGTGGAGTCTGCAAGATCCGCGTACAGGTAGGTAGCCTCAACGCGTTTGGCCCCGTCTTTCTGCTTTACGTCTTGAGTCCTTGGCACTACGCGGGCATCCTGCGCATCCCAAGGGGTGTTGAGTATGTCCTTCAGTTTTGCTTCGAACTCGTCCATCCTCGTAGACATCTTGCCTCCTGAATATTGCGACTGAATAGAAAATCCATGAGTTGCCGGTGTTCGCAAGAGAAGTGCTGGTCTGAGCCTTGAGAGCTTGTTAGATAGCCCATTGGACTGTCGTGCCATGAACACTTTGTGATTTTCCGCCCACGCTTATGCCGTAGACCCGATCCCAGATCCGCTTATTGCCGTCGTAGTAGAGAAGTTGTTCATCCAGTTCATCTCTTACACGGTCAGTGATGAAGGTGGACTGGCCACTACGAATCTCGCTGAGTTTGGCAGCAACGTTCGGCGCTTCTCCTATTGAGATGAGATCATTGTGATTTCTTACACCACCGCGAACGATCAGTGCTTCTCCGGTGTCGATGCCTACCGCATGATTGATTCTGTAGAAATTCTCCCCGTCTCACCACGTCGATTTGATCGCCGGGCGGATTACTTCGGCTACTGCCCATTCGACTCCTAGTGCAGCTCTCACTGCATTGTGATTCTTCTTCTCACCGACAAAAATGGCCATGACCCGATCGCCATCGTAGCTCCGAATCTCTCCGCCGCAGTGGCGAAGGATGCGGGCGGCCGTATTGACATAAGACCGGATGATCTTTGCGGTGGTTTCAGGCAAGAGTGTCTGCGCCAGCTTGCTTGAATCAGCTAGATCGGCGTAAAGATATGTGGCGGTTACCCTCTTGCCGCCGTTCTTCAAGACCACATCTTCTGAAGCTGGAACCACGTGCGCATCGGAGATGTTCCACGGGGCGCCGAAAATGTCGCCAACGCTTGTTTCAACCGAAGGGTACATTCAACTCCTTTGATCGAAAGCTATGCCTAAATGGATACTATCCGTGGGGCACTTAGTTGGTGGTAATTGGGCGGCGCGCGAAACACCCGTAGACCCTTGAAGCAGGGAAGCGTGCGAGCCGTGCGTGCGGGTCGGCTTGATCCAAGCTCGGGCCATTTCCGGGCCATTCTTTTCGTGAGAAGCAACTGAAACTAACTGACACTCACCGACCCGAACCGCGTGATTCTGCCGATCTTCCTATATATACAGTAAAGAAAAGCCCTGGTCAC
>NZ_RQVS01000033.1:0-688 GCF_003865375.1 Gulosibacter macacae | reverse complement strand
AAAATCGAAAGGTCACGGGATCGACGCCCGTCGGAGCCACAAGTGAAACCCCCTGCTTCTGCAGGGGGTTTTGTCGTTACGGTTCCGCATCCTCGCACTGAGGCCCCCGAAACGCATGCTGAGGCCCTCGAAGCACCACTATCTGCAAACGTGGCCGCTGCTGGCGATCACGCCAGCAGCGGCCACGTTTGAGCGGATGGAGTTGCGGCTACTTCTGCGTTGCGCTCCGGCGCCACAAGAGCATCGCTCCGGCCGCGAGGATGGCCGCAGCAGCGAGGCCGATGGGTGCGAACTCATCCGCGCCGGTCGCCGCGAGGTGTTCGCTCGCCACAGGCGTCGCCGTCTCAGGAGTCAGCGTCGGGGTCGATGACTCTGCGACGTTCACCGGCGGCACCGGTTGCGCGGTCTCTTCGGTCGGCTCTTCCACGGGCACTTCTTCAGTGGCTTCGGGTTCAACGGGCGGGTTGACAACGGTGAACCAGGTGCGCAGCACGCCATCATTGTTCTCGTTGTAGACCGTCCAGCCGCCGTCTTGACCTGAGATGGTTTCGCCGCCGATCTCCACCGTCACACCCAATTCGACCGCCCGCTCCGCCGTCCAGCCATCAGGGCCGGCGCACACGAGCATCGGCTCCGTGCTGGCGACGTGGGGCCTTGACCCCTGATCTTGGACACGCTGATTCCAGCA
>NZ_RQVS01000032.1 GCF_003865375.1 Gulosibacter macacae | reverse complement strand
AAGCCACGGGCCCGTCCCACCCCGACATGGACCTCGATGCCCGAACGGACGTTAGATTTCGAGTTCTAGGCGTTCTGCGATGAAGGTTGGATCCCAGCCGGGATTGAAAGTGTCGACGTGGGTGAATCCGAGCCGCTCGTATAGGCCACGCAGGTTCGGGTGGCAGTCGAGCCGCAGCTTGGCGCACCCCTGCGTTCGCGCGGCATGGCGGCAAGCCTCGATCAGCGCGGAGCTGACACCCCGGCCCGCATGTGTCCGTCGCACCGCGAGCTTGTGCAGATATGCGGCCTCCCCCTTGAGGGCGTCGGGCCAGAACTCGGGATCCTCGGCCGACAAGGTGCAACAGCCGACGATGCCGTCGCTGCAACTCGCGACTAGGAGCTCGGATCTCAGGACGAAGGTCTCCGCGAATGTCCGGTCGATCCGCGCGACGTCCCAGGCGGGCGTTCCCTTGGCGGACATCCACGCCGCAGCGTCGTGCATCAGCCGCACAACCTCGTCGATATCACCCGAGCAGGCGACCCGAACGTTCGGAGGCTCCTCGCTGTCCATTCGCTCCCCTGGCGCGGTATGAACCGCCGCCTCATAGTGCAGTTTGATCCTGACGAGCCCAGCATGTCTGCGCCCACCTTCGCGGAACCTGACCAGGGTCCGCTAGCGGGCGGCCGGAAGGTGAATGCTAGGCATGATCTAACCCTCGGTCTCTGGCGTCGCGACTGCGAAATTTCGCGAGGGTTTCCGAGAAGGTGATTGCGCTTCGCAGATCTCCAGGCGCGTGGGTGCGGACGTAGTCAGCGCCATTGCCGATCGCGTGAAGTTCCGCCGCAAGGCTCGCTGGACCCAGATCCTTTACAGGAAGGCCAACGGTGGCGCCCAAGAAGGATTTCCGCGACACCGAGACCAATAGCGGAAGCCCCAACGCCGACTTCAGCTTTTGAAGGTTCGACAGCACGTGCAGCGATGTTTCCGGTGCGGGGCTCAAGAAAAATCCCATCCCCGGATCGAGGATGAGCCGGTCGGCAGCGACCCCGCTCCGTCGCAAGGCGGAAACCCGCGCCTCGAAGAACCGCACAATCTCGTCGAGCGCGTCTTCGGGTCGAAGGTGACCGGTGCGGGTGGCGATGCCATCCCGCTGCGCTGAGTGCATAACCACCAGCCTGCAGTCCGCCTCAGCAATATCGGGATAGAGCGCAGGGTCAGGAAATCCTTGGATATCGTTCAGGTAGCCCACGCCGCGCTTGAGCGCATAGCGCTGGGTTTCCGGTTGGAAGCTGTCGATTGAAACACGGTGCATCTGATCGGACAGGGCGTCTAAGAGCGGCGCAATACGTCTGATCTCATCGGCCGGCGATACAGGCCTCGCGTCCGGATGGCTGGCGGCCGGTCCGACATCCACGACGTCTGATCCGACTCGCAGCATTTCGATCGCCGCGGTGACAGCGCCGGCGGGGTCTAGCCGCCGGCTCTCATCGAAGAAGGAGTCCTCGGTGAGATTCAGAATGCCGAACACCGTCACCATGGCGTCGGCCTCCGCAGCGACTTCCACGATGGGGATCGGGCGAGCAAAAAGGCAGCAATTATGAGCCCCATACCTACAAAGCCCCACGCATCAAGCTTTTGCCCATGAAGCAACCAGGCAATGGCTGTAATTATGACGACGCCGAGTCCCGACCAGACTGCATAAGCAACACCGACAGGGATGGATTTCAGAACCAGAGAAAGAAAATAAAATGCGATGCCATAACCGATTATGACAACGGCGGAAGGGGCAAGCTTAGTAAAGCCCTCGCTAGATTTTAATGCGGATGTTGCGATTACTTCGCCAACTATTGCGATAACAAGAAAAAGCCAGCCTTTCATGATATATCTCCCAATTTGTGTAGGGCTTATTATGCACGCTTAAAAATAATAAAAGCAGACTTGACCTGATAGTTTGGCTGTGAGCAATTATGTGCTTAGTGCATCTAACGCCGGAGTTAAGCCGCCGCGCGTAGCGCGGTCGGCTTGAACGAATTGTTAGACATCATTTACCAACTGACTTGATGATCTCGCCTTTCACAAAGCGAATAAATTCTTCCAAGTGATCTGCGCGTGAGGCCAAGTGATCTTCTTTTTGTCCCAGATAAGCTTGCTTAGCTTCAAGTAAGACGGGCTGATACTGGGCAGGTAGGCGTTTTATTGCCCAGTCGGCAGCGACATCCTTCGGCGCGATTTTGCCGGTTATTGCGCTGTACCAAATGCGGGACAACGTAAGCACTACATTTCGCTCATCGCCGGCCCAGTCGGGCTGCGAGTTCCATAGCTTCAAGGTTTCCCTCAGCGCCTCGAATAGATCCTGTTCAGGAACCGGGTCAAAGAATTCCTCCGCTGCCGGACCTACCAAGGCAACGCTATGTTCTCTTGCTTTTGTAAGCAGGATAGCTAGATCAATGTCGATCATGGCTGGCTCGAAGATACCCGCAAGAATGTCATTGCGCTGCCATTCTCCAAATTGCAGCTCGCGCTTAGCCGGATAACGCCACGGGATGATGTCGTCATGCACGACAAGGGTGACTTCTATAGCGCGGAGCGTCTCGCTCTCGCCAGGGAAAGCCGAAGCCTCCATAAGATCATTGAGCAATGCTCGCCGCGTCGTTTCATCAAGCTTTACGGCCACAGTAACCAACAAATCAATATCGCTGTATGGCTTCAGGCCGCCATCCACTGCGGAGCCGTACAAATGCACGGCCAGCAACGTTGATTCCAGATGGCGCTCAATGACGCTTAGCACCTCTGATAGTTGGTTCGAAATTTCGATGGTCACCGCTTCCCTCATGATGTCTAACTTTGTTTTAGGGCGACTGCCCTGCTGCGTAACATCGTTGCTGCTCCATAACATCAAACATCGACCCACGGCGTAACGCGCTTGCTGCTTGGATGCCCGAGGCATAGACTGTACAAAAAAACAGTCATAACAAGCCATGAAAACCGCCACTGCGCCGTTACCACCGCTGCGTTCGGTCAAGGTTCTGGACCAGTTGCGTGAGCGCATACGCTACTTGCATTATAGCTTACGAACCGAACAGGCTTATGTCCACTGGGTGGCTCTGTTGCAAAGATTGGCGGCAGTCAGAGGTAGGCT
>NZ_RQVS01000031.1:596-3903 GCF_003865375.1 Gulosibacter macacae | reverse complement strand
TTGTTCTCGACCATACATCGAGAACCACACAATAGACGCGAACACACTCACACAACAGATTGTAAGTAATCAAATCATCGGCATATTAGTACCGGTCAGCTCCACACATTACTGCGCTTCCACATCCGGCCTATCAACCCAGTCATCTACTGGGAGCCTCACCCCCAAAAAGGGGACGGAAGTCTCATCTTGAAGCCGGCTTCCCGCTTAGATGCTTTCAGCGGTTATCCGTTCCGAACGTAGCCAATCAGCCGTGCCCTTGGCAGAACAACTGACACACCAGAGGTTCGTCCATCCCGGTCCTCTCGTACTAAGGATAGATCTTCTCAAACTTCCAACGCGCGCAGCGGATAGAGACCGAACTGTCTCACGACGTTCTGAACCCAGCTCGCGTACCGCTTTAATGGGCGAACAGCCCAACCCTTGGGACCTACTCCAGCCCCAGGATGCGACGAGCCGACATCGAGGTGCCAAACCATGCCGTCGATATGGACTCTTGGGCAAGATCAGCCTGTTATCCCCGAGGTACCTTTTATCCGTTGAGCGACAGCGCTTCCACAAGCCACTGCCGGATCACTAGTCCCGACTTTCGTCCCTGCTCCACCTGTCAGTGTCACAGTCAAGCTCCCTTGTGCACTTACACTCAAAATCTGATTGCCAACCAGACTGAGGGAACCTTTGGGCGCCTCCGTTACTCTTTAGGAGGCAACCGCCCCAGTTAAACTACCCACCAGGCACTGTTCCTGAACCGGATCACGGTTCGAAGTTAGATAATCAGAATGACCAGAGTGGTATTTCAACAACGACTCCACCAACACTAGCGTGCCAGCTTCACAGTCTCCCACCTATCCTACACAAGCCACACCAATCACCAATACCAAGCTATAGTAAAGGTCACGGGGTCTTTTCGTCCTGCTGCGCGTAACGAGCATCTTTACTCGTAATGCAATTTCGCCGAGTTCGCGGTGGAGACAGCTGGGAAGTCGTTACGCCATTCGTGCAGGTCGGAACTTACCCGACAAGGAATTTCGCTACCTTAGGATGGTTATAGTTACCACCGCCGTTTACTGGGGCTTAAATTCTGTGCTTTGCCAAAGCTAACACTTCCTCTTAACCTTCCAGCACCGGGCAGGCGTCAGTCCGTATACATCGTCTTGCAACTTCGCACGGACCTGTGTTTTTGATAAACAGTCGCGTCCCACTAGTCTCTGCGGCCCACACACGCTTTCGGAGCAAGTCCTATACGCGCTGGGCCCCCCTTCTCCCGAAGTTACGGGGGCATTTTGCCGAGTTCCTTCACCACGATTCTCTCGATCTCCTTGGTATTCTCTACCTGACCACCTGTGTCGGTTTGGGGTACGGGCAGCTAGAACCTCGCGTCGATGCTTTTCTTGGCAGCAGAGGATCACCAACTACGTCCCAAAGGGACTTCCGCGTCAGATCTCAGGCTATATGAGTGACGGATTTGCCTATCACTCGCCCTACATCCTTGCCCGGATACAACCATTCACCCGGATTGGCTACCTTTCTGCGTCACACCTGTTAACACGCTACCCTCACCAGCATAGGTTCGAACGCTAGCCCGACAACGCTCCCGAAGGAACGGAGCCGGATTCGGGCTCTTAGCATCACTGGGTCAGATTGGACGGTTCTTCGCCGGTACGGGAATATCAACCCGTTGTCCATCGACTACGCCTGTCGGCCTCGCCTTAGGTCCCGACTTACCCAGGGAAGATTAGCTTGACCCTGGAACCCTTGGTCTTCCGGAGGACTGGTTTCTCACCAGTCTTTCGCTACTCATGCCTGCATTCTCACTCGTGTAGCATCCACGACTGGTTTCCACCGCCGCTTCACTCGCCACACGACGCTCTCCTACCAATCCCAAAAAGGAATTCCACAATTTCGGTGGTGTGCTTGAGCCCCGTTACATTGTCGGCGCGGAATCACTTGACCAGTGAGCTATTACGCACTCTTTCAAGGGTGGCTGCTTCTAAGCCAACCTCCTGGTTGTCACTGCAACTCCACATCCTTTTCCACTTAGCACACGCTTAGGGACCTTAATTGGTGGTCTGGGTTGTTTCCCTCTCGACTATGAAGCTTATCCCCCACAGTCTCACTGCTGCGCTCTCACTTACCGGCATTCGGAGTTTGGCTGACGTCAGTAACCTGTTGAGGCCCATCGGCCATCCAGTAGCTCTACCTCCGGCAAGAAACACGCAACGCTGCACCTAAATGCATTTCGGAGAGAACCAGCTATCACGAAGTTTGATTGGCCTTTCACCCCTAACCACAGCTCATCCCCCCAGTT
Organism: Gulosibacter macacae; assembly: GCF_003865375.1. Lineage (GTDB taxonomy): Bacteria > Actinomycetota > Actinomycetes > Actinomycetales > Microbacteriaceae > Gulosibacter > Gulosibacter macacae. The sequence goes on along the minus strand of NZ_RQVS01000031.1, from coordinate 1,595 downwards.
TTCAACCTAGGTGGGTTCGGTCCTCCACGAGGTCTTACCCTCGCTTCAACCTGGCCATGGATAGATCACTTCGCTTCGGGTCTAGGACATGCGACTCAACGCCCTATTCAGACTCGCTTTCGCTACGGCTTCCCCACACGGGTTAACCTCGCCACATATCACTAACTCGCAGGCTCATTCTTCAAAAGGCACGCCGTCACCCCGAAAGGCTCCGACGGATTGTAAGCAAACGGTTTCAGGTACTATTTCACTCCCCTCCCGGGGTACTTTTCACCTTTCCCTCACGGTACTAGTCCGCTATCGGTCATCTGGGAGTATTTAGGCTTATCGGGTGGTCCCGACAGATTCACACAGAGTTTCACGGGCTCCGTGCTACTTGGGATACTCTTCGCGCCATAACAACGTTTCAACTACGGGACTCGCACCCCCTATGGTTCGCCATTCAAAGCGATTCGTCTACGCTGCGCTGTAACGCTTGTCGCTCGGTAGCGCGACAGAAAAGTCCCACAACCCCGACCGTGCAACCCCTACCAGGTATCACACACGACCGGTTTAGCCTCTTCCGCGTTCGCTCGCCACTACTAACGGAATCACGGTTGTTTTCTCTTCCTGCGGGTACTGAGATGTTTCACTTCCCCGCGTTCCCTCTACCCGCCCTATATATTCAGGCGGGAGTGACTGGATCAAGTCCAGCCGGGTTTCCCCATTCGGAAATCCTCGGATCAAAGCCCGTTTATCGGCTCCCCGAGGCTTATCGCAGATTACTACGTCCTTCTTCGGCTCCAGATGCCAAGGCATCCACCGTTTGCTCTTAGAAATTTGATCACATGAGTAATCCAGAAAATCTATAAAAATAAACTCTAGAAACTTAAATGACTCACCCCATACACCTCCAAAAAGAAGGCATCAGGGCGAATCTAAGATGCTCGCGTCCACTGTGTAGTTCTCAACGTACGGTCAGTACCAGCAGCCTGATCTCGATCGCAATCGACACCAACC
>NZ_RQVS01000031.1:0-457 GCF_003865375.1 Gulosibacter macacae | reverse complement strand
ACCAGCAGCCTGATCTCGATCGCAATCGACACCAACCCAACCGGTCTGAAGGAGACTGTCCAACCACCAACGTGGCCGGCCTGGTCCTCCAGGACCCAACAACGTGCACGTACGCCCACCCCCAACACCGAGCATTTCCAACAACCCAAAAGTTGCGTACTCACTCCATGTCAGATCCTGACGCACACATATCAAATGTTCCACCCATGAGCCACCCGCCAACCACACTCGGGCTGGAACGGGCTGCTGGACACCAAACGGTGCCAACTGCTCCTTAGAAAGGAGGTGATCCAGCCGCACCTTCCGGTACGGCTACCTTGTTACGACTTAGTCCTAATCACCGATCCCACCTTCGACGGCTCCCTCCAAAAGGTTAGGCCACCGGCTTCGGGTGTTACCGACTTTCATGACTTGACGGGCGGTGTGTACAAGGCCCGGGAACGTATTCACCGCAGCG
>NZ_RQVS01000030.1:520-6207 GCF_003865375.1 Gulosibacter macacae | reverse complement strand
ACGACCCGGTGTTGCATCGACCGGTTGAATTCACCCAGTTCAGATCGAGGAAGCTCGTGAGTGCCTTGGCTCGTCACAGGCTGCACGGTTCAATGGGTCAAGTTGGTGCCGCTGGTGATAACGCGGCGATGGAATCGTTCTTTGCGCTCCTGCAGAAAAACGTCCTCAACCGGCAGTCCTGGGCAAGCCGGGAGGAGCTGCGTCTGGCTATCATTCACTGGATCGAGGCGACTTATCACCGGCGTCGACGTCAACGTCGACTCGGCAAACTCACGCCCATCGAGTTCGAGACCATAATGAAAGAAGCCGTCGCTCTGGCGGCATAAGGAACCGAGTCACCCAAACCTTCAGCAGTCCCTCGACGCGAGCTGCTCTAGCGAACACGGTGCACGCTATCGCGAAACTTGCACCAGGCTCAGGGCAGACGGTTCAGGGCAGACGGTTCTTCGGGATTGCGTTCCGAGGTGTCGCGGTTTGTGCTTGCGGGAGAGGCTGTCTCGTTTGCGGACCAACGCGCCCGCTTAACCCAGCAGGCTGCCCATCTTCTTCGCGATGGTGCGAGCGGCCAACTTCGGGCTAAAACGTGCCAGTTTGTCCATCGCCGACGCGTCCGTCCCGATAGTCACGCGGAACGAACCCTTCCGGATCGCATCGACGATGGCTTGCCCCGCAGCCTCAGGGGTAGTCATCTTGAACGCAGGCGAATCGGATGAAGCCTTGTCAGAGACCGCGACGCCGGAGTTCGACGCAATGTTCGTCGATATGGCGCCCGGAAACACCGAAGTGACCGCCACGTTGGTGTCCAGCAGCTCGGCGTACAAGCCTTCAGTGAGGAGTCGAACGGCTGCTTTCGAGGCGCCGTACACGACCTGACCAGGCACAGGCGCATAAGCACCCATGCTCGCGACGTTCACCAGGCTCGCCTCCGGACGTTCGATCAGCACCGGCAGGAAGGCCTTGATCATGTTCATCGTGCCCCAGAAATTGACGTTCATCACCTTCTCGATCTCCTCAAACGGGAGGTCGATGATCTTGACAAACTTCTGGATAACTCCTGCGATATTCACGACGCCATCGACGTTTCCGTGTGCGCCGATCACCGCTGCTGGCAAAGCCAACACCTGCTCACGGTCAGTGATGTTGACGACATGGCTGCTGAAGCGCGCACCAGCTTCTACAAGGGCAGCAGTCTTTGCGAGCCCCTCACTATTCAGGTCGACGCCTGCTACCGTTGCCCCGTTTTCGAGGAGCAGCTGGGTTACTACTCGCCCGATGCCGTTTCCTGCGCCGGTGACGACGAAAACTTTGCCGGAGATATTCATGCGCTGAGGGTCCTATCAGTATCTGGAATGTGAGTTGTGGCATGTGTGGCAGCTCGACGCCCGCTGAAGATGCAATCCGCCAACGAGAATCCGCTGATGTAGCTGTTGGAACACACGCCGACTGCATTTCGGCCGGCGGCATACAGTCCTTGGACCGTCGACTCATCTTCACGCTTCACAAGCCCGGAGTCTCCATCAACGACCAGTCCGCCGAGCGTCAGCCCGGGGATGGGCGAGAACGGGGAAGAGTCATCTGAGATATTCACCGCGTAGAAGGGAGCTTGTGCGACTGGATGACAGACATCTGCTTGCTTGTGCGCCGGGTCTCCTGCGTCTGAAGCAATGCCCGCGTTATATGCGGAAATTGTTTGCCCCATACGAGACGGATCAACGCCCATTTTCGCTGCGAGCGCCTCGAGGGTGCGAGCTCGCTTGTGGCCGACCGTGAACGTGTATGTCGCCAGCAGCTTGTGGAAGATCTGAGTCTGCGTCCAATACTGACCGCGCGCTTTCTTCCAGTTGTCGGCGTCGTAGACGGCCCACCCTTTCCCTCCAAACTCGCGCATAAGCACATTGCCGTGGGTGGCTCCGTACAGGTCTTCATTCGCGATGCGTCGGCCGTTGACTCCAACGGTGACGCCTTCGATGAATGCGCTCGGCGGTGACAGGAAGCGCCACGCAGTGACGTTGCCCATCTTGGCGGTCGTGCCGCCAGCGTTCATTCCCAGTTGGATGCCACTGCCGTCATCGTGAGGGGTGCCGAGTGGGGAGATTTTGGTGAAGCCGGGCGCGTGCTCTTTGACCCACTCTTTGTTGTAAATGAAGCCACCAGCAGATAGGACGACCGCCGACGCGCGCGCCTCACGCTCCACCGAGCCATCCCGCCAAAGGCGGGCGATCTTCTCGGTCGTGCCCTTCACGAGATCCGGCATCCAGTTGCCAATCTTCGCCGTGCGCTTCGTCATTTTGCGGTGACGGGCGGCATCCGGATGTGATTGTTCCAATACGCGGTACTTGACGCCGGTAACGACGCCCTCGTCGACAATCAGGTCGGTGACTTTAGCAATAGGGATGAAAGTCACGCCCTTGCGCAGTGCCGAATCGGCGAGGTGGGTCCAGAGCACCCTTCCCGAGGCGAGCCCCTTGGCTTTGGCGCGGTGTCCGCGAGGTGCAGGAGCGGCAGTCAACCGGTACGGATGGGATTTCTCGTTTCCAGAGAAGTAGAGGTAGTACTCATCGGTCGGGTACGACGTTTTGTACGGCGCCACCGAGCTTCCGAACGTTACACCTTGCTGCTCAAGCCACGGAATCATCCCCGGGCTCTCGTCACAAAAGCGACGCAGGGTTGCGTCCTCAACCGCATCGCCGACCTCTTGCTTGAGGTACGTGTACAGGTTCTCCGGACTATCTTCATAGCCGGCTTCAGTCTGGTAACGAGTCCCGCCACCCGCGTACACGACACCACCGGACAATGCGCTGGCCCCGCCACCGTACGCGCTGTCGAGCACGAGTACTCGCGCGCCACGATCTGCTGCTTCGATCGCGGCGGCCGCGCCGGCGAGGCCGAATCCAACGACAATGACGTCGTATTGGTTTGTCACGTCGGAGGACTTCGTCACCTTAGATCGTCTCCCCGGCGTCGGCAAGCAGAACGCTGCCAGTCATGATCATGGACAGGTCGCTCGCCGCGAATAGTACGACGCGAGCGATGTCGTCCGGGGTGCCCGTGCGCCCGATCAAGCTCTGGCTCATGACGTCCATCGGTGGAATCTCGATGCCAGCAGCCACGGCCTCTGCCATCATGGCGGTCGCCATCGCGATGTTGCCCTCAGTGGGGACGTAACTAGGGGCGACACCGAGCACGCGGATGCCGAGCGGGGCGAATTCGAGGGCCATTGCCTTCGTCATGCCGCGCACCGCGTGCTTCGAGCCCACATATGCGGAGAGGCCCGCTGCCGGAGCCTGGAAGCCTGCGGTGGAGACAATGTTGACGATGACCCCGCCGTTGCCGGTCATCTGATTCACGGCTTCGCGTGCGCCAAGGAATGTTCCGCGAGTATTCACTGCGTAGACCTGATCCCACGCTTCAACGGACATGTGAGCCACCGGGATGCTCGGAAAAAGGCCGGCGTTGTTGACCCAGATTGTCGGGGCACCAATAGCGGCGGCAGCTTCGGCGGCAGCCTCCGACACCGACTTCTCGTCGGTCACGTCCATCCGCACGCCGACCGCCTTCACGCCATATCGTGCGCCGATTGCGAGGGCGGATTCGCTCGCGAGCTCGACGTTGAGATCGGCGAGCGCAATGTTAGCGCCGGCTTCGGCAAGACGCTCTGCGATCGCCCGGCCCAGACCCTGTGCGCCTCCGGTAACGAGCGCCGCCCGCCCGTTCAGAGCGATCAGATTTGCAATCGGCTCTGCAGACACGTCAGAAAAAGGAAAGGACATCATTACCTCCATGGAAAGCTCGCGGAACACGTTATGACAGAGTATGACATAACTAGTTTGTCGACAAGTGGGTACTGTGAACGCATGGAGAAACAAGGGGCCCGGAAAGGCCGTCCGCCGAAGGCCGAGCCAGAGGCATTGCGCGCTCAGCTACTTGATCTCATCGCGCTCGTCGGCTACGAGAACGCATCGATGGGTTCTCTCGCCGAATCGGTAGGGATGAGCGTGCGCACCCTGCATCGATACTTCCCGACAAAAGCAGACATCGTCTGGGGCGGAATCGACGTTTCAATAGATGCTCTCACTGCCGAGCTGAACGCTGCGGCGGGCAGCAGCCCAATCATCGACGCCGTCGCTCACGCCATTACCAACGTCTTCGCCCGCAACGCCGAGGATCTCAAGACAATGCGCGCGCGACTGCGCCTCATCGCACTCTCCCCTGAACTGCGCACAAATAGATCAAGCACCTTCGAGGGCTGGCGACACGCTGTGGTCCACTTTGTAGCTACACGCAGAGGCGAACCTGCTCGGGCTCTGATCCCTGTTACTGCTGGGGCAGCGATCCATATGGCAATCATGGAGGCGCTCACCTGGTGGGGGCTACAGGAGGAACCCCTTGATCCCGCAGACTGCATTACCCGAGCCCTCCATGGATTGAGCAACATTAACGACCGTTAGCCTACGCTCTCGATAGCCTGCTTCATGGACAGCGCGCTGAGACACCAGGCTCCAGCAGCCCCAAGTCGTCGGACTGCACTCGCCAACCGGAGAACGCAGCGATGACCCGCTGTTCATCCATACCTTTCGAAAGCTCCCACCGGGAGACCATCGCTTCTCACATCACGAGGTCGGCAAGGTTGCGCGCAGCCGGTCGCCGCCGTTTGGGCGACGACCGGCTGCGCGCCGCCTAGGCCGAAATGAGCTCCTTGGTGCGCTCGGGCAGCGGCTCTCTTGGGGCGGGCTCGGTCGCAGGGCCCTGCTCCAGTGGAGACGACCCGTCGGGAAGAATCGCTTCGATCTCGGTGCGTGGCGGACGGATCGCATCCACGATCACGACGAGCAGCAGCGACACCGCGCCCCATACTCCGAGCACGAGCATGTTCTGCAGCACCGTGTCGCCGCCGAAGTACAGGATCGATCGGATCGCTTCGAGTGCGGCTGGCATCGGTAGGATGCCGTGCAACCACTGGAACGCTGCGGGCAGCATGTATACGGGGAGTGCCCCGCCAGAGGCGGGCATGCCGAGGAACATCAGGATGCCGATCACGGGCACCAGAGCCAGCATGCCGAGCAGCCGTTCGAAGAGGGTCGCGAACATGGCGATGCAGAAGATCGCCAGGGTGCCCACGCCGAACATCTGCCAGAAGTGCCCTTCGATGGCGCCGATGATGGGCCCGGCCAGCAGCCACACGTAGGAAGATCCGATCACCGACCAGGCAGCCACGATGGGGAGATGGAGCTTCAGCCGGCGCGTGTGCGGTGCGGCGTTGGCGGCCACGATCACGATCAGGAAGCCGCCCATCACCCAACCCATCGCCATGTACAGAAGCGATGTCCCGTTCGGGTCTCCGTCGGGCAGCGGCGCGACGTCGTCCATCTCAACCGGCAGCTGTTGAGCAGCAGCGACTGCACCGAACACCTGGGTCACCAGCTGTTGGCTCGTCTTGCCGCCAGCCTGGTTGGTCATAATGACCGCAGTGGGCGACTCGGCGGACGGCACCACGAAGGCACCGGCGAGCACGCGGTTGTGGACGAGTTGGCGCGCCTCGTCTGCGCTCTCGACGATGCTGAAGTCGAACGTGTCGTCGGTCTGCTCGGTGAGCGCCTCGACCATCTGTGCGCCCTGCTCCTGCGAGGCCACGATGGCGACGGGAACGTCGTGCGGCGTCGTGGAGCGCATCGCTCCGAGCATCACGG
>NZ_RQVS01000030.1:0-510 GCF_003865375.1 Gulosibacter macacae | reverse complement strand
CAGGATGAAGAGGATGGTGTAGCGGGCGCCCTTGGTCTTCGGGCGCTTGCCGGAGTGCAGCGCGGGCATCGCCAGTGCGGCCTCGGGCTTCTTGGGGCCGCGCTCACGCTTGTCGCTGCAGCGCTACGTGCTGTCCCGAACGGCAGGCAACTTGTCGGTGACCTCAGGGAAATCAGAAGTTCATGGCTGCTTGAAAACAAGGCACGCCCGGACAGCGTGAAGGAGAAGGTGATTGAGTACACGGTATCCAAGCCAGTGTTCACTGCCGATCTCATTGCAAAAGAGCTGCAGATGCCTGCAACCAATATGTACCGGTACCTCAAGGAGCTCATGGACTCTGGCGTCCTGGCTGTGAGCGCCGAACATCAAGGACCGAGGGTGTGGCGTGCCCCCGAGGTGCTGTCAGCCATTGACGCCTTCGCGGCCCGAGCTGGGCGACGGTCAACCTGACACACCGATCATTGATTATTAGGCGGATTCAATTGGTTGTCGCAACACCCTGACACCGGA
>NZ_RQVS01000003.1:30799-235815 GCF_003865375.1 Gulosibacter macacae | reverse complement strand
CACCAACCGGCACAGTCTTGCACGAGAGCAACTTCTCTAATCTATGTTCCTGTGTACTTGCTGTCAAATCTGGGCTGCTGCCTGAATGTGACGTCCGTTCGCAGGAACGGTGTCCGGGTGTCGATCACCGAGCCGGTTTACACGGCTGCTGGGATTCGATGACCCGGAGGCGGTCGCTTGCTTCAGGCCGGTGCGCTGTGCGCTCCGTGCCTCGCGGCGACAAGTGATTACATTACGCAAAGGTGAACGCCGACGCAAACCAGCCCCGAATCCCGGGCGTGTCGCATCCTCACTTCGGCCTAGCCAGGCGGATGTCTCGGAAAACGGCTACGCGCCCCACCGATTTCTCAGTGGGGCGCGTATCCAATAAAGGGTTCATGCGCGGGCCGAGTGCGGGCTAATTGCCCGACACCATCGCACCGACCAGCGTCTTCTTGCCGCGGCGAATCACCACGGTGTTGCCAGGCAGCAGGTCGCCGGCCTCGAGTACCCGGCGCTCATCGTCAACCTTCTCGTTGTTGAGCGACACTCCCCCCTGGGCAATAGCCCGGCGGGCTTCGCCAAGCGACTTCGCAACCTCAGTGGCCACGAGCACTTCGGCCACCTCAGCACCAAGGGTGGATTCGGTGTTCGGAAGTTCAGCGATCGCCTGCTGCAGGGTCACCGCGTCGAGCGCCCGCAAATCACCCTGTCCGAACAGCGCCGCCGACGCATCGATCGCGGCCTGCGTTGCTTCGGCACCGTGCACGAGCGTGCACACCGCTTCGGCCAGCGCACGCTGGGCCTCGCGCTTGAACGGCTCGTTCTCAACCTTCGTCGCAAACTCGGCGATCTCGTCGCGGTTGAAGAACGTGAAGATCTTGAGCCGGTCGATCACATCGCGGTCATCGGTGTTGAGCCAGAACTGGTAGAAGGCGTACGGCGAGGTGAGGTCGCCGTCGATCCAGATCGCGTTGCCCTCTGACTTGCCGAACTTCGTGCCATCCGAGTTGGTGATGAGCGGGGTGCCGAGCGCGTGCACACTCTTGCCGTCCATGCGACGGATGAGATCGACTCCCGCCGTGAGGTTGCCCCACTGGTCGCTGCCACCGGTCTGCATTTCGAGACCGTAGATGCGATTGAGCTGCAGGAAATCGAAGGCCTGCAGAATTTGGTAGCTGAACTCGGTGTACGAGATACCGGCCTCAGAGTTGAGGCGCGCCGAAACCGCATCCTTCTTGAGCATCTGGCCGACACGGAAGTGCTTGCCGATCTCGCGCAGAAAGTCGAGCGCCGAAAGGTCGGCTGTCCAATCAAGGTTGTTGGCCATGCGCGCGGGGTGCTCGCCACCGAAGTCGAGGTACCCCTCGATCTGCGACCGCAACCCAGCTACCCACTCGGCAACCGTTTCGCGCGAGTTGAGCGTGCGCTCGGCGGTCGGGCGCGGATCACCGATGAGGCCGGTCGAACCACCCACGAGACCGATTGGGTTGTTCCCGGCAAGCTGCAGTCGACGCAGGAGCAGCAATTGCACGAGGTGTCCGAGGTGAAGGCTCGAGGCCGTCGGGTCGAAGCCGCAGTAATACGTGATCGGGCCCTCGTCGAGACGCGCTCGCAGCGCATCCAGATCGGTCGAAACGTGGATGAAACCACGCCATTCAAGCTCATCGATGATGTGGTCGAACGACGGGTCGTTTCGCTGCCAGGAGAGATCACGTACTGTCACCCGCCCTACGTTACCGAACAATCGCGTCGGCTATGCGTCGCGGGCAGCCCGCACACTCGGATGCGCGCGGTAGGGCGACACTCCCCCGGCACCCTCGAGCCAATACCGCCAGTGGAACGGGTCGAGTCCACCCGCGCCGGAGACCCCCGTGCGCAGTGAACTGCGGATGTCGTCAGCGAGCCTCCGGTGTTCGGCCGCATCGAGCAATGCCAACTCGAAGCCATGCTCGCTCGTACCACGCGGATGCGAGGTGGCGAGATCCTGCCCATTGTCGGCAAGGTCGGCGCCGAGCGCTCGCCCGAGATTGCCGGGCCCGCGGGCAAGTGCGAGATCTGGCACTCGCGACGCAGCCGGTCCACGAAACGATTCACGACGGAGGCGGGCGAGTTCCACTCCACCGGTCACTTCGGCGCCGCGAAGAAGCACCCCGGCCGAGGCACCAGACTCGCCGACGACCACATTGCAGCACATGTGCATCCCGTAGTTGAAATACACGTAGAGGCGCGCGGCCTCACCAAACATCGTGGCGTTGCGCGGGGTCTGACCCCGATGACCGTGGGAGCCCGGGTCTTCGGCACCGGCGTACGCCTCAACTTCAGTGAGTCGCAACATCACTTCGCCCGCGGGCCCGAATGCGCGAAGCCGCGCCCCAAGCAATCGGGGCGCGGCTTCAGCGGGATGCAGGCGCGCTAGTTCCTCACGAACCGCAACGCCGGTGATCATGGGCGAACTTCGTTGAGGCGTTCACGCAGCTGCGCGAGCTGCTCGCGCACCCGCACCGGCGCGGTACCCCCGCGGCCATCGCGGGTGGCTACCGAACCGTCGACCGTGAGCACCTCGCGCACCTCGGGGGTGAGCAGCGGCGACACACTCGCGAAGTCCTCGTCGGTGAGCCCGTCGAGATCGACGCCCTTCGACTCGGCGAGCTTGACGCATCCGCCAGAAATCTCGTGGGCATCGCGGAATGGCACGAAGCGCTTGACGAGCCACTCGGCCACGTCGGTGGCGAGTGAGAAACCCTGGGGCGCGAGTTCACGCATCCGCTCGCCGTCAAAACGCATCGTCGCCACCATGCCGTTGAAGGCGGGCAACAACACTTCTAGCTGCTCGACCGAGTCGAACAGTGGCTCCTTGTCTTCCTGCAGGTCACGGTTGTACGCGAGCGGCAGCGCCTTGAGCGTGGCAAGCAGACCCGTCACGTTGCCGATGAGTCGACCCGCCTTGCCGCGCGCGAGCTCGGCAATGTCGGGGTTCTTCTTCTGCGGCATGATGCTTGACCCGGTCGAGTACCCGTCGTCGAGCGTGACGAAGCCGAACTCCTTCGTGTTCCAAATGATGATCTCTTCGCTGAGGCGCGAGACATCAATGGCGATCTGGGCGAGCACAAAGGCAAACTCGGCAACGAGGTCACGTGACGCGGTGCCGTCAATCGAGTTCGCGACCGAAGCCGAGAATCCGAGTTCCGTGGCGACTGCCGTTGCGTCGAGACCGAGCGTCGAGCCCGCCAGCGCGCCCGAACCGTAGGGCGACTCATCAAGGCGACGGCGCAGATCTTGGATGCGGTCAAGGTCGCGCACGAGCGGCCAGGCGTGCGCAAGCAATTGGTGCGCGAGGAGCACCGGCTGGGCGTGCTGCAGGTGCGTGCGACCGGGCATGATCACATCGAAGTTCGTCTCGGCTTGCGTGGCGAGCGCCTCGATGAGTCCGGCAACGAGCAAGCCGACCGATGCCGAGCGATCGCGGATGTACATCCGCACGAACGTCGCAATCTGGTCGTTGCGGCTGCGACCGGCGCGAAGCTTGCCGCCGAGTTCGACGCCGGAGATCTCAACGAGTCCGCGCTCGAGCGCCGAGTGCACGTCTTCATCCTGCTCGCCCGCGACGAAGCGGCCATCGTGCACGCGCGCGTCGAGCTCATCGAGTGCGCTGAGCATCCCGGTGAGTTCGTCGGCGGTGAGGTAGCCGGCTCTGGCGAGGGCGCGCGCGTGCGCGCGCGAACCCGCGAGGTCGTAGTGCGCGAGCTGCCAGTCGAACTGCGTCGACTTTGAGAGTGCGGCGAGTTCAGGCGAGGGCCCGCCGGCGAAGCGGCCGCCCCAGAGGGCGCCGTCTTCGCCGGCTCGGTTCTGCTGCTGCGTCATTGACTAGAGCTCGGGCTTGTCGCGACGAGCCGAGATCTTCGACGGCAGGCTCCAGATATCGATGAAGCCGCGCGCCGAGTCCTGGTTGAAGGTGTTGCCGGTGTCGTACGTCGCGAGCGAGAAGTCGTAGAGCGACTCCGCCGAGCGGCGACCGGTCACCACGGCACGACCCTGGTGCAGGGTCATGCGCACCTCGCCCGAGACCTTCTCCTGGGTGTGGTCAATGAAGGCGTCAAGCGAGCGCTTGAGGCCACCGAACCAGAGACCGTCGTAGACGAGGTTTGCCCACTCGACCTCAACGGTGCGCTTGTAGCGGGCCACATCGCGTTCGAGCGTGAGGTCTTCGAGGTGCGTGTGCGCCTCAATGAGCGCGATCGCCGCGGGTGCCTCGTAGATTTCACGCGACTTGATGCCGACGAGGCGGTCCTCAACCATGTCGAGGCGGCCAACGCCCTGGGCGCCAGCGAGCTCGTTCATCTTGAGCACGACGTCGAGCATGTTCATGCGCACGCCGTCGATGGCCACTGGCACACCCTGCTCGAAGGTGATGGTCACCTCGGTCGGCTCGCGCTCGATGGTCGGGTCCTGCGTGTACTCGTAGAGGTCCTCAATCGGCGCATTCCACGGGTCTTCGAGGAAGCCGGTCTCTACCGCGCGACCCCACATGTTCTGGTCGATCGAGTAGGGCGACTTCTTCGACTGGCGAATCGGCAGCTTGTGCTTCTCGGCGTACTCAATTGCGACGTCACGCGTAAGCGAGAGGTCGCGAATCGGCGCGATCGAGGTGAGCTCGGGCGCAAGGGCCGCAACCGCGGCCTCGAAACGCACCTGGTCGTTGCCCATACCGGTGCAACCGTGCGCGATCGAGTTCGCGCCGAGCTCGCGGGCAACGCGCGCGAGGTGCTTCGAGATGAGCGGACGCGAGAGCGCCGACACGATCGGGTAGCGGCGCTGGTACTGCGCGTTCGCCTTGAGGGCGGGCACGAGGTAATCGTTGGCGAACTCTTCGCGGGCGTCGATGACGATCGACTCGACCGCGCCGCAGTCGAGGGCGCGCTGGCGCACCTGCTCCATGTCTTCGCCGGCCTGGCCCACATCGATCGCGAGGGCGATGACGTCCTTCCCGGTGCGTTCCTTCGTCCACGGAATCGCGACAGAGGTGTCGAGACCACCCGAGTACGCCATGACGATGCGTTCAGTCACTGCTGCTCCTGTGTGTTGTTGTCGGAGGGCTGAGCGGGCGGAATCTCGCGCGCCCAGCGCATCCCTTCATTCTAGTTCGGTTCGGTGACGGCCAAGTTGCCGTTAGCTCGCGGCGGATTCGCGCGCCTTCGCGAGGAGCCATACGAGCAACGCCTTCTGTGCGTGCAGGCGGTTCTCGGCCTCATCCCAGATGACCGATTGCGGACCGTCGATTACCGCGGCGTCGACTTCGTAGCCACGGTCGGCCGGCAGGCAGTGCATGAAGATGGCGTCATCAGCGGCGTATGACATGACCTGTTCGGTAACGCGGTAGGGCGAGAGGGCGTCGATTCGCTGCTGCTTCTCGGCCTCGAGCCCCATCGATACCCAGGTGTCGGTGACAACGACATCGGCACCTGCCGCGAGCTCAGCGATGTCGCTCCCGACGGTGATCGAGCCGCCGGTCGTCGCAGCAATTGCAGTCGCGTCGGCGACAACGTCTTCGCGGGGCAGGTAGCCTTCCGGCGCGGCAACGCGCACATGCATCCCAGCAAGTGCACCGCCGAGCAGGTAGGAGTGGCCGAGGTTGCTCGCACCGTCGCCCAGGAACACGAGCGTGCGACCAGCTGTGCCGCCCTTGTGCTCGCGAATGGTGAAGAGGTCAGCGAGGATCTGACAGGGGTGGAAGTCGTCGCTCAGTCCGTTGATGATCGGAATGGTCGTGCCCTCCGCCATCTCTTCAAGGCCGGATTGCGCATAGGTGCGCCACACCACAGCTTCGACCATGCGCTCGAGCACGCGCGCCGTGTCGCTCGCGGTCTCTTTGCCACCGAGCTGGCTGGATGCGGTAGTGAAGATGAGCGGGTTGCCGCCCATTTCTGAGATGGCCACGTGGAACGACACTCGCGTGCGCGTCGACGACTTGTCGAAAATCACTGCGACCGATTGCGGCCCCTCGAGTGACCGGTCGGCGAAGCGATCGGCCTTGAGGCGCGCGGCAAGCTCAAGAATCTCAAGCTGCTCGGCTGGTGAGAGGTCATCGTCGCGAAGGAGGTGGCGGATCATGAGCATGCCTTTCTGGCAGAAAATCGAAAACTGAGGCGGCTAACTAGCCCGCGGTGACCTCGGTGCCGAACCCCTCGTGGGTAAACACCTCGATGAGTGTGGAGTGCGGCACACGTCCGTCGATGATGGTCGCGTGCTTGACGCCACCGTCAATCGCTTCGAGGCAGGCCTGTGCCTTGGGAATCATGCCCGACTCCAGGGTCGGCAACATATTGCGTAGCTCGGTTGGCGTAATAAACGCCGCAAGTGACGAACGGTCGGGCCAATCGCGGTAGATGCCTTCGACATCGGTGAGCATGACGAGCTTCTTCGCGCCGAGTGCGACCGCGAGGGCTGCGGCGGCGCGGTCAGCGTTGATATTGAGCGCCGAACGCGGCATATCGATATCGCTCGCAATGGTCGACACCACCGGGATGCGGCCCGCGGCAATATCAGCGCGCACCACGGTCGGATTGACGGCGACAATCTCGCCGACGAGCCCGAGGTCGACCTGGTTGCCGCGGGCATCGGTGGTCTTGCGGCGCGCCTGGAAGAGCCCAGCATCCTCGCCCGAAACACCGGTCGCTACCGGCGCGACCTCGTTGATGGCCGCGACGAGATCGCGCGCAACCTGGCCGCCCAGCACCATACGCACGATTTCCATCGCCTCGGGCGAGGTGTAGCGGTACCCGGCACGGAACTCTGACTCAATGCCGACGCGCTTGAGCATCCGCGAGATGTGCGGACCGCCACCGTGCACGACCACCGGCTTCACACCCGAATAGCGCAGGAACGCGATATCGGAGGCGAAGGCGTCGAGCAGCTCCGGGTCGACCATGGCGTTGCCACCGAACTTTATGACGATGATCTGCCCGTGGTAGCGCTGCATCCACGGCAGTGCCTCAATGAGCGTCTCGACCTTGGTCGCCGCCCGCTCGTAACGCACATCGCTCGTCTGCACCGGGATGCTGCGGGTCACCGTCGGCACCCGTCGATCAAGCGTCGGAATGGCACCGGTGGTGGCCGGGATGGTGCTGTCGGTCCCCTGATGGCCGTAGCCGAACGGCTTATCGCCTGCCTGCTCGTGAGTCATGGTGCTTTCCTAGGATGCGTAGGCGCTGTTCTCGTGCACGTAGTCGTGGGTGAGATCGTTCGTGAGGATCGTGCCACTCGCCTCACCCGCGTGCAGGTCAATGATGACCTCGGTTTCGCGCGGGCTGAGGTCGACGAGGTCGATCGACTCGAACGGGGTGCCGGCCTTGCAGACCATGACTCCGTTCATCGTCACATCGAGTGCCTGCGGGTCGAACTCGGCGTCAGTGGTGCCGGCAGCCGCGAGCACGCGGCCCCAATTCGGATCGTTGCCGAAGATCGCGGCCTTGAAGAGGTTCGAGCGGCTCACGGCCCGCGACACGGCGACCGCGTCATCGACGCTCGCGGCGCCAACGGTGGTGATGGTGATGTCGTGGCTCGCGCCCTCAGCATCCTGCTGCAGCTTCTTCGACAGCTCAGCACAGAGGTCGGTGAGGAGTTCAGTGAACTCAGCGACGTCGGGCGTGACGCCCGACGCGCCCGAGGCCATGAGCGCCACGGTGTCGTTCGTCGACATGCAGCCGTCGGAATCGACCCGGTCGAAGGTGACGGCGGTGGCCGCGCGAAGGGCCGCATCAAGCTGCGTCGATTCGAGGTCGGCGTCAGTGGTGATGACCACGAGCATGGTGGCGAGGCCCGGAGCGAGCATGCCCGCGCCCTTCGCCATGCCGCCAATGGTGTAGCCGCTCCCGGTGCGCGTGGCGAGCTTCTCGACCGAGTCGGTCGTGAGGATGCCCTCCGAAGCGTTCCGGCCGGCTGCCACGTCGTCGGCGAGTTCGGCGACAGCCTCAGTGACGCCTGAGAGCACCTTCTGTCGGAACACCTCGTCGCCCGCGCCGATCAGCCCGGTCGAGCAGACCAGCACATCGCTCGGTTGCAGGTTGAGCAACTCTGCAGCGCGCTCGGCGGTGAGGGCGGTCGTCTCATAACCGAAGTCGCCGGTGTAGCAATTGGCGCCGCCCGAGTTAAGGGCGATCGCCGAAA
Organism: Gulosibacter macacae; assembly: GCF_003865375.1. Classification (GTDB taxonomy): domain Bacteria; phylum Actinomycetota; class Actinomycetes; order Actinomycetales; family Microbacteriaceae; genus Gulosibacter; species Gulosibacter macacae. Next base: position 227,670 of record NZ_RQVS01000003.1, on the reverse strand, counting down.
TCGAACCGTCGGCAATGGCCTTGATCGACCAGATCACCGGGTTTGCCTGGCAGCGGTTCGAGGTGAACACCGCGGCGGCCGCGGCCGAGGGACCGTCATTGACCACCACCGTGACATCACGCTTGCCGGTCGACTTGATTCCGGCGGCCACGCCAGCGGCGCGGAAACCCTTTGCTGCGGTGACGGTCACGGGGCAACTCCGTTCAGGGGAAGAGCGAGCCCCTCGGTGAGTCCGAGGGCGAGATTGGTGGACTGAATCGCGGCGCCGGCGGTGCCCTTGCCGAGATTGTCGATGGCGGTGATCACGACGAGACGGCCAGCGCGCTCGTCGATGCCGAAGCCAAGTTGCGTGCGGTTCGAACCGATGACATCGCTCGTACGCGGGTAGGCACCATCGGTGAGCACCTCAATGAAGCGTTCGTCGCCATACGCGCCCTCGTACGCGTCGCGCACGGTAGCGAGGTCAACACCGTCGCGGATGCGGCCCGAGCAGGTCGCGAGGATTCCTCGGGCAGTCGGCACGAGCACGGGAGTGAACGCGAGCCGCGTGTCCTGGCCCGAGGCCTTCCGCAAGTTTTGACGGATCTCGGGGTTGTGGCGGTGCCCGCCATACGCGTTGTAGGGCACGGCGTTACCGATGAGTTCACTTGCGAGCATCGACACCGCTGCCTTCTTGCCGGCACCCGAAGGGCCAACCGCAAGCACCGCGGTGAGGTCGTCGGGCTCGATGAGGCCAGCGTTGAGCGCGGGCGCGAGTGCGAGCGTAATTGCGGTGACATTGCATCCGGGCACGGCGATGCGGCGGGTGCCCGCGAGGCGCGAGCGCTGCTTGCCGCCATCGACGAGCAAGAGTTCGGGCATACCGTACGTCCACGAACCTGCGTAGTCGCCCGGGTAGTAGTCGAGCCAGTCTTGCTCGCGCTCGAGCCGGAAGTCGGCACCCGCATCAACAACGAGTGTGTCGACATCGAGGTCAGCCGCGAGCGCCGCAGATGCGCCGTGCGGGAGTGCGAGGAAGACAATGTCGTGACCGCGCAGCGTTTCAGCGGTCGTCGGCTGCAGCAGCTGTTCACCGTAGCTCGCGAGATGCGGATGCACGTCTCGGAGTCGCTCGCCAGCCTGCGAGTGCGCGGTGACGGTGCGCACTTCGATCTCAGGGTGGTCGGCGAGGAGTCGGAGAAGTTCGCCGCCGCCGTACCCGGAGGCTCCGGCGACCGCTGCTGAATAGGTCATGTCCTCCATTCTAGGCACCGGCAGATGGCCGCTCTGGTCGCATCCGTGTGGTCAGAGGCGACACGGCGTAGCCTGGACGACACCATGAACAGTGCTGCAATTCCCGCATCCGGCGTCGAAATCACCGATTCGCGCGCCCGGCAACTGCGTGATGATTTCCCCATCCTCGCCTCGACGGTGCACGGCAAACCGCTCGCCTATCTCGATTTCGGTGCCACTGCGCAACGGCCAAATGCCGTGCTCGAGGCCGAGCAGGAGTTCCTCAGCACACACAATGCGGCGGTGCACCGCGGCGCTCACGAGCTGGCTGCGCTCGCCACCGGCGACTTCGAGGAAGCCCGTGAAACGGTCGCGGGCTTCGTTGGCGCCGATGCCGACGAGATTGCCTGGGCGATGAACGCCACTGACGCACTCAACATGATCACGCTCGGCATGGCTGCCGCTTCGCGCGGTCGCGGCGGTGACGCATCCGCACCTCTCGCGTTGGGCCCTGGCGACGAGATCGTCGTCACCGAAGCCGAGCACCACGCCAACCTCGTGCCCTGGCAGGAACTTGCCCTCGCCACCGGCGCCACCTTCCGTTGGATTCCGGTCGATGACCGCGGTGTTTGGAGCATCGATGATGCCCGCGCTGTCGTTGGCCCGCGCACCCGCGTGCTCGCCTTCGCCCACGTGTCGAACGTCACCGGACTTATTGCGCCAGTCGCCGAGCTGGTCGAGCTTGCGCAGTCGGCGGGCGCGGTGACGGTGCTCGACGCCTGCCAATCGGTGCCGCACCGCCCGGTCGATTTTCACGAGCTCGGGGTCGATTTCGCGGCCTTCTCGGGCCACAAGATGGGTGGCCCGAACGGCATCGGTGTGCTCTACGGGCGCCGCGAACGCCTCGCGCAATTGCCGCCGGCACGCACCGGTGGCTCGATGATTGAGGTCGTCGAGATGACCGGCACGACCTTCATGGATCCGCCCACGCGCTTCGAGTCGGGCACGCAGCCGGTCTCTGAGGCCGTGGCTCTTGCCGCTGCGGTGCGCTATCTCGATAGCGTCGGCATGTCGGCGATCGCTGCACACGAGGAAGAGCTGGCAGCGCGCATGGTTGCTGAACTGTCGGCGTTGCCCGGTGTGCGCGTGCTCGGCGCCGATGCCTCGGTGCCGCGCTCGGGTCTCGCCTCGTTTGTGGTCGACGGTGTGCACTCGCACGACCTCTCACAATTCCTGGATGCGGAGGGCATCGCCGTGCGCGGCGGTCACCACTGTGCCCAGCCGTTGCACCGCCGACTTGGGATTACCGCATCCACTCGTGCCTCGACCTATCTCACGACCTCGAGTGACGAGATCGACCGACTCATCGACACCGTGTCGCGTGCGCGCGCCTGGTTCGGGGTGGCATAGTGAGCGATCTTGCTGGGATGTATCAGGAGATCATCCTCGACCACTCGCGTCGTCGAGTGGGCGCGGGTGAACTCGCCGAATTTGATGCCGAGCGCTTCGAGAAAAACCCCTCGTGCGGTGATGAACTGCGTTTGCGAGTGCGGCTAGATCGTTCGGGTACTGAGCCGACGCTCGCCGAGATCGGCTGGGTCGGCGATGGCTGCTCGATCTCGCTCGCATCGGTGTCGATGCTCGTCGAGCAATTGCGTGGCCGTACGGTGACTGAGGCCTTCGCCGCGGTCGAGGCGATGCGCACCATGATGCGCTCGCGCGGCCAAGTCTCATATGACGAGGACTCCCCCGAAGCCGAGCTCATTGGCGATGCCGTGGCGTTCGAGGGCACCGCGAAGTACGTCATGCGCGTGAAGTGCGCGATGCTCGGCTGGGTCGCGCTCGAAACGGCACTGCGCGAAGCGACTTCCTAGGGTGAGACGCTCTGATCTGACGCCATTTGCCTGCTAGACCGCGCCAATCATTGCGGTGGCAAAGCTCACCACCATGTTGATGATCGTCGACACGGCGATCCAGCCGCCGATAGCTGCCGCTGCAAGGCCAACGTGATCGGGTCGCGCTGACTTGCGCGTGGTTCCGAAGCTGATGCCACCGAGGACTGCGGCGACAACGCCCAAGAAGACCTGACCGAACGTGATCAGATTCATGGCACCGGCAATGCCGGTGACGCCCACGGTGTCGATGACCGGGCCCATGACCACGATGCTGCGCGCGAGACCGAGCAGGAGTACAAGCCCGATGAGTAAGGCGGCGATGATGCCGAGCAGGTTCGAGCGGCGCTCAGGCGCGGCCGGGGCGGCTTGCTGCCACGGTGCTGGTGGAAGCGGTTTCGCCGCTGACGCTACGGCTGGCTGACCCCACTGCTGTTGCTGTTGCTCAGTGGCCTGTTGGTCATGCTCGCCCGTCGCGATGGGATCCTGCTGCTGCGGTGTCCAGGGGCTGTTCGGCGCACCCGAATCAGCCTCATTGTCATTGGGCTTTGGACCGGGTTGCGTCGCATCAGTCATGACTAGAGCCTACGAGAGCCGGATGCGCGGCACATCGTCCCCGAGCATCACGCCACTTTTGCGGAGGCAACTCCCCCTCTCGTGGCGTTCTCCCCCACCCTTGGGTGGGGGAGAACGCCACGAGGCCCACACTTGTGCGGGCCTCGTGGTGGAAAGAGCGTTAGGCGCGGATGGCGGCGCCGAAGCGTTCGGCCGCGATCGCGGCGCCCGCCTCCTTCGCCTCGGTGGCCTCGGCCGCGGTGAGCGTGCGCTCATTTGAGCGGAAACGCAGCGCGAAAGTGAGCGATTTCTTGCCTTCTTCAAGCCCGGCACCGCGGTAGTCGTCGACGAGCGCAAGGTGTTCGAGTAGCTCGCCCGCACCTTCACGCACTGCAGCACCAACCTCGCCCGCCGACACCTCGGCCGGCACCACGAGCGAGAGGTCCTGCGTGGCCGCCGGGTATCCGGTAATCGTGCGCGCCAGCACGTGCCGGTCTGAGGCCGCGAGAATCGCATCCACATCGACCTCGAGAGCGGCGACGACGCGCGGCAAATCGTGCTCGACAGTCACCGAGGGGTGTAGTTCACCCGCGTAACCGACGACCGATTCGCGACCCTCAGCATCCACCACGAGCACCTCGGCACAGCGGCCCGGGTGGAACGCCTGGTGGCTCCCCTGGCGCACGCGCAAGTCGGCTGCGGTCGCGGTGGCGACGCGGTCAACGAGCTCGATCGCATCCTGCCAGCCGTAGTGCACGGCACCGAGGCCCGGTTGCTTGTCGCTGCGGTCACCGAGTAGCAACACACCCAGCCAGTGCGGCTGCGGCGGGATGCCATCGTTGAGTTCGGCTAGACGCGTCTCGCTCGGACGCTGCGCAATCACCGGCACCTCGTCGACACCGTAAGTGCGACCCGGCTCGGGACGGAACACGCGACCGAGTTCGAAGATGGCGAGATCGGTGAGACCGCGCGAAACATTGCGGTGCGCGACGCCAATGAGCCCCGGCAGCATGCTCGTACGCAGCCAGCGCGTCGTTGCATCCATTGGGTTCGCGAGCACCATCGACGGTTGCTCCCCCGCAACCGCGCTACCGAAGAGCTCGTTGTCAGTCTCGGTCACGAAGGGGTAGCTGAGCACCTCGACCTGCCCGGTCGCAGCGAGCACATCGCTGAGCTGACGGCGCAACTGCTGCTCGCGCGTGAAACCACGACCGGCCGGGGCAATCGGCAGCACCGAGGGGATGCGGTCAAAGCCGTTGAGGCGAGCGACCTCTTCGACGAGCGTGACATCGCTCGTGAGGTCGGGGCGCCAGGTCGGCGGCGTCACGACGAGGTCATCGCCGCGTTCGACCACCGTGCAGCCCACATCTTCAAGCGCCTTAACGACCTCGGAGCGCTGGTAGTCGATGCCCATGAGCGTCGCCGGAAGGCTGGCGGGCATGACAATCTCATCGCGGGTTTCGGCGCCACCGACGATCGAGCCGACGGGCTGCACCGTGCCGCCAGCGAGCTCGACGAGGAGTTCCGCGACGCGCGCCGCTGCCGGAATCGCAACAGCAGTGTCGACCTCGCGCTCGAAGCGACGCGAGGCCTCGCTCGGCAGCTTGTGCCGACGAGCCGTGCGCGCAATCGAGATCGGCGAGAAGTTCGCCGCTTCAATGAACACGTTCGTGGTCGCATCGTTGAGCTCGGTCTCGGCGCCACCCATGGTGCCAGCGAGGCCGATCGCGCCGCGGTCGTCGGTGATGAGGATGTCCTCATCCGAAAGCTCGCGATCCTTACCATCGAGCGTCGTGAGACGCTCCCCCGCAGTCGCGCGACGCACGTGGATGCCGCCGCGCAGCAGGTCGAGGTCGTAGCCGTGAATGGGCTGGCCGAGTTCGAGCATCACGTAGTTGGTGATGTCGATCAGGATGCCGAGCGAACGGATGCCCGCAAGTCGCAGTCGCTGCGCGAGCCAGGCCGGGGTGGGACGGCTCGCGTCGACGCCGGTGACCACGAGGCCCGCGAAGACGCGGCTCAGCGGCTGGTCACGCACGGCCAACGACTCGTCAATCGACAGCGGTACGCGAACCTCGGCGGCATCGGTGGCGAGGCCCGCCTCAAGAATCTCGTTGAGTTCAGGGCGCAGTGCCGGGTCATTGAAGGTCGCGCCAGTGGCGTGCGAGTACTCGCGCGCGAGTCCACGCATCGACATCGCGTAACCGCGATCAGGGGTCACTGACACTTCCACTGCGACGTCGTCGAGGCCGAGGAGGGGCAGCGCCGGGGTGCCCACTTCTGCGTCGATACCGAGATCGCGCAGCACGATAATGCCATCGTGGTCATCGCCAATGCCGAGCTCGCGCATCGACGCCATCATGCCGTCACTCACGTGACCGTAGGTCTTGCGGGCGGCGATGTGGAAGTCGCCGGGAAGTACGGCGCCGGGAAGCGTCACGACGACGCGGTCACCTGCCACGAAGTTGTGGGCGCCACAGACGATCCCGCGCACATCGGCGCCACCATCGGCAGCCTGCTCGCCCTCGGGCGCAACGCGCACCTGTACCCAATTGATGGTCTTGCCATTCGACTGCGGTTCGGGCGTCGTCTCGAGCACTTCACCGACGACGATCGGGCCAGCGGCCTGCGTCTCGTGAATCGCTTCATCTTCGAGACCCACGCGCACAAATGCATCCAGTACCTCGCGCGGGGTGGCCTCGGCGTCAATCTCGACGTACTCGCCGAGCCATGAAAGCGGAATCCGCATAACTAGATCACCATTCCGAACTGCTCGCTGAAGCGCACATCGCCCTCGACGATGTCGTGCATGTCACTGAGGTCATTGCGGAACATGAGGGTCCGCTCGATGCCCATACCGAAGGCGAACCCACGGTAGACATCCGGGTCAACGCCCGCCGCACGAAGCACGTTCGGGTGCACCATGCCGCTGCCGCCCCACTCGATCCAGCGCGGGCCGCCCTTGGCGTTCGGATGCCAAACATCCATCTCGGCGCTCGGCTCGGTGAAGGGGAAGTAATTGTTGCGCAGGCGGATGCGTGCATCCGGCCCGAACATTGCGCGCGCGAAGTGCTCGAGCGTACCGCGCAGGTGCGCCATCGTGAGGTGCTTGTCGATGGCGATGCCTTCGAACTGCATGAACACCGGCGTGTGCGTCGCGTCGAGTTCATCGGTGCGGAAGGTGCGTCCCGGGGCGAGCACGTAAAGCGGCACACCGCGCTCGAGCAGCGAGCGCATCTGCACCGGCGAGGTGTGCGTGCGCATCACCAGGTGGCGGTTCGACGGCTCGACAAAGAAGGTGTCCTGCATTGCGCGGGCCGGGTGATCGGCATCGAAGTTGAGGGCGTCGAAGTTGTACCACTCGCTTTCGAGCTCGGGCCCGTCGGCGATCTCCCACCCCATGCCGACAAAGATGTCGCTCACGCGATCGCGCAGCATGGTGAGCGGGTGACGGGCACCCGAGCGCTCGCGCACTGCGGCGGCGGTCACATCAACGCGCTCTTCTTCGAGGCGGGCAGCCTCTTCGGCGGCGGCAACCTCAGCTTCGCGAGCCGCAAACGCCTGGTTCACGCGGGCGCGGGCGCCACCGATGAGCTGGCCGGCTTCCTTCTTCAGTTCCTTCGGCACCGCACGCATTTGGGCGTTGAGCGTGGCGAGGGGCGATGCCTCACCGAGGTGCTCGGAGCGCACTTGCTTCAGCGCTGCCGCGTTCGGAGCCTCAGCGATGGCAGTGAGCGCGGCATCCTCGGCCGCGCCAACCGCCTCGGGAGTGATGGGGTTCTCAGTCGAGTTCGAGTCTGACACGAGGGTCAAGTCTAGTCGGAAGGCACGACGACCCAAGCCGGAGGGTTACGGGCGGTTCTCCTCGGCAGCGCGACCCGTGAGGCCCTCGGCCTGACCGATCGAGAGCAGCGAGGTGTCGGTGCCGATTTGTCCGCGCGGCGGCGTCGGGGCCGCCCCACCGCGTCGATTGCCGCGGCGAGTAGCGCCCACGGCGCGCGGACCGCTCTTACGCGCGAGGCGCCGAGCAAATGCGCTGAGTGCGAAGTTGACCAAGAGGTAGATCGCGAGCGTGACGAAGAAGATCGAGAACGAGTACTTGCCTGATCCGAAGTAATCCTTGAGCTGGTACGACACTCGCAGTAGTTCTGGATAGGCGACGATGTAGGCGAGCGAGGTGTCTTTGAGCAACACCACGAGCTGCGCCACGATGATGGGCAGCATTTGCCGGAAGGCCTGCGGAAACTCGATCAAGAAGCGAGTTTGCATCCCGGTCATCCCGAGTGAAAGTGCAGCCTCGCTCTGGCCCTTCGGCAATGAGGCGATGCCGGCACGAAGCGCCTCACCGATGACGGCGCCGTTGTAAATCGCCAGCGCCCAGACCACTGCCCAGTAGTCGCCGACCTTGAGGCCGAGCAGGATGAACAGCATCATGAGCAGCACCGGCATGCCGCGGAAGAATTCGAGGATGACGGTGGTGGGCACTCGGATGAACGCATGCTTCGACATGCGGCCGAGGGCAAAGATGATACCGACGATGACCGCCAGGACCGCTGCGACCGCGGCGGCTCGCAGCGTCCCCATGACGAGACCGCGCCAGAGCAAGCCCTGCCAAACTTCACCTTCGAGGAAGATGTCCCATCGGGACGGGTCCCAGAGTCCGGGGAGTTCGGCTCCGGCGGCGGTCGTTCGCGGCTGTCCGAGCGCGAAAATGAACCAGCCGATCAGGATGACCACCACAGCCGTGGCGACCGCCGAGATGATGCGAGAACGCTGTCGAGTCTTGGGACCCGGGGCGTCGTAGAGAACTGATGCGCTCATCGGAGCACCGCCACCTTTCGCTCGATGTAGGCCGCAATGAGTCCAAGGGGAATCGTGACCACCAGGTAGAGCAATGCGATGCCGATGAGTAGCGGGATCACCTGGTTGCCGTAGGCATTCGCGAGTGTCTTTGACACGGCGACAAGTTCGACGACCACGAAGCCGGAGGCAACCGAGGTGTTTTTCGTGAGCGCAATGAACACGTTGATGAGGGGCGGCACCACCATGCGGATCGCCTGCGGGAAGATCACCAGCGAAATGGTCTGACCGAAGTTGAGTCCGAGTGATCGAGCGGCCTCAGCCTGCCCCATCGGCACACCGTTAATGCCGGAGCGCAACGCCTCGGCGACGAATGGCGAGGTGTACACCGCCAATGCGATGTAGGCGCCGAGCTTCGAATCGACTCCGAGGTTGAGTACCGGCAGCACCACAATGATCAGGAAGAACACCAGGGTGAGCGGAGTGTTACGCACCAATTCGGTGTAGGTGGTTGCGATCGCTCGCAACGCGCCGATCGGCGAGATGCGCAAGAACGCAATGAACATCCCGATGATCGAAGCACCGATTGCGCCGACGACGAGCAGTTCGAGCGTCGTGCCGAATCCTTGGAGAACCATTCCGAGGTTCTCGATAATTGCTTCCATCTTGTTGCTTTCCTACCCCGCTGGTGCTGTCTACCGGTCAGCGCAGACGAACTGGGCTGGGGCACCGGTGGCGCGAGACGCATCCCGCGCCACCGGTGCCATCAGTGGTTAGTAACGGTCGACACCCGGGGGCGTCGGCGTGGGGAGCACGGTGCCGGCGGTCTCGGTCCAGGCCTTCTCCCAGCTGCCGTCGCCTTCGGCCTTCTCGATCGTGTCGTTGATGAACGTGCGGAACTCGTCATCGCCCTTCTTGAGGCCGATGCCGTAGGGCTCCTTGGTAAACGTGCCGTCAACGACCTCGAACTCGCCCTCGTTCTGCGAGACGAGGCCGGCGAGGATGACGTTGTCGGTGGTCAAGGCGTCGGCCTGACCGGTGCGAATCGGCTCGAGGCAGTCGGAGTACTTGTCGACGGTGATGACCTTGTCGGTGAACTCGCGAATGTTCTTCTCAGAAGTCGAACCGGTCACGGTGCAAACGGTGATCCCTTCAAGCGAAGACTCCACATTTGCTTCATCGGCCGAGAGGTTCTTCGGGTTTCCGGTCGGCACAAGGAACGACTGTCCGGCTTCGTAGTACGGGCCGGCAAAGTCGACAACTTCCTTGCGCTTGTCGTTGATCGTGTAGGTCGCGATCACGATGTCTACGGTGCCGTCTTGGATGAACGCTTCGCGGTTCTGCGAGACCGTTTCCTTCCAGACGATGTTGTCGGCCGAAATACCGAGTTCGGCCGCGATGATCTTGGCGATCTCGACATCGAAGCCGGTCGGCTTACCCGATGCATCCGCGAGACCGAACAGCGGCTGGTCGAACTTCGTGCCGACAGTGATCGAACCCTTTTCGGCAAGCGCGGCCATCGTGGTGCCGGCTTCGAAGGTGGGCGTCGCGACTTCGGGATCGGATCCGCCACCGCCGCCATCCGAACATCCGGCAAGTGCGAGAGAAGCAGCCATAGCGATGGCTACTCCGGTGAGCGTCTTCTTGAACTTCACGGGAACTCCTTTGTCAGGTGAAGGGATTGGATATTTGAATTCGGTATCGAGTGAGCTAGTTATGCAAGATCTTGGAAAGGAATTCCTGTGCCCGTTCGGTGCGTGGATTGGTGAAGAACTCGTCGGGCGCGGCTTCCTCGACAATTGCGCCTTCGGCCATGAAGATGACGCGATTGGCCGCCTTGCGGGCGAATCCCATCTCGTGAGTCACGACAATCATCGTCATGCCCTCACGCGCCAGCTCGATCATGACATCGAGCACCTCGTTGATCATTTCTGGGTCAAGCGCCGAGGTTGGTTCATCAAGCAGGATGAGCTTGGGATCCATCGCCAGTGAGCGGGCGATGGCGACTCGCTGTTGCTGACCACCCGAAAGCTGCGCGGGCATCTTGTGTGCGTGGGCTTCGACGCCGACTCGTTGGAGGAGCTTCATTGCTCGCGCTTCGGCGTCGGCCTTTTTCATTTTGCGCACTTTGATGGGTGCGAGCGTCACATTCTCAAGCACCGTTTTGTGGGCGAAGAGGTTGAACGACTGGAACACCATGCCAACGTCGCTGCGGAGCTTGGCGAGATCGGCACCCTCCTCAGGGAGCTTGACCCCGTCGATCAAGATCTCGCCCTCTTGTACCGTCTCGAGTCGATTGATCGCGCGACAGAGCGTCGATTTACCCGAACCTGAGGGCCCGATCACGACGACGACCTCACCCCGAGCAACGGTGGTGTTGATGTCTTTGAGCACGTGGTGTTCGCCGTACCACTTGTTCACACCACTGACTACGACGAGGGGATCATCATTTCCGGCGACATTGTCGGATTGCATGCCCGCAACCGTAGCGGGCACCTAGCTGTGAGAACCGTTGTCACCGCAAGGTTTACAAGCTCGTAATGAGATTGCAGTGATTCCCACAACTCAACGGCGCTGAGCGAACGCAGATTCGTAGAGACACACACTTGCGGCGGTGGCAAGATTCATAGATTCTGCAGCACCGTAAATTGGCACGCGCAGCGAAGCATCGCACTGCGCGACAACGCTCGCTTCGAGACCGCGAGCTTCGTTGCCAAACACCCACGCCGTTGGCTGTTCGAGTTCACCAGCTTCACGAGCCGTGAGCAGGTCGTCGCCGCGTACATCCGCGGCGACCAGACGCAGTCCGGCATCGCGAGCACGCGCGGCCGCCTCATCGAACTCAACGTCGATGGCCACCGGGATGTGGAAAATCGAGCCGGTGGTGGAACGCACGACCTTGGGGTTGTAGAGGTCGACACTGCGGCCAGTGATAATCACCGCATCCGCGCCTGCCGAGTCGGCAACACGGATAATCGTGCCGAGGTTGCCAGGGTCGCGCACCTCTTCGAGAATGGCAACGAGCTTCGGGCCCTCATCGAACAGACGCTTGAGCGCGGTGGGAAATTGCTTCGCCACAGCGACAACGCCCTGCGGATTGCGAGTGTCGCACATTGCATCCACGACCTCTTCGGTCGCCCACACGAGGTCAACCTCGGCACGTTCGGCAAGCTCGCGCAATTCACTGTGACGCTCGATCGCAGTCGGTGTTGCGTAGAGCTCGGTGATGAGCTCCGGACGCGCCGCGAGCGCTTCACGCACGGCCTGAGGCCCCTCCAGCACGAATAGTCCACGCTCAGTGCGCTCGGCCTTCTGTGCAAGCTTGCGCACTTCGCGCACCTTGAGGTTGCGGACGGATTCGATCATGGCTGGCTCCTGCCGGGTTCAAATGGATGCAGTGGCGAATGAGGGAAAGGCGCGACCGGCCGAGCACGCGATTGCGCAGCTCGGCCGGTCGAAGTAGTCGTGTGGACTACGCAGCAACCTTCGGTGCCGAGGTGTTCTCGGGCAGCGCGGCCTTGGCCGACTCGACGATGGCGGCGAACACGGCGGGCTCGTTCACGGCGAGCTCGGCGAGGATGCGGCGGTCAACCTCAATACCGGCAAGGCGCAGGCCCTGGATGAACCGGTTGTAGGTGAGGCCGTTCGCACGCGACGCAGCGTTGATGCGCTGGATCCACAGGCGACGGAAGTCACCCTTGCGGTCCTTGCGGTGCGCGTAGTTGTACACGAACGAGTGGGTGACCTGCTCCTTCGCCTTGCGGTAAAGGCGCGAGCGCTGGCCACGGTAACCCGAGGCGCGTTCGAGGATTACGCGACGCTTCTTGTGGGCGTTGACTGCCCGCTTCACACGTGCCATTGCAGTGTTCTCCTAAATTCTTGTGGTGTTTCGGGCGGGCTTACTTGCCCAGCAGCTTCTTGATGACCTTGGCGTCCTGCGGTGCGAGGACCTGGTCCTGGTTCAGGCGAGCCTTGCGGCCGGGTGCCTTCACCTCGAGGTTGTGGCGCATGCCAGCCTGCTGCTTCATGACCTTGCCGGTACCGGTGAGCTTGAAGCGCTTCTTCGTGCCCGAGTGGGTCTTCTGCTTCGGCATCAGTTCTCCTTGGATTCTGCCTGATCGGCGACGTCGGGGGTCGACGGAGCCTCGTGATCAGCGTGCTTCGCTGCGCGAGCCGCTTCTTTTTGCTGGGTGCGTCGGGCGTTCTGTTCGGCCTTCGCCTCAGACTTGTTCTTTACCGGCGCCACGATCATGACCATGTTGCGGCCATCGAGCTTCGGACGGTTTTCTGCGGAGCCGTAGTCGACGACATCCTCAGCGAACTTCTGAAGGAGCTTGAGACCCATTTCGGGACGCGACTGCTCGCGGCCGCGGAACTGGATCATTGCCTTCACCTTGTCACCCGACTCAAGGAAGCTAATTGCGCGCTTGAGCTTGGTGTCGTAGTCGTGCTCATCGATCTTCAGGCGGAAGCGGACCTCCTTGAGGACCGTGTTCGCCTGGTTACGGCGTGCTTCCTTAGCCTTCTGAGCGGCCTCGTACTTGAACTTGCCGTAGTCCATGATCTTGGCCACGGGCGGACGGCTGTTCGGTGAAACCTCGACGAGGTCGAGGTCGGCCTCTTGCGCGAGACGCAGAGCCATCTCGAGCTTGACGACACCGACCTGTTCTCCGCTCGGTCCGACGAGTCGAACTTCATTGGCGCGGATGCGGTCGTTGGTGCGGGGTTCGCTGATGGATTACTCCTTTGCTCGCGTGTGAATTGCTCCACCGGTGAGGAACACAGATTCTCCCCACCCGGCGCGACCGAAGTCGCTGCGCACGCGGCTACCACCCGGCATCCATGTGACAACCAAAGTTGTCAGGATCTCTCTTGCCAATCGGTGACCGGCGGGAGGAGGTGGCGTACCCGGTAACCTTGAGCGGTAGACGCGGGTGGGACGAATCCTCTTGTCTTAGAGTCCGCACAGCAAGTTGCGGTGCAGACACCGTCGTCCAGAATAACAGACTTCATCACTGGAAGGAACACCTTGTCAGATTCGAGTATCCCCGCCGAGGACGCAGCTGCGACCGCCGGAATTGGCTTTGACGATGTCGCTGATGAGACGCGTGACATCGCTGAGGTGCCGGCAGTTGAGCTGATCGCCACGGTGGCCATCCACCTCATGAGCTCGGCAGCCGTGCATCTCGGCCTTGCCGAAGAGGGCGATGAGACCACCGACCTCGACGAGGCACGCAAGGTGATCTCGGCGCTGGCGGGGCTCCTGCAGGGGTCACTCCCCTACCTTGGCGACCATCACGCGCGTCCGCTACGCGATGGTTTGCGCTCGCTGCAGCTTGCGTTCCGCGAGGCATCGACCATCCCGGATGCGATTGGGAAGGGCCCTGGCGAAGAGTTCACCGGCCCAGTCTTCGGTTAGGCCTGGCGGCGGAGGGTCTCGATACGCTTCGCTACTCGACCAACCAGACTATTGGGTGGTCGAGTAGGCCGCAGGCCGTATCGAGGCCCCTCACGCCCCTACTTGCGGCGCCGCGCAGCGATGCGTTGGCGCCGCTCTTGTGTGCGCGCGCTCGAGTCGGCGAGCTCGCGCCCGGTGCGACGGGCGTGCATCCGGCCGTGAATCTCAAGCAGAATCACGCCAACGACACCGGCAATGCCGATCGTCCACCAGAGCTCGGTGGTCGGCCAGGTGTACTCGAGGAACCAGCGCGCGAACGGCACGATGAGCGTGAGGAAGAACACCGTGATCGCACCGATGAGTACTGCAATGAGCACGGGCGCGAATGGTCGGCAGACGAGGCTCAAGATCCAGAGACCAAGAATCGCGAGCACAAAGGATGCCGCCGTCTGCTGCTCCTGAATCGTCGCCGCGGTGAGGCGGCCAACGATCGCCACCGACACAATGCCGAGGGCGACGATGACGCCAGCGGGCACGGCGAATGACACCGCGCGACGGAAGAACCCGGTCACATAGCGGCGATTATTCGGCAGGAGGGCGAGCACGAAGGCCGGCCAACCGATCGTGAAGCCGTCGAGGATCGACATCTGGCGCGGCAGGAACGGGTACTGCCAGAGGAGCGCCCCAAAGATGACGGCGAAAAGAATCGCGTAGGCGGTCTTGGAGAGGTAGAGCATCGAGACGCGCTCGACATTGGCAATCGCCTGTCGCCCCTCACGCACGACATCGGGCATCGCCTGGAACTGGTTGTCGAGCAACGTGAGCCGCGATACCGCGCGGGCAGCCGCTGAGCCGTGGCCCATGGCGATGCCGAGGTCAGCCTCCTTGAGCGCGAGCACATCGTTCACCCCGTCGCCAGTCATGGCGACGACGTGTCCGCGCGATTGCAGCGCCTGCACCATGGCCTTCTTCTGCGTCGGGGTGACCCGACCAAATACACGCTCGTGCTCGAGCACCTCGGCAAGCGCCTCCGGGTCTTCGGGAAGCGTGCGCGCGTCGAAGCCATCGTCATCAGCCTCAATGAGGCCCACTTCGCGAGCCACTGCGGCGACCGTGCGCGGGTCGTCGCCAGAGATCACTCGGAGGTCGACGCCCTCTTCGCGGAAGTAGCGAACGGTGTCGGCGGCGTCGGTGCGGATGCGCTCGCGCAACGACACGGCGAGCGTGCCGATGCGGTCGCTCGGCAGCTGCTCCGACTTCGCCGCCGCTGCATCCAGCACTGTCGGCGAGTAGCACATCGCGATCACGCGGCGGCCCTCATTGCTGAGTTCGTTGACGCGCTCAAGCAGCTCGTCATCCTTGCCGCGCTGCAGAATGATGTCGGGTGCACCGAAGATCCAGGTGCCGGTCGCGGTGCCTGCGGCGACGCTAATGGCCGACCACTTGCGCTGCGACGAGAACGGAATCTGCTCGCTGATGCGCGCCGCGAGCGTTGCCGGGTAGGCCTCGGCGAGGCAGGCAGCCGAGTCATTCGCGCCATCATCGGCGGCGATCGCAGCGAGCGCCTCGTCCCAGCCTGGTTGCGGGTCTGCGGTCGGATGCGTGTCCCAATAGGCCACGCCACCCTCGGTAAGCGTGCCGGTCTTGTCGAAGCAGAGCATGTCGACGCGCGCAAGGCCCTCAACCGCGTGGAGTTCCTGAACGAGCACCTTGCGACGACCGAGCTTGAGCGCCCCAGCAGCAAACGCCACCGAGGTCATGAGGAGGAGCCCGAGCGGCACCATCGCGATCGCGGCCGCAACTGCGCCGACCGCAGCATCGCGCCAGGCATCATTCCCGAGCGCGACACCCCAGCCACCAAAGGCGTTCATCTGGCCATTGACCGCAATGAGCATGACCGGCAAGAGCAAGAACGCGACGATGCGCAGCACCTTGTTGAGGCCGTTGCGAATCTCCGAGTTGACGAGCGAGAAACGCTTGGCCTCGGCGGTGAGCTTGGCGGCAAACGAGTCGGCGCCAACGCGCACGACGAGCGCGGCGCCGTGACCGGCAACGACGATGGCTCCCGAAAGTAGCGGTGCGCCGGTGGCCTTATCAACCGCATCCTCTTCACCGGTGAGGAGCGACTCGTCG
This sequence comes from Gulosibacter macacae, assembly GCF_003865375.1. Lineage (GTDB taxonomy): Bacteria > Actinomycetota > Actinomycetes > Actinomycetales > Microbacteriaceae > Gulosibacter > Gulosibacter macacae. Next base: position 211,680 of record NZ_RQVS01000003.1, on the reverse strand, counting down.
ACCTGCAGACCGGCCGCACTGAGCACTCGCGCATCGGCGGGCACCTGGTCGCCCGCCCGTACCTGGATGACATCACCGAGCACGAGGTCTTCGCGGGCGATCTCTTCGACTTCGCCCTCGCGCAGTACGCGCGCAAGCGGCGCGTGCAGCACCATGAGGTTGTCGAGTTGCCGCTTCGCTGACGACTCCTGCCAGACACCGATGATCGAGTTGGCGATAGCCGAGAAGCCGAAGATTGCATCCTGCCACCGACCGAGGAAGGCGAGGAGGGTGAAGCAGGCGAGCACGATCAGGTTGAACAGCGTGAAGACGTTCGCCCGCAGAATCGCCCACATCGAGCGGCTCGTTGCCGAGGGCAACTCATTGGTGCCGAACTCCGCACGACTGTGATCGACCTCGGCCCGGGTCATGCCCCGCGCGAGATCGGCGGGCTGCATTTTGGGTACTTCGACTTCGGCCTGAGGCGTCGCTACCTGGGTGGTATCTGCGGGGTCAGCGTGGCGCATTCCATGAGCCTACCGACGGTTGCGCCGCCAGAAACCCCGCCTCCCCGTGGATTCGCCGGAATCGACCGGCTGACCGGGAGTGGTACCGGGGGTTGACCCTCCCCCAGCTGCAATCTGCTCAATTGCGAGGGCGAGCGAGTCGATGCGGGTGACGAGTTCAGCGTTGCTCGAAATGCGTTTGCTGATGCTGGCGAGTAGCTCTTGACGCGCCGGCGCATCCAGTTCGTCGGCAATGAGCGCGACAATTTCGAGTTCCGGGCCGGCAAAGCGGGCTTGCGGGTCGCCGGGTCGCAGATCGATGCCTTGGATGCGCGGGTCGACGTCGAGGAGGGCTGTCGCGCTATCGAGCACGACCTGATCGCGCCATGGTTCGAGGTATGGGTCGCCCTGGGCAATCGCCCAGACTGCCGGACGGCGCACGACAAACTCCGTGTCACTGCCGGGGTCGAGGATGAGCAGGTCAGTCTGTTCCTCAACCGTCGCGAGTGCCGCGCGGCGGGCGTCGACCGGTACCGGCCGGGCCTGCGCATCCCAGCGTTGCATGGCAGCGGTCGATGAAAACACCGGCACGATGCCGCGTCCATCGGGACCGGCCACCGTCACGATGGAGAGGTCGGCCGACTTGTCGACGGTCATCCCCTGCTCGTTCGTGCCCGCTTCGCCAAGTTCGGCGACGAGAGGCACGAGCAGCCGCACCTCGCGCAGGGCGTCAATAACTGCACTGCTCGGCGCTTCACCGGCGTGGAAAGCTGCCAGCGCGGTGAGGAGCGATTCGGGCGCCGAGCCATCGTCGTCCTGCCACGGGTTATCGCTGAAGGTGCGGCCAGCCCAGGGCTGACCGGCGGAATCAGTGAGATGGCCGTGGAGGTGCGGTGGAATCTCGACCATTGTTACGACTAGTCGCCGGCGACGTCGAGCGCTTCACGAAGCGTGAAGGCCCCGGCGTAGAGCGCCTTGCCAACGATCGCGCCTTCGAGGCCGAGCGGCACGAGCTCGCGCAGGGCGGCGATGTCGTCGAGGTTGGCGACACCACCCGAGGCGATGACCGGGCGGTCAGTGCGTTCCATGATTGCCTTGAGGAGCTCAAGGTTCGGGCCCTTGAGCGTGCCGTCCTTGGTGACGTCGGTGACGACGTATCGGGCACAGCTTGCTGCCTCGAGGCGGTCGAGTACCGTCCAGAGGTCACCGCCGTCGCGGGTCCAGCCACGAGCCGCGAGGGTCGTGCCGCGCACGTCGAGGCCGACGGCGATGAGTTCGCCGTAGTGGCTGATGGCGGCAGCTGCCCACTCGGGGTTCTCGAGGGCCGCGGTGCCGAGGTTGATGCGCTTGACGCCCATTTCGACGGCGCGCTCAAGCGACTCGTCATCGCGGATGCCGCCCGAGAGTTCGACCTGCACGCGGCCCTTCATCGCACGAATGACGCGGCGAATGACGGCGCGGTTCTCACCACGGCCAAAGGCGGCGTCGAGGTCGACGAGGTGAATCCACTCGGCACCCTGCTCGGCCCAATCCGAGGCCGCGTCAACCGGGTCCCCGTACGAGGTCGCGCTATCCGCTTCGCCCTGGACAAGCCGAACGGCCTTGCCGTCGGCGATGTCGACAGCGGGGAAAAGGGTGAGGGTAGGCGAGGTGTTGAATTCGCTCACAACGGTTTCCTTCTGGTTTGCGGGCTGCGCGGTGATGCGCTGCTGCGCGAAAGCGGTTCGCCGAGACCGGCGATGACGTAGCGGGTGCGGGATGCGCACCACCGATCAGCCTAGCGGGTCGCTACTGGGGAGGGTTTGGTGCTCGAGCGAGCCGTGCGTCTAGCGGAGCGAGTCGACCCAGTTTCGTAGCAGCTGAATGCCCGCCTCGCCCGACTTCTCGGGGTGGAATTGCGTGGCCGTGAGCGGACCGTTTTCGACCGCGGCAAGGAAGCGCTCGCCGTAGGTCGAATAGGTCTTCCGAATCGGCTCGGCGTAGGGAATTTCTTCGTCAAGGTTGATCTCGGTGGCACCGAAGCTGTGCACGAAGTAGAAGCGTTCCTCTTCCACACCCTTGAAGAGCGTCGATCCTTCAGCCACGTCGACCGTGTTCCAACCCATATGCGGCAAGATTTCGGCGCGCAGGCGACGCACTGTGCCCGGCCACTGGTCGAGGCCAGCAATACCGTCGTCAACCGACGCTTCGAGTTCATCCCACCAGAACTCATCCGCGTTCTTTGCGTGGGCACGGCGGGGCTCGTCGACACTTGCGAGCTGAGGCGTCGTCGGCTCGAGACCTTCGAGTCCGCGGCCGAACATCACCTGCATCCCGACACAAATACCGAGCACCGGTCGGCCACCGGCAAGGCGGCGATCGATGATGCGCGGGCCCTGGGCTGCCTCGAGCGCGGTCATGACCGCGCCGAAGCTCCCCACGCCAGGAACCAGCAGACCGTCGGCGTTGACCGCGCGCTCGGTGTCGGCAGTGAGTTCTACCCGCGCGCCAGCGGCTTCAAGCGCCTTGACTGCGGAATGCACATTGCCCGACTCATAGTCGAGCACGACGACGTCTGGTCGGCTCACAGGGCACCCTTCGTGGACGGCACACCGTCGACCTCAGCATCGAAGCGCTTCGCAGCGCGGAACGCACGTGCGAACGCCTTGAACTCCGCCTCAGCAATGTGGTGCGGGTCGCGGCCTTCGAGCACACGAATGTGCACGGTGAGGCCCGCGTGGAAGGTGATCGCCTCGAACGCGTGGCGCACCATCGACCCGGTGAAGTGTCCGCCAATGCGGTGGAACTCGAACCCGGCCGGCTCCCCCGAGTGCACGAGGAAGGGGCGTCCCGAAATGTCGACTACACACTGCGCGAGCGCCTCATCAAGCGGCACGAGCGCGTCACCGTAGCGCGCAATACCGCGCTTGTCGCCGAGCGCCTCGCGGATCGCCTGGCCGAGCACAATCGCCGTGTCTTCGATGGTGTGGTGCTCGTCGATGTGCACGTCGCCGACGGCCTTGATCGTGAGGTCACTCAGCGAGTGCTTTGCAAACGCGGTGAGCATGTGATCGTAGAACGGGACTCCGGTGTCAATGTCGCTGCGTCCGGTGCCGTCGAGGTTGATCGTGAGGTCGATCTTCGATTCGCTCGTCTCGCGGCTGGCGGTAGCGATGCGATTTCCGGTCATGGTGGTGATTCTCCTAGGCCTCGGCCGGCGCGGTGGCGCGCAGCTCGGGTCGGGTGCGAGTGATCTCTTCGAGTGCGTCGAGGAAGGCGCTGGTCTCGTCTTCAGTTCCGGCGGTCACCCGCAGGCATCCGGGCAGACCATTGTCGCGGATGAGGATGGAGCGGCGGTAGAACTCCTCGAACATTTCGTTCGGGTCACTCACCCCGCCGAACATGACGAAGTTCGCTTCAGTGCGGTAGACGCGGTAGCCGAGCGCGGCGATCTCGCGCACGAGGCGGTCGCGCTGCACACGGATGCGGTCAACCTCGCCGAGCATGATGTCGGCGCATTCGAGCGCACCGATTGCCGCGGCCTGCGTGATCGCAGAGAGGTGATACGGCAGGCGCACGAGGCGAACCGCATCGACGACGGCGGGGTCAGCGGCAAAGTAGCCCAAACGCGCACCCGCATAGGCGAATGCCTTCGACATGGTGCGGCTCACGATGAGCCGCGGACGGCCCGGTAGCAGCTCAAGCGCCGAGGGCACGCCGTCGGGCTTGAACTCGCCATAGGCCTCATCGACGATGACGACACCGTCGGTTGCCTCGTAGGCGGCCTTGATGGTGTCGAGATCGACGGGCGTGCCAGTGGGGTTGTTGGGCGAGCAGAGGATGAGCACATCTGGGCGGTGAGCTGCAACCTCGCGTGCCGCCGTTTCGGGCGAGAGCTCGTAGTCAGCATCGCGTTCGACCGCGATCCACTCGCTGCCGACGCCGGCTGAGAGCAACGGGTACATCGAGTACGTAGGACCGAAGCCCATGACCTTGCGGCCGGGGCCAGCGAATGCCTGGAGCAGGTGCTGAAGCACCTCGTTCGAACCGTTGGCTGCCCAAATCTGGGATGCCTCGACGCCGTGTCCGAGGTAATCCGCGAGCTTTTCGCGGAGCTGCACAAACTCACGGTCGGGGTAGCGGTTGAGTCCCGGGAGGACCTCTCGAATCGACTTCATCACATGGTCAACGACTGCCTCGGGAACATCGAATGGGTTCTCGTTGACATTGATCGAGACCCGGACATTTTCCTGCGGCGCACCGTAGGGGCGCTGCCCGCGAAGGTCATCGCGGATGGGCAGTTCGTCGAGAGTGGTCATTCCGCCATTCTAGGCCGGTTCGCGAGGGCGTGAACGCACACCGAGGGCGCGGAACCCCGGTGGTTCCGCGCCCCGCACGGTGGTGGTGGTTGCGTGGGGTCAAATCCGAGCCGACGCCGTGTCGCCGCCTCGGACGCTTAGAAATTCAGACGTCGAGAAACTGTGTGCCTAGAAGTTCGGCAGAGCGATGCGCTGACCAGCTTGCACCGAGGCCGTAGAGAGGTTGTTGAGGCGCATGATCTCGTGCACGACATCGCGGATATCGCGATTACCGGCGATCTCTTCGCTGATCGACCAGAGCGATTCGCCGCCGAGCACGGTGCGCCACTCGTATTCGACCGTTTCGCCCGCCGCGATCGAGCTGTCGCCGGCGAATGCGGCCGGGATCTGGGCAAGGCCAATGCCAATGCCGAGACCGATCGGCGCCAGAAGCAGGCTTGCCAGCACCCGACGTCCACGCACCGTGAGCCGGAGGCCGGCGGCAGTGGAGCGACCGTTCATGGGCTGAGTGATGGTTGACATGGGATTCTCCTTCTGTGACATTCGCTATTCGAACATCTGTTTCGAATCTACTTTCGATTTTGCCGCCGCGCAACCCCAGTTTCGAGAAGAAGTTCAACGACACGCTCGAATAGATGTTTGTTCGGCGGCACCGCCTCAACTACCGTGGAAGCAGGTGCAGAAAGAGCAGACCATGAGCCTCCGACATCGGCGGCGACGGCGAGATCCACTGCATCCGAAACCCGCAGCACCCATCCACTCAGCCAGCTACCGCACCGGCGAGGAGTTCACCATGACCGACGTTCGCAAGCCACTGTCCAAGGTCCAGGAACGCGTGCTTGGCGCCATCGCTGAACACATTGCGCAGCACGGGTTCGCCCCGACCATCCGCGAGATTGGCGACGCTGCTGGGCTCGCCTCGCTTTCGTCGGTGTTCTACCAGCTCGGCCAACTCGAGAAGCTGGGCTACCTTCGCCGCAATTCAAATCAGGCGCGCACTATCGAACTGCTCGTCGACGTGCCGACTTCAGACCAGCCCGATGCCCCGACACCCGGCCCCGCCGTCATGGTGCCGGTAGTCGGCCGCATTGCCGCGGGCATCCCGATTACTGCCGAGCAGCAGGTGGAAGACATCTTCCCGCTCCCCAAGCAGCTCGTGGGTGACGGCGAACTCTTTCTCTTGCAGGTCGTCGGCGACTCGATGATTGATGCCGCGATCTGCGATGGTGACTGGGTGGTCGTGCGGCAGCAGCGCAGCGCATCAAACGGCGAGATCGTCGCCGCGATGCTCGATGGCGAGGCGACGGTGAAGACGTTCCGCCAGCGCGACGGTCACACCTGGCTACTCCCCCGCAACTCGGCCTTCGAGCCGATCCTCGGCGACCACGCCGAGGTGCTCGGCAAGGTCGTTGCGGTGTTGCGTTCGGTCTAGAGGCTTCGAGAGCCTCAGCACGAGCGCTTCGAGAGCCTCAGCGCACGGAGTTAGCCTCAGCACACGGAGTTAGCCTCAGCACACGGAGCCGGTTAGAGCTCGCGGCGCGGGAGGTCGATCACTCGCTCGGGCGCGGGCTGTTCGAGTCCGTGCGGCTTGCGCTTCACCCCGGGCTGACGCCCGGCCGGGGCCGGCTCGCCACCAACGCGGTACGGCTCAAACATGCCCAATTGATCAGGATGCACGCGCGCACGCAAGTGCGTGCCATCCGACTCGTGTGATTGCGTAATCACGCCGCCACGATTGTGGACGAGCGAAACGAGGTCGCCGTGGTCAAACGGAATGACGAGCTCAATCTCCACGTCAAGCACCGGCAACATCTCGGCGATGCGCTCGAGGAGCGCATCCACACCGGCCCCGGTTCGCGCCGAGACGAACATGCTGCCTGGTTCGAGCCCACGCAATTCAATGCGGCGCTCTTCATCCACGAGATCAGCCTTGTTAAACACGATGAGTTCGGGGATATCGCGCGCTTCGATCTCGCCAATCACTTCGCGCACCGTCTGAATCTGCCCAGCCGGGTCGGGGTGCGCGGCATCGACGACGTGCACGAGCACATCCGATTCGGCAACCTCCTCGAGCGTCGACCGGAACGCCTCCACGAGCTGGTGCGGCAGATTACGCACGAAGCCAACCGTGTCGGCAAGGGTGTACGGCAAGCCGTCGGGAGTTTCAGTGCGCCGCACCGTTGCATCCAGCGTCGCGAAGAGCTGGTTCTCAACGAGCACACCAGCGCGGGTGATGCGGTTGAGCAACGACGACTTCCCGGCGTTCGTGTAACCAACGATCGCCACCGCAGGCACGAGGTTGCGGCCGCGGCGGGCACGCTTCGTGTCGCGCGCCGTCTTCATCCCGGCGATCTCGCGGCGTAACTTCGCCATGCGAATGTGGATGCGGCGACGGTCAAGTTCGAGCTTCGTCTCACCAGGACCGCGTGAACCCATACCGGCACCGCCGGACACCTGGCCACCCGCCTGACGCGACATCGACTGACCCCAGCCGCGAAGACGCGGAAGCAGGTACTCGAGCTGCGCGAGTTCGACCTGGGCCTTACCTTCGCGGCTCTTCGCATGCTGGCTGAAGATGTCGAGGATCACCGCAGTGCGATCAATCACCTTGACCTTGACCGCATCTTCGAGAGCACGACGCTGGCTCGGCGCGAGTTCGGTGTCGGCGATGACCGTGTCTGCACCGGTTGCGACGACGATTTCGCGAAGCTCCTCAGTCTTGCCACGACCGAGATAGGTGGCCGGGTCGGGATGCGGCTTCCGCTGCAAGACACCATCGAGCACGACGGCGCCAGCGGTCTCGCAAAGCGCTGCGAGCTCTTGCAAGGAGTTCTCGGCGTCGCGCTGCGATCCCGCCGAATAGACGCCAATGAGCACGACCTTCTCCAGGCGCACCTGGCGGTACTCAACTTCGGTGACGTCTTCAAGCTCGGTTGAGAGCCCGTCAACTCGCTGCAGCGAGGCACGCTCGGCGCGCTCGAGCTGCAAGCCGTCGACTTCATCGCTCGACCGTTCGTCGTTATCGGCCATGAGCGCTTCCGCTCGACCGGCTGAAAACACGGTGGTGCGCCCGCGCTGTGATTCATCACGCGACAGGATGCGATCGATCACATCATCCGCATCGTTGCGGGACGTGTCTTCGGAATTCTGGGGCTCAAGTTGATCTGCCATGTGCCCGCCAGTCTACGCACGAGCACCCAATTGGGGCGCTCGCGTTCGCCCAGGGCGGCACCGCGTGCATGCGAGGGAAAGAATTCGCGCGCGAAAGTCTAGGCTCGTGCACATGTCGGAGCACTATTTCGAGGCGAACCCCTCAGCTGATCTCACGCGGCGCGAACTCAATGTCACCCTGCGGGGACGCGAAGTTGAGGTGGTTTCCGCCAATGCGGTGTTCAGCGGCGACCGACTCGACAAGGCCACGCGCATCCTGCTTGATGAGGTGCCCGAGCCGCCCGCCACCGGCACCGCCCTCGACATCGGCTGCGGCTGGGGTCCGATCACGCTCGCGCTCGGCCTTGCCTCGCCCGAACTCGAGGTATGGGCAATTGACGTGAATGAGCGTGCGCTCGCCCTCACCGCCGAAAATGCGCAGCGTCTCGGCCTCAGCCACGTGCAGGCGGTCACACCCGATCAGGTACCGGCCGGCATCGAGTTCGACGTCATCTGGTCGAACCCACCGATTCGCATCGGCAAGCAGGCGCTCGATGAGCTGCTCGGCACCTGGCTCCCCCGGCTCGCACCGGGTGGCGAGGCGTGGCTGGTAGTGGGCAAGAATCTCGGCGCCGATTCGCTTCAGCGTCGACTTGCCGAATCGCTCGGGGATGAGTTCGAGGTGCGGCGCGCGACAACGAGTGGCGGCTTCCGCATCCTGGTGGTCGCGCGCGACGAGTAGTTGAGCAGCAACCCTAATCCGCTCGGTCCCGACTATTCCGCGCGTTGCAGCGCGCGGAATAGTCGGGACCGAGCGGATTAGCGGCTAGGCCGCCATGGTGCGGGCGATATCAGCAGTCGATTCACCTGAGCGACGCAGCACAATGGCGACGAGGGCGAGCGCCACGATCGTGAGCACAATCATCACCGTCGACATCGCGGCGATCTCGGGTCGCAACCCGGTCTTCAGCGACGACAGGATGTAGACCGGCCACGGAGTCGAGCCCGACACCTGCACGAACGACGCAATCACCGTGTTGTCGAGCGAGAGCGTGAAGCTGAGGAGCGCACCCGAAAGTACGGCCGGCATTGCGAGCGGCAACGTCACCTTACGGAAGGTCGTGAACGGCGAGGCATAGAGGTCGGCGCTTGCCTCCTCAAGCTTCGCATCGAGGCCCTCAAACCGCGCGCGCACAATGAACGACACGAGCGCCGTGGCGAAGAGTGTATTACCGACGATGAGACGCACGATGCCGTCATTGAACGGTGCGAGGTAGAAGTCCTGACCGAGCATGACGAACCAGGGCAGCAAGGCCACCGCATCCACAATTTCGGGGGTCACCGTGACAATCGCGAGCCCGGCCACGAGCCAGGGCGCCCACTTACCACCGTGACGCGCAAGCGCAAGCCCGGCAAGGGTGCCGAGTGCGGTCGCGACGATCGCCGCACCGATCGCAGCGCGCAGCGTCACCCACACCGAGTTCATGATCTGCGGTGAACTGAACGCCGCCTCATAGGGGCCGAAGCCGAACTCTCGCCACGAGACGAGCAGGCGTCCGTCGTTGAACGAGTAGATGATGATCATCACGATCGGCAGGAACAGGAAGATGAAGACAAGCACCGCCCAGATGCCGAACACCCGGTCGGCCGATTTAGCGCGCGACATTACGCATCCTCCTTCAGCGTGAGGCTCCAGTGCCGCTTAAACGGCAGGGCGATGAGCTTGGTGATGAGCCAGATGATCGCGCCGATCGCGAGCACCGTGATGACGAGAAGTACCGCCATCGCCGAGCCGAGCGCCCAGTTCTGCGCGTTCTGAAATTGGCTCGCGACAAGCTGACCGATCATCATGCCCTGCGCACCGCCGAGCACGGTCGGCGTGATGTAGTCGCCCATGAGCGGGATGAACACGAACAGGATCGCGATGAGAATGCCCGGCCACGCAAGCGGCAGCGTCACCCGCAGGAAGGTGCCGATGCGGCTCGCACCGAGGTCGGCACTTGCTTCGCGCAACGGGCCGGCGACGCGGTCAAAGGCAACGAACAGCGGCAGGATCATCATCGGCAGGTAGTTGTAGACCACACCGAGGAGCACCGCCTCACGGGTGTTGAGCATCGCGAGTGGGCTTTGCAGCAGGCCGGAGTTCTGCAGGGCCTGCGAGAGCCAGCCCTCCGGGGCCAGGATGATCTGCCAACCGATCGTGCGGACGAGCAGGTTTGTCCAGAACGGCACCATCACGAGCGCGAGATAGAGGCCACGGCGGCTTGGCTTCGCCTTGAGGGCAAGCCAGTAGGCAAATGGCAGCGCGATGATCAAGCAGAACAGCGTGCCGAGGAGCGCAATACCGATGCTGTTCCAGAGCACCGAGGCGTTCGACCCGGTGAGCCCTTCGACGTAACGGTCGAAGGTGAAGACATCGTTCGAGTGGGTGCCGAACACGCTCGGCTTACGGCCGAACGAGTAGTAGAAGACCAGGCCCACCGGCAGCAGCGAGAACAGGATGATCCACGCTGCTGTCGGCAGGGCAAGCAGTGCACCGAATCCGCGCCGCTTCCGGTTCGCGGCCGGTGCCGTGTCCGCAGGCTTCTGCGTCGTGGTGACACTGCCAGAGGTCATTGGGCGGCCCGGGCCTTCATCTTGTTCCAGATGTCGACGAAGCGATCCTGGCTTTCGGTCACCTCAACGGGCTTGAGGTTGGCGACCTGCTCGGCTGAGAAGAAGATCATGTCGGGGTATTCGACACCAGCTTCTTCGGCGAGCTCACGCTGCCCGATGGCACCGGTGTCGCTCCCGACATATTCCATCTGTTGGAAGGCGATCTCGGGGTCAAGCACGAAGTTGATGAAGGCGTGGGCAGCGTTCGGGCTCTTCGCACCGGCGGCAATCGCCCAGTTGTCCATCCAGAGTTCGCTCTCGGGGCCACCACCCGACCAGGCCCAGCGCTCGGGGTCGCCACTTTCCATGATGCCCAGGCGCGCATCGTTGTTCCACGCCTGGAAGAGCATCTGGGTGCCCTGCACGATGCCGCCCGAACCCGGGTAGGAGTCGAATGTCGAGATGTGCGGCGCGAGTTGCTCGACGAGGAAGGTCTCGGCCTCGTCGAAGTGCGCGGCGTTGTTGTCGTTCGTGCTGTAACCCTTTGACCAGAAGTAGCAACCGATGATGCCCTGCGGGTCATCGAGCATGCTCGTCTTGCCCGACGCTTCGTTCATGGCAGCGTCGAAGAAGTCGTCCCAGGTCTTGAGTTCGCGGCCGATGGCTTGCTTGTCGTAGACGAAGCCGGTCGTGCCCCACGACTTACAGATCGAGTATTCGTTGTTCGGGTCCCAGGGCTGCTTGAGGAACTCCGGCGACACGTGCTGAATATTCGGGATGAGGTCGAGGTTGAGCTTTTCGAGGAGGCCCGCGTTCACCATCTCGGCGATGTAGACGCCGGTCGGTACGACGATGTCGTAGCCACTCGTACCGCGCGAACTGGTCAGCTTCGCGATGAGCTCTTCGTTCGATCCGAACGAGTCAACGGTCATGCGCACGCTGTTGTCGGCCTGGAATTGCTCGAGCACATCTGGCGAGTCATAGTCGCCCCAGGTGTACATGGCGAGCGTGTCTTCGATCGTGCCGTCACCGGCATTCGAGCCACCACCCGGTGCGGCGCAGGCGGCGAGCGCGCCTGCGGTACCGAAGGCGCCGAGCGCTCCGAGGAAGGCACGACGTGAGAGCGCGGCGCGAATACGCGGGGCGGCTTCGGCGCTGGCGAGGATGCGGATGGGGTCAGGCGTGTTCATCGTTCCAGTCCTTAGATGCTCGAGATTTCAGTGGTGGTGAGGTTCTCGTCGACGGCGCGGTGCAGATCGGCGGGGCCCTCGTCTTCGGCGAAGAGGCGCACGTCTTCGGGCGCCCAGGATGCGGTGATGCGGTCACCGAGTTGAAGGCCGGCTCGGTCGGCTACGGGTCGGCGGGACGAAATGGTTCGGCCGCCGGGGATCTCGACGAGGAATTGCATCGACTCGCCCTGGTGCGCGATGCCGACGAGTTCGCCTTCGACGCGATTGACATCGCTGGATGCGGTGCCCTGCGTTGGTTCGATGCGCACGAATTCGGGGCGCACGGCACCGCGGACCCTGGTGCCCGCACGCAACGCGATGGGCCGGGTTGCGGCGAGGCCAAAGCCATCGGCACGCATCTCATCTGCTGATTCGAGCACGCCCTCAAAGAAGTTCTGTTGGCCGATGAAGGCGGCGACGTAGGCACTCGCCGGGGAGTCGTAGATCGTGTCGGGATCGTCGAGCTGCTCGATCTTGCCATCACGCATGATCGCGATGCGGTCGCTCATCGAAAGTGCCTCACCCTGATCGTGGGTAACGAAGACGAACGTCGTACCGAGTTGCTGTTGCAGGAGCTTGAGCTCGATCTGCATCTCTTCGCGGAGCTTGCGGTCGAGGGCGCCGAGCGGCTCGTCGAGGAGGAGCACCGCCGGGCGGTTGACGAGGGCGCGAGCCAGTGCCACGCGCTGCTGCTGACCACCAGAAAGCAAATTGGGCTTGCGGTCAGCGAATGTGCGCATTTGCACCATGTCGAGCGCTTCTGAGACCTTGTCGCGGATTTCGCTGCGCGGAGTCTTTCGCTGTTGCAATCCGTAGGCGACATTCTCGGCGACGGTCATATGCGGAAAGAGCGCGTATTGCTGGAACACGGTATTGGTATTCCGCTTATAGGCGGGCAAGCCAACAACATTCTTGCCAGCAAGTTCGATAGATCCAGAGTCTGGGTCGTCAAATCCCGCGATCATGCGCAGGGTCGTGGTCTTACCGCATCCAGATGGGCCCAAGAGCGAGAGAAACTCGCCCGAGTGAATATCGAGCGAAAGATCATTGACCGCAACATGGTCGCCGAATCGCTTAGTGATATTGCGCAGTCGAACTGAGCCCGTGTCGGCTGAATCCGACGGCGGGGCCGCGTGGCTGGCAGATGGGCTCATGGATGGAGTCCTTCCGATTGCTTCATTGCAAGGGGAACTCCATTATGCATGACGTTCGTTTAGAGGGACGGCACAACGCGACGATTTCCACAATTTTTGTGGTTTTCTACTTCACTACCGAAGTAGACCGACTATCCGGTCGTGAAATCGAATTCGCCGTCGAATACGAGTGAGGCCGGACCGCTGAGGAGCACATGCTCACCGTCTTCACCGTGCAACATGCGCACGCCAAGCACTCCCCCGGGAACTTCGACGCGCCAGACATTCGGCGCGCCGACTCCGGCCCAATGCCGCACCGCGAGCGCCGTGGCAGCGACGCCGGTGCCGCACGAAAGCGTTTCGCCAACGCCGCGTTCGTAAACACGCATACGGACGTTCCCTACACCGCTCTCGACCATCGGGTCGAGCGGCACGACAAACTCGACATTGGCGCCCGCCGGAGGCACCGGATCGAGGGCGGGCTGAGAGAAAAGCTCCAAATCTTCGAGCTCTTCGGCACTTGCGAGTGCCACCACGACGTGGGGATTGCCAAGGTCGAGGCCGAGCCCTGGTCGCGCGACTTCAATACCGTCCGCGTGCACGAGCGGTTCACCTCCGGCGAGCCGCCAGCGCCCAAGATCGACCTCATAGCCAAGTTCATGCCGCGTCACGAGCTTGATACCCGCGCGGGTACCGATGGCGAGCATCCCGTCGGCGTCGAAGTCGGTGAAACCTCGTTCGAGCAAGAAGTGGGCGTAGGCGCGAACACCGTTACCGCACATCTCAGCCACCGAGCCGTCGGCGTTCGTGTAGTCCATGAACCACTCGGCGCTCGGGTCGATCTCGAGCAGGTCGCGACCGAGTTCGAGGTGTTTGCTGCGCACTGCACGAATGACCCCGTCGCCACCCACACCAAAGTGCCGATCGCTGAGCTGTCGGATGTGCTCAGGCGCAAGGTCAATGGCACCGTCAGGGTCGGCGATGACGACGAAATCGTTGCCGGTGGCCTGGGTCTTCGTGAAAGCGAGACGCATGGGGTCAATCGTAGGCGTCACGGTGACCCGAGCGCGCTGTGGCAATCGACGCAGTGTGCTGAGGAGCTCGAACCGCAGCACTTAGCGACCCGCAAACACCTCCGTCAGCACGTCAAGCACTCCGCGCACACTCTCCCGCTCGAGCGATCCGCGTCGCACGATCGCGACGACGTCACGCACCGACTCCCCCGGCAACGTCGCCGTGACCACTTCACGGGGATACATGCGGAGCATGAGCGGCGTTGCGAGTGTCACCCCGAGCCCACTTTCTGCCATGGCAATCGATACGGCCGTGTCGGTGACCAGGTGGGCGATATTAGGCTCGATACCAGCCGCAGCGCAGGCGAGCCGGGTCGCACGCCCGAATTCCGACGAGCCTGGCGGCAGAATCCAGCCGGTCGCATTCGCTACCTCAACCACATTCTCGCTTTTGCGGAGGGGCTCGAGCGATGGCGTGAGCACAATGCGAAACGGCTCACGTCGCAGCGGCACGGTCGTGACCCCCTGCGGCAGCGCGGTCGGCGCAGCCGGGTAGGCAACACCGAGTGCGAGATCGATTTCACGCGCCGCCACCGCCTCGGGCATACGCTCCACGTCAACCTCGTGGGCGTGAAGGGTGACGTTCGGCATCTGCTCGGCAAGGCGACGCGTCGTCGGCAAGATCGCAGCAACCGCCGCCGAGCCAAACACACCAAGGTCGACTCGCAATTGTTGCCCGCTCAGTGGTCCTGATAGCGCGATCGAGGCGAGCCGTTCAGCCTCAAGCAATCGCCGCGCATGCGAGAGCAATGTGCGCCCCGAATCACTGAGTTCGATGGCCCGGCCGTCACGTACAAATAGCGGCACCCCGCAGGCCTGTCCGAGCGCCTGCATTTGCTGCGAGATCGCGCCAGTGGTGTAGCCAAGCGCCTGCGCAGCGGCCGTCATGCTGCCAGCTTCGGCCACGGCGAGAAAGGTGCGGAGCTGGTCGAGAGTCCACTTCATTTAGCCAGACTAAACGATTTACTCAATATCTCTCGCTTGTGCTCAAGCATCGGCTTCGGGACGATCTATCGAGGCCGCAACGTCGCGGCCACCGAGTTTTCGAGAGGCCTCCCGCATGAAGTACGAGTACTTGGACAATTGCGTCCCACTTCAGCCTGAAATCGCCACCCCGCTCCCCGCCGAGGCCGAAGTCGTCATCATTGGCGGCGGCATCATGGGCATCTGCGCCGCCTACGAGCTCGCTGCCGCCGGCGTCAAGAACGTCGTCGTCATCGAACGTGACGAACTGGGCTCGGGCTCCTCTGCGAAGCCCCTTGGTGGCGTGCGTGCCACATTCTCCGACCCCGGCAACATCGTGCTCGGTCGCCGCAGCCTCGACACCTTCGAACGCCTCACGCAAGAGGGCCACGACATCGGCCTCAAGCAAGTCGGCTACCTCTTCCTCTGCCGCACCGATTCCGAACTCGCCGCCGTCGAGTCGTCGACTCGCGTGCAGAACTCGCTCGGCTGCAATAGCCGCATGATTTCGCCGAGCGAGGCGTTCGAACTCAACCCCTTCCTCAACGCGGATGCGCTGGTCGGCGGCTCGTTCTCACCGCGCGACGGCTACGCCCAGCCGTCGAAGGTCGTGGCCGTGTACGCGCAGGCGGCAACCGAACTCGGTGTGCGCGTCCTCGAACACACTGAGGTCGTGGGACTGGAAGCAGACGCCGACAGTGTCAACGTGCACACGAACCGCGGCACCTGCCGGGCTGCGCACATCGTGATCGCCGCTGGCGCCTGGTCAACCCGCCTCGGCGAAATGGTCGGCGTGCACCTGCCCATCGAACCCGTGCGCCGGCAAATTGGCTTTACCCCGCAAGCTGCGGGACCGCATCCGATTGTGCCGTTCACGCTCGATCTGTCGACGACGCTCTACTTCCACAACCACCGCAACGGGATGCTGCTCGGCATCTCAAACGAAGAACAGCCCGGCTTCCAGCGCAGCTTCTCCTACAACTGGGTGGATGAGTTCAATGCGGCCGCCGAGATCATCGCGCCGACGCTCGCGCACCAGCCGCTCGAAGCGGGCTGGGCAGGCCTCTACGAAAACACCCCCGACCACAACGCGATGATCGGCCGCGATCCGCGCGATCCGCGCATCCTCTATGCCACCGGTTTCTCGGGTCACGGCTTCTTGCAGGGCCCCGCCGTCGGTGAACTCATTCGCGACATCTATCTCGAACGCGAGTCGTTCCTCGACCCGAGCTCGTTCAGCGCCGGCCGATTCGCGGGTGAAGAGGCACGACTCGCCGAACTCCACATCATCTAGCCGATCTTCCGAACGCCAACGACGCCCTAGGAGCACCTTTCATGTCCAGCACCCTCACTCCCCTCTGGGAACTTCGCGCCGAGTTCGCCGTGCGCCTCGCCGAGCTCTACGGCGCCGAAGTACCCGCCTACAACACGCTCGTCGACGTGTCGCGCGAGGTGAACGAAGCCTTCATTGCCCGCAATGGCGCTGACGCCGAACGCCTCGGCAGCATCGACCGCGTCACCGCCGAGCGCCACGGTGCCATTCGCGTCGGCTCGGCTCGAGAACTCGCACAGGTCGGCCGTGTCTTCGCCGGCTTCGGGATGCATCCGGTCGGGTTCTACGACCTTCGCGACGCCTCGCGCAGCTCGGTGCCGGTGGTTTCGACCGCATTCCGCCCGATCGCGGCCGACGAGCTCGCGAAGAACCCCTTCCGCGTGTTCACTTCGATGCTCGCGCACGATGACCGTCGCTTCTTCGACGAACCGACTCAGGCACGACTCGAAGAGTTCATCGGCTCGCGCGAGCTGTTCGGAGAAGAACTCCTCGCCCTCGCCGACCGCTCGGCGCAGCAGGGCGGTCTCGAGCGCGAGGATGCGGACCGCTTCCTCGATCTCGCCACCGCGTCGTTCGAGCTCTCTGACGAACCGATCGACCACGAGTGGTACCACCACCTCGAGGCGATCTCGTCGGTGGCTGCCGATATTGGCGGCGTCCCGGCGACCCACATCAACCACCTCACACCGCGCGTGCTCGACATTGACGACCTCTACAAGCGGATGACCGATCGCGGCATCACCATGATCGACGAGATTCAGGGCCCGCCCGATTGGGAGGGACCGGATGTGCTGCTGCGACAGACCTCGTTCCGCGCGCTCGATGAGCACCGCATGTTCCGCTACCCCGACGGGGAGGTGCGCGAAGGCACCCTGCGGGTGCGGTTCGGTGAGGTGGAACAGCGCGGCATCGCGCTCACCGCCAAGGGCCGCGACCTCTACGACCAGCTCGTCGCCGAAGTTGACCGTCGACGTCACGAAGAGCAGCCCGACCGCACTCGTGTTGAGGTTGCCCTCGATGTCTGGCGCGAGTCGCTGCCCTCGACTGAGCTCGAACTTGCGGCGCAGGGCCTGTGCTTCTTCACCTTCCGCCGCGGTGATGGCGTCGTGCCGCTCACCGAAACCGCGAGCCTGCGCGAGCTGCTCGAAGCCGGCGTCATCGTCGCCGAGCCGATCGTCTACGAAGACTTCCTGCCCCGCTCGGCGGCAGGCATCTTCCAGTCGAACCTTCGCGGTGAGGGCTCGCGCGATGACGAACAGCTCGGCACTCCCTACGACATCGACCGTCTCTCCGAGGTCATCGGCATCCGCATCGCTGACCCGACCTCCCTCTACGCCGAACAGCAGCAAGCCTCGCTCGACGCGCTCGAAGCGGAACTCCGCATGCGCATCCGCACCGACAACGCCGACGGCACCGACGCCTAAGCGCGCAACTCGACCACCACGAAAGGTAAATCCATGACGAACTTCCCCACGACTGACGAGATCGCTCGCAATGTGCGCGAGGCCCTTGACCGCATCGGTGTGAGCGCCGAGGCCACGACCGGCCCGGTCGCCGTGCACACCCCCATCACTGGCGGTCAGATCGCCGGGACCTTCGCAAACACCGCCGAAGATGTGGATGCCGCCATTGGTCGCGCCGACGCCGCCTTCCGCGGCTGGCGCGAGGTTCCGGCGCCGGTGCGCGGCGCACTCGTGAAGCGCTGGGGCGAACTGCTCGTTGAGTACAAGCAGGACCTCGCCGTGATCGTGACCGCCGAGGCCGGCAAGATTCCTTCGGAAGCTGCCGGTGAAGTGCAGGAAATGATCGACATCGTCGACCTCGCAGTTGGCCAGTCGCGCCAGCTCTACGGCAAGACCATGCCGTCGGAGCGACCCGGCCACCGCCTCGCCGAGACCTGGCACCCGCTCGGGGTCGTCGGCATCATCACCGCGTTCAACTTCCCCGTGGCCGTGTATGCCTGGAACACCGCGCTCGCGCTTATCGCCGGTGACACGGTCGTGTGGAAGCCGGCTGAGGCCGTGCGCCTCTCGGCAATCGCCACCGACGCGCTCCTCGCTCGCGCGGTCGAAGAAGTCGGCGCGCCCGCCGATCTGCACCAGCTCGTGCTCGCCGACCGTCACGCAGCGGCCGCCATCGTTGAAGACGACCGCGTGCGCCTCGTCTCGGCCACCGGTTCGGTGCGTATGGGTCGCGAGATCGCGCCGACCATTGCCGCGCGTTTCGGTCGGGCACTGCTCGAACTCGGTGGCAACAACGCCGCGATCGTGGCCCCCTCGGCCGATCTCGACCTGGCCCTGCGTGGCATCGTCTTCGCTGCCGCAGGTACCGCGGGCCAGCGTTGCACCACCCTTCGCCGCCTCATCGTGCACACCTCGGTGGCTGATGAACTCGTCGAGCGCATCGCGAAGGCATACGGCACCCTCGCCATTGGGGCGCCGACGAGCGAAGGTACGCTCGTCGGTCCGCTCATCAACCGTGCGAGCTTCGACGCCCAGCAGCAGGCACTGCGTGACGCCGTCGAGCAGGGCGGCACCGTTGTCTGCGGTGGCGAGCGGGTGCTCGAGGATGCGGCTGCCGACGCGTTCTACGTGCAGCCGGCGGTCGTGCGCATGCCCGCGCAATCGCAGGTGATGCACGAGGAGACCTTCGCCCCCATCCTCTACGTCGTCACTTACGACGAGCTCGCGGATGCGATCGCGCTCAACAACGAGGTGCCGCAGGGTCTCTCGTCGGCCATCTTCACGCAGGACCAGGCCGAGGCCGAGCGCTTCCTCTCGGCGAGCGGTTCGGACTGCGGTATCTCGAACGTCAACATTGGCACCTCGGGTGCCGAAATCGGCGGTGCGTTCGGCGGCGAGAAGGAGACCGGTGGCGGCCGCGAGTCGGGTAGCGACTCGTGGAAGATCTACATGCGCCAGGCCACGAACACGATCAACTACTCGGGTGAGCTGCCGCTCGCCCAGGGCGTCGAGTTCATCTAGGCGTACCAACAACGCGAGTGCGGAGGCGCTCGAAGCACGGACCTAAACCGTGCTTCGAGCGCCTCCGCACTCGTTGTGGTTAGTGGCTGAAGCGTCGTGGATTCAGCGCATCCGCATATTCGATGGCAGCGCCCTCGAACAGCGCGCGCACGCGCTCGGCGGTGTCGGGTGCGAGCGCGAGACCGAGCATGGCGTGGCCGGTGGCGAGCATGACGCGATCATTGACCCAGCCAAGGAGCGGTAGCCCATCCGGTGTGCACGGCCGCAAACCCGCCCAGGGCGCACTGATCGTCGCCTCGCCCCATTCCGGGAATGCCCGCGTGCCGGCGCGAGTCAGCGCATCCACCCGGCGAGCGTCAATCGACTCATCGAGGCCGGTGAACATCATCATGCCGGCCACTCGCATGCGATCCGCGAACGGCGTGATCGCGACTCGGTCTTCCTGCAGCACGACCGGCCGCTTGGGTGCCGCGACGCCCGGAGCCGTGAAGTCAACCGAGTAGCCCCTGCCACCCTGCAACATCGGATACGGACGACGCGCGAGCCGCACGCTCGCGGCTCCGGCAGCGATCACCACGCGATCGGCGAGCACCGCACCGGCCGAGGTCTGTACCCGCACGCCTCGGCGATGCCGCTCCAACGAGGTCACGCGCGTGCGAGCCATGAGTTCCACTCCCCTCGCCTCCGCCCGCCAGCCGATGGCGCGCATGAACCGCACCGGGTCGCAGTGCGCGTCACCCGGGTACCAGACACCGCCCACGGCTTCGACGTCGAGGCCTGGATCGAGCGCGGCGAGCCCGCGTGCATCCACCACTCGCGCATCGACACCATCAGCCCGCTGTTGTTCGGCAATCACCCGCGCGTCGTCGAAGCGACGCTCATCGCGATACACATCGAGGAGGCCGTCCTGACGAAAACCAGAATCAAGCCCTGATTCGGCGAGCCGCCGATGCAGTTCGACCGCTCGCCGGGCCATTGCCCGGTTCACAGTGCCCGAGCGCCGCATCCCCGTCTCATCGACGCGCATGAGTTGCCCAAAGAAGGGCACGAGCGAAGGCAGCGGCCGCATTGCCAGCGGGCTCTCGCGTTTCCCGAGCCAGCGCACTGCCTGACCCATTTCTCGCCGCGTCGCCCACGGCCCGGCATGCGAGGGACAGATGTAGCCAGCATTGCCGTCGGAGCAGCCAAGCCCCCAGGTGTCGAGCGCATCGATGACGACGACCTCGCGGCCGCTCTCGGCGAGCTCGCAAGCGATGGCGGCGCCGATCGCGCCGGCTCCAATGATCGCCACCCGCTCGCGCGCGCCAGTTACTTGGTGCATGAGGTTCCTTCTGTTGAGTTACGAAATCGGCGACGAAACCGTGTTGGTTTCGCCGCCGAAATCGGATGCGGTTACTTGTGTTCGCGGGGTTCGCGGACTAGATCAGGCGCGGGTCACCGGTGTCGGCGGCCGTGGCGTCAAGGCCGTTGTCGACGAGGATCTTTTCGAGGCGGCCGTCTTCACGGATCACCTTGATGAAGTCGTTGATCGCGGTGACAAGTGCCTCGTTGCCGGGCGCAACCGGAATCGCAATCTGCGCGGCTTCCTGGCTCGCGGCGACACGCTCGTCGGGCTGCACGACCTCAACCTTGAACTTGTTGTCGGTGTTGTTGTGCGTGGCCGAACCGTAGCTGTCGATGCCGATGTCGATGCGGCCGGCAGCGAGATCCTGGTTCATGTTGAGCGTGGTCGGGTAGATCTTCAGCTTGTCGCCGAGCACAGCGCGCATGTCTTCGACCCAGAGGTAGCCGTCAACGGTGCCGACGGTCTGGCCCTCGAGTTCCGAGACGCTCGAGAGCCCATCCTTCGAGATGATCGCCATCTGGTCGGTGTAGATCGGGTCGCTGAGGAGCACGATCTCAGAACGCGCCTGGGTGCGGTACCAGGCAGCGATCGAGACATCGGCGCGGCCCGCCTGCACCGTGGGGATGTTCGCCGAGGTGGCAGCCGATGTCGCGGTGATCGTGAGGCACTCTTCCTTCGCAAACTCGGTCATGATGTCGCCGTCGACGCCGGTGATCGCACCGTTGTCGAGCTTCGAGAAGGGCGGCAGGTCGTAGAGCACGACGCTGAGGGTGCCGTCCTTGATGGTCGAGAACTCGTGCTTCGGCTGGCAGTCAGCGGCGACGTCGCCGCTTCCGCCACCGGCGCATCCGGTCAGGGTGACCGCGAGCGCCGCGGTCGCGACAAGTGCGGTGATCATCTTGCGTCGTTGCTTCATTGGAAACTCCTCGTTGAGTTATTGGGGGTATGGATTGTTCGGGTTTAGAGGTGGCGCGCGAGGCGGCGCTCGGCGTAGCTGGTGAGCGCGCTCGCGGGGATCGTGATCATGGCGTAGAACAGGCCCGCCAGGAGCAGCACGCTGAGGTACTTGAAGGTGCTCGATCCGATCGAGTACGCCTGGCTCAGCAGTTCGGGCAGCGCGATCGTGTAGGCGAGCGAGGTGGCCTGGAAGATGAGGATGGCGAAGCCGATGAGGGCGGGAATCGCGAAGCGGATACCCTGCGGGATCACCACATCCCAGAGCGTGTGCCACGGCTTCATGCCGAGTGCCGCGGCCGCTTCGAGTTCACCCTGCGGCACGGCCTGCAGGCCACCGCGGATGATCTCGGAGGTGTAAGCGGCCGTCGTGAGCGCGAGTGCGAGCGCGGCAGCAAGGTAGGAGTCGAGCGCGATCGTCGGCGCCACCGAGGGCACACCGAAGTAAATGACCTGGAGGACCACGAGCGCAGGGGTACCGCGACCGAGTTCGACGAGGCCGATAACGATCGCCTTGACGATGCGGTTCGGATGACTCGAGAACACCGCGAGGGCGAGTCCTCCGGGCACACCGAACAGGAGCGCGAGGCCAGTGACCTGCAGGCTGACGAGCAGGCCCGGCCAGAGCTGCGGGATGTAGGCGATCCAGTCGTTGATGAAGCTCATTTCGCCACTCGCTTTCGCATCTTCGCATCGAGCGAACGCGTCGCCCAGGCGGTGGGGATGGTCATGATCACGTAGACGGCTGCGGCGATGAGGAACGGCCCGATCGCGTCAACGGTTTGGCGCGATTGCTCGCTCGCGTAGTAGACGATCTCGGTGACGCCGATGACGTAGGCAACCGAGGAGTCCTTGAGGAGACCAATGCCGTAGGTGGCGGCCGCGGGAATCGACACACGGAAGACCTGCGGGCCGATGACGTCGCGCAGCACGGTGCGGTGACGCATCCCGAGCACTTCGGCGGCTTCCCATTGGCCGTTATGGATGGAGCGAAGTCCACCACGATAGATCTCAGCCATATAGGCGGCGGCAACGATGCCGAGGCCAATGACGGCAGCCATGAAGGCGGTCATCTGCGGAATCGAGGTGCCGAGGCCGAAGAAGATAATGAACAGCCACACCACCGGTGGGATGCCGCGGAGGAGTTCGATGATCGCGATGGCGAGCCAGCTGATCGGCTTGATGCGGCTGCGGCGCATGAGGGCGAGCGGCACGCCACCGACGACGCCGATGGCGAAGGCGATGAGGGTGATGCCGAGGGTGACCGGCACACCGCGCAGAGTATTGAGCAGGACGTCCATGGTTAGCGTTCCAGCACCGCTCGCAGGAATTCGCGGGTGCGCTGCTCCTTGGGGTCGCTGAAGATCTCTTCGGGGTGGCCCTCTTCGAGAATGCGGCCGTCGGCCATCACCACGAGGTCATCGGAGACGCTGCGCGCGAATTGCATTTCGTGGGTGACAACCACCATGGTCATGCCGTCTTCGGCGAGTTCGCGCATCACCGCGAGCACCTCAAGGCCGAGTTCCGGGTCGAGCGCAGAGGTCGGCTCATCGAAGAGCATGATGTTCGGCTCGAGTGCAAGCGCGCGGGCAATTGCGATGCGCTGCTGCTGACCACCCGAGCAACGGGCCGGGTACTGGTCGGCCTTGTCGCCGAGGCCAACGCGCTTGAGCAGGGTGAGCGACTTCTCGTTTGCCTCATCCTTGCTGCGACCGAGCACGCGCATCTGCGCAAGTGAGACGTTCTGCATCACGGTGAGGTGCGGGAAGAGATTGAAGTGCTGGAACACCATGCCGATCTGACGACGCAGCGCACGAAGCTGTTCGTCATCGATCTTGGTGCTCACGTCAATGGTGATGCCCTCAACGGTGATGGTGCCGCTATCGGGCCGCTCGAGCAGATTGATGCAGCGAAGCAGCGAGCTCTTGCCGGCGCCCGAGGGGCCGATCATGGCGGTCACGGTGCCGGTGGGAACCTGCAGCGAGACGCCCTTGAGTACGTGGTGGTCGCCGAAAGATTTCTCGACGTTGTTCAGGTCGATGGCGATCGGCGCTGACTGGTCGGCCATGAACGTTCCCTTCGTGTGGTCGGCCCACCGGAAACGGGGCGGGAACGCACGAGGAGCCGAGCGTCCGGCCACATTGCCGGGTGAGTCGTTCCGTTGCGTGCGACTTATCGAGCTGACGAGCCACGATCGCGGTGGATTGATTCGGTCTGTCCGATTCTGGCGACGACCGAGTGGCGTGCACATGCCGCAAGACTGCGGCTTCATGACCCTAGGGCAAGTAGCTCTTATGCTCAGCTTCATTCGTTCGCATCTATTGAGCACAAGCAAATCTGCGCTACCCTCACCAAAGCGAAGGGAGCACATCGTGGTGAATCCGACTCATCTGACCACCCTGGTCGCCGTACTGCGCACCGGGTCATTCGCTGGCGCCGCCCGCCAGCTTGGCTATACGGGGTCGGCGGTGTCGCAGCAGATTGCCGCGTTCGAACGCGAAACTGGCCTGACACTGTTTGAACGGGATGCCCGGGGCATTCGTCCGACGAGCGTCGCCGAGCAATTGCACGCCCACGCCCACGAAGTGTTTGCCGCGCTTGCTTCCTTCGACGATTAGGTGCGCAACCTCGGCGAAGGTGGCGCGGGGCGCATCCGGCTCGGGAGCTTCCCGACCGCAAGCCGACAACTCGTGCCGGCGGCGCTCGCGGAGTTCGTCCGCACGCATCCCGAAGTTGAGCTCATCCTTGACGAGGGTGAGCCGAGCGAGCTGGTGCCTCGGCTGGTCGAACGCGAACTCGATGTCGCCCTCGCCTACCGCTATGACCTGGTGCCCATGCGCTGGCCAGCAGAACTCACCGCAGTGCACTTGCTTTCGGAAGACCTCGTTGCCTTTGTGTCACCGGGGCATCCCGCCTCTGGGCAGACCATCACCCTGCGTGATCTCGAGCATGAAACCTGGATTGCCACGAGTGCCGACGCGCAGTGCGCCCATGCCGTTGAACGGGCCTGTGCGGCTGCCGGATTTGCCCCTGAGATCCGCTATCGCAGTAATAACTACAGCGTGGTCGCGAGCTTCGTACGCTCTGGCCTTGGCGTCGCGCTCGTGCCGGCGCTCGCGGCCACTACCCTCGCCGATGGCGACACCGATACGGCGACGATCTCAGACCTCACGGTGCAGCGCCACGTGTCGCTGTTAGTGGCACCTCGGCACGGCAACCCGGCCATCGGCAAGCTCACTGAAACGCTGGCGCGCGCAGCCCGGCGAACGGCAAGCCGCTCGCCCGGCATCACGCTCGCGCCGGAGTTCGCTAGTCGTCGGCCGCGCTGACGCCGTCGGCTGCGGCCACGACGGCGGCTGCGGCAGCCGCATCCTGGATGCCGATGCCCACGCTGAAATAGACGATGATCTCGCGCGGGTTCGTTCGGCCCGGATGCTTGCCAGTCACGACGGTGCCAAGCTCGACGAGGTCACCGAGGCCGATCGAACCTGATTCGAGGGCAGCCACCACGGGGCCCGATTGGGCCGAAGTGGTCTCAAGATGGTCGACAACGACGAGGTCGGCCCGGTCGATGAGCGAGGTCGGAAGTTCCATGCGGTCGGGCGCAAAGGCACCGACGCTGATCACCGTGGCGCCAGGCCGGACCCACGCGGTTTCGAGCACCGCTTCGAAGCTCGTCGTGCAGGTGACGACCACATCGGCAGCGGCAACGAGTTCGTGACCGACGACCCGCACCGGCACATCAATCTCTGCGGCGAGTTCACGAGCCATCGCCTTCGCGCGCTCGAGTGAGCGCCCGGCGACGCGCACTTCTTCGAAGTTTCGCACCCGAGTCAAGGCATGAATGTGTGCCCGAGCTTGCACTCCGGAGCCAATCACGCCGAGCGTTCGTGCATCCTCGCGAGCCAATTGCTCGCACACGAGCGCCGAGGCCGCTGCGGTACGCAGAGTGGTGAGGTTCGTCGCCTCGAGCGTGGCAACCGGGCGCCCGGAGACGGCGTCGAGCATGTGCACGGTCGCAGAGATCACCGGCTCGTTGCGTTCGGCGTTGACGGGGTTGACGCTGCCGAATTTACTCACTACTGGGGCCTGCGGCGACAGCCGGGCGACATAGCTGAACGCGACGGAATCGTCAGCTCCGTCGATGAGCACGCGCGGCGCGAGCACGGCTTCGTCATTGCCGAGGGCAGAGAAGGCGCTCCGCTGAGATTCCAGCGCCAGCTCCTGCGTGAGCAGGCGCTCGATCTCGTCGTCGCTGAAATAGGCGGGGCGCGTCATCGCGAATCCTTTCGTTGCGGGCCGGCGCGATCGCTCCGTTGCAATCACGGCCCTGGTCAGATACTTACCCACCCCGACGTGCACTGGAAGCCGACTCTGGCCGTGATCTGTCGACCAAGCAGAAGAAAAACTTATGCTTCAACCACAAGCCCCTGTTCTCGCAGGTCTCGGATTGCTTCGGTTCTCACCCAAAGTGGTAGGCGACACCGACTCGATCAATGGAGAGGACGAGGTGATGGCAGAAGACCTGCTGCGCATGGCCGATGAGTGGGGACCCGAAAAGATCGTGGTCGTCAGCGATAGCCGAACCGGCATGCGAGGTGTGCTGGTCATCGACAATTCCGCGCGCGGCATTGGCAAGGGCGGCACGAGGATGAGTCCGACGCTCACGATCGAGGAAGTGTGCCGACTCGCCCGCACCATGACCTGGAAGTGGGCAGCAGTCGATCTGTTCCACGGTGGCGCTAAGGCGGGCATCCTCGGCGATCCGACCTCACCCGACAAGGAACGCATCCTGCGCGCGTTCGCTCGAGCGCTCCGCAATGAGGTGCCGCGCGAGTACCTCTTCGGCCTCGACATGGGGCTCAATGAGCGGGATGCGGCCATCCTCGCCGATGAGCTCGGTGATCTCGGCACTTCGACCGGACTTCCCCGCGCGCTGGGCGGCGTGCCCTATGACCAGCTCGGTGTGACCGGGTTTGGCGTGGCTGAGGCGGCGGATGCTGCCCTGCAGCGAAGCGGTGAATCGCTGGCTGGCAAGCGCGTGGCGATTCAGGGATTCGGCGCAGTCGGCGTTGCCGCAGCCCAACGGCTCGCGGCGCTCGGCGCCCAGATTGTGGCGGTTGCGACCGCCACCGGCACCGTGCACGACCGCGATGGACTCGACCTCGAGCGACTGCTCGACTTGCGCGCCGAACACGGCGATGCCTGCGTGAGTGCCTACGCGAGCGGTGACCACTCGCGCGATGTGCTCGACGTGGATGCGGATGTGCTCATCCCCGCGGCAATGCAAGACACGATTACCGATGCCGTCGCGGCCAACACCACGGCACGTCTCATCGTTGAGGGCGCGAATCTGCCGACCTCGCCGAGTTCGCGCCGCATCCTGCAGGAGCGGGGCGTGCAGGTCGTGCCCGACTTCATTGCGAACGCGGGCGGCATCGTCGCCGCCGCCCACTCGACGGATGCTCGCAACTCGCCGTTCGTCGTCGACACCGCTGCGGTGTTCGAGATGATCTCAGAAAAGCTGCGCGCCAATACGGTCGCCGTGCTCGATATGAGCCAGCGCGATGGCACACTGCCACACGAGGCCGCGCTCACCATGGCGATGGAACGAGTGCGCGAGGCGATGGAGTTGCGCGGGCGTTTGCCGCGGCCCTAGTTGGTGAGCCCGGCGTGATCGAGCACGAGTGACGCTCCCCACGCATCCCCGGCACGCAAGCGTAGCGCCGTGTCGTAGCGACGGAACCACGAGACCTGGCGCCGGGCATACTTGCGCGTGAGCAATTGCGCTTCGGCGATGGCCTCAGCCTCAGTGGTCTCGCCCCGCAATTGGCGGGCAGCCTGGGCGTAGCCGATGGCTTTCCCCGCAGTTGACGTGTCAACAAGACCGTGCGAGAGCAACTCTGCCGTCTCGTCGACGAGCCCGTCACGCCACATCTCGATGACGCGAGCGTCGAGCGCGGCAACGAGTTCGGAGCGCTCGCGCTCAACAAGCACCATCGCAGTGTGGCGCCACCAAGCATCCTGTTCGGGCAATTGTGCTGAGAACTTTTCGCCGGTGAGCTTGATCACTTCGAGTGCGCGCACCACCCGTCGACCATTGCGCGGGTCAATCCGCTCGGCGGCTTCGGGATCGAATTCGGCAAGGCGGCGGTGGAGCATCCCCGAGCCCCACTCTTCGAGTTCGCGTTCGAGGTCGGCGCGCACGGCTTCATCTCGGGCCGGGAATTGCAGATCGAACACGACCGCGGCGATGTAGAGGCCAGAGCCGCCAACGAGAATCGGCACGGCGCCGCGACCGAGCACCTCATCAATGCAGTCTCGGGCGACCTCTTGGTACCAGGCGACGGTCGCCTCCTCGGTCACCTCGAGCACATCAAAGAGGTGATGCGGAATCCCCCGACGCTCGGCCACTGGCAGTTTCGCGGTGCCGATATCCATGCCGCGATAGAACTGCATGGCATCGGCGTTGATGATTTCGGCTTTCTTCCCCCTAGTTGCCAGCCGCTCGGCAACGTCGAGCGAAAGTGCCGTCTTGCCGGTGCCGGTCGCGCCACCAATGACGATGAGTTCGGCCGGCTGCTCGGTCACTGGGGGGCGCCGATGCGCAGCGTCGGCAGACCCAGGTTCACTGCACCCACGGCAGTGTCGGCACTACCGGTGCCGCAGGAAGCAGCCTGCGCCGCATCCCAGGCATCGCCGGCTCGTGTACGACGGATACGCAGCGGCGCCCCGTCAGGAGCATCCGCGAGCAGGTAGCTCGGCGCGCCGCGCGTGATCTCAACGTCGACAACGTCTCCCGGGCGCGGCGTCTCCGACCCCTCAGGCACCGCAAAGTGCACGAGGCGATTGTCTTCGGCGCGGCCCGTGAGCCGATGCGTGGCGCCATCCTTCTTACCCTCGTCGACCGAAACAAGCACCTGCTGACGCGTGCCCACGAGCTGCTCGTTCTCTTCGAGCGAGATGCGGTGCTGCAGCTCAACGAGGCGCTCAAAGCGCTCCTGCACTACTTCCTTCGGCACCTGATCGGCCATCGTTGCGGCGGGCGTGCCATCACGAATCGAGTACTGGAAAGTGAAGGCATTCGCGAATCGCGAGGCCTCAACCACCCGCATCGTCTCTTGGAAGTCTTCTTCGGTTTCGCCCGGGAAGCCCACGATGATATCGGTCGAAATCGCCGCGTGCGGCATGCGTTCGCGCACCCGCTCGAGGATGCCGAGGAACTTCTTCGAGCGGTATGAGCGGCGCATCTCGCGCAGGATGCGGTCAGAACCCGATTGCAGCGGCATGTGCAGCTGCGGCATCACATTCGGCGTCTCCGCCATCGCATCGATGACATCGTCGGTGAAGGCGGCTGGATGCGGGCTCGTGAACCGCACCCGCTCGAGCCCATCAATTTCACCGCAGGCCCGGAGCAACTTGCCGAACGCGAGCTTGTCACCGAACTCCACGCCGTAGGAGTTCACGTTCTGACCGAGCAACGTCACCTCGATGGCACCCTGATCAACGAGCGCGCGCACCTCGGCGAGGATGTCGCCCGGACGGCGATCCTTCTCTTTGCCACGCAGTGACGGCACGATGCAGAACGTGCAGGTGTTGTTGCATCCGACTGAAATCGATACCCAGCCCGAGTAGGTCGAGTCACGCTTCGTCGGGAGCGTCGAGGGGAAGGTTTCGAGCGATTCGAGCAGCTCAACCTGGGCTTCTTCGTTGTGTCGGGCGCGCTCGAGCAGCACGGGCAACGAACCCATGTTGTGTGTGCCGAACACGACATCGACCTGTGGCGCCTTGCGGACGATCTCGTCCTGCTCCATCTGCGCGAGGCAGCCGCCCACCGCGATCTGCATGCCCTCGTGCTGTCGCTTCACCGAGGCGAGGTGACCGAGGTTGCCGTAGAGCTTCGTGGCGGCGTTCTCACGCACGGCGCAGGTGTTGATCACGAGCACATCGGCGTCTTCGGTGGCCGCCTCGACATAGCCGGCGGCGAGGAGTGAACCAGAGATGCGTTCGGAGTCGTGCACGTTCATCTGGCAGCCGAGTGTGCGCACGAAGAAGCTGCGCTGGGAGCCGTCGGCGTTGAAGGCGGCGGACGACGGGGCAATACGGGTGGCGGTTTCGGTCATGATGCGCCAATTCTACGTTCGAGTGCGGCGTGTACCATCGTCGGCATGTTCCTGCGCTGATTTTCCGCCCCGCGTCTGCGGCACCGTCGCGTGCCCGCCGGGGAACTATCACAGCTCCCGGATGCATCCGGGGAGGGGATCTTATGGCACACGATGTGTCGCGCCAACGATCGGCGCAATTGCAAGCAACGGGTCTCACGGTCGTTCGCGGTGGGCGCCGCGTACTCGACGATATCGATTTCGTCGTTGGCCCCGGCGAACGAATCGGTCTCATCGGTGCGAATGGCGCCGGCAAATCAACGTTGCTCGCGGCGCTCGCGGGCCAGCTCGAACCGGATGCGGGTCTGGTGCGTTCGCCTGCGACGATTGGGCTGCTTGGCCAAGAATTAGCGCCCGCTGCGCATGTGCGTATTGGCGAGGTGATTGACGACGCAGTTGCTCCGGTGCGGGCGATTGGTGATCGGCTCGAAGCCGCGGCCCTGCAGCTTGCCGATGACGAGGATGCGGCGCGAGAGTACGAGCGCGCGCTCGCCGAGGCAGAACAGCGTGGTCTGTGGCAATTGGATGCCCGCATCGAGTCGGTGCTCGCCGGAGTCGGGCTCGGTGGCTTCGCTCGCGATCGTCCGATCGCCGAGCTGTCGGGAGGTCAGCGCCGCCGCCTGGCACTCGCGGCCCTGCTTCTCGAAGCGCCAGTCGCATTGCTGCTCGACGAACCGACGAACCACCTTGATGACTCAGCGCGCGCGTTCGTGTCGAACGAGTTGCGCAGTTGGTCTGGCCCCGTGCTCTTCGCGAGCCACGATCGTGCCTTCCTCGACGAGGTGGCGACGGGCATCGTAGATCTCGACCCTAAGGTCGGACCACACGGCGCGCGCGATGGCGTCAGGCAGGGCGCGAGGTCAAGTGGCGGGTTCAGTGCGTATCTGCGCCAACGGGCCGGCGAACTCGAACAGTGGCGAGCCGCGTTCGCGCAGGAACAGCTCGAACGGGCTCGTCTGCAGCGGGTGATCGACATCGAGGCCCGCGATATCTTTCACACGACGGAGCCGCGCGGCGAGGCTGGGGTTGCGAAGAAATTCGAGGCGGATCGGGCGGCAAAGACCGTAGGGGCGCGCCTGCGGCAGGCGCGGGCGCAGCTCGCCGCGCTCGACCGATCTCCCGTCGCACCGCCACCCGAACCGCTGCGATTCCGCGGTTTCGCGCATCGCGAGCGTGGGGGCGAGGTGCCACTCGCCGTCGTCGCCGATGCCGCGGTCGCGGGCCGGATGCAGCCGGTGAGCCTCGAGATCGCTCGCCAAGACCGCATCCTGATTGAGGGACCGAATGGCGCCGGTAAGTCGACATTGCTGGCGCTCCTTGCCGGCCAACTCGACGCGGATGCTGGTTCCGTCAAGCGGGTCGGCACCGTGGGGCTTCTCGCGCAATACGATTCCTGGCCTGACCTCGCTATGACTGCTGCGAATGCCTACCGGGCGGCGCTGCGGCGACCGGATGCAGCGCCCTCACTGTCAGAGCTGGGTTTGCTCGATGCCGAGGCGAGCGCGAAACCGCTACGCGAATTGTCGTACGGGCAGCGGCGACGGGTGGCGCTTGCCTCGCTTGTGGCCGAGCCGCCCGCGCTCTTGCTGCTGGATGAGCCGACCAACCACCTCGCGCTCGCGCTCGCGGAAGAGTTGGAACGGGTGCTTCCGCAATATCCAAGGGCCGTGGTGATCGCGAGCCACGATGTGTGGCTGCGGTCTCGCTGGGCCGGCCGTCGCATCCTGCTCGAACCGCTCACCGCGAGTGAATGAATTGGCGCAAGTGGCCCTCTCGTGACGAACTCCCCCACCCATGGGTGGGCCACTTGACCACGAGAGGGCCACTTGCCGAGAAGCGGCTTTCGCTAGCTCGCGGGTTGCCAGGGTCCACGCTCGATGTGGCTACGGGCGTGGGCCACCGCATCCTCGAGTGAGTCAAATACGTGCGCTTCGTCACGGAGCGCCGCCCGCACACCAAACGCACGCGCGACGCGCTGGTGTTCGGGCTTCAATCCCTTGAGCAGAACGGTGACGCCGCGATGCTCGAACGTGTGAATGATATCGACGAGGGCGTTCGCCCCGGTCGCATCGAGTCCGCTCAAGTGCGAGAGCCGAATGATGACGACCTCGATGCCAGTGAACTCATTGAACTCACGCTGCAGTCGGTCGGCCGCGCCGAAAAACATTGCGCCATCAATTCGAACGAGCGCGATGCGTTCATCACCGGGAAGCCGCTCGCCCGGCAGTGACTCACGGCGCACGCCGGCCTGATCAGCGACGTGCTTGAGCGCCACGATCGCCGCCAACACCAAACCGATTTGAATAGCAACGATGAGGTCGAACGCCAAGGTGATCGCAGCGGTGAGAAAGAAGATGAGCACATCGGCCCGACTCGCCTTGAAGATTGACCGCACCGTTTCGGGCGACACCATGCGGGTGGCGGTCGCCATGAGCACTCCCGCGAGAGCAGCGAGCGGGATGTGGGCGACGAGCGTCGAGCCGAGGTAGATGACCACGAGCAAGAGCACACCGTGAACGATGGCACTCAGGCGCGTGCGTGCCCCTGATTTCACATTGACTGCCGTGCGGGCAATGGCGCCAGTCGCAGGCATGCCGCCAAACAGCCCGGATGCGATTGACGCGAGACCCTGCCCGCTGAGTTCGCGGTCGGGTGAGTAGGGGCCGGTGTCGGCCATGCGTGAGGCGACGCGGGCCGAGAGCAGGGATTCGATGGCCGCGAGGACTGCGATGCCGAAGGCTGGCATGGCAAGCTCTCCGAGCCGTGCCAGGTCGAAGCTCGGGAGCGCGGGCGCGGGCAATGCGGTCGGGAGTGTGCCGATGGTGGGCACCGGCAGCGTGAACACGAACGTCGCGACGGTGGCGAGGATCACCGCCACCAAGCTCGCCGGAATCGCCGGGTGCACTTTGGGCAGCAGCAGGATGAGGCCCCAGACTCCCGCGACGATGGCGAGCGTGACGAGCGCGGTCCCCCAATCAGCGGTCCCGAACGCTGCAATGGCCGCGAGCCCCGGATTCATCCCAACGGATGCGGTCGTGCCGAGTGCCATTGGCACCTGTTGCAAGAAGATGATCGCGGCGATGCCGAGGGTGAAGCCCTCGACAACGGTCCAGGGAATGAGTGACACCGCTCGTCCGAGACCGCTGAGTCCCATGACGACGAGGAGTACGCCCGCCATGAGCGCGAGTAGCGGCACCGATTCTGCCCCGTGCACGGCCACGACCGGTGCGAGGATGACCGCCATAGCGCCCGTGGGTCCCGACACCTGCACATTCGAACCGCCGAAGATGGCCGCGACGATGCCGGCCACGACCGCGGTCACGAGTCCCGCGGCTGCGGAGACGCCGGAGGAGATACCAAAGGCGAGGGCAAGCGGGAGCGCGACAATTGCCACCGTGATACCGGCAGTGACGTCAACGCGCCAAGTACGGCCTAGCTGCGCGTAATCGTTGCGTTGCGGGAGGATGCGCTGGGCAAGTGTGCTGACAACGCGCGTGCTTCTCGGGGAGGCGGACAGGACAATGCACCCCTTTCAGGGCGGTTGCGCCCGGTCATGGCGCCACAATCGACGACCATCTCCAGTCTAGTCAGCGGCGCCTCGCAGCAGACATGCGCCTCAGCACGCTAGTCGCTGAGTGCGGTGCGGACAGCTCGGGTGGCGAGTTCGCCGCCAAAGCCGCGACGGGCGAGGTAACCGTGGATGCGTCGAAATGCGGTGTCGTAGTCGAGTCCTCTGCTACGTCGAGCACGCTCGCGCGCGAGGTCGAGGGCCCTTTCGTACTCGTCGTCGACATCGAGGTCACCAAGCACTTCGGCGATGATGTCGTCGGCGATGCCGAGCTTTCGCAGTTCGAGCCGCATCGTGCCTTGCCCGAGGCCTTTGCGCGCGAACTTGCCGTCGCGAAGTTGTTCGGCGAAAACGCGGTCGTTGAGGTAGCCGAGCTCTTGCATCCGGTCGAGGATGTTCTCGATATCGAGCTCGCCGAGTCCTTCGAACATCTCGCGCAAATAGCGCCGGGCGTCGCGAATTGAATGTGGTGCCCTGCCGAGCCAGCGCACGAGCAGATCGCTGGCGCCGGCGATGAGATCTGCGTTCCCCGCACTCCCCGGAAGCGCCGTGACGTTCGAGGGAGAGTGTGCGTGGGTGTGGGCTTCCTGATCGGCTTCATCATCGCTTGGTCGGAACTGCACGCGGCTACGTCCGCCAAGCTTCCGCACGTTCCCCGCCGGGCGCAATTGCTCGCGCCGCCGTGGCTCCGTCTCAGCGGCCGGCTCGTCTTGCGCAGCAACCGCGTGCTCGACTCGCTCGCGAGTCTCAACCGCGCGGATGCGCTGCTGCAGAGTAGAGATGGTGTCGGTTGCGCCGTCACTTTCAGCTGCGTCCCGATCGGCGTCTGGCTCAGCCTGCTGGCGCGCATCAGTCCGTTGCCACGCACCGGGGAAGGCGATGACCTCGGCGAGATGGTCGTCTGTTGTCATTCGTTTGTCTCCCGCTCAACATCGACACAGGGGTGCCCGATCAGCTCCAGACCGGACACCCCTGTATCGACTTCAATTAAGCACCGAGTCGTTACCTAAGCACCGAGTCGTTCTTCGAAGCTGTCAGCGTCGAGCACCTCGCCCGTGGCCGGGTCGATGACGCCGGCGTTCGGGTCTTCGCGAATGCCGAGCTTGATGAGGATGCGGTCTTCAATCTCAGCGGCAACCTCGGGGTTCTCGAGGAGGTAGCGGCGAGCATTTTCCTTGCCCTGGCCGAGCTGGTCGCCGTCGTAGGTGAACCACGATCCCGACTTCGTCACGATGCCGTGGTCGACACCGTAGTCAATGAGCGAGCCCTCGCGCGAGATGCCGACGCCGAAGAGGATGTCGAACTCGGCCTGCTTGAAGGGCGGTGCCATCTTGTTCTTGACGACCTTGACGCGGGTGCGGTTGCCGACTGCGTCGGAGCCGTCCTTGAGCGTCTCGATACGGCGGATGTCGAGTCGCACCGAGGCGTAGAACTTCAGTGCCTTACCGCCCGAGGTGGTTTCGGGGCTACCGAAGAACACGCCGACCTTTTCACGCAGCTGGTTGATGAAGATCGCAGTGGTCTTGGTCTGGCTCAGCCCACCGGTGAGCTTGCGTAGCGCCTGCGACATGAGGCGCGCCTGCAGACCAACATGGGTGTCACCCATCTCGCCTTCGATCTCAGCACGCGGCGTGAGGGCCGCCACCGAGTCGATGACCACGAGGTCGACGGCACCCGAGCGCACGAGCATGTCGGTGATCTCGAGGGCCTGCTCACCCGTGTCGGGCTGCGAGACAAGCAGCTGGTCGATGTCGACGCCAAGCTTCTGGGCGTAGTCGGGGTCGAGTGCGTGCTCAGCGTCAATGAAGGCGGCGATGCCGCCCTGGCGCTGCACATTGGCGATGGCGTGCAGGGCAACCGTCGTCTTACCGGACGATTCCGGACCGTAGATCTCAACGATGCGACCACGGGGAAGACCACCAATGCCGAGCGCAGCGTCAAGCGCAATCGAACCGGTCGGAATAATTTCGACGGGGGCGCGCTCTTCACTCCCGAGGCGCATGACCGAGCCCTTACCGAAGTGACGGTCGATCTGAGAAAGTGCGGATTCGAGGGCCTTTTCGCGGTCCTTAGGTGCGGCCATGGGGTGCTCTCCTTATGAGTCGTGTCGTTGTCGCCTGCAGGCTGCCTCGCGCTGATGGAGAGCGCTTCGACAAGGCGGATTGGTCCGCTTTCGACCTGACGCCCACAGGTTAGGTTGAGCCTCCGACATTCGCTCGGCGCACACCTACCCCTGTGGATGAATGGCCGTCCACAGCACCTGCGGTAGACACTA
The DNA here is from genome assembly GCF_003865375.1 of Gulosibacter macacae. GTDB lineage: Bacteria > Actinomycetota > Actinomycetes > Actinomycetales > Microbacteriaceae > Gulosibacter > Gulosibacter macacae. The sequence continues at coordinate 176,133 of NZ_RQVS01000003.1, read as the reverse complement.
CGCGAGTTAGAACAGGTGTTCGAATGATTTCGAGTCGGCGTGTCGAAATCTCGAATATCTGCATCCTTGCGACTACCGCCCTAGCGGCGCGGATCGAGTCGCCCGACGCCATACCAACGATCGCGAGGCACATCCATGGCAGCGCACAGCGCTTCCCACACACGACGCGGATCCTCGCCAGCATCAAGGGCTTCCTGCGCCGTGCGATCGGCGAGCGCGTCAAGCACCACATCGCGCACCACGGTCGCACCATAGGCCGCACCAAATTCGTCGGCCACGGCCCGCTGAAACTCACTCGTACGCATCCGAATATCGTACTTGCGGCCCATTGGTTCACCGCACCGCGCTCGATAGCGTGCACACATGATTATTTGGCGCGGATGGGGCGGGCTCGCCCTTGGAATCCCTGGGTTGCTCATTGCTATCGCACTCGCGATCGCAAGCGCGGCGAAGATGCTCGACGGTGCTGGCGGAATCTTCGTCGCGGTCGCCGCCATCATCGGTGCGGCCCTCGCGTTCCTGGTGGGCGTGCGCTTCAACCGCACGGGCCCCGAGCAGAAGCTCGATGAGTGGACCGTCGCACGCACCGAAGAGTTGCGTCGCATTGTTGCGCAGGCTCCCGTGCAACTCTCGCCTCAGTTCGCGGTGCCAACCTCGCAAGAAGAGGCGTTCGCGCAGGTCGACGCGCTCGTCGCGCAAGAGCGACTGCAGGTACGCCCGCGATTCATCGATCAGCACACGCTCTTCTTCATCCCGATGCAGTTTGCGGCCATCGCCGTGGGCGCCGGTTTCACCGCCCTCGGCATCTATCTCTTCATGCAGGGCAACTAGGGCGCACAGGGCGACCAACGCACAAATGACGGGGTCCGCATCCGAATGGATGCGGACCCCGTCATCATTGCGAACTGTTAGTTCGCGACCTTCTCAACCGGGCCCACCTGGGCCACGAGCTCTTCAGGAATCGTGTCGGGAATCACGGGCGCGAAGCGACGCTCGCGCAGTTCGCGACGCTCGTGCTGCGCGATGCGATTACCCACCTGGTGATAAATGTCCGAAAGCGGAGTGTCGAGGGCTTCCGCCACCGAAGCGAGAATCTCGCTCGAGGCCTCTTTCTGCCCGCGCTCAATCTCCGAGAGGTAGCCCAGCGCCACCGATGCGCGACCTGCCACCTGTCGAAGCGTGTCGCCACGGCGCAGCCGAACGTCACGGAGCACTTCGCCCATTTCATGTCGTGCTAGCACCATTTCGGCACCTCCTTTCGCGGCATTGCCGCAGTTCACTGCGACGCTACGGTAATTACCTGAGCGTCGCGATCTTGCACTCTACAACCGCGAGTGCCAATTTTGCATTCCCGGTCATGCGAATAAGTTCAGCCAACACTCAGACTTCGGCGTTTGGGCCGGTCTCGACCTGCTCCGCCAGATGCTCAAGGAGGTTGAATAGTGCCGCCTCAATGGTGGCAAAGCGGATGCGCTGACGCGAGCCAACAGGGTCATCGAGCCGCACGAGATTGCTGAAGTCGAGTTCGACGACGCGCTCACCCCAGAGTGACGAGATGCCGACGAAGACCGTGCCTGCGGGCTTGCCATCGGCAGAGTCAGGCCCCGCCACGCCGGTCGTCGACAGACCGATATCGGCGTGTTGCCCGGCAACCGCCATGACTTCGCGCACGCGAGCAGCCATCTGTCGCGCCACCTCGGGATCAACTGCCCCGCGGTCGAGCAGGAGTTCGCGATCAACGCCGAGCACGGTGTGCTTGAGCGCCGTGTGATACGCCACCACTCCCCCGCGGAAGGATGCCGAGATTCCCGGCACCCGCACGAGTTCGGCGGCAAGCCCGCCACCAGTGAGCGACTCGGCCACGGCGATGGTGAGCCGTGCATCCAAGAGGATCTGCGCGACTTCGCGGGTACGCTCCAGCGCGAGGTTCGCCGGGTTCGGTTCGTGAGCATCCTGGGTCATCGTTGACACCTCCGTGGTCGGCTTAGGCGGCCGGTCGCTTCCAGTATGCGCGCACGAGATAGTCAAGACCCGACCAAAGCGTGCTCACGAGCGCTGCGGCCATGAGCACGGTGTTGACCCAGTGCATCCAGTCACCAAACAGCGCCGGGAAGGGTGCGATGGCAAAGGCTATGGCCACCGATTGCAGCACGGTCTTGAGCTTGCCGCCGCGCCCGGCGGGGAGCACGATGCGGCGCACTTCGATGAGTCGCCAGACTGTGATGCCGAGTTCGCGGAACAGGATGAGGCCGGTTACCCACCAGGGCAACTCGCCCAGCCACGAGAGGGTAACGAGGGCCGCGCCGGTAAGTGCCTTGTCAGCAATCGGATCGAGCAGCTTGCCGAGGTCAGAGATGAGGTTTCGACTGCGTGCGAGGTGACCGTCGATGGCGTCGGAGCCGATGCCCACGACAAAGAGCGCGAGCGCCAGCCAACGCAGCGGCCCACCCGCACCCCCGTCGGCAATGAGCGCCCACACCATCGCTGGGGCGAACAGGATGCGCACCATCGTGATGACGTTCGGCACCGACCAGGAACTGACTGGCCCCTCACCGACTCGCCAAATGCGCTTGCCCATTGCTTCTCACTCTCATGCGCGACCGTTCTTGTCAGTCACGCGGCTGTCGCCCGATTCGCTAGTCGCGACCGGTCAGGCTCCACGCGTCATTGTCATCGTCGTCGGCCTCGACCTCTTCCAGCCCATCGTATTGGGCGGCCACGAGGTCGTCGGGTTCACGGTAGTCGTCCGCATCGCTGTAGTCGCCGCCACCGGCAGGAGGATCTTCGCCGCGGAGCATTGCCAGCACCTGCGGCAACTCTTCCGGCGTCACCAGCACATCGCGGGCCTTCGAGCCCTCCGAGGGCCCGACAATCTCACGCGATTCGAGCAGGTCCATGAGCCGGCCCGCCTTCGCAAACCCGACGCGAAGCTTGCGCTGCAGCATCGAGGTCGAACCGAATTGCGAGTTGACGATGAGTTCGGCCGCAGCCAGCAGATGCTCGAGGTCGTCACCGATATCGGAGTCGATTTCACGCTTCTCGGCGGGTGCCGCCACATCGGTGCGGTACTCGGGCCGCGCCTGCTGCTTGACGTGCTTGACGACCGAGTGAATCTCGTCATCACCAACCCATGCGCCCTGCACACGGATTGGCTTCTGCCCGGCCGGTGAGAATAGCGCGTCACCCTGGCCGATGAGCGTCTCAGCGCCCACCTGGTCGAGGATGACTCGGGAGTCGGTCGAACTCGTCACCGCGAAGGCCAGACGCGAGGGCACGTTGGCCTTAATGAGACCGGTGACGACGTCGACCGACGGACGCTGCGTCGCGAGCACAAGGTGAATACCGGCGGCGCGGGCGAGCTGGGTGATGCGCACGATCGAGTCTTCGACGTCGCGCGGTGCCACCATCATGAGCTCGGCGAGCTCGTCGACCACGACGAGCAGGTAGGGATAGGGCTTGAGTTTGCGCTTCGAGCCCTCTGGCACCTCGACCTCGCCAGCGCGAATTGCGGCATTGAAGTCATCGACGTGACGGAACCCGAAGTTCTCAAGGTCGTCGTACCGCATCTCCATTTCCTTCACGACCCATTGCAGCGCTTCAGCTGCCTTCTTCGGGTTCGTGATGATCGGAGTGATGAGGTGAGGCACGCCAGCATACGGCGTGAGTTCCACGCGCTTCGGGTCGACGAGCACCATGCGCACTTCGCTCGGCTTCGAGCGCATGAGGAGCGACACGATCATCGAGTTCACAAAGCTCGACTTACCCGAGCCGGTCGAACCAGCAACGAGCAGGTGCGGCATCTTTGCGAGGTTCGCAACCACGAAGCCGCCCTCGACATCCTTGCCAACCCCGATGGTCATCGGGTGCCCGGCCTTGAGTGCCTTCTGTGAGGCGAGCACATCACCGAGCGCCACAACTTCGCGGTCGGGGTTTGGAATCTCGACACCAATGGCCGATTTGCCGGGGATCGGCGAGAGGATGCGCACCTGGTTCGATCGCACCGCGTAGGCGATGTTCTTCGAAAGCTGCGTGACCTTTTCGACCTTGGTGCCCGGGGCAACCTCGACCTCGTAGCGCGTGACCGTGGGACCGCGCGAGAAGCCAGTGACCTTGGCGTCGACGTTGAACGACTCGAACGTTTGGTTGAGCGCCTCGATGACCGTGTCATTCGCCTCGGTACGCGCCTTCGATGGGGCGCCGCGTTCAAGCAGCGTCGTCACCGGTAGGCGGTACTCGTCGGTCTGATCTTCCGCACGCGAATCCCAGCTCGCGGTGGCGTCGTCATCATCCTCAACGGCCGCGAGCGCATCCGCCTCAGTCGGCTCACCGGTGGTGCTCGGCGCCGCAGCGCTCGTTGTCGGCAACTTCAGCGTCGGATTGGCGCCGGCGTCCGGCAGCGACGGGATCACCGTGGTCGGCTGTTCGCTCGCCGGGGTCGCGCGCCGGGTCACTGAGCGCGCGTTGGCACCCTCGTAGTCGATTGGCGCTTCGGGCTCGCCGAAGAGATCGTCGAGGCCGTCGGCGTCGTCACTCAGGCCGTGCGGCGAGTTGCTGTCGCTCGGCGGCTGCACCTCACCGAGTCCGGTCATATCGAGCAGGGTCGTCGTCGACTCGGAACGCGGCTTGCGTCCGCGACGCTTGGGGCGTGCATCCAATTGCTGTTCGTCGGCGCCCTCGCGGTTGGCGGGGTCGACGAGCGGCGTGTCATAGGCGGGGTCAACTTCGCGACCCGAGTCATTGCGGCGCCACCACGGCACCGAATCATCGCCAGAATCGAGCGCTTCGCCGGTATTGGCATCGACCCTGACCGGGTCGTTGCCGGTCGAGGTCGCCGGGTACGCCCCGAACATCCACTGCCAACCCGCTCGGATGCGCTGCGGCAACTGGCGGGGCGGAGTCTTGGTGATGATGAACAGGCTGAGGAGGAAGATGAGCGCGAGCAGAATCGTGGCGCCGATCCTCGTGATCAAGAAGCCCAGCGGTGCCCCAACGATCCAGCCGAACACGCCGCCCGCATTCGCGAGCAGCGGCATCCCCTGCGCGGGCTGCGGTTCGCCGCCGTGCAGGTGGCAGATGGCCGAAGCACTAAAGAGCGCCAGAGCGAGTCCGGTGAGGATGCGGCCATTGTCATTGACGCTCGCGGGATGCAGGAAGAGCCAGATCGCGAGCGAGGCGAAGACGACCGGGAGGGCGTAGGCGACGACGCCGAACAACCCTCCGAAGGTGTAGGCGTTGAACGCCATCGCCACCGGCTGGCCCGGGAAGAACCACACGACCACCGCTCCGATGATCGAAAGCAGGAGCAGTACGGTCGGCAAATTGTCGCGGCGGTCTTCTTTGGCAATATCGTCGCGCCCGAGTGAGCGGACCATACCGCCGATCGCGTGCGCGAAGCCATTCCAGGCGCGCGCACCGAGCCCGAGCTCGTCGTCGGTGAACTGCACCTTCGTGTCATTCGCGCGCGCATCGGTCTTCTTTCGCGCACCAGAACCACGGCCGGATGCGGATCCGCCCGTGCTTTGGTTTCGGGCGCGCTTGGGCGCTGTGCTTGACATGGGCTCCACGCTAACCGCCGCCACCGACATCCGCCCGGATCAACGGCGGAGCGTTGCAGTTTGGCTCACGTGGAGGGGCTGTGGAGGTACCAGTACCTCCACAGCCCCTCCACGTGAGTGAGACGAACTCGACTTCAGTCGTCGAGGTGCGAGAACGTCACGATCGGCACGATCATCGGCCGACGACGCTGCTTCGTCGCGGCCCAGCGGCCCACCACGCGACGCACCGCCTGCGAAAGCCGGTACTTGTCGCGCACACCGTCATCAAGTGCATCCTCGAGGGCCTTGCGCACCGTGGGAATGAGCGGCTCGAAGACCGAGTCATCGGGCGCGAAGGCGCGCGCGTGAATCTCGGGACCAGCAACGATGTCGCCATTGGTTGGGTCGACCACGGCGTAGATCGAGATGAAGCCTTCTTCGGCGAGGACGCGACGGTCCTTGAGGTCATCTTCGGTGACCTCGCCGACAGTCTTACCGTCAACGTAGACATAACCGATCGGTACCTGGCCGACCTTTTCAGGAATGCCGTCGACCATTTCAATGACGCCACCGTTTTCGGTGATCACCATGTGGTCTTCGGGCACACCCGAAAGTGCCGCAATGCGCGAGTTCGCCACGAGGTGGCGGTATTCGCCGTGCACTGGCATCGCGTAGTTCGGCTTGATCACGTTGTAGCAGGCAAGCAGTTCGTCGGCGAAGCCGTGGCCCGAAACGTGCACGCGAGCGTTGCCCTTGTGAATGACGTCGGCGCCGGCCTTCATGAGGTTGTTGATCATGTTCGACACTGGCACCTCATTGCCGGGCACGAGGCTCGACGCGAGAATTACGCGGTCACCGTCACGCACCTCGATGGCGTGGTCACCACTTGCGATGCGGTTGAGCACGGCGAGCGTTTCACCCTGCGAACCGGTGCAAATGAACACGACCTGGTTATCGGGCAGTTGCAGTGCCTTCTTGTAGTCGATGATCGTGCCCTCGGGCGCGTGCAAATAGCCGAGGTCAAGCGCGATACCCATATTGCGGGTCATCGAGCGGCCCACGAGTGCCACCTTGCGTCGCGCTGCCACCGCGGCGTTGATGACGTGCTGCACGCGGTGCACGTGGCTCGCGAAGCTGGCCACCAGCACCTTGCCTTCGGCGGTGCGCACACCCTCGTGAATGGCCGGGCCCACCGAACGTTCCGAACCCGAGTGACCGGGTACTTCAGCGTTCGTGGAGTCGCAGAGGAAGAGGTCAACCCCCTGCTCACCGAGGCGACCAAAGGCGCGTAGGTCAGTGAGACGACCATCCATCGGCGTCGGGTCGAGCTTGATATCGGCGGTGTGAATGAACGTGCCCGCCTTCGTCGACACGTGCACCGCGAGCGAGTCGGGAATCGAGTGGTTCACGGCGATGAATTCGCAAGTGAACGGCCCGAACGACTCAACGTCGCCCTCGCGCACCGTGAGCGTGTAGGGCTTGATGCGGTGCTCACGCAACTTCGCCTCGACGAGTGCGAGCGTGAGCGCCGAACCAATAAGTGGGATGTCTGGCTTGCGCTTGAGCAGGTAAGGCACGCCGCCGATGTGGTCTTCGTGACCGTGCGTGAGGAAGATACCGACGACGTCATCGAGTCGATCCATCACCGATTCAATATCGGGCAGGATGAGGTCGACGCCCGGCTGCGTCGACTCGGGGAAGAGCACGCCGCAGTCGATGATGAGGATCTTGCCATCGATCTCGAATGAGGTCATATTGCGGCCGACTTCACCGAGCCCGCCGTGCGGGATGATCCGCAGCACATCACGTTGCAGCTTCGGCAACGTGATGGGTCGAGTGTCGGTGAGTGAACCTGCGTCAGTCATAGAGTGCCTGTCAGTCGGGCGGTTCACTCCCCCGCCAGAGCGTGGCGAGCGGTGCATCCGCGTTTGATGCGCGCTAGCGCGTGGTGCCCGCGATCTTCGGCAGAGCGCCGCCAGCGGCAGCGTTGCGGTCGGGGCGGAAGTTGGTGAAGTCGACACCCTCAAGGTTGCGCACCTGAGCAACGTCGTCCTCGATGAGCGTGGCTTCCCACTCTTCGGGGCCGACGAGCGGCAGGCGCACGCGCGGTGTCGAAATACGGCCGAGGCCGTGCAAGAGGTACTTCGTCGAGACGGTACCGGGAATGTGTGTCATCGTTGCGCGGGCGAGCGGTTCGAGCAGCTTGTGCTCGGCAGTCGCGGTCGCGAGGTCGCCACGGTTCACGGCGTCGACGATGGTGCGGTAGGGCTGCGGCGCAATGTTCGCCGTTACGCCGATGAGGCCCGAATAGCCGATAGCGAGCGCCGGCAAGACCATCGGGTCGTCGCCCGAGAAGTAGAGCAGATCGGTTTCGTTAAGGACGCGCGAAGCCTCGGCAAGGTCGCCCTTCGCATCCTTCACGGCGAGAATACTCGGATGCTTCGCGAGCCGCAGGATCGTCTCGTACTTGATCGGCACGCCCGCGCGGCCGGGGATGTCGTAGAGGATCATCGGCAGGTCGGTCGCGTCAGCGACCATACGGAAGTGGGTGAGCACACCGGCCTGGGTGGGCTTGTTGTAGTAGGGCGTCACCGCCATGATCGCGTCGGCACCGACGCGCTCCGACTGCTTCGCGAGCTGAATTGCGTGCGCGGTTTCGTTCGAGGGGCCACCCTGGATGATCTTGGCTCGGTTGCCTGCGACCGCCTTCGCCACCTCGACGAGCTTGAGCTTCTCGTCGTCGGTCAGTGTCGAGGTTTCGCCGGTGGTTCCCGACACGACGATGCCGTCTACCCCACCATCGACGAGGGCGGCCACATGCCGCTCCACGTCGGTCCAGGCGACCTCGCCGTCGTGGTCCATGGGGGTAATCAGGGCGACCAGTACTTGGCCGAAGGGGTTGTCTGCACTCACCCCACCAGGGTACTCGTTTAGAGATGATGCTGGTCTGGCCGCGGTGGGAAGAGCACGCGCCCGCGCGGATACGGCGGCAGAATGGCGCGCATCCGCCACGACACCGGTGGCCGCCCGGAGAGTAGGTTGGCAAGCACGACGAACACACCCGATCGGTGAAATGCCTCACGGTGCATGGCTTCGGGACTCACGCGCAGGTAGTTGTCACGTCCGATTGCCATGGCTGCGAGTGCGCGAATGGCGTCGGTTGGTGCGATTCGGGCCGCCACCCGGTCGGCTGTGTACTCCTGCGGCCGACTCACGAGCCCGCCAATGATCGGCACGTCGAGCAGCCACGATGTCGCGAGCATCCGCGAATAGTTGCCGTGCCCGGCGACCACGTGGCCGACCTCATGCGCAATTGCAAAGTCGAGCACTTGTGGCGTGCCGTGATGCTCGCACTCGGCATAGAGATCGGAGCTCACGAGCACGATGTCGCGGGCGCCCTTGTCGACTCGGCAGGGCTCATAGCCGCCGACCGAGGTGAGGTAGGCGCGCGGCGTGCGTGCCAATCCGGCCGCGCGGGAGATGTCGACGATGCGCGCATGCAATTCGGGAAACTGCTCGACCGTGATCGGCAGACCGTCGATCCGCGGCTGCGCCCGTCGCAATCCGCGAATGAACAAGAGCGCGATGGGGACACCGAGCGCGGCAATGACCGTCGAGGTGAAGTCATCGATCTGCTCAGGCTGTTCGAGGATCACATAGCCAATGAGGAAGATCGCGAGCAGGATCGTCGCGATATTGATGGTGGCGTGGAGGCCGACGGCTGGCCGTTCAAGGAGATGCCGTTCGGGGAGCCGCGGCTTGTTGAGTCGGCGCGGTGCGCTCTGCTCCCGCCGACGGCGACGCGGCGCTGCGTCGGTCGGCTCAGCTGCATCAGGCCGGGGTGCGCTCATGATGCCTTGATCGTAGCGAGTGCGGTCCGCGCGTCATCCCTCGCGCATCCGGGACAATAGAGCCCATGACTGACGCCGAATCGACGCCAACGCCTGGGATCTACGCCAAGGGCAATCTGCCGCCCGACGCACGCTCGCGAGTGAAGTCGTTCACGCTGCGCGGCCAGCGGATGGCGCGTGATTTCGAAGACGTGCTCGAGGAGCACGGTCCGCGCTATCTCATCCCCGTGGAACCTGGCCCCGCGACCGCATCGATCGCTGACTCATTCGTAGATTTGGATGCAGCATTCGGCCGCCGCGCGCCCCTCGTCGTCGAGATCGGGCCGGGCAATGGCGAGCAGCTCGCGCACGCCGCCGCTGCGCATCCCGAGTGGAACTTCTTGGCGGTCGAGGGCTGGCACCCGGGCGCGGCACGCTGTGTCGCCAACGCGGCACGTGCCGGTGTCAACAATGTGCGCATCCTCGAAGCCGATGCGGCGCAGGCGCTCCCGATCGTGTTCGGTCTCGAAGTGGTCGACGACCCCGAGATGGTTGCCGGTGGTTTTGGCGTGGATGCGTATGGCACGGGCGTCACGACCGGCGCGGTCGACGCCTCGCGGCCGGGCGCGGCAAACCCCCGCGCGCAGGAGGCCTGGACATTCTTCCCCGACCCCTGGCGCAAGGCGCGCCACCACAAGCGTCGACTCGTGAGCGAAGTGTTCGCACGCACAGTCGCCGGGATGCTCGAGCCAGGTGGAATCTGGCGGCTCGCGACTGACTGGCGCGACTACGCCTGGCAAATGCGCGATGTGGTTGAAGCGAGTGAGCACTTCGACAATCCGCACCTTGGTGAGCGGCCGGATGCAGAAGACCCGGAGCCTGCGCGCGGCGGGTTCGCGCCGCGGTTCGAGGGACGGTTGCTCACGCACTTCGAGGAGCGCGGTCACGCCGCCGGGCGAGTGCCGCACGACATCGTCGGCGTGCGCCGGTAGCTAGAGCGGTGCCGGGCACTGCCCCTGCAACTCGACGGTGATTAACCCTGCCTCGCCTGACAGGGTGCCCTTGACGATGAATTGTTGCCCTTCGATCCGCATAGATGGTGCGGCGATGTCGGCGTTGTCGGGGGTCCATACGTAGGAGTCACCCTCGTTGTTGAAGTACATCGACGTGACTTGGTGCGCCTGAGTGAAATAGACGGCCGCGTTGTGGGTGCCGAAGGTTTCGCCCCCGGGTGGCAAGACGATGAGGCGATCTCCCGGTTGGCAGTCGACTGCGACGCGATCACCACCAAGTTCAACACCGTCGACGATGAAGTGGGTCAGCGAACCACCCTCGTAGCCATCCTGCGGAACGTTCTCGCAACCGGTGAGGGTCGCACTGATCAACCCGATCAGCGCGAGTACGATCCCCATTCGCCCGGCACGCATATCGCCAAGGTACGACGGCCCTACGACATTTCGCGTCCGCCGCCGGTTGGACTCGACTCGCCCGCGTGCGCCTAATTGCTCGGGGTCGCGGTAACGATGGGTTCGGGGCAGCTGCCAATCGCGACCACCTGCGTGATCTTGCCCGACGCATCGGCCACTGCACCGGCAAGCGTGAAGTCAGTGCCGTCAAACACAAACGCGGGTGCTGCCGTGCCGTCGTCCGCGAGCCACTGCGAGGTGCTGTCACCAAACTTGAGGTCGAACTCAGTGGGTGTGCGCTGCTCGTCGAAGTAGGCGATGACGTACTCGATCTCATTCGGATTCGCGGCATCGGGCCCCGGCACGATGACGATTTTGCCGGAGTCGAGATAGCACATGGCCGCGAAACCCCCGATGCTCGCGGCGACCCCATCAATGGACACTGCGGCTACTGTGCCCTCTTCGTGGATGACAATGCGGTCATCACCCGCGCAACCCGAGAGCGCACCGGTGATCAGCACGGTTCCCGCGATCGCGGCGACATAGCGGTGGTGACGAGACATGCCTCAACTGTCACCGCATTCCGTGCCCAGTTCGTCGGCACGCGGGATGAAACTGGATGCGGCCCAAGGCTCAGGCGCGCTCGACCGAACGCTCGACGACGTAACCCTCATCAACAAGTTCGATGCGAATCGAGGCGATGCCATTCGCATCCACGCGCACGGTTTCTTCGACAAGCGGACCGTCTTCGCGGCGTTCGACCGGAACCGCAGCGAGGTCGCGACCGTCACGCAATGCTGGATCAAACGGCACGATGACATCGACGAGCGGAGTGAGATCACCCGTCGACTCCCCCGACGCATCCAGCGCCGAGTATTCGACGAAGCGGAACCAGCCGACATTGTGCGCGGCTCGGTAACGACGCGACGCGAAAATGGCGCCGCCGTCATCGAAACTCGCCGCGGGTTCGACGAGTGGGTCGAATGACACGGTGCGGCCAGCATCCTGTTCGCGAAAGATACCGATACCGCGCGCGAGTCGATCGCGCAGGCGATAACCCGACTCGGGGTCGGCCGCGATCGCAAGACCAATGGCCGTGGATGCGCCGGGATACGGCGAGCGATGCACCCGACGCCCGAACTCTTCACGCAGCACCCGGGGCACGAGCGGCAGTCCGCTCGCGCCGCCGACGAGGTAGATGCCGGCGATTTCGGTATCAGCGAGGGTGCCGGGCTCGGTTTCGCCGATGAGTGGGCGCATAGCGTCAATCGAGCGATCAATGAGCGGGGTCGCCGCCTCGTAGAACTCGTCGACCGGCACCGTGACATCGTCGTCGCCCAGTTCGAGCACCATGCGCCGCGACTGCGGCGCGAGGCGTTCTTTCGCAGTGCGAGCCTCGTCGAGCAAACGCCCGCGGGCGCGATCGCCAAAGACATCACCGTCGCGACCGGCGGCCGCGAGCGCAAGATCGGCCAGCACTTCATCGAAGTCATCGCCGCCGAGGCGGGCAACGCCGAGTGAACGCACTATCTCGTGATCGGTGCCGTCGATGCGCACGAGCGAGGCATCGAAGGTGCCGCCGCCCATGTCGTACACGACCACACTTGTGCGCTTGGAGTTGATTCCGCGCGGGTGCCGGTGGGTGTACTCAAAAGCCGCAGCACTCGGCTCGTTGACCAGGGCGAGGACGCGCACACCCGCGCGCGAAAACGCGTCAAGGGTCAACAGTCGCTGGGCACTGTGGGCGTTCGCGGGCACACCGACGACGGCCTCAATTTCGCCGTCACTCCCGTGTTCACCGTCACTCCCCTGCGCAAACAGCGGGCTCCGGCGGATGCGTTCGACCACGTGCGCGGCAAACGTCGCGAGCACTTCGCCGAGCCGACGTTCTTGGTCACCGATGGCGACGAGCGTCTCGGCCGTGACATCGGGCCGGGCGAGGAGGCGCTTGAACGAGCGTGCGAGGAGCGGTCGGCCCTGTGCGTGGCGCAACGCTTCCCAACCCGCGACGAGCCGGTCGCCGTCGAGCGCGACCACGCTCGGGATGTGGTCGTGTTGGTCGTCGTCGATGTCGTCGATGCCGACGACCGGGTAGTTACCCCGATCGACCGCCGCGACGATCGTGCGGGTCGTGCCGAAGTCGATACCGAATCGCATGAGCCCGACCGTAGCAAGCGCGGGCAACCGAGCGCTGGCGTCGGCGTGTCTTCACCGACGACTCGGATGCAACCATTCGTGCAGACAGCATCCGTCGCCCGTGCGATGACGTCAACGACAAATCCGGGTGAACTGGAAGGGTTCCATTTTTCTACGAAAGCTCAGCTCATGTCACGCCGTTCACTCCTTCTGCCCCTCACCACCCTTGCCGCCAGCGCGCTCCTACTCAGTGGATGCGCCGGAGGAGGAAGTGATCGTGACGGATCGAACAACAGCGAGGTGATCGCTGCCGCACGCACTGCCGATGTCACCACCCCCGGCTCGATCGTCGCGTTTGGTGAGCCGGCCCGGTTCGTCATTGGCTCGGATGCAACCGGGCGCTTCGAGGTCGTGATCAACGCGCCGACTGCTGGCGATGACGCCTGGTATGCCGGCCAGCAGATCTTCGACGATCACATCGCCTCGGGCGGAAGCCTCGCCATTGTGACCTACACGATTACGGCACTCGATGATGCTGCGGCAGCGGTGACGAACTCGAAGATCGATGTCTCGCCGTACGGGTATGAGGGCGACGGCATCAACGGCATCGGCACCGGCTATGGCGTCAACGAACGAGGCGTTGACGAATGCCTGGCGCACGACCCCGCGACGCCCTTGGCTGTTGGAGAGTCAGCGACCGGTTGCCTGCCGCTGCTCGTCGATCTGCCGAAGGGTGAGTTGCCGCCGCTCGTCGGGATGCGTGGCGACGGCGACTTCGCGATCTACGACTCGGTGTACTGGGATGCCGGGGAGCAGTAGGTAAATAGCGAGGTCTCGATACAGCCTTCGGCCTACTCGACCACCCAGGCCATTTGGTTGGTCGAGTAGGAGCGAAGCGACGGATCGAGACCCTGCCAGTCCGCCTACTTCTTCTTTTCTTCGACGTCTCCCGAAAGCGCGGCGATGAAGGCTTCCTGCGGCACTTCCACGCGACCGATGGTCTTCATGCGCTTCTTGCCTTCCTTCTGCTTCTCGAGCAGCTTGCGCTTACGCGAGATGTCGCCGCCGTAACACTTCGCAAGCACATCCTTGCGAATGGCGCGAATGTTTTCGCGGGCGATGATGCGCGCACCAATCGCCGCCTGAATCGGCACCTCGAACTGCTGGCGAGGGATGAGCTTGCGCAAGCGCTCGGCCATCATCGTGCCGTAGCTGTACGCCTTGTCCTTGTGCACGATCGCGCTGAACGCATCCACCCGCTCGCCCTGAAGCAGAATGTCGACCTTGACGAGGTCGGCAGCTTGGTCACCAATCGGCTCATAGTCGAGCGAGGCATAGCCCTGGGTGCGTGACTTCAACTGGTCGAAGAAGTCGAAGACGATCTCGCCGAGCGGCAGTGTGTAACGCAGCTCGACGCGCTGCTCCGAGAGGTAGTCCATCGAGATGAGCGAGCCGCGGCGCGATTCACACAGCTCCATGATCTTGCCGACGTACTCCTTCGGCGCCAAGATTGAGGCCCGCACCACCGGCTCACGCACCTCGTTGATCTTGCCCTCCGGGTACTCCGAGGGGTTCGTCACATGGTGCTCAGTGCCGTCTTCGACGACGACGTCGTAAGGCACCGACGGTGCAGTGGTGATGAGGTCGAGGTCGAACTCGCGTGAAAGCCGCTCGGTGATGATCTCGAGGTGGAGTAGTCCCAGGAAGCCAACGCGGAAGCCGAAACCGAGCGCGACCGAAGTTTCGGGCTCGTAGTTGAGTGCCGCATCCTCGAGCTTGAGCTTGTCGAGTGCCTCGCGCAGCTCGGGGTAATCGCTTGCGTCAATCGGATAGAGACCCGAGAACACCATGGGCTTCGGCTCAACATAGCCGGGGAGCGCCTCTTCGGCGGGCTTTACTGCCGAGGTGACGGTGTCGCCCACCTTCGACTGGCGCACGTCCTTCACGCCGGTAATGAGGTAGCCGACTTCACCGACGCCGAGACCCTTTGCCTTCTTCGGCTCGGGCGCCGAAACCCCAAGCTCCAGCAGTTCGTGGGTCGTGCCGGTCGAGATCATCCGCAGCTTTTCGCGCTCGACGATCGAGCCGTCGACCATGCGCACATACGTGACCACACCGCGGTAGGCGTCGTAGACCGAGTCGAAGATGAGCGCGCGAGCCGGTGCATCCGGGTTGCCCTGCGGCTGCGGGATGCGCTCGACAATGCGGTCGAGAAGCGCGTCGACACCCACGCCGGTCTTGCCGCTTACGCGCAACACGTCATCGGGCGTGCCACCGATGAGGTTGGCGATTTCTTCGGCATAGCGCTCGGGGTCAGCGGCCGGCAGGTCAATCTTGTTGAGCACCGGGATGACCTCGAGGTCGTTTTCGAGCGCGAGATAAAGGTTCGCGAGCGTCTGGGCTTCGATGCCCTGCGCTGCATCCACGAGCAACACCGCACCCTCACAGGCCGCGAGCGAGCGCGATACCTCGTACGAGAAGTCGACGTGACCGGGGGTGTCGATCATGTTGAGGATGTAGTCATCACCCTCGAGATGCCAGGGCATGCGCACGGCCTGCGACTTGATGGTGATGCCGCGCTCGCGCTCGAGATCCATCTTGTCGAGGTATTGCGCGCGCATAACGCGATCTTCGACCGACCCGGTGAGCTGCAGCATCCGGTCGGCCAGCGTCGACTTCCCGTGGTCGATGTGCGCAATGATGCAGAAATTGCGGATGCGCTCGGCGGGAGTTTCGAGCGGCTGCAGGATCTTGGGTTGGTTCGGCATGGTGCCTGCCATTGTCCCATGACCGGGGCGGATGCGTTGCCGCGCCGTGCTTCGAGATCCTCAGCAGACCTGCTTCGAGAACCTCAGCAGACCTGCTTCGAGAACCTCAGCACTTAGGCGTTTCTAATCAACGAGAACGTTGTTGACTAGTGACACGAAATCCTGTGAGTTGTTGATGAATGTCCTAAGCTGTTTGTCAAATTAGTCACTTCCGTCACAGGGAGGTTTCGTTGTCTCAAGATCTACTGCCCGAATCCGCAATTCGCTTTGGCGTCGCGGCCGAAGATTGGCGTGCGGCGGTACGAGCGGCGGGTGACGCCCTCGTCGCGGCTGGCACGACCACCGATGCCTACACCGACGCCATGATCGAAGCGGTCGAAACACTTGGGCCGTACATCGTCGTCGCCCCGGGGTTCGCACTCGCGCACGCCCGTCCATCCGAAGCCGTCAAGCGCACTGGGCTGAGCTGGGTCACCCTCGCGGAGCCCGTCGAGTTCGGCAGCAAGAACAATGACCCCGTCACCCTCGTCGTCGGACTCGCGGCCTTTGACCACGATGAGCACCTCCAGGTCATGTCAAAGCTTGCTGGCGTGCTCGCCAATCAGGCGAAGCTCGCCGAGTTGAAAGCTTCTACCGACCCGGCCGAAGTGCGCGCCGCGCTCCTCGGCTAATCCGCATCCACGTTTCACGACGCGAATATTCACCGCACTGAGAAACCGCACTAAGAACAGGAACGAAATGAAGATCATCGCCGTCTGCGGCATGGGAATCGGCACCTCGGTGCTGCTCAAGATGAACATCGACCAGGTCCTCGCCGACCTTGGTGTCGACGGCGATGTCGAAGCCGCCGATATCTCCTCGGCCCGCGGCGCCGCCGCCACCGCCGACCTCGTGATGACAAGCTCCGAGCTCGTCGAGCAGCTCGGCGACACCGACACCCCCGTCGTCGTCGTCGACAACTTCGTTGACCAAGACGAGATCCGCGAAAAGCTCATCGAGGAACTCGACCTCTAACTCACAACGCGCAGGCCCGCGCGTGACCCGGGCCGATCACCTCTCGGGCTTCGGCCCACTGCTGGAAAGGACCGTTCATGGACTGGTTCGTTGACGTACTCAACTTCATCGGTCAGCAAATCCTTAATGTCCCCGCCTACCTCGTCGGCATCATCGTCGCCGTTGGCCTCATCGCCCTCGGTAAGACCGCCGGCCAAATCATTGGCGGCGCACTCAAGGCAACGCTCGGCTTCCTCGTGCTTGGCGCGGGTGCCGGCGTCGTCGTCAACGCACTGAGCCCGCTCGGCACACTCGTCCTCGAAGTAACCGGCGCCGAAGGTGTGGTGCCGACCAACGAAGTCATCACCGCAATGGCCGCAGCCGAGTTTGGTGCCACGAGCGCGTACATTCTCGCGCTCGGCTTCCTGCTCATGCTCGTCATCGCCCGTTTCACGCCATTGCGCTATGTGTTCCTCACCGGCCACCACATGGTGTTCATGGCGATGATGCTCTCAGTACTGCTCTCCATCGGTTTCGGCAGCGACAACATCTGGCTCGCCGTCATTGTTGGTGCGTTCCTCCTCGCCGTGATCATGGTCGCGATGCCCGCCTTCGCCCACCCCTGGACGAAGCGCGTCACCGGCAACGACACTGTCGCCATGGGCCACTTCGGCACCCTCGGCTACATCGCCGCCGGTGCTGCCGGTCAGGCCGTCGGCAAGCGCTCGCGTTCGACCGAAGACATCAAGTTCCCGCAAGGACTCTCGTTCTTGCGTGACTCGATGGTCGCTACCGCCCTGTCGATGGTGCTCATCTATGTCGTCTTCGCGATCTGGGGCATGATCTCGCTCGGTGACTCCGCCTACGCATTGCTCGATGCCGCTGACGGCGGCGCGTTCATCATGGCCGCAATCATGCAGGGCTTGATGTTCGGTGTCGGCGTCTCGGTCATCCTCTACGGTGTGCGCACCCTGCTGGGTGAACTCATCCCCGCCTTCCAGGGCATCGCGAAGAAGGTCGTTCCGGGCGCGAAGGCGGCGCTCGACGTGCCGATCGTGTTCCCCTACGGCCAGAACGCCGTGCTCATCGGCTTCATCTCGTCGTTCGTCGGCGGTCTAGTGATGCTCGTGCTGCTCGCAGTCTGGCTCGGCCCGGCCTTCGGTCTCGCGCTCATCTTGCCCGGCATGGTGCCCCACTTCTTCACCGGTGGTGGTGCGGGTGTCTACGGCAACGCAACCGGTGGTCGCATCGGTGCAGTCGTTGGTGGCTTCGTCAACGGCATCCTGATCACGATCCTGCCGGCCCTTCTCTACGCAGTGCTCAACGGGGTCGCGATCCTCGCTGGCAACCCGTCGATGGCCGGCTCCACCTTCGGTGACGCCGACTTCGGTTGGTTCGGTTCGCTCATTGGTGCGAGCGTGCTCTCGGGCAACGTCGGCATGAGCGTTGCGCTCACGCTCGGCATTGGCCTGGTCATTCTCGTGCTCGCCATCCTCTGGCAGGTGCGCGTGGTGAACTCCGGCTGGGTGCCCGGAGGCGAGCACGCCGAGTTCGTTGACGCGATCTCCGCTGAAGAAAAGGCCGCCGAGAAGGCGGCTCGCGATGAGGCGAAGGCCGCACGGGCCGCCGCCAAGTCGACAGGCAAGCACGCCGGCCCGGCTTCCTAACCTCTTGAACGCTGCGGGTCCGCATCCGAATTTGGATGCGGACCCGCAGTCGTTTGCGCACGGGCACCGCCGCGTCGCCATGCCGAGCCTCAGCCGCATGCGGCAAGCTAAGTACGTGACCGATTCGACCACCCTTGCCCTCGGCAAACTTGATGAGTTGCGCGCACAACTCGCCGCGACCTCGCTGGCACTCGAATTGCCCGGGGTCGACACGGCGCGCGCCGCGCAGCAAATGGCGCTACGGCAGATCGACGACTACATCGCGCCGAGGCTCGCGAATCTGGATGCGCCGCTGCTCGCGGTGGTCGGTGGGTCCACCGGCGCCGGCAAATCGACCGTTGTGAACGCGCTTGTTGGCCACCCGGTCACGCGCACCGGCGCGATTCGACCAACGACTCGGCAACCGATCCTCTTGCACTCGCCGAGTGACCGAGAGTGGTTCTCGTCGGCACGCATCCTGCCCGGCCTCAGCCGCATCACCGGCACCGCGGTCTCGACACCGGTGCCCTCGAACCAAGCTGGTGCCGCGCCCGATGCCGCGCTTATCTCATCCGTCGTGCTCGTCGCCGATGACCACATCCCGCCGGATCTTGCGGTACTCGACGCACCCGACATCGACTCAATCGCCGACGAGAACCGCGCGCTAGCCGCACAATTGCTCGCCGCCGCCGACCTCTGGTGCTTCGTGACGACGGCGAACAGGTACGCCGATGCGGTGCCGTGGAAGCTCCTCGACGATGCGGCCGCGCGTGACATCACCGTCGCAGTCGTACTCAATCGCGTGCCGCCGGGTGCGGCTGCCGATGTCGAATCTGATCTGCGCCGAATGCTCGCTGAACGCGGTCTCGCCGAGGCGCCGGTGTTCACCATCCTGGAAACGCCCCTTGATGAACTCGGCATGTTGCCGGCCGAGGCCGTGGCACCGATTCGCCAGTGGCTTGGCACGATCGCGGCCGATCGCGCATCCCGCCACGAAGTTGCCCGCCGCACTGTGGCCGGCGCCGTCGCACAATTGCAGCGCAAAGCGCTCGAAGTGGCCGCCGCGCGCGATGCGCAACTCAATTCCACTGATGAGCTCCTTGCCGTTGCCTCCGATGAGTACGACGAGTCGGTCGAACACGTCATCGAATCAACGCGCGACGGCACGCTCCTGCGGAGCGAGGTGCTTGCCCGCTGGCAGGACTACGTCGGTACCTCCGATGTTTTCCGCTCGATCGAAACGTGGTTTGGCCGCTTCCGCGATCGCGTGGGTCAGTGGTTCTCGGGTGAACCAGCGCCGGTGCGCGAGGTCGAGAACGAAATCGAGACCGGTCTCCACGCGGTCATCGTTGATGAAGCCGGTCGTGCTGCGGGTGCCGTCTGGCAACGCCTGCGCAATACGGCAGCCGGACGCCAGCTCGTAGCCGACCCCGCGCTCGCGCGCGAGTCAGCCGACCTTGATGCCCGCGCCTCGCAGCTCGTGCGCGATTGGCAAACGGCGCTCATGCAACTCATCTCGGACAATGCCGCGAATAAGCGGGTACAGGCGCGCGTCCTCTCGCTCGGCCTGAATGGCGTGACCGTGGCGCTCATGGTGCTCGTCTTTGCCTCCACCGCCGGACTCACCGGTGGTGAAATCGCCATCGCGGGTGGCTCGGCCGTCATTGGTCAGAAGCTGCTCGAGACGATCTTTGGTGACGAGGCAGTGCGCAAGCTCGCCGCCGAAGCACGCGATGACCTCAATGCCCGCGTGCAGCAACTCTTTGATGAGGAGTACGAGCGCTATGCGGCGCTCGTGGCGCCGGTGCTTGAGGGTCCGAGCGGTGCTGAACTCACCGCAACCGCCGACGCGCTCGCGTCATCAATGGCCGTGCCGCTCGCTGACCCGGTCGAGGCGGCAACGAACCTCAATGCCATTACGGTGCCGACCGCAGCGACCCCGGTTGTGCGCGAACCCGGCGACTACCTCGATGCCAACGACCTCGACGAAGTGCCGCATTGGCCGAGTCGGCCCACCTCCGAGCGGCCCGTTCCCGAGGCCGAAGCTGAGGCTGAAGCCATGCCGCCGCTCCCGCCGTTGCCGCAACTCCCAGCAACCAGTGATGACCCGCGCCCCGACACTGCAGGATCGACCCAATGAGCAGTCTCAGCCTTGACGACCGGCTCGCCGCGCTCGCTCACGCCCGCGATCTTGCCGAGGGCCGCATCCTCGACACCGAAGCCGAGGCGCTCGATGCCCTCCTGCGCTCGGCCGCCGAACGCCGCGAGCGCTCAAGCGAGCACACCGTCGTCGGCTTTTTCGGCGCGACCGGTTCGGGTAAGTCGTCGCTGTTCAACGCGGTTGTCGGGGAGCCACTCGCCCGCACCCACGTCGTGCGCCCGACGACGAGCGAACCCCTCGCGGCCGTCTGGAACATGACCGGTGCCGAACCACTGCTCGATTGGCTTGACGTGCGCGACCGCCGCACGCCAAGCGCGCCGTTCGATGGTGATCCGTCGCTCTCGCTCATCCTGCTCGATCTGCCCGACTTCGATTCGGTGGCGCTCGAGCATCGCGAGATCGCGACCCGACTTGCAGGTCAGGTCGATGTGCTCGTCTGGGTCGTTGACCCGCAAAAGTACGCAGATGCGACCATCCACCGTGACTTTATTCGTCCGCTCGCCACGCATTCGGCCGTGACCGCAGTCGTGCTCAATCAGATCGACACGCTCGCGCCCTACGAGGTGCAGCCGGTGGTGCACTCGCTGAGTGAACTTGTGCGCGCCGACGGCCTCGGCAAGATGCGGGTGCTTCCGACGAGCGCCGCGACTGGCGAGGGCGTGGATGCGGTGCGCAAGATGATTGCGAAGTTTGCGCGCGACCGCGCGGCCGCAACGGCACGCCTCGAAGCGGATGCGCGCAGTCTTGCGACGAAGCTCGGCGCCGAGGGCTCGGCGTCGACCGCGCTCGTGCCGACGAAGGCGACCCACTCGCGCCTCGTCGACGACATTGGCGTGGCCGCGGGCGTGGACATTGTGGCGAACGCCGTCGGCGCCTCATATCGCAAGCGCGCTGGCCAAGCGACCGGGTGGCCACTCACGAGTTGGCTTTTGCGGTTGCGCCCCGATCCCCTGCGCCGATTGCGGCTCGGGTCTGCGGCCGCGGCAACGAAGAAGTCAGACACCGATCCCGAGTTGCACCGCACCTCGCTGCCGCCGCTTTCAGCTGGTCAGCGCGCGGCGATCGGCCGCAGCGTGCGCGATTATGCCGACGGTGCCGCATCCGCTCTGCCCGACCGCTGGCAGGCGTCGTTGCGTCGACGCGCCAATGAGGCAACCGAACAGCTACCGGATGAACTCGACCGTGCGATTGCGCGAACGGATCTTGGGGCTGGCCGCTCGTGGTGGTGGGTGATCATCACGATCATTCAGTGGCTCGCGCTCATCGCGGCGATTGTCGGTGTTGGTTGGTATCTCGCCTCCTGGTTCTTGCCGAACTTTGGCCTGCCACGGCCCGAGATCACGATGATTGAGGGCTGGCCGGTGCCGGGGCTGCTGATCGCGCTGGGACTCTTGTTGGGCATCCTGGTCGGGCTCTTGACTGCGGCCGTGAGCGGTGCGGTCGGTGCGGTGCGGAAGCGCCGAGCGCGGCGCCGGATGCTGCGCGAGGTCGAGACGGTTGTGCAGGCGCTCGTGATCGCGCCGGTGCGCGCCGAGCAGGAGCGCGCCCGAGAGTTCAGCGAAGCGCTCGAGCGCGCTGCGTCAAAGTAGGTGCACCATTGGCTGGTCGAGTAGCGGCGAAGCCGCGTATCGAGACCCCAGCCGACGCTATTTGCCCTCGTTCCGCCGCACGATCTCGGAGATCCAAATCGGTGCGAACGGCGAGGTGCAATTCGGCGGCGTCGGATAGTCCTTGAGCACTTCGAGCCGCTCACCTATCGCGAGTGCACGCGCGCGATGCTCGGGATGCGCAATACCAATCTGCGCGAGGCATTCGTTCATTGCCCACTGCAGCCGCTCCGGTGCATCCTTCATCTCAGCTTCGATCGTGTCGAGCAGCCCCGAAAGATCAAGACCGTCGGGCCGTTTGAGCACCCGCTCACTCGTGAGCGCCCAGCCCGCACTTGCGACCACCGCATCGTCATCGGCGAGCCACGCCACCCGCAGTGCCTCCGCGTGCGCGCTCTTCTTCACGACGTAATTGACGAGCCAGCCGTGCACCTTGGGAATGCGCGACTCGCGCAGCATCCGGTCGAGTTCGGCTTCGGTGAACGTCTTCGGCCGGCAGATGAGGAGCGCCAGCAAGCGCGCGGCCGAGTCGCCCGTCGCCCAGAGTTCGACCGCGAGTTCGTGCTGCGTCTTCAGCCGCTTGGCAATGGCTCGGAGCTTCGTGAGGTTGACCGCGTGATCATCGCCATGGCGCTCGTTCACCGCAAGAGTCTTCGGATCGGCAAGGTCGCTGAGTTCTTCGAGCAGCGCTGCGGTTGTATCGGTCACGCGAATCCCATCTCGGTCTAGGCACCGGCTGCGGTGTTCTTTGAGAATAGAAGGCACGGCGATCTGCGCGAAATGGATGCGGAATCGGCCCGGATGCTGGTAACGTTGGCCCTTGGCTTACGCGTACCCCACTCGACGCGATGCGCCGCGCGGCCCCTCTACCCGCTCGGTGCGAATCAGCAATCAACTTCTCCCGAGGAAAGACACTCACAGTGGCAAACATCAAGTCGCAGATCAAGCGCATTGGCACCAACCGCAAGGCAACCGAGCGCAACCGCGCCTACAAGTCGGAGCTCCGCACCGCGATCCGTCGCGTCCGCGAGGCCGTCGCCGCTGGCGACGCAGCCAAGGCAAACGAGGCACTCGCCTTCGCGTCGAAGAAGCTCGACAAGGCCGTCTCGAAGGGCGTCATCCACAAGAACCAGGCCGCGAACCGCAAGTCGGCAATCGCCCGTTCGGTGAACTCGCTCTAAGTAGCAGTTTTTGAAGGTAGGCCCCGCTTCGGCGGGGCCTACCTCGTTTCCGCTCAGCCCCGGGTGCCAAGATGGCCATATTGCGCTCGTAAAATAATCGCCATTAATATAGTTAGCGCAGTGTTCGACGACGAACGGAGTCAATGATGACCTCACCGCTCATGCCCGCCGAGTGGGCGCCCCACGAGCGCACTTGGATGGCTTTCCCTCCCCCGAACGACACGTTCGGTGAGCGCGGTGAAGAAGCCCTTGAACAGGCCCGGCGCGATTGGCTCAAGGTTGCCGAAACGATCGCGAAGTATGAGCCGGTGTCGATGATCGTTGACCCGGGCGACGCCGCCGAAGCGCGTGCGCAGTTCCGCGACCGCTTCGAAATCGTCATTCACGACCTCGATGACGCCTGGATGCGCGACATCGGCCCGTCGTTTGCCTTCGACGGCGACGAACTCGTCGCCGTCGACTGGGTGTTCAACGGCTGGGGTGCGCAGAGCTGGGCGACCTGGGAGAACGACTCAAAGATTGGCCGGGTCATTGCCGAGCATGCGGGTGTCCGCGTGGTCTCGAGCGAGCTCGTCAACGAGGGCGGCGGCATCCACGTTGATGGTGAGGGCACAGTGCTGCTCACCCGCACGGTGCAACTCGATCCGCACCGAAACCCCGGCGCCACCGTCGAGGCAGTCGAGGTCGAGTTCGCCTGCACCATCGGCGCGTCCAAGGCGATTTGGTTCAACCGCGGGCTCCACCGCGACTACGACTCCTACGGCACCCGCGGGCACGTCGACATTATCGCTTCGTTCGCAGGGCCCGCGAAGGTGCTCGTGCATGACCAGCGCGACCAGGGGCATCCTGACTATGCGATCAGCCAGGCACTCAAGCAGCGCCTCGCTGGCGAGACCGACGCAGCTGGCCGCCCGATCGAGGTCATCGAAGTACCGGCTCCGACGGTCTTGCGCGACGAACACGGCTGGGTCGACTGGTCATATATCAACCACTACGTCTGCAATGGCGCAGTTATTCTCTGCGCATTCAACGACCCGAACGACGAAGTTGCGGCAAAGATTCTGCAACGTTGCTATCCCGAGCACACCATCGAGCTCGTGGATGCCCGCGGCATCTTCGCGCACGGTGGCGGCATCCACTGCATCACGCAGCAGCAGCCGGCGCGTCGCTAGGGCATCCGATCCCGTTAGTGCGGAGGGAACTCACCCGAGTGCACGACCTTCTCGAGCGATGCATCCCAGGTGTAATACGAGGTGGAACGCCCGCTTGCGCCGGCATTAGATTCGCCAGCGCGGGGCCACTTGTACACCGTCTTGAGTGTTGCGTCGTTGACGCGCGTCACCTCCGGCCAAAAGCCGAACGACACGTACGAGCCGGTACCGAGGTATTCGCCCTTGTGGAAGAGCATGATCTGGTGTGGTGAGGATGCGGTGCCACCTTCGATCGGCACCGTGATCCAGGAGAGGTCAGCACAGGCGTCGTAGTTGATGTCAGCCCAGGTGGGATCCCAGTGGATGTCGCTGCGCCCTTCCACAGCTGGCGGCAGCTTGTGCAGATTGGTGTAGAGCGCATCTTCGCCGCTCATCGTGCCGCAGGCGGCGGTGTTGGTGGGTCCCGCGCCGGGGCCACCGGTTGGTCGCGGCGCCGAAGTTGCTGGCGCGCTTGGCGCGGGTGTGGCGGTGGGTGGCGCACTCGGCGAGGACGATTGGGTTGAGGGGCTCGTCGGCTCCGTCGTCGCGGTCGCGGTCGCATCCGCACCAAAGGCCGAGGAAATGGATGAAGCGAGATCGTTCCCGGCGCATCCACTAAGGACAAGAGCGGCCGAGGTGGCGAGGGCGGCAATTCCCAGACGAGCACGCGAGTTCATGGCTTCAGTCTATTCCCGGATGCACGCCAAACTATTGCGCGGATCAGAACTCGCGTGCGGCAATGCGGCGCACAAGTCGTTCGACCGCGAATTCGGCGTCACGGGAGCCGCCCTTGACGAGCCAATCAGTCTCGGCGGTGAGTCGGATGGCGCTGCCGAGTTCCTGATCACTCCAGCCACGCAACTCGCGGCGGGCCTGACCGACCTGCCAGGGCGCGGCGCCGACCTGGCCCGCGAGTTGGGCGTCGCTGCCACCGAGATCTGACACCTTTGCCATGGTGCGGAGCTTCATCGCGATCGCCGCAACGATCGGCACCGGGTTGAGGCCGGTATCGAAGCCGGCTCGGGTCAATGAGAGGGCATCGGCGACGCGACCGGCGATAGCGGCATCGGCGACTTTGAAGCCCGTGGTCTCAACTCGACCACCGTAATAGCGCTCGACAAGTTCGACTGAGATCTCGGGTTCGGGGCTCACACTCATGAGCTGTCGGCAGGCTGCGGCAAGTTCAGCGAGGTCGGTGTTGAACGCGGCAATGAGCGCTTGTGCCGCCTGTGGTTGGACCCGGCGGCCACCGGCTCGGAACTCCGCGACGACAAAGTCAAATTGCTCATTGGCTTTGAGCGCGACGCAAGATATTTCGATCGCATCAGGCATCGCTCGCACCGCGTCGAGAAGTTTCTTACCGCGCACGCCCGAGGCGTGCCGCAAGACGAGCGTCGTGCCCTCGACTGGGTACTCAAGGTAGCTCAGTGCTTCTTCGAGGAAGGCGTCGCCGGTTTGGTGCACGTTTTCGGCGACGACGAAGCGCGGCTCCATGAAGAGCGACGGGCTGACGACGGTGGTGAGTTCGCCGGGGGCGGCCGAAGATGCATCCAGTTCAGTGACTTCGAGCGAGGGGTCTTCGGTGCGCAGGAGGGTGCGCAGGCCCGTGATCGCCTCGTGCGCGAAGAAGTCTTCGGGGCCGGAGACGAGCACGACCGGTGCCGGTCGCGATTCGCGCCAGTGCACCTGCTGGATGCGCGACTTTGCGCTCGGCTTGCTCGCCTTTTTCGGTGCCGCCACTGCGCCTCCTTCGTCAGACTTCCATCGTAGGTCGATGCCCGTCCCGCAAATTGCCGCACAGCTCAACATCCCGCTCCCGGAGCGGGATGAGGCCGCAGGAGGAAATTCGCGGGACGCAGATCACGAGATCGAGGTCCACGTGGTGAGCGCGTCGTCACGAATGAACACGGCAAGGTGCCCGTGTTTGTCGGTGCGCAGCCACGCCGTACCCGCCTCGGCGAGCTGTTGCAGAGCTTCGTCACGCGGGTGCCCGTAGTTGTTATCGCCGACCGACACGATGCCGAGCTGCGCGCCAACTGCGGCGTAGAACTCGGCGGATTGGTCGGCAGAGCCGTGGTGCGAGACCTTCACGACGGTCGCAACAAGCGAGACGTTGCTACGCAGGATGCGGCGCTGCGCTTCCGCCCCCACGTCACCCAGCAAGAGCGTGCTGAAGCAGGAGACAGCACAGTCAGCATTGGGCACTGCATGGACGACGAGACTGCCGTCATTGCCCTCGTCCCGGGACGGAGCACCATTCAAGCCCGGTCTCGGCGAGAGCGCGTGCAGGGTGAGGTCACCGATTGCTAGTGCGTCACCGGCCGCACCGAAGTGGAGGGTCGCGCCTGAGAGCTCGAGGCGCAGGGTGTCTGGCTCGTCTCTTGCCTCCTTGGTGTCGGGCAACCAGGCCGCGTCCACTGGGATGCGCAGCTCAGCCAGCGCACCGGAATGGTCGTTGTCGAAGTGGCTCAGGATCAGAAGGTCGATTCGCTCCACCCCGAACTCATCAAGGCAGTCGTGCAGGAGGGCCGCATCATCGCCAGTATCAATGAGGATGGTCGCGCCCGCGGCGCTGAGCAGGAGCGCATCACCTTGCCCGACATTGCAGGCCACAAGTCGCCAATCGCTCGGCAGGTCGCGACTGCGAAGCGCCGCGACACCAGCCGCCACCGCGACGATGACTGCGAGCGTCACCGTGAGCACTGCAGCAACGAGACTCCGCACCCGTCGCCAGCGCTCGCCACCGAGTCTGGCAGCCACGAGCACGATCGCCGCGAGCACAAGGATGAACACCGTAGCCCCGAGCGCGCCGTCCAGCCACGGGATCGAGGCGAATGGCAGGCCGGTCGTGGTCTCGGCGATGAGTCCGATCCATTGCGCCGGGAGCCACGCGATCCACACGAGCACCTGGCCAAGAGGTGGCACGACGACCGCCACGAGACAGGCCGCAAGCCCGATTACCGTAGCGACCGGGGCGGCCGGAGCCGCGAGCAGATTCGCGGCGACACCGTAAAGCGGCAAGGACGGTTCAAGGAGCAACAGGATGGGTTGGCAAGCGAGCTGCGCCGCGAGTGGCACCGCGATGAGGAGCGCGATTGGCGGTGGCAACCAGCGTTCGAGCCAGGTCGCGAGTGGTCGGGTTCCGAGCAGAAGGCCGGCAGCCGCCGCTGCCGAGAGCGCGAAGCCATAGTCGCGCGCGAGCCAGGGATCAGCGGCAAGCAACACGATTACCGCAAGCGACAGCACCGGCGGCCCTTGCACGGGCCGCGAGGTCGCGTCGAGTACGAGCACGAGCAGCGCCATCGCGGTCGCCCGAATCACCGAGCCCTGCGGAGTTACCAACAGCACAAATCCGGCGACGACGGCGCCCGCGGCCGCGAGCCGAACGGCACGTTTCCATCCGGCCAGACGTCCGAGCCCAATCACCACCATGACAATGAGCGCGATGTTAGAGCCGGAGACGGCGGTCAAATGCGTGAGCGAAGAGACCTTCATTGCCGCATCCAGGTCGGCGTCGACGAGCCGCTCATCACCGACCGCGAGCCCCGGCACGAGCGCGCCGCCAGGACCGGGAAGCTCACGCGCGAGATCAACGAAGCTCGAGCGCAACTCGTTGCCTGCCGCGAGCAATGAATTCGGTGCCGCGGCGACGAGAGCTGGCTCGCAAGCGAAAGCGAGCGCCACCACGCGGTCTCCTGCTGGCACAGTCTGCAGCTTCGCTGCGACGAGCAGTTCGGTGCCGATTTCTAGGGCGGAGGCATCCTGTTCACTCGCCGGCAGGAAGAGAAGCACGGGCGCCTCAGCGGGCTGCCCGTCAATCGCGAGCGTGGTGACCCGCACACGGATGGATTGGGCGTCTCGCTTGGGAAGCGAGGTGACGACCGCGTGGAGTTCGACGCGATAGCCGTCACTCGCGGCCAAGGTGATGCTTTCGGGAACTCGCGCCTCGGCGCGCGCTGCGGCGGTCCCTGAGACGAGCAGACCTGCGGCGGCGACAACGGCGATCGCGCCCAGCGCGCCGGCGCTCACTCGATTGTCGCGACCGCTGCGATCAATTTGCCGAGCCCACACCAGCGCGCCCGTTGCTGCAAGCAGACAGCATACGACAAGCCACCATGCCAGCGGCGGGAACCCGGTCGCGACCCACGCCAGCAACCAGGCGAACGCAGCCGCGGGAAGCAGCCGAAGATCAAGCGGAGGCCGTTCGGGTTGCGACGTATCGACGCCGGCCGATGCGGATAGCGATGGATTGCTCACACGGTCACCAAGTCGCGGAGCCCTTCGAGCGTCGCCTCGCCAATTCCGGGTACATCGCCAAGGTCATCGACTGAGGCGAAGGGACCGTTCGCCTCTCGGTGGTCGATGATGCGCTGGGCAATCGCTGGACCGATGCGTGGCAGGGTGTCGAGTTCGGCGACCGTGGCCGTGTTGATGTTGATGAGTCCGCCACTCACTCCCCCGGGCGTGACACCACCGCCGACGATGCCGCCAGGCGCCGGCCGTGGTTCTTCCCCGATGCGCGGCACGTAGAGCTGCTCGCCGTCAACGGCGACCCGGGCAAGGTTGATGGCCGAGATCTCGGCGTCGTCGGTGAAGCCTCCTGCCGCCGCGATTGCATCGACAACTCGACCACCGGGTCCGAGCTCGTAGACCCCGGGTGAGACCACCGCGCCGAGCACGTGCACGAGCACGCGCGGTGCCAACGATGGGGCGGCATCGATCACGGTCGCGGTCGGTGTGCCGGTCGTCGCCGCCTGCATCCCGCTTGAGCGCGGTTGCAGCGCCACCGCGAGTACCACCACCGCTGCTGCAACCAGCGCGAGTACGACGGCGGCGCCAGCCGTGATGCGAAACCTCGGTCGTTGCGGCGTCGCGAAGAGTTCGTCAAGCACCACCGGCGGCCGCGAGGTCACCTGCGGTGCGAGACCGGATGCATCCTCGTCGGGTGGAGATTCAACGGCCGGGTCAAGAGTCACGACGTCAAGGTAGCCACAGCAAGATTCCAGTCACTCCGAATCCATCTACCCCTGTGGATAATTCGGTTTCCACAGTGGCAGCGGTTGGAGACCACCGGCGACCCTTGCATGATGCTCATGCCGGAGATTCACACCGAAATAGAACCTGGGGGCGGCTTCGTGTGAGACACGCGCCACTCGCCGCTAATCGCACGTGCTCAATTGAGCCAAAACGGTGCGCGGCACTCCAGTCCTCGCGCCATGCCCCAGCTGGAACATAAGTCAAACACGCAACTGCGTTGACACCCACGCGGTGACGGCAAGCGGGGCACCAACACACAAGCGGAATCCTTGCGAAGGTTCAACCTCTATTGGTATGAAGACTGTATCCTGCGAGCAGGGAAAGTATGTCTCGGGAAGCGACTTCCCCCGAAACATAATTGCTGTATGATTATTTGAAGGATTGAGCTAAATGGATGAATGTATCCACGGAATGGATCATTCCTGGTGTTCAACCTGTAACAATACAGGACAATCTAGCGCAAGCCGTAATGGCTCATATGGATTTCTCGGCGGCGAGACTAAGCAAGATGTCCTAGACGATGTAACTAGGCTTCTAGGACTACCCGCAAAGAAGGTCTCGGTCGGCTCGAGTCTTCCAAGTGAAGTCTTCTCAAGTGCCGCTGAACGAGTCGGAGTTTCTTCAAGAGGATCCATGCCTGAGGTGTTGGAGCGCATTATCAAGAAGGCAGGGCACAAGTACTCTGCATCGTTTGATTCGCGAGGTTCATTGTCAGGTGGCGGATCAACGGTTACACTTGAGGGCATCCGAGCCCTTCGAACTGCTCTCAATACTTTGCTATAGGGAATGCACGAGTATCACTAATATCTGTTCTGGTGCGCGATGTTCACTTCGAACAACAATCAAGCAACATCTACGATACGACTTGATCAACAGCTTTCCGGAACTGCTCTTCCGATAACGCGCCCGCGTCCCTCAATTCCGCCAGCTTCTTGATCTCCTCAACCCGACTAGAGGCAGCAATCGGTGTCGATTCAAGAAACGGTCTTGACAGGATGGGAAAATGACCCGGAGCAAGTACAGATTTTATAAACGAGAACGGGTCGCCTTGAAAGGTTCCTTTATTCACAGCAACTTCAAACGGAATGAAATTCGCTGGACTTTCATCCCGAAACCTCTTAACGATCGTGCCAGCAAGTGTAAGGGCGTCACCCTTCTTGATTACCTGTGAGTGAATTTCAGCATGGATCTTAGGATCTACAAGGACAGCCCCACCGAAATAAGGCGCCACAAAAACCGTTGGATCTTGCCAGTCGGCGTTCGCACCATCACCCATGAAATTGGTTAAGCGAACTGTCATTGATTTATCAGATGCACTCGCCTTGACACTCCACAACCCTCGTGCCTTAGCGAGCAAGTCGGCAAGATCGAACCCATTGGAATTGTGACCTGCCGGCGCGGTCAAGACACCTGCAGACCAAGAGGCTGCAGCCAAGATCCATTCTGCTCCACCCCCAAAGAGGAATCGCAAGCCGCGATCCGATGGGTTCGCAGCCCCAACTAGAGACGCAAAGGCAAACTCGACCTCTCGCTTGACCGCGGGGTCGCTCTGGAGATGATTCCGCAGCATGTCGAATTCGCTACTGCCCGATCCCTTTGCCTGCATAGTTCCCATTCCTTCCGCCGCCATCGTCTAGGCTTGGCGACATCATATCGCTTAGTGGGAACATGGAACTGGCATAGAGCAACTTCAGATGGCTCGCGCCCGACATGGTAAGGGTATTCAGCTGAGAAACTAGCTCCGTTGAGTGTTTCACATTCTCATTCATACGGCCAGAATTCTGTTTCACAACGACATTCATCGCCTCTGAAACCCAGAGCGCCTCGACAGTTTCTCTCGATAATTCGAATTGCGGTATAGGAGTGGACATGAGCACTCGACGAGGTAATGTTACGCCACCGTCGAGCGCTCTCCACCAAAAATATGGAACCGAGGAATTGAGGACAACAGCAGCGCGATCTCGATCGGTCTCGGTTGCAAAATAAAGCGTCGCCTTAGAGCTTCGATCAAGGTTGCGTCGCGTTGCAGATATGTAGTAGCGAGGTGTGAGTCCGACATCAAGGGCCCAAATTGTTTCTCGATCAACCGCGAGATCAGCCAACGTATCTTTTGAATTCGCAAGTTTATCCCAAACCGCTTCCAAGCCCGGAGTAATTTTTACCCACTCGCCATGCGGCCCTATCCGTCGAGGAGTAAGTAGACGATGGCACTCATCGAACATGATCGCCCGGGTATTAGCACTCCAACGAATAATCGGCGTGATTAACCAATTGGCACTCCGCGGCGAGCAAACAGTAATTGCAGCGCGCACAAAATTTGTTTTCGACGTATTGTTTGAACCGAATTTGTATCCTCGAAAAAGAGTATCTGGGACGTTATCGAAAACGAAAACCTCGCCTCCTGCGAATTTCTCATCTATCACATTTCTCAGGATTTGAAATTTAGGAACTGACAGATACGAAGCTGGAGTAACCGCAATGAATCCTTTGGAACTAATTGCCACCTTCTCGAGAAAATATGCAAATAAGTCCTTTGATGCTGAGGTTCGAAAATCTGGATTTGCCTCTGTGCGAGCATACGGTGGATTGACAATTACGTAATCGTGCTCAGGAAGCATCGAGCGACCCAAGAAATCTCTTTGAATTGATCGCGCGCGTAGCTTTTGCACTGCCTCATGGTCGTCATTGTCCGCCCAATCTGCGCTCAGGATTGCGACTGCGGACTTGAGTGCGATTTCATCCTTGTCGATTAGTGAGAGTCGATCACGTACAAAAGCACCAGGATCTGGCTGCACACTGCAGAGATGCCATGAAAGGTTCCCCACGCCACAGCACGGATCCAACCAAACTCCATCGCCGAATTCGACGGATTGACTCGCCATGAATCGCGCCGCATCGTCCGGAGTAAAGTACTGACCGGCCGATTTGCGCATGTCGCGGTCAATGAGGGCAAGGAGCGCTTCGTAGCAAACTCCAACTTCACCGATAGTTAAGCCCTTGAGGTGATCCTCGCCCACCGGCTCTACGCCGATCACATCGATCAGCGTTGACGCAATGTCCGGTCTTGCCGCGGATGTTCGAGTCGCAACGGCTTGGAGCCACCGCTGACGAATCAAATCTGGACTCATGTCCGTCGAAACAAGCGCGCGAATTACGCGACCGACCTTGGATGCAGAGAACGATGATCGATTCGCATAGTCGTCGAGTGCAACCTCGTGCCCTAATCCTGGCAGTGTCAAATTAGCTCCTTCCATTTTAGCTATCAGCTATTTTATTGGACATGTCTCCACACTTGGTCCTCTTGATCGCGTGCCACGTGGGATGGCGACCATTGATTGGGCTACGCGCCTCCTGGACCATGCGTGTGGACGTGTGGACTCGAATTATCCGACTACGGCGTTGCATGGGGCTGACCGCTTGCCCCAGCCCAATCGTGACCAAATACCCACGCGTATGTCGCGACTCGTTGAGGGCATACGAGCGACATCGAACGGCCACACTTGGGGGCCGAGGGCTGGCACCGTTTACCGCTGGTAGCCGCTGTTTCGGCGGGCTCGATGAGCTCTCAGTGTCTACCTTACGCATTCGCAGACTTGCCCCGTTGTAATCATCCAGGGCATCCTCGTCGGGTGGTGGTTCAAACTCTCGTTCCTGAGGCACGCCGGCACGTTAGCCGCTGCGCTCCGCCATTGGCCGCGCGAACTCCTCCCCCTGTGGACGAATCAGATTCCACAGGCCGGTCGGTAGGGCCCGTTAGTCGCCGCGATCGTCCCAGAGGATCGTGCCGTCGTCGCCATTGAAAATCGCGCGCACATTGTCATCGGTAATGACAGCTACGACGCCAGTCGGTAGGCCCATGACATGCGCCGCAGCAGGTCTTGCGGCGAGGACTTCATAGACCTTGAGACGAGTGAGTTCGTCGACCTGCCACTCTCGGTCGGGGTCAACCTGCGGAAAGGGCTGGATAAACCAACCCGAGTCATCGGGGTTCGTCACGAACGATCTGTCGAGTTGCAGCCCCGCTGACTCTTCCCATCCGCGAGCCGCGATGACGTCCTGATTGAAGTAGACCTCGGCTGGGGTGAGACCGCAACGCCGCGGATACTCGGCCAAGAGCGCCGTTGTCGAGAGCGCAATGGTGAGGTCTTGCGATCGAGTTCCGGTGGTGTTGTCGCCCGTGAGGTTGTAGCTCGTCACCACGTAGTCATCGCCATCGGCGACCAGGAATATCGGTATCCAGCCGAACCAGATGATGAACTCGTGCGCCCACTCATCACGCTTCGACTCGAAAATGTCGAGCACATCGTTGACGAGCGGGGTGAGCGGGGCCGCAGCGGTCGCCGAGATCTGCACGCCATCGACGGTGCGGGTGGTGATTTGCGAGGTGAGATCGGTCACGCGCTCACCCTAACTTGTCACCAGATGCCTGGGATGAGCGCCTTGCGATTCGTCGGATAGTCAGGGAACTCGTCGCGGTACCAGCGGTGGTTCGCGCGCGCACGCGGCACGAGGTTGGCTGCGGTCCAGACGAAGAAAGCGAGCCCCGACCAGGTCCAGGTCAGCAGCGCAAACCCTGCCCATTCGGTGATCTCCCCGAGCAGGTTCGGACTCGACACGTAGCGGAATCCGCCGCCGTGCGGCACGTAGTAGCCGGTGTCGCCGCCCTTGCGCAGATTGATCAGCACATTGTCGCTGTGCATGTTCAGCACCATGCCACAGATGAACAGCAACATGCCGACGTTGAAGCGCGGATCAGCGAACCACGACACATCGCGATCGGCGTAGAGCGCGAACTCCCATCCGAGCAAGAAGCCGTTCATCGTGTTGAACACCGTCGACATCAAGAACATCGACAGTGGAATCTTCTTGCCGCGCGTGCGCGTGCGCCACGGGTAGATGAGCGCGCGGTTCACATAGTGGATCGTGAGGAGCGCGGCAAAGAGCAGCGTCGGCGACGACCAGGATGCATTCATCGTCGCGAACGTGCCGAAGAACGACACGAGCACGACGGCTTCCATGATGAACCAGCCGAGCTGGTTCGGGATGCCGGGGCCCCAGGCGCGAGTCTTCGTGCCGTACTGCTTGCCGTAGGGCACATCGATGAAGAGCAAGGCGATGAACGACACCACGCCCAGGCTGATCCACGCGATCACCAGCCAGATGAACCACTGCTCAGCCATAGCCCGCCTTTCATTGACTGATTAGTGAGCGTGCTTCGAGAGCCTCAGCACACCTTTCAGCTTCAGCCCTTGACGACGATGTTGACGAACTTCGGGGCCTTGGCGATGACCTTGACCACCTGCATCCCCTCAATTGCCCGCTGCGTACCGGCCGATGCGAGCGCGAGTTCCTGAAGCTCTGCATCCGAGATCGTCGGCGGCACCTCGAGACGATCGCGCACCTTGCCGTTCACCTGCACGATGGCGGTGACCGAGTCTTCGACGAGCAACTCCGGCTCAGCAGTCGGCCACACGACGTTCGCCACCGATGGCTCGTGTCCAAGGGCCTCCCACATGTCTTCGGCCACATAGGGTGCGAACATGTCGAGCACCATGGCGATCGCTTCGGCCGCCTCGCGCACGGCGGGGTCGGCAGCGCCGGGGCCCGAGTCGATCGCCTTACGGGTGACGTTCGTGAGCTCCATGATCTTCGCGACCACGACGTTGAGCTTGAACGAACCGGCAAGCTTCGGCACCTCATCGAGGAAGCGCGCGACGGCGCGGCGCACGGCGACGTCGCCCGAAGCGAAGTCAACACCCGGCTCCGACGCGACATCCTGCGCAACGCGCCAGGCGCGCGCGAGGAACTTGCCCGAACCTGCCACCGACACATCAGCCCAGTCGACGTCTTCTTCCGGCGGCGAAGCGAAGAGCATCGTCGTGCGCACCGCGTCGACACCGAAGGCGTCAAGCTCGTCGCCGAGCTTCACGAAGTTGCCCTTCGACTTCGACATCTTCGCGCCATCGAGGATGACCATGCCCTGATTCATCAGCTCGCTGAACGGCTCATCGAAGTCGAGGTGACCGAGGTCGAAGAGCACCTTGGTGATGAAGCGGGCGTAGAGCAGGTGCAAGATCGCGTGCTCAATACCGCCGATGTACTGGTCGACCGGTGCCCAGCGCTTGGCTTCGGCCGGGTCAAACGCCTGGGTGTCATCGTTCGGCGAGAGGAAGCGCAGGAAGTACCACGACGAGTCGACGAAGGTGTCCATCGTGTCGGTGTCGCGCACCGCGGGGCGACCGTCGGGGGTCGTCGTCGTCTTCCACTCGGTGGCGGCGCCGAGTGGCGATGTGCCCTTGGGCTTGAGGTCGAGGCCCTCACCCTCGGGCAGGCGCACCGGCAACTGCTCGAACGGCACCGGCACCTCGTTGCCGTCTTCGTCATAGAGAATCGGGATGGGGGTGCCCCAGTAGCGCTGGCGCGAAATGAGCCAGTCGCGCAGGCGGAAGTTCTTCGCCGCCCGGCCCGTGCCGCGCTCTTCGAGGAGCGCCACCGCCGCCGGAATCGCCTCGGCCTTCGTGAGTCCATCAAGCGGACCCGACGCCACCAGGCGCCCCTCGCCCGCAGTTGCGACGCCCGTCACCGACGGGTCAACCTCGGCGAACGTGAGCTTGCGGCCCTCGGCATCGACCGGTGCATCCGGTGTCTGGGTCACGTCGATGACGACGCGCACCGGCAGATCGAACTGGCGCGCGAACGCAAGGTCGCGCTCGTCGTGCGCAGGCACAGCCATGATCGCGCCATGACCGTAATCGGCGAGCACATAGTCACTCGTCCAGATGGGCAGACGTTCGCCATTGAGCGGGTTCACGCCGTACCGCTCGAGGAAAATACCGGTCTTTGGGCGGTCAGTGTTCTGCCGGTCGATCGAACCAAGCTTCTGCGTCGCGGTGAGGTACTCCGCAAACTGCGCCTTGATCTCATCCGAGGCACCCTCAACGAGCTGGGCCGCGAGGTCGCTATCGGGCGCGACCACCATGAACGTGGCGCCGTAGAGCGTGTCGGGACGGGTCGTGTAGACCGTCACCGGTGCATCCAGCCCCTCGATGACGAAGTCGACATCGGCACCGTGCGAGCGACCGATCCAATTGCGCTGCATCGTGAGCACCTTGTGCGGCCACTTGCCCTCGAGCCGGTCGAGGTCGTCAAGCAGGCGGTCGGCGTAGTCAGTGATGCGCAGGAACCACTGCGTGAGCTTCTTCTTCACCACGATCGCGCCGGAGCGCTCCGAGGTGCCATCGGCAAGCACCTGCTCGTTGGCGAGCACGGTCTGGTCGACCGGGTCCCAGTTGACCAGCGATTCCTTGCGATATGCGAGACCCTTGCGGTACATCTCAAGGAACAGCCACTGGTTCCACTTGTAGTACTCGGGGTCGGAGGTGTGGATCACCCGGTTCCAGTCGAAGCTCGCGGCGTAGCGACGCATCGATTCGCGCTGTTGGGCGATGTTGTCGTACGTCCAGTCCTTCGGCGCACCACCGCGCTTGATCGCCGCGTTTTCGGCGGGCAGACCGAACGAGTCCCAACCGATCGGGTGCAACACGTTGAAGCCCTGGTGGCGCCAGAAACGCGCCACCGCGTCACCGAGGGCGTACTGCTCGGCGTGACCCATGTGCAGATCGCCCGAGGGGTACGGGAACATGTCGAGCACGTACTTGCGTGGGCGCTCGTCATCAGCCTTTGTCGTGTCGAAGGGCTCAAGCTCATCCCAGATCGGCCGCCACTTTGCCTCGAGACGGCGGAAGTCGTAATCATTGCGGTCGTCGTCGCGCTCAGCGGTCACTGCGTTCGCTTCTTTCAGATCGGGGATGAACTTCCCCATTCTAGCCGCGCGCAGACGTTGTCTTGTGGCTGGCTATTGTGCCGCGAGATGCACGCGCTGCGTCACAAGCGCCGGGTCAATCGGCGTGTGGCTGATGATGATCACGGTGTCGTCGACGCCTGCCGCACCGATGAGGTCGGCGATGAGCTGATCGGCACGACCCGGGTCGACGTTCGCGGTCGGCTCGTCGAGCACGAGCACGCGGAAATCAGCGAGGAGAGCCCGCGCGAGCGCAATGCGCTGCGCCTGTCCGCCGGAGACGAGCGCGCCCCGTTCGCCAACGGGCGCGTCGAGACCGCCGCGCTCGCGCATCCAGGCACCGAGACCAACGCGTTCGATTGCGGCTTCGAGTTCGTCGTCACTCGCGGTGTCGCGGGCGAAGAGGAGGTTCTGCCGGATGCTGTCGTCAAAGATGTGCGCACGTTGCTCGATGAGCCCGATACGGCGGCGCAATTCATCGGGGTCGACGTCGCGCGCTTCTACCCCACCGACGCGGAAGCTGCCGCGGTACTCAAGGAAGCGCACGAGCACATTCGCGAGCGTCGTCTTGCCGGCACCCGATTCGCCAGCGAGCAGCATCCGGGCGCCCGCGGGGATGCGCAGGCTGAGATTCGAGACGGCGTCGCGGTCAGCGTGCGGCCAGCGTGCCGAGAGGTCTGCGAGTTCAAGGTCGAGCGGGCCTTCCGGCATCGGCGTCGAACCGGAGGCTACGGGAATCTCAGCCGGGATCTCGGCCGGCGCGACGGTGGCGATGCGCCCCGCCGAGACTCGCACGCGGCGCCAGGCGGCCACGGCCTGCGGCACGAGCGCAAACACTTCAAAGAGTGCGAGCGGCACGAGCGCAATGAGCGTGAGGAACTCGGGGATCATCGTGCCAGCGACGACCGGGTCAACACCCCAGAACAGCGCCACCACCGTCGCAACGCCAGCAAAGAGCGTCATCGCACCGGTGACTACGCCTGCGCCGAATGACGAGCGGCGCAGTGCTTCGCTCAGCTCGCGATCAGCCACCTCGATGCGCTCAAGCTGCGTATCGAGTGCGTCGTAAGCGCGCAGGGTGTCGAGATTCGTGATGGTGTCGTGCACG
The DNA here is from genome assembly GCF_003865375.1 of Gulosibacter macacae. Classification (GTDB taxonomy): domain Bacteria; phylum Actinomycetota; class Actinomycetes; order Actinomycetales; family Microbacteriaceae; genus Gulosibacter; species Gulosibacter macacae. The sequence continues at coordinate 137,735 of NZ_RQVS01000003.1, read as the reverse complement.
AGGTCGCCGAGGCGAGCGCGCAGCGGCGCGATCGCGCGGTCGGCGCCACCGGCGATACGAGCCTGCGCAAGGGTCGCGATGATGAACGAGAGCGCGAGGCAGACGAGCAGGGTGAGTGCCGCCGGCACCGAAATGAGCGCGATACCGGCCACCGCCAGGAGCGCCGTAATCGTCGAGGTGATGAGCGGTTCGGCAACGCGCAGCGGCAGGAATTGCAGCTCGTCAACGTCATCGACGAGCCGGGCAAGCAGGTCGCCGCGGCCGGTGCGACCGAGCCCCGCCGGCGCGAGCGGCACGAGCCGATCGAGCAGGCCCACCCGCATCGCCGCAAGCTGTCGGAATGAGGCATCATGCCCCTGCAGCTGCTTGAGGTAGCGGAAGACGCCTCGTCCAAGCGCGAACATGCGCACGGCAACGATCGGGATGCCGAGCCAAAGAATATGGATGATGAGTTCGGCACGAGTGATGAGGAACGCGCTCGTCGCGAGGAGCGCCACCACCGAGATCGCCCAGAGCACACCCCAGGCGATGGTCGGCACCATGCGCCGGGCCGGCGGCATCGCGAGTTCGAGCACCCGCCGCTCGTCGGGGTCGAGGCCGAGCATGCGGTCGAGCGGGCGCGACTGGGTGGCGTCGGGCGCGCGAGTCTCGGTGCTCAATCGGCACCTCCCGCTACGGATGCAGTGCTCACGATCGTGCGCACCTCTAGTACCCGGTCGGCCGCATCCACAACCGCGGGCCGGTGGCTCACGACGATGACCGCGCGTCCCTCTTCGGCGAGAGTGCGCAGGGCCGCAATGATGACCTGCTCACGTTCGGCGTCGAGCGCACTCGTCGGCTCATCGGCAAGCACGAGCGCCGCATCAATCGCGCGAGCGCGGGCGATCGTGCGGGCGAGCGCGAGCCGCTGCGCCTGGCCGCCCGAGAGGCCCTCACCGCCAACACCGAGTTCGCGCGCTGGGTCGAGCCAGTCGAGACCCGCGAGATTGAGTGCATCCTGCACTGCCTCGTCGCTGAGCTCGGGGCGGCCGAGCGCGACGTTGTCACGCACCGTGCCCTGCATGAGCGAGGGTGATTGCCCCATCCATGCAAGATGATTGTGCGCATAAGCCGCCGAGAGTTCGGCACCATCGAGTTCGCGGATTCCAGTCGCGTCGGCGGCATCGAGCTCACCGCGAATGAACGCGAGCAAGGTCGACTTACCGGCGCCCGACTCCGCCACGATCGCGGTGACCTGGCCGCGAGCAAAGGATGCATCCAGCGCGTCAAGCACCGGGCGGCCGTCGTAGGCGACGGTCACGTCGCGCAATTCGAGCCCGGTGCGCAGGCGGGGCGCGGTCTCGGCATCGGGACGCGCCGACTCAGCGTCACTCACGCTTGCCGCGCGCTCAATGATCACGAAGACCCGTTGCGAGGCAGTGACGCCCTCGGACGCCGCGTGGAATTGCGCACCGACCTGACGCAACGGCGCAAACACCTCGGGGGCAAGGATGAGTGCCATGAGTCCGGCTTGCAGCGCCATGTCATTGTCGATAAGCCGGATGCCGATCTGCACTGCCACGAGCGCCACGGCGAGTGAGGCGAAGAGTTCTAGCGCGAAACCCGACAGGAACGAGAGCCGCAGCACCTTCATGGTTGAGCGACGGTAATCCTCGGTAATTGCGGCGACCCGGTCTCGCTGGCGACGCGCACGGCCAAAGACCTTGAGCGTCGAAAGCCCGGCAATGATCTCGAGGAACGAGTTCGCGAGCGTCGTGAGCGAATCGAACTGCTGTCGCTGCACCCGTTGGGTCGCCCACCCGATCAAAATCATGAACAGCGGAATCACCGGGATAGTGAGCACCTCGGTGATCGCGGACACCGGGTCAACCAGGAAGGTGAAGCCGATGAGGAGCGGCATCGCGGTGAATGTGAGGATGAGTTGCGGCAGGTATTTGCCGAAGTAGGGGTCGAGCGCCTCGAGCCCGTGGGTGGCGAGCGTCGTCACCTCGGTGGTGGAGCCACCGAGCCGCGTCGGTCGGAGCTTTGCGACCGCGCGCATGAGTTCTGCGCGTAGCTCCATCTTGGCGCGGGCAGCTGCTTGGGCACCGGCGACTTCGGTGAGCCACTGGGTGGCGGCGCGAACCACGATAAACGCAAGTGCGCCCCAGAGGAATGGCGCAAGCGCTCCGGCACCCTGGCCATCAATTGCTCGCACGATGACGAGCGAAATGCACCAGGCGAAACCGATCATCGCGAAGGTCTGCACGACGCCGATCAATCCGCCGAGCACCAAGAACGCACGGGATGAGCGAGCGTAGCGAAGCAGGCGGGGATCAAGCGGTTTCACGGTGCCTCCACTTTAGTCCGGCGAGATTTCGCGAACCCGAAGAGAGCGCGTCGGCCAAGTGGAGCAAAAACAGGCATCATCCGGCGCATATCGCCGGATGACCCTTGTTTCTGCACCACTTCGCCGACCCCAGAAACGAAATCAGGCCCCCGGAGGTCTCCGAGGGCCTGATTATTCAGCGACTACGCGCCGACGTGCTCCACCGCAGGCGATTCCGCCTCGGCAATGAAGTCGTCGCGACGCAGGCGCTTGCGGAAGGTCCAGAATGACCACGCCTGGTAGGCGATGACAAACGGCATGATGAACAGGAACGCCCACGACATGATTTCCAGCGTCGTCTGGCTTGCCGAACCGCTGTAGATGGTCATATCGCGGCCACCCTCGATGAGGTTCTTCATGAGCATGTGCTCGCCACCGTGCGAGAAGAAGAGCGTCGAGAAGAGCCCGCCAACCGCGCCAATGATGGTGACGACACCGAAACCGAACGCAGCCCCATCCTTACCCATGAGGTTCGCCACCCACGAGGCGACGAACGCGAGCACTGCGATGAGGCAAAGCACGAGCGTCGGCACGCTGAAGTAGGCGATGACGGTCCAGCCGAGGAAGGCGATCGCGAGCACCGCGACGGCCACACCAACGAGAGTCGCGAGGCGCTTCGCGCGTTGCTGCAGCTCACCATCGGTCTTGCGCGTGATGAACACGAGGCCGTGGTAGAAGAACAGCGCGAGCGTCGTGAGGCCACCGAGCAGCGAGTAGAAGTTGAGCAGATCGAAGAACGTGCCCGAGTAGTTGTAGTGGAAGGTGAGTTCACCGGTGACATTGGTGCCACCCGCGACTGCCTCAACCATCGGCATACCGCGCACGATGTTCGCGAAGGCGACACCCCACAGCAGCGCCGGGATCGCCGAGCCCCAGAAGATCATGCCGTCGAACCAGCGGGTCCACTGCACGCCCTTGCCCTGGTGGCGGTACTCAAACGAGACGCCGCGCACAATCAGTGCGATGAGGATGACGAACAGTGCCAGGTAGGCACCGGCGAAGATCGTGCCGTACCACTCAGGGAAGGCGGCGAACAGACACGCACCGGCGACGATGACCCAGGTCTCGTTGAGGTCCCAGATCGGGCCGATGGTGTTGATGAGTACGCGACGGTCGGTGTCGTCCTTGCCCACGAAGGGCAGGGCGATGCCAACGCCGAAGTCGAAGCCGTCGAGGACGAAGTACCCGATGAACAGGAATCCGACGATCCAGAACCAGAGAATCTGCAGATCCATTAGTAGACGCTCGCTTTCACCTTGAGGTCTTCGACGTTTTCAACGACGCCGTCTTCATTGGCCGCTTCGACCTGGATGGGGTCGGATTGCGCCGCCTTGAGCAGCAGCTTGAGTTCGACCACGGCGAGGATGCCGTAGACGAGCGTGAAGCCGACGAGCGAGAGGAGCACCGTGAGGCCGGTGACATTGGGTGAGACACCGTCTTCGGTCTTCATCAGACCGAACACGATCCACGGCTGGCGCCCCATTTCGGTGAACACCCAACCGATGAGGATGCCCCAGAGTGGGAAGGTGGCGGTCCAGATCGCGATGTTCCAGTGCCACGGCTTCGTGTCGTAGCTCTTGCGGGTGACGATGAGGCCGATGAAGGCGATTGCCATGGCGGCGAAGCCGAAGAACATCATCCAGCGGAACGACCAGTAGGTGATCCAGATGATCGGCATGTAGTCGCCAGCACCGTAAAGGGCGGTGTAGTCGGCCTGCAGGTCGTTGAGACCGTGCACGGTGCCTTCGAACGAGTTCGTGGCGAGGAAGGCCGCGAGATACGGGATGCGCAGTGACCAGACCTCGTGCGCGCCATCTGGCGTACCAATCGAGAAGAGCGAGAAGGATGCATCCGCGCCCGAAGACGTCGCATACATGGCCTCGGCCGCGGCCATCTTCATCGGCTGCGTCTCGGTCATTGCCAGGCCGAGCGAGTGACCCGAAATCATGATGCCGAAGCCCGAGATGAGCACACCCCAGAGGCCGAACTTCAGCGCCGGGCGGAAGGTCTCAATGTGCTGGCCCTTCTTGAGGTGCCAGGCGGCGGTCGCAACGATGATCGTGCAGGCAAGCATGACCGAGGCGGTCAGTGTGTGCGGCAGCTGCGTGAGCGCCACCGGGTTGAAGAGCACGGCGCCAAAGTCGACGAGCTCGGCACGACCCGTTTCGGCGTTGAGTTCGTAGCCGACCGGATTCTGCATGAACGCATTCGCGGCGAGGATGAAGTAGGCCGAGACCCAGGTGCCGACCACGGTCATCCAGATGGTGATGAGGTGGACGCCGGGCTTGAGCTTGTTCCAGCCGAAGATCCACAGACCAATGAAGGTCGCTTCCATGAAGAAGGCGAGCAGGCCCTCGAACGCGAGCGGTGCACCAAAAATGTCACCGACAAAGCGCGAGTAGTTTGACCAGTTCATACCGAACTGGAACTCCTGCACGATGCCGGTGACGATGCCCATCGCAAAGTTGATGAGGAACATCTGACCGAAGAAGCGGGTGAGCTGCAGGTAGACGACCTTGCCGGTGCGCACCCAGGCGGTCTGCCAGATCGCGACCGCGAGCACCATGCCCAGCGTGATCGGCACGAACAAGAAGTGGTACAGCGTCGTCAGGCCAAATTGCCATCGAGACAGAACGAGCGGATCCAGTAAGGCGTCCACGAAACCCTCCGATTGAATGAGGAATGGTACGAGTTCGCTGGGATCTCGGTTTCGACTTGATTTCTCAGCGAAGACTCCGCCGCCAGTCTAGTCCTCTGGGTGAACGGATGAACGCCATTCACTATTTGTACGAATCCCTCGCGCGGTCAGGCGTAGGTTTCGTCACTCGCTTGCAAACTCGGATGCGTCCACATCCTTTTTGCGCTCGGAGTCGAGTTCAGCATCGACCTCGGCGTCGACGCGGCGCGAGAGCATCCGCTTGACCAACCACATCCCGACCAGGAACAGCACGATCACCGCGACAAAGATGTAGCCCGCCCAGTGCAGGCGTTGACCGAGCTGGGCATAGCTTGCGGTCGCGAGCGCCCCGGCCGACACATAGGCAAGCGCCCAAATGGTGCAGGCGGGGGCAGTCCAGGCCATGAACTTGCGATAGGGCATGCGCGCGATGCCGGCGGTTGCTGGCACGAGTGAGTGCAGCACCGGCAAGAAGCGCGAGATAAACACCGCCACTCCCCCGCGCCGATGCAGGAACGCTTCGGCGGCGGCCCAGCGCTTCGCGCCGATCTTGCGGCCGAGCCACGAGCGTTGCAACGGTTCACCGAGCCAGCGACCAATGAGGTAGCCGAGCGATTCGCCGCAGAGCGCGCCGATGATGCCGGCCGCGACGAGTGCCGCCCACGCACCCCAGTTCGTCACGCCGGTCGAGGCGACCAGAAGCACCGTATCCCCGGGCACGATGAGCCCGATGAGCAGGCTCGTTTCCAGCAGAATCGCCAAGCCAGCGAGCAGGAATCTCAGCACCGGGTCAATCTGTTGCACGGTACTAATCAGCCAGTCAATGAGCTCGTTGAGCATCCCACCAGCCTCGCAGAGGCCCGCCGCGCGTACGCTGGATGCATGTGCGGAAGGTTCGTCGTCGCGCGCGCGAGCGCTGATCTCGCTGCCGATCTCGAGGTAGATCGCGTGAGTGACGAGCCCGTGCGCGAGTCGTACAACGTCGCCCCGACCACGCGCATCCCAATCGTCGTCGAAGCCGCAGCCCCGGCCGAAGAAGTCGATGAGTACGGACCTGAGCCGATTCGCCGGCTCGAACTCGCCCGCTGGGGACTCGTGCCGACCTGGGCGAAAGACGAGTCGGTGGGCGTGCGCGCGTTCAACGCCCGCAGCGAGACTGCCGCGACGAAGCCCACCTTTCGTGCGTCCGTGAAGAAGCGTCGCGGTGTGATTCCCGCCGATGGCTACTACGAGTGGCAAAAGCTCGCGGGCGGCACAAAGCAGCCCTATTTCATTCGACCGGCCGATGGCTCGCTCATGCTCTTCGCCGGGCTCTACGAGTGGTGGCGGGCGCCCGACGGCGAGTGGCTGCTCAGCGCGACGATTCTTACGCGCGATTCGGCACCCGGACCAATGGCCGAATTGCATGACCGGATGCCCGTCTTTCTCGACCGCACTGACGTCGCCGAGTGGCTCGACCCCACCGTCGACGGCAATGCCGATCTCATCCTCGACTTCGCCGATCGCTCGGCCACGGTTGCCGAGCGCCTTGAGCACTATCCGGTCGACCGCCGCGTCGGCAATGTGCGCGAAAACGATGCCGCGCTCATCGAACCGATCGAACTCTAGCCGCCCCGAGCCGCTGGTACGGCGCTGTTGCCCGGCCATGGAAGGATGACCGGGTGCGCATCATCACTCCCCGCCGAGAACCGATCCGTGATCGAGTCATTAGCAACCCGCTAAGCCGACTCGCGATCAACAATGCTTTCCGCATTGAGGATGCGATCAAACGCACTCGCATGCACCGCGCCCGCGAGCGCGGCCAGGTTGAAGCGGTGGAGGCCTACGCGGGCTACGGCTCGACCGAGTGGGTGCGCGTGTTCGGCCGAGTGCACATGGTGCCGGTCGCGGTGCGCCGCGCTGGCCGTCGCCGCTTCCCGACGCTGCGTATTGGCAAGCGTCGCAAGGAGCGCTCAGTGCGCGGTTGGCGCGGATTCACGCGCGTTGCTGTGCCGCACGCACAGGGTTTCGTGCGTATTGGCGAGGTGGAGCATCCCTTCGAGGCCGATCGCGGCGGCATCATTGACCAGCACATTCCGGCAACGCTGCCTCCGGGCTGGAACACCATTGAGTTTGTGAGCGCCGATGGCGAAGTCTCGGAGGCGAAGATCTTTATCGTCGGTGATGAGCAGCGCGTCGGCATTGTCTCGGATATTGACGACACGGTGATGGTGACCTCGCTGCCGCGTCCGTTGCTCGCCGCGTGGAATACCTTCGTGCTCGATGAGCACGCGCGCTCGGCAGTGCCGGGGATGAACGTGCTCTACGACCGCCTGATCGACCGCTTCGGTCATGACACGACGCCGGTGCTCTACCTTTCGACCGGTTCGTGGAATGTGGCGCCGACGCTCGCGCGCTTCCTCGGCCGCAACCTCTACCCCTTCGGGCCGCTGTTGCTCACCGATTGGGGCCCCACCCCGCAGCGGCTGTTCCGTTCGGGCACCGAGCACAAGCGTGAGAACCTGCGCCGCCTGCACGAAGAGTTCCCGCACATGCAGTGGCTGCTCATCGGTGACGACGGACAGCACGATGAGGAGATCTTCGGTGAGTTTGCCGAAGAGCACCCGGATGCGGTGGTTGGCGTCGCGATCCGCCAGCTCTCGAACACCGAGTCGGTGCTTGCGGGCGCCCGCGCATCCTCATCGGCTCGTTGGCGTGCGCGCACGAATGTGCCGTGGGTGCACGCCCCGAACGGCGCCATTCTCATGCAGAAACTCGCGCAGCTGGGCCTGCTCGATGACGACCCGTCGGCGGCGGAGCTCGTTGACCTCTCGAAGACCCTTGGCGACCGCCGCATTGCGCGGCCGTTCCCGCCGGAACTCGCCGAGTAGCTCGACCTAATTGTCATCAGGATGCGGTGCTGTTGCGTACCGCAAACCCTAGATGTCATCCAGATGGGCCGATCCGGTTATATAACCGGATCGGCCCATCTGGATGACATTTTGGGCAGCGTGCTGATCCACAGCATCCAGAACTAGCGGGTCGCCACCTCGTGTCGTAGGCTCCATCTACGTTCATTGTCGAACATAGATTCGACTACGAACGATGGAGGAGATCATGGTCGTCGACGAACAGGTCGAGGTGGAGCTCTCACCGAACGGCGCCCCCGTGCGCTTTATTTGGCGCGGCGTGCGCTACGGCGTCACCTGCGCGCCCGAACCCTGGCTCAGCCGCGAACCCTGGTGGCTGGCCGCAACACGGGCACCACGTGGAAGCGGCGGTCGCTTCGAGCGCGAGATGTGGCGAGTGGATGCAACTCCCCTGCAGCCGGTGCGCCGACCCCTCGACGGCAGCTTCGACCTCACCCGACTCCCCGATGGCTCCTGGTCGCTCGCGCGCGCCTGGGACGACGAAATAGACGAAAGATTGTTCGCATAGCCATGAGTGCATTTCCGCATCTACACGTCGCTTCGGCGTTCTCAACGCACCACGGCACCTCGGCCCCCGAAGCCCTTGTCGCCAGGGCTGCGGAGTGGGGCGCCGAGGCGGCGGCGATCACCGACCGCGATGGCCTCTACGGCGCGGTTCGGCATATTCGCGCGTGCATTGCGGCGGGGGTCGCTCCGGTGGTGGGGGTGGATTTGGCGCTTGAGGGTGGGGGTGAGGCGGGGGTCTCGATACACCGCCTGCCGGCGGCACTCGACCAACCAAAAGGTGGCCACCTCACGGCGTCACTCGACCAACCAAAAGGCGGCCGCCTGACGGCGGCACACTTCGAGAGCCTCAGTGCACCGGGTGGCCTCAGCGCACCGGACGCGGTGAAGCGGCCGCGGGTGACGGTGCTGGCGCACGGCGCGAATGACGGGCTCGGCTGGGCGGCGCTCTCCCGGCTCATTTCGGCCGCGCATATGCCACCGCGCGGCGCCAACCTCACCGCTCGCCGCCAGCACCGCGCACAGCTCGCCCCGAAACGCTTCTCCCCCTTCCTCCTCGGCGAGCACGACACCCTCGGCACGGTGCTCCTCGGTCCCCACTCCGATGTCGGCCTGGCACTCGCCGCGGGTCGTCCCGATGAGGCACGGGCACGCATCCGCTCATGGCAACGCCAGCTCCCCAGAGCCATCGCCCTCGAGATTGTCTGTCACCTCACCGAACCCGGGGCCGCCGCCTCCCTCGCCCACGCGGCAGCGATGCTTGAGCTCGCGCATACCTGCCGCATCCCCGCGGTGCTCACGAACCAGGTGCGCTATCTCGACCCCGATGACGCACTCACCGGCGATGTGCTCGATGCCGCGGGCGAGTTGCGACCGCTCGGCTCCTTCCCGCCGCAGCCGAATGCCCAGGCCTGGCTCAAATCACCCGACCGGATGCGGGCACTCGGCGAACTCATCGTTGGCCGCACCGGACTTGGCCGCATCGCCCTCGACGAATTGCTCGGCACCACCGCCGAGCTCGCTGCACGCTGCCGCCTCGACCCGGTTAGCGATGTGCGCTGGCAGCAACCCAAAGTTCCCGAACCGAGCGTGCTCGGCATCACCGGCGACCCCGCCCGCGCGCTCGCCCGCCGCTGTGAAGCCGCCCTCAACGAGCGCTTTCCCGATGCCGCTGGCACTGAACGCACCACCCTCGACCTGCGGTTGCGCGATGAACTCAGCACCATCAACGGCTTCGGCTTCGCCACCTATTTCCTCGCCGTCGCCGATGTCACCGACTCGATTCGCGCGATGGGTGTGCGCAACCAGGCCCGCGGCTCCGGTGCCTCAAGCCTCGTCAACTACCTGCTGCGCATCTCCAATGTGAACCCGATCGAGCACGACCTCGTGTTCGAACGGTTTCTCGGCCGCAAGCGCTCGACCCTGCCCGATATTGACGTCGACGTCGAGTCTGCCCGCCGCCACGATGTCTACCGCATGATCTTCCAGCGCTATGGCCGCGAACGCACGGCCCTGCTCTCCATGCATTCGACCTACCGCGCGCGCGGCGCCGCCCGCGATGCCGGGCTCGCGCTCGGACTCGACGAGGCCCGCATCGACAAGATCGCAAAGTCACTGTGGCGCTTCAATGCGGGCGAGTTTCGTGAGGTACTCAAAGAGAAACCCGAACTCGCCAAACTTGCCGATGAAGCCAAACGCGACCGCGATCTCGACCTCCTCATCGATCTCGCCGAACGGCTCGACCGGCTCCCCCGGCACCTCTCGATGCATCCCTGCGGCGTGCTCATCGGCGACGCGACCCTGCTGTCGACCACGCCGGTGCAACCGAGCGGGCTCGAGCTGCCGATGAGCCAATACGACAAAGACGATATTGACGATATGGGGCTGCTCAAACTCGATGTGCTCGGGGTGCGCATGCAATCTGCGCTCGCCTATGCGGTCGGTGAAATAAGCCGGATGCACGGACCACAAGCCGCCGTGCGCGGTGGGCTCGCCCCCGACACGAGCTATGTCTCGCGCGATGGTCACGTCGTGCTCGACGATATTCCCAAAGACGATGAGGTCACGTTCGAGGCGATTCGCACGACGCACACGCTCGGCATGTTCCAGATCGAGTCGCCTGGCCAGCGCGAACTCATCGGCAAGATGCAACCCGATGTCTACGACGACCTCATCGCCGATATCTCGCTCTTCCGCCCCGGCCCGATGAAGGGCAATATGGTCGCGCCCTTCCTCGACGTGAAGCACGGGTTTGCGACACCCGATTGGTTGCATCCCTCGTTTCGACCGTTTCTTGCCGAGACCTACGGGGTGGTCGTCTATCACGAGCAGGTGCTGCGCATCTTGCACGAGTGCATGGGCATCGACCTCGCCGAGGCCGATGAGCTGCGCCGGCTCATGGAGAAGCGCGGGCAGTCGATTGAAGAACGGTTCCGGCGCGAGACCGCCAAGAACCGGGATGCGCAGGGACGTCGCAAGTTCACTGACGCGCAGATTGACCGCATTTGGGATGTGCTCAAGGGCTTCGGCTCGTTCGGCTTCTGCAAGGCGCATGCGGCGGCGTTTGCGTTGCCGACCTGGCAGACGGCGTGGCTGAAGACCCACTATCCGGCTGAGTTTTTTGCGGGGTTGCTCACCCATGATCCGGGTATGTATCCGAAGCGCTTGCTGCTCGGCGATGCCCGTCGGCTTGGGATTCCGATTCTGCCGGTCGACGTTAATGTGTCGACCGCTGAGTTTGTCGTTGAGCGTGTGCGCGACACCGCCCCCGGCACCGCAACGGCGCCGGGCGATCTCGGTATCAGGCTTTCGCTCGCCGATATCCGCGGGATCTCGGAGGCTGAACTCGCGCGCATCCAGGCGCACGCCCCTTACGAATCACTCGGCGACTTCCTTGGCCGCGCCCGCCCGTCCCGGCCGCTCGCCGAACGGCTCGCGCTCATTGGCGCGCTCGATGAACTCGAACCTGCCCGGCCCACCCGTGGCGAGCTCATCACTGCGATTCGCTCGCGGCCGCGGGCCCGCAAACGCAAGGTCGGCGCGGATGTGCTCGAGCTACCGCTCGCGCTTGAAGGCGGTCACGCTCCGGTCGATCATGTGCCGGTCGAGGCAGGTGGCGCGCCCGATCTCGATGCTCGAGCGCGGGTGCAGGCCGAACTCGAGGTGCTCGCGCTTGATCTCTCGGAGCACGTCATCGACGGCTACCGGCCGCTCCTCGATGAGCTCGGGGTGACCCCCGCAGGGGAACTGCTCGGCCTGCGCGGTGGCGCCGAGGTGATCGTGGCGGGGGTGCGCGTGGCCACCCAGACCCCGCCAATGCGTAGCGGCAAGCGGGTGGTGTTCATCAGCGTTGACGATGGTTCAGGATGCGCTGACGCCACCTTCTTCGAGGATGCACAGCAGGCGAGTGGCGAAGTGCTCTTTGGCACACCGCTCCTCGTTATTCACGGCACGGTGCGCCGCACCGGCGAGCGCGGTGTCTCAGTGCAGGCGACCTCGGCGCAAGATCTCAAGCAACTCTGGGAGGTGTGGTCGGCGCTGCGGGCCCGGGCGAGCTAAGTGCCTAGGCCAGCAGAGTGCGCCGCCGCATCCCGACTCAGTGAGCCCGGGCCGCCGCCGCGATGCGTTCGACCTCGGCCACCACCGCGCGGTGCACCCGCGGCTCGGCGAGCAGCAGGTTGTGGCCAATCGAACTCACCGCGAGGTTACGCGCGCCAGGAAGCGCACCACCCGAACCGACGATCTCATCGACGATCGGCGAAATCGTCGTGATGCGCGAATTCGCGGCAGTCTCGCGCGCAAGCTCATGGAGCGCCGGCGAGCCGGGTCGAAGCAGTGTCACTGCCTCGAGCCCCGGCAGCTCGGCCCGAATCAGGCGCGCTGCCTTCGCTCCCGAGAACGGTGCCGAGAGTGTCACAGCACCGAGCACGAACTCGCCCTCGGGGTCGCGCTGCAGCAACTTTTTCGCGATGATGCCGCCACGCGAGTGAGTCACGAGCACCACTGGCAACAGCTCCCGGTGCGATTGCAGATAGCGCATCACAAGCTCCGTCAGGTGGTCACTCGACCCGGTCATACGACCGAGCTGCGGCAACATCCGCACCCGATACCCGGCGCGATCAAGTGCCTCGGCGATCGGCTCCATGAATCGCCACGTGGTCGACCAGCCCTGAATGAGCAACACCACCGGCAGCGAGGGATCACCAGCAAGCAATTGCGGCGGTGGGGTCAACCGCACCAGCGAGCGAGTTTGCCAATACACCCAGATCGCCGAGTCCGCACCAAGCGATGCGGCGAACCGTGCCGCATCCATAATTCGCCGGTGAAACTTCGCCGGCTCAAACTCGGCCGCGAGTCGCGTCGAGATCTGGGTGAGCGACAGCTCCGAAAGATCGACCTCGGGCAATTGCAGTTCGGGAAGTCGCAGTTCAACCGCGCGCAAGCGACGCATCGCGATTCTCGAGCGAGCAATGCGACGCAACCATCCCATCCGACGCACCCGCGCTTCGGGCGTCTGCGCCACCTGCGCCGGCAGCTGCTGAAACCACTCCTGCCAGCGGGCAAGCTCTTCGCGCTGACGTTCCTGCCACTGGGCGATGACCTGGTCGTCAGCAAACGAGAGCCTTGCATCAGTGAGCAGCAACCCCCTCCGCACCCGCGTGAGCAAGAGCCGACTGCGGCTCACCCTGCGACTCATCCCACCTCTCCAATCCACGTCATGTGCGCGGTCGTAGTTCCCCATCCTCGCCGACCCGCGGCGGTAAACAGACTCCTACGACTCGTTCGCTGCATCCGCCCGCACCAGACGACGCACCTCGCGCACAATGATGCGATGCACGCGCGCGTCAGCGAGCAAGAGATTGTGACCAATCGAACTCACCGCGATATTCCTCGCGCCCGGCAGTGCGCCACCAGCCCCCACAATTTCGTCAACGATTGGCGAGATTGTCGTGATGCGCGAATTTGCCGCCGTCTCGCGCGCGAGGTCGAGCATCGCCGGCGTACCCGGACGCAACATCACCACTTCACGCACATACGGCAACGGCACCGTGCCACTCACGAGCCGTGCGGCCCGTGCACCAGCAAAGGGTGCCGATATCGTCACCGCACCAAGTGCCAGTTCGCCCTCAGGGTCGGCGAGGAGCACTCGTTTGGCCACCAACCCACCCTTCGAATGGGTGACAAAAACCACTGGTCCAGTATCGGCGTGCACACGCAAATCATCGATCACTTGCTCTGCCAACGCCTCGACCGAATCAAGCATGAACCCAAGCTGCGGGAGCACCCGCACCTGCAGACCGAGCCGAGTCAGCGTCTCAGCAATCGGCATCATGAATTGCCAGTTCGTGAGAAACCCCGGGATGAGCACCACCGTTGGCAGTGACGAGTGGTTGTTGTCTTCGGGCGAAAACCGGCCTGGCACCTGTCGAGGTCGTAGCGAGCGAGCCTGCAGGTAGTCCCAAACAAACGAATCGGCCGCGATCGACACTCCGAACCGCAGTGCACCCGGCAAACGACGCCACCAGGGTGGAATCGTAAATAGCGGCACACTTCGGGCCGGATGCTTGCGGTCACTGCGCCGCCGCCCGCGCACCCGCCACACCGGTTGCGGCGGGAAACTCTGAAGCCACTCCTGCCAGCGGGCAAGCTCTTCTCGCTGACGTTCCTGCCACTGGGCAATGACCTCGTCGTCAGCAAACGAGAGCCGCGCATCGCTGAGCAGCATGCCCCGGCGAGCCCGGGCACGCAATAGTCGGCTCCGACTTACCCGTCGACTCACCTGTCACGCGCTCCCATCAGCGTCACGATCGCCACCACTCCGGCCAAATCTCAATGCCCGCACCCGCAAACTCGTGTTCGAGGAGCGCCTGCTTCATCGCCTCGCCGCCGCCGTAGCTGCCCATGCTTCCGGCACGCACCACCCGGTGGCAGGGCACGACGAGCGGCAATGGGTTCTTCGAACAGGCCGTGCCCACGGCACGCGCCGCCCGCGGGTGCCCGACGCGCGCGGCAATCTCACCGTACGATTCCACCTCAGCAAAGCCAATTTCAGCGATGCCGCGGAGCGCCTCACCGGTAAATCCACAGGGCACGAGTGACCAATCAAGCGGCACATCGAACTCGCGTCGCTCCCCCGCGCAATACTCGAGTAGCTGGGTCTCGACAGTGTCGAGCACCGCTTCGTCAGCATCCTCGCCTGGCATCGTCGCGAAATCTGGCGGGATCGTCGGCGGCAACCACACCTGCCGCAAGCCCGCGGCGGTCGCCTCAAGACCTATTGGCCCGAAGCGGGTTTCGACGAGCCGCCAGCCGGTCACGAGGGGAAGACCTCGCGCAGCAGTCCCGTGTCGACGTCGGCCACGAACCCACGCACCGCATCCTTGTGCTCAATAAAGGGCGATTGCAGGATGCGACGAATCGACTCGCGCACCGAAGCATCGACGTCCTTGAACGACTCCGCCTTCCAGTGCGCGCGGGCGCCGGTTTCGGTCATGAGTTTGTCGTCGAACTGGTCTTCGGTGAACGTCGACAGACCGCAATTAGTGTGGTGGATGAGGATGATCTCGCGGGTGCCGAGCATGCGCTGCGAAATGGTGAGCGAACGAATCATGTCGTCGGTGATGACGCCACCGGCATTACGAATAATGTGCGCGTCGCCAAGTTCGAGGCCGAGCATCGGGAAGATCTGCAGACGGGAGTCCATGCAGGCAACGACCGCAATGTGCTTGCCAGGGCGCAACGGCTTGGGCCCCGGGTAGGTGCTGGCGTACTCGCGATTGCGCTCAATCAAATCGTCGGTGTTCGTCATCAGGTTCCTTCACAAACAGGCAACAGGATGCTCGGAACTCCGTTCCCAGCGTGCGTTCCAGCCTACGCCCGTGCGCCGGGCAAGCATCCCACTGCGGTGAGCTGAGCCACACCTAAATTCAGGCAAGCCTGCCCTCGCTGGCGGCAATTTCAGCCCTCGCCGACAATAGATATATGAACAAGATCAGGACTTTTTTGGTGAAGTACCCGATCGTCGCGGCGACTATCGTCGTGCTGGCGACCGTGCTCATGCTCGAGGGTGCAGGCCAGTATGCCATTGGCCGCTGGATCGCGACGATCTATGTCGTCGGCATCATTGTGTGGACGGCCATCGGCATGATTCGCGACATTCTGCGCGGGCACTTCGGACTTGACATTCTCGCGGTGGTGGCGATGGCCGCGGCCACTTGGGTGGGCGAGTACATCGCCGCGCTCATCATCGTGCTCATGCTCTCGGGCGGCGAGGCGTTGGAGGACTACGCCGCCTCGCGGGCGACGAAGGATCTCGATGCGCTCCTCAAGCGGGCACCGCAAACGGCGCACCGCCTGAGTTCCGATGCGCCCAATGCCACGGTGACTGATCTGCCGGTCGACGAGGTGGTCGCGGGAGATTTGCTGCTCATTAAGCCTGCCGAGGTCGTGCCCGTCGACGGTGTGCTGCTCAGCGCCGAGGCGGTGTTTGACGAATCATCCCTCACCGGCGAGAGCCTGCCGGTGACGCACACGGCGGGTGAACGCATCCTCTCGGGTGCGCTCAATAGTGAACAGGCCGTGCACTTGCGGGCCACGGCCGATGCCGCCTCCTCGCAGTACCAGCAGATCATTGCGCTCGTGCAAGAGGCCGAGTCGGCCAAGGCCCCGACCGTGCGCATCGCTGACCGGTTCGCGGTGCCCTTCACAATCGTCTCACTCGCCATTGCCGGCATTGCCTGGTGGCTCTCGGGCGACCCCGTGCGGTTCGCCGAGGTGCTCGTACTCGCAACGCCGTGTCCGCTCCTCATCGCGGCGCCGGTCGCATTCATGGGTGGCATGAGCGCTTCGGCGCGCGGCGGCATCATCGTCAAAGGCGGCGCAACGCTCGAAGCGCTCGCGAAGGCAAACTCAATTGCCTTCGACAAAACCGGCACCCTCTCGCACGGCGAACCCGAACTCATCCGCGCGATCACGGCGAATGGCACTGACGAAGACGAGCTCTTGCGGCTCGCGGCCTCGGCCGAGCAATACTCCTCGCATGTGCTTGCTGCCGGTGTGATCGATGCGGCGCGCGCCCGAGGGCTCGCGCTGTCGCCCGGCACCGATGCGCAAGAGATCGCCACGAACGGTGTCAGCGCAACGGTCGACGGTCGCCGGGTGGTGGTCGGCAAGCTCGCGTTCGTGCAGGCGGTTGACCCGGCCGCCGAAGCCGTGCCGCTCGAGCCCGGCCAAACCTCGGTGGCCATCGCCATCGATGGCCGCTTCGCTGGCACGCTGCTCCTCGCCGATGCCCTGCGCGACAACGCACCGGCCACCGTCGACGCGCTACGCAAACTCGGCCTCAGCGAGATTGCCATGCTCTCTGGCGATAACCAGCAGACCGCCGATGCCCTTGCTTCGCAAGCTGGTATCAGCACCGTGCACGGCGCACTCCTCCCCCAAGACAAGGTGCGTCTCGTGAGCGAGATGCCGGGTCCAACGATCATGGTTGGCGATGGCGTCAATGATGCCCCGGTGCTCGCGGCGGCTGATGTTGGTATCGCCATGGGCGCACGCGGTGCGACGGCCGCGAGCGAATCGGCTGATGTCGTCATCGTGCGTGACGACATCAGCCGCGCCGCGCGGGCCGTTGAGATCGGCAAGCACACCTATGGCGTGGCCCTGCAGGCGATCTGGATCGGCATCATCCTCTCGCTCGGCCTCATGCTTATTGCCGCCTTCGGTCTCATCCCCGCGGTCATCGGCGCACTCACCCAGGAACTCGTCGACCTCGCTGCGATCCTTTACGCGCTACGCGCGCTTTCGGGTGGCCGCAGCAAGCTACCTACGGATGCAGCAGCAGCGTCGCGAGCACAATCACCGGCACCGAGCCGAGCGTCGTGATCAGGATGCTGTCGCGCGCGAGCCGCTCGCCGGTGTCGTAGGTGACCGCGTAGTTGTAGATGTTCTGCGCGGCCGGAAGCGCGGCGGTGATGACCACAACAAAGAGCGTGGTTGCATCCAAGTTGAAGACGAACGCGCCGAGCACCCAGGCGAACAGCGGATGCACGAGCGTCTTGAGGAGCGTGGCCGTAAGCACCTGGGGTCGCTCCGGCCCGCGCAGTGGCACCGGGCTGTCGTTGAGCCCCATGCCGAAGGCGAGGAGCATCGCCGGCACGCTCATCGCGCCGATGAGCGAAATCGGCTCGAGCACGAACTCTGGCATCGCGACGTTCGTCGCGTTGAGAAGCAACCCCGTCAGCGCGCCGATCACGATGGGGTTCACGAAGGGACGCGTGGCGTATTGCCACCAGCGCAACTTGGCCGCATCCGGGCTGCGCGTCGCGAGGTCGAGCGTCGTCAGCGCGACCGGTCCCATGATGAGTTGTTGCGCGAGCATGACGGGCGCCACGAGCGTGCCATCGCCGAGCACGTAGACGGCAATTGGGATACCGAGGTTGCCCGAGTTGACGAAGCTCGCCGCGAGCGCGCCGATCGTTGTCGGCCCGGTGCCCCAGCGCGCGAGCGCACCAATCAGCGCGTACATGAGCGCGATCACAACCATGCCAATTGCGGTCACGATGAATTGACCGCTAAAGAGCACCGAGAGATCGGCGTGGTACATCAGTCCGAATAGGAGCGCCGGTGTCGCAACGTGAAAGGCGAGTCCAGTGAGCACCTTGCGGCCGTGGGCGCCCAACCAACCGGTGCGCTCAATCACCACGCCGACGATGATGATCAGCGTGATGACGCTGAATCCCTGAAACACTCCCGCCACGTGAGTGACGATACCGCGCGCTGGATGCCCAAGATGCGCGCTCGGTTAGACGCGCGCCTCCGCCTGCGCCTGGAGCGCGGCCTGCCGATACTGCCGGGGCGAGGCACCGTAGGCGAGTTTGAAGGCGTTCGAGAAGTGCGTCGCGTCGACAAAGCCCCAACGCTCACCGATCACCCGAATCGGGTCGGTGCACATCGCGTCAATAAGGTCGCGGCGTGCCATCTCAAGGCGACGCTCCCGAATCCAGGTCGCCACGGTGGTGCCCTGTTCTTTGAACAGTGAATGCAGGGTGCGCACCGAAACGAAGTGCTGCTGTGCAATGCGCTGCGGTGTGAGCCCGGCATCGCCGAGGTGGCTCATGATGTACTCGCGCACCTCCATGAGCAGTTCAAGGTGCGTGGTCGATCGCGTCGGTGCGGCAATACCGAGTTGCTCGGCGACACAGGCGCTGATCACATCGACGACGGCCTGCACCACTGCCCGGCCGCCCTGCCCAAGCAGTGAGCCGAGATTGCCTGCGAGGCCAGTGAGGAGCGGTGAGGCGATTGCGCCGATGCCTTGATCACCGGGGATGCGCAGGGCCGCGATCTGCGCGAAGGCGCGCGGCGGCAGGTTGATGAGCTGCTGTGGAATGAGCATGACCATGGTCGTGCCCTCGGGGAACTCGCGTCGATAGGGCGAGGTGGTGTCGTAAAGCGCGAAGTCACCGCGCACAAGTTCCGCGGTGTGATCGTATTGCGCGACGCGCGACGAACCCGCGACCTGGTGCACGACGGCATAGAACGGATCGCCGCCGCGGGCGACGAGACGCTCGGTGCGAGCGGAGCGGTGCGAGGTCGCCGAGATGCGGTAGATGCGCACGCCACTCACGGTGACGGTCGTAATAGAAGCCCGAAAAGAATCGGGATCGTCAGTCTCAATCGCCAACGGCAGCAACAGAGAAGTGACGGTCTCGCGCCATTCATCGACCCCGCGAACTTCGAGCTCGATGAGCCGTTGCTCATCCACCGACGCCTCCCTTGCCGTATACGATGCGCCGAGCCTATCGCGTTTGACACTCGTCGTTAATCGACGGCTCAGTTGCCGGGAGTGAGGTACCCGGTTTCATAAGCCCAGATGACGACATGGATGCGGTCGGGCACCCCGAGCTTGTCGAGGATGCGGCCAACGTGCGACTTCACGGTCACTTCGGCCAGAAACAGCGCGGCCGCGATTTGCGCGTTCGATTCGCCGCAGACGAGGTGGTCGAGCACCTCGCGCTCGCGGTCGGTGAGGCTGGCGAGTTGCGAGTCGCGTTCACCAACACGGATGGGGTCAACCAGTGGTGCTGCCGGCTCGGCAAGCATGCGGTCGACGAGTCCCTTCGTCATTTGCGGGTCAATGATCGCGTTCCCGGCGTGCACGGTGCGGATGGCCCTGACGAGATCTTCGCCCGGAGCATCCTTGAGGAGGAACCCCGAGGCCCCGGCTGCGAGCATCCGCACGACGAAGTCTTCGGAGTCATAGGTCGTGAGCGCGAGCACCCGAATCTCGGCGGCTTCGGCGGGATGCGCTAGGAGCTTCGAGGTCGCCTCGATGCCGTCCATCTCGGGCATGCGCACATCCATGAGCACCACATCGGGGCGCAATTGCAGGGCCGCCGCCACACCGGCCCGACCGTTCTCGGCACGCCCCACGACTTCGATGCCGGGGTCAGATCCGGCGATGAGTGAGAGTCCTTCGCGCACGAGGGCTTGGTCGTCGACGATGAGGACGCGAATCTTCGGTTCGCTCATGGGGTGATCTGCCCTTCGCTGGTGGAATGGTCGGTGCGATCGATGCTCGGTGCCGCCGGAGTTTCTGCCGAGAGCGGCCAGCTTGCCCGCACTCGGAAGAGTCCGGCAACGCGGTCGACCGCGAAGGTGCCGTCAAAGAGTTCGGTGCGCTCGCGCATCCCGGCCATACCGCGACCGTCGGGGGCCGACACCGAGCCTGCGCCCTCAACCACGTTCGTGACTTCGAGGTCGAGGCGATCACCGCGCCAATCGAGGTGCAATTCAGCGCGGGATCCGGGCGCATGCTTGAGCACATTCGTGAGCGACTCTTGCGCCACGCGGTAGACGGCGAGCGAGAGACCGGCCGGAAGCATGCGCGTGACGCCAAACTCGTGCATGGTGAGCGGCTGGCCTGCGAGCGCGATGCGATCGACAAGTGCGCGAATATCGGCGGCTCCACGTGCCGGCTCATCGTCTTGCACATCGGCCACATTGCGCAGTAGCCGTTTCACTTCACCGAGTGCATCGCGACCCGACTCCGAGATCTTGGCAAAGAGTTCCGCGCTGAGTTCGGCATCGTTGCGCGCGGCCATGCGGCCACCCTCCGAAAGGGTCACGATCGAGGCGAGCGAGTGGGCAATGATGTCGTGCATTTCGCGAGCAATGCGCGTGCGCTCATCGGCGACGGCGAGTTCGGCGAGTCGGTGCGCATCCCGTTCGAGCAGATTCGCGCGCTCGCGCTCACGCCCGACAAGATCGAGCTGTCCGCGCTTCGCGAGACCGAGCGCGAATGCGGCCAGGTACAACGCACACACCATTCCCGCAGAAATGAGTAGTGCGCCCAGCTCTGGCTCCATCATTTCGGGTGGTGTCGCGATCGGCTCTCCTGTCGGCGCGGTCATCGGCGGCAAGAACCAGCCGTAGTACCCCGTGCCGATGATCGTCACGATTGCCGCCGGGAGTGAGAGCAATCCCAAGAACCGCAAGCGCCGCTGCGCGAACGCCGCGACGCTGTAGATGCTGATGAGCACGATCACGCCGACGGTGAGGACCTCGATGCCATACGCATTGGAACTCACACTCGATCCGGCGTTGACTGCGGCCAACATCGCGAAGGTGATCGGTGCCGCTCGTCGCAGCACCAGCATGAGCGCCTGCACAATCAGCATCGGCCCAATCGCCCCGCGAGCCGGAGTGTTCAAGAGCAGCATGCTGATGAGGAGCATGAGCAGCAGCACGAGGCCGGCAACGATCGCATCATTCCGGAGCACCCGTAGCGGCTGCGGCGCGGCCCCGATGAAGCTCTCGTTCATGTCGTCAGCCTAGGCCGCCCGGATTCACGCGAGATTCCACCGTTGGTGTCGCGCGGGGGGTTTTCCCTCTCCTTCTTTGGTATTGGTCTGCGCCATTGCGATTGGCTCTTGGGCAGGATGCTCCGACTCGGGACTCCCGGAAGCATGGGAGCCATCGGGAAAGTTCCCGGACCCCTCAGCCTCGAACCGACGTGGAGCAAACAATGTCAATGCCCGTAGCCCACCCGCACCAGCCGGTGCCCTCGCAAGCAATGCCCGCGATCGAGTGCCGGGGCCTCGTGAAGACCTATGGCGAAGGCAGCGCAATGGTGCACGCCGTCGGTGGCGTCAACGCCGCCTTCGGTGTGGGCGAGTTCACCGCCATCATGGGCCCTTCTGGGTCTGGCAAGTCGACGCTCATGCACTTGCTCGCCGGCCTCGATGTACCGACGCAGGGTGAGGTGCGCATCGAGGGCACGGTCATTGGTGGCCTGCGCGATCGCGACCTCACGCGACTTCGCCGCGACCGACTCGGCTTTGTCTTCCAGTCGTTCAACCTGGTGCCGACACTCTCGGCGCGCGAAAACATTGAGCTACCGATGCGACTCGCAGGGCGGCAACCGGATGCGGGCGAGCTCGAACTGCTTGCCTCGCGCCTTGGTATTGCCGAGCGTCTCGAGCACTATCCGCACGAGCTCTCGGGCGGTCAGCAGCAGCGCGTCGCCGTGGCTCGCGCAATGATCACGCGGCCTGCGGTGGTATTCGCCGACGAACCGACCGGCGCGCTCGACCTCAAGACCGGTCGGGCCCTACTCGAGTCACTCCGCATGGCCGCACACGACCGCCGTCAGACCGTCATCATGGTGACCCACGATCCGGCGGCAGCTGCCTACGCCGATCGGGTGCTCATCCTGGTTGACGGCCGCCTCGCACACGAGTTGCGCGGCCCGAGCTACGAGCAGATCGTCGCGATGATGGCGCAGGTCGGTTCATGAGCACGCCGCTACTCCTCGCAGGTCGCCAGGTGCGCAACGCCCCTGGTCGCGTCGCCGCCGTCATTATCGCGGCGCTCCTCTCGGCCATGGCCATCATGGCTACCGGCACGTTCATCACCACCATGCAGGCCGGGATGCGGGTGACGATTTCCGCACCGATTTCGAACGCAGATGTCTTCGTCAGCAATGGCTACGACATCGACAACCCCGCTCCCACTGCCGCTGAACTCGCGCAACTGCCCGAAGTGGTCGCAGCCGCACCGAACGTACAAATCGGCGCGCAATTGCTCGCTGGTTCTGCCCGCCACGACGTGCAATTGCTTGGTGTGCCCGAAAGCGAGTCGCTGCGGTGGACCACGCTTGCCAGCGGTGCCGATCCGAGCGGCCCGAACGAGGTCGCACTCTCGCAGGCAATGCTTGATCGCCTTAAGCTGCAGCTTGGCGACGAGGTCTTGGTCGAGACCTACACGTATGGCGAGACTATCCCCATGGCGATCGTCGGCGTGATCCAGGCGCCGCAGGGGGCCGAGGGCGCCACGAACATCATGTACGTCGACGCGAATGCCTTCGCCGAGCAGTCCCGCGGCAGCATCGTCGACCTTGCCGCCGGTGTGTCGCCCGAAACATTCGTCAACACCCTCAATGCCGGTTTCGGTGACGAGGAGGACGCCTCGAAGGCTGCCGTCGCGAGCACCTATGTGGATGAACTCGTCGACCAGTTCTCCGGCGGCTCGAACTTGCTCGCCACCGTCTTCCTCGCCTTCGTGCTCATCGCCCTCGTTGCCGCGACCATGGTGATTCGCAACACCTTCCAGGTGTTGCTTGCCCAACGACTGCGTCAGCACGGACTGTTGCGGCTCGTTGGTGCCACCGGCGGCCAGGTGCAATCGACTGTACTCATCGAGGCGCTCATCGTGGCCCTCGTCGGTGCCATTGCTGGCATCACGATTGGGTTCTTGCTCGGTTGGGGTATCGCGGCGCTTGCGGGGCTCGGTGGCGGAGGTGCGCGGTTCCCGATCATCTGGGCGATTGCCGCACTCGTCGTGACGGTTGCGATGACACTCATTGCAGCCTGGGCACCGGCTGCCGGTACGCGCCGTCTCTCGCCGGTAGCTGCGCTCGCGGCGGCCTCAACGACCGAACAGCAGCAGCGTCGTACGAGCGTCGCGAGCTGGATCATCGGCGGCGTCCTCACCGGGCTCGGTGCGGCGGGTCTTCTCCTCTCGGCGCTCGGCTCGAACTTGCTCAGCGCCATTGGCTCGGGTGTCATCGCCGCGATCGGTCTGATCATCCTGGTGCCGCTTATCGTGCGCGCCATCATGCCGGCCATTGCGAAACTTCTCGGTGGCGGAGTCGTGTCGAAGATCGCCGGCGAGAATCTTGTGCGCACGTCGAGACGTTCCGGCACCGTGGTGTTGGCCATTGCGCTCGGTGGAAGCCTCGTGCTCGCCATGCTCACGGCGATTGGCTCAGTTGGAGCGACGCTCAATACCAATCTCGATGAGCGCTACCGCGTGGATGCCGCGGTCATGAACAAAGACGGCTCAGCGCTCACCGAGGCGCAGATTGTCGCGATTGGGTCGCTCGAAGCCGTCGAGCGTTCTGCGCCAGTTCGCACCGTTGCCGTTGACACGGAATATCTCAGTGAGATTCCTGGCGCCCCGTCGATTACTTCGGTTGCCGAACTCCCCGCCGAATGGGTCGACCAAATTGATGCGCGCATGGAAACGATGCTCATGCTCGTACCCGAACCTCAATTCGGTAAGGACGGCTACGTGCCGGCAAACACCAATGTCGCCGCAAAGACGGCTGACGGGGGCGAACAACAATTTGTCCTCGTTGCCGACCCGGTCGCAAACGAATTGCGACCCACGGCGCAGATCGATGGCAATGTGCAAGGCGTCGTGAACCCGAGTGCGTTTGCCCAACTTGGCAGCGAACCGGCGGTCACGCAGGTATGGATTGACGCAAAGCCCGGCGAGTCATCAAATTTGGTGAAACAGCTCAGTGATCTCACGACGAATGACCCGGCCCTTTCGATTGGCGGGCCGGTGCATGAGCGGTCGGTTTACGAAGATATCGTGGGATTCCTTACCGCATTTGTGCTTGCCATGCTTGCGCTCACGGTAGTGATTTCGGCGATCGGTCTCGCGAGCATCGTCGCCCTCGCCGTGGCAGAGCGCCATCGCGAACTCGCTCTGCTGCGAGCTCTCGGCACAACCCGTGGCGGCGTGCGCACCATGGTGCTCATTGAGGCGATCACCTTGGCCCTCATTGGTGCAGCGCTCTCAATTCTGATTGGGGTGCCGCTCGGTGTCGCCGCCGTCTACTCGGCGCTCGGTAATCTGTCCAACCCCGTTCTCGCACTTCCCTGGCTTGGAATCGTCTCGGTAGTCCTCGTCGCGATCGTGATTGGCATTCTGGCTGGACTTGGGCCCGCGCACCGGGCTGCTCGAGTGGCTCCGGCGCAAGCACTCGCGCACGAATAGGAAAATATTGGATGCATCCAGCTCTACCGGTCTTAAGCGTGCTCCATCTTCGGAATGACATTGCGGAGCGATCCGGGAATTGTCAGCGGTGACGCTTGCATAATGAATGAGATTCGCGCATTATGACGGAGCACCTCATTTGTTCATCAGCGTAATTACGCAAATATCTATGAAGAGCGATATTCCGCAGAGGTTGCACTCAGCAAGAAAGGCATCACATGGCCCGCAAAGTCGTCTACCAGCTCGTCGACGATATCGACGGAACCGTCCTCGACGAGGGCAAGGGCGAGACCGTAAAGTTCGCGCTCGACGGTGTTGACTATGAGATTGATCTCACCGACAACCGTGCCGCTGAATTGCGCGAGGCGCTTTCGGAGTACATTGCATCCGCGCGTCGAGTTGGCGGTCGCCAGCAGCGCGGCACTCGCACCCAGCTCCCGGCAACCGGGCCGAAGCGTGACCTTGCGGCAATCCGCAAGTGGGCTCGCGCCAATGGCCATGAAGTTGCCGACCGCGGTCGCATCCCGCAGAACATCATCGACGCATTCGATGAGGCCAGTCAGTAATCCCAGCTAATGCAAAGGGCCGATACCTAAGTCAAGGTATCGGCCCTTTGCCTTGCCCAAATGGCAGGGATCGTATTAGCCGACGGCGTCGACTGCATCCTTTACTGCAGCAAAGGTCGGCATTTCAACGGCGACTCCGTTCACAAGCACCGTCGGCGTGCCACGAACATTGAGTGTGCGCCCCTCATCCTGGCTGGCATTAACTCCGGCAATCAAATCTGCCGATGAGAGTGCCGCCAGGAATTCTTCGGTATCCGGCACGCCCGCCTTTTCCGCCAGCGACACCATGAGCGCCTGATCGATTACCCCGCCCGAACGAATATTGTCCTGTTCGGTCATGACGACTTGGTGGAACTCCTCGTACTTACCCTGCTCGCCCGCCGCGCGTGCCGCTACCGCGAGCGCCGTCGAACCGGTCTGGTCAACGACGATGAAGTCGCTCAAGACAAGCTTCGCCTGACCTGACTCAACGAGTTCCTGAATAATTTGCGGCTCTTCACCATTCGTGAATGTCGCGCAGTGCGGGCAGAGGTAATCAGAGAACACTCGAATCTCGATTGGCGCGTTGACGTCACCAATCACCATGTACTCGGGCGTTGCCTCACTTGAGTAGGTGCCAGCGGGAACGCCTTCGCCCTGCGTGGTGGTGGGCGCCGACGAGGTTTCACTTGTCGTCGCGCTCGTCGTCGACTCGGGCTGTGCGGTCTCGGTCGGCGATTCGGCACCGCCCGCACATGCGGCCAGACCCGCGATCAGCGTGATCGCTCCGACCGAACTCAGCAGGATGCGCGACGCGCGGTTCGTGACAGTTGACATTGGCTCTCCGAACTCCTCGAGGGATGGCAACAGCAAGCTATTGCGAAGCGCGGAAGCGCTCTGCCCACGCTCACTGTTCAGGGTAGAGGCCCAGGATTACCGACTTCCCGAGTGCGAATCGGCTCACCGGGCGTAGACTGGCAGTTTGCCGTCGCGTGACGATCTCGCCGCGATGCGCCTAAGAGAGAGCTTTTCATGACTGAACCCACCTTCCACGAACTCGGCGTGCCCGCAGCCCTGGCTGATGTGCTTGCCGCCGAGGGTAAAACCACGGCATTCCCGATTCAGCGCGACACCCTGCCCGATTCGCTCGGTGGTCGCGATGTGCTCGGCCGCGGTCGCACCGGTTCGGGCAAGACCATCGCGTTTTCGCTGCCCCTCGTGAACCGACTTGCCGAATCGGGCGCCCGCACCCGTCCCGGCCACCCGCGCGGACTCGTGCTTGCCCCCACTCGCGAGCTTGCCACGCAGATCGCAAAGACCATCGAGCCACTTGCCAAGGCCAAGGGCCTTAGCGTCACCACCATCTTTGGCGGCGTCAAGCAGACCCGGCAGGTTGAGGCGCTGCGAGGCGCTGTCGACATTGTCGTGGCCTGCCCGGGCCGACTCGAAGACCTCATGCAACAGCGCGAGGCCGTCCTCGACTCGGTCGAGGTAGCAGTGCTCGATGAGGCAGACCACATGGCCGACCTCGGCTTTCTTCCGGGCGTCACCCGCATCCTTTCGGCGACGCCGACCGGTGGCCAGCGCTTGCTGTTCTCGGCGACGCTTGACCGCGGTGTCGATCAGCTCACGCGAAAGTTCCTCTCGAACCCCGTCACCCACGCGGTTGATGAAGACAGCGTGCCGCAGGGCGAAATGGTCCACCGCGTGCTTGTCGTGCCGTCGCGCGAAGAGAAGACAGCGCTCGTGCACGAGCTCGCCTCGGGTGAGGGCCGCCGCATCCTCTTCACCCGCACGAAGCACATCGCGAAGAAGATGGCGCGCAAGCTCACCGCGGATGGCATCCCGGCAGTCGATCTGCAGGGCAACCTCTCGCAGAACGCACGTGACCGCAACCTTGCTGCCTTCGCTGCCGAACCGGGCACACCCGGTGCCGTGCGCGTGCTCGTGGCCACCGATGTCGCGGCTCGTGGTGTGCACGTCGACGATGTCGAACTCGTTGTGCACGTTGATCCGCCGGTGGAACACAAGGCCTATCTGCACCGCTCGGGCCGCACGGCACGTGCTGGTGCTTCGGGCGTCGTGATCACGGTTGCCGTCGAGGATGAGCAGCGCGAGGTGTCGACGCTCCTGCGTCGCGCGCAAATCAAGGCGCCGTTTGATCACGTCACGGCCACCTCACCGGTCGTTGACCATCTCGTCGGGCCGCGAGCTGCGCCTGTCACTCCGGCGCCGGCACCGCAGCCCCAGCAATCGGGCGGTGGCCGTGGCCAGCAGTCGCGCGGCCAGCAGTCGCGCGGCCAGCAAGCGGCCCGTGGCGAGCAAGCTACCGCGCAAGCTTCGCGTGGTCAGCAACAGCGCGGCGGTCAGGGTCAGCGCCGCAATGAAGGTGCTGGCACTTCGTCGAACAACCGCAATCGCCGCTCCCGCGGTGGGCGCGGTCGCGGCGGCGCACCCGCCGCACACTAGCTAGGCGCACCGGGCACGAAAACAGGCCGCGGTCGGCAATTCCACGACGAGCGGTCACAGGCTCTCGTCGCCAGCGCCGAACCTCGGCGCCCAAACGCAGGAGCTGACCATGCAGTTCATCACGCCAAACATCTGGTGCCAGGGCAATGCAGAAGAGGTCGCTGACTTCTATGTCGCGACGTTTCCGAATGCGCAGCGCACTGGCGGCTCGAACTATCCGACCGAAGGCTTGCTCGACTTCCAGCAGGATTTCGCGGGGAAAGCCCTCACGGTTGATCTGGCGATCGACGGCTATGCCCTCACGTTGATCAACGCCGGCAACGAGTTTCGGCCCACCCCGGCAATCTCGTTCATCGTGAACTTCGATCCAAGTGCCATGACGGATGCGGCAGGCGCGCTCGACGCGATTTGGGCGCGGCTTTCCGACGGGGGCGAAGTGCGGATGCCCCTCCAGGAGTATCCGTTCAGTAAGCGCTACGGCTGGGTCGAAGACCGCTACGGCGTGAATTGGCAGCTCATGCTCACCAACCCCGAGGGCGAACCGCGCCCGTTCCTCATCCCCTCGCTGCTGTTTACCGGAGCAGAACTTCGCGCTCGCGAGGCCATTGAGCGCTACACCTCGCTCTTCCGCGACTCACACCTCGGCAACGTGTTGCCCTATGGCGAAGCTGGCGGGGCCGAACTCGCTGAGGGCATTATGTTCAGCGAGTTCACCCTCGGGGGACAGTGGTTCACCGCCATGGACGGCGGAAGCGATCACGAGTTCACCTTTGGTGAAGGGCTC
Organism: Gulosibacter macacae; assembly: GCF_003865375.1. GTDB lineage: Bacteria > Actinomycetota > Actinomycetes > Actinomycetales > Microbacteriaceae > Gulosibacter > Gulosibacter macacae. Next base: position 109,192 of record NZ_RQVS01000003.1, on the reverse strand, counting down.
TCGTTGTCGGTCGCCTGCGCCGACCAGGCTGAGATCGACCGCTACTGGGATGCGCTCTCGCACGTTCCTGAGGCGGCCGTCTGTGGTTGGTGCAAGGACGAGTTCGGCGTGAGCTGGCAGATCGTGCCGGCCAACATGGAAGAACTCATGGCGAAGCCCGGCGCCTACGAAAAGATGATGCAGATGTCGAAGATCGAGATCGACGCGTTCTAGGTCGGGGCCGAGGTAAGGAGCGCAGCCCGCGTAGCTCGACTAGTCGGTCGCTTTCGGCTTGACGTCAAGCACAACGTCGAACTCAAGCAGGTTCGCGCCGGTAGCGACCGGCTTGCTGTGCTGTCCGGCGTGCGCCGCACGCGCATCGCCGTCACGCCAGGCCGCGTACGAGGCTTCATCGGCCCAGTGTGTCACCACGAAGTAGCGGGTTTCCCCAGCAGTGGGGCGCAGTAGTTGAAAGCCAAGGAAGCCGGGCGAGCCGTCGACCGCTCCCCCGCGCTCAGCGAAGCGTCGTTCGAGCTCGGGGCCAGCCTGCGGCGGCACGTCAATGGCATTGATCTTTACGATGGTCATGCCTCGAGGCTAGCCGCACCACCCTAGACGCCATCGTCAATTCGAGTCACGCACAAAACAGCATCTGTCCAGCATTACCGGGACTGGGAATAATCACACGCTCACTTCCACACATGTGCCGAATTTATACGCATGGATTTTCACTTATTAACAGCGATACATGGAACGCTCCCGCAAATATATTGCAGCCATGCCTATTCATAAAATGAAATTACACCTACCAACGATTCGCACCCTGATCAGCGATCGGCGCCGCCAGCGCATCCGGATGCCCAGCCACCGCGTCGCGCGCGAGCGTGCGCTCGAGAGCTGATGTGTCGGTGTAAATCGAGACGCGCGTGACCTTCCCCCAGCGCAGCTCCATCACGTTCACACCACCGGCCGAAGTGCGCACACCATCAACCCCTGAATTGGTCTCGACCCACTCCGCAACCGCCAGTGTCGACCACGGCATGCCCCGCACCCGAATGCGCTTAATTTCAAAGGAAATGCCAGGAAGTACCGACGTCAAGCGCTCGTACCAAGCACGGATCGAGTCGGGCGTGTTGCGCGTACCCGCGAGGGCATGTTCACCAATGAACGTGTGCACGCAATCGCGCGCGAGCTTGTTCGTAATTGCCGTAATATCACCGGCACTGAGCCCCGCAAACGCACCCCGCAACACTCGCTCCACGATCACTGCGTACATGCCAATCCTCCCTGATCACAAGCACATCCTTACAGTCTAGACCGGACGGTTGAGCGTTTGCTTGCAGGTTTATGCATTACAGTTTCTAAATGGCCAATCCCCAACTCAGCACCGCCGGACAAGTCATTCTCGGTCTACTCGCACTAGAGGGACCAAAAACGTCTTATGAATTGCACGAACTGATCGATCAATCAGTCGGCAACTTCTGGAATTTCCCGCGCTCCCAGGTTTACGCAGCGCCGCGTAAGCTCGCCGAACTTGGACTCGTTGATGAAGAACAAGAAGAGGACGGTCGTCGCCGACGCCACTTCACCATCACCGATGCGGGTCGCGAAGCACTCATGTCGTGGCTCAATTCACCCGGGGGGCGCCCTGAGTTGCGCGATGGCGGTCTCCTGCGCCTGTTCTTCGCCGACCTCAACGATGACGCCGAGGTGAAGCGACTGGCTGACGAGCAGGTTGAACTGCACAAAGCTCGCCTGAATGACTACGAGCACCTCGTCAAGATCGGCCGCACTGAGGCGTTTGATGGCGCCACCATCGCCCTGCGAGCCGGACTGCACTACGAGCGTTCGCAGGTCGCATTCTGGGGCGAAGTGAGCGACGCCTACACCAACGGCAAGTCAAAGCGCGGCGCCCGCAAGGACGCAGTCTCGGCTCGCTAATCTCAGCAACACCAACCTCAGCAACACAGACGGCCAGAACAAAGCCCCGGGCGTGTGCATAGTCACACTCGGGGCTTGTTCTGTGAGCTGGGAGGCTAGGCCTGGGTCGCCTCGCCGACCGAACGCTCCCGCCAAACCGTGTCGAGCGCCTGGCGGAAAGTCTCGGTTGGCTGGGCACCCGAGATCGCATACTTGCCGTCGATGACGAAGAACGGCACCCCGTTGATGCCGTATTGGCGCGCGAGATCGATGTCGGCAGTCACTGCATCCTCGTACTGCTCGGAATTGAGAGCAGCGAGCGCGGCGTCACGGTCAAGTCCCACTTCGGCGGCGAGATCAGCGAGCACTTCGTGGTTACCGACCTTCAGCCCGTCGGTAAAGAATGCTTTGAAGAGGCGAATCACCAGCTCGTGCTGGCGACCGTGCTCGTCGGCGAAGTGCAACAAGCGGTGCGCCGCGCGCGTGTTGGCCGCGACGGCACGATCGAATCGGAACTCGAGCCCGATCGCGTCGCCGCGCTTCGCGATTTCAGCGTTCATCGCCTCAGCCTGCTCGCGTGGGTAGCCGCGCTCGGTCACGAGCATCTCGTTGAGGTTCATATCGGTCTCGGGGGCCAGCTCGGGCATGAGCTGATACGAGTGATACTTCACGTCAACCTGGTCGCCGTGCTCGAACTCCTGTAGCGCCTGGTCAAGCATGGTGTCACCGAGATAGCACCACGGGCACATGACATCGCTCCAGATGTCGATGCTGAGGCGTTCGTTACTCATGCGCACACTCCGTTCACATCACAGGCGCCGAAGCCGCCCTCAGTTGCCACCATCGTGAATGGTGAGACGGCGAGTGGTGCCGCCGTTTCGTGGGAATCCTTCGACACATCGGCAAGCTTCTCGTCGATACCGTCGCCAGGCTCGGTTCCGGTCGGCAAATTGGGATGCTCGGCATGACTTGTCATGCTCTCGACCGTAGTCGCGGCGGTCGTCGGCCGCGAGCGCATCCGGTCAGCCATTGGCGAACCTCACAGCGCAGCGATCAAGCGCTCGGGGCGTGTCGGTCAAGAAATTCGAGCACCGCCACGCGGTCGACCCCAGTGTACGTGCCATTCGGCATCGCCGCGAGGAGGGATGCGTTGAGTCGAGCGCTCGGCCAGGCAGTTTCGCGCCAGCGTGAGGAGAGCTCGTCGGCGGGCTCTCGGCAGCAACTCGGGTCGGGGCACGTTGACGAGAGTCGTCGCTGGGTGTCGCGGCCGCGGAACCACTTCGCATCAGCGAAGCGCGTGCCGACACTGATCGAGAACTCGCCAGCCGATCCCGATTCAATGCGAGAGGTGCACCAATACGTGCCGGCTGGCTTGTCGGTGTACTGGTAGTACGGGCTCATGCGGTCTTCCGAACCGAACACCTGCCGCGCGCTCCACCAGCGGCAGACCACCTGGCCTTCAATCGTGCCGAGCGCATCGCTCGGGAACTGCACGTCGTCGTTTTGGTACGCCTTGAGAATGGCGCCACTCGGATGCACCTTGATGAAATGCACCGGGATGCCGAGGTGCTCCGTGGCGAGGTTACTGAAGCGGTGGGCGGCCGCTTCATAACTCACCGAAAACTCATCGCGCAGGTCTTCGACCGACAGCGCCCGTTCATCCTTCGCGGCCGTTAAGAACTCAACCGCACCCTGTTCGGGAATGAGGATGGCACCTGCGAGATAGTTCGTCTCGACTCGTTGCCGCAAGAGGTCGCCGAAGTCGACCGGTTCGCGTTTGCCGAGCACATGTGCCGCGAGCGCCTGCAGCACCGTTGAGCGCGGGTCGGTCGCGTGGGGCCGCAGTGGCAGGTAGATGCGATGATGCTCGGCGTCGGTGATGCTGCGGGTGGAGTGCGGCAGGTCGGCGACGTAGTGCAGGGTGAAGCCGAGGTGCGCGGCGAGTTCCGCCGTGGCGCGCTGCGAAATCGGCCCACCGCGATGCCCTATGGCCTCGAGCAGTTCGCGGGCCGCGCGCTCGAGTTCGGGGTAATAGTTGCCGCGCTGGCTTTGTTCGCGTCGCAATTGGCCGTTTGCTCGGCGTGCCTCTTCGGGGGTGGCGGCACGTTCTTCGTGGAGCCGGCGCAATTCATCGTGCAGCTTCAAAATCGTTTCAATTGCCTCATCGCTGAGCGACTTGCGCACCGGCAGTTCGGGGAGCGCCAGGCTGTTGTAGAGCGTCCCGCGCTGGGCACGCTCGAGCGCGATTTCAAGCGCGGCTCGTTTCGACGGCGGCTCGGGTCGCAGCAGGTCGTCAAACGACACTTCAAGGATGCGCGCAATCTGTTGCAGTTCACCCACTTTGATCTCGCGGCGGCCGTTCTCGATGACCGAGACCTGCGAGGGCGCTTTGCCGAGTCGCTCCGCGAGCGCCTGGAGCGACATTCCGCGCGCGAGGCGACCGGCCCGGATGCGGCGGCCAATGGTGAGCGAGTCGAACATGTCTTCAGCGTGGTCGACGACCGCGTCGTTGCGTGTCATGCAGGACAGCGTCGCACGGTGAATCTTCGGTTTGGCAGAAATATCGCGTTATTTCACTACGAGAATCGCCGATTCGGGGTCGAAATTGGCGCAAACCTGAATGCAAGACCTCCGCACCCGGCCTCCACACCGAAGCGGAATCCCCCACCAAATCCATCCAGCCGAATGACAACAAGGGAGTTGCCATGACCTCGTTCACCCGCCCCGGAGACCAGCGCACCACCGCCGCCGAACTCGCTGCCGAATGGGATGCTGACCCGCGCTGGGCGGGCATCCGCCGCGACTACACGCCGGAGGACGTGCTCGCCCTGCGCGGTCCGGTACAAGAAGAGCGCACGCTGGCACGCCGCGGTGCGCAGCGACTCTGGGACCTCATCCAGGAAAACCAAGACGACCCCGAGTCGTGGGTGCGCGCCCTCGGCGCCCTCACCGGCAACCAGGCCGTGCAACAGGTGCGCGCGGGCCTGCAGGCCATCTACCTCTCAGGCTGGCAGGTCGCCGCCGACGCCAACCTCTCGGGCAAGACCTACCCCGACCAGAGCCTCTATCCCGCGAACTCGGTGCCGGCCGTCGTGCGCCGCATCAACAATGCGCTCATGCGCGCAGCCCAAATTGAGTTCGCCGAAACGGGCACGAACTCGCGCGAGTGGCTCGCCCCGATCGTGGCCGATGCCGAGGCCGGGTTCGGTGGCCCGCTCAACGCCTACGAACTCATGCTCGGCATGATCGAGGCAGGAGCCGCGGGCGTGCACTGGGAAGACCAACTCGCAAGCGAAAAGAAGTGCGGACACATGGGTGGCAAGGTGCTCATCCCCACCGGTCACCACATCCGCACCCTCAACGCCGCCCGCCTCGCTGCTGACGTCGCTGGCGTACCGAGCATCATCATCGCCCGCACCGACGCCCTCGCCGCCAACCTCATCACCAGCGACATCGATGAGCGCGACAAGCCATTCCTCACCGGCGAGCGCACCGCCGAGGGCTTCTACGAAACAACCGGCGGCATCGAACCGGTCATCGCACGCGGCCTCGCCTACGCCGAATACGCTGACCTCCTCTGGGTCGAGTCGAGCGAACCCGACCTCGAGCTTGCCCGCCGCTTCGCCGAGCGCATTCACCAGGATTTCCCCGGCAAGCGCCTCGCCTACAACTGCTCCCCCAGCTTCAACTGGCGCCGCCACCTCGACGACGAGACCATCGCGAAGTTCCAGCGTGAACTCTCGGCCATGGGCTACGCCTTCCAATTCATCACACTTGCCGGGTTCCACTCCCTCAACTACGGCATGTTCGACCTCGCACTCGGCTACCGCGACCGGCAAATGTCGGCCTACGTCGAGCTGCAAGAACGCGAGTTCGCGGCGGCCGCACAGGGCTTCACCGCGCACAAGCACCAGGCCGAAGTCGGCACCGGGTACTTCGACCGCATCGCCACCACGCTCAATCCCGAAAGCGCCACCCTTGCGCTCGTGGGTTCGACCGAATCGGAACAGTTCCACTGATCTCGACCGCTCGAGATTCGCAACGGTTCGAGAAAGGACCACGATCATGATTATCACCACGACCACCACCGACCACCCGACCACTGAGTTGCCCGAAGATCCGTTCACCGAGGGGCCCTCCGCGACCCGCGGCAGCATCACGGTTACCGGCCCGCTCGAGCCCGGATTCGACCACATCCTCACGCCCGAGGCCCTTGAGTTCGTTGCGGCGCTGCACGACCGCTTCGCTCGCATCCGCTGTGAGCGTCTCGCCGCCCGCCGCGAGCGCCGCGCCCGCATCGCCGCGGGCGAGATGCCTCACTTCCTGCCCGAGACCGCCGGCATTCGCGAGGATGCGAATTGGCGCGTCGCCGGTGCTGGGCCCGGCCTGCACGATCGCCGGGTTGAGATCACCGGCCCCACCGATCGCAAGATGACCATCAATGCGATGAACTCGGGCGCCCAGGTGTGGCTCGCCGACCATGAGGACTCACTCAGCCCGACCTGGTCGAACATCATTGGCGGGCAGATTAACCTGCGCGATGCGATTCGGCGCGAGATTGATTTCGTCTCGCCCGAGGGCAAGGAGTATCGACTCGGAGACCAGACGCCGACGATTGTGTTTCGGCCGCGCGGCTGGCACCTCACCGAGCGCCACCTCGCCTATTCGCAGCCGGGCGGCAGCCGCGGTACTGTCTCGGCATCGCTCGTGGATGCCGGCCTCTACCTCTTCCACAACGCTCGCGAACTCATTGCGCGCGGCGCCGGCCCCTACTTCTACCTGCCGAAGCTCGAATCGCACCTTGAGGCGCGACTGTGGAACGACGTGTTCTCGTTTGCCGAGTCGCGACTCGGCATTGAGCACGGCACGATCCGAGCCACCGTGCTCATTGAAACGTTGCCCGCGGCGTTTGAAATGGATGAGATTCTCTACGAGTTGCGCGACCACTGCGCTGGCTTGAATGCGGGTCGCTGGGACTACCTCTTCAGCGTGATCAAGCTGTTCCGCGATCGCGGCCGCGCGTTTGTCTTGCCAGACCGGGCGCAACTCACGATGACGGTACCGTTCATGCGGGCCTACACCGAGCTACTCGTGCAGACCTGCCATCGCCGCGGTGCGCACGCGATCGGCGGTATGAGTGCGTTCATCCCGAACCGTCGCGACCCCGAAGTCACCGAACGTGCTTTCGCGCAGGTTGCTTCCGACAAGCAACGCGAGGCGAACGCGGGCTACGACGGCACCTGGGTTGCGCATCCTGATCTTGTGCCGATTGCTCGCGAGCAATTCGATGCGGTGCTGGCAGGTCGAGTGAACCAGGTTGAGCGGCAGCGTGACGACGTGCGCGTGATTGCGGCCGACCTGCTTAACTTCAAGATTGAGGATGCGCGCATCACGAACGCCGGCATCCGCGCGAACATTCGCATTGCCGTGCGCTACCTCGACAGCTGGCTGCGCGGCCAAGGTGCGGCGGCGATTGACAATCTCATGGAGGATGCGGCCACGGCCGAAATCTCGCGCTCGCAGCTTTGGCAGTGGATCAACCAGGGGCTCGTGAGCGATGAGGGCCGCCCGATCGTGCGCGAGCGGGTCGAGTACTTCATCGACAAGTACGCGGATGAACTTGCCGAGGAGCCGGGTAACCGCGCGGCGGATGCCGCCCAACTGATGAAGGAGTTGGTGCTTGGGGAGGAGTTCCCGGCCTTCCTCACCGTGCCGGCGTATGACCGCTATCTGAAGTAGGTCGCCTCGACGAAAGAGTCATCAAAAGTGGGGGGATCCGGTTATATAACCGGATCCCCCCACTTTTGATGACCGTTGCGGTTTCGCACTACGCCGGCAGTAGCCCTTCAGGGGTCTCAACCAGGAACTCGAGGTCGCCGAGCGCGGGCCACGCACCCAGCTCGTGCGGGCCGTGGCCAGCCATTTCCCATTCGATGAGGTCGTCGCGGTCCCAGTCGGCGCCTTCCTGAATGGCGACGCTGTCGAGGCGGCCGTCCATCGCCCAGACGACGACGTCAAAGGTACGGCCCTCTATTGCGTGAAAGCGCGCGACGACCGGCAACTTGCCGGTGCCGGGCACTGCCAACGGTAGCGATGCATCCACCTCAATGGCACCGGAGGCGACGAACCCCTCTTCGTCGGTCGGCACATACTGCCGGAAATTCGCCGTCGCGAGCTGTTCGCGAAGCGCGGCGGCACCCGGTCCATCCACTCGATCGAGCATGGCCGCGACGATTTCGCGCACTTCGCTCGGCAAGGGGCCGAGTTCCTCTTCAATTTCGCCGTCGAGGTGCCAATCGGCCAACTCGGCAACCTCCTCGGCGGGGCGGCGCGCATCCAGCCACCACGTACCCGCCATAATCGCCGCACCGCCAAGCGCCATGAGGGCGCGAGGTCGTCGCACGCCCGCACGTTGCAACCCACGCTGAAGCCGCGCGTCGAGCGCTTCCGAAACCTCGGAACCGGCGAGTACCGCGCCAGCAGTTGCCGCCGTCAGCCCGGCAGTGAGCTGTGGCTGCACCGTGCCGTCGCGCTCGCCCTCAGTGCGCAGGAGCGCCCAAGTCGAGTACGCACCGAGCGCAGCCGTCGCCAGCCGATAGCCGAGTCGGGCGCCTGGCCGCAGGCGATTCGGATCAATGAGCCCGAGCACCGTATAGCCCGCAGTCGAGAGCACACCAAAAGGCACGCCACGAGAGTTGAGCAGAGTTTGAGCGAAGTTACGCGCTGAAGTCATGCACGCCACGCTATCGAACCGAAGGTGAGCACCGCCAAGCACCGCCGTTTCAGCCGCGCCTCGTTAGCATCGAGTGTCAGCCCGGCACACCCCGCGACGGAAGCGAGCAGCACATGACCGACTCACCTCAGCCAAGCGATTGGCGTTCTGAATCGGCATCGCTACTCGCCACTCGCTATGGGCTCGAGTCGTGGCCCGATGCCGAGGTGGTGTCTTCGCCCACGATCGACCTGCAGCTTCGCCACCGCTCGGTGCGCAAGTTCACTGCCGAGCCGGTCACCGACGCCGAACTCACGAGCATCGTCGCGGCAGCCCAATCGGCATCCCAATCGTCGAACCTGCAGATTTGGAGCATCGTGGCCGTTCGCGATGCCGAGCGCAAACGACGCATCTCCGAAGCGATCGGCGGGCGCAGCTACGTCGAAGACGCCGCCGTCTTCCTCATCTGGGTCGCCGACTTCCACCGCGCCGCGAAACTCGTCGAGACCCAAGACATCGAAGCCACGACAGTCGGGTACATGGAAAGCACGCTCGTCGCGTTCGCCGATTCGGGCATCACCGCGCAGAATGCACTCCTCGCGGCGGAATCGCTCGGACTCGGCGGCGTCTTCGTCGGCTCCATCCGCAATAACCCGGCCGAAGTCGTCGCCGAGCTCGGTCTGCCCGAGTTCACCTTCCCGGTTTTTGGGCTCGCCATTGGCCATCCCGACCCGACCGAGCAAGCGGGAACGAAGCCCCGACTGCCGCAGGCGGCCGTGCTCCACCACGAGCAATACGACGCCGAGGCATGGGAGCAACCCGTATCTGACTACGAAAACCATCTCGCCGAGTACTACGCCGAGTTCGACAAGCCCAACTACAGCTGGGCGCGCACGATCGTGCGCCGGCTCGGCTCAGCCGCCGGGCTCCACGGCCGTGACCGGATGCGCGACCGCCTGCGCGAGCAAGGTTACGACTCCGAGTAGGTGCGACTTAGCCACCACAGTCACAAACACCGGTGGCGGGCAGGGTAAGGAAGCAGCTGTCGCACACTCCGTAGTCAATCGGGGCCGCCTTTGCTGGCGTTGCGCTCGCCTCGCGAAGTTTGTTCTCAGGATGCACCAATCCCCAGCCGCGCTGCGAGTCGAACGACTCCACCTCGCCAAGAAGAGCCTGCACGATGGCTGCCGATTCGAAGCCGTTGGTAAACCCACTGTGGATGTGGAGATCGCGGCCGCCGTCGCGTCGCACCGCCTTGATGTAGCCGCCGCGTTCGTAGAGGCCGATGACATCGCATCCTTCGACGATGCGACGGATCAGCGTGTGATTCTCGAACGGAATGTTCATCTCGCTGAGCGCTTCGCTGAGCGATGCGAATTTGCGCGATCGGGCGTCGCTCGCGCTTGAACTGGATACTGACCCGGTGGTCTCAACCATGCTCATCCCTTCACCGGTGACGAGGGTATGTCGCTGACCTGCACGTATGGCGTGAGCGTATGGATCGCGCGCACGGTGGTAATCGCAAGCGCGAGGGCGCATCGCCGTAGAGATGCACCCTCGCTCTGGTTCAGATTCGTGAACGGCTAGTTCGCGCGACCGAGTCGCGACCGGAAGCCGAGGAGCGCCGCGCCGGCAAGCAGCAGTGCCGCACCGCCGAAGAGGATGCCCGCATCGTTTCGGTCGTTACCGGTCTGCGCGAGGTGGTTGCCCGGCTTCGCTGCCGTAGCCGTAGCAGTAGCCGTTGCCGAAGGCACAGGCACCGTCGTCGGCGCGATGGCTGTCTCCGTGGGCTGCTCAATCGGGGCCGGCTCAATCACGAGCGCATAGGTGTGCGAGATGGTGTTGCCGACCGCGTCGAGGGCGCTCACCGTGATGGGGAAGGTACCCGCTTCGGTCGCGGTACCGCTCAGCGTGCCATTTTCGTTGAGCGTGACACCGGCAGGCAGTGCGCCTTCAGCAAGCTCGAACCGCTGCACCGGGAAGCCCTCGGTCACGGTGAACTCGTGCGTCACCGCCGCACCCTCGATTGCGGGCGACGGATCAGCATTCGTGAAGTCCGACCAGACGATCTCATACGCGACCCAGCCGTTGAAGCGCGCGGTCTCGTGGGCGAACTTGGCTCGGATGATTTCCGCATCCGCAGCGAGCTCGGTGAACGAAACCTTCTCGGTGTCAAATGTGTAGGTATTCGTGTACCGATCCGGCGCTACGAAGCCCGCATCCGTGCCATCAACCGCGGTCAATTCACCGGCAACAATTGGATGCGTGTAGCTGGCCGCGCCGACCGGAACGTACGCAACTCGGTCAGCGGTCGACCACTGGCTGGTGCCGTAGAAGGTCGTCAGGCCAGGGCCACCGAGACTGTCGAAGTTGAGCACCTGGTTACCAATTGCGCGCAAGTCAGTCAGATTGGTCAGCGCCGCGAGTGGCGAAACATCGCGCACCTCGTTGTTGCTGATGGCCAGGTAGTCGAGGGTCGCGATCTTGGCAATTTCTTCGACCGAGGTCAGGCCAATGTTGTTCACGGTGAGCTGCTTCAGCGGCAGGTTGGCGAGGGTGGCCGTCTGCGAACCGAGCAGCGGCTGCGAGTTGAGCTGGAGCACCGTCAAGTTCTTCAGCGCTGACATGAACTCAATGCTCGCGAGATCGGGGTTGTAGTCGAGTCGCAGCACGTCGAGGTTAGTGAGCGCCGCGAGGTTCGAGGCGTCAGCGATCTTATTGTTCGGAAGAATCAGCGTCTTCAACCCCGTGAAGTGCTCGAGACCCGTGAGGTCGGTGATGCCGAGGCCCTAGCAGCTGAGCCGATCCGGGAATGTCGCGACGCCAGCCTCGGTAATCGGCGTCGCTGCGTCGCGCTTGAGCGCACCGTTGATACATCCGGCGAGTGCCGCATCTTCGATGAGTGCAAACGTTGCCGCTTGTGCGGTGGTCGGCACGAATGCCGACGTGGCGAGCGCTACGCCGAGAGCACCGGCGGTGAGTAGATGAATCGCGTGCGCTTTGAGTCTCATGAAACCGTTATGTCGCTCACGGCTTACTCACAGGGCTGTTTTGTGAGGGCCTGAATTTGCCAATCTTTGCACGGGATCAAAAGCCAGCCTCGTCCCAGTTCACTAATCACTCGGAGCGGTCAGTAAGTCGTGCAGCGGCGAGATCGGCGATCACGAAATCCCGGTCTCGCCGCTCCGCATCACCGTCCTCGTCGAACCACGCTGCAGAGAGGCCAGCAAAGGCAAGCACCCAGCGTAAGAGCCGTTCGTGCGACAACCCGGATGCAACCACGATGACCTCGAGTTGGCTCGCGAAGCGCTCGGGGTCGGCGGCGGTTGGGAGATCTGGATTGGTGAGGAGATTGGCGTAGTCATAACCGCGGTCGCCGTAGACGCCTTTCGGATCGATCGCGAGCCAGCCCCGGGCGCCGAAGTCAAGGACATTGTCGTGGTGCACGTCACCGTGAAGCACGACCTCATCACGCGGATCGGCAAGGAGCGATTCGGCCACAGCCCAAGACCGTGCGTAGCGTCGGTCGTCATTGCGCACCAGGGCGAGCGAGTTGAACCAGTCAGCGAGCGGGGTGAGGGTGGCTTCGGGTGCGCCGGGCCGCTGCCGATGTAGGTGCTTGATGGCGTCACACAAGATCAGCGTGGCGTCGCTGTCGCGGCCGGTGATGGCCATGTTCATGAGGTCGCCGGAGCCGGTTGCTCGCTCCATGAGCACGGTGTCACCGTCATATGCGAACACCTCGGCGGCGCCGTCACCGCCCCACCAGCGCAACACGGCGGCCCCGGCTTGTTCTTCGGGGGTGTTTGCGCGCTTGAGCATTGCGGGTCGGCCCTGCCAGCGCACCGCGAGCAGGTCGCTGCTCGGGGTTGAGAACGGCAACCCGTCGGGAGTTAGGCTCCAGCGTTCGAGCACTGGTTGCCACTGGTCAAGCGGATGCATGTCGCCCTACTCTACGGCGACCGCCGGCACCCCCTGTGCTAAGTACAAAACACCCGCAACTTCGGCCTGTTTCCAGTGAAGTGCGGGTGTTTGGAGTGGTGGACCTAGCGGGAGGCTTGTCGAAACTTGCCCCGCCGGTGATTCAGATGTCGCGAGCACACCAGTCCATCCGCGCGAGAAAGCACAGGACGCACCGCCGGAGGCACCAACCGCAGCAGGCGCCGCGAGCGTCCGCAGACCTCCTCCAGCGAGCGGAAGCCGCTTACGTTGCCGGCGGGTCCCTGAAGGCTGTGGCCCGGCAAGTTGGCCTCGGACACGAGCGACTCTCTCGCCTCCTGCGAGAGGGCGGTGTCGTCCTCCGCAACCACTCCCCGTCGATCAGCGAGATTCGGCTGATGCGGTCCATGTATGAGCAGGGGGCTTCACTGGAGCGTGTGGGCAACAAGTTCGGCTACACCGCGGGGACAGTCCGCAAACACTTGATCGCCGCCGGTGTCATGATGCGCGACACGCACGGTCGTGTCTGAATGGAGCCCCCCACGGTTTCGGCAAGAGCTCAAGACATCATGACCAACGCTGATGTTTCCAACAGGAGCTGGGTCCGAGTATGCAGTCCTTCGCCGTTCATATCAGCTCTGTACCCGGCCGCGCGCGCGATCGCGGGCTTGCTGCCGCAGTCTTGCCCGTACTTCGTCGTGGATCGTGGTCGAGGTCTGCTCTGCTGTCTCGATGGAGACCACGAGTGCGTATCGCACCGTCTTACCAGCACCAAGGTGTTGGGCGTCGTCCATGCATTCAACGTGGATCGGGAACGTGTCATCGTCGCCGAACACCATGGCGCGGCTGCCTTGGACGATCTCGTGTTGGAGGCTCCCTCGCCTGACCGAGTTGTGCTCCGCATCAATGCGTTCTCCGCCTGCGAGTTGCTTGTCTGGAGTGGCGAAGTACACCTTCGCACTTCGGTAGCGGTTGAGCCGACTGACAGTGGGGGCCATGTACGCCAGGGTGATGGTGAGGCGATGCCATTCTGCGCGTGCACGAAGCGAAGGCGGGAGTGGCAACTCATAGGTGTGACGTTGGTCGCCGGCTATCAGCCCTCCGCTGACTAGGACTGCTCTGTTTGTGGCCCCAGCGCCGAGTCGATCTGTGTCGAGGCGCCCGTAGCCCAGAAGCGCGGTCAGGTGTCGACGAGCTTCCTGCTTGCTCAGCTTGAGTTCGCGGCGCAGTTGCGGTTCCCAATCGCCCCAGCTTGTCGCATGGGCAAGGAGGGCTCTCACTAGTAGGGGATGATATTGAGGATCTGGCAGCGGCGCGTCTTCTGAATCGTCGGAGCCAGCTTCAAGGACATCGAAGAGTCGGCTGGCCTCGCGCGTCACCAGTGCCGTTGCGTTGCTCGTGCCGACGCTGAAGACGGTGTGGTTGGTTGCGCCTGCTCGCCCAGGTGCAGCCACCTGGAGCCCCGGACCGGTAGTTGCGGTCTGGGCCAGTTCCACGGCAACGGTTTCTAGGCGATCGGCTGGAATGACGGGGCGGGTGTAGAGCGCTCTGCCACCGGTGTGATGCAGGTCGGGCTTGACTGATCGATCGACGCCGGGTCCCGTAGCGCCGTAGTGGGCAGGTCCGTTCGGGTGCGTAATGTCCCAGGCGGTGTCTGGTACGTCGATATCGCCGAGCCCGTCGGCGTGGGTCGCTCCGATGGTGAGTGCGTTGAGAGCATCTCCTGGAGGGAGGATGCCGCGCAACAGCGCACTGTCGTGGAGGGTTCGGATTGCAGCGGATCGAGCGGATTCGGGGTCGCTGGCCACGGTAACGGGAATTGTGATTGGGCCGAGGTGATTGCCAGCGCTGACGATGAACAGCAGGTTGTAGGAGTGAGCTAGCCAGTCGAGTAGTCGGCCAACAGGGCTCATCCTTCTCACGAGCGCTCGTGCTTGGGACCCGATGGAGAGGTTGATGACGCGCACGCTGGGTGCGACAGGGTCGTGGCCGGCATCACCTTCAACGATTCGCTTGACCGCGCGGTGTAGCAGGTCAGGGAACAGCCTGTCTGGCAGGGTCTGTTCGTGTCCTGACATGAACTCGTGGGGTTGCATGATTGGACGCACATAAAGGGGCCGGTCGATCGGTTCACTGCGGGTGGCAAGGTCTCCATGAATGATCAAGGACGCCATCGCCGTGCCGTGGTAACGAGAGGCCAGCGGGTAGTCCTCGCCAAGACCATCAGGATCATCGACTACCAGTCGACCTGCGAGGGCGTCATGGTTGGCGAACGGCAACCCATCCAGCAAGGCGACCCTAGGCAACTCAGAAGGGGCACCTCTTCGGGGTTCCAGGTCGAACTGAATACTCGTTTCCGTGGTCGGCGGTGCGACGTGCATAGGGGTGAACGGGCTGACAAACATGACTTCGTCTGTGGCCAGCAGTTGGATCGACTCGGCACCCTCGGTGGTCAGTGAATGAACCTGTTGAATCGGCAGTTCGGCAAGCAGGGCGTGGTAGCTGATCTCCCCGATCTGAGAGCGATCGAGCACACGCCCGCCACTGTCGGCGATGACTTGCTCGACGTGCGCTTGCGCGGTGGCGCGCTGTCTAGCATCGGAGCGGTACCACAGCTCGATTTCAACCATCACAGTGCTCACGGATTGGCCGACGAGGTCGAGCGTCTCTTGCCACTGTTCGCGAAGGCCGGTCTCTCGGATGCGATCCTCTGGCCCCCAGCGTCTGATTGAGGTGAGCTGTTCGAACGCTGTCTTGAACCTGCCGAGGCCACGAGCAAACTTTGTTGTTGGGTCTGTTTGCCAAGTCTTGAACAAGCTGCGGAGTTGATCAATCGCTCTTGCGTTCGACAGCATCAGGTACAGGGAGTGCTGAACGGGCTTGTCCGTACGGCCGCTCTTGGACTCCACCATGTGGAAATCGTCGTCAGGGTCAGATTGCTCCCCGATCAATTCAGACAAGAACTCCAGCCCGTCGACTTTGTCAATCGCGTTGCGGAAATCCGTGACGCTGCCGGCGAGGTCAAAGACCACTACCAAGGCCGGATCTACCTCATCCCGCGCGTCAGGCGAGAGACGTGCGCGCTCGGCATCGAACGCCGAGCGCAGTTCACCAAATTGCGGTGTCAGGCGTGCGCCCTGCCTGCCGCTGGTTGGTTTGGACAAGCGTGGCAGATCGCGTGCCTTTTGTTTTGGTCGGCCTGCAACCTTCGGTGCCCCGAATGCCAGGAGGGGCCGAGGCTCGGCCGTCATCCCGTTGCCTGATCTCGTCTGTGCTCCAGACGTTCTTGGACAATCTTCCGGAGGTTGCTGTCGGGGAGTTCGAGGACTGCTCTGCGACGCACGTCGAGAGCGAACTCTTCCAGTTCGGAGAAGCTAGCTCCCGCAAGTTTGTCCGCCAGAGTGCGCGGGGCAAATCCGAGATCACCGCCCAGCCGGGCGGCGAGGCGTTCGAGAAAGCGCGTCGCTTGAGCACGGCTGGGTGGTTCGAGTTCGGCGCGGATCTGGAAGCGTCGCCATGCTGCCCGGTCGAGAAGCTCGCTGTGGTTTGTCGCCCCGACTAGAAGGACATGCGGAGGCAGCCGGTCGATCTGGAGCAGCAGTGTCGAGACCACGCGCTTGATCTCTCCTGTCTCGTGCTCGTCCGATCGCTCTTTAGCGATGGTGTCAAGTTCGTCGAAAAACAGGACGCAACGGCGCGTCCGTGCGAACTCGAAGGCATTGTCGAGCCGTGCAGCGGTTTCGCCCAAGAAGCTTGAGACCACTCCTTCATAACGGATGACGTAGAAGGGCAGCATCAGTTCTGAGGCGATCGCCTCGGCGACGCTGGTCTTGCCGTTACCCGGCGGACCAGACAACAGGAGTCGGTTGCGGGGCTCGATTCCGTAGCTGCGGAGCAGCTCGGAACGCTTTTGCTCTTCAATCAACTCAGCGACGACCCGACGAGGGACCGGTGCAAGCTCTAGCTCTTCCAAGCGGCGTTGAGGAACGATCTCCTGGATCAGGTCGCGCATAGCTGCCGCATGGTCGTCACGCGGAGCGCTCTGCCCAGTAGTGGTAATCAGCTCGGACAAGCGGTCAGCGACAAGGTGATGCTGGTTAGCTCGCTCCTCAGCGATTACAGCTTCGACGAGAACGCGAAATCGGTCTCGGTCACCACGTCTCTCCGCTTCGACGAGGTCAAGTAGCAGGTCAGCACGCGCCATCTCTGCCTCCTTGAACCGCTAGCCGTTACCCTTGCTCCATCTTAGCGGCGAGCACCGGGAACCGAGAGAGCCTCGCCGCCGTGGACACCCCGGTCCCCGCGCGACAGCGGCGGGTTCACTTCCCTCGCGACTGCCAGGCAGTATGGTTGCCTGTAGGCGGCCTCTACCTGCGTGGCCCACCGTTGGATGCGGTGGTTGACCTGATGGCTTCGGTCGGAGTGGTCCTCTTGTTTCCTTGTCGCCGGTGACGAGGAGAGGACTGTGCTCATGTTTCGCCTGATCTGGATCGCCAGCATCCACACGCGGGACTTCCTGCACCGCTACATGCCGACCAACATCGTCTTGGACAGGCTCCGCACGCGGCGGGGGCTGAAGTGGGGCGTGCCGGCGATGTTGCTGGCCATCCCGTATCTCGCGGGCGCGAACATCCTGACGATTCTCATCGGCCGCGGTGCGCCTGGTTGGTTCCACCTGCTGGTGCTGCTGTGCATCTGGAACGCGTTCAAGTTCCTGGTCATGGGGCCGGTGAGCGTGGTGCTGTTGGTGCGTGCCCGCACTACTGAGCGTCGCGACCGGCGCCTGCTGTCACGTTCGCCGGTGCCCACGGCCTGACAGCCGCGCGAGGCTCGCGGGCTGTGTTGGCGCACCTACTCGGCGGAGTCTGTTCGAGGAGGGTGCGTCATGTCTGGTGTTACTGGTCTTGGTGTTGATGAGCGTCGTGCCCGAGTGGTGCTGGCCATGCTGGCGGAGCCTGATGATCCCGTCACCGGTGGGCTGATGCGCCGCGTGGGTGCCGTTGAGACGCTCGGGCTGCTCGACACCGACACGACCGTGCCGGGTTTGGCCCGGGTCGATGGTCAGGTGTGGCGTGACCGCCTCACCTCACCGGGCAGGCTGGATGGGCTTGACCAGCGGCTGCGCATGGTTGAGGAGAGCGGGATCGCCACTCTGGTCCCGGGGGATGCGCACTGGCCCCGAGCGCTGGATGATCTCGACGAACGCGCTCCGTATGTTCTCTTCGTGCGCGGGGCGACGTCGTTCCTGGCGCGACCGTTGAACGATCTGGTGACGGTCACGGGGTCTCGGGCGGCCTCTGCGTATGGGGAGCATGTCGCGGGCGAACTGGCTGCCGACCTCGCGAACCGTGAACGCGTGCTGGTGGC
This sequence comes from Gulosibacter macacae, assembly GCF_003865375.1. Lineage (GTDB taxonomy): Bacteria > Actinomycetota > Actinomycetes > Actinomycetales > Microbacteriaceae > Gulosibacter > Gulosibacter macacae. Next base: position 91,275 of record NZ_RQVS01000003.1, on the reverse strand, counting down.
CGGTGGCGCCTATGGTGTCGAAGCTGCCGTGCACCGCGCGGCATTGGCGGCCGGTGGGGACACGATCGCGGTGCTCGCCGGTGGCGTGGACCGCCCCTACCCGAGCGGGCACAGTGACTTGCTGGATCGGGTGGGTGATGTGGGTGCGCTGGTCAGCGAGCTTCCTCTCGGAGCGGTGCCGACGAGGCATCGGTTCCTGGCCCGCTCCCGACTGCTGGGGGCCATGTCAGCGGCGACGGTGGTCGTGGAGGCCGGTGCGCGGTCGGGGGCACTGCGCGTGGCGTCCGAGGCCCGCCAGCTCGGACGCCAGGTCGGTGCAGTGCCGGGGCCGGTCACCAGCGCCACCAGTCATGGTCCGCACGAGCTACTCCGCACCGGCCACGCACACCTGGTCACCTCCGCTGCCGACGTCGAAGAACTCACCGCCGACCGCACAACCCATTGTCCGGGGCTGTCAGCCGAGTTCACACGGCACACGGCGCCGGCGGCTGGACCGCAGGAGCGATCTCTTTAGCCCGGTCGACAGATAGTGGGGCTCGCACCATCCCTCTGGACGGTGCGAGCCCCTTCTTTGTGCCCCTTACAGGTCGAGGTACCGCGTCGCCTGGGCAGCGGGGCGATGACGCTCGTCGTGGATGGTCGGGCGGGGCAACGTCCGGAGCGCGGTTTCGGCCCGGGCACGGTCGATCCTCTGCGCCGCGCCCTCGGGCTCGGTGCCGAGCGGGGTGGGGTCGGTGATCTGGTAGCGGTCACGGTAGGCGGCGACAACCACAGCGCGGCGTCGCCACTGCTGCCGCTCCCGCCCACTGGCGGGTATCGGACCGAGTGCCATAGCCCATGGTTCTTGCGTCTGCAGGGCGGTGTCGAGGATGGCTTCTGCTCGGGTTTCGATGAGGTGGCGGCGTTCGGTCAGGGCTTGCTGCATGTCGGGGGTCATGGGGCCGGCGGCTTCGGGGATCAGTCCGGCGATGAGACGCGGCGCCCGTCGTGCGCGGCCGGAGCCGGCGGGTCGGGTGGTGGCGTTGGCGAGGCGGTGGTGGATGACGGAGGCGATGTCGTCGGCGTCGGCGAACCCGCGCGCCTTGATGAGGCGTGGCAGGAGGGTGTCGACGTTGTGGTGCTTGGCTTCGGCTCGGCGCAGTTCCGCAGTCAGGGCGCCGAAAGCGTCGGAGTCGATGACGGCGTCTGCTTGGTCGGTGGTCAGGCCACTGCTGGTGATGAGGGTGGTCCAGCGGTCGTGTTGGGCTGCGGCGGCGATGGTTTCGTATTCGGCGGCGAGTTGGGCGATCGAGCCCCACCGGTCCTGCTCGGCGGTGATGGTCTCGTGCGCCGACAGCTCAGCACCGCTGTGTTGGAGCACGCCGTAGAGGACCGTGCGGGCGGTGGCGTCAGGATTGTCACCCGGATGCGCAGTGGCGTGATCATCGGGACGGTCGAGGACGACGTACGCCTGATTCGACTCCCGTCCGCGCGTCATCGCGACGTACAGGTTCTCCCGCGTGGTGGTGGGTTCGACGAGGACGTGGGCGGTGTCGGTGGTGATGCCTTGGGCGCGGTGGGCGGTGACGGCGTAGCCGAGGTCGACGTGCTCGGCCACGTAGTCGGCGGGTAGGACGATGCTGTTTCCGAACCTGGCCCCGGGTGGGCGGATCGTGACCGACCCATCGCCCCGAACCTGGCTGATGGTCCAGGTTTGGCCGTTGCGGATCCAGCCGTGCCGGTTCCGTAGCCGCCGGTCGTTGTGGCGGGTGATGATCGTGTCCCCCACGCCCGCTGCCGATCCGTCGGACAGGGTGATTTCGGGGCCGGGCTTCAGCGTGCCGTCCAGGATGAGGTCAGCGCGGGCGCGGACGTTGAGGGCGGTGACGTTCTCGCGGGTTTCGGCGATCAGCACCGACGCCAATCCCGCCTGGCGGTCGTGTCGCCAGGCGGTGTAGGCGGCATCGGTCATGGCCTCGGCGTCGCCGTCGTGGATGCGATCGCGTGCCAGGTAGGTGTCGATGACCGGGGTGCGGCCGTGCCGTAGTTCCAGGGACGCGGTCTTCTCCCAAGCATTCGTGAAGCGGTGGACATCGACCAGCTCGGGAGCATCGTCACGGTCGTGGATCACCAGGCTGAACGCACCGCCAGCGTCGACGGACTGGAGCTGGGCGTAGTCACCGACCAGCAGCACCTTCGCCCCCGCCTCCTCCGCTGCCTGCGTGATCCGGTCCAAGGAGAGGGTGCCGGCGAGGGAGGCTTCGTCGATGATAACCAGCTGCCCGGCCTGGAAGGTGGCGCCGGTGTGTTGGTAGGTGGTCCACCACTTCGCCGTGTTCTCCGTCTGAATGCCCAGATCGTCGGCCAGCACCTGCGCCGCCACCGCAGACGGGGCCAACCCCACCACAGACCCGGCGCCATGCTCGGTTTCCCATGCCCGGCGCAGCGCATTCATTGCCGTTGTCTTCCCGGCTCCCGCCGGCCCCACCAACACATCCACCACCCGGCCCGAGACGGCGACCGACGCCAAAGCTTCAGCCTGGTCGGGACCGAGCACCCGACCCTCGGCGTCAGGCTTGCTCGTGATCGTTTCGACGGTGGCGAGGTCGATGCTCGGCCCGGTGGTGGTGCGGGCCCGTTGCAGGAGGCGGTCTTCGGCGGCGAGGAGGGTGTCGGAGGAGAACACGGTCGAGTGCTTCGGCCGGAACACGCTGGTTCCGTCCAGGCGGCGGAACTCCACCGGGCTCGTGGTCAGTTCGGGTGGGGTCAGGCGTAGCGAGGCCTGTTCGGCGGCGTCGGCGACCATCGCGGTGATGGCTTCGCGGTCCTCGACGGTGGCGAACCGCCACCCCATCGTTTGGCGGGCGGCTTCGGCCATCAGGTTCCAGCGCCGCCACGTCGAACGCTTCTCCCCGACCACCTCGACCACCGAGCGCCCCACCTGCCCGATCAGATCCAACGGCACATCATCAGCCCGCAACAGCAACGGACGGTCCCCGCCGGTGACGGTCCGCGCCCACACCGTCGCATCACTGCCCAAGAGTCTGCTGGCGCGGGTGCGCCACTCGGCCGTCAGTTCCGCCAAGGATCGGACCTGCTTCTCCGGACGCGTCGCGAGCGTGGCCTGGGCGCGCAGTTTCATGACGGTCGCCGGCGACGGGCGCCTGCCGTGCTGGGTCACGTAGTCAGCAATCAGCGCGTCGGTCGCCTCGTTGATGTGCCGGGAGCGGGTCGAGAACTCCGCCACCAGTTCCTCGGGGACGTCGGTGATCGCCCATGACGGGTTCCGGTCCCGGCCCATCTCCCGCGGCTCCCAGCTCACGCCGAAGGTGCGGGTCATGTGATCGGCGAACACAGCCTCGTGCAGCTCCGACAACGCGACAACCGCGGCATGCATCGGACGCCCATCCAGACTCCGCCACTTCCCATCCAACACCGTTTGGGCCTTGTTGCTGATCACCACATGCGTATGCAAGTGCGGGTCCCCAGCACGGGAATCAAAGTGATCAAACACCGTCGCGATCAAACCCGTGACGTCGACCTGTGCAACCGCACCATCCCCAGCAGTTGCGCCCGTGCGGGTGGCTGCAACCTCGCGCTCCATGAACGCAACCACCGCCGCAACCGCCTCATGATGGGCTTGCGCAATCAACGCCTGCGTCCCCGCGTCCGCAACCGCCCACAACACCGACGCAGACTTCGGCACACTGAACGTGAAATCAAACCCCGCCACCGCACGCCGCGACCCCCGCGCAGCCTCCTCCGCCTCAATCTGCGCAACGACCCGCCCCCGCCCCACCGCCCCCAGGGCAGGGTCCAGCTGCGCGACACGGTCCGCGACCCGCTCCGCCGTCGAGCTGTACACCGGATACGCCCGCCCCAAAGGCACACCAGTAATCGGATCCCGCCCCATCCCCACCAGCAACTGAAGCTGCGCCTCCGACACCTGCGCTCCAGGGGCGATTTCACCATTACCCAAAGCAGTGACACCGGAACCAAGCCAGCGTCCAGGTGGGGTGCCAGCCTCGGCGTAGTAGCGGGTCAACGGAGTCGACAGCGACCGGTCACCATCACCAGCCGCCACAGTGCGCAGCAGGTACGTGTAGCCGTCGCCAGCCGACATCACCCGCATCGACACCGTCAAGACGAACCACCTCTCTCACCGAAAGGTGCTCACGTCCTAGATGCGAGAGAGGGGGTGACCTATACGGCCACCCCCTCGGCGGCGTCGCCGCCAACCTCCTGGATCTTTTCGCACTCTGGAGGTTTTGCCGTTCACCGAAGTCTCGGGAACGCCACCCCGTTGCCAGGATGGAATGCGCCACGTGGCTACGCCGCGACGCGCTTCTCGCTTCTCAGGGTTCCAGCCGCGAGGTTATCCACGGACCTACGGCCCCTCCACAAGCGTTTTACGACTCCCACATGCCGCAGGCGTCGTCCAGCAGAGAAAGCGTCGGCATGCCGACCACCTCCTTTTGGGCGCGACGTTCACTACGTCGCGCAGTCAGAGTACCGACCCGGCAACCCAAGCAAGCCTCGATCTGCAAGAGGCGTGGCAGATCTGTCGAGGTCTCTCACGGAACGAATCTCGATGATGCCGAGGCTCTGCGGCCGTGGGTTAGCTCGGGATTGGTACTGGCCAGCATTGATACGGATCTCCGCGTCTTTGGGCAGAGGCGGGATATTGAGTCGCTGACCGGCAGCGGGGTCACCTACGCTGGTGGGCATGTTGTTCTACGGCACTGCTTCGCTGCGTCTGCGCAGCCGCTAACAGCGGCGGGCACCCTCCACAGGTTGTTGCTCCCGCACCCGATGATCACGGCCGGGCGGCTCTTTCAGCGTGCCCGGCTCCGCAACAACCACGGAGCAAACAGTGCCTACCTATCGAGGTGGCCGTCATGAGCACGGCCAGAACTTCCTGACTGACCCATCCACCATTGCCACGATCACACGGCTCGTGGCTGCCACCGAGGGCCCGATCATCGAGATCGGCCCCGGTGACGGAGCACTCACCACCCCGCTGGCCCAGCTCGGGCGACCGGTGACTGCCGTCGAGATCGACACCAGGCTCGCCCAACGCTTGGCCCAACGTCTCCCGTCGCACGTGGAGGTCGTCGCCGACGACTTCCTGACCTACCGGCTTCCAACATCTGCGCATGTGCTCGTCGGCAACCTGCCGTTTCACCAGACCACAGCCATACTGCGCCGCATCCTGCACTCCCCGGCATGGACCGATGCCATCGTGCTCGTGCAATGGGAAGTCGCGCGGCGCAGAGCAGGCGTCGGCGGTGCCACGTTGATGACCGCGCAATGGGCGCCCTGGTACGAGTTCACGCTGCAAAGTCGTGTTCCCGCTCGCGCGTTCACCCCACGTCCGGGCGTCGACGGCGGAATCCTCACCATCCACCGCCGCGAACACCCGCTGCTGTCCCCGACACGGCGACGCCAGTTCCATGCCCTAGTCCACCGCGTCTACACCGGCCCCGGCCGCGGGCTGGCCCAGATCCTCGCACGCAACACCTCACTCGGGTCACCACAGACCGCACAGGCGTGGCTGACACGCCACGGCATGACCGCTGCAGGACTCCCGAAGGACATGCCCGTCGAGGCATGGGTGGACTTGTTCAAGACCACCGGTTCTTCACCGCCTGCGCACCGTGCGCAGACGCAGCAGGTGAAGTCGAGGAGGCGCCGTCGATGACCATCGCTGCGCGGCATCAAGCCTGCCGCTACACGTCAACAGCTAGGAGTGCCACGGAGCACCGTTCCGGTGAAACATCCACAGAACTGGCAGCGCGGCTGCTCGCAGAAGCACCTCAACGGGATTGGCGGCTCCGTGAACTTGCCGCGCTGGTTCACCTCTCGGTGTCACAGCTGGGCAGAGCGTTCACACAACGATTCGGGATGCCGCCCATGCGGTACCTGGCTCACATTCGGGCCCATCGGCTGGCTGAGCTCCTGGTCGAGACTGATCTTCCAATCGGCGTCGCCATGACAAAAGTCGGGTGGCGCAGCCGTGGGCATGCCGCACGGCAGTTCACCGACTTCGTCGGGATCAGCCCGTCCGAATATCGGCGCACTGCGATTGGGCGCACTCTCACGGAGACCAGCCCGTGGCCATCAGCAACGCAGGGCAGCCCCGAATCAAAAGGCCCCCTCACGACAGGAGTGCCGTGATGCCGTCGGAGAGAATCTCGCGTGGGCTGATGTGGTGCGTCGCGTGTAGCCGCGCATAGGTAGGAGCTTGGTCAGGGTCAATGGCGACGCGCTTCTCGTCAGACGCCATGGGTGCGGTCAGCGAGGCGCCAATCACCAGGTTGGACAATCGGTAGGCAGTTCCCAGCGGATCCGGGGTACCCGCTTGTTCCAGCAGGACGCACATCCGCTCGGAAAGGGCCAGGTACGCCGGGCCCCTGGGAGCGCGCATACCGATGACCTGACCGGCCCACCGGTGGGTCGTGAGGTGCGCGAAGAAGGCGTGCATCAGGGCAGGCAGGTCGGCGTTGCGGATCGACTCGGACATCACGGGATCGTCTGCAAGCGCTGTGTCGAGGGCGAGGTCGAACAGATCGTCGACGGATTCGACGCGGGAGTACAGGCTGGCTGGAGCGACACCCACCTGTTGCGCCACAGATCGCAGGGTGAGGGCCCTCAACCCGCCTTCGTCCAGCAGCCTCACCGATGCCCTCGCAACCTCCACGATGTCCACTGCGCGGAGGCGTTGCACAGGTTTTCGGTGTTCCCAGTAGCTCACCCCACCAGCCTAACCAAACACGCTTCAGTTAGCTATCCATTCTATGTTAGGTTTAGCGCATGTTGGATGCCACCACCCTTCCGATCACCTTTGAGGACACTCGCCTACGCCCCCTCTCTGAGCTGGACGCGGAAGCGTATGCAGCCGGCACCAAGGATGAGGCTGTGCGGCGCTTCGGCCACCTGCCGGAGCCGGACTACACCCCCGAGTCCGTGCGACGGATGATCCGTGACGAGGTTGCTGAGGGTCTGTCGTCGGGCACGTTGGCAGTCCTTGCACTTGCCGACGCCGAGACGGACCGGTTTGTGGGCTCTTTGGTGCTCTTCGACGTCAGCTCTGAGGCTGCCGAGGTCGGGTTCTGGATTCATCCCGATGCACGCGGAGCAGGGCACGCTCGTCGGGGCCTGGAGCTGGCAGCGCGCTTCGCGCGCAACAGTGGACTTCGAACCTTGACGGCACGCACACTTCCGGAGAACGAGGACTCCCAGCGGTGCTTGACCAACGCGGGGTTCCGTGAGGTCGAGCGAGCCGTCGGGACCACGCCCGCAGGACAGCACGAGGAGTTGTTCCATTACCGGCGCGATCTCGTGCTCAGCGCCCAGGGGCCGTTGGCGACGGAGCGGCTTCGGCTCCGTCTGCATGGGACAGGCGATGCCGAGTGGCTTCATGAGCTGTACTCGCGACCTGACGTTGCCCGCTACCTGCTGGATGAGCCGTGGACCGCGGAAGTCACCCGCGACAAGCTCGCCGAGCGCCTGAGCAAGACCGGCCTCGATGGCGAGACTAATGCGCTTGCGCTGGTCATCGAGCATGGCGGCGTCCCGATCGGGGACGTCCTGCTGTGGCTGACCGACAAGGAACGCCGCGTCGCGGAAATCGGCTGGGTACTCCATCCAGCCCACGGCGGCCATGGTTTCGCGCGCGAGGCGGTCGCCGAGGTCCTCCGCATTGCTTTCGAGCACCACCAACTGCACCGCGTGGTCGCTCAGATGGATGCCCGCAACAAGGCCTCAGCGAGGCTCGCCTCTGCCGTGGGCATGCAGCAGGAGGCCCACCTGCGTCTGGACTGGTGGAACAAGGGCGAATGGACCGACACACTCGTCTTTGCCTCTCTCCTGGACGACCCTCGTCCGCCGGTTTTCGACGTGAATCGACCCACGTAACGAGATAAGCGCTACGCAGAACGATGCTGCGGCGGGGGCTGCTTCTTGGCCGTCTCGGCAGTCATGACATGCCGACTTCCTCCACGCGGAGAAAGGACCCACGATCGGATGACCTCACGAAACACCGCCGCGGCAGATGCTGCGGTTCGTCCCGACGGGCGCTGGCTGGTGCTGACAGCGGTCTCACTTGGACTGCTGCTGGCAACGCTCGACACTTCGATCCTGTACATCGCAGTCCCACCGTTGACTGTGGATCTGGGTGCGACCACGAGTGAGTCGCTCTGGATCATCAACACGTACCCGTTGGTGATGACTGGGCTGCTCTTGGGAACCGGGACTCTCGGCGATCGGTATGGCCATAAGCGGGTCTTCCAGTATGGAATCGTCTTGTTTGGAGTGGCGTCGCTGGTTGCGGCCTTCTCACCGAGCCCCGGTGTGTTGATCTTCGCGCGAGGGCTTTTGGCAGTGGGAGCGGCGCTCATGCTTCCCGCGACCCTGGCGATCATCAGAGTCACGTTTGGTGATGAGAAGGAACGGAACTTCGCTATCGCCGTGTGGTCAAGCGTGTCGATCGGCGGGATCGCGTTCGGGCCGCTTGTGGGCGGACTGCTCTTGGAGTGGTTCTGGTGGGGCTCTGTGTTTCTGATCAATGTGCCCATCGTGATCGCCACCTTTGTGCTGACAGGGCTCTATGCGCCAAAGGCTCAGGAGTCGGGGGCGGTGCCCTGGGACCTGCTCTCGTCGCTGCTCGCGCTCGCTGGTCTGACCGGGATGGTTGCTGCGATCAAGGAGGTCACGCTGCCGGATCCGTCCGCGGTCCTGCTTGTTGGCGCGATTCTGGTCTCCGCGGTGAGCTTTACTCTGTTCGCCCGGCGACAAGCACGGCTGAAGACACCGCTCCTGGACTTCCGCATCTTCAGTAACCGCGGCGTGTCCGCGGGAGTGGTGGCGGCCGGGCTGAGCACCTTCGTTTTCGCCGGAGTCGGAGCCGTAACCTCTCAGCACTTCCAAACAGCCGAGGGATACTCACCGCTACACAGTGGGCTCTTGGTGGGGTGTATCGCTGTCGGAGCGACAGTCACATCGCTGCTGAGTGGTTCGCTGCTCTCCCGCATCGGCCCACGCCCGATGTTGCTTGGCGGGGCAGGTCTTGCTGCCGTTGGCTACGCGGTTGGGGCGCTCCTCCTCCCGGTGAGCCTCGGGGTATTCACAATCGCCCTTGTCGCAGCTGGGGCTGGCATCGGTGTCCTGATCACGGTGGCTTCTTCCACCATCATCACCAACGTTTCCCCGGAACGTGCCGGCATGGCATCCGGAGTCGAAGAGGTCGCCTACGAATTCGGCAGCTTGCTGTCAGTCACCATCCTCGGAAGCGCCTACGCTTCCGTGGCCCTCACTCCCCTCGGCACTGAGTCAAGCTACCGAACCATTCTGCTGATGGGGGTCACCGCTGCGGTACTCGGACTCATCAGCATCGCTTGGCTTCTCCCTTCCCGCGCCTCAGCGGTCGCCGGGAACGGGCATTGAGCGAGCCGGATCTTGGCTCAGGCACCGCGGCCGTTCCCTCAAGGCCGCTCCAGGGAGAGCCAGCGGATCTCCGCTGGACCCGCTTTACGAGAAGAGGTCATCGTGGCGATGAACGCGATGGAGCATGACCTGTCCCGGCCGTGGTCGCTGCGTGATCTCGCAACCACCGCCAAGCTCTCGCCGTCACGCCTGAACCGTGTCTTCCACGACGCACTAGGAGTCAGCCCGATCGAATGGCTAATCCACCGACGTGTCCGAATGATGACCCAGCTTCTACGCGAGACCCATCAACCCGTGCGTGACATCGCCCGAGCCGTCGGCTGGACCAATCAAGCCCACGCAGCGCAGCAGTTCCGCAAGCTCACCGGACGGAGCCCGACCGAGTACCGAAGCGAGGTCCGTCAGGCGGCTGTGGTGGTGTGTTTGTGGTGCGGGCAGCTGATGGAGGATTCGCACGCGCTGTGACGGTGATATGACAGAACGTCACTGCGATCTGCGCTGATCTGCCGCATTTTCTGGACCCTGCCAGGTGAGGTTTGGTAGGTCCGGTATGACACGTCAGGTTCGCAGGAGTTCCTGGCGGTCACTGTAGGGGTTCCTTGTTGTCCGTCTTCTAGTGCTGGTGGTTCCGGCGTACCTGATGGTCACCGGGTCGGTTCTTCGACCCGGTGGGCAGGTTCGCGGAAGGAGACCGGCATGGCGACGTCGGGCAAGGATGCTCGGGCGGATCGGGAGGCGAAGCTTGATGCGCTGCATGACCGGCTGACTGGTGCGGTCGAGGAGCTGGTCTCGGGTGAGGATTGGGCCCGGGCGTTGGCGTTCGCGGCCCGGTTCCGCGCGCGGTCGTTCGCGAACACGATTCTGATCTTCACCCAGCACCAGGAGGCCTACGGGCTGGGTCTGGTGCCGGACCCGGTGCCGTCGCATGTCGCCGGGTATCGGCAGTGGCAGCAGTTGGGTCGCCAGGTGTCGAAGGGGCAGCCGGGGTATCAGATTCTGGCGCCGGTGACGGGACGGTTCGCCTCGGCGACCCCGCAGGATGCTGAGTCGTGGCGGAGGCTGGGTAAGGGTGAGAAGCCGCGTGCGGGTGAGACGGTGCGCACGAAGATGGTCGGCGTCCGCCCCGCCTACGTCTGGGACGCCTCACAGACCACCGGTGAGCCGATTCCTGAGCCGCCGGCGCCGCGGTTGTTGGAGGGGCAGGCTCCTGCCGGGTTGTGGGAGGGCCTCGCCGCCCAGGTCGCGAAGGCCGGGTTCGAGCTGCGGCTGGTTGCGGATGCGTCGGAGATTTTCGGGGCGAATGGGCTGACCGATTACGGCAGTCGGGTGGTGTCGGTGCGTAGTGACATGGATCCGGCTGCGCAGGTGAAGACCCTGGCCCATGAACTCGGCCACGTCCTGCTGCATGGCCCGGACTCCAGTGATGCGCGGCAGCATCGTGGGATCGGTGAGGTGGAGGCCGAATCGGTCGCGTTGATGGTGGGTGCCGCGCATGGCATGGACACCTCCGGTTACACCGTCCCGTATGTCTCGACGTGGGCGGCCCGGGTGGAGGGCCAGGACCCGGTCGAGGTGGTCAAGACCACCGGGGAACGGGTGCGCAAAGCCGCGCTGGGGATTTTGGAGCAGCTCGACACCACCCAGGTCGGCAACGGCACCCCGCCCGGTCTGGAACGCGACACCCCCGCTCACGACCCCGCAACGCGGCAGGCCCCGACGGCGCCGGCGGTGTCGGAGTCGATGGAGCGGGTGGTGTCCGAGCCTGAGGCGGTGGCGCTATGAGCCCGCACCTCTACCGCCTGGCCCGGCTTCTCGCCTCTCGCCAAGATCGTCTGCTGGGGCGGGTGGCGGGTGATCTTGCTTCGGCGGGTGTGCCGGTGTTTCCGTGCGTGCCCGGGCAGAAGCGCCCTCTCACGGCCCGGGGGTTCCACGACGCCACCACCGACCTCGCCCAGATCACGCAATGGTGGACGCGGTGGCCCGACGCGAATCTCGGGCTGCCGACCGGGGCGGTCTCCGGTGTCGTGGTCGTGGATGTCGATGTCCGCGAGCACGTCGATGGCCGGGAGAGCATGCGCCGCGCCCTCGATGCGGGGCGGGCAGGTGTGCCGGTGTTCACGGTGGTCTCCCCCTCTGGTGGACGGCATGGCTACTACCCGGCCACACCGGGCGTGGTGCAGCGGTCGTGGCAGGCTGCCCGGGTCGGGGTGGATTTCCGCGGGGATGGTGGCTACATCGTCATCCCACCCTCACACACCGCTGCCGGGTCGTATCGGCTGGCCACTGTTCGGCAAGGGGCGTCGGCCGGGATCGACGGCGACGCGCTGCGGGACTTCCTCGACCCCCGGCCCGCCCTGAAGCCGCGCGCTGCTGATCGCGGCATGGATCAGAGCGAGCCTGGGGTGGTGGTGTCGCGGCTGGCTGCGTGGGTGGCGGGTTTGGGTGAGGGCGAGCGGAATCGGGGGTCGTTCTGGGCGGCCTGTCGGGCTGCGGAACACGACATCGCACCTGCCACGGCGGTAGATGTGCTGGGCGCGGCTGCCGCTGAGGCGGGGTTGGGTCCGCGGGAGATCGCCGCCACCGTGCGGTCGGCCTACCGCACCACCCACCCCACCACGTCCACAGCACCCAGGCCCACCGAACCAGCGGCAGCATCGCCGGTGCGGGTGCCGGTGGGTGCGGGTTGGGGGCTGGCGTGAGGGCGCGGTGGTGGGCAGTGCGGGCAGCGGTCGCGGGGACGGTGTTCATCGCGATCGGGGCGTTCTGGCTGTCCTTCACCTCTCTGGCTGATCTCGCGGCCCGTTCGGGCATCGGGGCGGGTCAGGCGTGGGCATGGCCCTTGATCGTCGACGGCATCATCGTGGTCGCCACCGTCGCCGTGGTCGCTCTGGCTGGGCAGAAGGCCGCTTGGTATCCCTGGGCCCTGCTGATCGGCGGTGCCGTCGTCTCGGTCACCGCCAACGCCCTGCACGCCATCGTCGCCGCTGATGCCGACGTCCCGGCCTTGTTGGCGGCAGCGATTGCCGCGGTTCCGCCCGTGGTGCTGCTGGCGATCACCCACCTCACCGTCATCCTCACCCGCACCACCGATTCACAGCCGGTGATCTGGCAGACCGTCACCCAACAGCACGACCGGCCCACACCCGGCCCAGGGCCGGGCATCGAGTCAGGCCGGCCACCGGCGGCACTCCCGGGGACCGTCAGCGCCCATCCCATCGGCGCTGACGACGAACCGGTGACTTCGCCTGCACCAGATCCCGCTGCCGAGCACGCCGAGGAAGCACCCGAGGCCGACCGATCCGCCCCGCCGGATTGTGAAGGGTCAACCGGACCTGACGTTTCCGCGTCGGGGACGGCTGGGGTGGGTCGGCGAGAGCGGGCTGCCGGGCTGCGGAGTGAGGGGTGGTCGAACAAGCAGATTGCCGCCGAGCTGGGCGTGCATCCGTCCACGGTGGGCCGCTGGCTCACCTCCCCAACAACGAGGAGTTCTGAACCTGACACCAGCCCATCGATGAAGGAGGAATCATGAGCACCCACGAGCACGAGCACGACCCGGTGGAGCCGCCGGTCCTCGACGACTACGGCCCACCCGATCCCGAAGAACTCACCCTGAGCGCCCACGCCGAGAACCTCGACCAGGAGACGGTGAGTGAGCGAGGCGACCTTGTCCCACCCGAGACTCCGGCGGAAGAACTCAACGAGCAGCTCGCCCCCGACATCGACGGACCAGACGCGGGCTTCCCGGAGCTGGATGAGGGTGCGGAGGGGGTGCCTGAGGCGGTCAAGGCCCGCACCACCCAGGTCGCAGGCCGGCCTGTGGGTCGGCAGGTGGGGCGGGGTGTGGAGTGGGTGCGTCCGACCGATCTGCTGGCCCGGCGTGGCGCCACAGTCGCTGGCCGCGGCATCCACTTCCAGACCGCACTGAGCCAGAAGACCCGCCACGGCATCACGGTAGGTACGCGGCGCGTCGGTGATCGGGCTGCGCGGTTGGCGCCGTTGTCGGCGTTCGGCCACGGGCGAGGCCAGTCGGTGTCGGGTCGGTCCGCGGTGGGGATGAGTTGAGCGTGGTGACCAGCAATGACACGACTTGCCAGCACCACCACGACACCGCTGCCGCCACTGTCTGGGGTGGGGGTGCGCACCTGCTTGTCAGGAGGCACCACCATGACCCACACCACAACACCAACCACCGGCACCGCCACTGAGACCGGGAGCTCGTCGACAACGCCGTCGACACCCCGCCCCGACAGGGCTGACTTCAGAACCAGCGAGGGGCTGCGGGCCTTGCTGGAGCATCTGGCCGAGCACGGATGGCGCAACAACCCCCAAGCCAGTGAGCTGTTGGAGTTCGCGGCGGAGCGGTTCGCACCGTTGGCGCGCAAGCACGGCCTGGATGTGTGGGAGGCCGCGTCGGCGGCGTTTGATGTGATGCGAACGCCTGCGGCAAGGAAGGCCGCAGACCCATGGGCGGTGGTCACGCATGCGGTGCGGATCACCTGCATCTACGAAGAACGCGCCCAAGGGCTCCTGTGTTCAGTCCACCAAGCCCGCCGCGCCCACATCTCCGCCCACCACGACCCCGAACGGTTCTCCGACCGCGAAACACCCCTGTACGAATACCACCCCGCGTTCCAGCTCACCGACCCCCACCACCGTGAGGATGCGAAGCCAAGCGCGGATGTGGATGCGAGCGTGCAGGCAGCAGTCGCGGATGCGACTCGTTTGTTCGTGCTGCTGGGCTGGCCCGAAGCCTCCGCCCGGGCAGGGGTGGATCACGTCACCAACGCCCTGGCCCGGATCGGGTCCCGGCGCGGCACTTACGAAGCCTTGCGGCGCGACAAACACGCCCGCGCCCTGCTCGACCTCCCCGCCCCGGCCTGGACGTGTCTGCTGAGGGTTCTGCTGGGACATCCCGAACCTGCCTACGCCACCACGACGGCCGGGCGCGGGATCCTGCTGCGTCTGTTGCTCGGGGAGTCCCTGCCGGACCTGTTGGGTGATGACGCCCTGGTGGCCTCCATCGTTCGTGCCACACCGGGACGGGAACGGGTGCGGTCATGAGTACCCCGGGGCACATCGAGCTGGACCGCGCCGTCGACTCCCTGCATGTGGGCCGACGTCACCGTGCCGATCTGGGCGACATCGACGCGCTGGCGGCCTCGATTGAGCGCGACGGGTTGTTGCAGCCGTTGACGGTCAGCCCTGACGGGGTGCTGATCTGTGGGGCACGCCGGCTGGCGGCGATCAAGCAGCTCGGCTGGCGCACCGTCAACGTGTGGGTCCGCTCCGGCATCTCCGACCGGCTCGGCCACCTGCTGGCCGAACAAGACGACAACGTCCTGCACAAGCCACTGACCGCGCTGGAAGCTGCCGCCCTCTACCGCGAACTGAAATCCCTCATGGCCGAGGATGCTGCGCGTCGCAAGGCCGCGACCCAGTTCCGCAGTGACAATCAGCCCGGAACCGACGGTCCCGGAAAATTTCCGGAACCGTCGGGAGCCGCCGGTGAGGCTCGTGAGCAGGCTGCCGGAATGATTCCCGGTGGGACCTCGTACAAGACGCTGGACAAGATCGGCTTCCTCGAACAGGCCGCCACCGACGAGGCGCTGCCCGATCACGTGAGGGCCGCGGCACAGCGGGGGTTGGAGCAGATCGACGCGGGCAGCCCGATCCATCCGATCTACGAGACCATCCGCAACCACACCGCCAGCCCCGATGCTGGCGATGAGGCGTTGCATCAGGCCGCGGCCGACGCCCTCGCCCGCATCCAATCCAGTGGCAAACCGAAGCCCGCCCCGGCCAAGAAACCCAACAGCACCCCCGAGAGCGGGCCGGTGCAGTACCCGGTGCGGGCGTTCGTGGTGACGTGGACCGAACTGGATCAGTGGTGGACCCACTACGACCCGGCCGTGCTCGCCGCCGAACTCACCGACGAACAGGTCGCCACGTTCCTGCGCGTGATCGAACAGACGGTCGCGTTCGCCGACGCCCTCCAAGCCGCCCTCACCAACCCCGACGAGACCACCACCGCCTCCGGCCCTGTAGACGTCGACGACGAGAGGAACGAGGAGGCTGCGGATGGGCGTCCGCAGTTACGAGCGGTCTAGTTGACCAAGCCGTGGATGTTCGTTGAGCAGCGCAGGACGCGGGACAGCCGTTTGATCTGGACGCACTGGCCGGACGTGTTAGCCGTTTGAGACCCGAACTCGTCCAAAATCAGTGGTGAGCCAGTCCTCGATAGAGGGGCTGGGGAAGTCGGGGACGTCGATGCCGGCGGCAGCCGGCTCGGGAGTGGCGCGTTGAATGCCGTCGAGCCGAAACAGTCGCCAGTCAGTGCGGAGAATGTCGTAGGCGATCAGGTACCAGGCGCCTTGGCGCAGCGCGTGCCGGTAGGGGCGTACGTGGCGTTCGCTCACCTTGCCATGCTGGTCTGTGTAGGTGAAGCGCAGGTCCTGCCCCTGGGCCACGGCCTCTGCCAGCACGCCGAGCAGCCGCCAATCAACCGGCTCGGCGACGGGAGTGATCACTTGGGTCGCCAATGCCGTCGCTGCTGCCTGTTGACGCAGCTTCGGCGGGAGAAGCTGTTCCAGCTTGGTGCGCACCGTCGTCACTGCCTCATCTACGCCGCCGGCTTCCAGGAGGAGCAGCCCGGTGACGAGTGAGCAGACCTCGTCTGCGTCTAGCAACAGGGGCGGGATCTTCACGCTCGGCACCAGTCGATATGTTCCGCCAGGTCCGGGCACGGACCGAATGTCGTATCCCAGGTATCGCAACCTGGCGACGTCCCGGCGCACCGTCCGATCTGCTATATCGAGTCGCTGGGCGAGGTCGGCTGCCGTCCAGGCGCGTCCGGTCTGTAACAGTGACAGCAGGAGCAGGGCGCGTGATGAAGGACTCTCCACAAGGCCATTATCAACCAAGATGAGGACCAAGACAGGCCGGATCTGTCGTTAGCGTGCCGTGTAAGACTTCACGAAAGGAGATCACATGCGCATTGCGGTCACGACGCCGATGGGTCACGTCGGGCGGCACGTCACATCCATGCTGATCAGATCAGGAGTGCGCCCACTCCTCCTGGCACGAAAGCCCACGAACGTCGCCCCTGAGCTGTGGGAACACGCTGACATCGTCGAGGCGAACTCCACTGATCCTGCGCAGGTCACCGCGGCGACACAGGGCGTAGACGCAATCTATTGGGTCGATCCCAGTGTGATGTCGTCTGATCCCGTGGCCGACTACACCCTAGCCACGAAAGCTCTGGTGAAGGCGGTTACCGCCAACGGAATCGGCCGTGTCGTGTTCCAAAGCAGCATCGGTGCCGAGAAGCGTCACGGTGTCGGCGAGATTGACGGCCTGGCAGTCACCGAGGTCGCGCTTGATGCCCTCGATGTGGATGTCACCCACCTGCGGTGCGGCTATTTCTTCACCAATTTGCTGCTGGACATTGATGCCGTTCGGCAGGGGCAAGTGACGACAGTGCTGCCACTCGACCAGCCGATGAGCTGGGTAGCCCCACGCGATATCGCCGAGGTCGCCAGCCTCACGCTGCTCAACACGCAGTGGCGCGGCCGCCGAGTCCAGGCCGTCCACGGACCACAGGACCTGTCCTGGCGTCAGGTGGCCGAGACCTTGACTGCCCATGTCGGTCACCCGGTCCACGCGGAGCAAATCACTGACACCGAGATGCTCCAGCGCTACCTCGCCGTAGGGATGCCTCCAATGATGGCCGACGCCGTCCTCGGCATGAGTACCGGACTGCGCGATGGCTTCCGCCCCGAACAGCGGAGAACTCTGGCAACGACCACACCCACAACTCTGACCAGCTGGATCCACGAGGAACTAATCCCGGTGCTCTGATTCCAAAGACTCGTCAACGTCCCTCAGCGGGCGGTCTCCTTCTGGAAATCGCCCGCCGGTGTTTGTGGTGGGTGCACCTGCTGGGCATGGACACTTCTGATCGTTCGTCGCGTCGCCGGCTCGTGCTGATCGCTGCCGGCTCCGTCACGACCCTGGTGTGTGGGGTCGGGATCTACGGCCTCGCTACCGGCCCCCACACTCCCACCAGCACCCCGGGCACGTCACCGACCATCACCACCAGCCCGTCACCCTCCGCACCCACCACCGCCAAGCCTTCGGCCTCGGGGGCGCCGGCAGTGCCACCGGTGGCGCGCAGTGCTGATCCGGAGCAGTTCGCTCGCAATGTCGCAACCACGCTATTCGCGTGGGACACCACCACCGGGCTCCTGCCGCTGGACTACACCTCGGCGATCCTCGCCGTCGGGGACCCCAGCGGCGCCGAACAAGCCGGCCTCGCCACCGACGTCGCCGCCTACCTGCCCTCGCGGACCGCCTGGCAGGACCTGCGCACCTATAGCACCAGTCAGCATCTGACGATCGACAGCGCCTACATCCCCGACCAGTGGGGGGACGCGGTCGCCCAGGCACCCGAGGGGCAGCTCGCACCAGGAACGGTCGCCTACACCATCGAGGGCACCCGGCACCGCGCCGGGACCTGGAACGGGGAACCGGTCACCTCGGCCCACAAGGTGGAGTTCACGGTGTTCGTGGTCTGCGCGCCGACCTACGACACCTGCCATCTGCTGCGCCTGTCGCAGCTGGACAACCCGCTGCGGTGACCTGGTCGTGAAGAAGCTCGCCGTTCTCGCTACCGTACTCGTGCTGTTCAGCCCCGCCCTCCTGCTCTTGGGGGTTGGGATGATGTTCAGCCCCGGCGCCAACGCCTCCTGCACCACCAGCACCACTGGCCCGTCAGTGGTGGGGCCGGTGCCGGACTCGCTGGAAGTGACGACCGCTGACGGGCAGACTTTCACGCTGAACACCACCCAGCTCACCCATGCCGCCACCATCATCCAGACCGGATCCCAGATCGAGGGCGTCACGCGTGACGGGCTGCAGATCGCGCTCATGGCCGCGCTCACCGAGTCGAATCTGCGGATGCTGGCCAACACCAGCGTCTACCCCGACTCCGGGAATCACCCCAATGACGGGGACGCCTCCGACCACGACAGCCTCGGTCTGTTCCAGATGCGACCCCAAGCCGGATGGGGCACCGTCCCTGACCTCATGGACCCTGGCTACCAGGCGCGCGCGTTCTTCGGCGGACCCACCGGCCCCAACCACCCCTCACCCCGCGGACTGCTCGACATCCCCGGCTGGCAGACCCTGTCCAAGGGCGAAGCCGCCCAAGCCGTCGAGGTGTCGGCCTACCCCGACCGGTATGCGAACTACGAGCCCGTCGCCGAACACATCCTCACCACCCTCACCACCCCCACAGCCGACAGCCCCCAGCTGCCCGAGACCGGGCGTGTGGTCTTCCCGCTGCCCGAGGGCACCTGGGTCGCCACCTCGCCATTTGGGATGCGGGTCCATCCCATCACCGGGGAGAACAAGCTCCACACCGGCGCGGACTACTCCGCCCCCGACGGCACCCCCATCCTCGCCGCCGCCGACGGCATCGTCACCCACGCCTCGATGTCCGGCGGGTACGGCGGGCTGATCATCATCGAACACACCATCGGCGGGCAGAAGATCGCCACCGCCTACGCCCACCTGTGGGAGACCGGCATCCACGTCAATGTCGGCGACCAAGTCACCGCCGGACAACACATCGGCGATGTCGGCTCGGCCGGCTACTCCACCGGCGCACACCTGCACTTCGAACTCCGCCAAGGCGGCAGCGACGGCGAGTTCACCGACCCCCAGCCCTGGCTCGACCAACACACCAGCGGCAACCTTCCAGCCCCCACCACACCGGTCGAGCAGGAAGGCTGCAACCCGGCCGCGACCCAGCCCGCGCCGCCCCAAGGGCCCGATGCCGGAGACCCGGACCGCAAGGTCGATGACCCCACCACCGACGGACAGATCACCGCCCGCATGCTCCACGTCTACACCCAAGCCCTCACCGCCTACCCCGACAGCTCCTGGGCCTGCTACTCACCCCGCCCCGGCACCAAATCCGAACACCCCGTCGGACGAGCCTGTGACGTCACCTTCGGCAACGCCATCGGCTCCCGACCCACACCCCAGCAGCTCGAAGCCGGATGGGCGCTGACGAACTGGCTCCAAGACAACGCCGAAACCCTCGGCGTCGAGTACCTGATCTGGCAAGGCCAGATCTGGTCCCTCGCTCGCGATGCCGAGGGCTGGCGCCCCTACAACGGCGGTGGCATGCACGACCCCACCGACGTCACCGGCGGCCACTACGACCACGTCCACATCACCGTCAAAGAAGGCAGCTGATACCCGTGAACATCTACCCCGACTTCGGCGCCTTCGGCGACAACACCACCCTCCACACCGTGATCGGCGCCCTCTTGACGTTCGTCCTCGTCACCGCCGTCCTCACCATGCTCATCAGCGGCATCACCTGGGCCATCGCCACAGCGAACGGCAACCACACCACCGCCACCAAAGCCCGCACCGGACTCCTCGTCGCCCTCGGCACAGCCACCCTCGCCGGCGTCGGCATCACCTGGCTCAACTGGCTCATCAACCTCGGCGACCAGCTGTGAGCAGCTCGAAGACAGCTGTCAGAACGGTGGTTCGTCGGTCTTCAGCCAAGGGTTGGGTGGCGAGGACGGCTGTGCTTCATCCGGCAACGGGAGGGTGCTGACGACGTACAGGTTCAAGATGTCGTCACGGTCCAAGAACATGATCTGGCTACGTTTGGATGCGTCAAGGGCGTTGCCCAGCCAGTTTCGAGCTGACTTGGTGATTTCGCCGCCAGCCACGATGAACGCGTGATCGACCAGCACTCGACGGTTGACTTCGGGATCGAAGATCTCGTGGGCGAGCATCATGAGGGCCTGGTTATGGATCTCGGCCATATTCGCATTGCCAGCCTTGGTGACGCCCGAGGCATCAAGCTTGCCCTTCTTGGCCTGAAGGCCGAAGTACAAGACGTGTTGCGTAGGCAGCGTGTAACGCATCCACACGTCCTTGCCATACTCCAACGATTTGTCCTTGTGCCCTGCCGCAGTGATGCGGTGGTAGCCGAGTTGTCTGAACATCGGGAGCAGGATCTTCTCGATGAGGTCGTCCTCGCTACACGAGTCCAGATAGGCAGCAAGGAGTTTGCGGCGCTCCTGCTCTGCCTTGCTGAACGGCCGATGCGGGTTGGCGGCCAGCACGGTCACTGACTGGGTACCCATGTGCCGGAGGTAGCAGTGGTTGTCCTCCGCGTAGAACGCGTGAAACCCCTCGCGCTCCAGAACAGCGTTGAGGAGAGCCAGAGCGCGGGGCCGGTCAGGTCCTTCGTTGAGGCGATCAGCGGGACTCATGAGCTGATCGATCAAGCGGCAGAACAACTCCGGAGGATGGCTCGGACCTTCGTGCGGTTGAGCCAAAATGTCGTCGAGAACGTCCGCAACCCACTCCCTGCGCGTCGAGCCGTCGTGTCGATACTCGGTATCAAGGTCCTGAAAGAACTCCGTAATCCGGGAACTCGACCGGTAGGGAAAGTACTTGGCCTCATCCTCGGTCTCGGCATCGTCACGTCCCACGTTACCGACCACCAAGTCAGCCAACGCGACCAGATTCCTGCGCTTGAACTTCACCCTCGAAGTATCGCAGCAGCACCGAGGGCCGTCGATCACAACAGGAGCAGGCTGCACACCTGACAGGCAGACCTCCCCTGGTTGCCTGCCCTCCCGGTCGTCCCGGGGGCGGGTCCCTTTCGTCCTTCTGTCTGTGAGGAGCTTGCTGTGCTTGATCTGATGACGTCTGTCCTGCCCACGCTGCCGATGATGCTGCCGATGGAGGTGGACATCACGCCGAACGATGATGGGCTGCCGGGGATCGCGCAGCTGCGCAACATCGTGGGGGCGGTGATGACGATCGGGCTGATCCTGTCGGTGCTGGCGCTGATCATCTCCGCGATCGTGTGGGGCTTCGGCGCGAACTCCTCCAACCCGCACCTGGCCGGCCGCGGCAAGGTCGGTGTCCTGGTCTCCTGCGGGGCAGCGATCATCTGCGGTGCCGCGGTCACGCTGATCAACTTCTTCTGGAACGTCGGCCAGTCCGTCTAACCCCTACCCAACCGTTCCAACCCCACGTGTGAGGAGTGATTGCGGTGGGTGTGTGCGATCTGCCCGTCATCTCAGGTGTCTGCGAAACCGCTGGCGAAGCAGCCGCCTCACTGGTGTCGGCTCCGTTCGACTGGCTCGCCCAAGCCATGGGCTCAGCCGCGGGCTGGTTGTTCGAGGCCGTGTGGAACGTCTTCGACGCCACCACCCTGGTCGACATCACCAGTGACGGATACCTGTCGGTCTACAACCTGCTGTTCGGCATCGCGGTGTTCGTGATGCTGCTGTTCTTCTGCCTCCAACTCATCACCGGCCTCATCAGACGTGACCCCACGGCCCTCACCCGGGCCGCCCTCGGCCTCGCCAAGAGCGTGTTGGGGTCGTTCGTGGTGATCACCCTGACCGGGCTGCTGTTGGAGGTGGTCGACCAGCTGTGTGTCGGGATCGTCCAAGCCGCCGGCGAGACCACCGAATCGATGGGCGAGAAGATCACGATCCTCGCCGGCGGACTGACCGCGATCAACATCGCCGCCCCCGGGGTGGGGGCGATCATCACGATCTTCCTCGCCGGGCTCGCGATCACCTCCGCGGCGATCGTGTGGCTATCGCTGCTGGTGCGCAAGGCGCTGCTGCTGGTCGCGATCGTGTTCGCACCCCTGGCCCTGTCGGGCTCGTCGTGGGACGCCACCAGGGGGTGGATCAGCAAGTGGGCGATGTTCGTGGTCGCGCTGATCTGTTCCAAGCTCGTGCTGGTCGTGATGTTCCTGGTCGCGATCACCCAAGTCGCCGCCCCGATCGATGGAGACCTATCCTCGATCAGCGACCCGCTGGCCGGGGTGGTGCTCATGGCGATGGCCGCGTTCGCCCCCTACCTGACCTACCGGTTCATCAGCTTCGTCGGGTTCGACATGTACCACGCGATCGGCGCCGAACAAGACGCCAAGAATTCCCTCAACCGCCCCATCCCCCTCCCCGACCGCCAGCCGGGCAACCCCCAACAGGTCCTCGACGGTAACAACAGCGGCAACGGCGGTGGTGGCGGGAAGCAGCCGCCGAAACCCAGCAGCCCGAACCCCTCGGCCTCCCAGGGCGGAACCGAGGCCGGAGCTGGCACTGGCGGAGCAGCAGGATCTGGGGCCTCCGGGTCGGGTGCCGCATCGGGTGGGTCTGCTGCCGCTGCGGGTCCTGCGGCCGCGGCAGTGATCGGGGTGCAGGTGGCCAAGGACGCTGCCACCGCGGGCCCGAAAGCCGGCGCCGAACTCGGTCAGCAGGCCGAGACCGCGGCAGACGCCGCCGACCACACCCCAAGCCCCAACGGAGGCGGTGGCAATGGTGGGAGTACTCCGCCGGCGTCTGCGCCCGGTGGGACGCCGCCACAGCAGGGCACTCCGTCGGCCGGTGCGGAGCCCACACCGGGGTCACAGCCGCAGGCACCCGCGGGGTCGTCCTCACCGGGCGCGGGTGAGCAGGTCGCGCCGTCCGCCCCGGTGCCGAACCCGCCCCCAGCCGACAATCCGCCACCGCCGTCGAGTGCAGGGAAGGAGCCGCAGTCATGAGCCGCCGCAACAAGAACAACAGCCACGAACCGGATGCGACCGGTTCGGAGCTGGTGCCGGTGAAGTTCTCCCGGCTCACCCGCCGCGGCATCCTGCTTGGCCTGTCCTCGGCCCAGCTGGTCACCGTCGGGATCGCGATCGCCACCATCATCACCGCACTCTACGCCGGCGGCGGGATGTGGCTGGCCTACACCGCCCCCATCTGGGCCACCGCCGCCCTGCTCACCTGGGTCCCTGTCGCTGGACGCCCGGTCATCGAGTGGGTGCCCGTGGCCGGCTGGTGGGTCTACCGCACCACCATCGGCCAACTCCTCTACCGGCGTCGCATCGTCACCCCACGCCCCGCCGGAACCCTCGCCCTACCCGGCGACCAAGCCCGACTCCGCGAATACGAGGACCCGACCACCGGGGCGGGCATGATCCACGACCCCCACCAGAACACGCTCACGGTGGTCTGCGAGATCACCCACCCCGCATTCGTGCTCCTCGACCCCGCCGAACAAGAACGACGCGTCACCGCCTGGGGCCGCGTCCTGGCCACCGTCTGCCGCTCCGGCAGGATCGCCACCCTGCAGATTCTGGAACGCACCCTGCCCGACTCCGGCACCGGACTGGCCGAATGGTGGACCACCCACGGCCACCCTGATGACACGAGCTGGGCTGCCACCACCTACGCCGAACTCATCGACCGCGCCGGACCCGCCGGCGAACGCCACGCCACCACACTGTCCATCTCCCTCGACATGAAGAACGCGGCGAGGCAGATCCGCACCGCGGGCGGCGGTATCCGCGGCGCCGCCGCCGTCCTGCGTCAAGAGATGAACACCCTTACCGCCGCGCTCCGCTCGGCCGACCTCACCCCGTCCGGTTGGCTTACCCCCGGACAGATTGCGGTGATCCTGCGCTCGGCCTACGACCCCGCCATCGCCGCCACTTTGGAACGCCACGGCCAGATCGGCCACCAGCTCGCCACCGCCGGACCGGTCGCGGTCAACGAGACCTGGGGTCGTATCCGCACCGACTCCGCCCACCACGCTGTGCTGTGGATCAGCGAATGGCCCCGTTCCATGGTCTACCCAGGTTTCCTCTCACCCATCCTGCTCTCCAGCGGAATCCAACGATCGTTCTCCCTGATCTGCACTCCCATGCGGTCCGACCAGGCCGCCCGCGACATCCGCAAGAAGAAGGTCGAGCACATCTCCGACCAAGCCCAACGCGCCAAAATCGGGCAGATCGAGGACGCTTCCCAGACGGCTGAGTACCACGATGTCCTCCAGCAAGAAGCCGACCTCACCGCCGGCCACGGCATTCTGCGCTACACCGGCCTGATCACCGTCACCGCCACCACGATCGAAGACCTCGACGCCCACGTCGCCGCCCTCGAACAAGCCGCCATCCAAGCCAACTGCGAAACCCGACTCCTCGCCGGACAACAAGCCAAAGCCTTCACCGCCGCAGCCCTCCCACTCTGCCGCCAGGTCTGACGACGACTAGGAAGGGGTCATTCGGGCACTGTGACGAGGCAAAAGGGATGGCCTGCGGGGTCAGCGTAGATGCGCCAGGCTTTCGGGCCTTGGTCCAAGACGTCAGTGAGTGGGTGGCCGCCTGCTGCCTCGACGGCGGCACATGCCTCCGAGAGGTCATCGACTAGCAGGTCAAGGTGAACCTGCAGCTCGCCTCTGTGGCCCGGCCACTGCGGGGGTTCGTAATCGGAGACGCGATGGAAAGAGAGGCGTCCAACAGGCTCCCACTCCAGCGTCAACCACTGGTCATCACCGGTGGCCGGTGCAAGATCCAGGACTTTCTGCCAGAAGAGTGCTTCCGCTGTGGGGTCCTTGCACTCAAAGACGAGTTGCGTGAAGCGTCCGATTGCTGGCATCTCTCCATGCTAGGACGCATTACCTGACCAGCCGAACGGTTCTATCGGGGTGCAGGGTGCTCACCGCGTGCTGCCTGATCGATCGCATGGGCAAAGCGGGAGTTCATCGGGTCGTGCAGGTCGAACCACTCGATCGCTGCGAGGTCGTCGACGTGCGCTCGATACAGCTCAGGCCACGCTTCGCCAAGAACTTCGGTGTTGGTCGGTGTCGCGTATCCCAGTGCATCGCTGGCGACGGGAACCAACCGATCGCCAAAGTGCGTCAACGTGTTCCAGAGACGGTGCCGCCCGTTGGTGATGGGCTCGAACCAGGGGTCGACGCACACTGCTTCGCCGGCAGAGAACCATGAGGTCACGATGTGCCGCTCAGTCTTCGTCAGTGGTTCCGGTACCGGAGCCGCCACCATGCCGTAGTACGTGTCGTCATCTTCATCGATGGTCCACCGCCCCGCGGCAAGCTCGTCTCCAACGACGGCAACGGCAGAGGCAATCAGTCTCCAGCGCTGCTCGGAAGTGTCACTCCAACGAGGTTCACGGTGATCCTCCTGGTCCGGGTCTTCGAGCACCCATTCTCGGACATGCTGCGCTGCACCCCTCCACCAGAACGCGGGCATCCACACAGGAACTGACAACTCCATGAGCACCTCGCATCCGTCGATTCGGCTCTCCTCCATTACAGCCATTAGAGGACACCATCGCACACCTCCCTCATAGGCGTACCGCCGCTAGGTAGAGAGGACTGTTGGGATGGCGACGTTTGTTGATCCGGTTGCTGATGCTGCTGAGGCCTGTGAGGGTTTGCGTGGGTTGGCGCACGCGACCCGGGCCTTTGAGGATCCGGCTGACATGTACCGGGTGTTGGGCGAGGTGTCGGGGTCGGTGCGGCTGTTGCGGCAGGTGCTGGACCAGCTGTCTCGTGCTCATGCTGATCACCGCGATATCGCGTTCATCGATGACCGCGTGCCGGCGGAGGCGGTGGCGTTGGCGGCGGCGGATGAGTTGCATCAGGCCGCCGACGGACTGGATGAGGTCGCTGACCGGGTGATGCGCGCGCACGAAGCCTCCGGTCGGATCGCCTGGCACACCCACACCATCCCTGAGCCCGAGCGTTCGCGGCGGTGGGTGAATGTGGTGTTCCTCCAGGGCAGTGAGGCCGATGAGGTACTGGACCTGATTGATGTGGAGGGGGTGCAGGCGGGGATCGCGCATCTGGCGCAGTGGGACTTCGGCGACGAAACCACTGGCGCGGCGTTCGTGAACGGTGAGGTGTACGACGAGCTACCGGCCGGGCAGTGGGATCGCAGCTTCGAGGCCGACGGGTATGTGCTGACCTACAACCCGCAGATGGGGTATGTCGGACTGGTCCGCGAACACCCCGACACCACACCCACACCCGACGAGGAGGAGGTCGTCGCTGCACGGGACGCTTTCAGCGGTGTCACCTCTGAGTCTCCGCCTCGTGCAGCTGAGGGCACGGATTGGTTCGCACCAACTTCGGCCCATGGGGCGTCGTCTTCGGTGGGGCGGTCGCTGTGAGTGGCGAGAAGGAACGCCTGCACGCTGCGGTGCTGGTCTCCCCGGCTGCGGAGCGGCGCACGGCGCGTAAGGCTCGTCGGCAGGCTGCTGCGCGGCTGCAGGCTGAGCAGGTCAGGGCTGAGCGGGAGGCTGCGAAGGCGAAAGCTTCGGCGGAACGGGAGGAACGGAAGGCGACGACGTTTCTGCCGGCGGCGGGTGAGGCGGGGCCGGCGGCGTTGCGGTCGCCTGGCCGGTTGCGGGTGCCGCGGCATCAGGACACCTCGGCCACGTTGGCTGGGGCGTATCCGTTCATGGCCGAAGGGGGCCTGGGGTCGGATGGGGTGTTCGTCGGGCAGGACATGTACTCGGGTGGCAGTTTCGTTTACGACCCGTGGGTCCTGTATGCCCGCGGGGTCATCACCGCCCCGAACCTGGTGCTGGCGGGGATCGTCGGGTCGGGGAAGTCGTCGTTGGCGAAATCGCTGTATACGCGGTCGTTGCCGTTCGGGCGCCGCGTTTATGTTCCCGGCGACCCCAAGGGCGAACACACGGTGGTGGCCGAAGCGGTGGGTGGGAAGGCGATCGTGCTCGGCCACGGCCTCCACACCCGCCTGAACCCGCTCGATGAGGGACACCGCCCCGGCGGACTCACAGACCAAGAGTGGGCGAGCACCGTCGCCTCCCGGCGCCGGGACCTGATCGGCGCGCTGGCCGAAACAGTGCTGGCGCGGGGGCTCACGCCGTTGGAGCACACCGCCATCGACCTCGCCCTCACCGCCACCGTGGCGGAGAACGAGGTGCCGATCCTGCCCATGGTCGTCGACCACATCCTCACCCCCAGCCACGACCCCGGCGGGCGCCTGGCTGAAGACGGACGCCTGGTCGGACACGCCTTGCGGCGTCTGGTCGCCGGCGACCTCGCCGGGTTGTTCGACGGCCCCTCAACCGTGGCGTTCGATCCGGATCTACCGATGATCAGCCTCGACCTGTCCCGGGTGACCGAGAACTCCACCCTCATCAGTGTGTTGATGACGTGTAGCTCGGCGTGGATGGAATCGGCGCTGCTTGACCCCAATGGTGGGCAGCGGTGGGTGATCTATGACGAGGCCTGGCGGCTGATGTCCCATCCGGCGTTGTTGAAGCGGATGGATGCGCATTGGCGTCTGGCCCGGCATTACGGGATCGCGAACATGCTGATCTTCCACAAACTCTCCGACCTCGACAACGTCGGCGACGAAGGCTCCGCCATGCGCTCGCTGGCCAACAGTCTGTTGGCGAATGCGGAGACGCGGATCGTCTACCGCCAGGAATCCGACCAGCTCGGCCCCACCGCCACCGCCCTCGGCCTGACCGGAACCGAACAGACCCTGCTACCGAACCTCGGGGTGGGTCAGGGGCTGTGGCGGATCAAGAACCGCTCGTTCGTGATCCAGCACCAGCTCCACCCCGGCGAGCTGGAGCTGTTCGACACCAGCAGCCGCCTCACCGCAGGAGTCAAGTAATGCCCAAGCTTCCCGCCCTGCGACACCGCCGCAACGACACGAGCGAGACGGTGCCGGTGGTGTTGCGGCACGTGGTCATCACCGTCGACATCACCGGCACCCTGACGGTGACCGTCGACCAGCAACCGCATCTTCCGCCGGCGGGTGAGGTGTGGGGTCGGGGTGACTTCGGAGCGATCCTTGATGACCTGACCGAGCAGCGCCGTATTCCCGTGCGGGTGGATGTGTATGAGTCCGACGGGAGTCACTTCACCGACATCATCCACGCCCACCGACCACGCCGCGCCCCCGAACCCGAGCCGGACGTCCCGGCCCCTGCCGACGAGGAAGCCGCCGCGGACACTCCAGCGCCCCCGACAGATGATTCGGGCCGGCTGGTGGGGTTCTTGCCCGGTGAGACGGTGTTCCTCGGCCAGATCGTTGAAGAAGTGGCGGCGGATGAGAACGGCACCATCACCCCACCCCACACGAGCACGGGGCCGGTGGTGGTGGTCGGACGGGCCTCCGGAACCGTCATCGTGCAGGAGACGCGATGAGTACCTCGCAGCGGCAGAGTGGGTCGATGGGTGAGGAACTGACCAACGCCGCCCTCATCGGCCTCATCGCCTTGTTCCTCCTCACCATCGTCCTCCGCGCGGCCGGGTCGGTCGCCGCGTTCCTCACCGGAACACCGCAACCGACAGCGAGCTGGGCCGCCGGTGCCGGGGTGTTGTTCAACCCCGGTAACCCCGCAGTCGCGTTGGGGGCGCCTGGTCTCAGCCCCGTCGCCTATTGGGTCACCACCATCGTCGCTCTGGGCGGGCTGGTCGCACTCGCGGGCTGGGGATGGGTCGCCTGGCGGCGCCGTTCTCACGCTCAGGAGGTGGATCCGCATCGGTTGGCGGGCACGGCGACACGGCACGAGGTCGCCCAGGTCGCCTCCGACAAAACTCTCCTGAAACGGGCATCCACGTTGCGGCCGTCGCTGAAGGACCCGAAGCCGGGTGAGGTGGGGTATCGGCTCGGGACCTCGAAGGGTGTCGGGGTGTGGGCGAGTGTGGAGGACTCGATCCTGCTGATCGGCCCGCCCCGCTCCGGCAAAGGACTGCACGTCGTCATCCCCGCCATCCTCGACGCCCCCGGCCCCGTCGTCACCACCAGCACGCGCCCCGACAACCTCACCGCCACCCTGCGCGCCCGGCAACGTCGTGGCCCGGTGGCGGTGTTCGATCCCCAGCACCTGGCCGAAGGGCTCCCGGCGGGGATGCGCTGGTCACCCGTCCGCGGCTGTGAAGACCCGCTGACGGCGATGATCCGCGCCACGGGACTGGCTTCTGCCACCGGCTTGTCAGCCGGCGGAGTCGAATCGGGTGGGTTCTGGGAAGGCAAGACCCGCACCGCCCTCCAAGCCCTCCTCCACGCCGCCGCGTTGGACTCTCGAAAGCCGGCGGACTTGTTCCGTTGGACCCTCGACCCCGCCGCCGCAGCCGAAGCCGTCGCGATCCTCACCAACCACCCAGATGCGGCCGCCGGGTGGGCCGACTCGCTGGGGGCGATGATCGACGCCGACCCCAAAACCCGCGACTCCATCTGGCAAGGCGTCGCCCTCGCCCTCGGCGCCCTCGCCGACCCCCGCGTCCTCGACGCAGTCACGCCCCGCGACAACGAGACCCCCTTCGACCCCGAGACCTTCCTGCGCAAGTCCGGGACCCTCTACCTGCTCGCCACAGGTGCAGGAGCTGGGGCGTCCGCGGCGTTGGTGGCGGCGTTCATCGAAGACCTCATCGAAACCGCCCGGCGTCTCGCCGCCCGCTCACCCGGCGCCCGTCTCGACCCACCCCTGCTGCTCGCCCTAGATGAGATCGGGAACCTCGCGCCGCTGCCGTCCCTGCCGACGTTGATGGCCGAAGGTGGCGGCACCGGCATCACCACCCTGCCCGTCCTCCAATCACTTGCCCAGGCACGCGACAAGTGGTCCGAACACCAAGCCGGAGCGATCTGGGACGCCGCCATCGTGAAACTCATCCTCGGTGGCGCCTCCAACAGTCGCGACCTCCAAGACCTCACCACCCTCATCGGGGAACGCGACGAATACACCGACTCGATCACGCTCGGTGACCACGGCACCCGGTCGAACCAGCGCTCCGTGCGGAGGGTGCCGATCCTGCCACCCGACCGCATCCGCACCCTCCGCTTCGGCACCGGCGTCACCCTGCTCCGCTCCGCCCCACCGATCATCACCGACCTCACCGCCTGGCCCACCCGACCCGACGCCGACACCCTCAAACACGACCGCCGCGAACTGGAACAGCTCCTGCAGACCCCCGTGCGTGACCGGGGTCGCGGGGTGCACCTGACCGGTACCAGCACCCCACACCACGAGCGGGCTGCAGTCCACGAGTTGAGAGGTACCGCGTCATGGCCATCCGCACCCAGGAATCCCTGTCCGGGTTCATCGCATCCGACCCGCAGCTGACCTACACCGAACGCGGCGATGCCCGCTTCTACGCCCGCTACGGCCAGGAGAACTTCCAGCGCGAGGAAGACGGCACCTTCACCAAACTGGAGCCCTCCTTCGGCAACCTCGTGCTCTACCGCGCCACCGCCGAACGCGCCTTCGAACGCTTCACCAAAGGCGACCAGTTCGTCGCCGAAGGCTACGCCCACGACTACACCTACGAACGCGACGGCCAACGCATCGCCGGCGAAGAGTTCGTCGCCAAGAAGATCGGCCACGACACCGCCCGCACCCGCTACGACGTCGACCGCACACCCCGCCACGCACTCGAACGCCAGGCGGCTGGGCAGGCCTTCGAACCACCCCAGCAGCAGCAAACCGCACCGGCCGCCGACAGCCTCAGCATGTGACCCGGGGGTACCTGTTATGAGCACTCACGGCCCCGAGCCCGACGACCAGTACGAGGACCCCGGCATCCTCGACGACCACCCCCACCTCCCCGACACCAGCGCGCTGCCAGAACCACCGCACCCGATCAACTGGAACCTGCTATCGGCGCAGGATCTGGAAGCAGAACTGCTGGAGCTGAACCGGTGGGTCGACTGGCTCCGCCACACCTACGGCCTACCCGCCTCAGTCATCCCGCCCTACTGGCACCGCCACCCCGAACTTCTGTGGGAGCTGTCCGCGCTGCACCTGCACTGGCTATGCGCCTACGACCCCGAACAAAACGGCTCCGCACCCCTGGGCTGGCACCGCGACTTCGCCGACGCCCGCCACCGCCTGCGCGACTGGGTCACCGCCTCCGGCACCCGCCTCGACCGCGACCGACCCACCCGACAGACCACCTGGCCCGGCGAAGAACCCCAACCAACCCACGACGAGACCGTCAT
Source organism: Gulosibacter macacae (assembly GCF_003865375.1). GTDB lineage: Bacteria > Actinomycetota > Actinomycetes > Actinomycetales > Microbacteriaceae > Gulosibacter > Gulosibacter macacae. Next base: position 60,026 of record NZ_RQVS01000003.1, on the reverse strand, counting down.
CACCGACCGAGACGCCGACTTCGTCCAATACGTCCTCGACCAAGTCAGCCAACGACAGGCTGCCGAAGACGCCTTCTACGCGAGTCTGGATGACCGGATCGACCCGGCGACCGGTGAGGTTCGTGACGATGTTCTGGGTCCTGAGGGTGGATGAGGATGGTGCGCAGGTATCACCGCACCACCGCCCGGGTCGAAGCGGATCGGCCCCTGCGCGTGCGGTATGAGCCGCGCGAGGAGATCGATGTCGCGAAGGTTGCCGAGGTGTTGATCCGGATCGCGCTGCGCACCGCTGGCGACCAGCCCGTGGGGCAGTCCGGTGCCCATCTTCGTCGCCTGCTCGTAGCCGATCGCTAGACTGGGTCCACATCAAGTTTCGGCGCTGTTGGCACCTGCCTTGCTAAGCCCCGTTCGCGGGGTGTTCTTTTCGACTCTGACGTGACCGCCTCCGGCGCCCCACCCGCCCCCAGTTGTGTGGGGGCTTGTGAAAGGCGGTCACCATGACACTCGATCAGCTCTCCGGCCTCGATATCTCAGGCCTTCGACGGCTCGCCCGCACCACACCACGCCCAGACGCCACAGCGCCTACGGGTGACGGGAAGCTGGCGGCGATCAGCTACCTGCGGGTCTCGACCAAGGATCAGGCCACCCGCAACGGGCTGGAAGAGGGCCTGTCGATCCCGGCCCAGCGCGAAGCCGCGCAGCGCAAGGCCGAACAGCTCGGTGCGGTCATCGTCAAGGAGTTCATCGAGCCCGGCGAGTCAGCCAAGACCGCCCAACGACGCGCGCTCCAAGAGATGCTCGACTACGCCACCACGCACCCGGTGCGGTACTGCATCATCAACAAGGTCGATCGCCTCGCCCGCAACCGGCTCGATGACGCCAAGATCCACGCCGCGCTGCGGGATGCGAACATCAGCTTGGTCTCGGTCACCGAGAACATCGACGAGACCCCCTCGGGGATGCTCATGCACGGCATCCTGGCCTCCATGGCCGAGTTCTACTCGCTGAACCTGGCCCAGGAAGTCCTCAAAGGCATGACCCAGAAGGCCGCGATCGGCGGCACCCCCACCAAAGCGCCTCTGGGCTACCTCAACGTCCGCACCACCGACGCCCGAGGACGCGAGTCCCGCGAGATCGAGATCGACCCCGAACGCGCCGACCTCGTCCGTTTCGCCTTCACCGCCTACGCCACCGGAGACTGGTCCCTGTCGCGCCTGGCCAAGGAACTCACAGCCCGCGGCCTGACCACCCGGCCCACCCCTTCGCAGCCGGCCAAACCGGTCACCACCACCGGGCTGCACAAGATCCTGACCAACCCCTACTACCAGGGCACCGTCACCTTCCGCGGCGTCACCTACGACGGCACCCACCAGCCCCTCGTCGACGCAGAGACCTGGCTGCGCGTCCAAACTAACCTGGACGCCAACAACGCCCGCGGCGAACGGCCACAGAAGTACGACCACTACCTCAAAGGCACGCTGTACTGCGCCTGCGGAGCCAAGCTCATGATCGAACGCCCCCGCGACAAGGCCGGGGACCGCTACGAGTACTTCACCTGCTCCGGACGACGCCGCAAGACCACCAACTGCACTCGCTCCGCGATCCTCGCCGAACGCGCCGAAGCCGAGATCGAACGCACCTACCAGCGCAACTCCCTGAATCCAGCCCAGGCTGAGCACGTCCGGAAAGTGCTCAACGACGTGTTCGACCAGCTCGAAGGATCCAGCGAGGACGAACGCAAGCTCCTGACCGCCCAGCGCGACAAGCTCGAAGCCGAACGCCTCAAACTCGTCCAAGCCCACTACGCCGACGCGATCCCACTCGACCTCCTCAAAAGCGAACAAGACCGCATCCGCGCCAGCCTCGACCAGATCACCACCCGGCTCGACAACCTCACCGACACCTACGCCGAGGCCCGAACAGGCTTGGACCAGCTCACCGAACTCCTGGTCGACCTAGACGACCTCTACAACAAGTGCGAACCCGCCGAACGACGCATCCTCAACCGCGCCCTGTTCACCCGCATCACCATCGACGACGAAGAGAACGCCACCTACACCCCCGACGAGACCACCGCCAGCGTCCTCGCCCACACCAACATCGATGCCCCGGCCCACGTCACCGCAGAAACAAAACTGCCCCGCCATCAGGCGGGGCAAGTTTCGATTTTCTCATCTTACGTGGAGCTAAGGGGACTCGAACCCCTGACCCCCTGCATGCCATGCAGGTGCGCTACCAGCTGCGCCATAGCCCCGTGCTTTAAGCAACTTGAAGAGCATAGCGCGGATCTCTGGGTGGGTGCAAATCGCTGAGGTGCGCGATGGTCTCGATGCGGCCCACGGCCTGCACTTCGAGAGCCTCAGTGCACCGCTCGCCCAGCGAGAGTGCGGCTACTTGCGGCGGCGGGGCCAAGCGTCGACGGCCATGCGCACGATGACAAAGACGAGGAACACGGCAAATGCCACATTCGCAGCAAAGGGATCAAGCGCCTGCGCGATCCACGCCCCGAGCGGCGTGAGCAGGGCGGCACTCACGCCGATAATCGCCGCGGCAAGCAGGTCGACATTGCCACGACGCAGGTTGCTGATTGTGCCCGCAAAACCAGTCGCGATAATCATGAGTAACGACGTTCCCTTCGCCACCAGATCGCTCGCCCCAAAAAGCAACACGAGCGCGGGCACAACGACGACACCGCCGCCGACGCCGAGCAGTCCCGCGAGCATCCCGGCAAACAACCCCACGAGACCAAGTAGCGGCCCACTCACCCAGGTGATGTGCACCACTGAGTCGCGATTCGGCACAACGATGAAGAGCATCACGATGACAACAACGAGGAAGCCGATGAACGACCACTGCAGGGCGCGCTTCGACAGCCGCGCGAGCAGCCACGTGCCGATCGGTGCCCCGAGCATTGACCCGGCGGCAAGAATGGCCGCGAGCAACGCATCCACATAACCGGCGAGCGCATACGAGATCACACCGGCGATCGATGGCGCAACGATGGCAAGGAGCGAAGTACCCGACGCAAGCCGCTGCTCATACTTGAGCAGATAGACGAGCGCCGGCACGATGAGTAGTCCCCCACCGATACCGAAAAGCCCTGACGCCAGGCCCACAGCGAGGCCAATGGCAATCAGGGCAAACCAGTTGCGCGAGGGCGCGGATGCAGTAGTCACGAGACTCCCTTCACCCTCGAGAATATACCCCTAGGGGTATATGACGCTACTCGTCGGAGGCACCAGCCGCATCACTGGCTGATTCTTCGCCGGCCGACTCGAGCTGCAGGTCAATGACGGGAGCATCGCGCCAGATGCGCTCGAGGCTGTAGTAGAGCCGGTCCTCTTCGTGGAAAACGTGCACGACAAGGTCACCGAAATCGATGAGCACCCAGCGCCCCAGATCGCGACCCTCGCGGCGAAGCGCCTTGACGCCAAGCTCCTCACGCAGGCGGTCTTCGATTTCTTCAGCGATCGAGAGCACCATGCGCTCGTTGCGTCCCGACACGATGAGAAAAGCGTCGGTGAGCGGCATCGTTTCGCTCACGTCGAGTCCGACCTGGTCGAAACCACTCCGGTCGTCGGCCGCCTTCGCGGCGAGGCGGATGAGGTTGAGAGCGTCGTCAGTTGCCGTCATGTGGGGAGGGTCTCCTTGAAGGTTGGGTGACCGCTACAGCGCAGGCTGCTCATCCGGTCGATAGAGGCGATTCTTGGCGATGTACTGCACGACACCATCGGGCACGAGATACCAAACTTGGCTACCGCCACGAACGCGCGCGCGGCAATCAGTAGACGAGATGGCCAGCGCCGGAATCTCGAGCGCCGACACGTGCTCACTCGGCAGTTTCGCGAGATCCATCTCGTGTCCAGGACGCGAAACGGCGACAAACTGCGCAATCTCAAACATCTCGGCGGCATCTTTCCACTCGAGAATCTGCGCAATCGCGTCGGCTCCGGTGATGAAGAAGAGTTCTGCATCCGGCAGCTTCTCGCGAAAGTCGCGCAGTGTGTCAATGGTGTAGGTCGGCCCCGGTCGATCAATATCGACGCGGCTGACCTTGAACCGCGGGTTCGACGCCGTGGCAATGACGGTCATCAAGTAGCGGTCTTCGGCGGCCGACACCCCTGACTTCATGTAGGGGTTGCCGGTCGGGACGAAGTAGACCTCGTCGAGCTCGCAGTGCTGGGCAACCTCGCTGCCAGCTACGAGGTGACCATTGTGGATGGGGTCGAAGGTGCCACCCATGATGCCGATGCGCCGCCGTCGTGGCGGCGGCGTCGGCGTGGAATCAGAAGCGCTCACGCAGTGGCGCCTAGTGCGCGCTGTGACCTGATTCGATGATCGGCTGACCCGGGTGACCAACCGGCTCTGCCTGAATCACCTTGTTGTGCTCTGTGTGTGCCGCAGACATGTTGCGGAACGAGAAGGTGAGACCGACGAGAGCCACGAGGATCACGAGCGTGAGCAGACCGAACACGATCGGCGGAAAGACCATCGGCCCGGGGGTGATGATCATTTCTTCGGCCGCCTGGATTGCGCTGGAGAGTTCGAACATAGCGACCATCCTAGCCGCTATAGGGACGGGTCAATTCCCGCACGCGTTCGCGGGCCCCGACAATGTCCTCCAGCGTGATGACGAGGTCGTTCTCGCGCTGCATCCAGATCTTGAACAACTCCTCGCCGACCATCGCCGACATAGTGACGACGACGTGCGCCTCTTCGTACGGGTCATCAAGCTTCTGATGTTCGGGGTGACGCACGAGCCAATCCGACACGACCGCTTCCACGTTGCGACGGGCGGCACCAATCTCCCACGAAATGCGATCGGCAGTGTCTGGGTACTTCGCGTAGAGCGCCATGCGCTTGCGCGCCACATCCGTATTCACGAGCTCAGCGCCCAACGATTCGAGCACCGCGAGGGCAATGCCGACCATGAGGTCGTGTCCCCACGCGTTGAAGATTTCGTCGACCCGTGGGGACGACTCGAAAGTGAGTGGGCGGCCGAAGATCGCAGCGTCACGAGTCGGGAAATAGTTGAAGAATGTGCTGCGCGAGATGAATGCCTCGTGGCAGATGCGCTCGACCGTAACTGCGTCAGGGCCCTCTTCGAGTGCGATTCGGATCGCGGACTCTTCGATCGCGTTCTCCGTTGCCCGCCGCTTCAACTCTCGAAGGCCGATATTCGCCCCGTCTTCAATCACTTGTTGTCACCTTGATGAATCGTTTTTGCATTCCGGCCAATGGCCGCGCTACCGATTACTAACCCTACCCCCGCCGGCTAAACAACGTCCATTGTTGGAGCTTCCGCGATGATCCCCACCAAGCTCTCAGACTGTGACTATATTTCCATACTGCCCAAAAATGCATATTGCGAATGATTATCAGATGCACTACACGGCTACTGGCCCGCGTCGTCGTCCTGCCAAAGGCCAGCCTCACGCTCGCGCTCCAACTCGGCTCGAGCCTCAGCCTTGGCGTCCATCCAGTCGTAATACGCCTCGCGCTTTTCCTTACGAGTGGAGCGCGTGCGCTCGTCAAGACGCGGGTCGGTGCCGTGCGCCGTCATCACCTCTGCCGCCGAAGCGAGCGTCGGCTCCCAATCGAAGACCACACCATCGCCAGGGCCGATGACGACGGTCGAGCCCGCCTGCGCACCCGCCTTGACCAGTGCATCCTCGATGCCAATGCGTGCGAGGCGGTCGGCAAGGAAGCCCACGGCCTCATCGTTTTGGAAGTCACACTGTTGCACCCAGCGCTCCGGCTTACGGCCCAGGATGCGGTAGAGGTTGCCGTAGCTGCCACCCTCAACCTTGATCTCGAACGGCTTCTCGTCAACCGCGCGCGGGCGAATGACCACGCGGGGGCGCACCTCTTCAGCCTCGGCACGTTCGGCGCGATCGCGCTCGACCACCTCGCCCAGCGCAAACTTGAGCTCGCGCAGACCCTCGTGACCCACCGCCGAAATGAGATACACGGGGAAGCCGCGAGCCTCAAGATCGGGCTTCACAAACTCGGCGAGCTCGCGCGCCTCGGGCACGTCGATCTTGTTGAGTGCGATGAGCGCCGGGCGCTGCGTGAGCGGCACCTGGCCCTCTGGCACCGGGTAGGCATCGAGCTCGGCGAGGATGACGTCGAGGTCGCTGATCGGGTCACGCCCCGGCTCGAGCGTCGCGCAGTCGAGCACGTGAAGAAGCGCCGAGCAGCGCTCAACGTGGCGCAGGAAGTCGAGGCCAAGACCGCGGCCCTCGCTGGCCCCTTCAATGAGGCCGGGCACGTCAGCGATCGTGTATCGGCTCGCGGGCGTCTCGACAACGCCGAGGTTCGGGTGCAGGGTCGTGAACGGATAGTCGGCGATCTTCGGTTTGGCCGCACTCATCGCGGCAATCAGCGACGACTTGCCCGCCGAGGGGTAGCCCACGAGTGCGACGTCGGCGACCGACTTGAGTTCAAGGATGATCTGCAGCTCATCACCCGGGGTACCGAGGAGGGCGAAACCGGGAGCCTTGCGCTTCGATGTGGCGAGCGAGTTGTTGCCGAGGCCACCCTGGCCGCCTTCGGCGACGACCAGGCGCATCCCGGGCTCGTCGAGGTCGGCGATTTGATTGCCGTCAGCATCGCGCACGACCGTGCCCACGGGCACCGGAAGTTCAAGCTCGACGCCGGTCGTGCCGTTGCGATAGTCGCCCATGCCGAACCCGCCCGACTCGCTACGGCGGTGCGGCGAGTGGTGGTAGCTGAGCAGGGTCGTCGTATTCGGATCGGTGACGAGCACAATGTCGCCACCATTGCCGCCATTGCCGCCATCGGGCCCAGCCAGCGGCTTGAACTTCTCGCGGCGGATCGACATGCAGCCATTGCCGCCGTCGCCCGCTCGCAGGTACAGAGTCACCTCGTCGACGAACGTGGTCATGTCAGTCCTCTCCTCGTGGTGATACGCGAAAAGGGGCGGATCTTGTCCGCCCCTCTTCGTGAAGTCGATTCCGGGATGAACCCGGTCTTCCGGCTATTCGCCGGCGACGATGTTGACGACCTTGCGGCCGCCCTTCGCGCCGAACTCAACCGTGCCGCCCGCGAGAGCGAACAGCGTGTCGTCGCCACCACGGCCGACGTTGACGCCGGGGTGGAGCTTGGTGCCGCGCTGGCGGACGAGGATCTCGCCCGCATTGACGACCTGACCAGCAAAGCGCTTCACACCGAGGCGCTTCGCGTTCGAGTCACGACCGTTCTTGGTCGAGCTCGCGCCCTTCTTTGTTGCCATGAGTTCTCAGCTCCTCAGGTGCTACTTGATGTCGGTGACCTTGACGCGCGTGAGCTCCTGGCGGTGGCCCTGGCGCTTGCGGTAACCGGTCTTGTTCTTGTACTTGATGATGTTGATCTTGGGGCCGCGGAGGTCTTCGAGGACCTCAGCGGTGACGGTGACCTTCGCGAGCTTGTCTGCGTCGGAGGTGATCTTGTCACCGTCGACGAGGAGCACGGCAGGCAGCGTCACGTTGCCGTTGTCGTCTGCGACGACACGGTTCATTTCGAGGATCGAGCCGACCTCGACCTTCTCTTGCCGTCCTCCGGCGCGCACAACTGCGAATACCACTTCTAGTTACCTTTTCTTCGTGCCCACGAGCTGATGCCCTGAGCAAACTGTCTCAATGACGAGGAAGTACTTCGTCCGACCCTTCGGGCTTTCCATCGACCGGAATGCCACCGACGCGAACGTGCAACAGCGCCCTACTCTACCCGAACGCTGAGCGTCGAGTCAACCAGGATGCCGCGCGGATTTATTCAGACCCGTTCTCGTTCCCCGTCGAGATCGGACCAGTAGTCACCCGGCGGCGGCCGCCGCGGGTACGTCGCTCGGCACGCTCCTGTGGCGGCGCGGCCACGAGCGAGTCGAGTGCGGCATCCAGCGCCCCGAGCGAGGCGGCCGACTTCGTCTCCTGACGACGCTCGGTCACCGGCTCAGGCAGCTCAATCGACACGGATGCACGTTCTTCGCGAGTGCGCTCCGCCGGCTTCTCCTGCGGTTGCTCCCCCGCGGGTGCCGCAGGCGGAGTGTCGGGCTTGGCACCTGACTGCTGGGCGTCGTCACGGGATGCATCCTGGCGCTGGTCTTGCTCGTTGCGGTTGCCGCGACCGCGGCCACGACGACCGCGACGCGAGCGTCGCGAGCCCGATTCCTCGTTGCCCTCGGTGCTCTGGTCGCTTGGCGCCGGCGTGCTCGCCGACTCAGCGCCAGCATCCGAGTCCGCAGGCTTCGGCTCTGCGTTCGCGACCTGCGTGAGTTCTTCGGCAAGTTCCGGCCCCGACACCGCTTCGGCGACAATCGCGAGGCGTTCGGTCACGGCTTCGAGGGCGAGCGGCTCAGCATCGGGCTTTGCGGCGCTATTGATCGACGCGGCGATCTTCGTGAGCGCGTTGCGTGCATCCTCGGTGATCTCGTGAGTGCCACCGTTAGCTGGCTTCGAAGCTTGTGGCTGGTTCGACTGCTGCTGGCGCGGCTGCTGACGCTGGTTCGACTGCTGCTCCTGGCCACCGCGGCCACGCTTCGAGCGGTTATTGCGGTTTGACGAGGTGCCGTGGTTGACCGGCTCGCTCTGGATGACGACGCCGCGGCCATCGCAGGTGTCGCAACCCTCAGAGAAGGTTTCGAGCAGGCCCAGGCCGATCTTCTTACGTGTCATCTGCACCAGGCCAAGGCTCGTAACCTCAGCGACCTGGTGCTTCGTACGGTCACGGCTCAGGCACTCGACGAGTCGTCGCAGCACAAGGTCACGGTTCGATTCGAGCACCATATCGATGAAGTCGATCACGATGATGCCGCCGATATCGCGCAGGCGCAGCTGCCGCACAACCTCTTCGGCCGCCTCAAGGTTGTTCTTGGTGACGGTTTCTTCGAGGTTGCCGCCGGAGCCGACGAACTTACCCGTGTTCACATCGACCACGGTCATCGCCTCAGTGCGGTCGATCACGAGCGAACCACCCGAGGGCAGCCACACCTTGCGGGCGAGCGCCTTGTCGATCATGTCGTTCGCGCGGAAGTCGGCAAAGATGTCGCCACCACCGTCGTAGCGTTCGACGCGCTCGAGCAGGTCGGGAGCGACCTGACCGAGGTAGTGCTTGATGGTGTCGAGTTCCGATTGGCCCTGGATGATCAGCTTGTCGAAGTCTTCATTGAAGACGTCGCGGATGATCTTGATGAGCATGTCGGGTTCGGCGTGCAGCGTCTGCGGGGCCTTGCCACCCTGCGACTTCGCCTGAATGTCGGCCCACTGCTTGGTAAGACGCTCAACATCAAGCTGCAGCTGTTCCTTGGTGGCGCCTTCGGCTGCGGTGCGCACGATGACGCCGACGCCCGGGGGCAGCACTTCCTTGAGGATCTTCTTCAGGCGGTTGCGCTCGGTGTCGGGGAGCTTGCGGCTAATGCCGTTCATGGTGTTGCCGGGCACGTACACGAGGTAGCGGCCGGGCAGCGAAACCTGGCTGGTGAGGCGGGCACCCTTGTGGCCGATCGGATCCTTCGTGACCTGCACGAGCACCTTGTCGCCGGGCTTCAGCGCGTTCTCGATCTTGCGGGGCTGGTTGGCACCCATCTCGGCGGCGGCCCAATCAACCTCACCCGAGTAGAGCACGGCGTTGCGGGCGCGACCGATGTCGACGAAGGCGGCTTCCATGCTCGGCAGCACGTTCTGCACACGGCCAAGGTAGACATTGCCGATGAGCGACGACTCTTCGCTGCGGGCGACGTAGTGCTCGACGAGCACATTGTCTTCGAGCACGCCGATCTGCACCTTGCCATTGCGCGAACGCACGAGCATCTTGCGGTCGACCGCCTCGCGACGAGCTTGGAACTCGCTCTCGGTGACGACGGTGCGGCGGCGGCCGGTGTCACGGCCGTCGCGGCGGCGCTGACGCTTCGCGGCGAGGCGGGTTGAACCGTGCACCTTTTGCGGCTCGGTGATGAGCTCGGGCTCTTCCTCCGGCTCTTCCTCACGCTGCTGACGCTGCTGGTGCTGCTGCGGCTCACGGGATGCGGTGCCACCGCGGCGGCCACGGCGCGAGCGGCCACGGCCGCGAGGCTCGTGGTCGTCGTCGCTCTCGTCGCTGTACTGCTGGCGCGGGCGTGCGACCGGCTCGGGTAGGTCGGGAGCGAGGAAGAAGAGCGTGCGGGTGGTGATCACCGCGGGGATGCGCGGGTCGCCCTGGGGCTCGTCACTTGCGGCGTCGTCAGTGTTGGTCGCGTCTGCGTCGGTCGCGTCGGTGCTAGTCGCGTCGGTGTCGGCCGCGTCGGTGTCGGCCGCGTCGGAGTCGGCTACTTCGGCTTCCGCCGCGGCGCCATCAGTGGCTGCGTCTTCGATGCTGTCTTCGGTAGCTTCGTTCAGGTCCGCCGCCGAAGATTCGGCTCCTGCATCCTGCTGTTCAGCGACCTGATCGGCCGACGCAAGCGGCGCAGAGTCTGCCGCAGGTGCATCCGGGGTGTTCATGGGGTCGTTCGGTGTCGTGGCCATTCCGGCTCTCCTACTTCGACCAGTCGCTCAGCGGTCCTGGTCGATCATGTTGTGCCGCGGGCGCGCCGCGGGAATTCTGTGCGCCGCTGGGCGGCGTCGCCGCGAGGTGCGGCAGGTCGAGGCATCTGCCCCAAAAGTCTTGATGCGCTTGCGCGCACCGTCACAGTATCTCACGGTCCACGCATCCTCGTTGGGTGTCGACGCTGAGCGTCATCTGTATCCCCGGCCATACCTGGGAGGTCGAGTGCCGGAGCCAAGCGGAGGTGATCGAGACCACCACCAATGCCTCGTAGGCTCAACGCATGTCGATCGACCTCATCCCCCACCGCCGCGGAATCGACGGCGAACTCCTCGGCTGGATCGAGCCTGTAGGCGACGACTTCCGCGTCATCGACCTACTCGGGCGTCGTCGCACCGAGCCAGTCGATTGGATGACCGCCGAAACGACGCTTGAGGAGCTTGGCATCGGTTACCTTGCCGACCCGTACGAGCTACTGATTGATGGCGTGTGGCGGCGCGTCTACATCCTCGAAGTGCGGCCGCCGGTGATCGTCGTGAAAGAGGACGATCTCAATGCAGTCGGCGCCGCGCTCGTTCGCCACGAGCTTGATTGGCCGGTCGGCGGCCTTCTTCGCTCGGTAGATCCGCGAACGCCGCGAGTCTGGCCGAGCACCGGGGCTTCAACCGCGTAGCAACCGCGCCCCCTGTGGAAAGTCGAATATCCACAGACTCACGAGCGTGTCCATGCCTCAGCGGGTTGGCGCAGTCAATATCCACCCGTGAATCAGTTGCATCAACTCCTCATCGACCACCACGGCGTCATCAGCACCGGTCATCTCACACGTGCGGGCCTCACCAAGCACGCTATTGCCCAGGCAGTTTCCGAGGGAATCCTCCTTCGAATGCGCAAGGGCATGTACTGCGCAATCGATCGCCCACTCAGCCAACTCAGCATCGCGCGCATGGCCGGTAGCAACTTGACCTGTATTTCTGCCCTCGAACACTACGGACTATGGATTCCGAAACGCGCTGAGGGAGCTCATTTACGCATGAGTCGCAAGCGAATGGCTGATTGGGCCGCAAGTACGGTGCGCAAACAGTTCGCACCGCTCAGCGTCGCGCATGTGGCGCATGCGGCACCGCCACCAACCGGTGCCATTGATAGCGTCGCGGTTGCAATTCTCACTTCAGCGCAGTGTCTCGAACGAGATGACCTCGTGGCCACCATCGAATCGGCGATGCGTCGTGGCATGACCTACGAGCAGGCGCTGGCGATCGGGCTGTACGGCAACGCGCGGCTGCGCGAAGCGCTGCGCCTCGTTGATCCGGAGTTGAAATCGGAATCCGGACTCGAAACACTTGTGCGGCTCCGACTTGCGGCTCGAAGGCTTGCAGTACGCCAGCAAGAGTGGGTGTGTGGGTGGCCCGTCGATTTCCTCATTGGCGATCGTCTCATCATTGAAGTCGACGGCTTTGCCTACCATTCGAGCCCGGCTGACTATGAGCGCGACCGGCGCAAGGATCGCACCCTGCACGCGAATGGCTACATTGTGTTGCGGTTTACCTCGCGCGACATCATGGAGCGTTGGGAAGCGTGTGAACGCGAGATTCTCGAGTTCGTCAAGCTGCGCAAGCACCGTTGGTGAACGATGCGTCGGCCGATCGGTGCAAAAACTGGGGTCATCCGGCGCTATGCGCCGGATGACCCCCGTTTTTGCTCCAGTTGGCCGGTACGTCTACTCGGCGAACCAGATACCGAGCTCGCGCTCAGCCGAGAGGCTCGAGTCGGAACCGTGCACGATGTTTTCGATCGCGACGGTGCCCCAATCGCGGCCGAAGTCGCCACGGATGGTGCCCGGACGCGCCGCAGTGGGGTTCGTCTCGCCAGCGAGCGAGCGGAAGCCCTCGACCACGCGGTTGCCCTCAACGCGCACCGCGACGATCGGGCCCGACTCCATGAAGTCGCAGAGGGCACCAAAGAACGGCTTCTCAATGTGCTCTTCGTAATGCTTCTCGAGCAGCGCACGATCGGCGTTGACCATCTTGAGGCCGGTGACGGTGTAGCCCTTGCGCTCAATGCGGGCGAGCACCTCGCCGGTGAGGTTACGGCGAACGCCGTCAGGCTTTACAAGTACGAGGGTGGCTTCGACTGCGTTAGTCATAGTGGCTCCTATCTAAGTGCGGCGCTCGTGGCGCACTACCCACGACGCTACCGTGCGTCGTCGTGATCAACGGATGCGCCGCTCATCGGCGCACCCGACTCGTCAATTTCGCCGGCGGCAAGCGCCCGCTCATATTCGGCAATGATCGGGGCGCGTTCGGCATCAATGCGGATGCCGTGGCGCAAGCAGTAGATCCACGCCGCGAGGAAGACACCGCCGACAAACCACATCGAGCCGTGGAGAAAACCGGTGAGCGTGAGGGCGATCTGCAGCGCGAGCAGGAACCACTTACCCCAGGGCTGACGCAGCGTGCGCACACTGATAACGAGGAGCAGCATGAACACGGCGGTGCCACCGAGGGCAAGTGCCGGCGGCAAGACGCTCAATCCGAACAGTGCCAGTCCAGCGCAGAGCACAGCAACGAGTTCGAACGCAACCAGGATCGAACCGAGCTGTTCAATCATCGAGCGATAGCGGCGGCGGCTCATTGGCTCCCCTCCGGTCCAGCGCCGATTGAGAGCGGTGAGTCGCCCCCGCCAGTGCGCCAGCCATCTTCTTCCGCGATCCCCGCGGCCTCACCGATCAGGGTGATTGAGCCAGTGATGAGCACACCTGCTGAGCCTCGCATCCCAAGTTCTACGGCCTCGCGACGCGCGAGGTCGAAGGCGTCATACGAACGCTCCACGACCTCGACACGCTTCGCTTCGGCGGCCTCGTCACCGATGGCATCGCGAACGAGTTCGGCGAGCTCCCACGCTGGAATCGCTCGCGGCGAGTCTGACTCGGTAATGATGATGCGCGAGGCAATCTCAGCGAGCGGCTTGATGATGCCCTCGACGTTCTTTTCACGCAGCACACCGAGCACGAGGACGAGGTCGTCGAATGCGAACGACTCACGCAGGGCGACGGCGAGGTGCTCGGCACCGTGCGGGTTGTGGGCGGCGTCGATGAGCACGCTCGGCTCAGTGCCAATGAGATCGAGGCGGCCGGGCGACTTCGCGTCAAGCAGGCCCGCCGCGAGCGCCTCGTCGTTCAGCCGCTCCCCAAGGAGCGTCTCGACGGCGGCGACGGCGAGCGCGACATTGTGGGCCTGGTAGTCGCCAGAAAGTCGCACGGCCGACGGCGGGTAAGTGCCGCGCAAGCCGCGCACTTCGACAAGTCGCCCGCCGACCGCGAGTTGGTCGGATGCGACCCCAAAGTCGGTTGGTTCGGTGAAGAGTTCTGCAGCCTGAATTTCGCAGGCACGGCGAAGCTCGTCGAGCACTTCGGGGGCCTGTTCGGCGGTGACCACTTCGGCACCCGGTTTGATGATGCCGGCCTTCGTGCGCGCAATCTCGGCCAGAGTCGAACCGAGTCGGCCCTGGTGGTCGAGCGCGATCGGTGCGAACACCGCCACATCGCCATCGGCGATATTGGTGGAATCCCACTCGCCGCCCATGCCGACCTCAACGATGCCGATGTCAATGGTCGCGTCGGTGAAGGCCGCATAGGCGAGCGCCGTGAGCGCTTCGAAGAAGGTGAGCGGCGGGTCACCCGCAGCTTCGAGTTCGGCGTCGACGAGCCCGAGGATGGGTTCGATATCGCGCCAAACTGTGACGAGGCGTTCGTCGGAAATGGGCTCGCCGTCGAGGCAGATGCGCTCGTTGACCCGCACGAGGTGCGGACTCGTGAGGAGTCCCGTGCGCAACCCGTGGGCCCGCACGAGCGACTCGGTGATGCGCGCCGTTGACGACTTTCCGTTCGTACCGGTGATGTGCACCATCGACCAGCCATCGTGCACATCGCCGAGGAGTTCACAAGCACGCCGAGTGGCTTCGAGGCGCGGCTCGGGCTGTGCTTCGCCGACGCGCTCGAGCAGTTCGTCATAGACGCGCTCGGCCTCGGCTGCCCAATCGGTGTCGAGGGCGCGACGGCGTTCAGCGAGTTCGCGCTCTGAGAGCGCCTCGTCGGGCGCGGCGCCACCGAACTCGCTGAGATCGTCGTCGTCGAGTTCGTCGAGTTCAGCGAGTTCCGGGTCGAGCGTCGGGTCGAAGGGGCTGCCGCCGAGGAGCGCGATGAGTTCCTCCGGCGTCATCTCGCTCGAGTCAACAGCTCCGCCCTCACGCTCGTTGCCGTCAAATTCTTCGTCGCGCTCGTCGTCGCGACCGAATGCATCCCGACCACTCATGCCTGCACCTTTTCCAGTTCAATTTCGAGCGCACCATACGAGTGCGGGATGCCCGCTCGCTCAGTTTCGGGGGCAAGACCGCCGGTCACCGAATATTCGAGCGCAAGCGTTTCGCCCTGGATGAGAGCAGCCTGCGATTCGAGCGCAGCGACCGATGCGTCGTCGGCACGCAGGGCGAGGCGGATGCGGTCGCTCACTTCCAGGCCAGCAGCCTTGCGCGCATCCTGCACCGCGCGCACCGCGTCGCGAGCGACGCCTTCGGCGGCAAGTTCCGGTGAGACTGCAGTGTCGAGCACGAGGATCGAGCCGTCGCCGAGGAGGTCGAGCACATCGTCGCCCTGGGCATCGGCGATTTCGAGCCGCAGTTCGTATTCGCTCGGCTCGAGCACAATGCCGCCGGCGGTCACCACGCCGTCGACCTCTTGCCAATCGCCCGACTTCGAGCCCTTGATCGCCTGCTGCACCTGCTTGCCGAGACGGGGGCCCGCAGCACGCGCGTTGACCTGCAGCACCTTGGAGACGCCGTATTCGGCGGCGGTCTCATCAGTGCGCGGCACGAAGCGCACCTCGCGCAGGTTGAGTTCGTCGGCCACGATGCTCGCGAACGGGTCAAGTTCGGCCGCCCGCGTCGTGATCACGGTGAGCGACTGCAGCGGCAGCCGCACCCGCAGGTGGTGCTGCTTGCGCAGTGCCTGGCCGCCCGACACCACCTCGCGCACGCCGTCCATGGCGGCAACGAGTTCAGCATCGGCCGGGAAGTCGGCCGGGTTCGGCCAATCGGCGAGATGCACCGAGCGCTCGCCGGTGAGTCCGCGCCACACGGTTTCGGTGACGAACGGCGCGAGCGGTGCGGCGATGCGGCAAAGCGTTTCGAGCACCGTGTAGAGCGTGTCGAACGCGTCGCGGCTATCGGCCTCGGCGTCAACGCCCACCCAGAAGCGGTCGCGCGAGCGACGCACGTACCAGTTTGTGAGGAGGTCGGCGAAGTCACGCAGGCGCGCCGTGGCGTTCGAGGCATCGAGAGCGTCGAGGTCGACGGTCACCGCCTCGATCGTGTCGCGCAATTTCGCCAGGATGTAGCGGTCGAGCAGGTGAGTCGAATCGGTGCGCCACTGGGCTTCGTAGCTCTCCCCCGGGCCCCCGGCGCTATTCGCGTAGGTGGTGAAGAAGTAATAGGTTGACCACAGCGGCAGCAGGAACTGGCGCGTGGATTCACGAATCGCCTCTTCGGTGACGACGAGGTTGCCACCGCGCAGCACCGAGCTCGCGAGCAAGAACCAGCGCATCGCATCCGAGCCATCGCGATCGAAGACCTCGTTGACGTCGGGGTAGTTCTGCAGCGACTTCGACATCTTGCGACCGTCGGAGCCGAGCACAATGCCGTGTGAGACCACGCGGCGATAGGCCGGACGGTGGAAAAGCGCGGTCGAGAGCACGTGCATGACGTAGAACCAGCCACGGGTCTGGCCGATGTATTCGACGATGAAGTCGGCGGGCGAGTGCGTGTCGAACCACTCGCCGTTCTCGAACGGATAGTGCACCTGCGCGAACGGCATCGAACCCGAGTCGAACCAGACATCAAGCACATCAGGGATGCGACGCATCATCGACTTGCCGGTTGGGTCGTCGGGATTCGGGCGCACGAGCTCGTCGATCGCGGGGCGGTGCAGATCGGTCGGGCGCACACCGAAATCGCGCTCGAGTTCGTCAAGCGAGCCGTAGACATCGACGCGCGGGTAGTTCGGGTCGTCACTGCGCCACACCGGGATGGGCGAACCCCAGTACCGGTTGCGCGAGATCGACCAGTCGCGGGCACCTTCAAGCCACTTGCCAAACTGGCCGTGCTTGACGTTCTCGGGCACCCACTCGATCTGCTCGTTGAGCTCAATCATCTCGTCGCGGAAATCGGTGACCTTGACGAACCAGCTCGACACCGCCTTGTAGATGAGCGGGTTCTTGCAGCGCCAGCAGTGCGGGTAGGAGTGCACGTACGACTTCTGCTGCAGCAGGCGACCATCGGCCTTGAGCAGCTGGATGAGCGTGCGGTTCGCCTCGAACACCTGCACCCCGGCGACCGGCGGCACGGTGTCGAGGAAGCGGCCACCCGCATCCACCGAGATGATGGTCGGGATGCCAGCGGCCGAAGCCACTCGCATATCGTCTTCACCGTAGGCGGGGGCCTGGTGCACGATGCCGGTACCGTCCGAGGTGGTGACGTAGTCATCAACGAGGATGCGGAAGGCACGGCCGGTGCCCCACTTCGCGTCGTCGGTGAAGAAGTCCCAGAGCGGCTCGTACTCGAGGTTTTCGAGTTCGCGGCCGCGGATCGTGTCGCGGATCGCTTCGCCGGCGGCGTCGGCCGACTCGTAGCCGAGTTCCTTCGCATAAGAAGGGATGCGTTCGGTCGCGAGCAGATAGCGGGTGCGGCCGGCCTCGCCACCGTCGGCGGCACCGTTCGGGCCGGCGTAGATGAGCGCGTACTCCACCTGCGGCCCAACAGCCAGCGCGAGGTTCGTCGGGAGCGTCCAGGGCGTGGTCGTCCAGGCGAGCGCGCGCACGCCCTCAAGGTCGAGTTCTTCGGCGATACCGCCGCGCAGCGGGAAGGCGACCGTGACGGTGTTGTCTTGACGATCCTGGTAGACGTCATCGTCCATGCGCAGTTCGTGGTTGGACAGCGGCGTCTCGTCGTGCCAGCAATACGGCAGCACACGGAAGCCCTCATAGGCGAGACCCTGGTCGAAGAGCTGCTTGAACGCCCAGATCACCGACTCCATGTAGCCGAGGTCGAGCGTCTTGTAGCCGTTCTCAAAGTCGACCCAGCGGCCCTGGCGTTCGACATAGTCGCGCCACTCCTGCGTGTAGCGGAGCACCGATTCCTTGGCGGCGGCGTTGAATTCGCCGATGCCCATC
Source organism: Gulosibacter macacae (assembly GCF_003865375.1). GTDB lineage: Bacteria > Actinomycetota > Actinomycetes > Actinomycetales > Microbacteriaceae > Gulosibacter > Gulosibacter macacae. Next base: position 42,291 of record NZ_RQVS01000003.1, on the reverse strand, counting down.
GACTCGATCTCGTCCTTGGTGTTGATGCCGAGCTGCTTCATTGCCTCGAGTTCGGCGGGCAGCCCGTGGGTGTCCCAGCCGAAGACGCGCTTGACCTGCTTGCCGCGCATGGTGTTGTAGCGCGGGAAGACATCCTTTGCGTAGCCGGTGAGCAGGTGGCCGTAGTGCGGCAGACCGTTGGCGAAGGGTGGGCCGTCGTAGAACACCCACTCGTCGTCACCTTCGCGGTGATCAATTGACGCCTGGAAGGTGTCATCGGCGCGCCAGAATTCGAGCACCTGCTCTTCGAGGCGCGGGAACGAGGGCGAGGCGTTGACGGCGTCGGCTCCGGGTCCGAACGCGCTTCTCGGGTAGGTCATGGGATGCGGGCTCCTGCGATTCGTGCCCGGGCTTTGGCCCTGGGCGTGGTCTCGTTCAGGGACGCTTTCGCGCGGTACCACCCCGATTGCCACCTTTTCCGGTGGCCGCTCGTTCGTTGGCTGTGACGGGCCAGCCCCGTTCGGTTCTACTGAGCACCCTGCGGCACCGTTCTTCCGAAGACTCCCCGTTGATGGCGGATCATCGTCGCTGCGCACATCTTACGCCGTTTCGGCAGCTTTTCGGCACCTGGTCAGGCTTGGTTCAGCCGAGAGCACAAGACTCGGGGCACGCCCGAACCACCTGCAGATTGAATGCCCCTGCAGTTTGAACGCACCAGGAGATCTCATGCGCACTCGCCACACCAGCATCCTGATGACCACCGCGCTCGTGACCGCGGCGCTCTTGGCCGGATGCGCCCCCATGGGCCCAGGGACGACGACCAGCACCACGCAGGCCGCTCCCGCCACGCCGTTGCCCTCGGGGTCGATTACCTGCGAGACGATCACGCCGGAGTTGCAAGCGATTGGTGACGAGATCGGCGAGGTGGCGAATCAGTTCGCGACGGATGCACCGGCTGCGGTGGAACGCATTTCGGGGCTCGTCAACCGCATTGGTGGGCTTGCGGATGCGACGAGCGACCCTGAGTTGCGCACCAAGCTCGACGGGGTGAAGTCGGCATTCGACACGCTGTTGTCGACGCTCAACTCTGCGATTCAGGACAACTCGCTGCTGCAGCAGCTCGGTCCGCTGAGTGAGCAGGTCACCGAAATCGGAAACGCGCTCACCGCAGTGAGCGACTACTGCCGCGGCCAGTAATCGCCGCGGCAGTCAGCCGCGGTCACCAGGGCATGATCGTCACGTCGGACCACGACGTTTCAAGGGTGATCCGCGGTGAGTCTGCGCCGCCATTCACGTTGAACGACGGATCGATGGTCGTCGTCACTGCCGCGCCTTCGTTGTGCGCCAGCTGGTAGGTGCCCGGAGGCAGGTCAAGAAACGCCGATCCGGTCTCAGAACTGATGGTGATGTCAGCCGGTGGGGTGGGCCCCAGGCGCAACGAGAGTTCGCTGAGGTTCATCTGCGCGGTGAACGCGAGGTGCGTTTGTCCGTCGACGTGGATGTCGGCGGCATCTGCTGTGACGTTGATGGTGTCAAAGTCGCCATCCAGGTAGGCCGATCCGGCCGAGATATCGAGCGTGACATTGGATCCGCCGCCAGCAAGGTCGACTGTGCCCATGCTCGTGCTGAGATTGACGTCACGCACATGATTGAGCACAGTCAGGACACCGGCGTTCATCGTGCCGTGGAGCGCGGCAACCGGGCCGTCAATAAGGACCGCACCACCGTTGAGATCGACTTGGAGGTCAAGCACGCCTTGGAGCGTCGCTGGCAACGTGAGCGTGCCGGTCACGGCATCGAATACGCCGCCGAGTCCGCTGTCATTCCCAGTCGAACGCAGCACCATCGTGTCGCCTTCAGTGATCAACTCCATGATCGGTTGACCCGTGGCCGAACGCGACTCTGAGGTAAACGAGGCAACATTCTCGGTGCCTGAGAACTGCACGACGAGATCGCCGCGACCACCACTGATGAGGAGTTTCTCGGTGGCTTCAGTAACGGCAGTTGCCGAGACCATGGTGCGCTGCGAGTTGAACCCCACGTTCATGAACGCGGCAATGCCGAGTCCCACGGCCAGGAACAGACCGAGCACGATGCACAGGATGGCGACCCAACTGTGCGGCTGGTGCGGCACGAGGTCATTGCGAGGCGGTTCGGTCGCGGTGATCGGCGCTTCAGCTTCGAGTGTGGATGCCGTCATCATGCGCTTCCTCCCCCGGCGTCGTCCGCATCCTCGGGCATTTCCACGCCGAGGAACGCGAGCACGGCAAGTACCCGACGGTTCCCGCTCGCGCCGTGCTGCAGCCCAAGCTTTTGGAACACCTGCGAAATGTGCTTTTCGACCGAACCTTCCGAGATAAACATGTGCTTCGCGATCGCCCCATTCGAGCGGCCCTCGGCCATGAGTTCGAGCACCTCACGCTCACGCGGGGTGAGTTCGTCGAGGCGGCTATCGCGCTGACGGCGGCCAAGCAACTGGCTCACGACCTCGGGGTCAAGCACCGTGCCACCTGAACCAACCTCGTCGATCGAGTCGAGGAACTCATCGACATCAGCAACGCGGTCTTTGAGGAGGTAGCCGAGCGCGCCAGCACTCTGGGCAATGAGATCGGTGGCGTAGCGCTCCTCGACATATTGCGAGAGCACCAGGATGGGGAGTTGCTGCCAGTGTTTGCGCAGGGCGAGCGCCGCACGAATGCCCTCATCGGTAAAGGTGGGCGGGAGCCGCACATCGAGGATGACGAGATCGGGCCGCTGGTCGCGCACCGCTTCGCCGAGCCCTCGGGTATCGGGTAGCGCCGCGACCACCTCGTGATCGGCTTCAATCAGCAAGCGCTGCAGGCCCTCACGCAGGAGCACGTTGTCTTCACAAATGAGGATGCGCATCAGCTGATCCCTTCAATAGGTACCGAAACATCAATAGTGGTGGGGCCGCCTTCGGGGCTCGTCACCTCGATCGTGCCGCCAATCGCGGTGATTCGACTCTGCACGCCGTCAAGACCGCCGCCTGGTCGCATCCTCGCACCGCCACAGCCATTGTCGTCAATGCGCGCCCAGATACTGCCCGCATGCTCAGTGATGAGTACCCGCACGGCGCTCGCCCCCGAGTGCTTGGCGGCATTCGTGAGTGACTCGGCGACGGCGAAATACATGGCCGCCTCGACCTGGCTCGGGTAACGGCGGTGCAGGTCGACCTGAATCTCGACCGGAATGGCACTGCGGCCAACGAGCGCGGAGAGCGCCGCGTCGAGCCCGCGGTCCTGCAACACTGCGGGGTGGATGCCCCGCACAAGTTGCCGAAGTTCAGTCACCGCCGTCTTCGTCGAGGCGTGCGCTTCGTCGATGAGCCGCTCGGCCGCATCCGGGTCGGTACGAAGCTTGCGCTTGGCCATACCGAGCGTCATCGCCACCGCAACCAGACGTGGTTGCACGCCGTCGTGGAGATCGCGCTCGATGCGCGTGCGCTCGATTTCGGCGGCGTTCATCGCCTGGGTGCGACGCTGCGATTGCTCAGTAGCCACCGCGCGCAACTCGCCTTCGAGATTCGGCTCGAGCAGCTGGCGCGAAATTGCGCGATGGGCGGCACCAAGGCCAAAGAGCGTGCCACCGGCGAGTACGAATCCGAGCAGGCCCAGCAGGCCCGCCTGCCAGGATGCGATGCGCACATCGAAGAACGCCACCCAAAAATCTGCCCCGCGAATTGGCGCAGTCATCCAACCCACCGACATGCCGAGGCCGATAACGGCGAGTACCGAGAGCACACCAAGAATGCCGATGATGCTGCCGTGTACGAGCGCGATCCACGAGCGACTATCGAGCCACTGCTGACCGATGGTGTCGATGACGCGCCAGCCGTCGGTGCGCTGCGAGCGACGCATCCGATGCTCTGGAATATTGAGCCGGAACGTCCACGCCACCCGGCGCTCTTCGAGCCAGGCCAGGCCAAACAGCACGAATCCGTTGATGGCGAGCAGCACGAATCCGATGCCGACGAGCGCCGTGCTGACGCCCAATATTGCGACCGTGACCCAGACGAGCAGCATCGGCAACGCGACCAACCCGTAGAGCACAAGTTGCGGGATCGCAGCGAGAATCTGCACGAAACGATGGGACATAGCTTCACGCTAGTCAGTGCGGGCAACACCGTGGCAGGAGGCCCGCCGGAGCGTGTGCGGGGGCTATCCCCCACGCATCCCGTGGAGAAAGGGTTAGTGAACGCGTGGGATACTGACAGATAACTTCGCCATGCGACCGCGTGCAGCGATGCGCGCGTCATATCGGCTTAGGGGTTTCCGCCGCCAGCCCGCCCGAACGTGAAAGCAGCCACGCTATGACTTCTCACTCACCCGTGAACATTGACGACATCCCCCAGTTGTCGGCGAACGCCGACGTGAACGCTTGGGTGGTGGCCACGGCGCAGCTCACCAAGCCCGACCGCGTGGTCTGGTGCGATGGCTCGCAGGAAGAGTTTGACCGCCTTACCGCTGAGATGGTGGAGCAGGGTTCGCTCATCCGCCTCAACGAAGATATTCGTCCGGGTTCGTTCCTCGCTCGCTCCGACGCCGCAGATGTCGCCCGCGTCGAGAGCCGCACCTTCATCTGCTCGCAGATCGAGGCCGATGCTGGCCCCACGAACAATTGGCGCGACCCGGTTGAGATGCGCCAGGAACTCAAGAGCCTCTTCGATGGCTCGATGCTCGGCCGCACCATGTATGTCGTGCCGTTCGCCATGGGTCCGCTCGGCGGCAAGATCACGCAGTACGGTGTCGAAATCACCGACTCGCCCTACGTTGTCGTGTCGATGGCGCTGATGACTCGTTCGGGTAAGGCTGCCCTCGACTACATCACGCCCGACCGTCAGTGGGTGCCGGCACTGCACTCGGTGGGCTACCCGCTCACCGACGCCGATGGCAACGACCGTCCCGACGTGGCGTGGCCGTGTAACTACACGAAGTACATCGCGCACTTCCCCGAGACCCGCGAAATCATGTCGTACGGCTCGGGCTACGGTGGCAACGCCCTCCTCGGCAAGAAGTGCTTCGCCCTGCGTATCGCCTCGGTGATGGCCCGCGACGAAGGTTGGATGGCCGAGCACATGCTCCTCATCCAGGCCACGAGCCCCGAGGGCAAGAAGTACACCATCACCGGCGCCTTCCCGTCGGCGACCGGGAAGACGAACCTCGCAATGATGCGCCCGAAGGTCGACGGCTGGAAGGTCGAGACCGTCGGTGACGACATTGTCTGGATGCGCCCCGGTGACGACGGCCGCCTCTACGCGATCAACCCCGAATACGGCTTCTTCGGTGTTGCCCCGGGTACCGGCTGGTCAACCAACCCGGTTGCCATGGAGACGATTGCGAAGAACACCATCTTCACGAACGTCGCGCTCACCGACGACGGGGATGTCTGGTGGGAGGGCATGACCGATGAGACGCCCGCACACCTCATCGACTGGCAGGGCAACGACTGGACGCCCGAGTCGGAGACCCCCGCCGCGCACCCGAACGCTCGCTTCACCGTGCGCGCCGACCAGTGCCCGACCATCTCACCCGATTGGGAAGCTGCTGACGGTGTGCCCGTCGACATCATCCTGTTCGGTGGCCGCCGCCGCACCAATGTGCCCCTCGTCTACCAGTCGAAGGACTGGGACCACGGTTGCTTCATGGGCGCGACCCTCGGCTCGGAGCGCACCGCTGCTGCTGAGGGCACGCTCGGTGAGCTGCGTCACGACCCCTTCGCCATGCAGCCCTTCGCGGGCTACCACATGGGTGACTACTGGGACCACTGGCTCGACATGGGCGAGCAGCTCGGCGACAAGGCTCCGGCAATTTTCCAGGTGAACTGGTTCCGTCGCGACGACGACGGTTCGTTCCTGTGGCCGGGCTTCGGCGAGAACATCCGCGCCATTGACTGGGCAATCCGTCGCCTCGAAGGCAAGGTTGACTACGTCGAGTCGCCGATCGGCAACCTGCCGAAGGTCGAAGACCTCGACGTCGAAGGCCTCGAGATCACCCCGGAGCAACTCGAGAGGCTCTTCTCGGTGCCGGTCGAGGGCTGGAAGTCGGAACTCAACACCACCACCGATTACTTCAAGGAGATCGGTTCGCGCGTTCCCTTCGAGCTGCTCATCCAGCTCGGTGAAGTGCGCGGTGGCTTCAAGGCAATCGACTAAGCACGTAATCACTTTGGGGGCACCTCGCACGAGGTGCCCCCAAGTGTTTATGTGAGTCGTGTCGCCCGCGCGAGTTACGCTGGCGCGTGCGGTGCCGGGATGCCCTGGGTCACCTGATGCGGGCCCGAAGCGCTCGGGCGCACATCGAAGTCGAACATCGCCGTCGGCAAGTACACCGTCGCGCAGGCGTTCGGAATATCGACGACGCCCGAGAGCCGGCCTTCGATCGGCGCTGCACCAAGCAAGAGGTAGGCCTGTTCCGGGCTGTAGCCGAACTTCGTGAGGTAGTCGATCGCATGCAGGCAGGCTCGTTGATAAGCCAGGTGTGAATCGAGGTAGCGCTGCTCCCCCTCGAGCGTCACCGAGGTGCCTGAGAATGCCAGCCACTCACTGAACTGCGGTTCAACCCGACCCGGCATGAAGATCGCGTTCTCTGCCACGCCGTAGGTCTCCATTCCGTTCTTGAGCACATCAACACGCAGGTCGATGAACCCGCCCATCTCAATCGCGCCACAGAAGGTGATCTCACCGTCGCCCTGCGAAAAGTGCAGGTCACCAACCGAGAGATTCGCGCCGTCGACAAACACCGGGTAGAACACCCGGGTGCCTTTCGACAGGTTCTTGATGTCCTGATTGCCACCGTTCTCGCGCGGCGGGGCGGTTCGAGCTGCCTCGCCAGCCACCCGGTCGAAGTCGCTTTCGGGGATACCGCCGAGCACCGCTTCTTGCGGTTCCGGCGGGAGGGCAAGAGGCGGTACCCGATGCGGATCTGTTGCGATCAGTGCGCCCTCGCGTGCATTCCACTTCGATAGCAGTTCGGCTGAGGGAGCAGTGCCCATGAGGCCCGGGTGAATGATCCCCTCAAACGCGACCTCGGGGATGTGCCGACTCGTCGCCACCTGTCCGGTGAAGTCCCAGATCGCCTTGTACGCATCTGGGAACTGATCGGTGAGGAAGCTGCCGCCATTGCGCTTCGCAAAAATGCCCGTGTACCCCCAGCCCTGGCCCGCGAGCGGCCCGGAATCTTCCTGTGGAATCGGTCCGACGTCAAGAATGTCGACGATGAGCAGGTCACCCGGCTTCGCACCCTCGACGCGAATTGGTCCGCTGAGCTTGTGCACGCCGAGCAACGGTGCATTCAAGATGTCGTCGGCGCTGTCGTCATTGCGAATGGCGCCGTCAAACCACTCGCGGCAGTCGACCCGAAACACGTCGCCCGGGCGAACCGTTTCGACCGGTGGAATCTCGGGATGCCACCGATTGTGGCCGAGCTTCGCTTGCTCGGTGAAGGGCTTGTTCGAGTCAAGCGGGAAGATACTCATGGGCATGGTTGCAGAACTCCTCTCGGCGGTGGAGCATCGTTGCTCGACCGCACGCCGCGCTCAGTCGCGCGGCAATCGTTGATGCAGTGGGTTGTGCGTCACACTCGCCACCGCAGAGGTGCCCGGATGCGTGGACCTCACGACTTCGGGCTCATGGGCCGATCTGGCGGCAGTGTCAATCGCGGCAAATCCCGCGGCGCCACTGCGGCCCAGATGCGGGGCACCAATGACCCGGCGTGCGCGGATGCTGCACTCGGGACAGTCGATGGTGCCGGGGACTTCAGCCATGCTGAACACACGATCGGTGCGATGCCGCCCGGGGCAGACGAACTCGTACGTCGGCATGGTGACCTCCTACGCGCGAGCCGCCACACTGCGACTCGACTCTTTGCCCGACCGTATTAAGCCAACCTCACAGCCCCCTGAGCATGCGCGTTCTGCCGACGAGAATCGGTACGCGTCCAATGTGCTGGGGCGGCTAGGATGATGTGGTTCACATCTAAGGCACCCTCGACTCGGTGCCGCGCACAGCGAAAGGCCACGATGACCCACGCCAACCAGCAGCCCAACCTCCCCGATCGTCCCGCACTCGAGGGACTAGAGGACAAGTGGGGTGAGGCTTGGGAAACCCAGGGCACCTATCGCTTCGATCGCGAGGGCGCGAGCCGCGCAGATGTCTGGTCGGTCGACACTCCCCCGCCCACGGCATCCGGTTCGCTGCACATCGGCCACGTGTTCAGCTACACCCACACCGATGTCATCAGCCGCTACCAGCGCATGCAGGGCAAGCGCGTGTTCTACCCGATGGGTTGGGACGACAACGGCCTGCCGACCGAACGCCGAGTGCAGAACTACTACGGTGTGCGCGTCGACCCGACGCTGCCCTACGTTGAGGGCTTCGAACCGCCGCACCAGGGCGGCGACGGCAAGAGCATCAAGGCCGCCGACCAGCAGCCAATCTCACGCCGCAACTTCATCGAGCTGTGCGAAGCGCTGACCATTGAAGACGAGAAGACCTTCGAGGATGTCTGGCGCAAGCTCGGCCTCTCAGTTGACTGGACCCAGACCTACCGCACCATCGACGATGCGAGCCGACGCGCCTCGCAGCTCGCGTTCATCCGCAATATTGAGCGCGGCGAGGCCTACCAAGACATGGCCCCGACGCTTTGGGACGTCACCTTCCGCACCGCGGTTGCCCAGGCAGAGTTGGAAGACCGCGACCAAGAGGGCGCCTACTACCGCGTTGCATTCCACGGTAACGACGGTGATGTCTTTATCGAGACCACCCGCCCCGAGCTGTTGCCCGCCTGCGTGGCGTTGGTCGCGCATCCCGATGACGAGCGCTACCAGCCGCTGTTCGGTACGACCGTGCGCACCCCGATCTTCGACGTTGAGGTGCCGGTGCTCGCGCACCCCCTCGCCGAGAAAGACAAGGGTTCGGGTATTGCCATGATCTGCACCTTCGGTGATGTCACCGATGTGGTGTGGTGGCGCGAACTCAAGCTGCCGAACCGCTCGATTCTCGGTGAAGACGGCCGCATCCTCGCGGAGCGCCCTGAGGTGATCACGAACGAGCGTGGTGTCGAGGTGTTCGAGCAGATGGTCGGCAAGACCGTGTTCAGCGCCAAGCAGACCGTGGTTGAGGCGCTGCGGGCCTCGGGCGAACTCGAGGGTGAGCCAAAGAAGACGGTGCGCCCGGTGAAATTCTTCGAGAAGGGCGACCGCCCGCTCGAGATCGTGTCGACCCGTCAGTGGTACGTGCGCAACGGCGCGACCGACGAGGCCCTGCGAGCGAAGCTGCTCGAGCGCGGCGCTGAGCTCGATTTCGTGCCCGAGTTCATGCGTGTGCGCTACGAAAATTGGGTTGAGGGGCTCTCGGGTGACTGGCTCATTTCGCGCCAGCGCTTCTTCGGCGTGCCGATTCCGATCTGGTACCCGATCGACGAGCACGGCGAGCCCAATTTTGACGCACCGATCGTGGCGTCGCCCGAACAACTGCCGGTCGATCCGTCGTCGGATGCTCCGACCGGCTACGACGAGTCGCAGCGAGGCGAGGCCGGTGGATTCGTCGGCGAGGTCGACGTGATGGACACCTGGATGACCTCATCGCTCACCCCGCAGCTCGCTGGTGGTTGGGAGCGCGACGAAGAGCTCTGGAAGCTCGTGTCGCCGTTCGATGTGCGCCCGCAGGGCCAGGACATCATCCGCACGTGGCTGTTCACGACCGTGCTGCGCAGCCAGCTCGAAGACGACCAGCTGCCCTGGAAGCACGCGACGATCTCCGGCTTCATTGTCGACCCCGACCGCAAGAAGATGTCGAAGTCGAAGGGCAATGTGGTGACGCCCGCGGGGCTACTCGATGAGCACGGCTCCGACGCAGTTCGCTATTGGGCAGCCTCGAGCCGACTCGGAACCGACGCGGCGTTCGACCCGCAGCGCCCGACGCAGATCAAGATCGGCCGTCGCCTCGCGATCAAGGTGCTCAATGCCGCCAAGCTCGTGCTCGGCTACAACGCTGAGGGCGCGACGGCTGAGGCGGTAACGCATCCCCTCGACCTCGCGATGCTCGCGGAACTCCGCAGCGTTGTCGAGTCGGCCACGCGTGCGCTCGACGAGTTCAATCACGCTCGCGCACTCGAGACCACCGAGTCGTTCTTCTGGGCGTTCTGTGACGACTACCTCGAGCTCGTCAAGGAGCGCGCGTACGGCACCGATGACGCAGCCCGTCAGTCGGCCGTTGCCGCAACCCGACTCGCGATCAAGACGCTCGTACGCCTCTTTGCCCCGTTCATCCCGTTTGCGACCGAAGAAGTGTGGTCGTGGTGGCAGCAGGGTTCGGTGCACCAGGCCGCGTGGCCGACGGTTGCCGAGTTGCCCGAGGTGTCGGATGCACGCGCGCTCGCGTTGGCCTCGGAGGCGCTCACCTCAATTCGTGGTGCCAAGACGGCCGAAAAGGTTTCGCCGAAGACCCCGATTCTCAGCGTGACCATCGCGGCCGCCGAGGCCGATATCGAACTTGTCGAAGCCATTGCTGACGACCTCAAGGCGGTGGGCCGCATCGAGCAGCTCACCGTGGTCGCCGGCGAGGCCCTCGAGGTGCGCGACGTCGTGCTCGGCGAACCGCCGGTCAAGGCGTAGCGATATCGATTGGGCGATACCTCTTCGAACTCCAAGCACCGGCACGTACACTGACGGCCTCACGTCCAGATGGAACGAACAGCATGACGCAAACTCCTCCCCCACTCTCACGCCGAAGCGCGCGAAGCCTGCGGCGCGAGAGCGCGGTGCGCGCCACCCCAGAAGTGCGGCCGCTGGCCGATGGTGACTTCTTCGATTGGGTCGGCCTCTACGCCGGTTCGCTCGAGGAGCTTGGGATGTCGTACCGCGATGAAGTCGCGCTGCGCACCTGGCATCAGCTCGGTTTCGCGGGGGATGCGCACGCCATCGCCGGACTCGAATCGATCGTCGTCGGGCGCTCGGGCAACCTCGTGGGTTTCGCGATCTCGTCGCCGACGTTCTCGGCACTCGATGGCTCGCGTTTGCTCGACGTGCACGCCTGTTTCGTCGAACGAGTGGAGTACGACGGTGAGGCGCTCGAGGCAATCATCCTTGCCCTGCACGAGCGTGCCGCCGCCGCGGGAGCCGAGCGCCTGCGCTGGCTCCTCCCCGAAAGCGCGAGCAAAGCTGTGAAGTTCAGTAAGGAACTCGGCGAGTCGCAGCCCTACGGCGTCTACGAGATGCCGGTGCAGTCGATGACGGCAGAGCGCTAATGCGCATTGGCTCGCGATGGCGCACCGGCACCCCGGCACCTGCTGGATTGCCACCAGCGTTCGTCTCGCAGCTGGAGGATGCCGCAGTGCCCGAAGGGTTCTGGACGCTCACCTGGCTAGAGGGTCGCCCGGTCGCCGAGCACGAGAATGGGACGCGCATCGTCGTCCGCGCCGACGGCACGATTGGCCCGAATGCGGACGACGATGACGATGATTGGCTGAATTAGCCGTCGCTGATTCGACGGCTTC
>NZ_RQVS01000003.1:0-30789 GCF_003865375.1 Gulosibacter macacae | reverse complement strand
CCCCCCCCCCCCCCCCCCCCCCCCCCCCGGAGGTGCCCCATGCAGATCGACCACGATGCAGTGACCCCACCGTTCGAGCAATTGCGGCAGCAGCTCATTGATCGCATTGCGAGGGGCGAACTACAACCCGGCGACAAGCTACCGACCGTTCGCGGACTTGCTACCGAACTCGGGCTCGCCGCGAACACCGTGGCACGTACCTATCGCGAGCTCGAAACATCCGGGTATTTACGCACGGCTGGGCGTAGCGGCACTTTTGTCGCCGAACCGGAGTTTTCGACGAGCGAGCTCAGCGCCGCAGCAACCCTGACGGCAAGCTATGTGACCGAGATGCGGCGCCTAGGGTTCGATCCCGACCACATTCGGCAGCAGCTTTCGCGCGCGCTTGACCAGTAGCGCTCGCAACGACAAAGCGGGGCGGATGCACGTGCATCCGCCCCGCTTCGATCGTGCGCAAGCCTAGGCGTTCGGCATGACGACCGCACGACCCGAGATCTTGCCGTCGACGAGTTCCTGGTAGGCCTCGAGCGCCTGGTCCATCGGGTAGCGGGTGACATCAGGCGTGATGTGACCGTCGCGGTAGAGACCGACAACCTCGTAGAGATCCTCGATCGTGCCCCAATAGGTGTTGGTGATCGTGGCCTCGTAGGGGTTTGTGAAGAACGACCAGGTGACCGGGCCACCGGCGATACCGACAACGAAGATGCCGCCTCGCTGGGCAATGGTCTGCTGCGCGAGTTCGATCGTCGGGGTAGCGCCCACGAAGTCGAACACGGCGTCGACGCCGCGGCCACCAGTGAGTTCGCGGATGCGCTCAGCCTGGCCTTCGCCGCCCTCGACGGTGACCGCGCCAAAGTCGCGGGCGCGTGCCATGGCGTCTTCCTTCATGTCGGTGGCAATGACGGTCGCCGCCGACATGGCCTTGAGCATCTGCACGCCGACAAGCCCCAAGCCCCCGAGACCGATCACCAGCACGGTCTTGCCACCACCGATGAGGTGGTGCATGCCGAGCTTGATGGCGTGGTAGGGCGTAAGACCGGCGTCAGCGAGGGGCGCTGCGGCCACCGGGTCAGCGTCGCCGAGCGGCACGAGGTTGCGAGCGGGCACCGTCATGTACTCGGCCATGCCGCCGTCGCGACCAATACCGGTGGCGAGGTAGCCAACATCGGCGGCGTTTTCGCAGTAGGTGTCCTGACCGCGCGAGCAGGCAACGCAGCGACCGCACCCGATCGGGCCGTAGACGAGGTAGGCGTCGCCCTTGGTGAAGCCGGTGACGCCCGGGCCGAGTTCTTCGATCCAGCCCGAGTTCTCGTGGCCGAGCGTGAACGAGGGGTGGATGTTGCCCGGCATCTCGGCCGTGAAGTCGTTGAAGATGGCAACGTCAGAGTGACATGCGCCGGCGCCAGCGATCTTAAGCAACACCTCGCCGGGGCCGGGCACCGGGCGCTCGATCTCTTCGATGGTCGGGAAGGTGTTGAATTCGGTGAAACGGACTGCGCGCATTCGTGGCTCATCATGGCCGTGTGAACGAGCCCGGCGCACCAGGCATGACGCGCCGGATTGTCGTTGATTTCGTGCCCTCAGGCTATGCCTGGGAAGTGAACTCGGTCTGGAATTAGCGCTGAGTTTTCTTAGACGTGCGGCCCGTTTGCTGGCTCGGATGCCCGGCGCGTGCAGGCAGTGCTTGCATTCTTGCGCGGCTAGTTAGGCCGACGCTTCGGCGTCGGCGAGCGCCGCGAGCGCATCCCGCACGTACGGGGCAAACGGGACGCCGTTGCGCTCGTAGTTCTTCGCGAAGCGCGGGTCGGCGACGTACATCTCGCCGAGCCCACGCAACGCCTCGGCTGGCACCTCACGACCCTGCCAGCCCACCGAAATCCAAGCCCGGTGGCGTCGGGCAATGTCGAGCACCTCGGCCGAGTCGGCGGCGAGTCGGCGCTCGTGGGCGTCGGCATAGGCGTCAGCGATGGCGGTGTGCTCAGCACCGAACGCCTCGCGGTCGGTTGCATCCTGGTGCTGCCACCACTCGTTGCTGTGGCGCCAGGCTTCGGCGCCCCAGCGTTCGGTGACTTCAGCTTCGTATTCGCTGTGGTCGAAACCGTCAAACATCTTGTTCGTCATGAGTTCTTCTCCTTGGTCGAGCTGTGCTGCCGTGGCGCGCACGGCAGCGATCATTCGGCTCAGGCGATCGCGTTCACGTTCGAGCTGATCGCCGTGTTCCCGCAACGCCTGCGCAGCGTCTCGCTTGCCATCGAGGAGCGCTGGCATATCAGCGAGCGCCACGCCGAGTTCTTTGAGTACGAGGATGCGTTGCAAGCGCACGAGTTGCGCCTCGCCGTAGTAGCGCAGGCCGCCATCGGCAATGGTCGCGGGCGCGAGCAATCCGATGCGGTCATAGTGCCGCAGGGTGCGACTCGTCACACCGGTGAGCCGGACTACCTCGGTGGTCGAGAGCTGCGTCGTGATCTTGGACATGCATCCAGTGTCCAGGTTGACGCAACGTCAACCGCAAGTGCTCTACGCAGAATTTCTTAGGATGCGCTCAAACCGGCCAGGAGCGCGTCGACGCCGAGCGCAATCACGGCCTCCCGATCGAGGTCGGCAAGCGCGGCGGCCTCGGCATCGACGAGTTCAAGCTCGCGACGCGTTTGCTCTTCGATCGTCGCGCCAATCACGAATATCGTGAGCACTTCTGCAGCCTGCGCAGCCATGCCGCCGAGTCCCGGTTCGAGCGCCCGGGCAATCGAGAGCGCCGGGGCAAAAGCGCCCGGATGCTTGGCTCGCGCGATCGCGACAATTTCGGCGCCGTCACGCACGGCGAGCATCCGTTGTCGGAGGGTGAGCGCGAGCGTGCGCGCATCCGCGCCTTCTGCGACCGAACCCGCCACGATGGCGCTACCGACTGCCGCGAGCAGCTCCTGCTTGTTCGGCACATGCCAGTAGATCGAGTTCACAGACACGTCGAGCTCATCAGCGAGGCGACGCATCGAAAATGCCGCGAGCCCGCCGGCGGTGATGAGCCCGAGCGCAACGTCAACGATCTGCTCGCGACTAATCGCCATCGCGATCTCCGCGAAGTCCGGCTCCCGGGAGGAGCTCAGTCGCGCCAATCGCGCTCAGCAAGAATGCTTGCACCCACGCTTGGTCGCGCCAGCGCTCGTAGCGGCCAGAAGCGCCGCCGTGGCCGCCGGCCATTTCGGTCTTGAGCAGGATGGGTGCGGTGCCAGTTCCGAACTCACGAAGCCTCGCCACCCACTTCGCCGGCTCGACGTAGAGCACCCGCGTGTCATTGAGACTCGTCACCGCCGCAATCGCCGGGTAGTCGATCGCCGCGACATTCTCATAGGGCGAGTAGGCGCGAATCGCCGCATAGCTTTCGGGGTCGGTAATTGGGTTGCCCCACTCCTCCCATTCGAGCGCGCTGAGCGGCAACTCCGGGTCAAGCACCGAGGTGAGCGGATCAACGAACGGCACGATCGCCGCAATTGCGCGATAGCGCTCGGGCGCAAGGTTCGCGACGGCACCCATGAGGAGGCCACCGGCCGAGCCGCCATAGGCCGCAATGCGGTCGCCATCGACGAGCCCTGCGTCAGCGAGGTAGCACGTGACCGCGACGAAGTCGGTGAACGAGTTCGGCTTCGACAGCTTCTTGCCATCTTCATACCAACCGCGACCCAGTTCGCCGCCACCGCGCACATGGGCGATCACGTGCACGGCACCGCGGTCGAGCGCGGAAATGCGAGAGAGCGCAAGCCCGGGCTCGAGCGAGATTTCGTAGGAGCCGTAGCCGTAGATGATCGCCGGGGCCGTGCCATCAAGCTGCACCTCGCGGCGACGCAGCACCGTGATCGGGATGCGCACGCCGTCGTTCGCCGTCGCCCAGTGCCGCTCGGCAAGGTAGTCCGAAGCGATGTAGCCACCGAGCACCGGCGCTTCACGCCGCAGCGTTGGTGCCACGCCGCGAGCGAGATCGTCGTAGCTCACCTCAACACTCCGAGCGGCCCGCGTCCAGGTGTCGAGCATGAGCCGCAACATCGGAGAACCGTATTCAAGTTCATCGTGCGCGACGGCGACAAGTGGGTCATCAAGCGCGGGTCGCAGGAGCGGCAACTCAGATGCACCTGCCGCGTCGACGCCAGCGACGGAGTTCAGCGAAATCACCGACACCCCAGGCACGCCGTCCGACATCGATTCAATGACAAGGTGCGCGCCAGTGTTCGCGACGCCTGAAATCCGCACGGATTCGGTTGCAGGCAGCACGACCCGGGGCTCCAGACTCGCGAGCGTGCGCGCGGAGTCGCTCTGCGCAGCGGCGAGCGCGGCCTCGGTGACGAGCGCGAGTTCACCATTGCGTGCATCCTGGTGGTGCACGAGTGCGAGCATCGGCACATCCCCGACGATGACCGGCTCGACCTCGTGCAGCAGGCGGTTCGACCGCGGCACCACCGCGGTGAAGGTGTCAAGCGGCAATAGCGAGTCGTCGGCAAGTGGCCAGAGCAACACCTCTGACCACTCAGAGTTGCCGAGCTCCGCAACGATAAATCGCTCATCGCTGCTCAACCCAGCGCTCAGCCAAGCTTCCGGATCGTCTTCGCGCAAGAGCACCTCGTCGTCGCTCACCGGGGTCCCGAGTGTGTGTCGACGCAGTTCGTGCGGCCGCCACGACTCATCAACAACCGTGTAGACCAACTCCCGGTCGCCGGGCAGAAACCGCATCCCGTAGCCGATCTCAACAATCTCGTCGGGAAGCACTTCCCCGCTCTCGATGTCACGCACGCGGAGTGTAAAGCGCTCGTCACCAGCGGTATCAATCGCCCAAGCGACGAGTCTGCCGTCATGTGAGACATCAAGTCCACCAAGCGCATAGAAGTCATGCTCAGCGGCTTCGGCATTCGAGTCCAAAACGACCTGCTCATCCGGCAGTGTTTGACCAGGTACCGGCACTGGCGGAGTCCAGTCAGCAATCGCATCCCCCGAGTTCGCGGCCGGCACTCGGCAGTGAACGGCATGTTGCCCACCCTCGACCGTGCGCGCGAAGTACCACCACTCGCCACGGCGGCGCGGCACTGAGAGATCAGTCTCTTGCGTGCGCCCCTTGATCTCGGCGTAGATGGCTTCGCGCAGCGGTGCCTGCTCAGCGGTGATCGCCTCGGTATACGCGTTTTCCGCCTCGAGGTGCGCGATCACCTCAGGCGAGGTCTTTTCGCGCATCCACTCATAGTCGTCGATGAACAGGTCACCGTGGTGTCGGCGTTCGACGGGAACTTTGCGAGCGATCGGCGGTTGGGGTGCGAGGCTTTCGGGCATGTCAACGACGCTACCGTCGCGCCAATGCCCAATGCTCTGGCGACTCACAACTAGGGCGCAACCTTTCCTGCGAAGGTGTGGCCATGGCGAACGACAGTGCAGCATCCCCTCAACCGCACACGACTCTGCAGTTCCTTGGCGCCGCCGAGACGGTCACTGGCTCGAAGTACCTGGTCACCGCCGGCGAGCGACGCATCCTCGTCGACGACGGCATGTTCCAGGGCCCGAAAGAACTCCGAAAGCGCAATTGGGTTCCGCTACCGTTTGATGCCGCAACGCTCACCGATGTGCTCATTACCCACGCACACATGGACCATGTCGGCATGCTGCCGCGGCTCGTGAAGCGCGGCTTCCGCGGGCCGATTTTCGCCACTGAGGGCACCGTGCGGCTTGCTGAGATCGTGTTGCGTGACGGCGCCAAGATTCAAGAGCAAGACGCCAAGGATGCGAACGAGCGTGGCTACTCCTCGCACCAACCAGCCCTCCCGCTCTACACGACCGCAGATGTTGAGATGACCCTGCCGCTGTTCGTGCCAGTGCCGTTCGACGAGGATCTCGACCTCGACGACGGCATCGTGGTGCGCTTCACCCGTGCCGGCCACATCCTGGCTTCGGCGTCGATCACGATGTGGACGCCAACCACCTCGGTCGTGTTCTCGGGCGACCTTGGTCGGCACGACCATCCGGTGCTGAAGCCTCGCGCCACGCCACCTGGTGCGCCCTATGCGCTCATCGAATCGACCTATGGCGACCGTGAGCATCCCGAGCCGGAGCTCCTCCCCCACGAAGGTTTCGCCGATGTCGTGCGCCGCACCTTCGAGCGCGGTGGCTCAGTGCTCGTGCCTGCATTTGCCGTCGACCGCACCGAAGTCGTGCTCAAGAACATTGCCGAGTTGCGGCGTGATGGCCGCATCCCCATGTGCCCGGTCTATGTCGACTCGCCGATGGCGAACCTCGCGCTCGATGTTTACCGCTCAATGTCCGACGAGTTGCGCGACGATCTGCGCCCAGAAGAGCTCCTCGAATTTGCGGATCTGCACTCGGTGCGCTCCCCCGACGAGTCGAAAGCGCTTACCGGTGACCGCAACCGCCGCCCCTCGATCATCATCGCGGCGAGCGGGATGGCGACTGGCGGTCGGGTGTTGCATCACCTCGAAGCGATGCTGCCGGATGCACGCAACTCGGTCGTGCTCACTGGCTTCCAGTCGCCGGGAACGCGCGGCCGTTCGCTCGTTGAGGGTGCCACAAAGCTGAAGATGCGTGGCGAGTATGTGCCGGTGCGTGCTGAGATCTTCCAGGATCGAGAGTTCTCGGTGCATGGCGACTGCTCCGACCTGCTCGACTGGTTGCGCGAACTTGAACCGCAGCCCCGCACTGTGTTCTGTGTGCATGGTGAAGCCGAAACTGCAGCCGCCTTCGCCGCCCGCATCGAAGAGGACTTCCCGCACATCGATGCGATCGTGCCGAAGCACAACGAGATCGTCACCCTCGATGGTGTGCACGCAGTACCGGCGACGCCGACTGCGGCCCGACCGGTCGACCGCCACGTGGTGCCCGGTCCCGTAAGCAGCTTCGATGACGAGGATGTGTCGGCCACCACGCCCTCGGCGCCCGTCACGGCTACGTCGAAGCCGCTCGCGCGTGAGTACCGCTTGGCGACGGGTGATTCGCCGCAGGCACTTGCCAGCGCGGTGACCTCGGCCCTCGCTGAAGGCTTCGTACCCTACGGCGACCCGGGGCTCGGTACGAGTACGAATGGCGAAACGATCTACATCCAGGCCGTGATTCGCGAGTAGCGAGCCTCGCGCTTGGCGCCTCGAGTCACTTAGTACTTCGAGTCGCAGGTGGCGCGAATTTCGAAGTCAATCGGCGTGGTCTGCGAGTAGTCGCTGAAATCGAACGCCTGGCCGTTCATGACCACATCGTTGCCGGTGAGCGAGAAGTTCACCGCGCCCTTGCCATCCGACGCGTCGTAGTAGAGCGTCGGGTCAGAGAAACTGCCCGACGAGACGAGGATGAAGTCAACCTTGCCGGTCGAATCGGTCGTGACCCAGAGCGACGGCGCGCTCGACGTTGCCGCCGGGTCAGCGTTCGCGTCGGAACCGTAGATCGATGGGGATTCGCCCTCATAGCAAGCGATCTTCCAATCGATATGCGAAAGATCGGTTTGGCCAAACTTGACCACATCGCTGCCGGCGGCGGTTGTTGGCGCAGTGGTGGGAGCAGGTCCGGCCTGCGTGGGTGTCGGCCCAGCTGCCGTCGAGGTCGGTGCCGGTGCCGAAGTAGCTGGCCCACCAGGCGGGAACGGCAATGGGCCTGCGCCGCTCGGTGTGCTCGATGTGGTCTGCGGTTTTGTCGTTGACTTCGGCTTGTCATCGGGTTCGCCGCCGCCTGCACACGCGACGAGCAAGAGCGTCGTGGCCGGCACGATCGCCGCAATCGCAAGTGCCTTACGTGCGAGCTTGTGCATGGTCATGCTCTTGTCTCCTCAGGTCAGCGTCAACGATCTCATCGTACGAGGGAGTGCGGCCCTCGGCGGCCACTCGGAGTTGCGATCACCATCACCCGCGAGGGTGACAGCTATTTGCTCACACAGGTGAACTCGAGCGCGTAGTTCGTGTCGATCGAGAGGTCCTTGTCGAACGGGCCGTACGAGACGCCGCGCCCTTCCGAGCTAATGACTGCGCCATTGAGCGAGAACGTGCCCGAGCCCTGCGCGGTTGCTGGAGTGACCGTGAGCCCTGACTTTGAGGCGTGACCGCCACCCGAGGGTCCCGAGCTAAACGTGAACGAGAGGAGTTCACCCGACCCACTCGCGAGGAGCATCAGCACGTAGTCCGAACCTTCGTCGTCTTTGGCCGTGCCGACGACCGTGGGCGCGCTGTCAAGACCGCTGCAAGTGATCTTCCAATCGAGCACGCTGTAGTCATCGCGGCCGATCTTGAGCACCTCAGCGCGCGAGACCGTGGCGTCAGCTGCGGCGCTCGTGGCCGGTGTTTCTGGGGACTCGAGACTTGACGTGGCCGTTGGGGCGGGTTCGCCGTCACCCGATTGCGCGGGGCCACCAAACTCGCTCGTATTGGTCGGTTCCGTCGGTTCCACCGTTTCTGGAACAGAAGGCGCGGGCGCAGAGGTGGGCACTTCAGTTGCCGTTTGTGTCGGCGCCGCGCATCCAGTGAGCATGAGTAGCGCTGCCGTCGCGGCAAGGCTTGCCGAGTACAGGCGTGTGCGCATCGACATTCCTCCCGGCTCGGTCGTGCAAGTGCACCCCACGATACCCACGATCACGCTCGTGGGCCTACCGACCTGCGGCGGAACTCGGGATGGTTCTCTAGGCCGACTTTTCGCCGCGCTGTGGCTTTTGCTTGGGCAGGATGGTCGGGGCCGCGTTCTTGCGCACCACTTCGGCAGTGATGACCACGCGCTCGACATCGTCGCGCGAGGGAATCTCGAACATGACCGGACCGAGCACTTCTTCCAGAATGGCTCGCAGACCGCGCGCACCGGTCTTACGCGCCACGGCGAGATCGGCGATTTCGTCGAGTGCCTCGGCATCGAACTCGAGCTCGACACCGTCGATCTCAAACATCTTCTGGTACTGCTTCACCAGGGCGTTACGCGGTTCGATCAGGATGCGCACGAGCGATTCGCGGTCGAGCGGCTCTACCGTGGTGATGACGGGCAGACGGCCGATGAACTCTGGAATCAGGCCGAACTTGTGCAAGTCTTCGGGCTGCACATCGGCAAAGGTGTCGTCGATCGCGCTCGGCGAGTGGAGTGGCGAGCCGAAACCGATGCCCTTCTTCCCCGCCCGCGACGAAATGATGTCTTCGAGGCCGGCAAAGGCGCCGGCGCAGATGAAGAGGACATTCGTGGTGTCGATCTCGATGAACTCCTGTTGCGGATGCTTGCGCCCACCCTGCGGCGGCACCGAAGCGGTCGTACCCTCGAGGATCTTGAGGAGCGCCTGCTGCACACCCTCACCAGAAACGTCACGGGTGATCGATGGGTTCTCGGCCTTACGCGCCACCTTGTCGATCTCGTCAATGTAGATGATGCCGGTTTCGGCCCGCTTCACATCGAAGTCGGCAGCCTGGAGCAGCTTGAGCAGAATGTTCTCGACGTCTTCACCGACGTAGCCAGCTTCGGTGAGCGAGGTGGCATCGGCCACGGCGAACGGCACGTTGAGGCGGCGTGCGAGCGACTGGGCGAGGTAGGTCTTGCCGGTACCGGTCGGACCGATGAGCAGGATGTTCGACTTCGCGATTTCGATCTCGTCGTCGCGGTCTTCGACAGCGCTGATCTCGCCAGCGGCACGGATGCGCTTGTAGTGGTTGTAGACGGCAACTGAGAGCGCCTTCTTTGCGGCTTCTTGGCCGACAACGTACTGCTGCAGGAACTCGTAGATGTCGATGGGCTTGGGCAGATCGAAGTCGGCGACCGCCTCGGGTGACTCTTCGCTCATCCGCTCACGGATGATTTCGTTGCACAGTTCGACGCATTCGTCACAGATGTAGACGCCCGGGCCCGCGATGAGCTGTTGCACCTGCTTCTGGCTCTTTCCGCAGAATGAGCACTTGAGCAGATCGCTGCTCTCACCGATGCGTGCCATTGGTCCTCCTGTGCTGGGCTGACCGACAGCTTATCTCGCACCCCCGACATCCGCCGTGGAGTACGCGCCGAGCGTCACTGTGTGACGCAATCAGCTCGCGCAGTTGACGCGAATCTCGAACGGCTCGACGTCGAAAACGCGCTCGCCGTTCTTGATGGTGGTCCCACTTGCGGTGCCGACCACGACCACCTCACCGTTCTCGTCGAACGAGAAATCGGTGATCTCACTGAGCTTGTCTCCCGTGTATGAAGGCTCGTAGGCGAACGCCGCAAACCCTTCCGCCGGCGGCGCATCATCGTTCGGAGGTGCCTCAGGATCGCCGACCATCAGCTGGACAAGCGCAAATTCGCCGTCGCGTTGCTCCACGTTCAAAGTGGCAGCGACGCCGTCGCGCATCGCTTCACCGCGCACCGAATTCGGCAGGCAGGTCACGGTCCAGTCCAAGGCACTGAGGTCGAGACTGCCGAAGCTTGCCGCGGCGACCGGCGAATTTGCGGATGCCGAGCTCGCGGTTGAGGCCGTTTCATTGACGAATGAACCCGACGATGGCTCAGGATTGCCGCCGCTCGCGCAAGCGGCAAGGCCAAGCGCCAGCGATGACGCCGCAACCAGTGTGATTGCGACGCGAACGCCGCGCTTGACCTTGCTCATGCTTGCTCCCGAAGGTTTCAACTAGTTGCAGTTGAGGTGGATGCGGAAGGGCTGCTCACTGCCGCCAGTCACGCTTTTGCCGGTGCCGGCGATGGTGATGGAGGTACCCGCGACGTACTCGAATTCGGTCACCGTACCGCTCGCAGTGCCGCCCTCGAGCATGACCGCCAGGTAGTTTTCGATCGACGACGGGTCGCTTGCCTTGGCGGTTTCGACTCGCGACGCCGACACCATCTGCGCCTCGGTGCCTTCAAAAAGGACCGTGATGTCGAAGCCGTACTCGCCTTCGACCGCAGTCGCGCCAGCGATGCCATCGGTGCAGGTGACATTCCACGGCTTTTCGGTGAGATTCTCGCCACCCACCCAGACGAGGGTGCCGTCGGCAGCCGGTGCCGGCGCATCCTGACCTGCGGCATTTTCGCCGGCAGCATCGTTGCCGGTAGTCTCCGCGGCTTCGTTCTCGACGGTCGCGCCCTGTTCACTGACGCCAGACGTATTCGTCGACTCGGCGTCACCCTGTGCGCACGCCGCCAAACCGAGGGTCAGTACGGACACGGCTGCGGTCGTGAAAAGCAGGCGAAACCGGCGATTAGTCGAACTCATGTGGATCTCACTTTCGAAGTCATGGGAGTGAAAGCATGCTCACCTACCTCGTCACTCGAACACAATCCGCCGCGCGACCTACTCTCCTGCGCCGACGTCATGCCCGAGTACTAGGCCGAGCTTGGAGTGCGCGAAGGCGGCCCTCAACGAGTGCCGAAGGCCGCCTGCACCGATGAAACTTCTGCGACTATCCCCCACAGTTCACGCGGATTTCGAGCGGCAGGTCGGTGCCATCCATCGATCCCGAGCCGTGGCCGGTACCGACGAACACCACTTCGCCCTGCCCATCGAAGGAGTACGTCGTCACGCTGCCCAGCGTGCCGTCAACGAAGCTCACACCTTCGTCAACATTGCTCTCGAGTCCGACGGCCACCGAGGCGAGCGAGGGCTTGCCATTGTCGTTGTACACCGCAAAGCCAATGTCGACACCGTCCTTCTTTGCCGAGCCGCTGGCGAGGTCGCCGAGGCAGGCGATCTGCCAATCAAGGTCGCTCACATCGGTGCCGCCATACTTGACGACGATGCCAGTCGCGCTACCCGCTCCGCCTTCGGAGGTTTCGGGGGCGGGCTCAGAGGTGGCGCCGCCTTCGGCAGCGCCCGTTGCTTCGCTGGTGGTGTCGCTGACTTGGCTTTCCTCCGAGGTGACCGGCTCACCGCTTCCTCCGGAGCAGCCGGCGAGGAGTACTGCTGAGGCAGCGAACGCGAGAATTGCGAGATGGTTTCGAGTGTTCATGAGCGATGACTCCCCTTGTGTGCGCAGTACGTTCTGCGATATCGCCAGTCTGCGCCTCGCTTGCACACCAGGGCGTCCATCCTCAGGCTGAAGCAAACTGCGGTCGAGGATGACATTGGCGCAACAACGACGAAGGCGTCGCAGAGAACTTATTCTCTGCGACGCCTTCGTATGGTTCGAGATTGCTAGTCGAGGATGACCGGCTGAGCACCCTTGCGCGAGCTGAGCACCTGGTCGATGAGCCCGTACTCGAGCGCTTCGTGCGCCGAGAGAATCTTGTCGCGCTCGATGTCGGTCGACACCTTCTCGGTCGACTGCCCGGTGTGGCGGGCGAGCGCTTCTTCGAGCCACTCGCGCATCCGCAGCACTTCGCGCGCCTGAATCTCGATGTCCGACGCCTGGCCCTGGCCGCCGCCACCGGTAGCCGGCTGGTGGATGAGCACGCGAGCGTTCGGGAGCGCCAGTCGTTTGCCGGGCTGGCCCGCGGCGAGGAGCACCGCAGCAGCCGAGGCCGCCTGGCCGAGGCACACGGTCTGCACCTCGGGGCGAATGTACTGCATGGTGTCGTAGATCGCAGTCATCGCGGTGAACGAGCCACCGGGTGAGTTGATGTACATGGTGATGTCGCGGTCAGGGTCTTGCGACTCGAGCACGAGCAGCTGCGCCATGACGTCGTCGGCCGAAGCGTCGTCGATCTGCACACCGAGGAAGACGATGCGGTCTTCGAACAGCTTCGCGTAGGGGTCCTGACGCTTGAAGCCGTAGGCGGTGCGCTCTTCGAAGCTCGGCAGAATGTAGCGCGACTGCGGGCCGCGCTGTGCCGCGCCGTAAGTGGGGATGTTCAGCATGTTGTTCGTCCTGATCCTTTCGCGCGCCTAGGAGGCGTCCCCATTGGTCTCGGCTTCATCCGGGTTGTCGGAGATGCGACGGTCGGTGCCGCCACCACCAACGACCGAGGTGGCCGACTCGGAGATGTGGTCAACAAAGCCGTACTCGAGGGCCTCTTCAGCGGTGAACCACTTGTCGCGGTCGCCGTCTTCGTGAATCTGTTCGACGGTCTTGCCGGTGCGCGCGGCGGTGATCTCGGCGAGACGCTGCTTCATGTCGAGGATGAGCTGAGCCTGGCGCTGGATGTCCGACGAGGTACCGCCGAAGCCGCCAAGCGGCTGGTGGAGGAGCACGCGGGTGTTCGGCGTGATGTAGCGCTTGCCGGGTGCGCCAGCGGTGAGCAGCAGCTGACCCATCGAGGCAGCCATGCCGATGCCGACGGTCACGATGTCGTTCGGGACGAGCTGCATGGTGTCGTAGATCGCCATGCCCGCGGTGACCGAGCCACCGGGCGAATTGATGTAGAGGTAGATGTCGCGCTCAGGGTCTTCGGCCGAGAGCAGCAGCATCTTGGCGCAGATCTCGTTCGAGTTGTCGTCGCGCACGTCCTCGCCGAGCCAGATGATGCGGTCCTTGAGGAGCCGGTCGAAAACGCTATTCGGCACTTGCTTGTCAGCCACGGATGGTTCTCCTTCGTGCGGTGTCGTGATGAATCTAGTCGTTCGGCGGCTGAGTCCTGTGCTCTGTTCGCCGTCGGCGTGAGTGCGCGCGTCACCCGTCTAGGAAACGGCCGAAGCGCATCCCAATGGCAGGGATGCGCTTCGGCTCATTAGGGAGTAACTGCCTACTCGGCGTCGGCCTCAGTCTCGGTCTCCGACTCGGCAGCGGCCTGCTTTTCGCGGGCGTTGCGCACTGAAACGGTGTACTCCGAGATGTCAACGTCGTTGCCCTTGTTGTCAACGACCTTGGCCGCCTCGAGCACGTAGAGAATCGCCTTCGAGCGAGCAACCTCGCCGACCATCTGCGGCATCTGGTTGTTCTGCTGCATGATCTCGACGAACTGCTGCGGCGAGACGCCGTACTGCATCGACTGCTGGAAGAGGAACTCGGTGAACTCGTCCTGCTCGACCTCGACGCCCTCGGCCTTGATGATCTCGTCGAGAATCACCTGCTGACGGAACGACTTTTCAGCCTCTTCACGCACCTCGTCGCCGTGCGGGTCGTCGAGCGGCTTGCCTTCCTGCTCGAGGTGGCGAGCCACCTCGTCGTCGATGAGCTGCTGCGGAACCGGCACCTCGTTCGCGGCAATGAGCGCCTCGACGGCCTTGCCGCGGGCTTCGTCAACCTGAGCAAACGTCTTCTTCTTGGCGGCCTGCTCGCGCAGGTCGGCCTTCATCTCGTCGACGGTGTCGAACTCGCTCGCAAGCTGGGCGAACTCGTCGTCAATCTCGGGGAGCTCGCGCTCCTTGACCGACTGCACCTTCACGGTGATTTCGGCATCCGAGCCGGCCTGCTCGCCGCCGAGAAGGGTCGACTTGAAGGTGGTTTCTTCGCCTGCAGTGAGGGTGAGGAGCGCCTCGTCGGTGCCCTCGAGCAGGTCGCCCGAGCCCACTTCGTGTGAGAGGCCGCTGGCCTCGTCGATGATGTCGCCGTCAATCTTTGCCACGAGGTCGATAATGGCGAAGTCGCCGTTTTCGATGGGGCGGTCAACCGTCTTGAGGGTGCCGAAGCGCTCGCGCAGCGACTCGATCTCTGCGTCGACGTCTTCGTCGCTGACCTCAGCAGCCTCGACCTCAATCTCGAGGCCCTTCCAGTCGGCGAGCTCGATCTCGGGACGCACATCAACCTCGATCTCAACAACGAGGTCGCCCGAGAGGTCGTCGACGTTCGGAGTCTCGGTCACGTCAGCCTCGGGGCGGCCGAGCGGAAGCAGCTCAGCTTCGGCGAGTGCCTGCTGGTAGAAGTTGTCGAGACCGTCGTTAATGGCCTGGTCGAGCACAACCTCGCGACCGACACGCTGGTCGATGATGGCGTTCGGCACCTTGCCCTTGCGGAAACCGGGCACCTGCACCTGGCTCGCGATGGTGCGGTAGGCACCCTCAACGTAGGGCTTGAGCTCGTCGGGTGCGACGTTGATGGTCAGCTTGACGTGCGTCGGGGTGATCTTGTCGACCGAGGTCTTCACGTGCGGGTTCTCCTGCGTTTCGGGAAGGCCCCGCGCTGCGCGAGGCCGATGAGCGTTCCACTGCGGCGCGCGGTCACAACGCCGCGACGGCACACAGACAAACCTCAACAATACGCGCCGGACCCGCCCGCCCGCTACTCAGCCGTACAAGGTTGGCTGGTCGAGCGGCGCTCAGGCTCTCGTAGAGGTAGGACGAATCCAGTATCGAGACGCCCGTCAGGAAAAATGGTCGGGACTACAGGATTTGAACCTGCGACTTCCCGCTCCCAAAGCGGGCGCTCTACCAAACTGAGCTAAGTCCCGAGAGAGGGGATGACGGGAATCGAACCCGCGTGACCAGTTTGGAAGACTGGGGCTCTACCATTGAGCTACATCCCCGCGTCGCCCGAAAGCGAACTCGGCAAGTCTAGCGGACTTTCTGTCTGCATCGTGCTGCATCGTGAGTTGTACACCGGCGAACGCGAAATCATCCACAGGGTCGGGATTGTGGAGAACGCGACACCTCAGTGCTTGTTCGCACCTACGCTCGAAATGACGGAGGTGGCGATATGGCTACGGGGATGCAGCACAATTCGGGCCCGGGGATTCAAGTACCGACGCCGGCCTTCCCAGACGGCACGGCGATTCTGCGCTCGACCAGGCACTGTCCCTATTGCTTCACCGCCACCGAGGGGGCTTCATCCTGCCACCACTGCGGACTCGATCTCACTCGGTCGGAACTTGCCACGGTGCACGAAACGTCGCTGCAGATCGCCGATCTGCTGGATGAACGTCGCGATCAAATCTCGACCGCGCTCGAGCACTCACTTGAGGCGGCACGTGCGGAGGCTGCGGCGCCAGTGGAGTTGATTGCTCCCCCTCAGACCCAGGATGCTCCGGCAACGATGGCATCAACGCCGGAGCTGCCAGCGCAGCCAGCGCTTGCGTCGCAGCAGCAACTTGAGACGGAGCATCCACCAATCCCGGCACAATTCCCCGTGCCGCAAGCCGCAGCGCCGCACGCCCCAGTTGCAACTGCATCACCTCGCCCACCATCAATGCCTCCGGCACCGCTGCAGACGGCGCCAGGGCCACGGTCGACTGCGACACAGCCCGCCGCGCCGCGCCGCCGACTCAGCCCGCAAACGCTTCTCCTCATCACCGGTGTGTCGTTCCTCGCGGTTGCGGCCATCGTCTTCCTCACGTTTGCCTTCGTGATGTTCGACCTCACAACTAAGGCAGTCATTACCGCGGGCGTGACGCTCGCGGTGCTCGTCGGGGCGAGCCTGTTGCGCTGGCGCAAGCTCGACGCAACGGCTGAGGGTGTTGCCGTATTTGGCGTGGTGCTCCTCGCGCTCGATATCTGGGCGATGCGATCACTCAACTTCTTTGGCCTCGGAGCATCGCCAGCGTTGGTGTATTGGGGCGGTGCGTTGCTCGTGCTCGCCGCCATTTGCCTCGGATGGGGTCGCGCCTCGAGATTGCGTGCGCCGGTGATCGTCGCGGCGCTCTCGGTCGTTCCGGGCCTCACCCTGCTTGCGGCTGGTTTCACCCTCGAGCTCAACGAGCAACCCGCGGCGTTCCTCCTCGCAATTGCTGGTGTGGTCGCGGTGGCCACACTCATCACCCGATTCACGTCGCGGGATGCGGAGCTCGAGTCCCAGCTTGTGCTCGGCACCAGCCAGCTCGCCGCGGCTGTGGTGATGATGCACGCAGTGAGCATCGTTGCCGGTCAAGGTAGCTGGCTTGGAGTGGTGGGAGCCATCGCACTCACTGGCGCACTGGTTTGGCAGCTTGCCACGATCCAGCGGCATGCCCGATACGGCACTACTGATGACCACGGCCAGACGCCGTTGCAGTGGCTCCGCATCCCGGCGGCCGTACTTGGCACTTTGGCTTGGTTTATTGCCGCGTTCCTGAGCTACGCGAGCCTCATTCCGCATGTGTCGACTGCCCACTCGGTGCTCCTGCCGCTCGCCGCGCTCGCTGTTCCGGCCTGGGATGCGGTGCGCTTCGGCATGTGGCGCCGACCGGCAGCTGCAGGGCTGGTGACTGCCCTCATCCTCGCGGTGCCGACCACGTTGCTCGGCTTGGGCTTGCCGTTCATCTTGGAGATCCTGAATCGCACGCTCGATGAGGCGAACCCAGCACTTGCGCTCACCTTCAACGCGCAACACCTCCTCGCGTTCGGCCTGAGCACACTGTTCGCCTGCATTGTCGCGGCGATCCTCTACCGCATCCCACTAGGCAGACAGACGTTCACGACGGAGGAGCCGCGTCGGGATCGCACGCAGCTTCTCGGCACTGTGGCGGTATTCGCGCTGGTTCTTGTCGCATTTGCCCTACCGCAGTGGATCGCTCTCGCCGCGCTCGCGTTGATCGCGATCGCGGGACTGGTGACCCGGATGCTTGCCGACTCGCGCAAGCTGATCGCACTGGGCTACTTCGCCGATGTCGCATTGGGGCTCGCCATTGGTGCAGCCCTCCTCAGCGTTGAGTTCACCACCCCGATCGCGGTCATGGTTGCCGCGGCAGCACTCGTGTTACTCATCGTGCGCCAATTCATCGCAGCGGGACGGCCGGCATTGCCAGTGGCAGTCGCCATCGTCTTGGTGGCGCTCATCATGCTCGCGCAAGGGCTATTCGCACACCGCACCAATGACCAGTTCCTCAGCCCACTTGCTTACGGCGTTGCCGCGTTGCTGTTGCTCATCGCAATCGTGCCGGGGCGCCAACAGCCGCACGAGACCGATGCGCGAGTGCTCGGCGTCGCTGGTACTGGGCTTGCGATGCTCGTGGCCGCGGCACAATTGATCGGGGTAGCCGAAGGGCGCACTGCGTTCACCCTCGCGGCCACGATTGCGGTGGTAGTTGCCGCGCTCACCGTGACCATCATCATCCTGGTGACCACCCGGCAGACCCGCATGCCATCGATCCTTCGCTCGATCGCGCTGACGGCGTTGCCCTGGTTCGTGGCACTCGCGCTCATGGGCGCTCTCGCCGCAGCACCATGGCTTGCCCTCGGCGGAAGCCAGCTTGGCGGCGCCGCGCTCGTGCTGTCGGCCTCGGCCATGCTCAGCGCAACCCTGCTTGCGACTCTCGCTAAGGTGCCTGATGGTGAGAAAACCGGTGCCGTGGCTGGCACGCTCTTCCAGGTGGCCGCCGCGATCGCGATCTTCGTCACGGTCATGAGTCGCGGCGAATCCGCAACGATTGATGCCGTGACCCTTGGCCTGCTTGCGGCTTCGTTCCTCTTGCTCGGTCGCACGATCGGTCAGGGTTCGGCCCTCGGCGCACCGATCACGTGGTTCGCTCCGGCCACCGCAGGATTGCTCGGCTCGTGGCTCATGCAGCAACTCACCGCAAGCGATGACCCACTTCTCACGTTCTCGCCGCTGATTGGTGCTCTTGCCGCGAGCGCCCTCGTCGTGGCGTTGCGACCGGCAGCCCGCACGGCTCCGGGCGCGTGGCTCTTCGCCGGCCTCATCACCGGCGCCGTCACGTTGCTGTTCACCACGGCACTACTGCGGCCGGTGCTTGACGTATTACCGATCGTGCCCGCGTGCGTCATGGCCGTATCGGCGGTGCTCGTCGCCGCAGTCGTATTCCTTCGCCTACCCGTGTGGTTCTTGCCGACGCGCTCCTTGCTCGGAACGGTATCGGCAGTATTCCTGCCGATTGCCACGGCGCGATTCGTCGCCCTCGTTGATTGGCCACTCATCATCGAAGTCGCGCTCGCAGTCATCGTGATCGCGGTCACGATCGCGCTCGCGACGCGCATTCCGATTGCGGATGATCACTTGCGGGCGGATGACGTTGCTGTGCCATTACCGAGCATCGTCACCGGCGCAGTGCTCGCGAGTGCGGTCATTTCATTCGTCACCATTGCTGCGGATGTGCCCTCGTTCGCGTTGATCGCGGCCTACTTGGCGCTCGGCATCGCGCTCGGCAGACTCGCGTCAAGCGCCCCGCATCCAAGCGGCCTGCTGCTCAACATCGCCACCGGCGTGCTCGCAATCTGCGCTGCAGTGCCGGCGATCGCGACCTCTTCATCCAGCGATCTCATGGGTTGGACCACCATCGGCTCCCTCGCGCTTGCCGCAATCGCGGTTGGCGTTGATTTGTGGCGGACGGCAGCGGGGTCAAGCGTGCGTCGCGTGGCGGGAGTTGTGACGCCGATCGTGGTGTGGTCAGCACTCGCCCTTCTTCCCGTCCCGCTATCGGCACCGTGGTGGCCGCTCACCGTCGCCACGACCACCGCCGTCGTGCTTGCCATTTGGCTCGTGCTCCGGCGCGCCGCCGAGAGTGCAACGCTCGCTGGCGCAACCCTCAGTGCGTCGGTATTGCCGATTATCGCGCTCGTGGCAGGCGCGAGCGGTGGGGCCGAACCGTCCGAACTGGGCCTCCTCACAAGCTCAACCGCAGTTGCGGTCGCCGGCGCTGGAACCATCGCACTCTTCGGTGCGCCATCGTCGTGGCCCGCACTAGTCGTTCGTCTCAGTCGGGCCGCGCTAACGCTCCTCGCCGGTATCGGCAGCGTCGCGCTCACCCAACAGCTTGGTCGCTCCGAAGCCGCCCTCGCGGCGATCCCAACGGCAGTGCTTGCGATTGGCGTCGCTGTTGCGCTCATTGCCGATTCGCGTCGACGCCCCGAATTGGCCGTTGATGCGCCGATCTACGCCGCGCTCGCCCCCGTGTGGTTCGTGGGCACGCTGCTCCTCTCGGCCGACGAGCCCGCGACTACTCCCTGGATGCTCGGCTCAGCCCTCGGCTTCGCCGCCCTTGCGCTCACCCTCGCGGCACTTCGTAATCGCACGCGCAACCTCGTTGCGCTGACCCTCACCGTCGCGCTTCTCACCTGCGCGGCGGTGAGCATCGTAGCGCTCGTGGGTCTCCTGGTCGGCGACCGCGGATTCCTCGACGAGGTTGGTGTTGTCGATCTCGTGGTCGCCGCCCCAGTTTCGGTGCTGCTCCTCCTCACGCAGGCGATCATTCAATTCGTGTGGGCCGCTCCCCCAGCCAACAGCTTTGACGGTGCCGCACCGCG
Organism: Gulosibacter macacae; assembly: GCF_003865375.1. Lineage (GTDB taxonomy): Bacteria > Actinomycetota > Actinomycetes > Actinomycetales > Microbacteriaceae > Gulosibacter > Gulosibacter macacae. The sequence goes on along the minus strand of NZ_RQVS01000003.1, from coordinate 10,844 downwards.
CTGGAGCGAGGCAATCGCCCGAGCAACGCCAATGGCAATTGCCATCATTGCCATCGTGAATGGGCACCTTGGAGGACTGCACACGATTGCGGTGAACGACGGCGCCACGGTTGATGCCGCCCTCGCATCCCGGATGCTCGTCGGCCAGGCACTCATGGCGGCACCGCTCCTGCTCGCGCTCGTGCCATTGCGGGGATGGCGCGCCGGACCCGCCTGGCTGCGCAACACCACGGTGTTGTTCGGCGTGACATTGGCCGTATTCGTCGCCATCACCGCGATGTCGGCAGCAGCGAATGGCATCACCCCGCCGGTCGAACTTTTTACGCTCCCGGGAGGACTCACCTTCAGCGCACTGGGATTCGTCTATCTCCGGCGTATTCCGGCCCTGCGAAGCTGGCCAGCGCTCGCACCGGGACTCGTGGTGACGCTCATCCCTTCGCTCATCGCCGAACTCGTCGAACCCACCGCCTGGCGCATCGCCGTCGTCACCGTGCTCACCGTGGCCGCGATTCTGCTTGGCGCTGTGGGCAAATTGCAGGCCCCGCTCGTGCTCGGCACCATCGTCGGCGTCGTGCACGCCATCATCGCGATTCGCACGACCCTGCCCGAGCTCGTTGTGCCCTGGTGGGTGTGGCTGGCAATTGCCGGCAGCATCCTGGTGACTGTCGCGGCCACCTACGAAGCGAGGATGCGCGACGCACGCCGTCTGGCACAGACCATTCGGTCGCTGCGATAGCTCGGTTGCACAGGCGTAGCACCAACTACGTCTGGCAGCCGGGGCACCAATAGAGCTTGCGGTTCTGCATCATCTCGAGCGCGATCGGTGTGCCGCAATTGCGACAGGGCTCCCCGGCGCGGCCGTACACCCAGTGCCGGTGGTCGCGATCCCGAAGCGCGAGCTTCCAGTCGTCACCCTCGAGCCCGTCGATCGTCATCATTTGGCCGACTTCCACGCCAATTGCGAGGAGCTTTGTCCAATCACGCCACATCTCGCGCACGAGCTCTTCTGGCACATCGACACCGGCGCGATGCGGACTCAGCGATGCACGATAGAGCATCTCGGCGCGATAGATATTGCCGATCCCCGCGACGACCGACTGATCCATGAGTAGCTGGCCGATCGGCACCCGGCGCTTGCGCACCCGGTCGACAAACGCTTGCTCACCCTCGGCCGCATCAACCACGAGCGGGTCAGGGCCAAGCCGGTCGAGCACACGCTCGACGCCGTGCGCATCCAATGTCTCGCAGGCGGTCGGCCCACGAAGATCAGCGCAAGTCACGTCGGTGAGTAGGCGCAATCGCACCGCGCCCACCGGCTCGGGCGGCCACTGCTCAGTGAGTTCGCTTTCGGCTTCGCCCTCGGCCATGCGCATGCGCCGCGGAGCGCCGATCGAGCGCACCGAGTCTTCGCCCAGGGCATCCACGACACCTTCGTGGCGCACCTTGCCACCGGTCACCCGCGAATACTCGCCGGTCTGGCCGAGCTTCGTCGCCACTTCGCCGGTGAAATCCCAGGCACCGTAAATGCCCAGATGCACGCGGAGCCAGATGCCGCCTTCGAAGCGCGCGAACATCTGCTTGCCGACGGCGAAGCACTCTTCCATGATCCGTCCATCGAGCAATGCCGCACCTTCGGCGAACCGCCCCTGCGGGCTCGAAGCCCGGCAGGAGCGGCCGACGAAATTTGCCTCGAATTGGCGGGCGATGCGATGGACGGAATGCCCCTCGGGCATTCCTACTGCTCCGATTCGGTCAACACGGCGGGCACATCGCCCTCGACACGGGCGACGGCCGTCTTGCCCGCGATTGTGCCGGTGTTCTCGTACTCGCGCAACTGCGAAATGCGGCGCACGTGGCGCTCATCACCCGGGAAAGGCTCGGCAATGAACGTGTCGATGAAGCCGATGGCTTCGTCGAGTTCGTGCTGGCGCGCACCAATCGAGATGACGTTCGCGTTGTTGTGCTCGCGCGCGAGCTTCGCGGTGGCTTCGCTCCACACGAGGGCGGCGCGCACACCGGCGACCTTGTTCGCCGCCATCTGCTCACCATTGCCCGAACCACCGAACACGACACCGAGCGATTCGACACCAGCGAGCCAGTCGTTGGCGACGGCCTGCGCGGCATCGATGCAGAACGACGGGTAGTCGTCGAGCGCGTCATATTTCTGCGGACCGTGGTCGATGACCTCATGGCCACCTTCGCGCAGGTGCTCCTGCAGTCGCTGCGAAAACTCGAGTCCGGCGTGGTCGGTAGCGACGTGGATGCGCATTAGTCGAACTGCGGACCGCGCGTCCGCGAGCGCTTGAGTTCGAAGAAACCGTCGTAGGCCGCGGCCGCAACGATGCCATCGAAGAGTTGCAGGGCCATCTCGCCCTTCGGTGCCGGGGAAATGACCGGACCAAAGAACGCAACACCGTTCACCGAGATGATCGGCGTGCCGACATCCTGACCGACCAGCCCGATGCCTTCGGCGTGCGAGGCGCGCAGATACTCGTCGAATTCACCGGCATCAGCGCGGGCGACGAGTTCGGCCGGCACATTCGCTTCGGCCAGCGCCTCTTCGAACGCCTCCGGGTCCTTGGCACGACCCTCGGGGTGGTTCTTCGTGCCGACCGCGTCGTAGTACGCCTTGAGCGCGTCGTTGCCGAGTTCACGCTGCACACCCGCGGCGATCTGCACCGGCCGCATCGCGGTCGAGAGGAACTTGCGGTAGCCCTCATCCAGGTCTTCGTTGTTTTCGTTGAGCACCGCGAGCGACATGATGTGCCACTCGACATCGATCTCGGGGCGCTGGCGCTTGACGTCGTCGATCCAACGGGAGGTCATCCATGCCCAGGGGCAGGCGGGGTCGAACCAGAAGTCGACCTTGGTGGCAGTGTTCTCAGACATGGCCACCAGGGTACTCGGCACAAAAGTGAACCCGCGCCATTCCGGCCATTTGGCCGAGGAACCGTCGCGGCACGCGCTCTAGCATCGGGAGTGTGCAACCGCCCACACCGCATCCTTCACACCTGCGCGTCGCCTCAACGACCCTCGCCGGTGTGCTGCTCTTGCTCGGTGCACTCACACTCTTTCCGATTGTCGTGGCGATTTTCAATGATCGGGCCGCGCTCGGTGCGTTGCTCGCGTTGGGTGCGCTTGAGTTTGCGGTGCTGATTGGCCTCGCGGTCTGGTTGCACCGACACCCGATGCAGTTGGTACACCCCGCGAGTCGAGTGACCGCAACCGGTCTCGGCTGGATTGCCGCACTCGCCTTCCCGCTCTCGGGCATGATCGCGGTGTCGCCCGAGGCCGGTTACGCCACGATCGCCCTGTTCTTTGTCGTGATGTGGCTCCTGCCGATCGGCTGGGGCAGCTTTGTCGTCGCGGGTCTCGCCTGGCTCGTTATTGCCGGTCAGACGGTGCACCACGGCGCAAGCTTCGGCACCTTCGCGGGCGTGACGGTAAGTGCGCTGCTCGCAGTCGGCATCATGGTCGGCACGCGCGCGCTCATCCGCACCTCTGAAGCGAACGCGGCGCTCGTGCGTGAACTCCGCGCCGCGCAGTCGAATCTGGCGGCCAGCGAGCGAGAAACAGGTCGGCTGAATGAACGCAGCCGCCTTGGCCGCGAGCTTCACGACACGGTGGCGCAGCACCTCTCGTCAATTCAACTCTTGCTCGGCGCCGCGCAGCGGGCGACTTCCCCTGAGGTCGCCGCCGAGCATGTGGATGCGGCGCGCAACGCCGCTGCCGATGCCCTCACCCAAACTCGTGCGTTCATTCGCGACCTCACTCCCCCGCAGCTCGCTGACACCACCCTGGCCGCGGCCCTCGGCCGGCTCGCCACCGAGGCCGAACGCGAACTCCCCGGCACCGCAGCGGTGACCTGCAGACTCGAGCTTCGCGGCGAACCACGCCCCGCCCCGATGGCGGTCGAAACGGCGCTCCTGCGCGTGGCACAAGAAAGCATTGCGAACGCCCGCGGACACGGCAAGGCCACTGAGATTCACCTCGCGCTCGAGTACGAACCCGGTGGCCTCACCCTCGAAGTGAGCGACGACGGCATCGGCTTCGACGCTGACGGCTGGTTCGCATCCCCGCACGATCGCGCCGACGGCACCGGCTACGGCCTGACCGGGATGCGCTCTCGCCTCGAAACGCTCGGCGGCTTCGCCGTCATCGTCTCGGAGCCGGGCGAGGGCACGCTCGTGCGCGCCCATGTGCCGACACCCGACCGGCCAGCCACCGACCTCACCGAAGTAACGAAGGAGCGCTGATGATTCGCATCCTTGTCTGCGACGACCACCCGGTCGTGCGCGCCGGACTCGCCGCCGTATTTGCCGGCGCCGAAGATCTCCACGTCATCGCCGAAGTCGCGACCGCCACCGAGGCGATCGCCCTCGCGCACGAAGCCGATGTGGTCACCATGGATCTGCGCCTCGGCGACGGTACCGACGGCGCCGAGGCAACCCGCCGCATCCGCGCGCTCGACCACCCGCCCGCGGTGCTCGTGCTCACCAACTATGACGATGATGCCGACATTCTCGCGGCGGTCGAAGCGGGCGCCGCCGGGTATCTCCTCAAGGATGCTCCGCCCGAGCAATTGCTCTCGGCCACTCGCCGGGCCGCTCGCGGCGAATCGGTGCTTGGCCCCGAGCTCATGTCACGTTTGCGGGCGCGGCAGCGCGAGGCGCATGTTGACCTCACACCGCGTGAGCGCGACGTGCTTGAACGGCTTGAGACCGGTGCGAGCAATAAGGAGATTGCGGCGGAGCTGTTCCTCTCACCGACAACAGTGAAAAGTCACCTCGCGGCGATCTACGGCAAGCTCGGAGTGCCAAGTCGCACCGCTGCGATCGCGAAGGCACGCGAGCAGGGGTTGCTGCGGTAGGTGGAGCTGGTGGTCTCGATCACCTCCGCTTCGCTCCGGCACTCGACCACCCAAACGTGGCTGGTCAAGAAGCACGGCCCACCTCCCCTGGCTGGTCGAGTAGCGCGAAGCGCGTATCGAGACCCCACCCGACCCCATCCAAGGCGCATCCCTGGGTGCGATGACTAGGCTCAGTGACGTTCACGCGCCACGAGCGCGCCCCATTACGAGACAGGACCAGCATGCCGGGAGCGAACCTCACCCGCACCGAAGCCGCCGAGCGCCGCGCGCTCGTCGATGCCCACGACTACGACATCGATCTGGACCTCACCACCGGAGCCGAAACGTTCCGCTCGGTGACCCGCGTCACCTTCACCGCTGAAGCCGGCGCATCCACCTTCATCGATGCCATCACCGCCAAGGTGCACTCCGTCACCCTCAACGGAGAGCCCCTCGACCCCGATTCGGTCACCGATGGCGTCCGCATCGCACTCACCAACCTCGCCGAGCAGAACGAGCTCGTCGTCGACGCCGATATGTTCTACATGAACACTGGCGAGGGCCTGCACCGCTTCGTCGACCCTGCCGATGGCGAGGTGTACCTCTACTCGCAGTTCGAGGTGCCCGACGCCCGCCGCATGTACGCCTGCTTCGAGCAGCCCGATCTCAAGGCCTCATTCCGCTTCCACGTCACCGCCCCCGAAGCCTGGCAGGTCGTGTCGAATCAGCCGACACCCGAGGCAGTCTCGCTCGGCGATGGCCGCGCTCAGTGGCACTTCGAGCCCACCCCGCGCATCTCGACCTACATCACCGCGCTCGTCGCCGGCCCCTACACGCAGTGGCACGACGAACTCACGTCAAGCGATGGCCGCACGATTCCGCTACGGGTGTTCTGCCGCTCCTCGCTCGCCGAGCACATGGACCCCGAGAACGTGTTCACCACGACCAAGCAGGGCTTCGAATACTTCGAGCAGCACTTCGGCGTGCCATACCCGTTCGACAAGTACGACCAGCTCTTCGTGCCCGACTTCAACGCGGGCGCAATGGAGAACGCCGGATGCGTGACCTTCACCGAGAACTACGTCTTCCGCTCCCGCGTGCCCGATGCCGTGCGTGAGCGCCGTGTGGTGACGATCTTGCACGAACTCGGTCACATGTGGTTCGGCAATCTCGTCACCATGAAGTGGTGGAACGACCTCTGGCTCAACGAGTCATTCGCCGAGTTCATCTCGACCATCGCGACCGCTGAAGCAACCGAGTGGAGCAACGACTGGGTCACCTTCCTCTCGAGCGAGAAGACCTGGGCATACCGCCAAGACCAGCTGCCCTCTACGCATCCGATCGTCGCTGAGATTCGCGATCTCGATGATGTGCTCGTCAACTTCGACGGCATCACCTACGCCAAGGGTGGATCGGTGCTCAAGCAGCTGTTCCACTGGGTCGGCCGTGAGCCGTTCTTCGCTGGCCTCCACGAGTACTTCAAGGCGCACGCCTGGCAGAACACCGAGCTGTGCGACCTGCTCGTCGAGTTCGAGCGCGCATCGGGCCGCGACCTTGCCGATTGGTCGGCGCGCTGGCTCGAGACGGCGGGTGTGAACCTGCTTCGTCCCGACTTCGAGATCGACGCCGAGGGCCGTTTCACCTCGTTTGCGATCGAGCAGTCGGCGACCGCTGAGTACCCGACACTGCGTCCGCACCGTCTCGCGGTCGGCATCTACTCACTGGATGCAGCGGGTCTCGAGCGCGTGCACCGCGTCGAGATCGACATTGACGGTGCGCGCACTGAGGTGCCGGAACTTGTCGGCGTGCAGCGCGGCGACCTCGTGCTCCTCAACGATGAAGACCTCGCCTACGCGAAGATTCGTCTCGACGGAGCCTCGCTCGCCACCGCATTCGCGCACGCCGGTCGCATCAACGACCCGCTCGCCCGCGCGCTTGTGTTCGCGAGCATCTGGGATGCGACGCGCGACGGCGAACTGCGCGCCCGCGATTTCGTGCGGCTCGTGCTCGACCACATCGGCACCGAGACCGAGTCGACGACCCGTCGCCAGTTGCTCATGCAGCTCACGACCGCGGTGCGCCGCTACTCGCACCCCGAGCACCGCGCTGAGCTCACGGCAGTTGTCGCCGACGAGCTGTGGGCACTCGCTGAGACGGCCGAAGCTGGCTCGGACGCGCAGTTCGCGTTCGTGCGCACGTTCGCGCAGCAGGCAACCACTTCGGAACAGCTTGATCGCATTGAGGAGCTGTTCGCGCAGACCCTCAAGCTCGACGGCCTTGACATCGACACCGACCTTGGCTGGGAGCTGCTCTTTGCGCTTGTGGCTGGCGGTCGTGCATCCGAAGCAGAGATTGCCGCGCGCTTCGACGAAGACCGCACCTCAGATGGTGAGCGTTCCGCCGCCCAGGCGCGCGCGGCGCTCCCCACGGCTGAGGCCAAGGCTGCCGCATGGAAGATCGGATGGGAGGAGGACGGCGCCTCGAACACGATCGTGCGCGCGATCTTCGCTGGCTTCTGGAACACCCACGACGACTCGCTTGTGACCCCGTTCGTCGAGCCCTACTTCTCGGGCCTGCGCAAGATTTGGGACTCGCGCAGCTTCCAGATCGCGGAGTTCCTCATTGTTGGGTTCTTCCCCGGGTCGATCGCCTCGCCTGCCGTCCAGGCAGCTGCCGAGAACTGGCTCGCGGCCAATGAGGATGCCGCCCCGGCCCTGCGCCGCCTCATCATCGAGGGGCTTGACGATGTCGAGCGTGCCCTGAAGGTGCAGGCGCGCGACGGTCAGGAGTAGCGCACCCCAGCGCATCCACTCCCCTAATACGCACGCTCCCGACTAAACCGCCCGCTGCAACGAGCGGTTTAGTCGGGAGCGTGCGCATTAGCCGCGAGCCGGATGCGCCGTGAGCCGGATGCGCCGGGCTAGTTGAACTGGCTGCCGAAGATCCAGCCGAACAGCAACTGGGCGTAAAACAGGCCCACGATGAGGTTCACAATGGTGCCGCCGAGGAAGACGATGACCGGCTTCCATCCGGCTTCGCGAAGCGCACCAAACTTGAATTCGAGCCCGATCGACACGAATGCGAGCGTGAAGAAAAGCGTCTGCAATTCCTTCGCCGCCGCGATACCGCTGTCGAGCCAGCCCTCATCGGCCGCAATCGGGAACATCGCGGCGAGCACCGACACGAGCACCGAGGCGGCGATGAAGCCGAGCACAAACTTCGGGAAGCGCTGCCACACTTCGCCCCAACCGGCCTTCGCGGCACGTGTGCCATCGATATTGCGGTCGCGGTCGATGCGCAGGGTGAAGTAGAGCGAGAGCGCCACGGCGACGAAGCCAATCATGGCGTTCTGGGTCATCTTCACGATGGCGGCGTAGTCGAGCACATCCTCACCAGCCACGGCACCAGCGGCAGTGACCGCGGCGGTCGTGTCGATGTTGCCGCCGATCCACGCTCCCGCGACCGGGGCCGTGAGACCCATGAGGCCGGCTAGCCACGGCAGGATGAAGATGCTCGGCAGCGCGAACACGATCACGAGGCCCGCGGTGTAGGCGAGCTGTTCCTTCTTCGCGTGCACAGCGCCAGCCGCAGCGACCGCGGCAGAAACGCCGCAGACAGAGAGTGCTGAGGCCAGGAGTGCCCGCAGGTGGTTTTCGATGCCCAGCACTCCCGCGAACCACCAGGTGAATAGGAACACCGTGGCGATCATGAGCACGCCCTGGATGATCGCGGGCGCGGCGGCGCTGAGGATGACGTTGATGTTGACCGTCGCGCCGAGGAGCACGAGACCGATCTTGATAAAGAACTCAGTGCGGAAGGCTGCGGAGAGCCGCTCGCGAATGCCGAGGAGCGAGAGGATGCCGTTGAAGGCGAAGCCGAGCACAATCGCGTAGACGGGGAACTCGACCGACTTTGCGATCGGCCCGAACCAGGTGCCTTCGGTCCACGTGGGCATGTGCTTCGTGAGCACCATGACGAGCCACGCGAGCCCGATCACGAGTGCCATACCGACACCGCCCCAGGCGAGCTTCTGCTGCGGAGAGGGCTCGATGAGCGGCGCGGTCGAGGAGGCGGGCGAATCAAGCTTCGACATTAAAACCACCCCTTGATGTTCGGAATCACCTGGGCAAGGCAAAGGACGACGATGCCGAAGCCGACGAGGGTCGCGAGCCAATCTTCACTCAGCGAAAACTTGCCGTGGTCGTCTGGAGCGTCGGTGACGACAGATGCGTCGGTGGCGGCGAGGGGCTCGTTGGCCGGCTCAGCTTCGTGGGCAGTTGACACTTGTGCTCCTTACTGACGTGGCCTTGCACTCCGGATCTCGGCGTTCCGAAAGTCCAGCAGTCTCGCAGTGTAACCATCCCGGGTTGCGCCAAGGCAACCCTCCTAGACTCATTTCGCCATGCAGGAATTCGTTGACTCCATCATTCAGACCCTCGGCCCGTTCTGGCCGCTCGTACAGGTCGTGTTCATCATCCTCGGCGCGTGGGTGGCGAATCGCATCCTGAAGATCATGATTCGCCGCTCGGTCGGGCGAATCGTCGACGGGGTCAAGCGCAAGCGCGGCGTCGATGACACCCAGGCGCTCGTGTTGCGTTCGCCGTTGGAGTCAGTACGCACGGTGCAACGCACCCGCACCATTGGCCAGGTGCTTTCGAACTTGGTTGGCGTGACGGTGTTTATCATCGCGGTGCTCTGGTCGGTCGCCGTGATCAATCCGAGCTTCCTCGCGTCGCTCACCGTGCTCTCGGCCGCCCTCGGTGCCGGCCTTGGTTTCGGTGCCCAGAAGATCGTTGGCGATGTGCTCAACGGCATGTTCATGGTGATGGAAGACCAAATTGGCGTCGGTGACGATGTCGACATGCAGCACGCCAAGGGTGTCGTAGAAGCGGTCGGTGTGCGCGTCACGCAGGTGCGCGATGTCTACGGACAGCTTTGGTACGTGCGCAATGGCGAGATCCAACGAGTCGGCAATAACTCGCAGGGCTGGAACCGCGCCATTATCGACCTCGCAGTGCCCTTCGATGAGGATCGCGATCGCGCCGAAGCCGTCATGCTCGCCGCCGCGATCTCGGTCTACGAAGATGTCGACTGGATGGGCAAGGTCATTGAGAAGCCGACTATCTGGGGCCTCGAGACGCTCTCGGCAGAGGCCGTGATCGTTCGTCTCGTCGCTAAGACGCTCCCCGGCGAGCGCTGGGCAGTACAGCGTGAGATGCGAGCTCGCATCCAGGATGCATTGAAGCAAGAAGGTCTCGAGCTCCCGGCGCTGAACACGATCATCTTCAATGGCGTGAATGGCGACACGGTGCAGCCGTCCACCGGCTACAGCGACCGCCGTGAGCAGCAAGATCGGGCTGACCGCGGCGAAGCCTAAGCTTGAGGCATGAACGATCAGCCTCTACACCTGCGTGCTGAGCAGGATGGCGACCCGGTCCTCCGCACTGTCTATGACGAAGTCGGTGGCATGGATGCCTTCGAAACGCTCTGCCGTCGCTTCTACGACGCTGTGCAACAGGATGCAGTGCTCTGGCCCATGTACCCGCATGACGATCTCGAGGGCGCGATCTGGCGTCTGAGCCGCTTCTTGGGGCAGTACTGGGGCGGTCCTTCCACTTACTCGTCGATGCGTGGACACCCGCGCCTGCGGATGCGCCATATGCCCTTCCACGTGAATCCAGATGCCCGGGATCGCTGGCTGAAGCATATGACCGCGGCCCTCGACTCGATGGGCTGGCCGCCGATGGTTCGGGCGCAGATGGATGACTACTTTGACCGCGCTGCGACATCGATGGTCAATACGTTTGAGCCCACTCCGGAATAACAAATTCCGGAAACTCAAAAGTCCCGGTGCGTAATCGCACCGGGCCTAAATGCCGGAATGAAAGAGCTGCCGGAAGCAGCATGCCGGAAAAGCGATATGGGGATCAGTACCAGACTGATCCCCATATCTTAGGTAAAGTTCGGCGGTGTCCTACTCTCCCACAAGGTCCCC
>NZ_RQVS01000029.1 GCF_003865375.1 Gulosibacter macacae | reverse complement strand
CCCTCGAATGCGATGAGCCTGTATCTGCGCTTCGGCGCAATCATCACTCGTGTGCGCCGTGGCGACGAGACGATGCTCGCCGATGACCACCTGCGCTTGCAGCTCGGCGATAGCGTGCTCGTGGTGATTCCGCGCGGCCGCGAAGATGCGGTGCGCGACTACTTCGGCAACTCCGAACGCAGCCTCACCGATATTGACTGGATTGCGCTCGGCGTCGGCATCGCGCTCGGATTCGCCGTGGCGCTCGTGCGCCTGCCGCTGCCCGGCGGCGAGTCGTTCGCACTGGGCCCGGCGGCTGGTTCGCTTCTCGTCGGCATGTTGCTCGGCGCCTTAGGCCGCACCGGCCCGATCGTCTGGCAGATACCCATGGCGACGAATCTCACCCTGCGCCAATTCGGGCTGATGCTGTTTCTCGCGGCCGTCGGTATCGCATCCGGCCCCGCATTCACGGCAACCATCGTGACTCTCGATGGCCTGCGGGCCTTTGGCGTTGCCGCAGTCGTGGCGATCGTCGCCTGCGGGCTGATGGCCCTCGCTGCGCGCCTCCTCGGCATGTCAGCGGCGCGTGCAGTCGGCTCGGTCGCAGGGATGCTCGGACAACCGGCCGTGCTCGACTTTGCGACGGCGCGCAATCACGATGAGCGCAACAATGCCGGGTACGCGCAGATTTTCGCCGTGGCCCTCATCGCCAAACTCGCGCTCGTGCCGTTCCTGCTCTAATCGCCTCTTCAGGAGCGACTGCGACGATCAATCACTGCAATTCGCAGCCGCTGACGACCGCATCCAGGAGCTCTCATGTCGCGTCCCGTTCACTTTGAGATTCACGCCACCGATCTTGAGGCCGCCAAGACCTTTTATGCCGCGGCATTCGGTTGGGAATATCAGGACTATTCCGAATTTGCCGGGATGCCATACTTCGGCATCGTGACTGGTCCCGATACCGAGATGGGCATCAACGGCGCGATCATGCAGCGTATGGGTTCCTTCGACGGTCCTGGTGCTCCGGTCAATGGCGCAGTGCTCACAATGGGCGTCGCAGACTTCGACGAAACTGCCGCCAAGATCGAAGCCGCCGGCGGCCAAGTCGCCCTGCCGAAGTACGCCCTCCCGGGCATGGCCTGGCAGGGCTACTTCATGGACACCGACGGCAACGTCTTCGGCATTCACCAGCCCGACGAGAACGCGGCCTAAGCGCCAGCGACCTCGGCTCGTTCGCGCCAATCCTCGGAGGCAGGGACCGAAAGCGACCACATCACACCGAAGCGGTCAAACACTTGGCCGTACCAATCGCCCCACGGTGCGAGCTCGAACGGCATACCCGCTGCGCCACCGGCATCGACGAACTTGCGAATGATCTCGCGCGCCTCGTCGGGGTCATCGGCGGTGTAGAGCAGCGAATAGGCGGTGTCGCGCACGGCATAGTCGCCGCCGGGCTCAGCGTCGCCGCCAGCGAGTTCACCGCCCGGTGTTTTCAAGACCGCGTGCGCGACCGAGTTCGGGTCGGGTTCGAACGGCATCCCGGGCATCGGCATATCGCCATAGGTGAGGATCTGCAATTCGCCTCCAAGCACTTCGTGCCAGTGGTTGAAGGCCTCGGCGGTAGTGCCCGGCAGGGCGATGTAGGTGGCAAGACTTGGCATTGCTGGCTCCTTACTAGGATGCGCGCGGCATCGTCGCCGCGACGCGACCATGTTGCCCTGCCTGATTGAAGATGCGCCGAATGCGACCTAATGCTCAAAGAAACAGCGGAGGGCGGTAATGACCTGTTGGGGTTGCTCGGAGTGCACCCAGTGGCCGGCACCTTTGACGGTGAGGCGCCGCATCCGCGGAAACAGTGCCCGCATGATCGGCACATACTCATCCTGGATGTAGTTGGACTCGCCACCACCGATCCACAGGGTTGGTCCGTCGAAGTGCTGGCCTGCAACATCCGGGAACCCGGCGATGACCGGCAGGTTGTCGTAGAGCATCTGCACGTTCGGCTGCCAAGCAAAGCCATCGGGCGTGCGCCGCAGGTTCTGCATGAGGAAGCCGCGCATCGTTGCATCCGGGATAGGTTCGTGCAGCTGCGCCGCCGCCGCATTGCGGTCGATAAGGCCGTCAAGTTCAACGCGGAGGAGCGCACCGAGGAGGTGCTCGAAGGTGCCGCCGGTTGCGCTCGAATCCACCGGGGCAATATCGATGATGACGAGCCGCTCCACCAGCTCGGGATGCCGCAGCGCAAGCAACATTGCGACCTTGCCCCCCATCGAATGGCCGACCACATTGACCGGGCCGTGGGCGGCAAATCGGCCGCGCAAGTGGCTGGCGACGCGATCGGCCACGAGGTTGTAGTCCCAGGAGTCGGTCCAGGGCGATTCGCCATGGTTCGGCAGATCGAGCATGAGGCTTGCGTAGCCGTCTCCGAGGCCCTTCGCGATCGTCGTGAAATTGCGCCCGCGCCCCATGAGGCCGTGCAGGAACACGACTCGGTGCTCGCCGTCGCCAACGACGAACGACTCTAATTGCAATGCACGCTGTTCACTCACGTCAGCCAGGTTCGCATAGATTCCCGGATGCGGCTGACGTGTGTCACTGAGTGAGCGCGCCGGCCTTCTCCTCAGCACGAAATACCAGCGTTCGGGCGCAGACCGCGCCGAGCCCGAGCGGAATCAAGAGCCAGAGGAACACGGTCGCGTCCTCCGGCCCACCCCGATAGTTGCTCACGATGTAAAGCGCCCAGGGCAGGGCTGCGCCAAGCGCCCCACCAAGAGTGCCACTGTGGATGCGTACATTCGCCGCTCGCCGCAGTTCACGGTCGCCCACGGCAATTGCAATCAGTCCGCCGGTTACCGACACGACTCCGGTGACAAGGCCGAAGATAGCCCCGAGTGTCGCCCAAAACACCACGGCAGACAGTGCGGCGCCAGGGTCAGTGAACCCACCGGGAAGCAGCACCAAGACGATAGCAACGACCACGCCGAGTACAGTCGCGACGAGCAACGCCATGATCGACATACCACCATACCGTCGCCAGAACATGGCTTCAGGCTAGCTTGCGCTGCTGGCCACGAGTTCGAGGTCGACGCCGTCCGCCGTCATCCGATACACCTGGCGAATCTCCTGCTCTGCACCAACGGCGTCCATGAGGGCGACCACACCGGGGTGCGGCGCGGTGAAGTCATTGCTGAGCCCAGCATCCGGTTCGAGGCGCACGAATGACTCGGTACGTGCTGGCAGCTCGCCGTAGGCCACCTTGTAGTCATGTTCTACAAGCGCGCGCCGAAGCTCCTCGGGTGCGGGCTCGGCAATTGGGATGCACCAGGTCACCGCTACCAGATCAGTCGAGTCTCGGGTCGACGCCGCAGATGCACGAAACTCGAGCCACCACCAGGGTTCGGGCGTGCAGCCGGATGCGTGGAGGGCACCATAAAAGGCATCGAATCGACCGTTCTCTGCCTGAACTTCGGATTCCTCCGAATCAAATGAGAGATCGGCGTGGAAGCCAACCCACGGTTGTGCGGGTGCCTCGCGCCGCTCAACTGTTGTCGAGCGCTGATAGCCGTCGAGGATGCTGCGCCCCTCAGCGAGCATCCGATCTTCGCGGGCGCGCCTTTCTTCGCGAGCAGCGTTGAATTCATCGATGCGCTCGGCGAATTTCCCGGGCTGATCGAGCGTGATGACGATTTCAGGGATGGAAAGGCCGATTCCGCGCAACACGCTGATGGTGGCGGCAGTGCGCAGTTGCTCCGGGCGGTAATAGCGATACCCACTGTGAATGTCGACCTCGGCGGGCTTGAGCACCCCGAGTTCGTCGTAGTGACGCAAGGCTTTCACGGTGAGCCCGGTGAGTTGGGCGAAGGCGCCGATGGTGAGCATGAGGGGTTCCTTTCGTCGGGGTGATTCCAGGTTCGGGTCTCCCCCGACGGGAGGGTCAAGCGTGGATTTCGGAAACGTCAACTTCGGCTGGCTGACCAATGTCTTAGGTATGCACGTAGTACGCGTCGAGCGCATCGCAAAGGCGGGCGAGTTGCCGGTCGCGCAGTGCCGCCGTCATCTTGCCCGCCTTGTGCCCCGACGCCTTAGTCGCGGCTGTCGGGCGTGTGCTTTGCACGTGAGACCACGAGCGGATCGGGGTCATAGACGACGGATGCGTCCTTGCCCTCGTAGTCGAACTGGTTGAGGTAGGCGCGCATCGCGTTGACGCGGCCGCGCTTTTTGTCGTTCGACTTCACGACGATCCAGGGCGCGTACTTCTTGTCAGTGAGTTCGAACATCGCTTCTTTCGCCGCGGTGTAGTCCTCCCAGCGGTCGAGGCTCTCGAGGTCCATCGGCGAGAGCTTCCACTGCCGCACCGGGTCAATCTGACGTAGCGCAAATCGCGTGCGCTGCTCGTCTTGCGTCACCGAGAACCAGAACTTCGTGAGCGTGACGCCGCTTTCGACGAGCATCTGCTCGAAGCGCGGAGCCTGGCGCATGAAGATCTCGTAGTCCTCGGGTGAGGTGAAGCCCATCACCCGTTCGACGCCGGCGCGGTTGTACCAGGAGCGGTCAAAGAGCACGATCTCGCCCGAGGTGGGCAGGTGCTCGATGTAACGCTGGAAGTACCACTGGCCGGCCTCAGTCGATGAGGGCTTGTTCAGCGCGACAGTGCGTGCGGCACGCGGGTTGAGGTGCTCGGTGAAGCGCTTGATCGTGCCGCCCTTGCCTGCGGCGTCGCGGCCTTCAAACACGATGACGTGCTTTGCGCCGGTGTCCTGCGTCCAGTACTGGAACTTGAGGAGCTCGACCTGAAGTTTGTACTTCTCCTCTTCGTATTCCTCGCGAGTCATCAGCTCGTCGTAGGGGTAATTCTGCCGCCAGGTCTCAACCGCCGAACCATCAGGGCGGATGAGCACCGGGTCATCTTCGTTCGCTTTCGCGACCGAATACCCTTCGAGACGAAGTTGATCGATGTAATCGCGGAGCTTCATGTGCTGAACCAATGGCATGCCTTTCGTCTCGATATGACAATCATTCCACGTTCAGGTCAACGACTTCCTAGTGCGGATCGCCGAGTTGACCGAGCACTTCATTGAGTGCCTCGGTCGAACTCGGATGCGTCCAGATGCCGTCTCGAAGTTCGGTCGCGGTGACCTTGGCGCGCATGGCGAGGGCGATGAGATTGATGACTTCTTGCGCATCGACGTGGAGCAATCGGGCGCCGAGAATCAGGTCAGTGCGCGCATCAACGACGAACTTGATGAACCCGCGCGGGTCACCCACTGCCTTCGGTCGCGGCATTGCTTTGATGCCAGCGACCGGCACCATGACCGTGCGCACCACATCGCCACGCTGCTTCGCCTCGTCTGCCGTGATTCCGACGCTCGCGAATGGGGGTGTGATGAACGTCGTCGCTGGCACAGCGACCCGATCGCTTACGCGTCGTAGGCCCTCGCCCGTCACGGCATCGAGCACCACGCGGTGATCGTCGAGCGAAAGCGGCGTCTGTTGCGCGCCGCCGCGCACATCACCCATGGCAAATACGCCGGATGCGCTCGTGCGCAATTGCTCATCGACAGTGATCGCGCCGTGCTCATCGGTGTCGATGCCCGCGGCATCAAGCCCCAGCTCGGCGGTTGCCGGGCGACGGCCGGTTGCGAAGAGCAGCGCATCCGTCTCAAGATGCTCAGCACCTGTGTCAGTGTCGAGCGTGAGCCGAAGCGCTGCCTCCGACCGGACGATCTCAGTCACCGTCGCACCAAAGCGCAACGAAATGCCGTCGTCACGAAGGAGCTTCGACACGCCTTCGGCGACATCAGCATCCTCGCGCGGCAGGAGCCGATCGCCTCGCACCAGCATCGTCACTTGACTGCCGAAACCGCGCATCATTGACGCAAATTCGAGCGCGATCGCGCCCGCGCCAACGATGGCGAGGCGTTTCGGAAAGGGCTCGGCATGCTGAATGGTCGTTGAGTCATAGACACCGTCGAGATCAGCGCCCGGTATCTCAGACCGCACCGGCTCGGCACCCGTGTTGATCACGACGAGATCGGCACGGATGCGGAGCACTTCGTTCGTGCCTCGCCCGCCTGCGCTCGGGGTCACCTCGACCTCGTGGGGCGAGACGAAGCGCGCCTGCCCGTCAACGACGGTAACGGTGTCGCGATCGGCAAGCATGTGGAAGTTCACATCGTTGAGTTTGGCGATGAGCGCATCTCGGCGTGTGACGGCCTTCGCGAAACTCGTGGCTGCATCGTCGCTCTCACGTCGCAGCTCGGCGTCGTGGATGAGCGTCTTCGTGGGCACGCAACCGATATTGATGCACGTGCCGCCATACATCGCCGCTGAGCGTTCGACGATGGCGACACGTTTGCCTGCTGCCGCCATCGCGGCGGCGAAGGTCTTGCCGCCCTTCCCCCATCCAAGTACGAGTACATCAACGGTGAGCGAGGCAGGTTCAGTCATGACCTCCACGGTTTCACGCGCGGATGCGTGTCAGCTGTCGGTCATGAGGCCGATCCGCGCGGTCTGCGGATGAACTAGATTTGACATCAAAATCTCCAACGAAGATTGGCGCCGACCTCTTTGTCGGCCACGAAGATGTGGATTGGTAGGCAGTCGGAATGGCTGAGCAACGACCGGTTGCCCGCGGTTCAATGAGCCGAGTTGCCATGGCGTACGTGCGCGAGCGCATCTTGGGCAAGGAATATGTCGCGGGCGATGTCTTACGCCCAGACGAAATCGGAGCCGCCCTCGGGATTTCGCAGACGCCTGCCCGCGAGGCGTTGCAATCGCTACGAACCGAAGGGTTTCTCACGAATGAGCCGGGCGTCGGATTTGTCGTCAGCCCGCTGACGGGTGACGATCTGCGGGATATTTTCATTGCGCATTCGCTCATTGCTGGCGAAATTGCGGCGCGAGCTGCCGAACGAATTAGTCGTGACGAAATTGCTGAGCTTGAGGCAATTCAGTTTGAGTTGTTGGCAGCCGAGAAGCGTCGGCTTCCCGACGAGGTGGAGGCACGCAACCACGATTTCCATCGCTTCATTTCGCGCCTGGGCGGCTCACCAAAGCGGCTCATCGCATTCGAGGG
>NZ_RQVS01000028.1 GCF_003865375.1 Gulosibacter macacae | reverse complement strand
CTGGAATCAGCGTGTCCAAGATCAGGGGTCAAGGCCCGAAGGCGTGGTCGGCGCTGGTGATGGCGTCCCTATGGGAGTTGGTATTGTGACGGCGGTTGGTCCGGGCGGTGCGACAACGGATTGGGCCGCGCGTGGTCCTCAGGTGTCGGTGGCTGCTGCGGGTGATCAGATTCCGGTGCGGAATCCAGATACTGGTGCGATTGAGCTGCGGTACGGAACGAGCTACGCGTCGCCGATTGCGGCCGGGACGTTGGCGTTGGGGATGCAGGCGTGGCCGGAAGCGACGACGCATCAATTGACGCAATCGATGGTGCATAACACGCGTGGTGGGAATCCCGGGCTTGCGCACAATGAGGTGACTGGTCTTGGGATCATTGATCCGTTGGCGCTGGTCGCGGTGGATCCGTCGCAGTATCCGGATGAGCCAGCGTTTACGCAGAATCGTAGTAATCCGGATTGGGGTGGAGTTAGGGCACTGCTTGATGGTTTTGCGTCGAACGAGCAGCTGAGTAATTCTCCGCATTATGAACAGCACGCCGGTATGAATCCCGCATCGATTTTGTGGTTGCCGCCGGGGATGGAAGATCTGGTTGGGTCGGCGCCGAATGCGGATTATTGGGAGACGGCGGGTGTTTCGCCTGGCCCGAGTGCGGGTGTGTCGCCGTTGCCGTCGACTGATGCTGCTGCCGCGGATGTGCCGGCTGGGTTGATTTTGGTGGGGCTGGCTGGTGTGCCGGTGGTGTTGGTTGGTGTGGTGGTTGCGCTGGTGGTGGTGGCGCGGCGTCGTGGCCGGTCGAAGGTAGTGGCGACTGGTGGTCCGCCGGTCCCGCCGGGGTCGCCGGTTCCGCATGGCTATCCACATCCGGGTGGGGTGCCTCCGCAGCCGGATGGGTTCCAGCAGTATCCGTATCCGCAACAACCAACGCCGCAGCCGCAGGTTCCGCCGCATGCTGGTGCGGGTCCGGTGCCGCCAGGTTCGGGGCCGTGGCCGCCGCAGCATCCTGGTCCGGGGCCGCAGTCTGGTCCGCCTCAAGGCCCGCAGGCATAGTCATGGTGCGTTTGCGACGGCGGCGAGCGTTGGCTTGCCGAAAGCCGTTCGTTCGACGATTTCAATCGTTGGTTTGTCGTTGTTGGTGGCTGGTGATCCGGTTGGTTGGTATATCGGTGAGTACGGCTATGACCAGTTGCATGCGCACGGCATTGATGGCGCCGGTCTGACGATCGCGATTGCGGAGCACGCGTCCGATCCGATCACCTCAGCAGATCGCAACCGCAAATGGGCTCTTCTGACTTCAGGTGGGGTTTGGGCGACGCGCCGGTTCGTGTCGTGATGGTGTGAGGCGGGTCGAGGCCCCGAGGATCGGTAGCGACCAAGCCAACCGTTCTTCGGGAGTCCTCGACCCGTGTCCGACCCTACGGGGTGCGCGGCAGCGTGCCCATCTTCTGCTGTCTACTGTGATCGTTGCGACGTGCTCGTCGGCCTTGGTGGGCTTCGCGTCACCGCTGTGGAGCGGCGTGACGAGGGTGCGCTCGTCATAGACGTCGAGTCGCCGCCGGGCCCTGCCGGGTGTCCGAGGTGTGGGCAGGTGGCCGAGTCGAGAGGGCGCAAGCAGCTCACGTTGGTCGACGCGCCGATGGGGGCGAGCCCGGTATGTATCCGGTGGCGCAAGCGCCGGTTCCGGTGCGCCGACGCCATGTGCGAGCAGAAGTCGTTCACCGAGCAGGACGCGGCGGTCGCCGCCCCGAGGGCGCAGCTCACGGCACGGGCCATCTCGTGGGCGGTCGGGCAGATGCGGCGGGAGAACGCCTCGGTGCAGGGCATCGCCCGCCAACTCGGGGTGTCGTGGAAGACGGTGTGGCGGCACGTCAAGCCGGTGCTGGAGCGTCGCGCGGCCGATGAGTCCCGTTTCCAAGGAGTCACGACGCTCGGGGTCGACGAGCACCTCTGGCATCATGTCTCCACCCGGCCCGTCGAAGACGGCGGACGCGGCCCGAAGGAACTGACCGGCATGGTCGATCTGACCCGCGATGCGAGCGGGCGCGTGCGAGCCAGGCTCCTGGATCTCGTGCCGGGACGGTCGGCGAAGGCCTACGCAGACTGGCTGCAACAGCGTGGCGGAGCGTTCCGAAATCAGGTGCAGATCGCGACGCTGGACCCGTTCGCCGGATACAAGAAGGCCCTCGATGACGAGCTCGACGACGCCACCGCGGTGCTGGACGCGTTCCACGTCGTCAAGCTCGGCACGCAGGCCGTGGACGAGGTCCGCCGCCGTGTTCAACAGAACACTCTCCAGCATCGCGGGCGCAAGGGCGACCCGCTCTACGGGATCCGCAACATCCTCCGCGCCGGGAGGGAGCACCTCACCGACCGGCAGACCCAGCGACTCGCCGCCGCGTTCGCGGTCAGAGAAGAACACGTCGAGGTCGAAGTCGCCTGGCAGGCCGCGCAGCAACTCCGCGCCGCCTACCAGCACGCTGACCTCGCCGCCGGACGCACGATCGCCGAGCACGTCCTCGACTCGTTCCCGTCCTGCCCGATCCCCGAGATCGCCAGACTCGGTCGCACCCCCACCCAGTGGCGCGATGCGTTCCTGGCCTACTGGACCACCGAGCGGTCATCCAACGGCGGCACCGAGGCCGTGAACGGACTCATCGAGCTGGCCCGACGCGTCGCCCGCGGCTTCACCAACTACGACAACTACCGACTCAGAATGCTCCTGGTCGCCGGCGGCCTCGACCCCACCACCCCCACCTGAAGTCCGAAGAGCCCGTTATCCAGATTAATTCGGCCGAGTAAAACCAGGTTCATATGGATAGTTTGCCGCAAGCTCAGCTCTAAAATCATTCACATCCGCATTGAGAATTCGACAACCCGATTCACTGCCAATTCCGATATGACTCCCGGGTGCGTGAATCACGGAAACAGCTCCGCCGTTCTCTTTGTCAAACCAATACAGGTCAGTCTTGCCATTCTCTCGTTCGGTGACACGCGGCCCAGAAAACCCCAGCGGCAAAAACCGTTCATTGCCAAGTGAAATCAACGTCTCCAACGGCACGAGTTCACCCAAGGCTGCGCGTGCACGAATCAAATAGCCATCGTCCCCGCACATTGTCGCGGGAAACCTCGGCACCTCGCGCTCACCGACTCGAAGCTCCCCGGCACCCGCCGCCGAGACGGACCGCTGAAAGTCGTCAATCACCGGCAAAACCCGTTCAGCGTAAGAATCCAACGTCTCCCGCTGTGAAATTGGCGCATCCCCATCGAGTCTAAATTCTTCAAACACATTTCCACCCCCAAAAGAACTACATCCCGTCAAACAAAGCAACATCACGCACAGCCATGCTACTAGGTTCCTATTTCGCATCACTTGCCTCCAATAATTACGTCGGCAAGGTCGAGAGCAAATCCACTAGCTCCATCTTGGCCATTCACATCTATGTATGACGAGTGATTTCCGAAGAGCAGATCGGCCGATGTGTTTTCTCCCGCGTAGGTCTCATTGGACAAGTGTTCAACACCATGAAGCTTCATGGGATTTACCCCAAAAGTATGATCGGGCCCCATTCCTTGAACGCTGTCGCGTGAATCAACTCCGGAAACATAGGCACCGCCGGAGTCCAGATTGAATTCGCGGA
This sequence comes from Gulosibacter macacae, assembly GCF_003865375.1. Lineage (GTDB taxonomy): Bacteria > Actinomycetota > Actinomycetes > Actinomycetales > Microbacteriaceae > Gulosibacter > Gulosibacter macacae. The sequence goes on along the minus strand of NZ_RQVS01000028.1, from coordinate 9,627 downwards.
CGTCCTGGACGCCCGAACCGGGCGAACCGAACATGACTATGTTGTCCACTACTCCGATATTCACCTCCGCTGCCATCATGCCCGAAGTTGTCGATCCATAAGAATGGGCAAAGACAGTTTGATATGGATCGCCTGTACGGAGCCCAGTCGTCCGCGACGCCTGCATTCCTTCCACAAAGCCGTTGAGCAGATCTGCCCCTTCAACTGCCGATGCAGTCGAGGCAACTTCGGTAATGTTGGGTGCGTCATAGCCCATCCAGACGACCGTTGCGACATCGCTTGATCTCACGTTTCCTGCGCGAATTGAGATGTCACGAACACTGTCCGCAAAGTCAACATATCCACCGAGGCTGTCTCGAACCGTGGTGTTCATTCCAGGAACAAAAGTTGCGACACTTGTTGCCCGGTCAACGTCGCCGAGACCGATCGCCGCCCGAGTATGCTCACCCGATGTTGTATCGAGCAATAGGAGTTGTGCCTCGGGCCAGTTCTTGAGCGTCTCGTTGACCTGTTCGAGATCTCGCAGCCGCAAGAGAGCCAACTCGTACCTCTCCAGAAGCTCTTGCCCGCTCACCCGCTCGTCCCAAGTGTCGGAATTCGCGAGATGAGCATCATGCGCGACAAGAGCCGCGTCTACCTCGGCTTGAGCATCTTCAATCAGGGCATCGAGGCGATTCCGGTTGGCCGCATCCCTTGAGGCCGCATCGATGCCATCGAGGTTTGCAACGGCATCCGGGTCGAACTGAATGATCTGGTCCTTCTCATCACGTGAAAGTGCCCGCCACCATGCTGCGACTTCCGTCGCCGACCAGTCAGGGTCAGGCCGATCCGGAAGGCCTTGTGAGAATGCATCCGCCCCCTCACTACCAGCGAGCCGATCCAACGCCCCCAAACGAGCGCCATATTCATCTGCAATGAGTCTCGCTTTGTCGAGTGCAACCTGAATCGCGTCAACAAGTGCCAAGCGAGCAATTTCGTAGTCTGTCGCCACCTGCCCAGCACCGTCGGTCATGCTGTCATCAAAGATTTCCTGACTCTTCCAAGCGGCCATTGACAATGAACCAGTGCTGCTAATGATAATCCCTTCGATCTCAGCGAAGGTCACGCACTCGTGCACGCGGGTCTCGACATCCCACACACCATCCTTCGCCTCGGCCGAAGCCAACATGAGCTCAGAGAACTGCGCCACCAAGTCATCAGCAACCCGAGACTCATCACTCAACGACGCGCGCACCGCATCCGCAGTCAACCCCTGCGCCTGCAACACACGCACCTCAGTTGCAAGCTCATCCGCAACGCGCTCGAGAATCAGTCGCCGGTCATGCGCCGACTGAATCGGTGCCTCCAACAACTCGCTTCGCCATTCCAGAATGTCCGCCCACGCAACCATCCGTCACACCACCCATCCACCATGAGCACCCAAACTGAAGGCGTTCGCGCCAGCCACATCCCGCTCATGGAGCGCTTGTTCGGCAACCACCGCTTCGAGCGAAAACTCAGCGAGGCGACGCGCCAAACCACTCACCCGCAAATCGAGGCCACTCCCGGCAGTCGACATGCTCGTCGCGATCGAGGTGCCCGGCATTGCGGCCGACGCCGTCGCCAGCACCTCCTCGACACCATCAGCACTCGATGCGTCTGCCGCGATGTCATCAAGATGCCCGGCAAGCGTAATGAACTCACCCTCCGTGAGATCCAAATCAGCCACCACGCCACCTCCCGCTTGCTCCGAATATTTACCAACGGTAACCAGCCAGCACCCGAAACGGACGGCTTGCACGGGATTATCGTTCGCGAGGGTGAGGGCCAATATTCAAACACACGCTCGTCATCCCAAAGGATGACTACCGCTCCTAAAGCCGAACGACCTCAGTCACACGCACCACCGCAGCACCCTCTGGATGGGTCGGCGGCTGGTGCCAATTGCCGCCATTTGGATGCGGCGCGTTCAGATGCGGCGCTGAGGAACTCGACTGAGGCGACCACGCAGGCGCACTCGCCATCGCTGACCGGGCAGGGTGAACCGTCCCGGGTCATGTGCCGCTTCTATGCGGTTTGCGGCTCTCGGTCGAGGGCCGCGTAGTAGGTAGAGCCCGTTGATCGTCTCAGGCAGCAACCCCAAATCCGCTCCCGCGTAGTCACGCTACGCATACAACTTGGGGATGACACGGCTCAAGATCCGTCACGGATGCCATTCTCTGGTTCGACGCATACCGTCGATTCCGCTCCATATACTCACCAATGAACCGACCGACAAGCTCACAAACGTGACCAACTAGACGAGGTGACTCATGGCCGTAAATGCCGAAGATGGTGCCATTCTCCGCGGTGCCGATATTGTTCGCGACTCCCGCAGCGATCTGACCAGCCACATTGACACGCTCCGCAACGACATCGAGTCGATTCCGCGCAGCGGCATGGACGGCCGCATGGCCATCAAGTTCCAAGAGCTCATGCTCCAGTGGAACCAGGACGCCGACCGCCTCATCAGCGCCCTCGACAACTTCGAAGACGACCTGCGCGGCACCCAGCAGGCATTCGACGCCACCGATGAAGAGCGCGCAGCATCGCTCAACATCGAGACCTCGAACGTGAACTTCACGTACTAAGCCACATCGCCAAGAAGGATAACGAGAACACATCATGACTGACATTCGCGTTGATTACGGCGTTGTCGCAGCCGCACGCAACAACATTTCGTCCGGTTCGAACAAGATCTCCACGACCATGGACAACATGGAAAACGACCTCCGTCCGCTGGTTGAGCAGTGGACCGGTGAAGCATCGTCGGCCTACCACACCTCGAAGAGCAACTGGGATTCGGCACTGCGCGACATGAACAACGTGCTCGTCCAGATCCAGGGCCTCCTCGGTGACAGCGCACAGGACTTCAGCTCGACCGACCGCTCGGGCGCAAACCGCTTCGGCGGCTAACATCACCAAGCTTCAGGGCGCCGGGATGCACTGCATCCCGGCGCCCTTGTTTTCCCGCGGCTACGGCGGTCTAGTTAAGCCGAAGCTCGAAGCGCCCGAGCAGGATGCTGTCGCCAGGCGCCAACTGCACCGCTTGTTGCGCCGTGAGCGCTAGGTCTTGCCCTGCCCGCCGCAACCTCGTGCCGTTGGCGGAACCCAAATCGACGACCTGCACGCTGGCCTCGGTCGCAGTGATGCGGAAGTGTGAGCGCGAAATTGACTTCATCGGGTCATCGAGCACCACGGCAATCTCGCCGTCATCGGCGCGAGGATTGCGGCCAACGATGAGAGCGGCGCCTTTGAGCGGAACCACCTCGCCGGTCGAAAGTACCAGGGTCGTCGGGAGTATCGGTGCAGGTGCAGGTGCAGGTGCAGGTGCAGGTGCAGGTGCAGGCGCAGGTGCAGGCATAGGAATTGGAATTGGTGCCACCATCGGGGTCGGCTGACTATTCCGCGCCACGAGTGGCATTTGCGGCGAAGGCTGCGGCGAAGGCTGCGGCGAAGGCTGGGGCGGAAGCGGCGCTGACTGCGGCGCCTGAGGCGGTACCCACTGCGCTGCGGCTTGCGGCGCCGCAGCAGACGCAAACGCCCGATCCTGCACGGCCTGACCAAGTGCATCCGGCGTAGCGGTTGCCTCGTGGGCAACTCGAGCGGCCTCGCTCGACGGTCGATGGATGAGGAGCGACCCCGGGGTGCCGCCGGTGATACGCCACACGAACAGCGCCACGATCACATACTGGGCGCCGACAATCCCTGCGAGCAACCACGAGTTGCTCAGCCACCAGGTCAATGTCACGATCGCGGCGGTGACCACGAAGTCAATGGCGAGACCACCCACAGAGGTGTGCCGACGCGCTTTCGCCGCGCCCGCTGCATCCTGTTGAAAACTCACCTGCACCCCTCCATTGCGATCACGAGCACCTACGACCACGAGCGCACAGCGCTAAAAAAGCCTGCCGCAACGAGCAACGCCGGCAGCGCGAGCGCGAGCGAGATTCGCTCAGCGACATCGGCCAAGCGGGTGAGCAACGGCGCATACATCGTGCGTTGCGCCCAAACGCCGAACCCAATGAGCGTCGCGGCACCGGCCACAATGGCCGCGAACCACCACCAGGTCGCGCCGAACGGGGCGGCCAGCGCGAGTACCGCGATGAGCACGACCACGACCATGCGCGGCGCCCAACGCGCGAACGATGAGTGGGCCCCGCGCGGCTGTAACGAGAACTGCAATACCGCAAGGCCAAGGAGGGCAAGCGCACCCCAGCTTTCGAGCGTTCCCGCGGCGAGCATCCCCGACACTGCACCCGCGCTCGTGAGCACACCCAGGCAGGCAAGCGCAATGAACGACGAGTGCAGGGCGACCCCGAGGCGCATGGTGTGGCGCACGCGCCGCGGAGTGACCGGCGCCGGTTCGGTGACCTCGGGCGTGTGCACTGACAGCGCCGTATTGAGCACCATCGGCAGGTGGAGTAGCTGCGACTCGGGCACGCGCACGGCGTTCGTCGGCGCGAATCCAAGCAACGCAATCGACGCAGTGAGCACGAGCGGCGCAGCAATCTCAGGAGCGAGGCGGGAGAAACTCACGATCGAGATGGTGAGGGCGGGGAGCAACCACGCAATTGCCGCCACCTCAACGAATTCGTCGCGCACGAGCACGCGGGCCAACATTGCGACGGCGAGGCCCGACCATGTGAACACGAGCGCATATGACCACGGTGCAATGAGGTCAGGATGCGGCACCACCGCCGCTACGGCCGCCGCGGCAACTGCGGGCGCGAGCAGGAGCTGCCAGCGCGGACGATTCGCGGGTGGCGCGAGCAACCGCACCGCTGCCGCCGCGAGTATGACGGCGAGGAGCATCCGCACCCACAGACCAAACGCGGGCAGAAGTGCCACGATCGGGCTCAGCGCCACGAGCACGCCGAGCGCCGTCACCGCGGCAGTAGGGAAGGCGGCGCGCTCAGCGCGAATCTGTGTGGCGGCGCGGGCTTCTTCGTTCGCGCTCGCGCCGATGACGACCACGGCACCCGGGCCGAGTGACTTGCCGAACGCTTCTCGTGCATCCAGGTGTCGACCGAGCTCATCGGTCACCGGCACCCGGTCGATGCTCGTGCCAAACGCCGACACGACGCCGGAAACCGTCGTGCCCAGCGGCACCGCGACATCGAAGCGCTCATCGCCGCGCACCACCGTCGCCACGGTATGCGTCGTCGGCATCCCGGCACCTCCCGGTTCGGCGGTCATGTCAAGCGATAGTCTAGGCCGGACATTCTGACCTGCCGAAGCGGCTGCCGAGTGCGGCGCTTGCAACATCCACGGGGGAGATTAGCCGTGCCGACTCCGCGATCTGGCCACGTCGACGCGCCAAAACTGCCCCGAGGCACGATCGCGATTCAACCGCCGCCCGATGTCGTCGAAAGCCAGGGGCCCGCGAACATCATCATGATGATCGTGCCCATGTTCGGCTCGATGGGCATCATGATCTTCATGGCGATGTCGAACACCTCGAATCCCAGGATGCTCTTGCTCGCTGGATTCATGGTCGTCGCGATGATTTCGATGGTCGGTTTCACGACCTATCGCCAGATCTCGCAGCACCGGCAGAAAGTGAATACGCAGCGACGCGAATATTTGGCCTACTTGGCTGGCCTGCGCGAAGACGTTCGCCGCGGCGAGCAGGATCAGCGCGCGGTGGCGAATTGGCAGCTGCCGATGGCCGAAGCACTGCCGATGCTCGTGCAGCAGGGGGAGCGATTGTGGGAACGGGATGGTGGCAATCCACTTTCGTTCAGCACGAAGATCGGGGTGTCGGATCAGCCGCTCGTGCTCGATCTGCAAGAGCCCGAGCTCGCGCCGCTCGCCGATTCCGACCCGGTATGCCTCTCGGCGGTGACTCGCTTTGTGTCGACCTATCGCATGGTCGATGATCTACCGGTCGGCATCAGCATCGGCGACTACGCGAACATCGAAATCACCGGCAATCGCGAGGCGGGGCGTGAACTTGCCCGCGGCATGGTGATGACGCTCGCAACGCTCGTCAACCCAGATGAATTCAATGTCGCGATCGTGCGCACTGACGATATCGCCGATGAGTGGGACTGGGTGAAGTGGCTGCCGCATGCCCGCTCGACCGAACGCGATGCGATCGGACCGATGCGCATGATTGGCGGCACCGTCGCTGAGGTCACGGGGCTCTTGCCCGCGGGGATGCTCGGACGCCCGGCTTTCCGAGCCCGCAGCGCCGGTGCGGCGTTGCCGCAATTGCTGTTGATCGTGGATGGGGTGCCGCTGAGCCCGGCGGAGCGCGCGAAGTTCGCGGTCGAGGGCGTGTGCGTGGTGGAGTTGCTCGAGGAGTGGGGCCGCCTCGAGTCGTACTCGACGCTGCGGCTGGCGCTCACACCGCGCTCGGATGGGACCTCGCAGCTCGAGATCGCGACGCTGTCAGATGGCGCCACGGTGGTGACGGCTGCCGGCATGTCACGCGAACTGGCGCTGGCGACTGCGCGCAGGCTCGCACGTCACGGTGTGGATGAGGGCGGCGTAGCTGAGGTGGAACGGCCTCGACGCGGGGGCTCTGACCCGACCCGCACCTCTGACCTCCTCGAGTTGCTCGGCCTTGGTGATGCGCGCGACTTTGACCCGCGCGTCGACATCACCCGACGCGAGGGGCGTGCGCGCCTCAACGTTCCCTTTGGCGTCAGCCCCGAGGGTGTGCCGGTCAACCTCGACATTAAAGAGAACGCGCAGCAGGGTATGGGCCCGCACGGCCTGCTCATCGGCGCGACCGGATCGGGTAAGTCTGAGGTGCTGCGCACGATGGTGCTCGCGATGGCCGCGACCCACTCACCCGAGCAACTCAACTTCGTGCTTGTTGACTTTAAGGGTGGCGCGACGTTCGCGGGCATGTCGGAGCTCCCGCATGTGTCGGCGACGATCACGAACCTCGAGAATGAGCTGCAGCTCGTCGACCGCATGGAAGAGGCCCTGCACGGTGAAATGGTGCGCCGTCAAGAGCTCTTGCGCGCCGCCGGTAACTTCGCCAACGTCGGTGACTACGAGGCGGCCCGGCGCGCGGGCGCCCACAACTCCCCGCCAATGCCAGCACTATTCGTCATCATTGACGAGTTCTCAGAGCTGCTCACCGCGAAGCCCGGCTTCATCGACACCTTTGTTGCGATCGGTCGTCTTGGCCGCTCGCTCGAGATTCACCTGCTGCTGTCAACGCAGAAGCTCGAAGAGTCGAAGTTGCGCGGGCTTGAGTCGCACCTGTCGTACCGCGTGGGTCTGCGCACCTTCTCGCAGCAAGACTCGCGCGCGGTGCTCGGTACTCCGGATGCATTCCATCTACCGGCCGTGCCCGGAGTCGGCTTCCTCAAGACCGCGGGCGACGAGATGACGCAATTCCGTGCATCCTACGTGGCGGCCCCGCCGAAACCGCGACGGTCGACTGCGGCCGCGACCGCACCCGGCGCGAAACCGGTCGCTGCCCGCATCCTGCCCTTCTCGGCGCGGCCAGTGCTGAGTCGTGAGCCGGTGGCGATTGACGAGCCGGTCGTTGACGATTCGCCGGTGGTGAAGGCTGGCGATGAGCGGTGGGATGGAATGACCGTCGCCGACATCATGGTCACGAAGCTCTTGCCGCTCGAGCCGCGGGCGCACCAGGTGTGGCTTGATCCGCTCGAGGTGCCGTCGACGCTTGATGAGCTCTACGGCGACCTCACGATTTCTCGTGAGCACGGACTGCACTCGCCTTCGGGCCGCGCAGCCGGGCGCCTGGCTGTGCCGATAGGTGTGAAAGACCTGCCGCGCGAGCAACGGCGTGAGCACCACGTGATCGACCTGTCTGGTGGCGGCGGCCACGTCGCGATCTACGGTGCTTCGCAGACGGGCAAGTCGACGGCGCTGCGCACGCTCGTGCTCGCGCTCGCACTCGTGAACACCCCTCGCGAGGCGCAGTTCTACATCCTCGACTTTGGTGGTGGCACCTTTGCCGGGTTCGAAGGCGGCGCGCATATCGCCGGTGTGGCCGGACGCGACCGGCCCGACAAGGTGGCGCGCATGATCGCCGAGATCACCGGCATCATGCAGCAACGCGAAGCGTACTTCCGGGCGAACGGCATTGATTCGATGGTGACCTATCGCCAGGGGCGCGTTGAGGGACGCTTCGACGATGGCTACGGCGAGGTGTTCCTCGTCATTGACGGCTGGCAGAACATGAAGGCCGACATCGTCGACCTCGACCGCACCATTATGGATCTCACCGGGCGCGCGCTCGCGGTCGGTGTGCACCTGCTCGTGTCGTCGAACCGGCAGGCTGATCTGCGCCAGGCGATGCAGGGTGCGTTCGGCACGATTGTCGAGCTGCGACTGGGCGAGCACCGCGACTCGGCGATCAACGGCAAGGCGGCCGCGCGGGTGCCCGAAGGGAAGCCCGGTCACGGTATTGCCGCATCCGAACATCAGATGCTGGTGGGGTTGCCGCGCATTGACGGCTCGGGGGATGCGACCACGGTCGCGGCTGGTGTCGCGCACGCGTGGCAGTCGATTGCGGGCGCGTGGTCGGGGGAGTCGGGGCCGAAGTTGCGGCTGTTGCCCGAGATGCTGCCGCTTGCCGAGGTGCGCGCCCTCGCCCCGGCGGCGCCGGTGCCGCTTTTGGGGATCGACGAGGCGCGGCTCGCGCCCGTGCCGTTCGACCTCGCCGCCGACGGACATATGTATGTGTTTGGCGACACGCAGAAGGGCAAGACGAACACGCTGCGCGTCATCATCGACGAGGTGATGCGCACGAAGCAGCCGCGCGAGGCGCAGTTCTTCCTCGTCGACTTCCGTCGCTCGATGTTGCAAGAGGTGCCGGATGTGCATCTCGCCGGGTACTACACGACGCACGAAGTGGCGACTGCCGCGATGAAGGAGATTGCGGGACTGCTCTTGCAGCGCATTCCGGGCCCCGAAGTGACGCCGCAGCAACTGCGCGATCGTTCGTGGTGGCAGGGGCCGGAGTTCTACATCGTGGTCGATGACTACGACCTCGTGCACACCTCGAAGGGCAATCCGCTCGCGCCGATCGTTGAGCTGCTACCGCAGTGGCGCGATCTCGGTCTGCATGTGATCGTGGCGCGACGCTCGGGTGGCGCGGGGCGTGCTCTTTACGATCCACTCATTCGAGGGCTCGCGGATGTGGGCGCGCCCGCGCTGCTCTTGCCCGGTGACCCGGAAGAGGGTGCGATCGTGTCGCGCGTGAAGATGCAGTTTGGGCCAGCAGGTCGCGCGCAGCTCGTCTCGCGCGCCGATGGCCGCCGCATCGTGCAGATCGCGCACACCGAGGCGCTGCCCGGGGATGCGCCGGCGGGTTGAGCGCAGTCGCGTGCACAACAACGAGCGAAAAGCGTGAGTGGGAGCCCCGACGGGCTCCCACTTGGCGTTTTCGCTCCCATTTGTTGAGACTTGCCCTCGGTCTTGCTCCCACTCGCGCTTTTCGCTCCCAGTTGGCAGGGCCTCCCTGAGTTTCTTGCGCCCACTTGGTGTTGTGGCTCGCAGTTGTAGGGGTTTCGCGACCCGCGTGCGCTCAGGTGTGAGCGCTTGCGCCGAACCTGACCCTTCCCGCCGAACCTGGCTCTTGATTTGAGCCTTCCCGCCAAACCTGGGTGATCTACG
>NZ_RQVS01000027.1 GCF_003865375.1 Gulosibacter macacae | reverse complement strand
CCCGCGGACCCCAGCTACACCCTCAACTGCGAAGAGCCGCTTTTCTCCCGGCCCGGCAGGCACTCGGTCGGGATGCCAGTAGCCCGACAGCCGGTAGTACCCGATGCGCCGCAGCGCGTTCCGCGCGTCATCACGGCTCCCGATTTTCATGCCGCGCTGCTTGATCTGGTCGATCTGCTGTTCGACTGTGAGAAAGGGTTTCTCGTAGGTGCTGTCTGCCATGACCCTGCCTAGAAAAAGAACTGGCCGCCTATCCTTGTCGGAACTAGCGGCCAGCCGTGGTGTCTACAGTCTAGCCCACTTCACGCCCACCTGGTGGGCGATTCTGCCCACGCTCACAGCTTCTACTGGGATGCAGCGAACGTTCCAGCAGTACCGGCCTCCAGCTCACCAACTACTGCGCTTTCAAGATTTCGGCCGTATAGTAGGAGCACACGGCAAACAAGCCCCGCCTGGGGTACGACGGAGCAGCTTTAGCTGCGAAGTGCTTTTACACGAATCTGACCGCCGGTAGATCTGTAAAGGACTTCGTCATGCTCGCTCTCATCTGGCATCTCAGCAGCTTCGCGAATGATCTGTTGCAGCGGTACGCTCCGACGAACCGGCTGATCTGGTTCCTGCGCCGCCGTGAGAACCTTCGCTACGGCGTCCTGGCGATGCTGTTCTCGGTTCCCTACCTGTTGATCGCACGCGGCGCTCTCGCTCTGATCGGGGTGGGGGCTCCCGAGTGGCTGTATCTCGTGTTCATTCTCTGCATCTGGAACGCGATCAAGTTCCTCGTGTGGGGGCCGATCAGCCTCCTTTTCCTCACCAAAGCGAGATTCCGCGAAGCAGAGCGATTCAACGCTTCTCCAACTCGACAGCCCTCCCAGGATCAAAGAACTGGGTAACCTCGCTTTGTGCGCGGTTCATTGCTCCTGCTGGTCTGAGTCGACCGACGCGGCATCCGTTTCGGGAGGCTCGGCTTCCTGTATCCCGAGCAGGCCCCAGGGAACAGGCGAAGTGAGATCAGCGTCACTTGAAACCTGCATCTGCTCTGGTGCCCACACCCGGAAGAATGCTTGCGCAGGGGGCCGGAGCTCATAGAGTTTCACTCCTGGTTCGAGCGGCGGCTCAGGCTGCAGTTCGGTGATGTCCATGTCTGGGTGGCGCAATCGTATTTCAGGGGTAGGGATCTCCGCGCCACCGATTGAGAGAGTTTGGGCGGGTATTTGAATTTGAGAGGGTGGCAGCCCGTTTTCGGTCGTGACCTTTATCGGCCCTTGATTCCAATAGGTGATCTTGCCCTCCCAGGCCAGACGTGCGACTCTCAACGCCATGCGATCGTCGTTCGTGAAGGGCTCGCTACTTGTTTTGAACCTTCTGTTCGCGATTTGCTCGATCAGAACAATGTCTCTTGTCGTTTCAAAGAGAACTTGCTGCTGGAATAGCTCTTCCTCGGAGGCCTCTGGAACTCGCAGAGTCACCCAGTTTTGGTCTCCAACCTGGAGGGTTAACGTCTTGGCTTGGAACATCTTCAGTTTGAATTCATGGGCGGAGAGTTTGAGTGAATGAGTGTGATCTAGGAACTGAAGTTCCATCGACCGAATCGACCGAATCTCGCCTGAATCGGCTTCAAAGACCAAACGACAGAGGACGCTTTCAGCGATGAGGGCTTCCCAGGTCATCAAGTCTTCGCCATTTTCTCGCCTTATGACCGCCGCGTCGCTGGACTCTATGTTGCGATCGTCGTCACGCAGGAGGACTGTTACTCGGTTTTCTATCTCAAGCCTGAGCATCTCAGTCACCGAGATTGATTTCCAGTCTTCTCCCATTTCGACCGAAGTCATGAGATTTGGCATCGGGGCCCCTACAGGAGCCATGAACACCTCCGCTTCCTCGACGATCTCGGTAGTGTCGACCGTAACCTTTTGAGACCAGAGTTCATCAGCAAGGTTGAGTATGTTTGCGGCTTTCAGATGCTCGATCAGGCGAAGTGTCCTTACCACCCGCACGGCTGCACCGCAGAACACGAGCACTGCGGCTGCGTATCGTTCGTCAAGATCGAAAGCAAGCGCCTCGGCTTTGGGGCCTTGAGCATCGGCATGGACAAGGTCTGCGTATACCCACGCGGCAGCGAGTTGTGTATCGGAGACATGCTTGGTTGCTTCCGAACCATCATGACGTGAGCGCTGCACTGAGTATCCCTGTACTTGGGTTCCCTGAAGCTCGGCGGCCTCCCAAGAAGCTCTCAACGCTTGGCATTCAGATAGAACCTCTGCACTTGGGTCGCACTGCTCCAACACTCGTTCCAGAGCTCCAAGCACCTTGGCGTAATAGATTGGTTCAGATTTCAGCGTCAGCGGTCTGATCCTCGCGACCAAGGATTCGAACTCTTCTTCGTTATCTGGGAGTGGCCGCCTGATAGTTGCCGCTCCATCAAAGCCAAGCGTGACTTTGAACGTGCCCTTTGCATAACCCAACAAGGTCTTTTCGTCTTGCACGAGAGAATGAGCTTCTACCCGACGTGCGCGGATCACGAAACGCGCGAGCACGGTCAGGTCGTCCAGTTGAGCAGCCACCTACACATCCTCGCATCTTCCGCTGTCGGTGGCCCATCGCTATCGCGTCGGGCCGCGATGCTCGCGCCCGGCTGTCGGCCTCGGCACTTCAGACTGGACAGTTAGGTGAACGATCTGCTGGGCACGAATCAGGGCCGCCCCAGCGCGTTCGTAGTCGATGCGTTGCCCGATACTCTCCGGCTCGACTCCAAGCGGCTGCGCCTCCCTGGGGTCGATGCCATGCCGGTCGCGGTATGCGGCGACGGTCATCAGCCCTGATCGCCAGCGCGCCCGATCCTGCTCATTCTTCGGCGGGGCACCAGCAGCGGTCACCCACTGCTCGCCGCGTTCGAGGGCGGTGTCGAGGATCGCGGCGGCGCGCGCTTCGATGAGTTCCCGCCGCTCCTCGAGCGCGGCACGCATATCGGCGCTCATCTCTCCGACCGCTTCGGGCAGTAGTCCTACGATGAACCGAGCGCGCGGCAGCGCACCACCAACGCCGAGCCGAGTTACGGCTTGTTCGAGTCGGTAGTGCAGCACGGAGGCTATATCGTCGGCGTCCGCGAAGCCACGCGCCCACACAAGCCTCGGCATGATCGTATCGACCGGATGCCCGCTGGCCTCTGCGCGTCGGAGCTCAGCGACGAGCGCCCCGAACGTCTCCGCACTCACCGCCTCGTCTACCTGCGCGTCGGTCAGCCCGGATGCAGCAAGCAACCGCGCCCACCTGTCCTGTTGCGCGGCGACAGCGATCGTCTCGTATTCGGCGGCAAGCTGCGCGATCCCGCCCCACCGTTCCTGCTCCGCAGTAATCGTCTCGTGTGCCGAGAGTTCAGCCCCGACATGCTGAAGCACGCCCTGGAGCACGGTGCGGGCGGTCACATCGGGGTTCTCGCCGGGCTGCGGCACGCTGTGCGCGGGATCGAGCCGATCGGTGGCGACATAGGCTCGGTTCGAGTAGCGGCCGCGCGTCATGGAGACGTAGAGCACTTCCCTGGTCGTGGTGGCTTCGACGAGCGTGTGTGCGGTGTCGACGGTAACGCCCTGGGCACGGTGCGCGGTCACCGCGTAGCCGAGGTCGACGTGCTCGGCAACGTATGCGGCGGGCAACAAGATCCCGCCCCCGCGCCGCATGGTGGGTGGCCGCACGAAGACCGAACCGTCATCGCGCACGTTCGTCACCACCCAACGTTCACCGTTGCGCACCCATCCATGTGCCGAGCGCAGGCGGCGGTCGTTCTTCCTCGTGATGATCGTGTCTCCCACACTCACGCGGCTGCCGTCGCCCAGTTCGATCTCGCGTTCGGCGGCGACGAAGCCGTGGGCGATGAGGTCGCGGCGTGCCCGCTGGTTCAGTTCGGTGACGTTCTCGACGGTTTCTGCGATCAGGATCGTTCCTCGCCCGGCCTGCCGGTCTTCCCACCAGGCCCGGTACGCGGCCTCGGCCATCTCGTCAATGGTGCCGCCCCGGATCTTGCCGTGCTCCATATAGGTGTCGATCACTGGTGCGCGGCCGTGGCGCAACTCGAGCGAGGCGCGCTTCTCCCAGTCGTGTTGCAGCCGCCACACCTCCGTCAACTCCGGCGTGCCCTCAGCGCGGTCGTTCACGATCAGGGAGAACGCGCCGCCCACGCCGACCGACTGCAACTGTGCCGGGTCTCCAACGAGCAGCACTTTCGCTCCGACCCGCTCAGCCTCACGGGTGATGAGATCGAGCGAGTGCGTGCCCGCAAGCGACGCCTCATCAAGAATCACCAGCTGACCGCGTGTGAAGGTCTGCCCGGTGCGCTCGAACACTCCTCGCCATTTCGCGGTGTTGTCGGTCGGGATACCGAGTTCGTCAGCGAGCACGCCTGCCGCGACTGCTGACGGGGCAAGCCCCACCACTGACCCCTCACCGTGCTTCCATTCCCAGGCACGACGCAAAGCGCCCAGCGTCGTAGTCTTCCCAGTACCTGCAGGCCCCACGAGAACATCGACGGTGCGGCCTGAGACCGCGATCCGGGCGAGCGCGTCGCGCTGGTCGGGGCCGAGCGTGCGCCCCTCATCATCGGGTTCACTCGCGAACCGCTCGATCGTGTCGAGCGCGAGCCTGGGGCCGGCCATGCCCCGTGCTCTCGCGGTCAGCCGATCCTCCGCCGCAAGCAACGCCGTCGATGAGAACAGTGTCGAGTGCTTCGGCCGGAATCTTGTGGAGCCGTCAGCGCGCTGAAACTCGACGGGAGTGACGGCAAGCTCGGGCGGAGTGAGCGTCAGGGATGCGTGCTCGGCGGCATCCGCGATCATGCCGACGATGACCTCGCGATCCTCGGTTGACGCGAACCTGAGCCACATCGACTGCCGGGCGGCTTCGGCCATGAGGTTCCAGCGTCGCCAGGTCGAACGCTTCTCACCCACCGTCTCAATCACTTGCTGCCCGAGGGCCGCGATCATGTCGAGCGGAACATCATCGGCGCGCAACAACCGTAGACCTGAGCTTCTGGGGTCGTGTTGCCACGCAACACGGATCGCCCACGCCGCCGCATCTTCGCCGAGGATCACTGTTGCACGATCCCGCCACTCGCTCGTGAGATCATCAAGCGAGCGCACGTCTTTCTCAGGGCGTGTTGCGAGCGTGGCCTCCTGCAACAGCTTGATGACCTGAGCCGACGACGGCCTGCGACCGTGACGTGCCACGAACTCTACGATGAGGCGTTCTTTCTCGACTTCAATATCGCGTGCGCGCCTCGAGAACGCTTTGATCAGTTCCTCCGGCACATCACTGATCACCCACGACTGATTCCGGCCAGCAGCTTGCTCGCGTGACTCCCACGAGACCCCGAACAGCCGAGTGAGTGAGTCAGCGAAGATCGCCTGATGCAACTCGCTCAGCGCGACCGTTGCCGCGTGCAGAGGTCGCCCGTCAAGCGCGAGCCAACGCCCGGTCTGGGCGTGCTGCACCTTGTTCGACACCACCACATGCGTATGCAAGTAGGGGTCGTGCAACCTGGAGTCGTAGTGGTCATACGCGGCTGCAACAACCCCAGCAACATCGAGTTGCAGCACCGCACCGTCAGGGCCCCGCGCACCACCCCGTGTTGCAGCGACCTCGCGCTCCATGAACTGCAACACATCACTGATCGCGGCATGGTGCGCCTCCCAAATGAGTTGTTGCGTGCCCCCATCAGCCACCGCCCACAACACCGACGCTGACTTCGGGATCGAGAACGTGAAGTCGAAGCCCGCGACCGCTTTACGGCTCTTCTTCGCCGCTTCCTCCGCCTCAATCACCGTGACCGCTTCGGCCCGCTGCGATGGCGTGAGTTCAGGATCGAGCGCGGCAATGCGAGCGGCAACGCGCTCATCGAGCGTCTGGAACTGGCTATAAGGTCGCCCCAGCGCGTCACCAGATACCGGATCTCGCCCCATCCCGATGAGCAGTTGGAGCTGCGCCTCGGTCACCGTATCACCGGCAACTATCTGACCATCCGCGAGGCCGCTCAGACCCGAACCGAGCCACCTGCCAGGCGGGGTTCCATCTTCGCTGTAATAGCGCGTCAACGGGGTCGACATGGCTCTATCGCCGTCGCCATAGGCGACCGACTTCAGGAGGTACTTGTACCCGTCACCCGCCGTCATACGACGCATCGAAACCGTCATCAGAGGCCACCTTTCACGCTCGAAAGGTGGCCTCCACTGCCCCGCGTTACGCGGTCAAATCAGAGTCGGCTCGCGGCACTTCAGCCATGTTTGCAAGATATGTGACGGCGAAGTCGGGCGAAGGTTGCGGAGTCCTGAGGCTGACTCAAAGTCAGGAAAGCAGAGAGAGTTTTCTGGCGCGCTGCAAGATTGCTGCCTGTCCGCGAACGCCGAGCTTCGAAGCCATTCGCTTGACATGGGTTCGCACTGTTTCAGCGGAGAGGTGCAGGCGGTCTGCAATCTGTGTGGTGTTGAGCCCGTCAGCGAGGTGTCGCAGTACTTTGAGTTCAGCTGGTGACAGGCTTGGAGTATAGACAGATTTTTCTCGCAACGCTCCGGTACCAAGCAACCCGACTGTGGAGGCTGCGTTGAAGATACGAGCCAAGCGAGGGGATAGGGCGGCTAGTGCTTGTCCGATTGCTGCGGGCATGAGGGTGATGGTTTGTGCGAGGAGCGCTTCTGATACCGCGTCTGAGCGATCTAGCATGAGCTGGACACCCTCGGTGTTACCTTGGTACAACATTGCTGAGCATCTATGTACTACGCGTATGGCGATCAGTCGTTCACCCCAGCCATCATCGATTTGGTCGATAGCTGTGATTGCTCCGAGGGTGTCGCCTTGATAGAGAGCTGCTTGCCACTCAACCACGTGCCTAAACGGTAACGGAATAGTCTGGAACGCTTCTTTCGAGGCAGGTGGTGCTGCCGTGGTGCTGGTGAGTCTCTTGTAGAGCGTCGCGACATCTCTGAGGATTGAGGGCGATGAATCTTCAAGGTCGCTTAACGCGAAGATGTCTTCTGGGCGCTCGATGACCCTCACATCTGTTTCTTCAGCGTCCTTCCAAGATGCAAGGATACGTCTGAACTGCTCGTCGTACTCTTGAAAGACCGCGATGTCGGTGAGGCAGCGTGAGGGAGGGTACACGAGCGAACGATAGGCATCACTCAATGCTCCGGCAGATTCTTCGTTGGGGAACTGTTCGTAGAGGGCTGCGTTGATTGCAGAGAATGCTAGCGACCTGCGGTGCTCAAGGTAGTCACCGCTCTCGCTCTTCGGGAGAAGTAGCTCTCTGCGCGGGAAACCGCCACAAGACAGTAGCGCGAGAATTGCAATCACACTCGCTTCTGCCGGGGATGAGTTGATCTCAGACGAGTCTTCTTCATCGATCTGCGCCTGCACAGCTTCAATGACGCCCCAGGCTGTTTCTCTCGCCGCCTGAGTGTCTTGCAGACGATCGTGCACAACAGCGCGCACGGCGTTGGTGAGGTGCCTGTCTGTTTCGTTCAGTTGGCTCACAAAGCCACGCAACATTTGCGCACACTCCGAGAGTTGCGCTTGAACTGTGTATGGCATCACGAGCGCGTGGAACGTGTACAGAAGTGGGTAGCTCTTGTAGTGCTTACGTGCAGTGCTGGCAAGCGCTGCAACCGTCTCAGGTGCAGTGGTTTCAAAAACTGTCAAGAACTGAGAGCGGAGAAGCATCTCTGCGCGTAGATAATCCTGCGCCAAAACAAACTGATCGAACGCCGCCCCGGGTTCATCCAGGGCGAGGAGCTGTTCGGCTAGCTTGATGCGCTGCTCCCGATGCAGGCGTCGCTTCTCAATGAGTGCTGGCCAGTAGGCTGCAACCCACGCAACATCGATCTCGTTTATAGAATGTTCGCTATCAAGGTGCGGCAGGCCAAGAATTTCATGACCCTCTGCAGCAGAGATAGCTGGGAATAGTTTGCCGATGTGCCGTTGGGTGAAACGCGGCATGAGTTCCAGGATGGCCAGCTTGCCGAGCAAGCCGTCTCGAAGCCGTCGTTGCGGTATCGTCTCGAGCAATTTGGACTGCACTGCTGACGCGGCCGCAGCTAAAGCGCTCCCCCTCACGACGGATGGCGGGTCAGGCAGTGACCGGATCTCCTGCTGGAGCGCAATACGCACAGAAAAGGGTGACCTCATCGAGGACTCTTCGATTCGTCGGACAGAAGCTTCGATGCTTTGCTCATCAACCAAGACGATATTGTGCTCCGCACAAGTCGCCAGGAACAGAGATCTGATTTCTTCATGGGTGAAGAGCAGGTGTGCCCCCGCCACGAAATCGAGCTTGAGAGTTTCTGAGTGTCTCTCGAGCCTGTCGCATGAAAGATCGTCAATAGATGTGGTGATCACACGCCCGCTTGGGTCGACAGCAAGGAAGCCGCAAAGTGCATCACGTAAACGGTCAGGATCAGTAGCGAGGTCAAAATCATCGACCAACACGGCGCTTCCCTCAGGCACACCGGCTGCAAGCACCCCGACGAGGTCTAGCGACTGCGCAGCGGAGAAAGAAGCCACGTATGGGGAACCGATGTGTTCCAAATGGGTGGCCAGCTGAAACAGAACAGTGGATCTTCCCGAACCAGGCAGCCCGAGCACGGAAACCCACCGCCCTGTGGAAGCGAGTATTTGCTGGACAAGACGAGGCCGCGAAATATGAGGAGACACATCAAGACCTGGGATGTGTGCCCGCCATGAAGCAGCCACGTTCTCAGGTGCTGACAGGAGCGAGTGTTGAACAGTCATGTCTTCAATCTCCAGTGGAGAAAAAGGGTCTATATTACCCCCCCCCCGATAATTCGAGTTGTTTGAATAAGTAGATTATCCACGCTTCCAGATCAGCAAGCCGAAGGAATGGGTGACACGTCTGGGGGATTTTACGCCTGGTGGGTGACTCCCCTGGGGGAATCTCCCCCAATGGGGCAGATTCCACGAGCGCTACAGAGTTCAATCGAAATGGACTTCGCTCTGCTTCGTGCGCGTTCTGCGGCGGGGCGGTAAAGAACACACTCGACGATTCTCCGGGATTCCATGGGGGCAAAGTTAGATGAAACAGAAACAGTTGTTAAATAAGAGACGTTCCAAGATCGGGCGAAATCTCAAGGCGCAGGGCGGGAAGACTCTTGCGCTAGCGACCGCCGTGCTGGTGGCGTTCGGTGTTGGTATGCCCTCAGCAGCAATCGCTGCACCCGGCGATCTTGCCCACGGCGTGATCCACGTTGACTCGAACAATAACGGTGCGGTTAATACGAGCCAGCCGACGGGCGAGAACGACACCCCCCTCGCGGGCGTGAAGGTGACGCTCATTGGCGCAGATCCCACCCAGAAGGCGGAGACCACCACCGACGCGGACGGCAATTGGTCATTCAAGACGGCAGACGTCTCGGGAATTGCCGGCCCCTACACGGTGATGATCAATGCCGATGGACTGGGCGGCGACAACTACCTCACGCCTACAGCGAAAACCGCTGGGGTCAATGACTTTGAGAGAGTCGTTGACAACAGCGACGCGAATGCAACACAGAAGTCAATCGCGACGATTCCAGCTGACGCAAACGACGTTGAGCTCAACGCGCTCGTATACCCAACCTGGTCGACTGATGTGATCGCGATGAACGACCCGGATGGGTTCGGGGGCTACACCATTTACACGGGCACCGCTCCGTTTGATGCTGACGATAGCGAGCCGGGTCAAGATGCGGGTGACGGCAATAACCGTGTGCGTACCTCCGACGTGATCAACCACTCCTGGTCAATCAACGCGAGCGCCGAACAGGATCTCGGATCTTCATTCGACGCGTGGTTTGAACAGGAGCTGGTGCTGGAGCCAGGTGCGGTCGCCACATTCGGTCAGATGCCAAACTCGTGTGGCACCGGCAGCGAGATTCTAGCGCTTCCCTCGGGAGATGTCCTGCAGCCTCGGCAGGATCCTCCGAGCGGCACCACCTCTGTGGTGCTGAAGTGCAACCTCGGTGCGACCAGCGTTGACAAGGCGAACCACCAGCTTGATACGCAAGTATTCGTCTCGGGCAGTTCAGAAAACGGCGCGACATTCACCACCAACGTGCGCACCTATGGCGCTGATGAGAACGGTGTCACCACCGCACGCCCCGACGGACCGCACGAGTTCGGCCCCTTCGAGATCACCGCTGCCCCGCGGTACGATATTGAGAAGCAGCGCCCCTGGGTGTGGCAGCTCGGCACGAAGACCGTCGACGTCAATGGCACCCCGACTGAAATGAGGGGCTACGAGGTCTCGTACTCGATCAACATCACGACTGACCGTACGGTCGGCAATGAAGCGTTTGAGCAGCCGGTAACGTTCGAAGACGCACTTTGGGCGAATACCGCGGACGGCAGCAACACACTGAAGACACCGTTCAAGTGGTACATGATGCACTGTGGCCCTGACGGCTTGAACGCCCAGAACACCTCGGTTGGCCCTGGTGGCTCGACTGTTTATGGCAAGGTCGGCACCCCGATCTTTGGCGGCGGTGTGACAACTGCAGAAAACTCTGTCGTGGATTCCGGCACGTGCTCGTATGAGCGCGTAGGCGATGCCGACACCGGCAACTACAAATTCACACTTGACGGCATCGATACATCGGGCTCCAGCTACCCGACAAAGTCTCAGAATGGCACCGCACTTGCAGCCGACAAGTTCTATGTTGCGGCTTACACTGTGCGCGTCTTCATTCCGTTCGACGAGGTCGACGCAATGAACGACGTCATGGGTGACTACACCGGCAAGGTAAACATCTGGAACCGCGTTGGCGACTTCGACCCCAAGGGCAAGTCTGGTGCGAGCAACTACGGCTCGGCTGATGAGCCTGGCTACTGCGAGGCAGGCCCCAGTGATGATCGCAGCAGTAACTGTGACACGATGCCCGACGGCACCAGCCGAAGCAACAACGTATCCGGTCCCGCAAACATCGAGATCTCTCCCGGCAATGGCGGCAAGACCCTCGTTGACCAGCGCATGAGCTGGAACATGCGCGAGGCAAACATGCCCGAGTCGGCAGGCCAGGCCGGTGCGGGCCAGGTGCAGCCAGGGCAGGCGTTCACCTCTAAGGTGCAGGCACTGTTCAACTTCGACACTCCTGACGTCGAGATGATCGATGTCTGGGATAACTCGATGATGAAGCTTGCGCCGTTTAACGCTGATAAGCCGAACGATCCGAACGACACGAGTGGGCCGGTCATCCCCGATGATCTCTATTCGGTTGGCACGAACACGGTCAACGGTGACAACCGCGACGTGGCACTGGCCTATCAGGACAACTTCACGTTCAAGTACGCTCACGTTAACCTGACCGACGATGTCGCTCGCGACACCGCGAATAACGGCAACTTCGATTCGGATCAAGCGCGCTATGAAGGCGACTGGACTAATCAGGCCACGGCAGCTAGCGGCACGAACTCGATCACCGAAGACGCCAGCATCACCTGGTACGACAACCCGAACGACGTCCCCGGCGGCATTGACGAGGTCAACGCTGTCTGGATGAAGACGAAGGATGGCTACAAGGCTCCGGCGGGTTACCGTCTGCAGATGTTGACAGTGCTCGAGCAGCGCAACACCTATTACGGTGGCCCGAACGACGGTGAAGAGATTCCCGCCGGTACGATTGCTGCCAACTTCGGCAACATCAAGAGCCCGACCTACGGCGCAGGCGACTGGGTGGTGAAGAATCACCCGTACGTTCCAGGTTCCGGCACCACTAACGACGGCACCTATGGCTCCGATGTCAAGCATGCCTTCGGTGACCGCTGGACGCTGACCCGTGCAACGATGGCGATCACGAAGTACACCATCGAAGGTACGGTGAACGGTGAAGACGCGACCGGCGCGAGCGACATTGGTGTAACCGGCAGCGCGAAGGCCGGCACGCCTGTCATCTGGCAGATCGATCCTTCACTCTCCGCAGTCTCTGATGATCCGGCGCCCGTGAACAATGTGACTGTCACCGACACCCTCCCCAAGGGGGTGGAATACGATGCAGCGGGCACCGAAGAACTCGGTACAACTATGCCTTCGAGCGTCACGGTCAACGCGAACGGAACCACCACCCTGGTGTGGCAGCTCGGTACGCTCACACCGAACGAGCCGATCGGTTCGTTCAAGGTGGCTACCCACGTCGACCCGTTCCAGGCGAATAACTCGAGTCTGGTGAACAAGGTCAACATCAAGGCTGATGGCATCATCGCGGTGCAGCAGAGCCACAATGACGACCACACCGTGACGGTGACCCAGCCGGGTGGCCTGCAGCTGAAGAAGACGGTCGACGCCCCGCTTGATCTGCAAGATAAGGATCAGGTCTACACGCTGCAGGTGAAGAACTTCGCGGAGGCGCTCCGCTATGCGGCACCGACGGTCATCGATGTGCTGCCGTATAACGGTGACAAGGTGAACTCTGCGAACGTCAACCGTAACCCGGCTTCGGATTACGAGGGAACGAGCAAGCTCGATGCTGCTCCGACAGCCGACGTCGACGGTACGTTCTACTACACGACGATCGATCCCGCCAATGTTCCGCAGAACCTGAACGACGACATCGATCCGTCGATCTGGTCGACGACCTTCACGGCTGACGCGACGGCCTTCAAGTTCGTCGCGGCAAATCGACTGGGCAACGTGAACGAGGGCACTTCGTCAGGCTTGAAGATCACTTTCAAGACCAACCAGGCAGATAACGCCGCGGGTGATCTCTACGCGAACCGCTTCACGGCGTTCAGTGAGACGGCCTCCAAGGACGGCGTCTTCCAGCTGCTGACCTCAAACCAGGTGCTCGTACGCGTGGTCGGGTTCTCACTGGGCGACCTGATCTGGCTCGACACCGACGACGACGGCAAGTACACCGCAGGCACCGACACTGTCGCGCCCGAAGGTGTGAAGGTCAACGTTTACAACGAGGCCGGTGACAAGGTGGGTGAAACCACCACCAACGCCGACGGTCGCTGGGTGATCAATGACCTGCCCGAGGGCAAGTACTACGCTGAGATCCCGGCCTCTGAGTTCGCTGCCGGTGACGAAACGACACCGGCCGGCCCGCTCGCCGGGTACATCGCTCAGGACAAGGGTTACGAGGCTGACCCGAACAACGATGCGAATGAGGGTACCGACCACAACGGTGCGCAGCAATCGGACGGCTCGGTGAAAACTGGCCTGATCACGCTGTCCGCCACGGTGAACGGTTCGACGATCACCGGTGACGAGCCCACGGACGACAACACTGGTGGTATGACGGTGACCCCGGGTACCACGGATGATTTCACCAACTTCACGCTCGATATGGCGCTGAAGACGAAGCCAGTTCCAGGATACGAGTTCACTAAGACCTCTGACCCTGAGTCGGGTACAGCGGTGAACCCTGGCGACACCATTACGTACACGCTGACCGGCACCAACTCGGGTGAGACCACGCTGTCACCGGTGGTGATTACCGATGATCTGTCGAACGTGCTGAACAACGCTACCTACAACGGGGACGCAGTTGCACAGATCGACGGAGTGGACGCCGCATCGCAGCCGTCGGTCAACGGGACGACGCTGACCTGGCTCTCGCTATTGCAGAGTCTGCAGCCCGGCCAGTCAGTCAGAGTGACCTACTCGGTCACTCTGAACGATGATGCTGCTGGCGTACTGGTGAACAACCACGCTGAGTCGACTGCCACGCCTCCGGGCGAGCCGCCGATCACCCCGCCCCCGGGCGAGACTGAACACCCGACTCCGGGTTACGAGTTCGATAAGACCTCGGATCCCGTGTCAGGTAGCACAGTTGTGGCTGGCGACGACATCACTTACACGATCACGGGTGAGAACACTGGTAAGACCGATCTTGAAGTTGAGATCACTGATGACCTGACAAAGGTGCTCGAGTTCTCGACGATCAAGTCGGAGCCGGTGGCTGTCATTGAAGGTGCGGACAATGTGCCCGCTGCGGAGCGTGACGGGAATGCGCTGAGCTGGAATGGCACGCTGAAGCCTGGTGAGACAGTCACCGTGACGTACACGGTCACCGTTGGCGAGGGGCATGAGGGCAAGATCCTCAACAACCACGCTGAGTCCGAGGCGACGCCTCCGGGGCTGCCGCCGATCACTCCGCCTCCAGTGGAGACCGAGCACCCGATTCCGGGCTACGAGTTCGCCAAGAGCTCCGACCCCGCGAGCGGTACTGCGGTCGCACCCGGCAGCACAGTGACCTACACACTGACGGGTGAGAACACTGGCGCGACAGCGCTCGACCCGGTTCTCATCACCGACGACCTGTCGAATGTGCTGAACAACGCTGAGCTGACGATCGATCCCGTAGCGACGATCGACGGTGAAGATAGTGTTCCGGCTCCGGTCGTCGATGGCACAGCGCTCACGTGGACTGGCTCGTTGGAGGTCGGCCAGTCGGTCACCATCACCTACACGGTGACGCTGAACGACGACGCGAACGGTGTTCTGATCAACAACCATGCGGAATCTGAAGCAACGCCTCCGGGCAAGCCGCCGATCACCCCGCCCCCGGGCGAGACTGAGCACCCGACTCCGGATTACGAGTTCACCAAGTCCTCGGATCCTGAGTCAGGTACAACGGTTGTTCCAGGTGAGACGATTACCTACACGCTGACCGGTTCGAACACGGGCAAGACCGTCCTCGATCCAGTGATGATTACCGATGATCTTTCGAAGGTACTGAACCACGCGAACATCACGATCGATCCCGTGGCCACGATTGAAGGAGAGGATTCTGTACCTCAGCCCTCCGTTGACGGCACGGATCTGAAGTGGACGGGCTCGTTGAAGGAAGGCCAGTCGGTGAAGATCACCTACACGGTGACCCTGAACGATGACGCTGTCGGCGTGATCGTGAACAACCACGCTGAGTCTGAAGCGACGCCCCCGGGTCTGCCTCCGATCACGCCGCCTGAGGTTGAGACGTGGCACCCGACCCCCGGGTACACGTTCATGAAGACCGCCGACCCGGTGAGCGGCACTGCCGTTCAGGCCGGTGACGAGATCACCTATACGCTGACCGGCACCAACTCCGGTGAGACGGTGCTCGATCCGGTGAACATCACGGATGACCTCTCGCAGGTGCTCGAGTTCGCAGAGCTCACGGGCCAGCCAACTGCCACGATTGACGGAACCGAGACATCGGCTCCGAGCATCGACGGTACGACGCTCGCTTGGAGCGGCAAGCTCGAAAAGGGCGAGCAGGTGCAGGTGGTCTACACCGTCAAGGTCAAGGCCGGGTTCGAGGGCAAGACGCTCAATAACCACGCCGAATCTGATGCAACGCCTCCGGGCAAACCGCCGATCACTCCGCCCCCGGTAGAAACCGAGCACCCGATCCCTGGGTTCACCATCGACAAGACCAGCGACCCGGCTTCGGGGAGCAAGGTCAAGCCAGGCTCGGTCGTCACCTACACCGTGACCGGCACGAACACTGGTGCGACCAAACTCGATCCGGTGAACATCACCGACGACCTGTCGAAGGTGCTGAACCACAGTGCACTGTCGGGTACTCCGTCTGCGACAATCATCGCCGCAGACGGCACCGAAACCAGCGCGACCGCACCGGTTCTCGTGGGCACCACCCTGAAGTGGTCGGGGACTCTCGAGATTGGTGATCGAGTAGAGCTCAACTATTCGGTGAAGGTGAACGAGAATGCTAAGGATGTAAAGCTCTACAACCTCGTGGTTGGAAACGCTGCACCTCCAGGGCTGCCGCCGATCACTCCGCCTCCGGCAGAGACCGAGCATGAAGTGTTGCCCCCGTCGCTCCCCGTTACCGGTGGGACGCTCGCGGGTGGGGCAATCGCCCTCGCACTGATCCTCGGTCTGGGTGGCGGGGCTCTCCTGCTCAGCCGACGACGCAACCGCGTCGTAGCTGGAACTGAAGGCGGAAACGCCTAACTGATAGTCCGCCGGGGCTCAACCCCTTTGAGGCTTCTCCCCCTTGCCTCCACCCCAAATTGAGCCCCGGCCAGGTCAGGCAGCGAGTAACCCAGTTTCCCCCCATCATGCTGGCTCTGCTCCTCCTGGCCGACTTGGCGGGCTTCGTCCTTTCAATCCCCGATGAGGACGAAGCCCGCCAACCACTTGCGGGTTAAGACATTTTCTTATTTTGAAAGTTTCCTGCCCGACTACGCACTAACGGAAGGAATGACCATGAATCTCAGTAGACCCGCCAACCACATTCAACACCTCAGAACCAGAACCGGTCCCTACTGGGTGCGAAGAGTTCTGGCGATTGTACTGGCGTTTTTGGTAGCTCTTGGTATGGGTTTCGCTGGTTCCACAGCGGCAACGGCAGTCGAAGACGAGTTCACCGAGCCGTACGACATCACCTTCGTATGGAAGCTACCTGAAGGCGGAAGTGCACCCTGGAACCCGTTTCCCAATGGCCAATCGCAGACGCTAGTCGACTACGTTCAGATCACCGATGGCATGGCTCCCAACACCATTCCTAACTTCTATGATCAGGCCGAGTGTGGCGGCATCTACCAAATTGACAGTTACCGCATTCTGGACGATGGCGCTCACTTTGCGGTGCTCGATTGGATCAGCAGAGGCGAACTCCGCCCCTGGACAGACGGCGACCTCGGCGCGAACTGGGAAAGAGAGTATCAAGATACGAATCCCGAGTACAGCCACGATAACTGGAAGAACGACGGAGACTTCTCATTCTTCACCTGGTTCGAAACTCCCGCTGAAGCCTGCGACCTCGCTCCCGTAGCTCCGATGGTAGAGCAGGCCGTGTGCACCGTTCCCGGCGGAGACGTGACCGATCCTTCGGTGACGCTGGCAGACACCGCCGGCATCACCTATACCCTTGACGGAACTGTCGCTGTGGGCGAGACCGTTGTCGTCATTGCGGCGCTGGACGACGACTACGCTAACAAAGGCTACATGCTGGCTGCTACTGATGGGTGGGCTCTCA
>NZ_RQVS01000026.1 GCF_003865375.1 Gulosibacter macacae | reverse complement strand
GATTCAGACCACACCTACACCCTCAAATGCGATGAGCCGCATTGGGCTGCTGAAGAGCTTGAAGACGCACTAAAGCAGAAAGATATCCTTTCCGTGCTGTCCAGGCAGCTAGTGGTCATGGCTGGTATCGCATGGAAAAAACATCGTTGGGCTCAGTGGGCTCTAAGGTTCACTCTCCTTGGAGCCGGTATCGAATTGTTCGCTGCATGGTGCTTGGTGCAACTCTAGACTTCCTGCGCTCCAGAGCCGAAATAACGACTGCTCCTTGAGAGAATGATCCTGGTCTTGGCGGAGTCATCTCGGTTTTGGGCCTGCCTACGTGCCCCGCAGCCTACTTCTGTTGAAAGGGGTCAGCGTGAAGGTTCGAAGATCATCCGATTATTCACTACCTCCACCGCGAGATTCAAGTAGGATTTAGTCATATCGAAAGCGAGGTTCGACCATGCGCACCACGAAGCAGCTCAGCATCACCCTGCCCAACAACATGGCCGACGCACTCAAAGAGCGCGTCGCATCGGGAGCTTACGCCAGCGAGAGCGAAGTCATCCGCGACGGACTACGGGCGCTGTTCTCCCAGGAAGAGGCCGTCGAGCGGTGGCTGCACACCGAGGTAGTCGCCGCCTACGACGAGCTGCGCGCCGATCCCTCCAAGGCGATCAGCTCCGCAGACATGCGCGCCCACCTCGCCACACTGCATGAGCAGCACATCTCGAAGAACACCACGTGACAAGAACCGTCGTCTACTCCGCCCGAGCCCAACAGCAGCTCACCGACCTCTATCTCTGGATTGCGGAGCAGTCCGGGTTTCCTGACCGCGCCGAGCGGTATGTCTCCGCAATCTTTGACTATTGCGACGAGCTTGCAGACTTCTCATTTCGCGGTAACGCCAGAGACGATCTGCGGCCTGGCTTGCGCACGATCGGGTTTCGTCGCCGCGTGGTTATCGCGTTCGCCGCACAAAAGAGCACGGTCGAAATTCTCGGCGTCTACTACGGCGGGCAGGACTACGAAAGTCTGCTGTCTGTCGAAAACAGCTGAGTGGATTACAAGCCCCGGCTCGGGCCAGCCTGCGGGGGTGTGTGGCGGTGCTTGTGTCCATAGTCGTAGTGACGGGTGGGCTCCTGCTTCGCCCGTCGCGCTTCTTCTCGGGCTGCTTCTGCAGCGCGAGTCTGCTCGATCCGGGCGACCGCATCGGCGGGCGTGAGTGAGCGCAGTAGCTCGGCCTCTGCACGTGCGTTCTTCGCAGTCTGGGTCGCGCTCATGGTGCGCTGTGAGGGGTTCGGGCTCAGGTAGGCGTCACGGTTGCGGAATACTCGCTCTGTGCCGAAGAGGCGGCTGTAGGCCGCCAATCGCGCAACCTGTGCCTGCTCGGGCCTGTTCAGGACTTCATCACGCGCTACCCGGTGCGCTTGCTCGGCTTCGATCAGGCGCGGGTCGGTGTCAATCTTCGGACGGGTGACTCGCTCCATCCAGGTGTCGGCGCGTTCGTTCCGCCTCGGCAGTTCGCCCCACTCGTTCGTCAATTGCTGGCGGGCGTCGTGGGTTCGGGCCTTGGCTCTGTCGTCTTCGTCGCGGGCGCGCCGCCGGCCGAACCACGATGCTGCCCGCACCTGCTCGCCTGCCTTCTGCTCTGTGGCTTCGGCCTGATAACACTCGGCAAATGCTGACTGTGCCGCCGCGACTAGCGGTGTCGCGACCTCGACGCGCACCTGATCAGCCTCCCACCGTGCTACTCGCTCAGCCGCGCGCGCTGTCTCACGCACTTCCATCTCACGGGTACGTAGGTCGGCGAGGGCGGTGCTGACCTGCTGCCAGCGTTCCGCCTGCGCCGCAGCAGTCTCTGCCTGCCTCAGGAGCGCAGCTATCTCGTCGTTGACAAGCTTTACGGGGCCGTCTGCGATCAGTCCCGCGACTTCGTCAGCAACGCGCTGGGTTGCGTCGGCAAGACCATGATCTGCACGGTCGCGTTGCATCGCGGCGACGAACTGCTCCCGTGCCTCGGTCTTGTTGTCGGCAACGATGTGCAGCAGGTTCGACTCGCGACCTCTCGTCATGCCGACATAGACACTGGCGGCGCTGGTCGCGTCGGTGAGGATCGTGTGCGACCTGTCCGTGGTTGCGCCTTGCACCCCGTACGCAGTCGCCGCATACGAAAGATGCGCATGCTCGGCTACATAGTTTGCGGGGAGGCGCACGGTGCGCGGAACCATCCGCCCGCTCGATGCCTCGCGTGCGGTGACGGTGCCGTCGTCTGTGACGTGCTGCACGATCCACTGTTGACGATTCGCCACCCCGAGGCCGGTGTCGTTCTTGCGTGTCTGGATCAGGTCACCCCGACCGATGCTGAGACCGTCGCTCCCGATGGTCGTGGCGGTGTCGTCGACGAGGCCACGCCCAGTTCGTTCGTCTCGAATGCGGTCATTGATCCGTGCCGACTCATCGTTCGAGGTGACCATGACAGCGTCGCCGTCATTGCGGTGCTGGGCGATGTGCTCGCGTACCTCGTCGCTGCTCGCGTGCAGCCGTACCAACCCAAGTGATGCAAGTCGGTCGAACACCTGGCCGGGGTTCGTGCCGTCGCGTATCTGCAAGGTGAGGTCGGCGTAGGCAGGGTCGATGAAGCGGTGCACCTCGGCCATGTCGAACGTGCTACCCCTGATGTTTGCGGCCATGTCGAGCACTCCGCCGCGTCCGACCGCCGCGAGCTGCGCACGATCTCCGACGAGGGCGAACGTCGCGCCTGACTCGGCGGTGACGGCCAGGAGCGCGATTGCCGTGTCTTGGTCGAGCATCCCCGCCTCGTCCACGATCACCCGCTCACCCATTGCAAACCGTGCTGCTTCCGGCACTCCGCTGTAGGCGCGGCCAGTATCTGGGTCGATGTCACCGACCACGAGACGCAACCACACACCATCGGCGTTCCAGCGCCACCCGTGTGCGTGCACGAGCGCCGCTACCGAGGTTGCGGGCACCCCGAGTTCTTCCTGCGCGACCTGCGCGGCGCGCAACGTCGGTGCAACCACCCGCGACGCCCGCCTGTGCTGCGCCGCGACCTCGATTGCGACGCCCAGCATGGTGGTCTTGCCTGCGCCTGCTGCGCCTTCCACGATCACGAGCGGATCGGTCGAGGCTACTGCTGCTGCAGCGCGTTCTTGTCCGGCATCGAGGCCGCGCGCCTGAGTCGCGCCCTGCACGTTCGGGTGATTCGGTTCACAATCGGGAGTGCGGGCGGTAAGGAGATCGCGCAGCTTCGTCTCAGCCTGCACCACGCGCAGGCTGGTGAGGTGCGCGACATGCTCCGGCGTTGCCGCATCCGGCGGGAGTACGGAGAAGCAGTCCTCGAGCGCGAGCCGCGTGGCAACCGCGATCAGCTCGCGCAGCTCTGCACCTGTGGCGCGCACCCGGGCCTCGGTGATGATGCGCGTCGCCTGCTCTTGCACGCTGTGGCGTGTCCAGGTCGAGGCAGCGGCGGCGCAACGGTCGAGCGCGCGAGATGCGATCCGCTGGGTCGGCGCAATGTCGCGGGGTCGTAATCGGCCTCACGCAGTTCCGTGAGCCAGGCCTCTTCTTCGCGCAGCGTGGTTGGTTTCTTGGCGGGTCGATCATGCGCCCACGCCTGCGCAGTGAGCCGCGATGAAACGACCGGCCCCATCGACTCGCCAGGGTGCGTCGCCTGCCATTCGGCTTCGAGCCGTTCGAAGTTCCGGCGCACCTGCTCGCCCCGCTTACTCATCAAGGCGTTGAACGGCTGCAGTTCGACCACCTCTCCGGTCGCGGGGTCGAGGGTAAGGCCGTGCCGATCCAGCACCTCCGCAAGCTCGGGGTGCGCAGCGATCACGGCGGTGCCGAGCGCGCGGATCACGCCCTGCTGCCGGAAGGTCGCGGCAGTGTCGAGCGCACGCCATTTCCCAGCAGCCCACACACGCATGCCAATCTGCACATGGATGTGCCGATGCGGATCACCCTCGCGCGAGGTACGGTGCGTGATGCCGATGACCTGCATGTGATCGACGGGCACAACCTCCTGCGCCCCGCGCGGGCCTACCCGAGTCACCGAGCGTTGAGCGAGCCACCGCCGAGTATCCGCCAGCGCGTCCTGCTGTGCACGATCCAACACCTCGGACACTTCGGGATGCAGGGCGGCGGCGATGGAGAGCGACTTCGGGCCGTTGATCGTCATTTCCGCGAACCGGGGAGACCCCAAGCGATCCTGCCCGGCGAG
Source organism: Gulosibacter macacae (assembly GCF_003865375.1). GTDB lineage: Bacteria > Actinomycetota > Actinomycetes > Actinomycetales > Microbacteriaceae > Gulosibacter > Gulosibacter macacae. Next base: position 13,664 of record NZ_RQVS01000026.1, on the reverse strand, counting down.
ACGAGGCCGCCCCATCCGCTCACCCGTATCGGGGTTGATCCAGTCCACCCACCTCGCATACTCCTCGTTCGAGAGCGCCCGAACCGTCACCGTCTCGCCGCTCGCATCAAGTACGGCATACTCGACGTCTCCGCCGTCGCTGAGGTAGTAGTCGTCAGCACGCGAACGGTCGGCCTCGACATAACGCAGCGCGTCGGCCCCGGTTCCCCGGAACAGGATCACGCCGCCATGCATGAGATTCACCGCCTCACTTGGATCATGTTCTTGCAACTACATAATGTAGCATGCGTTCATTCTTTGAAACAGTGGGAGGTGGCTGGTCTGGGACCGGCTGGCAGGGTGGTGACTGGCCGCTCGTCGTTCGTTCGTGGCTCAGCGTTCATTTGACGCTCTTCGGAGCTGTCTTGCTTCTGACTTGCCCTGATGAATGGCGGCGGCCGGCACGACCCTGGCCCACTCCGGGGACTTGATACGAGGAATGCCTCACCCTGCGAGGGGTGTGGCTCATCAAAGAATTGCCCCGAGGTGATTACCTCCCAGGTTCGCGGGCTGATCGCGACCGGAACTGAACCAACGAATCTGGAAGAAACTAACCGCCAGGACCATCGTCGCGCATACGCGCCCATTCATCATCGGCATGGATACCCACGCCCGCACTCATACTCTCGCGGTGCTCGCTGCTCCGACCGGGGAGTTAATCGCGTCCGAGCAGTTCCCAACCACCGACGCGGGGATGAACCGCGCGGTTCATTGGACGGGCCGCCGCACCGGAGGAGAGGATGACGTGCTCTGGGTAATCGAGGGCGTCGCCACCTACGGGGCGCACTTGGCGTCCCTCGTCACTGACACCGGCTATTAGGTCGCTGAAGCGCCTCGGATGAGCGCCCGTGAAAATAGAGAATGAGCAGATCGCACTCGCCTACTGACTAACCTGTCACCTAAACGTGCAGCAGACCCCTCCCGCCTGGCTCTCATGATCTAATTGGATCAACAAAGCCCGAGTACTTCGCTCGAATGAACAGAGTGCGGTCGAGGATTGGTTCGTCCCAGGCTGATAGCCTCAACACGGGCGCAGTGCAAACCGGTTATGGAGGAGAAGTGAGTCACCGAACTTGTCGATAAATCATGTCTCTCGAAATTCTGAAATCGTCTGGTCCTGCGTGGAAGATGGATTCTATGTTGCGAGCTATGCTGAACGGTTTCTGGGTTTTGTAGATAGAATCGACTCTGAAGATTTTCAGGTGTGTGATGCACATTCACAACAGATTGGTATCTTCACCACGTTGGCGGCCGCTCAGAGCTTCCTGGAGGTTCGTGCTGCGGCAGAAACATCTGCTGCTGCGACGGGAGAGGAAGCATGATGGAAGAGAACGCAACGACAAGCACTGCCCCTCTGTTTGCATTGATGTATTCAAGCTACGCAACCGAAGGCACGAGTCCTAACTCGCTCGAAATAATTCTTGAGCAAGCCCGGCGAAAGAACGCCCGACTCGATATCACCGGTATTCTGCTGTACCGCCAAGGCCGCTTTTATCAATACCTTGAGGGAACAGAGGAAGCGGTGAGAGGGGTGTATGACGAGATTCAACAGGATTCACGTCACACCCACCTGCGTATCTTGCTTGAAACCTCAGTGCCGTCACGGAGGTTTTCAGAGTGGACAATGGGCTATGAACCGCTCCGCGAAACGACAGAGAATGCCCCTGCTGGTTTTCGGAGCACGTTTGTCGATCTTGAGGACACACAGAGCCCAGCGAACGTATTGCGTGCGGTCACTGAGTTGACCTACTGGTACCGGGCACGGGCATCCCGAGTGCAGTGAACCATCAATGCGTAAACGACGAGGAGGCACGAGTGAGGAGCGAGTGACCCAAGAGGTCATTCGCTTACGAAACCTGCGTGAAAGCCAAGCAGTGCTGCGCGCAAAAGATGCGACATCACAGGCGGGATTTACCGCTGAACGTATTCCTTCTCGGTTCTTTGCTCGACGACCAATCCTGATCGATGATGGCCCGGGACATACAGAGCACCGCAAACAACTCGTCCGATTCTTTAGCCCGCGCGCGCTCGAAGAACGGCATCGCGCGTTCATTGAACGCACAGCGGCCGACTATGTCACGCAAGCCCGACAGGCAGGCGGCTGCCGGGTCGATGACCTCGGGCTGCAATTTTCTGTGCGTGTGGCATCAGAGATCGTCGGGCTGACTGCAGGAGATACGTCCGCTCTCGCGAAGCGACTTGAAGCATTCTTCAAGCAACCTCCTGTGGATCACACTCGGACAGATCATGGGCGCACACGGGAAGACTGGATCCAGGCAGCAAGGAGAGCGCTCGTTCCACTCGCCAGCTTCTATTTGCGTGATGTGCTGCCTGCTATCCGAGCGCGGCGAGCTCACCCCACAGACGACATCATTAGCCACTTGCTCGCGCATGGATATCGTTCGCGCGAAATCCTCATGGAATGCCTCACCTACGGCACCGCAGGAATGGTGACCACCCGCGAGTTCATCAGCATGACCATGCTGCGCATGTTCAACGACCCGCGGCTACGTATCCGGTACCTCGCGGCTGAAGAGCCTGAGCGTCTCGCGATCCTGAATGAGGTCATCCGACTTGAACCACCGGTTGCACACTTGTATCGGCGTGTACAAGCACGCGCTGACGGATGCCCCTACGATCCCGGTGCACTGGTCGATATCGATGTCAGGCAGACAAATGTGTATCCCGATATCTTCACACCCGAACCCGACGGCGTGTGCACGGATCGACAGCTCACAGCGTCTGAACGAGCGGGGCTGAGCTTCGGCGATGGTGCTCATCGCTGCCCGGGATCACATCTCGCCCTGCTGGAAACCGACGTGCTCGTGCGTGCCCTCTTCGACGCAGGAGCGGTGCTTGAACGCTCACCAGATCACGAATTTGACACTCTGGTGCAGGGATATCAGTTGCGCGGGTTTAGCGTGACTTTTTCGAATTCGGCAGCCGCGCCATGAGTTTTCGAGCTTCACGCGGCCACCAATGACGGCCGCGTGTAGGCACGCTCCAAAGGTCGTGGCCGGCAACCCCCCAAGACTCCAAAAGCTGATTCGCCGCCATCCACCCGGTGGTTGCAGCTCGCTCCATCAGTGCGACCGGTAGATCGCAGCGCACCCAGTCGCCAGCAAGCACAAGACCCGGGTGAGGAGTGCGCACTTCGAGCCTCTCCTCCCATGAATTGGTGCCAATGAGTGCGCAATCGCGTTCGATCAACAACTCTTCGGCCATGACGGTGAGGCCAGCGGTCTCTGGGTACACTCGTTCGAGTTCTGCCCGAAGCTGCGAAGCGAGCGCCTGCTCTCGCACGTGGTCGCCTGGAGTTTCGACCGGAATCGCGTAGGCATGCAGTTCGACGACGCTCCCGCCATGTGCAATCGACCAGTCGCGTGCACCAGCTTCGAATCGTTCGAGCACGCTGACATTGTCGAGCGGCCCAAAGTCAGCTGTGCCGAGAAACGCGGGACGATCTGGGCGCACAAGCCCGTCAAACCACAGTCGCAACACAGCAAACGGTGGTGCGAGCGGAATCTGCTCTATGTTGTTCTCCCAGTCGGTTGCTCCAGGAACTGGAGGCAGACTTGGTGATGCAGACACGATCTTGCGTGTTCCCTCAGGGCCCGCCGCCAGCACGACCGCATCAGCATCGTAGTGGCGGCCATCTGCAAGCAGCACACGCCATCGCCCATCTGCGGGATCGCTTTCAAGCCGTTCTACTCGACCGCTGACCCGTCGCACACCGGCCCGTTGGAGCACGACACCGAGCGGATTCCAGAGTGAGGTATCGAAGTCGTCACGCGGCACATCAAACAGCAGCCCTTCAGAGGAACCAAGAAAGTAGCTGTGGAACATTGCGACGAGTTCACCCGCCGAAAAGTCACTTGGATGAGCAAAAAAGCTCCGCGCAAAAACCTCAAGGGCGAGATGACGGGCGCGTTCAGGAAAATGCAGGCGGTCGAGGAAGTCGGCTGCGCTGACTCCATCGAGTTGTCGGTAGGTCTCGGGAAAGTCGACATCGAGCAGTGAGAGCGCGGTGTCGATGTCAACTCTCATGAGGTCCCTGGCCGAGAACGTCGGGCTCCGCATCACGAACGAAATGAAGTTCCACGGTGGGGTTCGCGGGATGTTGGTGAACGAATCCTTGTCTCCTCGCGCGCTTACAACGGGATAGTCTTCAACGGGCTGCAGGAGCTCGTCAAGGTTGCCTGCGCGACAAAGCAGTGCTCTGAGGTTATAGTACTGACGGAAAAACGCATGAAACCCGCGACTCATCGTGACGTTCCCGGCAGCTGACTCCGTGTTCCAGGCACGTACACGTCCGCCGAGTTGTGCTTCGGGTTCGATCAGGTCAACGGCCACCCCGCGTTCGATGAGTCCGCAGGCTGCTGCGAGTCCCGCAATACCGCCCCCGATGACCACCACTTTGCGTGGCTTCGCGGGTTCGGATGTTCCGGCCATTGCAGGGAATGCAACGGCTCGTCGGTCGCGGATGTGCTTGGTCTCGGTCATACTAATCCGTCTGCGTTTCTGCGCTCGCGTTTGTGGGTGTCGAGGCGGCGCCCGCACCTGTTCCGGTGTCGTTCCGATTCAGTCGTTTCCAGATGACGATCGTGAGCGTCAACATAGCGAATCCGAACCCGAAGTCCTCCACCGGTATGTCCCAAGGGAATCGCACGCCGAGCATCGATTCAGGGGCATAGATGACGATCGGGTCTGAAAGTTTGGTCAGCCAACCGTCCACCAGTACCTGGAACGAGAACATGATCAGCAGAGATACCCAGTACTGTGCGGTCCGAAACACACCGGTGCGCAACCACAGTATCTCCACGAGGATCACGGCAAGCATCGTGAGTAATGTTGCAAGGGTGTACTCAGGCATGATCGCCCTCCTGCGTCGCCTTTTTGCTCCGACGTGAACGTGATATGAAAAATGCGAACACTTTTCCGACTGCTTCGAACGTGAGGATGCCACAGAGGGGAATTGCGATGAAGAAAAGGAGCTCTTCAAGGGGCAGCCCAAACGGCAGGGTAATACCGCTGGTAAAGCGGTCACTATAGGTCCACATGCCAAAGTGAATCGCAATGATGTCCCACACGGCAAAGACAATCACCGTGATGAGGATTGCTTGTAGGAGGCGCAACGGCTTGCGGTACACACGCGCCCCGAGAACAAACTCTAGCGGCAGCGTGATCAGTAGACATGCTGCCATGAGCAACACGTACTGTAGGGAGTCAGGTATGAGGGTCATGCCGTTCGTAGGCCTTTCGAAGAGCAAGCGCGGTGATGAAGGTGCGGGATTTGGAGGCGCACTGAGCCTTCGGTGGGGGTGTGCCCTGGAATTGCCGCAGCTGATGTTCGTCGGCCCAATGACGTGCGAGGCGTCTGAGCTTCGCACCTCGCCAATGCCACATGGGTTTGAGTAAGACGAAAAAGACTGGCGCAAAAATTCCGCCAATCGTGAGTTCGTCGTTCCAAATAGCGGTGTGGGATCTTGTTGGGCAGATGGAGATTTCGTGATTCCAATACTTGAGTAGCGCGAGAGGGCCACTCAGTGGCCTCCCTGCATCCCGCATCGTTCTTGTCCCTGGAGTGAATTCGACCTGCGGGAGATTCTCGATCGTTATGCGCTGCGAACCGACACAGAACCTTCCCAAGAGATACAGTGCGACATCTACTTGGGATCCTGAAACGAACGCCTGCGGCAACTGAACTCCGGACTTGACCCGCATCTGGAGCAGCGGCCAGTACAGCTTTGTTGCCACCGCTGGATCGTGAACGGCCCCCCATGCGATATTCGCGGGGCACTCCATGGGCACCACGGTCCGAATCTGCAGATAAAACATTCGTCCTGCCCCCGTCGTTACCTGTACCCATGGGGCGCAGGTAGATATTCAGTGCGAGCCTTACGGTGGTGAGATGACAACTCTCGTGTGGCTCCGCGATGATTTGAGACTGAGCGACAATGCGGCGCTCAGCGCCGCGACAGACGATGCCGACGGCGTAGTAGTGCTCTATCTTCTCGATGAAGTATCGGAACACCTTCGACCGCTCGGGGGAGCCGCAAAATGGTGGTTGCACCAGTCGCTTCGCGCGCTGGAGCATTCGCTTGGACAACTCGGGATGCCGCTTGTTTTGCGCCGCGGCGCGGCAGAAGAAGTCATCCCTGCCGTAGCACGTGAATGCGGCGCAGATCGGGTGTTGTGGAACCGGCGGTATGGCGCGGCGAGAGACCACGATGCGAAGCTTAAGACCGCGCTGCGACAGTCCGATGTCGTGGTTCGCTCCTACCCTGGAGATCTGCTGTTCGAACCGTGGACAATCGCAACCCAGACGGGTACCCCCTATCAGGTGTACTCCGCATTCTGGCGGGCATGCACATCGGGGCACACACCCGCAGACCCACTTCCGGCCCCCAAACAATTGACGAGTGTGCAAAGGGATATCAAGAGTGAATCTTTGGACTCCTGGCTGCTGACTCCTGCCAACCCCGACTGGGCTGCTGGTATCGCCAGCCGGTGGGAACCGGGTGAGTCTGCAGCTCATCGAACGCTCGATGAGTTCCTCGAAGACCGAGTGCAGCGATACTCTCGAAGAGACTTTCCCGCAGAAGACACGGGATCCGAGCTTTCGCCCCACTTGCGGTGGGGGGAAATCAGCCCACGCCAGGTCTGGCACCGAACCCTGCTGACAGGCGGAGACGTCGGGATGTTTCTCTCCGAACTCGGGTGGCGTGAATTCGCCAAGCACACGGCATTTCACTTCGGACCCCTCGAACAGCGCAACCTCAATGCCCGCTTCGACACATTCCCTTGGCTCTTTGAACGCGACGCGGGATTCGATGCGTGGAAGTTTGGGCGCACGGGGTTCGGGATCGTTGACGCGGGTATGCAAGAACTCTGGCAGACGGGATTCATGCATAATCGGGTACGCATGATCGCTGCCTCGTTGCTCACCAAGAATTTGGGGCTTGACTGGAGAATCGGCGAGGCGTGGTTCTGGGACACCCTCGTTGATGCCGACGAGGCAAGTAACCCGTTCAACTGGCAGTGGGTGGCTGGGTGCGGTGCCGACGCAGCCCCGTACTTTCGTATTTTCAACCCTGATCTGCAACAAAAGAAGTTTGACCCAGACGGTGCGTATGTAAGTAAATGGGCTCCATACAGTATGACGTTGCCACAGATCATCGACTTGAAAGCCACCAGGGCAGATGCTCTCCAGGCATATCACGCTCTGGTTCGTTGACATTCGAACATTCATGGTCAGGCTGGATTGTGTTGGAGTCATACGTGCTGCCCCGGCTCCGACCCTGATGAACTGGCCTGTGGCGTGATTGGTCCTGCGGTGTGGTCGCCACGGATATGCTTCAGAACAAGTTCAGCACTGATGAGACACATCGGAACCCCCACACCGGGTGCGGTCGTCGCGCCAGCGTAGAAGAGCCCGGCTACCCGCTTGGAGACATTCTGTGCTCGGAACATTGCGCTCTGTCGCAGAATATGGGACGGTCCGAGCATGCCCCCTCGCCAGGATGAGTAGTCGCGAGCAAAATCAGCCGGCCCGATTGTTTGGCGAGACACGATGCGTTCACGCAACCCGGCGATCCCGGCCCATGACGCGATCTGATCGATTGCTCGATCAGCTGCCTCCTCAACTTGCGCGTCTCCGCGGCCGTTGATGCCCCCCGAGCCGATAGTGACATCGGCAGGAACAGGGATCAAGACGAAGAGATTCTCTGCCCCCTCGGGTGCGACATCGGCATCGGTCGCGCTCGGCTTACACACGTAAATCGATGCAGGATTGGGCACCGAAGGATTCCCGCCGAAAATCGCGTCAAAGTTCACATCCCAGTCGTCCGTGAAGAACAGTGAGTGATGTTCAAGCTCCGGCAGTTCCCCGGATACCCCAAGCAGCACCAGCACCGCTCCTGGGCCACTTTCTTGATGAGCCCACCAGTTTTCGGGGTAGCTACGAGCCTCGGGAGGGAGCAGCGCCGTCTCAGTGTGATGGAGATCTGCGGCAGAAACGACAAGATTGGCATGCTGGATATGTTCTGCCCCTTTGGCATCACGCCACTTGACGCCGCTGACACTCAGGCCTTGACCGCTTCTACGCGTAAGGACCTTTGTGACCTCCGCATCCGTCACGATCTCTGCACCGTTTTCAATTGCGAGCACCCTGAGCCGCTCCACAAGATGCCAGAATCCTCCCACCGGATATTGCACCCCCTCGTCGAGGTCAAGCGCACTCATGAGGTGATACATGGCAGGTGCCTGACGCGGATCAGTTCCTAAGAATATTGCCGGGTACCCCAATATTTGACGGAGCACCGGGTGATGAAAACGCTGCGTGATAAACCGTTGGAGGGGTTTCATGAGCAGCATCACGAGCCGAGGGAAAGTCTTCAACACTTCGGGTGTGAGCAGAAAACGCCAGTTCCTAAACGTGTTGTACAGAAAGTACCGTTCCGCCATCTCGGTGGTCTGACGAGCCGATCGTACGTAGTCACGGATGTGGCGTGCGCTTCCGGGCTCCACACGTTCGAACGTTTTCGCGACGTCATCAAGACCATGCGGGACCGTGATGCTCGAAACCTCGCCCTCGGACGTCGGGGCTGAAAATACCCGGTAACCGGGGTCGAGGCGACGCAGTTCCAGTTGCTCAGCGGTTGAGGTGCCCAACAACTCAAAATAATGGTCGAACACCCGTGGCATCAAATACCATGACGGTCCGGTATCAAATCGGAACCCATCGTTTGTGATCGTTCCCGCACGACCTCCCACTCTGGAGTGTCGCTCAAGCACGCACACCTGGTGCCCTTCCCGTGCAAGGAGTGCGGCGGTGGCGAGACCTGCAACACCGCCGCCGATGATGATCGTACGTGTCATGTCGCTCTGGCCTTTCGGGTGGCAGCGAGGGATTGCACGAAGAGGAGAGCCTTCTTCGGGTTTGACACTCGAATGCGTCTTTTGCGCAACTCCTCAATGGGTGTGTGTTCAAGCTTGTCGGTAAGCCGAGCGAACAAGCGCCGAGCACAGTCGACTCCCACGCGCGCGTCGGGCGGGAGGAGTGGGAGCGATTGGTGTGCCGTCTCGAGTTGCTCACGAATGGTGTTCACCCAGTGCAACTTGAGTTGTTCAGTAATCACCCGGCCGTCGCTGAGATAGTTTCGGGCCAGCCGGTCGGTATCATCTGCAAGATCGCGTAGGAAGTTCACATTTTGGAAAGCTGCGCCTAGGTCGCGCGCCCCCTGCTCCAATAGCTTCAGCTCAGTCTCCGAGCGCGCCTCGTCGCGCAGGAACACCCGGAGACACATGAGCCCGACCACTTCTGCTGACCCGTACACGTAGTTATCGTGCCTGGCTTCGTCGAAGCAGGCTATGCCCTGTAGCGGGGACGGGGAAGACTCGTCTTGAGCTACCGGTGTTTCCAGGTCCATACGCATTGAAGTGAAGAACGGAACGATGAGTGAACTGTCGATGCGGGTGAGGCGGGCAGAAGCCGCAAATGCGTGCACGATGGGATTGCTGCTGTAGCCACATTGCACGGCAGCGAGCGTTTCGGACTCAAGCGAATCGAGTCTCTGCAATTGTTGCTCGGGGGTGAGGCCTGCTTCTGCCGCGACGCCGTCGACGAGTTCATCAGCGATTCTTACCAGTGCGTATATGTTTTTGACGTGCGTTCGGTGTCTCGGGCCGAGCAATTGGGTTGCCGCTCCGAAGGAGGTTGAATAGACGCGAATGATGCGGCCTGCAGCTTGTTCGGATGCGTCACCGTACTGGCGAAGAGACGAAAAGTGTTCATTCTTTTGGTTCATGCGCGTCTCCCGTCGAGAGCGTCCACGAACGTGAGTATGAATTGTGAAACCGCAGTTGGCACGACTCCATCGTGCGCGGAGAGCATCGAGAGTGCCGCCCGGATCTGATCCTGAACCATCGACTCAACAAATTGCTGTGCACCGCACTCGATCAGCAAGTTCTGGATTCTGCGCCCGGATTCCTCTGAGAATTCTTCAGCGCCGATGAGCTGTTCAATGCTCGGCCACGCGTGTGTCATCCTCGCATAGGCGATCAGGGCGGTCTCTTTTCCCTCTCGAAAATCTGAGTACGGGTCTTTCCCGTGAGTCTCGCTCTGACCGAATGCGGAAAGCAGGTCGTCCTGCAATTGAAAGGCAAGACCAAGATGTCGCCCGACGCTGCCGAGCTGCTGCTCCAGTCGGTGGTCGGAGCCACAGATGATGCTGGCGACCCGAAGCGGCAGCTCGAATGTGTATGCCGCGGTTTTCATGCGGGTCATGTTGAGGACCAGTTCAAGATCTGGGGTGATGCATCCGTCTGCGAGGCCAACATCACAGTATTCGCCTGCCAGGGTCTCGGTGACCGTGGCGTCAAGCAGATCGAGCAATCTGAGCCGGTACTCTTCAGACACCCGCGCTCGGGCAAACGCCTGATGCGCGATCGTGAGCATGAGGTCACCCACCAAGATTCCGCTGCTCCGTGCCCAATGCAGTCGGCGTGCGTCCGAGATGCCCTGCTCCATAGCGGTCTGTTTTGCGGAACTTGTTTTTCCTGCGAGATGACCGACAAGGTTTGGTCTGCCACGTCGCAGGAGATCCTCATCGATGATGTCGTCATGCAAAAGAAAAGCAAAGTGGAGGATCTCGACGGCAGCAGCTATTTCGAGGGCGACGGAACGTGTAGCTGCGGTGACAGTGCGCTCTGTCGTTAACGCATCGAATGCGCCCATGAGTAGGCGTGGACGAAGAAGCTTTCCTCCGTTCAGCTGCGCTGCAGCGAGGTCACAAAGTTCCAAAAAATGAACTCCGTAGGCCCCTGAGCGAGCTGCCCGAGCGTCGATAATCTTCCGTATCTCGGTTTCGATCTCAGTGGTCGTGTCGTTTCCAGTGGTGTGACTCACCGTTGTGTCAAACATTGCGATGTCCTCCTAGGAGAGCACCGAGCTGGTGCAACTGCGGCAGTTGCTCTCTCATCCACGGGCTGAATGCGTAGGGTGCAGCAGTGACAGCTTCAACTAAGGTTCCGGGAGTGACCCACTGCCAGTCGCAGACTTCTTCAGGAACTGGGGCGAGAACGCCAGTGGTGTGCGCTGTGAACACCGGGCAAATCTCGTTTTCAACAATTCCCGACGCATCTACCGCGCGGTACGAGAACGTAGGGATCTCGCCACGAATAGCTACTATCTCGACCCCGAGTTCCTGGTCGGCTCTTCTCATGATGGCTTCATTAAACGATTCATCGGGGCCAGGATGGCCGCAGAAACTATTCGTCCACACCCCAGGCCAGGTCTTTTTCGTGAGTGCCCGACGTGTCACGAGTACCCTGCCGTGTTCATCGAACAGGTAGCACGAGGAAGCCAAATGCAAGGGCGTGTTCTCATCATGGACATCGGACTTGAGTCGGGTCCCAATGGGGGCTCCAGTGTGATCCACAAGTACGACCAATTCGGGCGATGATGCCAATTTCGCCTCCTTAAGGTAAGAACGAAAGCTCAAGAAACAATTTTGTTTCTAGTACGATATAGTAAACCACAGGAAAGTAAACTGTAGTGGTTCTGTTGAAAATTTCGAGGAGTGACAGATGGCAAGCGTCGAGTCGAGATCGGAAGAAACCCTCATCCAGCAAGATCTCGAACGATTGATGCATGCGTCGCAGGCGAACGGCATGTTCGAAGCACCGAATATCTCCGAACCCGAACTGTTGGAAGTCAACGAGCTCACAAATTCGCTTGCGAATCTGCGCGATGCAGAACGTGAACTCACCGAAGCATCCCGCTCTGCCATGAACCTTTCCGCTCAGGAGATGCGTGCGTTGCAGTTCCTTGTGGTCTCCTTGCGCCGAGGAAACGTTTCAACCCCGACGATGCTCGCTAAACATCTGCGCATCTCACCTGCTTCGACGACAAAGTTACTGAACCGGCTTGAACGTGGTGGGCACATCTCCCGCCGCATCCACCCGTCCGATCGACGAGCTTTCACGATTGAAGTGAGACCGCAGACCGAAGCGATGATTCAACGATCCGTTGGCCGCCAACAAGCACGGAGGTTTCTGGCGGCTTCCCGCTTGTCCAGTGGTGAACGTGCAATAGTGACCCGATTCCTTGACGAACTCACCCAGGGCATCACGGAGGATCGTCAGACCTGGGCGAGCGCAGAAAACGTGTTACAAGCACTCGACTCTTCGCTATCAATGCCTGACGGTGGGGTTGCGTCAGAAACCTAGAACAGTGAGGAGAGCGCCATGAGGAGAGAGGGCGATGCCGAAAGCCTGCGGGTTGCGGAACACGAAGAATTAACGTACCCGAGAGGTGCCGAAGATGAGCTGATCGCGCTCCCTCGTGATGATGGCAGGCTACCGCTCGTGCTGGTGCTCGGAGGAACGGGGTATGTTGGCGGCCGGCTTATTCCGAGACTGTTGGCAGCTGGATACCGCGTGAGGGTTCTCGTTCGGTCGCGAGAGCGAATCTTGGCCATGTCATGGGCGCACAAAGTTGAGATTTGTGGGGGTGACGCATCGGAGGCCCTGTCTCTTCGAAGGGCGTGCATCGGAGTCGACACCTTGTACTATCTCGTCCACTCGATGACCGCAGGGAAAGACTTCGCCGCGACTGACCGAGCGATCGCACAAGCAGTTGCTACCGCGGCCGCTGATGCGAGCATACGACGCATCATCTATCTCGGCGGGCTCCATCCAAAGAACACAAAATTGTCGGCACATCTCGATTCACGTGTCGAGGTTGCGAAGATTCTCCTGGACTCCTCAGTGCCGACGATCGTCCTGCAGGCCGGGGTGATCATTGGATCTGGTTCAGCGTCGTTTGAAATGGTACGGCACTTGACCGAGGTACTGCCGTATATGCCTGCACCCAAGTGGGTCCGAAATTTTATCCAGCCGATAGCGATCAGAGGCGTACTTTACTACCTACTCGCTGCTGCTCGTATCATCGAAGCGCTCAACCGCGAGTTCGACATCGGTGGCCCCGATGTTCTGCGATATGGGCAGATGATGAACGCATATGCACTTGAAGCAGGTTTGCCCCAACGTCACATTGCGGCGCTCCCCGTTCTGACCCCAAGACTTGCGTCTCATTGGGTTGGCCTGGTGACTCCCGTGCCGCGCCAGATTGCCAGACCTCTGGTGGAGTCCTTGCAGAACGATTGTGTAATGAGTGAGCATGACATAGATCAGTGGATCAGCCCACCGCCCCCAGGACTGACGAACTATCGCGCGGCCGTAAGATTTGCGCTCGGCCGCATAGCTGTTGACGGCATCGAGACCAGCTGGGTCGATACTCGCGTCCCGCGAGCCCCAAGCGACCCGTTGCCAAGTGACCCCGTCTGGGCGGGGCGCAAAGTTTTCACGGACGATCGGAGTCTTGAAACCTCAGCCACGCAGGAGGCGTTGTGGCAAGTCATCTCGCAGATCGGAGGCGCGCAAGGGTGGTACTCAGCTCAGACGCTGTGGTCATTGCGAGGGATCCTGGACCGTGCTCTCGGCGGAGTGGGACTGGCGAGAGGACGACGCACGAGCTCACAGGTGAGAGCCGGTGACGCAATTGATGTTTGGAGAGTTGAACTGGCTCTTCGCAGTTGAGGGGGTAGGTGGGGCTGGCGTGT